>NZ_CAKTVU010000006.1 GCF_934630535.1 uncultured Senegalimassilia sp.
ACCACAGAGGCGGGGATCACCCGGTCCCATCCCGAACCCGGCAGTTAAGCCCGCCTTCGCCGAGAGTACTGCAGCGCAAGGCTGCGGGAGGGCAGGGCGTCGCGCTCGCGGAGGGCGCTTTTCTTTTTGCGCGCGGTCCCGCGCGCGAGGAGATGCGCGGAATGCGCCGCACGCGCCGTGAAGGCCCGCAGGGCGATATCCTTTGCGGGCCTTTCCGTGTTCAGGGGCCGTCCCGCGGTTCGCGGGGCGGCGCGCATCGCATGCGCCGAAGTCCCGCAGAGAAGGATCCCCTCTGCGGGACTTTCTGCGTTTTGAAGTCGAGAAGCGTTTGTTGGATGCTTGGCCTTTCTCCGTGCGGCTGTTTTGGAACAATGCAGGTTCGCGGTTTCGGCTGTTACCTAATTGTGTATGAAACGTGGATGGTGGGTGGACTATACTTCTGATTAGGGATTGGAGTGAATGCTCGCAATTTTGCAGACTGTTTCTATGGGCTGCAAGGGAGGAGATCCATTATGGCTGTTGATAAGATGCTTGTTGCGTTCGATGAATCTGAGGGCTCTAAGAAGGCGCTCAAGACCGCATCCGAATTGGCTGCGGCAAATCCGAATGCCCATATTGACCTTGTCTATGTGGTGCCTATTCCGATGCTGAATTCTGATCAGATGGCCAGCTTCCAAAGTATTTTGGACTTGATGATCTCCGACGGCGAAGATTTGTTGGCGGCTGCCGCAGATGATATGGGCGATGATGTTTCAGTTCGCACGGACTCACTCTTGCTTACCGGTACCAATCCTGCTAGCGAGATTCTTCGACTTGCGGATCAGCGCGGTTATGACCTGATTGTGATCGGAAACAGGGGGCTTTCCGGTTTGAAAGAGTATACGGGCAGCGTTAGTCATAAGGTGCTTGCTGGAGCTAAGGTTCCTGTGCTGGTTGTAAAATAGCCTCAAGATTCTCATTCGAATTATGATTGGCCGTATGCGAATATTCGCATACGGCCAATTTTCCTGTATGGGGCGCATTCGCCGAAAGGCTGTTAAGGGCGCATTGCATTGAGCACAGGCTTCAGATCACGCTTGCGGGTATTTGCGTATTGGCGAGTGCGCGGTTTTCTACCTTGCGCGCAGCTCCCAGAAGGCAACAGCGCTTGCTGCCGCTACGTTGAGGCTGTCGACTCCGTGTGCCATGGGGATACGCACGGTGTAGTCGCAATGCGCAATAGTGCTTGCCGCCAAGCCGTCGCCTTCGGTTCCTAGCACCAGGGCAAGGCGTTCTTCGCTGACAAGTTGTGGGTCGTCGATAGCGATTGAATTATCTGACAGCGCTAACGCAGCGGTCTTGAACCCAAGGCTGTGCAGAAGAGGAATCCCGTCATGTGCCCATGAGCCTGCTCCCGTAGCCCCCGAATCAGCGCCGATACGGGCCCAGGGAATTTGGAATACGGTTCCCATGGAAACGCGTACCGCTCGACGATAGAGCGGGTCGTAACAGGCTTGCGTGACGAGCACTGCATCTATTCCGAGCGCGGCTGCACTGCGGAAGATGGCTCCGACATTAGTGTGATTCGTGATGTCTTCGAGCACGGCTACTCTTCGGGCGTCGCGGCATACTTCTTCAACGCTTGCGGCGATGGGGCGCTGGAAGGCCCCGAGCGCACCGCGGGTGAGTTCAAAGCCGGTCAGCTGCTTGAGTTCGCCATGCGGGAGTATGAACACCGGAAGATCGAAATCCGGGTATCGTTGCTTGATTTGCTCGATGATGGGCTTCATGCCGGGAAGGAACTTCTCCTCCATCAGCAGCGACAGCGGCTGCATGCCACCTGCGACGGCGCGTTCGATGACCTTCGATGACTCGGCGATGAACATGCCCTTCTCGGGTTCGAGCTTGTTTCGCAATTGCACCTCCGTCAGGCGCGCGTATGCGTCAAGGCGGGGGTCGTCTATGGTGCTGACGTTGATGATCATGAGTCGTTCTTCCTGTTCGATGTTGCTTGGGGTCAATCATACCCGATGGCCGCAAAGATGCGCAGCAAGTGCGCGGAACCTGCAGTAGGGCGCGATGGGGCGGCGGCTCGGCAGCGTGCGTAAGGACGGCAGTTTGGCGGAAACCCTGGAGAAGCTAAGCGCTAAGACGAGGCGACGGGTGAAAAGACGGACGGACTGGCAAGCGGGGGAGGGATAGGGTTGCGGTCGTTTTGTTAGGTGCAAAACGAGACCTGTGGCAACGAGGATCGAATCAATAAAAGGCTCATGGCCTGAGCTCTGTTGTCTCAATCCATGAGGTGAGCTTATGCGGGAATATCGGGAATGCTCGATTGGCTCTTTAAGGGTGCATTGCGGCCTGCTACACGTTAAAACGAAGCTTCCGTTACTTTGTGTCGAGGAAAGGTGCGGTTTTCGCGCCGTAGCAGAAAAGCCGGTCTGGGTTCCTTGGCAAGTCGTGAAAACTGTATCCCTTAGATGCGGGCGCGGTCTCCGAGGTTTGGCGGTCTCGTTGTGTTGAAGGGTATACTCTTGCAAATAGATAACTCGACGAAGGAGCATGGTATGTCGGCATCGCAACATGAGAATGCGCTTGAGCGGGCGGCGCATCCTGAACAGCATCCCGCGTTCGACCGGTTCGTGGCAACGATTTCGGCGTTGCGTGCGCCAGACGGCTGCCCATGGGACCGTGAGCAGACGCATTCGTCTATCGCTCACAACATGATCGAAGAGGCGTATGAAGCGGTCGATGCCATCGAGATGGGTGACGTTTCCCATATGCGCGAGGAGCTGGGCGATGTCCTGTTGCAGGTGGTGCTGCAAAGTCAGATAGCGGCCGATGCGGGCGAGTTCGATATCGAGGACGTTGCAGCGGACGTGGACGCAAAGATGGTCAGACGTCACCCTCACGTGTTCGGGGACGAGGCGGCGGCCGGCGCCTCTGAGGTGTTGAGCCTGTGGGACAAGGTGAAGCTCCAGGAAAAGCAGGCGGCGGATCAGGCTGGTGAAGAAAGCGGAGACGAGCTGCCCGCGGGGTTGCTGGATGGCGTGCCGGTAAGCTTCCCCGCCCTTATGCAGGCGCAGAAGATTTCGCGCAAGGCGGCTGCGGCCGGATTCGAGTGGGATACGCTCGAAGATGTGTGGGACCAGGTTCGAAGCGAAATCGACGAGCTCGATGAGGCATACGACCAAGCTCCGAAGGCATCTAACGGCAAGGTCGAAGGCGACCCCGAGGCCATCGCTCATGTAGAGGAGGAACTGGGCGATGTGCTGTTCAGCATGGTGAACGTTGCCCGTCGCATGGGCGTGAACGCCGAGAACGCGTTGCGTGCTAGCTGCCGCAAGTTCCGGACGCGCTGGTCTGCCATGGAGCGGTCGGCGTTTGAGCAGGGCGTGCGCCTTGAGGATATGACCTGCGAGGAGCAAAACCGCTTGTGGGAGCAGGTGAAGGCCGATTTGCGCGATTAAGCGCGATCGACGGGATGGGGAACTGGCTGTGGTAACGGAACGGTAAGAAAGCCCTTGCCGCTCTGTAAACCTTGCCTTCCGTGCGCTACCATGGTTTCGATTGATAGCATGCGCCGCAAGCCCTTTGGCCTGCGGCGCATATTTTAAAAGCGCGAACTGCGTGAATCGTAGATATACCGCATCGATGGGGTGCGGAGAAGGAGCAAGCCCATGAGCGCGACCGGTGAACCCGATTTTAAAACCGCGGAAAGGCTGCAGGGCCGTACCGTGAAGGAAGATGCCGCAAAGCAATTGCCCATCCCGAACGTGCCCGATCTTTCGGCATTCGATATGAATGGGAATCTGTATATGACCTCGGAGAGCATGGAAAAGCTGCATCGGGCTAGCGTGGAGACCCAGTCGATCATGCAGAAGTACCGGGCTGCGATGAGGGAGATGCAGGTTCGCCTGGAGATTCTGGACCAGGATTTGAACCTGAAGAAGCATCGCAACCCCATCCATCATATTGAAAGCCGCTTGAAAACGCCCGCGAGCATCTACGAGAAGATTGGACGTTACGGGTATGAGGCAACGCTCGAGAACATGGAGCGCTATATCCTCGATATTGCCGGCATCCGCGTTATCTGCCCCTATATCCAGGACGTATACAGCTTGTTCGAGCTGCTTAACCGTCAAGACGATCTTGAGATCGTGAAGGTGAAGGACTATATCGCCTCGCCGAAGCCGAACGGGTATCGCAGCCTTCACGTTATTGCGCGCATCCCCGTGTTCTTCATGGATAAGAAGGAATCCATTCCCGTGGAGATTCAGCTGAGAACGCTGGCGATGGATTTCTGGGCAAGCCTGGAGCACGATTTGAAATACAAAGCCGTCAGCGAAGTACAGGGTATCGATGCAAGCAGCGAACTGAAGGATTGCAGTCGGATCATCGAAGAAGTCGAGTCCCGTATGCAGGTGCTGGCGGGCGCCTTGGAACCCGAAGAGTAGCCATCATGAAGCGCTATGTCACAGATGCGAACAATACGCTGTCTCAGGACGAGCTGAAGTTCACGCGTAATCCCAATGCCGAATTCAATTTGATCACTTGCCGCCCTGATGTGGCATATCAGCGTATCTCGGGGTTCGGTGGCGCATTCACGGAGGCGGCGGCTAACGTGTTCGCTTTGATGCCTCCCGAGCTGCAAGATCGTTTTCTGCTGCTGTGCTTCGGAGGGGCGAAAGACGGCGATCCGGCTGCTGGTGGGAATGCATACAGCTTATGCCGCACGCATATCCAAAGCTGTGATTTCGCGTTGAGCAACTACTCGTATGTCAGGCCCTTCGATTCCAGCTTGCGGTCGTTCACTATTAGCCGCGATAGGCAGCTGCTGCTTCCGTTCATCAAGTGCGGGCTTGCGGTGAATCCGCGGTTGCAGTTGTTTGCAAGCCCTTGGAGCCCGCCGGCGTTCATGAAGACCAACCGCCGCATGAATGGGGGCGGAAAGCTACGTCGCTCGCAGTATGAGGCGTGGGCCGAGGTGTTGGCGAAATATGTGGATGCGTATGCGCGCGAGGGCGTGCGCATAAGCCGTATGAGCGTGCAAAACGAGCCCATGGCAAGCCAGGCGTGGGATTCGTGCCTGTTCAGTGCGGAAGAGGAAGCTCAGTTTGCGGCGGCGTACCTGCGTCCGGCCCTGGATGCGTCGGGTCACGGCGACGTCAAGCTGTTCGCCTGGGATCACAACACCGACAAGATATTGTCGCGCGTCCAGTCAACCTTCGGGGCTCCGGTGGATCGGGCGGGGAAGCTGCCGCTTGCCGCCGCCGGCTGGCGAGCCGAGGGCACGGTGGCCTCCGATGCCTTTGCAGGTGTTGCGTTCCATTGGTATGCGGGCGATCATTTCGAGCAGGTGGGCGAGGTGGCGCGGCGCTGGCCGGACAAGGAGCTGCTGTTCACCGAAGGTTGCGTGGAGTACACGCGGGGCGAAGAGCGCAAGGCCACGCAGGAGCGCAAGGCGGAGCAGTATGCACATGCCATCATAGGCAGCCTGAACGCGGGCGCTGCCGGATTCATTGATTGGAATCTGCTGCTCAATGAGAAGGGTGGGCCGAACCGTGCCCGAAACTTCTGCGAAGCGCCGTTGATGTACGATCGCGATAAGCGCGAGTTGGTGGCAAATCGATCGTTCTTCTATATGGCGCACTTCTCGCGTTTTGCGCCGGTAGGCTCCCGTCGCTTCCTGACCTCGCGTTATACCGACGATCTGGAGACGGTGGGCTTCCTGCGCCCCGATGGGTCGCGTGCGCTGGTCGTGCTGAATCGCCACGCCAGGCCGCGAAAGCTCCTGGTATCGGAGGGGGTGTTCACGGCGGAGTGCAAGGCGGCGGGGCACAGCATAACCACGTTGGTGTGGGACGCGGATGAGGTGCGCGACAGGTAGGCTTTTGCGCGGGCGATGGTTTTCGCCGTTGTTTGAAACCGCCCTTGACCTGAAGTGCGCTCTAGCCTTTACCATCGAATGAGACGAGAGGAGCATTCGATGACTGTAGAGAACAACACCGTGCCGAAGCTGGGCTTCGGCTGCATGCGCTTTCCGCTTACCGACCCCAAGGATGTCACCGCCATCGATATCGATCAGGTCAAGGAGATGGTCGACCTGTTCATGGACGCCGGGGGCACGTATTTCGATACCGCGTTCGTCTACCATGACGGGTATTCCGAGGTGGCGTTGCGCGAGGCTCTGGTGGAGCGTTATCCGCGTGATAGCTTTACTATTGCTACGAAGTGCCTCGCCTGGGCGTTGCCTGATGCCGAAACCGCCAAGGCGTGCCTGGACACGTCTCTTGAGCGGTTGGGCACCGACTACGTGGATTATTACCTGTTGCACAACGTTGGCGGCGAGCGTACGAAGAAGTTCGACGACTTCGGTATGTGGGAATGGGCGCAGGAGATGAAGGCCGCCGGTAAGATCCGCAACGTGGGCTTCAGCATGCACGACGGTGCGGAAACGCTCGACCAGCTGCTCAACGATCATCCCGAGGTGGACTTCATCCAGCTGCAGGTGAACTATCTGGACTGGGAAAGCCCCGTGGTGCAATCGCGTCGCAACATGGAGGTTGCCCGCAAGCACGGCAAGCCGGTGGTGATCATGGAGCCCGCACGTGGCGGACGTTTGGTCGATTTGCCGGCAGCCGTTGCGGCGCCGCTGCTGGAGGCGCGCCCTGATCTGAGTCAGGCGTCGTGGGCGTATCGCTTCTGCTACAACCAGCCCGGCGTGCTCACCGTGCTTTCCGGCATGTCCACGCCCGATCAGATGAGGCAGAACATCGCCGAATGGCATGAGCACGGCGGCGGGTTCTCCCCGGAGGAGCAGAAAGCGCTCGATGCAGCGCGCGAAGTGTTGGCCGCTATGCCCACGGTGCCGTGTACCAATTGCCGTTACTGCGTGAAGGACTGTCCGCAACAGGTTGCCATTCCCGAGATCATGAACCTGCTGAACCTGGAGGTTCAAACGGAGAACACCGAGTTCGCCAAGCAGCAATATAGCTGGCAGGCGGTGCCGGGCCGTGCGAGCGACTGCATCCAGTGCGGCGCCTGCGAGGCCATGTGCCCGCAGAGCATCAACATCATCGAGCAGCTCGAGAAGGCCGCCGAGCATTTCGAATAGAGGTTTGGGGCCGGTTGCAGCCGAGAAGGCCGCCAAGCGTTTCGATCAAAGGCTGCTGCGGAGTGACCGTTGTCGAGAAGGTGGCCGTCCTTAAGCCGCGATGCGGAGCTGGCGTGGCTGCCGGAGGCGGCCGAGCGCTGCGAAGCTGCAATGCGGAACGGGGTCGAAGCAACCATACGTGAACGGGGTCGAAGGCGATGTGCGCTTTCGACCCCGTTCGTTTTCGCCGTCTGCATTGCGGGCGGCGTTCTCCTGTCCGCTTATCGGCGCTTTGCTAGGCCAGTTTGCCCTGCAGTTCCTTCGCGGCCGCGGCTTTGTCGAAGTTGCCGCCGGTGCGCTTGGTGAGCTCGCCCATGACGCGCCCCATCTCCTTCTTCGTGGTTGCGCCCGTTTCGGACAGCACGGTGTCGATAAGTGCGGAAAGCTGCTCGCCAGCCAGCTGCTGGGGCAGCAGCTCTTCGAGCATCTTCACCTGAGCGGAAAGCGTGTCGGTGCGCTCCTGGTCGTTGCCGGCCTTGATGGAGCCTTCCAGCGTTTCCTTGGTTTGCTTGATGACGCGTTTGGTCATGTCGTCGACGTCTTGCTCCGTGATCTCGCGGCGCTCGTTCACCTCGATGTTCTTGATTTCGCCGTGCACTTGGCGAAGGATGGACAGGCGTACCTTGTCGTGTGCCTTCATGGCTTGCTTGATGTGTTCTTTCAGCTCGTCGTATTGCATGTGCGCTCCTTGATTTCGAGGTCCTGCGGCGCCTGGCGCCAGGTGTTCCATTTGCTAGTATAACGCCGCTTGCAAGACGCTGGCTTCCGCTGCGCAGCCGCATCGCTACAGGTGCGCAGCATACGGGAGCCGTTATGCCGTCCGTATGGTATAACTGGTGCCTATGGATACTGAAATGACATACCCCGCATCGCCGGATATGCCTTCCGGCGTCGGCAAAAACCCTGCAACACCTGCCTCCTCCCATGCCTGGACCCCGTCGCAGTTCAAGCCGCGCGACCTGCGCAAGGCCCGGGCGCATCGCCACGAGCCTGCGGAGACCTCGGCGAACGAGGCGAACAGGAAGCGCAACGTGCGCGAGTACACGCTGGGCGAGGAGATAGCCAACTCCATTTCGCACGGCATCGGCGCGCTTCTGGCCATCGCCGCCATTCCCATCCTTGTGGTGAAGGCGGTAAGCCACGGCGGCGGCATCTTGCTATTCGCTGCATTGGTGTACACGCTCACCATGCTGCTGGAATACACCATGTCCACGCTGTATCACGCATTGGCGGTCGACAAGGCCAAACGCGTGTTCAAAGTGCTGGATCACAGCTGCATCTACCTGTTCATCGCCGGTTCGTATACGCCGTTTTGCTTGATCTCGCTTGCCGATTCGAACGGTATCGTGCTGTGCGCGTTCGTGTGGGTCCTTGCCGTGATAGGCGTTGCCTGCGAGGCGTTCTGGGTTTTCCGCCCGCGTTGGATTTCCGCTGTGCTCTATCTTGCGCTGGGCTGGTCCATCGTGGGATTTTTGCCGGCGCTTGTCCAAGCCATCCCTGCTGCGGGTCTGTGGCTGCTGGTCGCAGGCGGTCTTTGCTACTCGGTCGGATGCATCTTCTATGTGTTGAAGAAGATTCCGTACATGCATTCCATATTCCATTTATGGGTTGTGGCGGGAAGCGTGCTGCAATTCCTGGCGATTGCGCTGTATGTCATGTAGGCTAGCTCAAAAGGAAATTATCACTAGGAGCGGTTTTAGCGCATGAACGGGAAAAACGAAGACGGCGACGGCAAAAAGGGGCTGAAGGGCATTCTCGGCTTTTTAGGCGCACCGAAGCGCCAGGCCCTGTCTGCCGAGGATGAGATCAAGGATTTCGTGGCGGACAGCGACGATCTGCTCGATGACGAGAAGCGCATGATCCATGAGATCTTGGACCTGGGCGACATGGACGCCGGCGAGATCATGACGCCGCGTGTGGACATGATCTTGGTGGAGGACACCGAAACCGTGCGTCAGGCGGTTGACCGCATGATGGGAACGGGCTATTCGCGCCTCCCGGTGTTCCAGGGGGATATCGACCGCATCGTCGGCGTGGTCCACTATAAGGATCTGGTGCCTCCCGTGCTTGATGGGCATGGCGACAACCTGGCCGTCGACTACGCATTCGAGCCTCTGTTCGTGCCCGAGTCGAAGGATGTGTTCCCGCTTCTGGCCGAAATGCAAACGAAACGGCAACAGATGGCCATCGTGGTGGACGAGTATGGTGGAACCGATGGTTTAATTACCGTCGAGGACATCGTCGAGGAGATCGTGGGCGAGATCGTGGACGAAACCGATCGCGAACGCCCCATTCTGAAGCAGGAAGGTCCCGGCGTGTGGCTTGCCGACGGTCGTTTCCCCGTTGAGGACGCCGTCGAGATGGGTTGGCCGCTTGCCGAGTCCGAGGACTACGAGACCATAGCCGGCTGGGTGCTCAGCATGCTGGATACCGTTCCGCAGATGGGCTACTCCTTCGAGAAGGACGGCTACCGCTTCACCATCCACGCCATGCGGCGTCGCCGCATTCTCGCGGTGCGCGTGGAGCGCGTTTCCGACGATGCCCTGCAAGCATCTGATGGTAAGGCAGGTCAGGAGGAGCAGTGAGCCGAACACGCCAGCTGTACCGGTCGCGCAATGCGCTGGTAGGGGGCGTGTGCGCCGGAATCGCCGAGCGTTTCGATGTCGACCCGCTGGTCGTGCGCATCCTTTTCCTGACGTTCGCCGTGTTGACGCTCGGCCTTGCGGGCCTTGCGTATCTGGTGCTCTGGGCAGTGCTTCCTAAAAGACCCATGCAGGTGAAGCCCGTGAAGGTGGAGCCTGATTCAGTTCATTCCGATACGTTCGGCGCGGTGGACTGCCGTCGCGCTCGAGGTGCCGCAATGGGGCGCTGCGCGAATGCCGTGCCCTATGTGGGCGCGGCGCATCTGCCGCCTGTGCCGCCTGTTATGGCCGAGAAGGCCCGATGCGACCAAGCGCCTGCGATGGGCCTGGACACCGCTTCCGTTGGGCCTCGCGATGCGAAAGCCGGCGAAGGGGATGGCCCTTCGACTGCTCGGATCGTGCTCGCCCTTACGGCCGGCTGCCTTTTGGCCTCGTTGGGCGCATCGTTTGCGGTGTCGGGTTTTTTGCACGGGGTTGCCTGGTGGCAATGCTGGCCGTTGGCCTTGGTGGTCTTCGGCATTGTGCGCATAGCCGTGCCGGGCAGCGAAGGCGAGCGCGCTTTGGCGTTTTTCGCGGGCGTCTCCGTGTTCGTGGCGGGGTTGACGCTGCTGCCTATGAGCATGGGGTTCGTCTCGTGGACCACGTTGTCGAAGATGTTCGAGTATTTATGGCCCCTTCCCGCGTTGGCGGCCGTTTTGCTGGCTGTGGGGGTTTATGTTCGCCGGCCTGTCGTTATCGTGGTAGCCGCAGTGCTTGTGCTGTTGTTCTGCGTGCTCGGTTTCGACTTGCTTTTCGAGCCCGGTCCGCTGCGCGAGTTGTCTTTCGGCACGCCGCTGGGACGCGAGTATCGTTTTCCCTTGCCCTTCGATTAACTGAACCGATAGGTCTGCATAACGGCCATGCGCAGCGCGCATGGCCGTTTCCGTTCCATAAGGCACCGCTCGTCGGATGCTGTACGCTTGTTCGTGTTTTTGTTTTGCCCAAGCTATGGGAAGCCACCTGGGGAAATATAAATGTTTTACTTGTCAATCGAACAAACGATGAAGGGCGCCTTCACAAGATTTTGCCGGTTTCGGGCCTTCCGGTACAATAATGCCTGTCAGAACAGCATATCGCCCTTCAGGCAGCAAATCCTTTCGACAATCGAAAACAAGCTGTCGCCGCCCTGGCGGTCTGGTCGTGTGCTGCGAGCGAAAGGTTTTGTTTGAAGAAACGCAATGCATACCGCACCGGCGGGCTGGCGCTGAAGATCGTCGGCCTTGCTTGCGCATCGTGCGTGCTGGCAGGTTGCCTGGGCGTAGGATTCGCAACCGCCGCCGGTGGCGTTTCCCATGATATGCAGACGTTCGGCATCAGCGAGGTCAGCACGCCGGGCAGTGCGTCGGCATCGGCGGAGTCCCTGTCCGATCAGGCTGCGGACGCCTCCGTGACCGCAACGTCCCGATTGGCAGCCGCCGGAACGCGCGACATCTCGAAGGGCGTCGCCGCCATCGAGGCCGAGGAGGAGGCCGCCCGTCGCGCCGCCGAGGAGGCGCAGCGGGCCGAGGATCTGGCGCATACGCAGGCTGCGCTTGCCAACAGGGATGCCCAGCTTTCCCGTGACGAAGGCGCCGGCCTGACGGGCCTGGCCGAGGTCGACTGGAACGTCAGCAAGGCGGAGTTCGTGGGCGAATGGACGCTGCGCATCGACGCGTATCTGGCGGGAAGCCCGCTTTCGGGCTATGGTGCCACGTTCGCCGAGGCGGCTTGGGAAAACGGCGTGGATCCGCGTTTCTCCCCGGCCATTTCCAACACGGAGTCCACGAAGGGCCTCAATTGCTTCCGTAGCCATAATGCGTGGGGCTGGATGGGCGATACGTCCTGGGGAAGCTGGAGCGAATCCATCAATGCGCACGTGCAGGGCCTGGCAAGAGGTTATGGGTACACCATTTCCCTGGCGAACGCCAACAAGTACTGTCCGCCAACCTATGAGGACTGGTACGCGAAAACGCTTGCGCAAATGCAGCTGATCTAGTGCGAAGGCGGCCTGCGGGCCGCCTTTTGCGTTATCCTGTTGCGTGAACTTTGGGAAGGATTTGCACATGAGCAACGTCATCGTGGTGGGCTGCGGCCGCGTGGGATCGCAGCTGGCCAATATGCTGTCGGACAACGGCAGCAACGTGTGCGTGATCGACCGCAACGTGGACGCGTTCGCTAATTTGGGGCGCAACTTCAACGGGTCAACCATTCAGGGCGTGGGTTTTGACGAGGAAACGCTGGAGAAGGCGGGCGTCGATGAATGCGACGTCGTGGCGGCGGTGACGCAGCTGGATAACACCAACCTTATGTGTTGCGAGGTGGCAAGCCGCCTGTTCGGCGTCCCCCACGTCATCGCGCGCCTGTACAACCCCGACCATGAGCGTGCGTACATGCAGCTGGGCATCGATTACGTGTGCGGCACGTCGCTGGTGGCTGAAGACGTGTTCAGCAAGGTGGTTTCCGGGCACGGTGCGCATCTGGACACGTTCGGCGAGTTCGAGGTGCTGCGATTCTCCCTTGACTTGAGCTGGTCCGAGCGAAACACCATCCGCGTTGCGGAGATGGAACGCGATCACGACATCCGCATCGTGGCGTTCGAGCGTGGCGACGGCAGCGCCAGCTCCATTCCCACGCGCGAGTCCATCCTGTACAACGGGGACTCGGTGCTGGCGTGCGTGCGCCATGAGCTCATCGAGCAATTCAGCAAGTATATCCAAGATTAGCGCGGTTTCCGCTTGCCCGATGGCGAAGCGGGGGAGGTTTGGCTGATGTACGTAGTGATCGCCGGCGGCGGCAAAATCGGCGAATATCTGGCGAACGTGCTGCTTGAGAGCGGCAACGACGTGACCATCATCGAGGAGGATCTGGAAACGGCCGACCGCTTGTCGGTGGTTTTGCAGGGTCGTTACCTGGTCATCCACGGCGACGGCTGCGATTCGAAGTATCAGGAGGATGCGGGAATCCGCCGCGCGGACGTGTTCGTGGCAACCACGGGCCAGGACGACGACAACCTGGTCTCGTGCGAGATCGCCCAGCGCGTGTTCAACGTGCCGCGCTGCATCGCCCGCGTGAACAGCCCGAAGAACCTGCGCATCTTCCACGAGGTGGGCATCGAGTGCGTGTCGTCCACCACGCTCATCGCCAACCTTATCGAGGAGGAGACGCTGCTGGGCAGCGTGAGCGTCGTGTCGTCGCTGACGCATGGCAACGTCATGCTGACCGAGGTGGTCGTCCCGCGCATGCGGCATCATTCTAACGACGCCGGCGTGCTGGCAAGCGCCATCCCCCTGCCCCCCGACAGCATCATCGCGGCGGTCGCGTCAAGCGACAACGTGGAGGTGGTGAACGAGGATACGGTGCTGTTCCCCGGTGATAAGGCAATCGTGGTGACGGATAACCAGGTCATCGACGCCGTGCGCGCCGCGTTCAAAGGTCTGTAGCAACGGAATAGGGAGCTTGCGTAAACCGAGCCCCTCATGAAAGGACCCGAAATGGAAATCCATTTCGGGTCCTTTCGCGTTAAAGGGATAGGCCGAAGCGTGAAAGCTAGCGGCGAGCAAGGTGGCTTCATCGCTTAAAGCCGGATGGCGCTTGCGTGCATGCAGGAAAGCGCACTGCCGTGGCTTTAGCGCGGCGTGTTCGCCAGCTCGTCCAAGGCCTCCTGCGGCGTGTACTCGCACGTGCCGTCGCCCAGCTTCACCACGTCGATGCTGTCGCCTGCCTTGATCTTGCCGCCGGCGAGGGCGACGAAGAAGATACCCTCGCGCGGGAAGATGCAGTCGCCGGCCAGATAGAAGATCGCGCACTTCTTGTGGCATACCTTGCCCTGCTGAGACAGCTCCAGCAGCACGTCGTCGCCGATTTTAAGCTGCGTGCCAAGCGGCAGCGCCATGAGGTTGATGCTCTCGGTGGTGATGTTCTCGGCGAAATCGCCTTCCTTCACGTCCAGGCCGCGTGCCCGGGCCTTCTCGATGGATTCCCAGGCCAAAAGCGAAACCTGACGATGCCAGTCTCCGGCGTGCGCGTCCTCGGCGACGCCGTGATGCGCCTCGATGGTCACCGGGCCGTCCACCACGGTTTTGCGCGTGCCCTTGCGCTTGGACACGCAGACGGCGCGCACGGTGCCGTGCGTGGTGCTTTCAGCGTCGGGTCCTTCCATGCGGCCCTTGTCGAACACGTTGAGCTGCTCGCCCGCCTTGTGCGCGACGGCTTCGGCATTACATACTTCGAGAGCGTCGTCCTGTCGGCTCTCGTCTTTCTCGAGCGTCATGATTCCCCCAATAAACCTAGTGAATAGCTAGGCGCATCTTATCATATCGGAGGATGATTCGGCGAACGAACACGTTGAATCCGCGAAAGGCGGGGCTGGCGTGCGTTCACGCGGTTTCGGCCTTTCGCGGAGTTGCGCGCTTGTTGGGCCGGTGGGCCCCTTGTGCGTTGCTGTTCGCGGCGCGTTTCGTGTCGGCAGGGCTTTCCGTTCGCCTGCTTCCATGCGTAAACCATCTGCAGAAACGCGCGCGGCGTCGGTGCGCCGTACGCGCGCACGGTATGATGAGGTCATCAACTATCAACCGCGAAAGGGGTCGTTGTGATCAACCGCTACACGCGCCCGGCCATGGGCGCCATCTGGGAGCTTCAGAACAAGTTCTCCATCTGGAAGGAAATCGAGGTGCTGGCGTGCGAGGCTCAGGCCGAGCTCGGCCAAGCCGGCATCACGAAGGAGGAGGCGCAGTGGATCCGCGACCACGCCGACTTCACGGTTGAGCGCATCGACGAGATCGAGAAGGTTACGAACCACGACGTCATCGCCTTCACCACGTGCATGGCCGAGTACATCGACGCCGACGTCCCCGAAGGCCAGGAAAAGCCCAGCCGTTGGGTGCACTACGGCATGACCTCCTCCGACCTGGGCGACACCGCGCTGTCGTACCAGATCGTGCAGGCGATCGACATCATCCTTGACGACGTCAAGCAGCTGGGCGAGACGTGCAAGCGCCGCGCATTCGAGTTCCAGAACACCCTGTGCGTCGGCCGCACGCACGGCATTCACGCCGAGCCCATGACGTTCGGCATGAAGTTCGGCAGCTGGGCTTGGGCGCTCAAGCGCGCGCAGACCCGCCTGGAGCAGGCTCGCGAGGTCGCGGCAACCGGCGCCATCTCCGGCGCGGTGGGCACGTACTCCAGCATCGACCCCTACGTTGAGAAGTACGTGTGCGAGAAGCTGGGCCTGACGCCCGACCCGCTGTCCACCCAGGTGCTGGCGCGCGACCGCCACGCCCAGGTCATGTGCGCGCTCGCCTGCGCCGCCGCAACGCTGGAGTCCGTCGCCATGCAGGTGCGCCTGCTGCAGCAGACCGACGTTATCGAGGCGGAGGAGCCGTTCAAGAAGGGCCAGAAGGGCTCGTCGGCAATGCCCCACAAGCGCAACCCCATCACGGCCGAGCGCGTGTGCGGCCTTGCGCGCTGCGTGAAGGCGAACGCCCAGGTGGCGCTCGATAACGTGGCGCTGTGGTTCGAGCGCGACATCAGCCACTCCGGCACCGAGCGCGTGGCGCTGGCCGACAGCTTCATCGCTCTGGACTATATGTTCGCCAAGATGCAGTGGATCTTGGACGGCCTGCAAACCTATCCGGCGAAGATGGAGCACAACGTGTGGCGCACCAAGGGCCTCATCTTCTCCAGCAAGGTGCTGCTGGCCCTGGTGAACACGGGCATCACCCGCGAGGAGGCGTACGTCATCGTGCAGCGCAACGCCATGGCCGTGTGGGAGGACATCCACAACGCTATCGACGGACCCACGTATCGCGAGCGCTTGGAGGCCGATCCCGAGGCAAAGCTGTCCAAGGAGACGCTCGACGAGATCTTCGATCCGTGGGACTTCCTGACCCGCAAGGATGAGGTGTTTGAGCGCCTGGAGGGCCTCGAGTTCTAAACAGCGGATGTGCGGGTGCGCGTCTGAGCCTGTGACAAACTAGCGAATAAAGAAGCGCCGCGACTTGAAGCCGCGGCGCTTCTTGCTGTCTATCGACGGTTTTCCGGGTCGGGCGCGGAAACGGCTCCCGCGCCCGCTGCCCGTTACGCGCGCAGGAACGCCTCGTAGCCGCGCTCGGCCTCGTAGATGTCGGCTTTGCTGGTGGCTTCCCAGGGGCTGTGCATGGAGAGCACCGCCACGCCGGAGTCGATGACGTCCATGCCGTACTTCGCGGGGATGTACGCGATGGTCCCGCCGCCGCCGGCGTCGACTTTGCCCAGCTCGCAGGTTTGGAACTGCACGCCGGCGTCGTCCATGATTTTGCGGATGCGCGCCATGTACTCGGCGCGGGCGTCGTTGCTGCCCGACTTGCCGCGTGCGCCCGTGTACTTGTTGAACACTAGGCCGTGGCCCAGGTATGCGCTGTTCTTCGCTTCGAAGACGCTGGCGTAGGCAGGGTCGAAGCCTGCGGAGACGTCGGAGGAGAGCATGGCGGAAGCGGCCAGCGCGCGGCGCAGCGGCAGCATGTCTCCCTCGCCGGCAAGCTCCATGATCTCGGCGATGGTGTTCTCGAAGAACTGCGAGGCCATACCCGTGGCGCCCACGCTGCCGATCTCCTCCTTGTCCACGAGCACGCACACGGCGGCGCGGTCGAGCTCCTCGCCGGCGACGGCAAGCTGCGCCACCAGCGAGGTGTAGGCGCACACGCTGTCGTCCTGGCCGTAGCCGAGCACCATGCTACGGTCGAAGCCCAGGTCGCGGGCGCGACCGGCGGGCACGACCTCAAGCTCGGCGGACAGGAAGTCCTCTTCCTCGATGCCGTACTTGTCGGCAAGCAGCTTGAGGGCGAAGGCCTTCACGGGGTCCTTCTGCTCCTTGGCCTCGCCGTCCTCGTCGCGTACCACCAGGGGGCGGTTGCCGACCAGGATATCAAGCGCCTCGCCTTCCACCACTTCGTTGGCCTTTTTGCCCATCTGCTGGTTCGCCAGGTGGATGAGCAGGTCGGAGATGCAGAAGACGGGGTCGTCGGCGTCCTCGCCGATCTTCACGTCCACCACGCTGCCGTCCTTCTTGGCGATCACGCCGTGCAGCGCCAGCGGGACGGTGACCCATTGGTAGTGCTTGATGCCGCCGTAGTAATGGGTGTCCATGAAGGCAAGCTCGCTGGATTCGTACAGCGGGTTCTGCTTGACGTCCAGGCGCGGGCTGTCGATGTGCGCGCCCAGGATGTTCATGCCATCGGTCAGCGGGCGGGCGCCCAGCTGCACCAGGATGACCGCCTTGTTTCGCATGGTCGCCCACACCTTGTCGCCGGGGACAAGTTTGCGGCCTGCGGAGATGGCGGTGTCAAGGCTTTCGTAGCCGGCGGCCTCGGCGCTGCGGATGGCGGCAGCGGAGAACTCGCGCTCGGTCTTGTTCTCGGAGATGAAGTCGATGTAGCCGGCGGCAAGCTGCTCGAGCTCGGCCAGCTGGTCCTCATCGTAGCGTTTCCACGCGGATTCGCGTTCCATATACGCTCCTTGCATTCGGGGATCGTTGCTCGCAGACGATAGTACGCCAACAGGGGCGGGCACGCTAGGCGGGGAGGGGGTGCAACGGGGAAAGCCGACAACTGCGACGGCCGCGTTCGCGGTTCGCGGAGGCGGCCGGCGGGAAAGAGCCCCAGGAGTTGGGTCGCCGCCGTATGCCGAAAGCAAAGGGTTCCACTCTTCTTGCGAGTCGCTGCGAGGATGCTATGAAATGAGAGAGATCCAGTCGATGGAGCTGTCAGCCGGGTATTGCTGCTCGATGGTTTGATTCTCGGTCTGGAATTGCTCGGCGGTGATAGCTGTCTTGTTACCCTGCGCATCAATCTTCACGTAGGTTCCGCTCTCCATGCCGAGCTTCTCGACTACGTTGAGGTTGTCGGTGCGACCCTTGAAACCGTTCGTGTAGTCCGTCCAGGCGTCGCCGACGCCGGTTGGGTAGGCGCTCAGCGTGCTCACGGTGATCATCCAGTCTTGGAAGCCGCCGCTTCCGCGTTCGTAAAGATAGTCGCCGGCGCAAACGCGCATAATCGAACGTTCCCATGAATAAGCGACGCGAACAGGGGCGTTGTTGACATAGGACCAGATGTCGAACGCCTGCGTGTCGGACTGCGCATTTTTGCAGCCGATGATCAGCTCGGGGACGTTATCGCCATTCAGATCGGAAAAGGCGTAGCAAACGTTCGAGAAGCCGTTGTCCGCCCAATCCATAAGATAATTGGGAAGGGCCATCGAATTCACGTAAGGGTGTCTAGAGGCCAGGTCGTCCTTGCTGAGCTTGGCGGAATCGTCTGCAAGCGAGCGATAGTCGTCGACGACCGCTTGCAAGGCGGTTTGCGCCTCTGCGGCGGGATTGACGGGCGCGGGCGTGGGCTCGGGCTCCGGTGCGGTATCGGGTGCCGGCTCTTGCTCCGGCACCGCAGCAGCCGATGGCTGTTCCTGTTGCTTTATCTCCGGGGTCTCTTGTTCGGCTGACGTCTGTTCGTCTGCGGGTTTTGCCGGGCTGCTGATGGAGAGAGCGCCGAAAGCGACTCCGCCGGCGATAAGCGCAAACGCCACGGCCGAAACCGCGATCACGGCGGGCTTTCCGATGGCTTTCCGGGGCGTATCCTCTTGGGAACAGGACGTTGCGCCGGATGCGCTTGCCGATTCTTGGCCGTCGGCTGGGGGTTGTTCGCTGGTTGCGCTTCCGCAGGTTGGGCAAAACCGTGCATTTTCGGAAAGCTTCGCTCCGCAATGCTCGCAGTACATCGATGCCTCCTTCGCGGCTGCAGTTATGCCTGCAACCGATACCTGATGCTAAAGACTACGGCAATCCGTTCAGAGCGGTTGCCTTGCTTGTGGATCGAGTCAATTTGTGATGGCTTATTAGCTACGGCCGGGGGTGTCCGCATTTGGGGCAAAACGATCCGGCGTTGCCCGTCTTTCCGCACGGGCAGTCCCATGTGCTCGCCGCGACGGGGCTGATGGGCACCGTCGGCTGTGCGGGCTGGGAGGGTTGGGCAACCGTCTGCTCGGCCTTGCTCGTCGGGGTATCGCTGGAATGGCGCTTTGCAGCGAATATCCCGCTCAGATCGATTGAATCATTGAATGCCGAATCGGTCGATCCGAGCATTTTGTTGCGGATGTCGTGCAAATCGACCGCGCCGCGGATGAACATCATGCTCCATTCGAAAAGCAGGCGGTTGACAACCTCGAGAATCACGAATGCGAAGACGGCCGCGACAAGACCTTCGAAGAAGGCTCCCACTGCCATGATTCCTGATTCCGATGTAATAGACGTAGATGCGGCGGACATAAAGGGGAAGATCAGACAAAATGCCGCTATACAGGTTGTTGAGAGCGCGTACAGGAACTTCGTGATGCTCTCGATGAACAAGTGGTCGAAGCCAAAGAACTTGGTGAGCGGCTTTGTCTTGTCCGCTTTCTTGCTTGCGAACTTGATGAACAGCACGATCGCCGCCGCAATGGCCGCAATCCCCAAAACGGGTGCGATGATGCCGATGGCTGCAGTCATTCCGAGAAACCCAATTGAACCATGCATAACGTTCCCTCCTTTTCGAACCCCTAAAGCGGCCCTTCCTGCCGCAATGAAGATAGTATACCGGTAACGGCGCCCGCTGGCATTCGTCGCAATCGCCTTGGCGGGAATCGTCCCGGAGGGCGAGTCGCGGAACCGGGCGGAGGGACGCCGGACGCTGATTCGCCTGTTTTCTTTGCTTGTTGTTCGGCTACTATGGAGCCATCATGCTTCTGTTGTAGCGGATGCTGTTTGGTGGTTAGCGGTAGGGGGGTGCGCTATGTTCTGCGCGAATTGCGGAAAGCCGATTGGAGACGATGCCAGGTTCTGCGAGTTTTGCGGGGCCCCGGTTCTTGATGAAGAGCCTGCGTCGTATGCTGGCGACGCCTTGGGTCGGCAAGCGGGGGATACCGTCTCAGCGCAGGCGTCGCCGTTGCAAGATGTTGGGGACAATCAGGGGTTTCGCCCGGCGGTGGCGCAAGGGACCGCCTCCCGGAGCAAGGGCATCTCCCCGCAGGTTGCGACCGTTGCGGCGGTATGTGCGGTTCTTGTCATCGCGGTAGCCGTGTTCGCTGTGCCTCGCATCGTCGGAGCGGTTGATGGCTCGTCTAGCGAGGCGGTAAGTCGGCAGCAGACCGACCAACAGGCCCAACAGCAATCCGACGGGGCGCAGGGATCCGCCACGGAAAACACCGTCTCCCAGCAAGTGCAGGTGAAAAGCGGCATCTCCGAGTATTCGTGGGCTGACCTTTCGAATATCGCTGCGGAAATAGAGCGCACGGCGAAAAATCGCGACGATGCCGTGAAGGTGGCGGCAAGCTACAACCTTGTGAAGCCGGACGGCTCGTTTACCGGCGAAGAGAAGACGCTGCAGACATCTATGGGAAACGTCGACGTGTTCATCGTCGACGTGTTCAAAGACAAGGGATCGAGCGGGCGAAACGCGGCGTTCACGTTCATGACCTCGGATATTTTCGCCGAGCATCCTATGAACCCCACGGCTTCGAACTCCGGTGGTTGGAAGTCCTCGGGTATGCGTGCTTGGCTGAACGGGGACGTGCTGCAGTCGTTCCCCGATGAAATGCGCTCTAACGTGATGCCGGTGAGCAAGCTGTCGAACAACGCCGGTAAGACCACCTCGTCTGCAAGCGTCACCGAAACGCAGGATAGCGTATGGCTGTTCTCCTGGATGGAATGCCTTGGCCCCATTGCGTGGAACAAAGGATCTGACCAAAGCTATATCGATACGGTGGACAATAAAGAGGGCTCGCAATACGCTTGGTTCAAGCAGCAAGGCGTTGCCGGCGAGCAGGGCCACGCTTCGCTTGATCGCAGTATCGCCGGATCGAGCAATCCCGGCGTTTGGTGGATGCGCTCGTCGGCTCCCAATGTCGCAACGTCGTTCGGAGATATGGGGCCGGAAGTTGACAACGGCGGCTATGCCTCCACCGCGGAGGGCGTCGTGTTCGGATTCTGTTTGTGATGGGCGCGGCAGTGCGGGCCGCTGGCGTTTTGCTGGCGGCAACGACGGTGCTGTTTGCATCGTGTTTGCTTGCTGGATGCGATTCTGGCCAGGAGAAACGGGGAGAGGTGACCGGCATCTCCGATGTTGAGGCGCTTGTCGACTGCGTCGATGATGCTCGGGCTAGCGAAGCCGTGGCGCCTGCTTCGGCGCCCGAGGGCTTGCGGGATGCGTTGGAGCAGGCTACGGAGGCTCATACGGGGACTTATGCCGTTGCATGCGCATCGGCTGATGGATCTTGGTCGGTCAACGTGAACGGTGACGAGCCCTTCGTTTCTGCCAGCATCATTAAGCTGGCGATATTGGGGACTTTGCTCGACCAAGCGCAATCCGGGGTGCTATCGCTTGATGATTCGGTAACCGTGGGCCCGTCGGATGTAGTGGGAGGTACGGGCGTTATCCAGGCATCGGGTGCTGGCGGGTCGTATACGTATCGCCAGCTTGCCGCTTATATGATTCAAGATAGCGACAATATTGCCACTAATCTGATTATCGATGCGGTCGGTATGCCGGCTGTGAACGAGTATACGAGGGGTATCGGCCTCACGCAGACCGCGCTCAACCGCCGTATGATGGATTTCTCTACGGATGTCGAGAACTATACGTCGGCGAATGACGTTGCGCATATGTTGCAGCTTGTCTACCAGGGGAAGCTGGTGAGCTCGGACGCGAGCGAGTTCGCCCTTGACTTGTTGAAAGGTCAGCACGATGACGCTGGACTGCTTGAAGGGTTGCCGGCGGGCAGTGTCTTTGCCCACAAGACGGGTACGCTCGATGGCGTGTTCAATGATGGGGGCATCGTGCTCGACCAGAATCCCTATGTGTTGGTGGTGCTTTCCGGCGATGCCGAAAGGTCGCAGGCGCAGGATTGCATGGCCGATGTTGCGCAAAAGGCGGATTCTGCGATCGGCTAACGGGCATACTGGTTCGCTTTTCCCTAACAACCCGCAACGGCGGTGGCCGGCTGTTGCGGGTTGTTCTCATTGCGGCTGTTTTTCGGTTGCCTCCGTTGCGATTCGGTATCCCGGCAATGGCGAAGCTCTTCCGTTTACGGCGGTGGTTGCCGCTGCGGCTTTTACCGGGCGGCAGATTAGTCTCGATCTTCGAAGGTAACGGATTCCGCGCATTTCGCGAAAGCGGGGCGAACAGGGCGAGCGGCGGGGGATAATCATAGCGATTATCTTCAAATTCGAAAGGCGGCTGCATGCTGCAACTGATAAACGTGTGCAAGTCCTACACCACTGCGGATTTCACGCAAACCGCGCTCGACCATGTGTCGGTGGCCTTCCGCGACAACGAGTTCGTGGCGGTGCTCGGCCCTTCGGGCTCGGGCAAGACCACCATGCTCAACATCATCGGCGGCCTTGACCACTACGACGGCGGAAACCTGCTTATCGACGGCGTGTCCACAAGCGAATACAAAGATCGCGATTGGGACGCGTATCGCAACAACCGCATCGGCTTCGTGTTCCAGGCCTATAACCTTATCCCGCACCAGATCATCCTGGAAAACGTCGAGCTGGCCCTCACGCTTTCCGGCGTGTCCCGCGCCGAGCGTCGCCAGCGCGCCGTCGAGGCGCTCGGTCGCGTGGGGCTTGCCGAGCACGTGAACAAAAAGCCCAGCCAGCTTTCCGGTGGCCAGATGCAGCGCGTCGCCATCGCCCGTGCGCTCATCAACGACCCCGAGATCTTGCTGGCCGACGAGCCCACGGGCGCGCTCGATTCCAAAACCAGCGTGCAGATCATGGACCTGCTCACCGAGATCGCCGACGACCGTCTGGTCATTATGGTCACGCATAACCCCGAGCTGGCGCAGCGCTACGCTACGCGCATCGTCACCTTGGCCGACGGCGTCATCCGCGACGACACCCGTCCGTTCGACCCGGCGGCTGAGAGCGCCCCGCTCCGCGCCGCCAAGCAGGCCCGCCGCACCAGCATGTCGTTTCTCACGGCGCTTTCCCTGTCGTTTAAGAACCTGCTCACGAAGAAGGGCCGTACGCTTATGACGGCGTTCGCGGGAAGCATCGGCATCATCGGCATCGCCGCCATTTTGTCCCTGGCCAACGGCGTGAACAGCTACATCGCCAACGTGGAGGAGGAGACGCTTTCCGAGTACCCGCTGCAAATCCAGGACCAGGGGTTCGACATGACCAGCATGATGGGGCTGGGAAGCGGCGCGGAAGGTTCGTCGGTCGAGAAATCCCAGGACGATGCGTCCGATGGTGATTCCGATAAGCCCGTGCACGAGTCGAAGATGATCGCGAGCACGTTCGATAGCATCGGCAGCAACGACCTGGCGTCGCTGAAGGAGTTCTTCGATTCAGGCGAATCGGGCGTGGAGCCGTATGTGAGCTCCATCGAATATGGCTACAACGTCACGCCGCAGATCTTCGGCTCCGACACGTCGGGCGGCGTGCATCAGGTGAACCCGGACAAGTCGTTCAGCAGTATCGGCTTGGGTTCGTCCACGGCCTCAAACGGCATCATGTCGTCGATGATGAGCACCAACATCTTCTACAAGCTGCCCGACAACATGGGCATGGTCGAGGGTCAGTACGACGTTATGGCAGGTCATTGGCCTGAAAACTACGACGAGGTCGTGCTGGTGCTCACGCCGGGCGGCAGCGTGAGCGATTTCATGCTCTACTCCATGGGCCTGCGCGATCACGCCGAGCTCGAGAGCATGGTGCGCGCCTTCGCGAACGAGGAGGCCGTCAACGCGCCGAGCGACAGCCTGTCGTTTTCCTACGATGACCTGATGGGCGTCCGCTTCAAGCTGGTGAACGCCGCGGACTTCTACCGGCGCGACGACGAATACGGCGTGTGGAAGGACAAGTCCGGCGACGATGCCTATATGAGGAACCTGGTGGACAACGGGGAGACGTTGAAGATCGCGGGTGTCGTGAAGCCGAAGGAGGGCGCGAAGATCACCTCCCTGCAAACGGGGCTGTACTATCCCTCCAGCTTGGTGAACCACCTGATCGACCAGGCGGGCAAGATCCAGATCGTGCAGGACCAGAAGGCGAACCCGGCAACGAACGTGATCACGGGCAAGTCGTTCGCCGATGAGGAAAGCGACCAGAAAAGCGGCAACGGCTTCGATATGTCCAGCCTGTTCACCATCGACGGGCAGAAGCTGCAGAGCGCCTTCACGTTCGATCAAAGCGCGCTGACCGCGGGGTTGCAGGGCGCCGATCTGGGCGCCAGCATGGATTTGTCGGGCATAAACCTGGACCTTTCCAGCTTGCCCGCCTTCGACGCGTCCTCCATCAGCATCGATCCGAGCGCCATCGACGTCAGCAAGCTGAGCCTTGATTTCAGCGGATTGGACATCAGCTTCGACGGCGTGCAGCCCACCATCAAAACCGATGTGCTCACCGCTGGCGTCATGGGCGTCGTGCAGGGATACCCTGCGTGGTTGGCGGCGCATCCGGAATATGCGGGAAGCGTCGATACGGCCGTGGCGGCGTATCTGGCCGACCCCGCCACACAGGCGGCGATGCAGCAGGTCATCGCCGACTCCATCGACTTCAGCGGCATGTCAAGCCAGATCGAGCAGCAGCTGCGCGACCAGCTTTCGCAGCAGATCGGCCAGCAGCTCCAGCAACAGCTGCTTCCGGCGCTGACCCAGGTCATCTCCTCGCAGCTGCAAACGCAGCTCGGCGCTGCCATGCAAACCTATATGCAAAGCGCCATGGCGCAGGTGATGACCCAGTTCGCAAGCGCGATGCAGCAGCAGGTGTCCGCCGCGATGAACTCGTATATGACCAGGCTCGCCGACAACATGTCCAGCGCCATGGGCATCGACCAGTCCGCGTTTGCCGACGCCTTCCAGATGAACATGGACGAGAACGAGCTTGCCGAGCTTATGGCAAGCCTCATGTCCACGGAGCAGTCCAGCTACGACAACAACATGAAGAAGCTCGGCTGGGCCGATTATGCCAAGCCCGCTAGCATCGACATCTACCCGAAGGATTTCCCCAGCAAGCAAAGCGTCATCGACATCCTCGACGCCTATAACGATCGCATGGAGGCGAACGGCGAAGAGGGGAAGGTGGTCAGCTACACCGATATCGTGGGCGCGCTGATGAGCTCGGTCACCACCATCGTGAACATGATCAGCTACGTGCTGGTGGCGTTCGTCGCCATCTCGTTGGTGGTCAGCTCCATCATGATCGGGGTGATCACCTATATCAGCGTGCTCGAGCGCAAGAAGGAGATCGGCATCCTGCGCTCCATCGGCGCCAGCAAAGGCGATATCAGCCGCGTGTTCAACGCCGAGACCGTTATCGTGGGCTTCACGGCGGGCGTCATCGGCATCGGGTTGACCGCGCTTGCCTGCATTCCCGCCAACGCCATCGTGTACTCGCTGTTCGATGTCCGCAGCGTGGCCATCCTGCCCTGGCAGGCGGCGGTGGTGCTCGTGGGCATCAGCGTGCTCCTTACGTTCCTGGCGGGCCTTATCCCCTCAAGCGCCGCCAGCAGAAAGGACCCGGTCGAGGCCCTGCGGTCGGAATAAGGCGGCAGCGTTCGGTAACGTTTCTGGCGGCAGGCCCCGCTTTCCGCTACACTGCAAGGGTTGATTGTGAGCGCCCGGCGTATCGCTACGCCGGGCGTTTTTGCGTTACGCGCGCTGCGACGCGCGGTTTGGAGGGCGAATGGAACGCGAGAAGTTCGGAACCCGTCTTGGGTTCATCCTGGTGAGCGCAGGCTGCGCCATCGGCTTGGGCAACGTGTGGCGTTTCCCTTATATCACGGGAGAATACGGCGGCGCGGCGTTCGTGATCATGTACCTGGTGTTCCTGGCCATCTTCGCGCTTCCGGCGCTCATCATGGAGTTCGCCGCCGGCCGCGCAAGCCAGCGCTCCATCGCGCGCAGCTACGATGTTCTCGAACCGGCGGGTACGAAGTGGCATGCGTTCAAGTGGCTGGCCCTGGCCGGCAACTACCTGCTCATGATGTTCTACACCACCGTGGGCGGCTGGATGCTCGCCTTCGTGGTGAAAAGCGCCTCCGGCGAGTTCGTGGGGCTGGAAAGCTCCCAGGTGGCAGACGTTTTCAACGGCCTGCTTGCCGATCCGGTGCAGCTTGCCGTGTACATGCTCATTATCGTCGGCGTGGGCGTCGGCGTCACGCGCGCCGGCGTGCAGAAGGGCGTGGAGCGCGTGACGAAGGTCATGATGATGGCCCTGTTCGTGGTGCTCGTCGCCCTGTGCGTGCGCGCGGTCACGCTGCCCGGCGCAGCTGAGGGTCTGCGTTTCTACCTGATGCCCGATTTCAGCAAGATGTTCGCCGGCGCCACGCTGGCCGAGCAACTGGCAACGTTCGGCGATGCCGTGTACGCGGCCATGGGCCAGGCGTTCTTCACCGTCTCGGTCGGCATGGGCGGCATGTCCATCTTCGGCAGCTACATCGGCAAGGACCACACGCTCACGGGCGAGGCGGTGCGCGTGGCCGGCCTCGATACGCTCGTGGCGCTGATGGCGGGCCTCGTCATCTTCCCGTCCTGCTTCGCGTTCGGCGTGGAGCCGGGTTCGGGCCCGGGCCTGGTGTTCATCACGCTGCCCAGCGTGTTCAACGAGATGCCGTTCGGCCAGCTGTGGGCGGTGCTGTTCTTCGTGTTCATGACGTTCGCCGCGCTGTCAACCGTCATCGCCGTGTTCGAGAACATCATGAGCTTCACCATGGACCAGTGGGGGACGCCGCGCAAGAAGGCATGCCTGGTCAACGGCGTGTTGCTGGCCGTGCTTAGCCTGCCCTGCGTCCTGGGCTTCAACGTGTTGGCGGGCTTTACGGTTCCGGGTATCGGCGACATCCAGGCCATCGAGGACTTCCTGGTGTCGAACAACATCCTGCCGTGGGGCGGCTTGCTGCTGGTGCTGTTCTGCACGCGTAAAAGCGGGTGGGGCTGGGAAGGCTTCCTGGCGGAGGCCGACACGGGCAGCGGCCTGAAGTTCCCGCGGTGGGCGCGCGGCTACGTGACGTACGTCATCCCCGTGGGCATGCTCATCGTGTTTGCTATGGGTTACGCTCCCATCATCGCGAAATGGGCGGGGCTGGGCTGATAAGGCTTCGAAATCGTATATCGCGCCTGGTAGGGCCGCTGGGGAACCGGCGGTCCTTTTTGCTGCCTGAGAGCGCTTTCCTCCGTACGTTTCTCCACATTCTCCGCTATTTGCCGGCCCGCCCTCGCAATCGGGCCGTCGGCGTGACTATAATGGCTAGCAACGAAAATCCCGTTGCGAGAAAAGGAGCCGTCTCCCATGGCTTATTATTACGACGAGCCGTCACGTACGTTCAACGAGTATCTTCTGGTACCTGGTCATACGCCTGCTACGTGCGTTCCGGCGTCGGTGAGCCTGAAAACCCCGTTGGTCAAGTACCGCAAGGGCCAGGAAGAGTGCCCGCTTTCGCTCAACATCCCCATGGTCAGCGCCATCATGGCCGCCGTGTCCGATGACAACATGGCCGTCGCCCTGGCAACCGAGGGCGGTCTGAGCTTCATCTATGGCAACCAGACCATCGAGCAGGAAGCCGCCATGGTCGCCCGCGTGAAGAACTACAAGGCCGGCTTCGTCGAGTCCGACGCCAACCTTTCCCCCGACATGACGCTTAACCAGGTTGTTGCCCTGAAAGAGCAGACGGGCCACTCCACCATGCCCGTCACCGACGACGGTTCCGCCCACGGCAAGCTGCTCGGCGTCGTCACCGAGCGCGACTACCGCCTGTCCCGCATGACCGGCGAGGAGAAGGTCTCCGAGTTCATGACCCCGCTCGAGAAGCTGGTCACCGCCTCCGAGGACACCTCCCTCAAGGTTGCCAACGACATCATCTGGGATCACAAGCTGAACTCCCTGCCGCTGGTGGATGCCGAGGGCAAGCTGGTCTACATGGTGTTCCGCAAGGACTACGACAGCCATAAGTCCAACCCCAATGAAATGCTCGACAGCCACAAGCGCTACATCGTGGGCGCGGGCATCAACTCCCGCGACTACGCCGAGCGCGTTCCCGCGCTGGTCGAGGCCGGCGCCGACGTGTTGTGCATCGACAGCTCCGAGGGTTATTCCGACTGGCAGAAGATGACCATCGAGTGGGTGCGCGAGCACTACGGCGATTCCGTCAAGATCGGCGCAGGCAACGTCGTCGACGGCGAGGGCTTCCGCTTCCTGGCAGAGGCTGGCGCCGACTTCGTGAAGATCGGCATCGGCGGCGGTTCCATCTGCATCACCCGCGAGACCAAGGGCATCGGCCGCGGCCAGGCCACGGCAACCATCGAAGTGGCCAAGGCCCGCGACGAGTACTTCAAGGAGACCGGCATCTACGTGCCTATCTGCTCCGACGGCGGCATCGTCTACGACCATCACATCTCCCTGGCGCTGGCCATGGGCGCCGACTTCGTCATGCTGGGCCGTTACTTCGCCCGCTTCGACGAGTCCCCGTCGGCAAAGGTCATGGTCAACGGCACCTACATGAAGGAATACTGGGGCGAGGGTTCGGCCCGTGCCCGCAACTGGGGCCGTTACGACCTGGGCGGCAAGAAGAGCCTGTCGTTCGAGGAAGGCGTCGACTCCTACGTGCCCTACGCCGGCCCGCTTAAGGACAACATCGCGGTCACGCTGCTGAAGATCAAGTCCACCATGTGCAACTGCGGTGCGCTCACCATCCCCGAGTTCCAGGACAAGGCCAAGCTCACCGTCATCAGCTCCACCTCCATCGTCGAGGGCGGCGCGCACGACGTCGTGCTCAAGGACAAGGCTCCTTACGCCTCCAACATGCGCTAAGCTTGTCGTCTAGCTAAACGCAAAGCCTCGCAAAGTTCTCGAATCGCCCCCGATTCCCGGTGTGGAAGCGGGGGCGTTCTTGGTTTGCGGGACGGAAATACGGCTACAAGGGCGGAATACGCGTCGCGTTCAGGGGCATCGACGGCTTCTAGGGCGTGATGCGCATCAAATTAAGAAGCATCGGTGAAGGCCGATGCTTCTTAATTTGCTTGAATTCGTCTTTTGTCCAATCAATCTGACGGGATGCTGCCGCGAGCCGTTTGACGCGGAACGGGGTTCCGCTTGCAAGGGGTTTTGCGTGCGCGGCATCCCATTCGGGCCGCTATCGAGCGGTCACCCCCTCACTCTCGCCGATGATGCGGTGCAATTCCTCGATGTAGCGGTCCAAAAGCTCAGAAGGCTTGCGCTCGTTGTGCATGATGTACCCGACAGTCATGCGCTCGTCGGTGTCAAGGGGAATGCTGACGATGCCCGTATGCATCTCGCTCGAAAGCACGCCCGTGGAAAGCGTGTAGCCGTTATAGCTGGTCAGCAGGTTGGAAAGCGTGCCGCGGTCGGAGATGCGGATGTTGCGGGAGTGCTCGACGTAGCTGAGCGGCTCCTCGGAGTAGTAGAATGAGTTCGCGGTGCCCTGCTCGAAGCTGTAGCGAGGCCACACGGTCAGCTCCTCGGGCTTGATGATATCGCGTCCGGCCAGCGGGTGGCTCTCGCCAACGAACACGTGCACGCCCGCGTCGAACAGCGGGTAGAACGACACATCGGCGTCGTCGAAGGCCTTCTGCATGACGCGCTGGTTAAACGCATCCAGGTACAGTATGCCCACTTCGCTGCGGAACGACCGCACGTCGTCGATGATCTCGGCGGTGGTGGTTTCCCGAAGGATGAAATCGAAGAAATCCCCCTCGCATTGCTCGACCACGTTCACGAAGGCCTCCACGCTGAAGGCATAGTGCTGGGTGGACACCGCCAGGCGCGCCTGGGGCTTTTCCTTGTTGGCGTAGCGCGATTCCAGCATGTTCGCCTGCTCGATGACCTGACGTGCGTAACCGAGCAGCTCGGTGCCGTCGTTGGTCAACGTCACGCCGCGGTTGCTGCGCGTGAAGATGGAGATGCCGAGCTCCTGCTCAAGCTCCTTGATGGCGGTGGATAGGTTCGACTGCGACGCGTAGAGGTTCTGCGCGGCGGCGTTGATCGATCCGTATTCGGCAATGGCGATAAGGTAACGAAGCTGTTGAAGCGTCATAATTGCGTCCTTCGCGAAAGATAGCGTTGCAACGCATTGTAAAGCTCGGAGGTCGTAATTGCGGCGGCAAGATGAATTCCCCATTTTCCCGTTGACCGTTTCATGGGGCACCGGTAAAATGGATAGCCGCGCATATGCGAAGTGGGCCTTTAGCTCAGTCGGTAGAGCAGGGGACTTTTAATCCCAAGGTCGTGGGTTCGATCCCCACAGGGCCCACCACTTTTTGCGCAGGGCCGCCACGGCGGTTTGAATGCACTGGGCCATCGTCCAACGGCAGGACTCTGGTTTTTGGTACCAGCTACCTAGGTTCGAATCCTAGTGGCCCAGCCATTTAACGTTTCAGCCTCCCGATCGGGAGGTTTTTTATTGCCCGAGAACATTCGGAACACGTGATTTCTCTTGTCAGGCTCTTGACGCATCGCGGTTAAGGGGTATAGTTGCAAGAATCTGAACGCGAATCTCATCTTATTCATTCTCACGCGTTAAGCCGACAAGGCGGCTGCGCACTGCGCGAATACCTGGCGGCCTCGCCCAATCTCAGCGGCGAAGGCTGCGCGGCATCTAGACCGCACGCCTGACATGCAGGTATCGAAAAGCCACGAGCTCCTCTGGTCTTGTGCGCTTTGTGTATTTTCCCCACACAACTCAATAAGTTTGGTATCATTCCGGATTGCTGCGAAAAGACGAATTTAGTTTGAAGGAGCACCGTTGACCAAGCAAGATGTTATCGAACTGGGTGGTAAGGTTCTGGAAGCCCTGCCGAACGCCATGTTCAAGGTGGAGCTGGAAAACGGCCACCAAATCCTGGCCCACATTTCCGGCAAGATGCGTATGCATTACATCAAGATCTTGCCCGGCGACAAGGTGACGGTCGAACTGTCCGTCTACGACTTGAACCGCGGGCGCATCACGTACCGTTTCAAGTAGTCTCAGCCCGCGCGCAAGCCGGCGCGCCAGTATCCCCGAGAATAATCACCTGCGGCTGGGTGTGTACATATAGGACCGCATTAACCGAAAGGAAATTGAAATGAAGGTACGTCCTTCGGTCAAGAAAATGTGCGACAAGTGCAAGATCATTCGACGCCATGGCAAGGTCCTCGTTATCTGCGAGAACCCCCGTCATAAGCAGCGTCAAGGCTAGGAAGAAAGAGGAGATAAACCTATGGCACGTCTTGTTGGTGTCGACCTTCCTCGCGACAAGCGCATTGAAGTCGGCTTGACCTACATCTACGGCATTGGCCTGACCACGTCCAAGAAGATCTTGGCTGAGACGGGCATCAATCCGGACACGCGCACGAACGACCTCACCGAAGAGGATCTCGTCAAGCTGCGTGACTACATCCAGAACAACATCAAGGTGGAGGGCGACCTGCACCGCGAGGTGTCTCAGAACATCAAGCGCCTTATGGAAATCGGCTGCTACCGTGGCCTGCGTCATCGCAAGGGCCTGCCCGTTCGCGGTCAGCGCACCCACACGAATGCCCGTACCCGCAAGGGTCCCCGCAAGCAAATCGGCGGCAAGAAGAAGTAAGTAAGGGAGCTAAGAAGTGGCAACTAAGAAAAACGTGCGCACGCGCATCAAGCGCTCCGAGCGCAAGAACATTGCCGTTGGCGCTGCGCATATCAAGTCTACGTTCAACAACACCATTGTCAGCATCACCGATCCTCAGGGCAACGTGATCTCTTGGCAGTCCGCCGGTACCGTCGGCTTCAAGGGTTCCCGTAAGTCCACGCCGTTTGCCGCGCAGATGGCTGCTGAGGCTGCTGCCAAGACGGCTATGGAGCACGGCCTGAAGAAGGTCGCCGTTTACGTGAAGGGCCCCGGCTCGGGTCGTGAGACGGCTATCCGTTCGCTGCAGGCTACCGGTCTGGAAGTCGCCAGCATTCAGGACTGCACCCCCATTCCGCACAACGGCTGCCGCCCCAAGAAGCGTCGTCGCGTGTAACTGAAAGGATCTATTTACTATGGCTATCAATAGAACTCCGGTTCTTAAGCGCTGCCGCCAGCTGGGCCTGGATCCCGTCGTGCTGGGTTACAGCAGCTCCAAGACTTCCAAGCGCGAGCCCAAGCGTCGTCGTAAGGAATCCGAGTACGCGATGCAGCTTCGCGAGAAGCAGAAGGTCAAGTTCATCTACGGCGTGCTGGAGAAGCAGTTCCATGGCTACTTCAACAAGGCCAAGTCCATGCCGGGCATCACGGGTGACAACCTCATGATTATCCTGGAGTCCCGTCTGGACAGCGTGATCTTCCGTCTGGGCTTCGCCCGCACCCGCAAGGAAGCTCGTCAGATCGTGACCCACGGCCACATCACCGTCAACGGTCGCCGCGTGGACATCCCGTCCTACCGCGTCAAGGCCGGCGACAAGATCGCCGTTGCCGACAAGTCCAAGGAACTGCTGGTCATCAAGAGCGCTCTGGTCTCCAACGCCCGTTTCCAGGTTCCGGCTTGGCTCGAGGTTGACATCGAGAAGCTGCAGGGCAGTGTTCTGGCTCTTCCGACCCGCGATCAGATCGATCTCGACATCCGCGAACAGCTCATCGTCGAGCTCTACTCCAAGTAATCGCGCTAGTAAGGAGGCTTACCCAACATGACAGAGTTCATGAGGCCGACGGTAACAACGGAAGAAGTCAACGATACTGTTGCGCGTTTCATCGTGGAACCGCTGGAGCGTGGCTACGGCTATACGCTGGGTAACAGCATGCGTCGCGTTCTGCTGTCGTCTCTCGACGGCGCCAAGGCGACGGCCATCCAAATCGACGGTGTGCAGCACGAGTTCACCACGGCTGAAGGCGTCATCGAGGATATCACCGATATCGTCCTGAACGTCAAGGGCCTGGTCTTCTCGGCTCTCAATGACGACGTGGAAGAGGCCACGGCTCATGTTTCTGCCGAGGGCCCCTGCGTTGTGACCGGTGCGGACCTTCAGGTTCCCACCGAGTTCACGCTGATCAACCCCGAGCATGTCATCGCAACGGTTGCCGACGGCGGCCAGCTTGACATGACGGTTCGCATCGGCGTGGGCCGCGGTTACGTTTCCGCCGAGCGCAACAAGCGCACGGAGGATCCTATCGGCGTCATCCATGTCGACTCGCTGTTCTCCCCGGTTCGCCGTTGCACGATGAACGTGACCGACACCCGCGTGGGCCAGCGTACCGACTACGATAAGTTGGTTTTGGAGGTTGAGACGGACGGCTCCATCGAGCCTATCGATGCGGTCACCCGTGCTGCCAACATCATCAACCAGTACATGGGCGCGTTCCTCAGCCTGACCAGCACCCCCGAAGAGGAAGAGGGCGAAGTGCCGTCCATCTTCGCTCCGGAGGGTCAGGAGTCGAACGCCGAGCTGGACAAGCAGATCGAGGACCTGGACCTGTCCGTCCGCTCGTACAACTGCCTGAAGCGCGCCGGCATCCATTCGGTGCGCCAGCTGGTCGAGTTCTCCGAGAACGACCTGCTGAACATCAGGAACTTTGGTGCGAAGTCCATTGAGGAAGTGAAGGACAAGCTCATTTCCATGGACCTCAATTTGAAGCAATAGGAGAAACCTACCATGAGGCATAACTACAAGGGCCGCAAGCTGGGCACCGACTTTGCCCATACCAAGGCCATGAAGCGTAGTCTGGTGCAGGCGCTGTTCCTCAACGACCGCATCAAGACCATCGAGTCCCGCGCTAAGGAAATCCGCCCCGATGTCGACAAGATCATCACCTGGGCGAAGAAGGGCGACCTGCATAGCCGTCGTCTGGCCATCGCTGCGCTGGGCAACGACAAGGAACTGGTCCGCGAGATCTTCGAGAAGGTCGAGCAGGGCATGTTCGCCGATCGTCAGGGTGGCTACACCCGCATCATGAAGCTGGGCAACCGCAAGGGCGACAACGCTCCCATGGTCATCATGGAGCTCGTCACCGAGCCGGTGGCCAAGAAGGCTGAGAAGCCGGCTGCCAAGAAGGCTGCTCCGAAGAAGGTCGAGGCTGTCGAGGAGCCTAAGGCCGAGGAAGCTGCTGAGGCTGTCGAGGCTGCTGAGGAGAAGGCTGAATAAGCTTACCCCCACATGCTATTGAGAAAGGACCCTTCGGGGTCCTTTCTTTCTTTTTTTGTTCGATTTGCTTGTTGGTCTACTTATGGCTTCATCCTCGCGAAGGTCTTATGGCGGCGCGGCTCAAAAGGTTTAGCGACTCTTCTTCCCGAATCCCATGCTGCGCTATACTTCACGCATGCAATTACGAGTAAACACGTATATCGACGGCGATTCCTTCGTCCACACCTGCGATGCCCGGGTAAAGGTGCTGTTGCTGTGTGCATACACCGCAACCGTTTTCTGGGTTGAAACGTGGGTCGGACAGTGCCTGCTTGCCGGTTTATGCCTGGTGCTGGCCTTATCGGCTCGCGTCCCGCTCGGCCGTATGCTGGCCATGGGAATCCCCGTGTATATGATGGCGGTTCTCACCGTGTTGTTCGCATCGATCAATACTCAGGTGGGGTTCGTACTGGGTTGCTTTTACGGAGCAAGGATGATCTTGCTCGTCCTTGGCAGCTTCATCGTCGTGCTTACCACAACGTCTACGGCGCTTACCGATGCGCTGCGGTCGTTCGTGTCGCCATTGCGGGCCCTGCATGTGCCTGCCGACGATATAGCGATGGTGTTCAGCATGGCTATCCGCTTCATTCCTTTGATGGCCCAAGAAGTCTGCGCGATTCATGATGCGCAATTCTCACGAGGCGCCTCGTTTCATCGGGGCGGCTTATGGCGGCGCGTATCGGCTTGGCCGCCGGTCTTCATCCCGCTGTTCGTGGGAATGTTTCGAAGGGCGGACAAACTTTCGGTTGCCATGGATGCCCGCTGCTATGGTGCGCGCGGCGGCCGGCGAACCTCGCTTCGAGACTACCGCATGACGATAGCTTCGGGTGTTGTGCTGGCGTTGGGACTGGGCCTTCTTGCTGCCATAGCGTTTCTGTTCTAGCCGCAGCGGCGCTTCTCTGGCAATCGCTTTCGTGTGCGGGCGCATATTCTGCTACGGCGAACGCCGCCGCTATCGCCATTCCCTAGCGATCGCCTCCGCGCACAGGCGCATTTCGCCGTCCGCCTGCTGGTTCGCACATGTCGGGGCGGGCATGGTATCATTTGCCCGTATGGCCTGGTGCAAGGCGCCGGGCGCAAAAGGAAACATCCTACGAGGAGGCATTCAATGAGCGTCATCATCGATGTGTTCGGGCGTGAAATCCTGGACTCTCGCGGCAACCCCACGGTCGAGGTGGAAGTTGTGCTGGAGGATGGTTCCTTCGGTCGTGCGGCCGTTCCCTCCGGTGCGTCCACGGGCGCGTTCGAGGCCGTTGAGCTGCGCGACTGCGACAAGGAGCGTTATCTGGGCAAGGGCACGCTGGATGCCGTTGGCCATGTGAACGATGAGATCGCCGACGCGCTCGTCGGTTTTGAAGCCGACGATCAGCGTGCTATCGACGACGTGATGCTGGAGCTGGACGGCACGGACAACAAGGGCGCTCTGGGCGCTAACGCTATCCTGGGCGTGTCTCTGGCCTGCGCCAAGGCCGCTGCCGAGTCCGCCGGTCTTCCGCTGTACAAGTACGTGGGCGGCGTGAACGGCCATATCCTGCCCACGCCCATGATGAACATCCTCAACGGCGGCGTGCATGCCGATAACAACGTTGACTTCCAGGAGTTCATGATCATGCCGGTGGGCGCCGAGTCGTTCGCCGAGGCGCTGCGCTGGTGCGCCGAGATCTACCACACCCTGAAGAAGGTCCTGCACGAGGCCGGCCTGGGCGGCGGCGTCGGCGACGAGGGCGGCTTCGCTCCCAACTTCACCACCAACGAAGAGCCCCTGCAGTACATCGTGAAGGCTTGCGAGGCGGCAGGCTACAAGCCCGGCGACGACATCATGTTCGCCATGGACCCGGCTTCCACCGAGTTCTACAACGCCGAGACCGGCAAGTACGAGCTGAAGGGCGAGGGTCGCGAACTGACCAGCGCCGAGATGGTTGACTACTGGGCCGCGCTGGTCGAGAAGTACCCGATCATCTCCATCGAGGACGGCATGGCCGAGGAGGACTGGGACGGCTGGAAGCAGCTGACCGACCGCATCGGCGACAAGGTGCAGCTGGTGGGCGACGACCTGTTCGTGACGAACTCCAAGCGCCTGGCGAAGGGCATCGAGCTTGGTTGCGCCAACGCCATCCTCATCAAGGTCAACCAGATCGGCAGCCTGTCCGAGACGCTGGACGCCATCGAGATGGCCAAGCAGGCGGGTTACGCATGCGTTATGAGCCACCGTTCCGGCGAGACCGAGGACACCACCATCGCCGACCTGTCCGTGGCGCTGAACACCGGCCAGATCAAGACCGGCGCTCCGTGCCGTAGCGACCGCGTTGCCAAGTACAACCAGCTTCTGCGCATCGAGGAGGAGCTTGACTCCCAGGCTCAGTACGCTGGCAAGAACGCTTTCTACAACATCAAGCGTTAATCAGGGCCTCGCCGAGCTGGATTCGGCGAACAGCGTAAAGCATGCAGGCCGCTCAGGCGCGCCGTTCCGCTGCGGTTCGCGCAGTCAGGGGTAAACCTTGGCCGCGCGCCGCAAGCGGGTCGGGCCGCCTGGGCGGCTTGTCGTTTTCCGGCATCGGGCACGCGATACCGGCGCAAAAACCGGATGAGGTTTCCCCAGGAGCCCGCTCGGCTTTCCTTGCCTGGGATGTTGCCGCTTTTTCCCCTCGTGAAAACGCGGGGCTGCTACAATGAACCCTATGTGTATTACCGCGTCAGCCAAGGAAGATGGACGATGAAACAGTACAACCCTCACGAGATCGAACCTCGTTGGCAGAAGGCTTGGGAAGATGCCGACCTGTACAAGGTCACGGAAGATCATGCTAAGCCCAAGAAGTACGTGCTCGAGATGTTCCCGTACCCGTCGGGCGACATCCACATGGGCCATGTGCGCAACTACACGATCGGCGACGTCATCGCCCGCTACTCCAAGATGCGCGGCTTCGACGTGCTGCATCCCATGGGTTGGGACGCGTTCGGCCTGCCGGCTGAGAACGCGGCCATCAAGCATCACAGCCATCCGGCGAAGTGGACCTACGCCAACATCGAAACCCAGAAGGCCAGCTTCAAGCGCATGGGCCTTTCCTACGATTGGGACCGCACCGTCGTAGCATGCGACCCCGAGTATTACCGCTGGGGTCAGTGGATCTTCCTGCAGTTCTGGAAGCGTGGCTTGGTCGAGCGCCGCAACTCGCCGGTGAACTGGTGCCCGAAGTGCCAGACCGTGCTCGCCAACGAGCAGGTCACCGAGGGCGAGTGCTGGCGTTGCCACAGCGCCGTCGAGAAGCGCGACCTGACGCAGTGGTATCTCAAGATCACCGATTACGCGCAGGAGCTTCTGGACGACCTGGATCAGCTGGACGGCTGGCCTGAGCGCGTCAAGCAGATGCAGGCGAACTGGATCGGCCGCTCCGAGGGCGCCGAGGTGAAGTTCACGCTGTGCGACAAGCAGGGCAACGCACCCGAGAACCCCACGGAAGACGACCTGATCACCGTGTTCACCACGCGTGCCGACACCCTGTTCGGCTGCAGCTTCTTCCTGCTGGCCCCTGAAAGCCCCATCCTGAAGGGCCTGGTCGAGGGCACGGAGTACGAGGCCGCGGTCATGCAGGTGATCGAGGACGCCAAGAAGATCACCGCCGTCGAGCGCGCGCAGGGCAACAAGGAGAAGCACGGCGCGTTCACCGGCCGTTATGTGGTGAACCCTATCAACGGCGAGAAGGTGCCCGTGTGGGTTGCCGACTACATCGTGGCAGATTACGGCACCGGCGCGGTTATGGCCGTGCCGTGCGGCGACCAGCGCGACTTCGAGTTCGCCAAGAAATACGACCTGCCCATCATTCCCATCATCTTGGGTGACGACGACCCGCTGTTCGAGCAGCTGAAAGACGAGCAGGGCCGTGTGGTTACCAGCGTCGACTGGGAGAGCGCCATGGAGGCCGAGGGTCGACTGGTCCAGTCCGGCAAGTACACCGGCCTTACGGGCGGCAAGCACTCCGAGGGCGAGGAGGCCATCGTCGCCGACCTGGAGGCTGCGGGCCGCGGCAAGCGCAAGGTGGAGTTCCGTCTGCGCGACTGGCTGATCTCCCGCCAGCGCTATTGGGGCAACCCCATCCCGATGATCTACTGCGACAAGTGCGGCCTGGTGCCGGTGCCGGAAGAGGACCTGCCGGTGCGCCTGCCCGAGGACATCGACCTTTCCGCTGGCGAAACCTTGGCAACGCACGAGGGCTTCGCGAAGTGCACGTGCCCGAAGTGCGGCGGCGAGGCTCGTCGCGAGACCGACACCATGGACACGTTCACGTGCTCGAGCTGGTACTACTTGCGCTACACCGACCCGCACAACACCGAGCTGCCCTTCGACAGCGCGAAAACCAACCGCTGGATGCCGGTCGACCAGTACATCGGCGGCATCGAGCACGCCATCCTGCACCTGCTGTACAGCCGCTTCTTCACGAAGGTGCTGCGCGATCTGGGCATGCTGGACTTCGACGAGCCGTTCAAGAACCTGCTGTGCCAGGGCATGGTGCTCGACGAGCACGGCGACGTCATGAGCAAGTCCAAGGGCAACGTCATCTCCCCTGAGGAGATGATCGCGGGCTACGGCTGCGACGCCGTGCGCGCCTACATCTTGTTCATGGCCCCGCCTGATAAGGAGCTGCAGTGGAACGAGGACGGCCTGGCCGGCATGCACAAGTTCCTCAACCGCGTGTGGCGCATGGTGTACGACCTGATGGGCAAGGCTGATGAGGATACGCTGTATCAGCCGGGCGCATCCGATGCCGAGGCGGCAGCGGCTCGCAAGGTGCTGCTGCGCGAGCGTCATCGCGTTGCCGGTAAGGTTGTGGATGATTTCGATCGCAACAACTTCAACACCGCCATCGCCGCCATCATGGAGCTGGTGAACGCCATCGGCGATTACCTGCGCAAGGTCGGCCCGGAGCAGCGTGCCGCATCCGCCGATGAGCAGGCGCTTGCGACCGAGGTCGCCAATGTGTTGGTAAGGCTGCTGGCTCCCATCTGCCCGCATATGACCGACGAGCTGTGGCATGATGCGCTGGGTTGCGAGGGCTCCATCCATACGCAGGAATGGCCCGAGTTCGACCCCGAGAAGGCCAAGGATGACGAGGTCGAGCTTGCCGTGCAAATCAACGGCAAGATGAAGGCCCGTATCACGGTTGCCGCGGATGCCGACCAGGAATCTGTGAAGGCTGTGGCGCTCGAGGCCGTGCAGGACGCCGTGGCGGGCAAAGACCTGAAGAAGGTCGTTGTGGTGCCCGGTCGTCTGGTGAACATCGTGGCGAAGTAAAAACGCTGACATTGCAGTCGAAACGACCCGGAGGATGCTTCGGGTCGTTTTGTTTTCGAGGGTAGGTTTCGGTGGCGTTGTTGCGCCGTTCCGGCAAAACGCTTGCCGTGAGGTTTCGGCGTTTGCTATTGTCTGTTTCCTATGAGTAGCGCGAAGAAACATAAGGGATGCCTGAGGCGGGTGCTGGATATGGTGCTGGCGGCGGTATTGGCCGTGGTGGCGGTGTTCGCCATCACGAACATGGTTACCATCATGGGCTCGAAGGGGTCCATCGTCACCCCCGAGAAAGCCAGCATCGGCAACGTCGATGCCATCGTGGTGCTTGGCGCATCGGTGCTGCCCGACGGAACGCCTTCGGGTATTCTGGCCGACCGCCTGGATGACGGCATCGCGCTGTACTTCGCGGGCGTGGCGCCGAAGATCATCATGAGCGGCGACAACGGCACCGCCTCGTACAACGAGGTGAAGGCGATGAAGCAATATGCCATCGCACAAGGCGTGCCCAGCCAGGACATCTTCTGCGACCATGCGGGCTTCTCCACGTACGAGAGCATGTACCGGGCGAAATACGTGTTCGGGTGCGAGCGTATCGTGGTGGCCACGCAAACGTATCACCTGTATCGCGCGCTGTGGTCCGCGAAAAGCTTGGGGATGCAAGCCGAGGGCGTTCCCAGCGACTATCACGAGTATCAGAAGCAGCTGCAGTACGATATCCGGGAGATCCCTGCGCGCACGAAGGACTTCTTCAAGGCGCTGTTCCGCGTGCCGTCAACATATGTCGGCGAAGCGATCAGCCTTGATCAAAGCGGGGATGTGACGAACTGAAGCAAGATGGCCGCGCGGAATGCGCGGCCATCGTTCGTTCAGAGGCTAATCTTCCAGATCTTTCGGATTGAACGTTTCCAGCAGGTCGACGAGCTCCTGCTTCTTGTGGATATCCAGCTTGGCGTAGATGCGCTTGCTGTGGGTTCGGATGGTGTTTTCCGAAACCACCAGCTGCTCGGCGATGCGCGCCACGGTGTTGCCTCGGGCGATAAGCTCCATGACCTCGGTTTCGCGCGCGGATAGACGGTAGTGCTGTCGAACCAGCGCAGCCTGCTTCGACAGGCGATCTTGGTAATTGGGTGCATCGGAGTTGCGGGCGTGGTCGCGTTTCTCGAGTATGGCGGCGTCCGTCGGGAAGGGGGCGTTGTCGGGCGCCATCGCGGGCTCTTTGACGGTCGGGGCGCCCTCGGTATCCGCCCGTGCGATGATGATGGGCCTCATCTCGAACAAACCGGTATCTTGCATGTTGAAAGGACAGGGGCCCGCGCATCCGGCGTTCGCCGCGGGAGACGCTTCGCTTTCCGATTCGGCATCATCGAGGTCGGTTTGGCGCTCGTTGATATCGGCGATTTGCAGAGGCACGCCGGCGACGAGCTCGATATCCTCCGCTTGGCTTGCGGCCAATGCTCGCTTGAAGCCGCCCTGGCCGATGAAGAACATAAGGCCAAGCAGGTACACCGCCACCAGCGCGACGACGGCATCGGGCTGCATGCCGATGACGCGGATCTGCTCGGCGAACGTGCCGGCAAGGAACCCGACATCGTGCAACGCATATACGATGCCGGCGAAGAAGCCGTAGATGAACACGGGGTTGATGCCTCGGTCGCGCGACGCCTGTGCGCATTGGATCATCATGAGCGCGATGGCCACGCTGTATACCGCGTACAGGATGGCGGCTTGCCATCGCGCATAGCCGTCGCTGAAAAACGGGAGCACCAGAAACGAGCTGATGAGCAGCGGGAAGGCGATGCGGTAGGCGTTGGCGACGTTCATTCGCACGTTCTTGAACTGCCAGAGCACCAAAACGCCGATGCCCGCAACCAGGCATCCCGTCATCGACAGCAGGTTCACAAGGCTGCCGACCCGTGGGTCGCCGATGGCCAGCGAGCGCATGACGCCGGTGCAGAATGCGATGGCGCCGACGCACAAGGCGCTGCGCCAGTAATCGTGCAGCACGCGCCTATACACGTTCGGGTGCTCGCGCGGAACGTCCTCGAACATGGGCTGCCGTAAATCGATGTGCCGGCTTTTCAGCACGATGGCGAGCGCGAACAGCGGCATGAACACCAACGGGATGAGAAACGCGGTCACGGCTTGCGGGATGGCGTATAGGGCGAAGTACAGAAGCGCGCCATAGGCGGTACCCAAGATCAGGTCATGGTTGCCATGGTCTGCGTTGAAGCTGGCGAACAGGCGCTGCCACAGCATATAGAAGCCGGCTGACCCCAAACCCAGAAGCGCACCGCCGGCGATCACCAGTGCCTGGGCGATGGGGTGCAGGTAAATGGCCCCGATAAGGCAGCACCAGCCAAGCAGATAGGGGGCGCTGGCAAGCATCACCATGAAACGGCGCGTAGGTCCGGGGAAGTAGTACACTCCGATGGCGCTGGCGAAATAGCACAGCGAGAACACGAGCGACTGCATAAAGAAGAACCAGAACATGACGTCCGGGGTTTGGAAGCTCATGGGCAAAAACGGGAATACGCCGCCCCATACGCCGGCGGCGTTGATGGCTAAAAAGAGGGCGTATCCAAGCGATGCGGTGTTGGGCTTGAACGTGCGGGCTATGTTGGAGAAACGTGTATGTGCCACAGAGATCCTCGTCGTCGGGCACTGCCGGTCGCCCGCCTGAAGGCGTCGGCGGCGGATGGTCGAGTGCTCTTCCCCCCTTGCGTGATTTCGCCGCTGCATAGCAAGAATGCGAAATCGATTGCTGAAAACAGTATAGCGCGCAATCGGTTCCAGGCTGTCACATACTGCAAAGGATGATAGCCTGTGAACTGGGCAAACGCGAAATTCGCACGTTTTATGTGACACGATGGATCGGGTAAGGCGATAAGGTCTTATCACCAAATGCGCTTGGAGGGTAGACGAGCCCCAACCAAGGAAGCAAGGGTGGCACGCGGCGAAAAGGTCGCGAAAGGAAGAAGCCGTGTCGCGGCGCGCGATAGCGCAGCCGTTTCGGCAGAGGCGAAAAGGAAAGAATGAAGGGGGAGGCAATGCAAGACATGCCAAGCATGAACCGCCGCACGTTCGTCAAGTCGACGGGTGCGCTGGGTGCTCTGGCCGCCGTCGGCGGCGCCGCTGCAACGGGCGCGAACCTGTTCGGCGCAACCGAGCCGGCACTCGCGGAGTCCGAGGAGAAGATCACGTGGGGCCATTGCGCCATCAACTGCCCGGGCCGCTGCAGCCTGAAGTTCCATGTGAAGGACGATGAGGTTGTGTGGGTGGACACCTGCACGAGCAAGGACGCCGGGTTCGACGACCCGCAGCCCCGTGCGTGCCTGCGCGGCCGTACGTATCGTCGTTGGATGAATCATCCCGATCGCATCAACTACCCCATGAAGCGCGTCGGCAAGCGCGGCGAGGGCAAGTTCGAGCGCATCTCTTGGGATGAGGCTATCGACCTGGCGGCCACGAAGCTCAAGGAAGTCATCGAGAAGTATGGAAACGAGGCCGTGTACCTGCCGTATGCGACCGGCGTTTCCGCAACCACGGCCCGTCCGTTCCAGCGCATGATGAACACCGTGGGCGGCTTCCTGAAGTTCTACAACAGCTACTCTACGGCGCAGATCTCCTGCATCACCCCGTATATGTACGGCTCCAAGCAGTCTAGCGGCTCGACGCTTTCTGCGGCAGAAGATGCTGAGCTGATCTTGGTGTTCGGCTCGAGCCCTGCAGAGACGCGTCAGGGTGGTGCCGTTTCCCATTACGACTATGCGCATATGCGCGAGAAGACCAAGGGTAAGATTTACGTCATCGACCCTCGTATGAACGATTCCGTTATGGGCCATTCCGATCAATGGCTGCCCATCAACCCCGGCACTGATGCCGCATTGGTTGCCGGTATCGCCTATTGGCTGATCAAGAACGATAAGGTCGATACCGAGTTCCTGCATAAGTACTGCGTGGGCTTCGATGAAGAGACTATGCCCGAGGCATACCAGGGTAAGAACATGTCTTATAGCGCTTACGTGCTGGGAAACGGCTACGATAAGGTGGAGAAGACCCCGGCATGGGCGGCGAAGATCACCGGTATTCCCGAGAAGAAGATCGAGGAGCTGGCGCGCGAGATTGCCGAAACGAAGCCTTTGTACGTAGTGCAAGGTTGGGGTCCGCAGCGTCGTAGCAATGGAGAGTGGACGGCATGGGCGATCATGGCGCTGCCGTGCTTGGTCGGCCAGATCGGCATTGCCGGTACGAACAACGGCACTCGTGAAGGCTCGAACTCCGTATCGCTCACGAGCATGCCTCAGGGCACCAACCCCGTCAAGGCATCCATTCCTTGCTTCCTGTTTGCCGATGCCATCGACCATGGAACGGAGATGACTTCGAAGAACGCCGGCGTCAAGGGAGTTGATAAGCTGTCGGTGAACATCAAGTACATGATCAACTATGCCGGCAACTGCTTGACGAACCAAAACGGCGATATCAATTATGTGCACGATATCCTGTCGGATGAGAGCAAGTGCGAATTCATCTTGGGCATCGATACGGTGCTGTGCGACTCCATGAAGTACGCCGACGTCATTTTGCCCGACATGTTCCGTTTCGAGCAGAACACCCAGATTGGAACGGGTGGCGACAATGCTTATATGATCACGGGCACTTCGTGCACTACGCCGAAGTTCGAGCGCAAGACGGCGTTCGAGATGGCGCAGATGATTGCGGACAAGTTGGGCACGAAGGATAAGTTCGACGAGGGCAAGACCGAGGAACAGTGGATTCGCGATCTGTATGAGCAGGCGCGTGCGAAGAATGCGGCGCTGCCCACCTTCGAGGAAGCTCAGGAAAAGGGCGTTGTGGTGACTAAGGGCAAGAAGAAGATCTCCATGGAGAAATTCATCGCCGACCCTGTGGCAAGCGCGCTTGATACGCCTTCCGGCAAGATTGAGATCTTCTCCGAAAAGCTGCTGAAGGACACCGCTGGTTGGGAAGTCGCAAAGGACGATACCATTTCCGGTCTGGATACCATGGCTCCTGTTCCTGCATATATTCCTGAATGGCATGGCGTCGAGAGCACTACCGACGAGTATCCGCTGGCGTTGGGCGGCTTCCATTATCGTGGTCGTCTGCATTCTTCCTGGGGCGGTATCGAAGAGCTGAAGGAGGTCAACCCGCAGGAGGCTTGGATCAACCCGGCAGATGCGGAGCCTCGCGGCATCAAACAGGGCGACACCATCCATGTGAAGAACGAGTTCGGCACCATCGAGCTGCTGGCGAAGGTCACGCCGCGCGTTATCCCGGGCATGGTCGCCGTTTCCCAGGGCGCTTGGCACGATGCGGACATGTCCTCTTCCGATCACAAGGCTCGCCTGGATAAGGGCGGTAGCATCAACACGCTGACTACGCATCGCCCGAGCCCGCTTTCAAAGGGCAATCCGCAGCATACCAACATCTGCGAAGTCGCGAAGGCTTAAAGGCAGCGGGTACGAGAGGAGTAAGAGATGACTCGATACGCATTTCATTTCGACGGCACTCGCTGCACGGGTTGCAAAACCTGCGAGATGGCCTGCAAGGATTTCAAGGACCTGAGCGTCGGCACCGCGTTCCGCAAGGTGTACGAGGTGACGCTGGGCACGACCGAGCGCGATACGAACGGCTGCATCACCAGCAGCTGCGTGAGCTATCCGTTGTCTATGTCGTGCAATCACTGCGATGATCCGGCATGCACCAAGGTATGCCCGACCACTGCAATGCACAAAGACCCCGAAACCGGTCTGGTGTCCGTGGATGCCGACAAGTGCATCGGCTGCGGCTATTGCCACATGGCGTGCCCGTACAATGCGCCGAAGGTCGATCGCGAAAAGGGCCACAGCGTGAAGTGCGACGGCTGCGCCGAGCGCGTCGCCGCAGGTGAGAAGCCGGTATGCGTGGAGGCGTGCCCGGCTCGCGCGCTGGACTTCGGCACGATCGAGGAAATGGCCAAGCTGGGCGAGCGCGGGAACATCGCGCCCCTGCCCGAGCCCACCTACACGAAACCGAATCTGTACATCAAGGCTTCCGCTGACGCCCTGCCTGCAGGCGCGGAGGACGGCAAAGTCGTGAATCCCCTGGAGGTGATGTAGCATGATGGCCGAGCTGCCTTTGGCTCTGTTCACCACGCTGGCGCCTATCGGCGCGGGCGCGTTCATCGCGCTGGCCGTGGCTTTCCTCACCACGAAGTTCTCCGATGAGCAGCTGAAGAAGATCGACCGCATGACCACCATCCCGGTCGTCGTGCTGGTGGCGGGCTTCGTCTGCGCGTTCTTCCACCTGGCAAGTCCCATGCATGCTTTCGGCGTTTTCGCCGGCGTGGGCGCAAGCCCGCTGTCCAACGAGCTGCTCGCCGGCGTCGTGTTCGCCGTGCTTGCGATCGTGTACTGGATCGTGGCGCTTGCCGGCAAGCTTGGCGAGGGTGCTCGCAAGGGCTTTGCCGTCGTGGTGGCCGTGATGGCGGTCGTGTTCGCGTGCTTCACGGGCGCTGCTTACATGATGGAGACCATCGCTTCCTGGAACACCCCGATGGTTCCCGTTGCCGTGCTGGGCTTCAGCCTGCTGGGCGGCGTCTGCCTGGGCGTGCTCGTGCTCGCGCTGTCCGGTGCGCTTGAGGACGCTGCGAAGGGCGGCTTCAAGATGGCGGCTCTGGCGGTGCTGATCGTCGGCCTGGTTCTTGGCGTTGCCGGTCTGTTGGTGCAGGTCATGAGCGTGTCCGGCATGGGCAACGCGTTCGTCGACGGCGCCGATCTGGTCGCTGCCGCCTCCGCTCCCATGTGGATCGGCGTGGTGTGCATGGTCGTTGCCGCGGTTGCCGCCTTCATGTCCTTGCGCAACTCGAAGTCCACGGCGCTTGCCGCTGCGGCTCCGGTGTTGGCCGTAGTGGGCGTGTTCGCCGCTCGCCTGGCGTTCTACGCGGTGCAGCTGAGCGTTGGCCTGTATATCGGCTAATCGCTGAGAGTCAAGGCTTTTTCGGGGCGTGTCCGGTTTGCGGGCGCGCCCCTTGCCGTATGATGGTTGCCTTAAGCGATAAGGAGAGGATCGCATGACGGATCTTGATGCTGCGACGCTTGAGGGCGTCGCGTTTTTGGGGAACACGCTGGCCCCGTTTTTCCTGCAGGACCCGCGCACGGGCGATGCCGGCGCCGAGTTTGCGGCGGTTGCCGCGCTTGACGCGCAGGCCGCCGGTGCGGAATGGCCGTTCGTCGGCGAGGCGCAGGCTGTTAGCTGCTTGAGCATGATGGTCGAGGGCCTGGCATCGAGCTGCGCTGCGGGCGAGGGCGGTGCCTTTGCCGCAGACGACGATCTGACATGGGAATATCGCCGTTTGTTCATCGGCCCGGGCGCGAAGCCGGCGCCGCCGTGGGGGTCGGTGTACACCGACCGCGAGTGCGTGGTGTTCGGCGCGACCACCCTTGAGCTGCGCGCATGGATGCGCGAACATGGCGTTGCGCGGACCGCGGATGAGAAAACCCCGGAGGACCATATCGGGCTTATGCTCGCCCTTATGGCGTGGATTGCGCAGAACCAGCCCGCTGACCTGGGCGAGTTCCTAAGCCTTCACTTCCTAACGTGGGCGGGGCATTTCCTGGACGAGCTTTCCGATGCCGTCGAGCATCCTTTCTATGAAGGGCTGGCTCGCTTAACGCGTGCAAGCTTGGACGGCGTTCGGGAGGCGTTGGGGTTGGAGGTCGTCACGCCTCGCTTCTATCGCTAAAATACCAAGGAATCGTTTGGTCCGGCGCGTCAGCCTGCAGCGACGCGCCGGACCATGCGGGCGTTATGTGCGTTTCGCATCGTGCAGGGCTGCAAAGAGGGGGAAGCTGATGATTTCCGGGTTCGATACCGCGTTTAGCGAGGTGACGTTGGTGCTGTTCACCACGTTCGCCCCCTCGGGCGCCGTCGCCCTTGTTCTGGTTGCGGCGGTGTTGTTGTTTTCGAAACTCGAATCGACGATGCGGGCGCGCATCAGCACGTTCATGTGCATCCCTCTTGTGGTCACCATGGTGGGGCTCGTCGCGTCGGCTACGCATCTCGGGAACCCGGCCAATGCGCTGTACGTGTTTTTGCATTTCGGCTCCAGCCCTCTTTCGAACGAAGTCGTCAGCGCGGTGGGATTGTTGGCGTGCAGCGGCCTGTATTGGCTGTACTCGTTTTCGGTCAAGCCTTTTGCATGGCTGCAGCGGCTGCTGTTGGCGATGATCGCGGCAACGGGCATCGTGTTTGTGGCGATGGTGTCCCTTGCATATTCCGTTGACACCATCATCACTTGGAGCCTGCCTACGGTTCCGATTTCGTTATGGCTGAATGCCCTGATGGGAGGCCCTTTGCTGGCGGCGATCACGCTGTATGCCGCCCAATGGCGCGCGCTTGCGGGGCGTTTCGGCCTGCTGCTGATGACGGTGCCCTTCATTGCGCTTGCGGCGAATGCGGCTGTGTATATCGTGCAGGGTCGGTTATTGGGCGGCGTTACGAATTCGGTGGTCGCGGCAGCCGATCTTGTGCCGCATTACCACACGATGCTGCTGGCGTTCGCGTTGATGTGCTTTGCCGGTTGCGTGCTTGCCGCCTTCACGATGCATGTCGTGTCGAGGGAAGCGGCGGCGCACGGCGGGGGTGAGCTTGCATTCTCCAAGCGCGTGCTTGTTCGCCTGCTTGTCTCGTGTCTGCTGGTGTTCGCCGGCATCTTCGTCATGCGTTTCGCGTTCTACATGATGCATTTGACGGTCGGCCTTGCCGTATAGGCCCAGGAATAGGTTCAGGTTGCAAAAAATCCCGCAACCGCAAATAGCGCGGTTGCGGGATTTTTTGCGTTCAGGGAGATCTCTCGCGTTGAGGCTTCCCGTTTCGTGCCTCAAAGCAGGGACTCTACGCCCCGCGCTCTTCCAAATATTTTTCCATGCTGAAGTGCGTGATGTCGCTGCGGTTGATGACGCCCACGATGACGCCGTCGTCGAGCACGGGCACTTTCTTCAAGTGGTTCTCGCCAAGCACGCGGCAAACCTCGGGCAGGTCGGCGTGCACGCTGACGCCGATGATCCCCTTCGCGCCGATATCGGAGGCTTTCATGCCCATAAGGTGCTCCAGCTTGTGGGCGTAGTCCTTGTGGTCGGAATACGCGTCCACGGTTTGCACGATCATCACCACGGGGTCCATGATCATCTGGCCGCGCTTGGACAGGTAGCGCATGATGTCGCCGTCGGAGATGAATCCGGTCGGCTTGCCGACGGCATCGACCAGCGGCGCGGCGCTGATATGGTTGTTCACCAGCAGTTGCATGGCTTCGAGCACGGTGGCGTTTTCAGGCAGCGTGTACACGTCGCGCTTCATGATCTGCTCGATGATGGAGCGGTGCGCATTGTCTTCGTCGGCGGCCGCCTCATCGCCGGGCTTGTTGCGCACGAGCGCTACGGTCAGCACGAAGCCCAGCACGCATAGGGCCGTGGCCACGGCGAACGCCGCATGGATGCCGAACACGCCGGCGGTCACGGCATCGGTCGAACCGGAAACCATGTTGGTGGCAACGGTGGACGCGGACACGATGACGGCGGTTCCCAGCGAGCCCGCCACCTGGCGGAACGTGTTCTGCACTGAGGTTCCGTGGTTCACCAGCTTGTCGGGCAGCGCATTCATGCCCCAAGTGGAGATGGGCATGTTCACGAGCGACAGGCTGAACAGGCGCACCGTGTAGATGACCGTGAGCGTGATCAGCCCCATACCCGGTCCCATGAACATGAACGTGGCGGTGGTCAGCGCCAACACGCCGGTGCCGATGACGGCCAGCACGCGCGGGCCGTGCTTGTCGAACAGGCGGCCGGCGACCGGGCCCATGGCACCCATGACGATGGCGCCGGGCAGCAGCACAAGGCCCGACGTGGTGGCGGAGAAGCCCATGTAGGACTGCAGCAAGATGGGGATGAGGATGCCGCCGGCAAGCAGCGCGCCTTGCACGAGCATCACGATGATGGTGGCGATGAGGAACTTGCGGTTCGCAAGCACGCGCACCTGCAGCATAGGCTGCTCCATCCGTAGCTGGCGGCGGAAGAAGAACACCAGTGCAACCACGCCGATGATGACGCCGGCAGCTGAATCGACGGTCACGCCGTAGCTGCCGATGGCAGACAGGCCGTACAGCAGGCCGCCGAACCCGAGCGTTGACAGGACGACCGAAACCACATCGAGCTTCACGTCCTTGTTCGTTTCGCCGCCGCGTTCGAGCGCTGCGCCGGCGAACACGATGACCGCAGCGCATAGCGCGGCGATGATCCAGAACATGATGTGCCAGTTCGCCTGGTCGATGATGATGCCTGCAACGGTGGGGCCGATGGCGGGGGCGAACGCGATGACGATGCCGAACACGCCCATGGCGGTGCCGCGGCGGTCGATGGGGAACGTCCACATGAGCACCGTCATCACGAGCGGCATAAGGATGCCGGCGCCGGCTGCTTGGATCAAACGGCCGGAAAGCAGCAGGGGGAAGTTCGGGCCCCAGGCGGCAAGCGCCGTGCCGGCGGTGAACAGGACCATGGACGCAAGGAACAGCCGGCGCGTGGTGAAGCGGTCGGTCAGAAACGCGGTAATGGGCACCATAATGGCGTTGACCAGGGTGAATCCGGTGGTCAGCCATTGCGCGACGGCGGCGTCGACGCTCATCTCGCTCATGATCGACGGTAGTGCCGGCGCCACGACCGTCTGGTTCAGAACGGTGACGAAGGTGCCGAACACCAGTACGATCAGCATGACGATTTGTTTGCGGGTAAGACCCCAACCAGCCATAGCGGCTCCTTTCCGCGCACGTCCTTTTCCCGTAAGGGCGCGCGGGTCGGCCGACGAGCGCACGGGGCTAAGGCGGCTTTCGGGCTCGCTTAACGCGTTGCGTTGTCGGATACGAATAGAGAAAGCGTCAGACGAAAACAACGTCCCCGAAGCGCGAGGGCGCAACGGGGACGTCGCTGGTGACGCCGTTGTATTGCCGATAATCGTAACGCGCGCAAGCTCGTGCAGCATGCTTTGCGGGCGGTAGACCACACAATCCTTGCGCGCGTGTCAAATCTTGCCCACAAACGCCGGCGGCGTTTCGCCGACCGTTTGCCGGCGATACTTCGCGGTTGTTAATTCGCGAAAAATAGGGGTTGCGCTTCTTGGCGGCATCCCCTATAGTTCGTGCCACAACTTAATACCTTGAAACCGTTGAGGCGAAAGTCAAGCCATCATAAGCGCTCACAGAGAGCGGGTGTTGCTGGGAATCCCGTAGAAATGCTGGGTGGTAAATGGTTCGCCGAGGGAAAGGGGAAAGGTTGGCGGATGCCGCGTTACCGCGTGGCAGTCGGCAACCGAGTATCTGGACCGTGAGCCTGCGTTAAGGGCAGAACATGTGTTGGCATGTTCGTGAGAGGGCTCCTTCGGGGGTCAAGTAAAGGTGGCACCGCAGATGTTACGTCTGTCCTTTATCTCAAAGGACAGACGTTTTTTATTTTGCGGGTTATTCGGGCCACGGGGCGCGGCGAGTCGCCATAGCTGCAAACCGGCCTTTGCTTGAAACCTGTAAGCCGATGATTCCTCATTCGCGTTCGTTGCCGGCAGACCGAAAGCCCGGGGACGGGCGATGACCGGCGGAAACCCCGCCAAGAAAGGAATGAGGATCATGACTCAGAACGTTGCAGCCCAGAAGCGTACGGTGGCAACCTCCGCGAAGAAGGAGGGCCTGTCCGTACAGGATCTTATTTTGGTAGCCGTGCTCATCGCAGCCGGAGCCGTCCTTAAGCTGACCGTTTCCAGCTTCCTCAGCTTTGCGGGCATGAAGCCCAATTTCATGATCGCCATGTACTGCCTGGCAATCATCCTTACGCGACCGAAAGTGTATCAATCCGTGGTGATCGGCCTGTTGGTGGGCCTGGTCAGCCAGCTTCCCATGCTGAACGCCACGCCGCTGGTGAACATCGCCTCCGAGATGTTGGGAGCTTTGGCGTGCGGCTTGCTGGTTACCGCGCTTGCGAAGGTTGCTGCCGATAACAAGGGCTTCCAAAACGTCGTCGCCCCCGTGATCATCACGTTCCTGTCCACCATCGTCTCCGGTTACACGTTCGCCATGATCGTGGGCGTCGCCGTCGCGCATCTTGAGCCGCTGGCGGTGTTCGGCGTGTACGCCGTGATGGTGCTCGGCACTGCAACCATGAATGCCGTGCTGGCGGCTATCCTCACCCCGGTCCTGCGAGCTGTCTTGAAGCGATAACGGCCTGGTCATCGCCCGAGAGCCCATCATCAAGAAGGAGCATCCCATGATCGAGATCTCGCAATTGTCGTTTCGCTATCGGGAGGGGGTCGAGCCCATCCTGCGCGGCATCGACCTTACCGTTCCCGACGGCTCGTTCGTGGGAATCACCGGCGCCGCGGGCAGCGGAAAATCCACGCTCACGTATGCGTTCAATGGCATCATCCCGCATTGCTACCCTGGTGATTTTTACGGAAGCGTGACCATCGACGGGCTGGACACGTGCGAAGCGTCCCTGACCGACATCAGCCGCCTGGTCGGCAGCGTGTGCCAGGACATCGACTCGCAGATGGTGTCGTCGGTGGTCGAGGACGAGGTGCTGTACGGCCTTGAGAACTTCGGCGTGCCGAAAGACCAGGTGGAAGGCCGTATCGCCGAGGCGCTGGAGGCCATGGGAATCTCCGATCTGCGTCATCGCGGCATCGCCGAGCTTTCCGGCGGGCAGAAGCAGAAGGTTGCGGTGGCATCGGTCATCGCGCTGAAGCCGCGCGTGCTGGTGCTTGACGAGCCGACGGCCGAGCTGGACCCGGTGTCATCGCTTGCCGTGTTCGAGCTGTTGGCGCGCTATGCCCAGGAAAACGGCACCACGGTCATCGTGGTGGAGCAGAAGATAGCGCTGCTGTCCGATTTCGCCGACATGCTGCTTATCGTGGACGGCGGCAAGATCCGCTTCCAAGGAACGCCCGCCGAGGTGCTCGAGCATTCCGACGAGCTGTTGGAGATCGGCGTGAACTGCCCGCGTTCTACCAGCTTGGTGAACCGGTTGCGCGCACGCGGCCTGGTAGACGCGCCGGCGGCGCGCAACGTCGACGAGGCGGTCAAGGCGTGCAAGCAGGTTTTAAGCGGGGAAGGGGCTTCGTCATGATCGAGTTCGAGAACGTGAGCGCATCGTACGATGGCGAACTGCCCATCCTGCGCGATGTGAGCTTCCGTATCCCCGATGGCGATTTCGTCGCGTTCGTGGGTACGAACGGTGCGGGCAAGTCAACCACGATGCGCCTGGTCAACGGCCTGTTGAAGCCGTCGTCGGGCCAGGTCCTCATTGATGGCGTGCCCACTGTGCAGCTACGCACCAGCCAACTTGCCGCGAAGGTTGGCTTCCTGTTCCAGAATCCCGACCGCCAGATTTGCTGCTCAACCGTGCGCGAGGAGCTGCTGTTCGGCTTCCGCGCGCAAGGGCGCGTCGATGTTGAGGCCGAGGCGAAGGTGGACGCGATGATCGAGCGGTTCGGGTTCGACGGCGATGCCGAGCCGTTCCTGCTCAATCGCGGTACGCGTCAGCTGCTGGCGCTTGCGTCCATCATCGTGATGGAGCCGCCTGTGGTGGTGCTCGATGAGCCGACCACCGGCCTTGATTTCCGCGAGTGCGCCAAGGTGATGGACATCATCGCCGAGCTGAACGCTTGCGGCACCACGGTGATCATGGTGTGCCACGACATGGAGGTGGTGGCGGACTACGCTCGGCGGGTGATCGCCATGACGGCAGGTCAGGTGGTTGCCGACGGCGAAACGTTCGCCGTGCTTCGCGATCGCGACGTGCTGGCGCGCACGCATCTGCTGCCGCCGCAGGTGGTGGATGTGGCGCTGCGTTTGGCCGAGGACGGCGCCGTTGCGGCGGCATCGCCGGTGGCGTCGGCCGATACGCTCGATGAGATGACCGATGCGCTTGCCGCTGCGGCAGGTGCTTGCGAAGGGATGGGTGTGCGATGAAAGGCTTCCTGGAATACGTGCCGGGCGACAGCCTGCTGCACCGTATGAACCCGGTGGCGAAACTGGCGGCGGCATTCCTGCTGGTGATCGCCTGTTTCGCCACCAGCAACCTTGCGTTGCTGGCGCTTGTGATCGTGCTTGATGCGGTGCTCGCCGTGCAATGCAAGATGGTTTCGCAAACGCTGGGCTTGGCGAAGGCTGTGGCGCTGTTCTCCCTGGTTTTGGCGCTGATCGCGCTGCTGTTCACGCCGCAAGGCGACGTGCTGGCGCAGCTGCCGTGGGGCTACATCGGCACGGAGAGCGTGGCCGCGGCCGTGCTCATCGTGGTGCGACTGGTCGCGTGCGCGGTGCCGCTGTTTTTGGTGTTCTACGTGACCAAGCTCACCGACATGGCAAATGCGCTGGTCAAAGTGTTGCACGTGCCGTATAAGTATGCGTTCACGTTCATGTCCACCGTGCATTTCATCCCCGTGTTCATGAACGATATGGCTGGCATCATGGAGGCGCAGACCGCGCGCGGCGTGGAGTTCGACGGCGGCTTCCTGAAGAAGGTCCGCCTGATGATGCCGCTGTGCGTTCCGCTGCTGGTGTCGTCGGTGCGCAAGACCAACAGCGCCGCCATCGCCGCCGAGGTGCGAGGCTTCAACCTGCGCACCCGGGAAAGCGGCTTCAAGGAGTACCCGTTCGCGGGCATCGACTTCGCGGCGCTTGCCGTGGCCGTTGCGATCGTGGCGGCGGCTGTTGCGTTGAGCGTGTTGCTGTAGCCTCGATTCGCCAAGCTCGGCTAATCGAGGCGAGACGCTACTCCTCCGTTTCGCTTGCGGGTTTCTCGTCTTCGCCGAGGATCGCGCGGTAGAGGCTCTCGTCCTGCTCGGTGTACACGTCGAAGATGACGTGCATGTCGGCGCCGGGCTCGTCGGCGGCGCGGGAGTCAAGCCATGCCTTCACCGCCTGCACGGCGATCTGCGCGCCCTCCTGTTGCGGGAATCCGAACACGCCGGTGGAGATGCAGCAGAACGCCACCGATTCCGCCTTCGCCGCACACGCCGCATCCAGGCAGCTGATATAGCACTGCGTCAGCTGTTTGCGCTGCTCGAGCGTTGGTTTTCCCTTCGTCATGGGGCCGACCGTATGGATGATGTTCCGAGAGGGGAGGTTGTATGCGGGCGTGATCTTCGCGCGGCCGACGGGCTCCTCATAGCCTTGCTCCCGCATGATCTGCGCGCACTTCAGGCGCAGCTGCACGCCGGCGAAGGTGTGGATGGCGTTGTCGATGCATAGGTGCCCGGGGATCCAGCAGCCCAGAAGCGCGCTGTTCGCGGCGTTGACGATGGCATCGCAGCGCAGGGCGGTGATGTCCCCGCGCCAGATGCTCAGGCGCGGGTCGGAGGCGATGCGCGCAAGCTCGTCGGCTTCGGTGATGCCCGGTTCGGCCACCATAAGCTGAAGCATGCGGTCCTGCACCTTCAGGAACTCCGGCGATGCGGGCTTCGGCTCGCGCGTGTTCACCAGCGCGCGGAACTGCTCCCACTGCTCCATGAACCAACGCGGATCCTCTTGCGGCTCCACATGCTTGCTTCCCGCGCCCCGCTCGTCCATCAGGTGGTTTACCAGGAAGGCCATATCCTTTACCAGTTGCATCATGGGGCTCGCATCTCCTCGTTCGCATCGTCGTTTTGCCAGGCAGGCCGCTTGCGGCGCGCCTGGGCGCTTCGCCGTCCGCCGTCTGGGCATATCTATTCACGCTCGATAGAATAGCGCAAGGTTTGGGATGTCGCGTGCTCGTGCCGGCGCTTCGGCGCTTTCGGCGCGGATGCGGTTCCTAAAAGGGGATGGCGTGAAAGGGGGCCGTTATGGCAGCCATGGGAAAGACCGAGGTGTTGCAATACCTCGATGACCAGGAGGTTTTCTATCAGAAGGTCGAGCACGAGCCCGTGTTCACCATGGAGGGGATGGAGCAGCTCAACCTGCCGTTCGCTTCGGAGGTGGTGAAGAACCTGTTTCTTCGCGATGACAAGAAGCGGGCCTATTACCTGGTGGTGATGCCCGAGGACAAGCCGGCGAACCTGAAGGCGTTGCGGGCTATGTTGGAAAGCCGCCCGTTGCGCTTCGCCTCAAGCGATGACCTTGAGGCGATTTTGGGCCTGCGTGCCGGCGCCGTGTCGCCGTTGGGCGTGCTCAACGACGATGAGCGTCGTGTGCAGGTGGTGCTCGACGAGGAGCTGTGCAGCTACGCGGGGCTGGGCATCCACCCCAATGACAACACGGCCACGTTGCATGTGCCGCTTCCCGATGTGCTGGCCTTGCTCGATGCGCATGGCACGCCGTATCGTTTCGTCCCCATGGAGCGTCCCGAGGCGTAGCGCCGTCACGGTTGCGATGGCGCTGCGCGCTCGATCGGGATGCTCGTCAAGGCGCGTTTTTTTCAGCTTGTTTTCAGCTAAGAGCCGCCGATGCGGCCCTTAGGCGTTTTGCGGGTCGCAAACCGTACACCAAAGGGTGTAATTCAGTGACGTACGGGTGACGAAACGGTGCGAGCGCCGCCATGGCGGGCTGCGGCGTGGTAAGGTTGCCCTGTCAAACAAAACGCAGGGCGGTAAGGGCCCTGCGCCTCCGATAGCAAGGAGCCTGCCATGACCGATCAGTTCAACAATCAAAACGGCTACGGCCAGCACGGGCAGCCGATCCCGCCCGCGCAGGGCTACCAGCAGCCCGGCTATCAGCATTCCTATACGCAACCGGTGGTAGACGCCCAGAACCCCCGCAAAACCTCTTCCGGCCGCACGTTCGGCACCGCGTTCGCCGGCGCTGCGCTGGCATGCGTCATCGCGTTCGGCGGCTTCACCGTGTATCAGAATGTGACGGGGGCCCCTTCCGGCAGCAGCGTCACGCTGGGCGCGTCCACGAACACCGAGATCCAAGCGCAGTCCACCGACGACACGCTGCCCGAGGCCGTGGCGCAGAAGTGCCTGCCTTCCGTGGCCGCCATCGACGTGTACACGGCGCAAACCTCCACCGACATGTTCGGTCGCAGCACGTCAAGCTCCGGAACGCTCACCGAAAGCTCCCTGGGCAGCGGCGTGGTGCTCTCCGAGGACGGCTACATCGTCACGAACAACCACGTGGTCGCGGGCGCCGACGCCTTGAAGGTCACCGTGGGCGGCGAGGAATACGACGCCGACGTGGTGGGCACCGATGAGTCCAGCGACATCGCCGTCATCAAGCTGCGCAACGCCAGCGGTCTGACCCCCGTCGAGATCGGCGATTCCGACAACCTGACCATCGGCGAATGGGTCATGTCCATCGGCAGCCCGTTCGGCCTCGAGCAGTCCGTGGCAACCGGCATCGTGTCGGCAACCAGCCGTTCGCAGATCATGAGCAACTCCGAAAGCAGCGGCAGCGATGGTTACGGATATGGCTACGGCGGGTCGTCGTCCCAGTCCAGCGGCTACACCATCTACCCCAACATGATCCAGACCGATGCGGCCATCAACCCGGGCAACTCCGGCGGCGCGCTGGTGGATTCCAACGGCAAGCTCATCGGCATCAACACGCTGATCACCTCGTATTCCGGCAACTACTCGGGCGTCGGTTTCGCCATCCCGGTGAACTATGCGGTCAACATCGCGCAGCAGATCATCGAGGGCAAAACCCCCACGCACGCGCAGCTTGGCGTGTCCCTCTCCACGGTGAACGCCCAGAATGCGAAGCGCTATGGCCTGAAGGTCGATAGCGGCGCCTACATCTCGGCCGTCAGCAGCGGTTCCGGTGCGGCGGAGGCCGGTCTTGAGGAGGGCGATATCGTCACGAAGTTCGACGGCAACGCCGTTGACTCCGCAAGCGATCTGATGCTCGACGTGCGTTCGAAGAACCCCGGCGACAAGGTCACCCTTGAGGTCAACCGAGATGGCGACACGAAGCAGATCGAGGTCACCTTGGGTTCCGACGAGTCGTCTCAAACCGCGTCCACGCAGCAAAACTCCAGCAGCTCCGGCGAGTTGCTCAACCGCCTGTTGAACAACAGCGGGTCCTCCGGCAAAAGCGATGCGGCCTAGCATCGGCGCCCTCTTCGGATTCTCTCGGGCCGCTTGGCAAAATGCCGAGCGGCCCCACGCGAGGCACGCGATCAGCGCGTCTCGCGTGGGGCCGAAAGCCCCTCCTTTTCCTTTCCTTTTCCCTTTTTCCCGTGGGAACGGCCCCTATTTTGGGGCCGTTCCCATTTTTCCGGGTGTTGAAGCCCGTCGCCGCCGGCTACCATGCGTTAGCGCGCTGGCGGATCCTTGGTTTGCAGCGAGCAGCTCGCTTGCATGCGCTTTGCCCGATAGCCGGCCGTCTGAAAATAGCGTAGTAAGCCCATTGCACCACTAGGTAAAGTAGGCGCATAATAAGCGACACGCTGTAAGCAGGAGCTGCGACGGGCGGGTGAATGTTCCCGGGTTTCGTTTTCCCGGCGGTTCGCCCGCCCGTCGCATCGCTTCGAAACGAAAAAGGGAGACGAGAAACATGTCGTTCGACGTATTGGGGCCGGTGCTCGCCGTGCTGGTCATCTTCGCGGCGCTCATCGCGGTGCTGCGCTATCTGAAGGCGAAGGATAAAAGCTTCACGTTCCGTGTGTTCACGGCCCTGGGGCTGGGCATCGTGCTGGGTGCAGGCGTCCAGCTGGCGTTAGGCCGCGGCAGCGACGCCGCCACCACCGCGCTCGATTGGATGTCGCTGGTGGGAACCGGCTACATCGATCTTCTGCGCATGCTGGTCATGCCGCTGGTGTTCGTGGCCATCGTCGGCGCGTTCACGCGCACGAAGGCCGTTGACAACCTGGGTAAGATCGGCGGGTCGGTGCTCGCCGTCCTCTTGATCACGGTGGCCATCGCGGCGCTGTTCGGTTGGGCTACCATCGCCCTGTCGGGCCTTGCCGGGGCGGACTTCACGCAGGGCAGCGTCGATGCCACCAAGCTCGACGCGCTTCAAACGCGTCAGGACAAGGTTGCCGATACCACCATCCCGCAGACCATCCTGTCCATGATCCCCGTCAACGTGTTCGCCGACCTTGCCGGCACGCGCTCCACGTCCACCATCGCCGTGGTCATCTTCTCTGCCATCGTGGGCTTGGCCTACCTGAAGCTGCGCGACCGCGATTCCGAGCAGGCGCAGTTCTTCAGCAACCTTATCGACAGCCTGTACGGCATCGTCATGTGCATCGTGAAGATGGTCGTGGGTCTTACCCCCTACGGCGTGCTCGCCCTTATCGCCAACGTCACGGCCACCAGCGACTACGCCGCCATCCTCGACCTGGGCAAGTTCATCATCTTCAGCTACGTGGCCATCATCGCCATGTTCCTGGTGCACCTGCTCATCCTGGCGGGCAACCGCGTCAACCCCGCGACGTACCTTAAGAAGGCCTTCCCCGTGTTGTCGTTCGCGTTCGTGTCCCGCACTAGCGCCGGCGCCCTTCCCATGAACATCGAGACGCAGTCCAAGGCGCTCGGCGTCGACCCGGCGACGGCAAACTTCGCGGCAAGCTTCGGCATGTCCATCGGCCAGAACGGCTGCGCGGGCATCTACCCGGCTATGATGGCCACACTCATCGCCCCCACGGTGGGCATCAACGTGTTCGACCCCACATGGGTCATCGGCCTGATCGCCATCATCGTCATCAGCTCGTTCGGCGTTGCCGGCGTGGGCGGCGGCGCCACCTTCGCCAGCCTCATCGTGCTCGGCACCATGGGCTTGCCCATCGAGATCGTGGGCCTGATGGCCTCCGTCGAGCCGCTCATCGACATGGGCCGTACCGCCCTCAACGTCAGCGACTCCATGGTGGCCGGCGTCACCTCCTCCAACTTCACCGGCGGCCTTGATCGCGATATGTACAACGATCCCGCCGCGGTCATCAACGCCGACGGCATCGAGAAGGCTTAGGCCCTGCTCGTTTGTCCTTTGCGTGAAAAGCCTGGAAACGGCCGCCCCGATGGGCGGCCGTTTCCGTTTTCGGGTAAGATAGGGAAGCTTAAACGCTTTACGATTTAACCGGGAGGTTGTATATGGCCGAGGAATACCGATACAAGCGCGTGCTGCTGAAGTTGTCCGGCGAGGCACTGGCAGGCGACCTTGGCTACGGCATCGATCCGAAGGTGGTCGATTCCCTGGCCGACGAGATCGCCGACGTGGTGCATGACGGTGTGCAGCTTGCCATCGTGGTGGGCGGCGGCAACATCTTCCGCGGCGTTTCCGGCGCAACCGACGGCATGGACCGCGCGCAGGCGGACTACATCGGCATGCTGGCCACGGTCATGAACGCGCTGGCGCTGCAGGACGCCTTCGAGCGCCACGGCATCTTCAGCCGTGTGCAGAGCGCCATCAACATGCAGGAAGTGTCCGAGCCCTACATCCGTCGTCGCGCCATCCGCCACATGGAGAAGGGCCGCGTGGTCATCCTGGCCGCCGGCACGGGCAACCCCTACTTCACCACCGACACCACCGCGGCGCTGCGCGCCTGCGAGCTGGATGTCGATGTGCTCATGAAGGCCACGAAGGTCGACGGCGTCTACGACTCCGACCCCGTGAAGAACCCCGATGCGAAGCGCTACGACCGCATCAGCTACATGGAGGTTCTCTCGCAGGGGCTCAACGTCATGGACTCCACGGCCACCAGCCTGTGCATGGACAACAATGTGCCCATGATCGTGTTCGACCTGACGGTGCAGGGCAACATCGCCCGCGCGCTGAAGGGCGAGGACGTGGGCACCACCGTAGAGTAACGTCTTCCGCGTCGCCCGGTCAGGGCGGGCGCAAAAAGGGAAAGGAACCGAAATGATCGACGAGATCATGCTTGAAACCGAGGAGAAGATGCAGCGCGCCGTGAACGGCCTGCACAACGCCTTCGGCACCGTTCGCACGGGCCGCGCCAACGCCATGGTGCTCGACCGCATCAAGGTGGACTACTACGGCGTTCCCACGCCCATCAACCAGATGGCCGGCGTGAAGACGCCCGACGCGCACATGCTGGTCATCGAGCCTTGGGACAAGGGCGTCCTGGGCGCCATCGAGCACGCCATCATGGAAAGCGACCTGGGCGTCACGCCGAACAACGACGGCTCGGTCATCCGCCTGCCGTTCCCCGCGCTCACCGAGGATCGCCGCCGCGAGCTGGTGAAGCAGTGCAAGGAGTACGCCGAGGAAGCCCGCGTGGCCATCCGCAACGCTCGCCGCGACGGCAATAACCACGTCGCCAAGTCCGTCAAGGAAGACAACCTTCCCGAGGACGAGCAGCGTCGCGCCGAGGCCGAGATCCAGAAGCTCACCGACAAGTACGTCGCCGAAGTCGACGCGGTGTTCAAGAAGAAGGAAGCCGAGGTCATGGAGATCTAGAAGCGGCGTTCGAGCTTCTTCGCCTTAGATTTCCGCGCAACTTAGGTTTGTGACCGGGTTGCATATCCGGCTCTTATGAGCGTTTCCCTAGTGCCAGCCGGCGGTTTTCCCGCCGGTTGGCTTTTCCCTTATGTAAGAGGCTGCCCATGAACAAGACGCTTGATTACATATTCCCGAATCCGCCCAAGGGCCTGGACCCTGCTGCCCTGGACCCGCAGGCGATCCCCGAGCATGTCGCCGTCATCATGGACGGCAACGGCCGTTGGGCGAAGAAGCGCGCGCTGAATCGCCTGAAGGGCCACAAGGCCGGCATCGAGGCGGTGCGCGAGACCATTCGCTGCGCCTCCGACCTGGGCGTTCGCTATCTGACCATCTACTCATTCTCCACGGAGAACTGGAAGCGGCCCCAGGAAGAGGTCGTGGGCCTGATGGACCTGTTCGCCAAGACCATGCTGGCCGAGGTCGATGGCCTGCACGAGGAGAACGTGCGCGTGCGCACCATCGGCGACCTTTCGGCCCTGCCCGCCGAAACGCGCGAGGCCTTCGAGAAGGCGTGGCTGAAAACGCGCGGCAACACCGGCATGACCTTGATCGTCGCGGTGAACTACGGCTCGCGGCAGGAAATCCTGCATGCGGCGGAAGCGTGCGTGCGTCGTGCTCTGGCAACGGCGGCCGAGGGCGGCGACCCCACGGCGCCGCTGACGGAGGCAGAGTTCGCCCAGGGGCTGTACACGGCCGATATCCCCGACCCCGAGGTGGTTATCCGCACGTCCGGCGAGATGCGCCTGTCGAACTACCTGTTGTGGCAGGTTGCCTACTCCGAGTTCGTGGCAACCGACGTGCTCTGGCCTGATTTCGATCGCTACGAGCTCTTGCGCTGCTTGTTGGAGTTCCAGTCCCGTGATAGGCGTTTCGGGGCGGTGAAATAAATGTCCGGGAATCCGCAAGGCGGCGAGCAGCGGCGCGCGGAAGAGCGCTCGCGTGGCGAGCGCTTTAAGGATTTCGCGTACCGGAAAACGCCGCAGAAGTTCAAGAACGCTTCCGACCTGCAAGTTCGCTTCCGTACGGGGTTCATCTACGTCACCGTTTCCGTGCTATGCATCCTTGCGAGCGAATGGACCACGCTGGCATTGCTGTCCGCTACCGCCGCTATCTGCGCCGGCGAGTTCTACTACATGCTGCGCGCCGACGCGAAGCTGCCCAACGAGATGCTCGGCATCGTGGCTGCGGCTTTGTATCCGCTCAGCGTGCACTTCTTCGGGCTGTCGGGCGCGCTTATGGTCAGCCTTGTGCTGCTGCTGGCGCTTATCGTGTGGTACGTGTTCTGGATGCGCGCTCGCATCCCCGATGTGGGCGTCAGCTTCTTTGGCGCGGCATACTGCGGCATGCTGCTTTCCGGCCTGGTGGTGGTTCGCCAGGCGCTGCCGCATCCGTGGGGCGGCGTGCTGGTACTCGGCGTCTTTTTCAGCGTGTGGGCCAACGACTCCTTCGCATACCTGATCGGCAGCAAGTTCGGCAAGCATAAGCTGGCACCGCGCGTTTCGCCGAAGAAAAGCTGGGAGGGCTTTTTCGCGGGTTTGGTGGGATCGGCGTTGTTCTGGTGCCTGTTCACGCTTATCCCCGGATTGAACCTGAGTATCCCCATGGCAATGGCGTTCGGCGTGATCAGCGGCTTGTGCGGCGTGCTGGGCGATCTGGCCGAAAGCCGCATCAAGCGCAATGTGGGCTTCAAGGATTCCGGTAAGCTGTTGCCGGGTCATGGGGGCCTGCTCGACCGCTGCGACAGCCTGTTTTTGGTGGCAGTCGCCTCTGCTATTTTGCTGGTGGCGGGCGGGTGTATTCCTTTTAGCTGGTAAATCGGACGAGCCAACGTTTGGACGGCGTTGGCTCGAGTTGTTTTCGCGGATGATTCGGAGGCTTTCATGAAACGCATCGTTGTTCTCGGGTCCACGGGCTCTATCGGAACGCAAACGGTCGACGTGGTGCGGCAGCATTCCGACGAGCTTAAGATCGTCGGCTTGGCGGTGAACACGCGCGTGGGTGACATGCTCGCGCAGGCGCGCGCCCATAACGTGCGCAACCTTGCCGTGGGTGACGAGCGCTTGGCCGACCAGGCGGTCGCGTCCGAGGTGCGCGAGCAGGCCGGCGCCCAGGGCGTGTGGGGCTTCGGCATGGACGCCGTGGTCGACCTGGTGCGTCTGCCCGAGGCGGACGTGGTGGTCAACGCGCTTGTAGGCGCCGCCGGCTTGCGCGCAAGCTACGAAACGCTGCGCGCGGGCAAGGTCCTTGCGCTGGCGAACAAGGAAAGCTTGGTGGTGGGCGGTGATCTTATTATGCCGCTGGCGGCGCAGGTCGATGCGCAGCGTCGCGCGGCGGGCACGGCCCCTGCGGTGGGTCCGGCCGGCGCCCTCATGCCCATCGACTCCGAGCACGGCGCCATTTACCAATGCCTGCTCGGCGAGTCCGAGCGAGAGGTCTCCCGCTTATGGGTGACGGCTTCCGGCGGCCCGTTCCGCGGCAGGAAGCGTACCGATCTTGAGGGCATCACGCCTGCTCAGGCGCTGAACCATCCTACTTGGAACATGGGGGCGAAGATCTCCATCGACTCCTCCACGCTTATGAACAAGGGCCTGGAGGTCATCGAGGCGCATCATCTGTTCAACATGCCCTACGACAAGATCAGCGTGGTGGTCCAGCCGCAAAGTGCCATCCACTCCATGGTGGAGTTCACTGATGGCAGCGTGAAGGCTCACCTGGGCACCACCGATATGCGTATCCCCATCCAGTTCGCGCTTAGCTACCCGCAGCGTTGGGAGGCGCCCGTCGAGCCTTTGGATTTCACCAAGCTGGGAAGCCTGGAGTTCGCTCCGGCCGACACCGACACGTTCCGCTGCTTGGAGCTTGCCCGTCATGCGGGCGGCGTGGGCGGAACCCTGCCGTGCGTCATGAACGCTGCCAACGAGGTGGCCGTGGCAGCGTTTTTGGCGGAACAGGGCAGCTACCTGGGCATCGCCGAGTGCGTGGAGGCGGTCATGGACGCGCACGAGCGCGAAGGCGTGCAGAAGGTGGAAAGCCTCGAGCAGCTGCAGGCGCTTGACGCATGGGCCCGCGAAACCGCCCGCAAGTCGGTGCGCTAGCGATTTGCCTCCAGGCTTCCATACCCATTTTCAATCGCGTGCATCGTGTGGTTATGGTTCCGCTTCGGTAACGGGGCGGAACCTCTTTTTATAATGAGACGGATTCCAACGCGCGGGGCCATCAAACGAAGCCCCGCTTCGTCGCATGTCCGCAGCTAAGGCAAGGAGCCGGTTTTTGAACGTCATCCTCATGATCTTGTACTGCACCATCGTGCTGGGTATTCTGGTCGTCATTCACGAAGGCGGCCATTATCTGGCATCGCGCGCTTTCGGCATTCGCGTCACCGAGTTCATGCTGGGCATGCCGGGCCCGAACATCGGCTTCAAGAAATGGGGCACGAAGTTCGGTGTCACGCCCATTTTGCTGGGCGGTTATGCGCGCGTATGCGGCATGGAGCCGGGCGAGATGAGCCCGCATCTGGAGCCGGTGCTGGCGGCGCTGTACCGTCGGGGCACGGCGAACATGGAGGATGTCGCGCGCGATTGCGGCATTTCCGACGAAGATGCGCTCAAGGCGCTCGATGAGCTGGTGGATTGGGGAAGCTGCACGGGTCCCACGAAGAAGGACGAGTACAACACGTATCGCGCCGCAGAGGTCATTCCCTCCAAGAAGCAGATCCGTACGGCGCTTGAAGCCGGCAAGCCCGCGCCGGAGCGCTACGCCGAGGGCCAGGCGCGCCCGGTAGAGGATTCCCATGCGCTGTTCGAGAGCGAATATCGGCAGCAATACCGCAGCCTGCCGTTTTGGAAGCGCTCGGTCATCCTGCTGGCGGGCATCGCGGTCAACCTGCTGTTCGCCATGTTGGTGTTCGTGGTGCTGTTCAGCGTCATCGGCTTCGATGTGCGGATGCAATCGGGCGAGGTGACGCACATGACGGTGGACCCGGGCCGCGCCATCGTGGCGGGCTTCACCTATATCGGCATGGTCGTGCAGGCCGTTGCGGGCCTGTTCAACCCCGCAACGGCGGCTCAGACGGTGTCCGATTCGTCTTCGGTCGTGGGCATCGCCGTGATGTCGAAGCAGTTCGCCGATGCGGGTTTGGTGCCGTTCATGCAGTTCATGGCCATGATCTCGGTGTCGCTGGGCATTATGAACCTACTGCCCATCCCGCCGCTTGACGGCGGCCGTTTCGTCATCGAGGTGTTCCAGAAGCTGTCGAAAAAGGTGGTCTCCATGCGCGCCATGAACGCCATGAGCGCCGCCGGCATGGCGTTGTTCCTGATGTTTTTCCTGGTCATGGTCAATCAGGATGTTCAGCGCATCATCTCGGGGACGTTCTTCGGGCAATAGGGGCGGCGTTCTCGTTCCGTATATCGCATAAGCCGGCAGGGGGTTCGCCCCTTGTCGGCTTTTTCTTCGCCTGTTGCTTGTATACGTTTCCCCTACGAGGGGCGCTACGCTGGTAGAATAGCCGCTATGGAAACTAACGAGAACATGGGCAACGCGCGCGCCGCGGCTCCTTCGGGGGCCGCGACTTGCCCGTTGCCGCAGGACGCTATGCGTCCCAATCAGAAAACGCATCAGGTGCACGTGGGCAACGTGTCGCTTGGCGGCGGGGCTCCCGTGGTGGTGCAGTCCATGCTCAACGCCCCGGCCGATGATGCGCAGGCGAACCTTGCGCAAATACGGCAACTGGCGGATGCCGGGTGCGAGGTCGTGCGCATGGCCATCCCGCGCCGCAGCTGCCTGGACACGTTCCAGGCCGTGTGCGAGGCGTCGCCTTTGCCCGTCGTGGCCGACGTGCACTTCGATGCAACCATCGCCATCGAGGCTGCGCGCCGCGGCGCGGCGAAGCTGCGCATCAACCCCGGCAACATCGGCGGCTTGGCGAAAACCGACGCCGTGCTCGATGCCGCGGGGCAGGCGGGCATCCCTATCCGCATCGGAGTGAACGCCGGCTCGCTCGACCAGGCGCTGGCCGAGCGTGACGACCTTTCGCTTCCCGAGAAGCTGGCCGCCTCCGCGCGCCAGTACGTGGAATACTGCGAAGGCCGGGGCTTTCACGACCTGGTGGTCAGCGCGAAGGCCCACGACGTCATGACCACGGTCCGCACGTACCGCCAGCTGGCGCGCGATATCCCGCATATCCCGCTGCACATCGGCATCACCGAGGCGGGCACTACGTTCCAAGGCGTCATCAAAAGCGCTTCCGGCCTGGGCATCCTGCTCGAGCAGGGCATCGGCGACACCATGCGCATCTCGCTCACCGACGACCCGGTCACGGAAATGCGCGCCTGCTGGACGCTGCTCGGCGCGCTCGACCTGCGCCGCCGCAACCCCGAGCTGATCAGCTGCCCCACATGCGGAAGGTGCCAGGTCGACTTGATCGGGCTGGCGCAGGAGGTGGAGCGGCGCATCGCCTGTCTGGACAAGCCGTTGAAGGTGGCCGTCATGGGCTGCGTCGTCAACGGGCCGGGCGAGGCTGCCGACGCCGATATCGGCGTGGCCTGCGGCAAGGGCGTGGGCGTGGTGTTCCGCCACGGCCAAACCGTTCGAAAAGTGGAAGAAGGCGCCATCGTCGACGCTTTACTGGAAGAGATAAAGGACCTGTAAATGAACAACGCCAACATCACGCGCATGAGCGCCCTGTACGCTCCCACGCTGAAGGAAGACCCCACCGATGCCGAGATCGCCAGCCACAAGCTGCTGCTGCGTGCCGGCTTCATCCGCAAGACCGCTGCCGGCATCTACACGTTCCTGCCCCTGGGCAAGCGCGTGCTGACCAAGATCGAGAACATCGTGCGCGAGGAGATGGACGCATGCGGCGCCCAGGAGATCCGCATGCCCATGCTGCAGCCCGAGGAGCTGTGGCAGGAGTCCGGCCGTGCCGACGCGTACGGTCCCGAGCGCATGCGCCTCAATGATCGCCACGACCACGAGTTCTGCCTCGGCCCCACCCATGAGGAGCTCATCACCGCGCTCGTGCGCGCTGAGCTGCGCTCCTATAAGCAGTTGCCGCTGAACATGTATCAGATCCAGACGAAGTTTCGCGACGAAATCCGCCCGCGCTTCGGCCTGCTGCGCAGCCGCGAGTTCGTCATGAAGGACGGCTACAGCTTCCACGATACGCAGGAGTCGCTGCAGGAGGAATACGACAGGATGTACGCGGCCTACGAGCGCATCTGCGCCCGCTGCGGCCTTGAGTTCCGCCCCGTGCAGGCCGACGCCGGCCAGATCGGCGGCGCGGTTACCTGTGAGTTCCATGCGCTTGCCGAGGCCGGCGAGTCCGCGCTCGTGTACTGCGATTGCGGTTATGCCGCAAGCGACGAGGTGGGAGAGGGCCTGGCGCGCCCCACGGTCTACGATGTGCCCGAGATGGAGAAGGTGGCCACGCCCGGCGTGCACACCATCGCCGAGCTCGCCGAGTTCCTGAGCATCCCGGAATCCTCCACGGTGAAGGCGCTTTCCGGCAAGAACGACGAGGGCAAGCTCGTCGTGCTGTTCGTCCCCGGCGATCATGAGGTGAACGAGGAGAAGGCCGCCCGTGCCGCCGGCGGCTTCACCATCCTCACCGATGAGGATATGGAGGCCTACGGTCTGCACAAGGGCTCCATGGGTCCGGTCGGCCTGCCCGAGGACGCTTTCGTCATCGCGGCGAACAGCCTGAAGGCGGTGCCGAAGTGGGTCGTCGGCGCCAACGAGGACGGCTTCCACTACGTGGGCGCGCAGCTTGGCAAGGACTTCAAGGTCGACCAGTGGGCCGACATCATCACCGTCAAGCCCGGCGACTGCTGCCCGAAGTGCGGCATGGAGCTCAAGGGCGCGCGCGGCATCGAGGTCGCGCAGGTGTTCCAGCTTGGCGACAAGTACTCCCGCGCCATGAACGCCACCTTCATGAACAAGGACGGCAAGGAGCAGCCGTTCATCATGGGTTGCTACGGCGTGGGCGTGTCCCGCACCCTGGCCGCCATCATCGAGCAGCATAACGACGAGAACGGCATGATCTGGCCGATGTCCGTGGCTCCGGCGCACGTGTGCATCCTGCCGCTCGCCACCGGCGACGACCTGGTGCAGCCTGCTGCCGAGAAGCTGGCGGAAGAGCTGGCGGGTCTGGGCCTGGAAGTGGTCATCGACGACCGCAAGGAGCGCGCGGGCGTGAAGTTCGCCGAGGCCGACCTGATGGGCTGGCCGCTGCAGATCGTCATGGGCAAGCGCGGCCTTGCCGAGGGCAAGGTCGAGATCAAGCGCCGCGCTACGGGCGAGCGCCGCGATATCTCGCTGGAGGGCCTGGCCGAGGCCTTGAGCTTCGCCAAGGGCGCCCAGCGTCGTTGGGGCAACAACCTGAACGCCTTCGCCGGCCTGTTCACCGAGAAGGCTGAATAGCGCTCACGCTTACGCATATCGCTTACGGGCCCGGCAGATGCCGGGCCCGTTTCGGTTTCAAGGCGGCTTGCGGTCGGTGGGCTGTCCTTTCCCGTTCAGCTGCATTCGTAGCGTCGTCTCACCCAGGCGCACGCGGTCTGCACGAACGCTCGCGTGGCCGCCGAGGCCGTTGCCGCAGATCGCACGCCTATGGATATCTCGCGGTGCATCTCGATGCGCGGCGGCAGCACGGTCAGGGGAAACGGGGCGTTTTCGAGCAGCATGCCGGGAAGCACGCTGAAGCCGAGCCCTGCACTCACCATGCTCATGACGCCGTAATCGTTGTCATGGGCGAAGCGCGTGCGCGTCCGCACTCCGAGATTGCGCAGCAGCGTTTCCGCCTCTTGCGTCGATCTGCTCCTCGGTTGGATGAAAGGTTCCTTGGAAAGCGCTTGCACGGGAACATGGTCGGCGTCCGCGAGCGCGTGGTCGGGCGGTAGCAGAACCATGATCGGATCGTTATGCAAAGGGATGGTTTTAAGCGCGCGTTTCGCGGGAGCGACCAAAAACCCGCAGTCGGCGTCGCCGTGCCATAGGGCGCGTTCGAGCTCTCCTTCATCGTCGATGCGCATCAGCTGCAGCTCCACGCCAGGGCATCTCCGCTGGAGCGCTTTCGCTATGCTGGGAAACCAGCAGATGGAGACGCTGGTGGGCGCGGCAACGTGCACTATGCCGCGTTCTAGACGCTTCAGCTCGGCTACTCGGCTTGCCAGCTGCCGTTCGCCGTTGCAAACATTGGAAATCCACGGCAGCAGCTCCTCACCTTCGACCGATAACCGCGCTTCCCCGTAATCGCGCACGACCAACTGCACGCCCATTTCCTTTTCCAGGGAAGATATCATGCCGCTGATGCCCGCTTGCGAATACCCGAGGTCGAGTGCGGCCTGCGTGAAGCTGCCGGTTTCGGCAACGCGCAGCAGCGCCTTGTATTTCCGGTTCGACATACGATGCTCCTTTGTGGGATGCGGTTGTTGCTGCGAGCGGCGGCGATGGTCTCGCGCCGCGACGATGCGGACGGGTCATCCGCATGCGCAAGTGCGCCCAGTCGGGCCTATGGGGCGTATGGGGGAGGCCCCCCAGCAAGTGAGCATTGTAGTCGTAAGGGCACATGTTGCATCCGGCAAGGCAAGAGGGAAGGCCGCGAAGCTCCTTTTTGCGCGGGGACCGGCATAGCGCCGCTTCGCCGCTATGACCGCCGAGCCGCGTAAGGTATCGTTTCGGCTTCAACTTCGCATTTGAGGTGGCCTGTGCGGTCGGGCGTGTAGCATTATAGGTACCGTAAGGGGCTTGCCGAATGTGCGAGCGTATCGAAAGGGGATCTGATATGGCAACGATCGGCGATGGTTTCAAGGACATCTTCCTGGCTGGCGTGGGGGCTATGGCCATCACGGGTGAGAAGGCGACGAATCTGGTGAGCACGCTTATCGCGAAAGGCGAGCTTACCGTTGAGCAGGGAAAGCAGATCAACACCGAGCTTGCGCACAAGGCGGCGAACGCCGCCGAGTCCGTGCGCTTCGACGCGCTTGAGGCACGCATGTCGGTCATGACCCCCGAGGAGCGAGAGGCCTTCGCCGCGAAGGCCGCCGAAATCGCGGCGCGTCCGGCGGCGCAGCCTGTACAGGAGCAGCCGCAGGCCGAGGACTCTCAGGACTCTTCCGAGCAAGCCGAAGCATCCGCCGAGCAATAGGGGTCGCGTGCTTTCATGGCCGACAACACGCTGTTGAAATACTTCTTCTCGTCGGGTTCCGAGGTGGACCCCGAGGGGCAGTTCAACCTTACGCGCAAATCGCGCACGCAACGGCTGCGCGAGATATACACCATCATGCAGAAGCATCATTTCACGAAGGGGTTCACGCCTGAATCCTTCCGCAGCATGCTGGAGGGCCTGGGCCCTAGCTTCGTGAAAATCGGGCAGACGCTTTCCACCCGTTCGGAGATTTTGCCCAAGGCCTATTGCGATGAGCTCAAAAAGCTGCAGGCAAGGTCGAAACCGCTCCCGTTTGATGAGATGCTTGCGGCCATGGACTCCATCTACGGGGATGAACGCGAAAAGCTGTTCGCCGAGATCGATCCCAAGCCGCTCGGAAGCGCTTCCTTGGCGCAGGTGCACAAGGCGCGTCTAGCCGATGGCAGCGTGGTGGCGGTGAAGATTCAGCGGCCAGGAGTGCGCGCCACCATGGCGCAGGATATCGACATCATGCGCATCGTGGCCCGGCAGGCGTCGCGGTTCATCAAAGATGGGCAGATGCTCGACTTGCGCGACGTGGTCGAGGAGCTGTGGGCAACGTTTCTCGAGGAAACGGATTTCAAACGCGAAGCGGCGAATCTGCAGGAATTCGCGCAGTTGAACAAGGATGTGGCTTTCATCGCATGCCCGAAGGTGTATCCGGAGCTGTGCCGTGAGAATATCCTGGTCATGGAGTATGTCGACGGCATCCCCATCGACGACTTCGAGAAGCTGCGTGCCGCAGGATACGATCTGCAGGAGATCGGCGAGAAGATTCTGGACAACTATGCCACGCAGGTGCTGGATTTCGGCTTCTTCCACGCCGACCCGCATCCGGGCAACATGCTCGTGCGCGATGGGAAGATCGTCTATATCGACCTTGGCATGATGGGGCGCTTGTCCCCGCGCGATCGCGCGGGGTTCGGCGCCATCATCAACGCCGTGGGGATGCAGAGCGCCTCGGAGCTTAAAGATGCGCTGCTGGCGTTCGCCATTCAGCGCGATAACAACGCCATCGACCATACACGCTTCCTGGCAGATCTGGACTTGCTGCTGAAAGACTACGGTTCATGCGACGTCAGCGCCATCGACGTCGGCCAGCTGCTCTCGGATATCCTGAACCTCACGCGTCAATGCAAGGTCACGCTGCCGCCGTCCATCACCAGCGTATCGCGCGGTATCGTCACCCTTGAGGGCACCGTTATGCCGCTCATCCCCAATGAGAACATGGTGTCCATCATCAATGCGCATATCCAGCGCACGAAGGATACGAAGGCCGAGCTGATAAGCGCCATGCAGGAGCTGGCGCTTGCGTTGCGCACCGCAGGGTCGGGTACGCTGGATACGGCGAAATATGCAGGTCAGGCGCTGCATATGCTCACGCGCGGGCAGGTGAAGGTGAACATGGAGGTTTTGGGCTCCGAAGCGCCCATGCGAAGCCTTTCGATCATCATCAACAGGTTGTCGCTGGGCATCATCATAGCCGGTCTGTTCATAGGTTCTTCCATGGTCGCCCTGTCTACCATGGAGCCGCGCGTCCTCGGGGTTCCCGTGCTGTCCTTCTTTGGGTACTTGGGTGCGTTCGTGCTGTCCGTCTTGGTCGTCACGGACATCCTGCGAAGGCGAAGATGATGTCCGTGCGATAAGGGCCTGCGTGCGATGCGCGGCTTCTTGCGGCGCATCGCCGACTCGTCGGCCTGCGTGTTGGGAAGCTTGCTGGATGCTCAAATGCTATGATATGGAAAAGCGCCCTTCAGGGGCGCTTTTCCTTTGCGAGCTTTGCTTTCTTTCGACAGGTTGACGCGTCGGCTACGATTTCATCTTCGTTTCCGTTTTGCACTTCGGGCACACTACGCGCATCGTGCCCTTTCTGCGGGGCACGGAGAGCTCCTGCCCGCAGTGTTTGCAGCGGAAATACTTCGTGGTCTTGCGGTTGGACCACTTCTTCTTCGCAAGCTCGTAGCTGCGACGCGGTTTGGCGGACAGGCGCAAGTACTTCTGGTTTTCCTGGCGGCGTTTCCCGATGTTTTTCGAGCAGGTGCGCCAAATGGCCAGCGCCATCGCTGCAAGTGCGACATAGGAAAGCCACCCGCAATGCGGCAGGATGGAAGCCAGCATGGTGATGATGCCCAGCGCCACCAGCGCGTTTCCAAGGTCGTCGTTGCCGTAGCGGCCCTGCATCCATACGGCGGTGCGTTGAACTAATCGCTGGAAGAAGTTTTTCATGAAATGCCTAACGTTTCGATGGTGCGGCGTATCGCGCCCCGCAAGGTGAGTTTGCTGCCTTGCGGGGCGCGATATCCACTGTATTGCTCTTTGCTTGCAGGTGAGGCGCGTGCTGGCGGGCGTTACCTAACGGTTTCTCGTTCTCCGCACGGCTTTGCGAATAGGGGGCGAATCGTCGTGGCTGTGTCCGTCGCCGGTCTCGGTCAAGCCGCCGCTTATCGCAGGGACGAGTTCGCTCGATCCAGAATATCCTTCACTGCCTGCGGCTGCTGGTCGCACAGCAGCGGGAAGGGCATCGGGGAAGCGGGTTCGTCCTCGAACCGATCGGTCAGGAACTTCACGTACCAGGTGACATCATGCCATCGACCGCTTTTGAAGCCGGCATGCCGCTGATGCCCCATCACTTCGAAGCCAAGGCTTTCGTGCAGGCGTTGGCTGGGGTCGTTCGGGCTGGTGACGATGCCATATACCGCTTTGATGCCCTGTGCGGCGCATAGGGCGATGAGCGCGCGGTACAGCACGGCACCCAACCCATGACCCTGCGCGGCAGGCGCAAGATACACGGAAAGCTCGGAGTTCCATCGGTAGGCGCCGCGTTCGCGCAGCTCGTGGGCGTAAGCGTAGCCCACCACCTTGCCGTCAAGCTCGGCAACCAGGTAAGGGTGGGCGGCAAGCACCCCGTCCGTGCGGGCTTGGAACGCCTCGCGCGTGGGAACCTCCTCCTCGAACGTTATGGATGTGTCTATATAGGGCGCATAGATTCCCAAAATGGCGTCGGAATCGGCGCTGGTCGCAAGGCGGATAACGGGAGTGGTCATGAAAAGGGCTCCTTCTCGTGTTTCGATCAGGAGCCCATGGTACTACTGCTTTGCGGGGGTTACGTGACGGTCAAGCCCCGCGTTCGGTCCCTACGCCGGGTTTTTCGCCGCCAGAATCAGCTCGACGTCGCTATCGGTCAACTCGTAGTTCAGGTACGTCTTGTAGAAGTCCTTCACCTTCGCGTTGATGTCCAGGTCGCTGAACAGCTCGGGGTGCAGCGTGGCGGCGGCCCACTGGATCTGCAGCAGCTCCTCGACGCCGTAGCGGTCCCAGCCGAACACGCCCTTGGGGTTGACGAAGACCTTCTTGTTCTTCACCGCGTTGATGGAGGCCCAGTTCTGGTCGTTGAGGATCTGGTCGACCTCGTCGGCCTTGCCGGTGATGATCACGTCGGGGTTCCAGGCGACCACCTGCTCCAGCGTGAACTTCGCGGATGCGTTGCCCTTCGTGGACTCGGTGACGGCGTTCTTGCCGCCGGCGGCCTTGATCCAGTCGTCGATGATGGTGTCGGTGCCGTCGATGGTCAGCGTGTATACGCTGTTGCCGTGCATGACGCTCACGCGCTCGGAATCGGCCAACTTGTCGGTCTTGGCCTTGGCGTCGGCAAGCACCTGCTCAAGCTCGGCGTTGTACTTCTTCGCGATCTCGGGGGCGTCGCCGCCGAACACCTGGGCGGTCAGCTCGATGGACTTCTTCATCTCGTTGAACGTCTTGAACATGCAGTTGACCAGCGGGATGCCCACTTCGGCGGCCTTGTCGCGCAGATCGTCGGCGGAATCGAAGATGACCTGCGGCTCAAGGGCGGCCAGGTCCTCGAAATCGAAGTCCTTGCCGAAGGTCGCGGTTGCCTGGCTCATGTTCGGGCACACCTTGTACATCCACTGGTAGTCCTTTGGCGCGCAGTGCGTCGCGACCAGGCCCTCGGCGCCGGTAAGCATGATGGTGATCTCGTTGTGCGCAAACCAGCCGTCAGCGTATTTCGTGGGGTTGACCGGGACTTCCACCTGGTTGCCCGCCATGTCGGTGACGGTTTGGGTCTTAGGCTCATCGGCCTTGGAACTGCTTTCCGATTCCTTGGAATCTGCGCCGTTCGAGCTGCATCCGGTGAATGCTCCGCCCATGGCGGCGGTGACGCCGGCGATACCCATCAGCTTGAGGAAGTTCCTGCGCGAAATGGCGCGCACTGCGTTTTCCTGGTACGAATCGTTCATGTCCGTCAAACCTTCTTTCCCTTCTTGAACATATATGCATACCGCGTGAACGGATGATGCCGAATAGGCTGGTCGTGCTCGGTCGATGCGTGCGCATCCGGAAGCGCTTCGCGGACGCTACGTCAGCGTGGGCACACAGGTTTTCACCGGTCCGCCGTCGGCGCCGGGGGCTTCGGCGATGCGCACGTCGATGCCGTAGGCGCGCCGCAGGTTCGCCTCGGTCACCACGTCGTCCACCGCGCCCGACGACACCGTGCCGTCGGGGGTGATCAATATGGCGTCCGAGCAGCACAAGAAAGCGTGATCGGGGTTGTGCGAGGTCATGATGATGCCGTGCCCGCGTCCCGCCATGCCCTTGATGCACTGCAGCACGGCGACCTGGTTGCCGAAATCGAGCGCGGCGGTGGGCTCGTCCATCATGAGGATGCGCGCATTCTGCATGAGCGCGCGGGCGATGAGCGCCATCTGCTGCTCTCCGCCCGAGATCTCGGTGTAGGAGCGGTTCGCCAGGTGCTCGATGCCAAGGGTGCGAAGCGCCTCGGCGGCGCGGGCAAGGTCTTCACGGCTCGGGGATTCAAGCGGTCCTAGGTGCGAAATGCAGCCGGTCAGGACCATGTCGAGCACCGGGTAGGAAAACGGCGGCTCATGGGTTTGCGGCACATAGGTGACCTTGCGCGCGAACTGCTTGCGCGAAAGGCTGTTGCGCGGGATGCCGTCGATGCGCACTTCGCCCGACAGGGGAGGAAGCAGGCCGAGCAGCGTTTTGAACAACGTGGTCTTGCCTACGCCGTTCGGGCCGAGCAGACAGGTCACCCGCCCGCTTTCCGCGGAGAGCGAAACATGCTCGAGCACGGGCTTTCCCTTATATCCGCAGGTCAGGTTGATAGCTTCAAGAACGTGGCGCTCGCCTGGCGTGCAGGTGCATCCGGATTGGGCCATCAGCGGACCCCCTTCCGCGTTTTCAGCAGGATGGCGAAGAAGAACGGCGCGCCGATGATGGAGGTGAGGATGCCGAGCGGGATCTCGGAGGCCATGAACGTGCGGCAGGCGGTGTCGACGGCGATCATGAACGCGGCTCCCACGACAAGCGACAGCGGCAAGACGATGCGGTTATCGGGGCCGACCAGGAATCGCACAATGTGCGGGATGATGAGCCCGACCCATCCGACGACGCCGGCAACGGCGACGACCGCCGAGGTGAGCAGCGTTGCGCATGCGATGCAGACGCCGCGCAGAAGCGAGGTGTTCACGCCCATGGCCTGTGCCTCCTCGTCGCCGAACGATAGCGCGTTCAGCTGCCATCGCAAGGCGAGCAAAGGAATGCTGCCTAGCACGAAGGGGATAAGGAACAGCTTTAGGTCGTCCCAGGTGATCTTCGCTATGCTGCCCATCAGCCAGTAAGTGATCTCGGGCAGCTTCGAATCGGGGTCGGCGGTGTATTTGATGGCGGAGACGAACGCCTGGAACAGCGTGCCCACGATCAGGCCGCATAGCACCAGCAACAAGATCTGGTTCGCTCCGCGGCCGATGCTGCGCGCGCTGAAGTACGTCAGCGCCACGGCCACGAAGCCCATGGCGAACGCCATGATCTGCACGGCGCGGTTGTCGAAGCTCCATAGCAGTGCCAATGCCGCGCCGAACGAAGCACCCGCGGATGCGCCCAAGATGTCGGGCGAGACCATGGGGTTCTTGAACACGCCTTGGTAGCTTGCGCCCGATATGGCCAGCGCCGCGCCGATGAGAAGCGCGGCCGTGACGCGCGGCAGTCGCACGTTCAGCACGATGTTGGTCGCCATGTCGGAGAAATGGCCGTTCACGCCAAGGAACCGGTCGGCCAGGATGCCCACCACGTCGCCGGGAGCCACGCCGGCGCGCCCGGCGCCAAGCGCTGCGATGAGCAGCGCAAGGAGTGCGGCGCAGCAGATGGCTGCAGCCGCGGCGTTTCGCCTTCCCCGCGCGGCGTATGCCGTCAGGCCGTTTCGCGGGTCTTTTGCCGGCGCTGCCTCGCAGGCGCTCGGTTCCGCAACGCTTTCGGATGGCTTCTTCGAGGCCGATGATGATTCGACCTCGAAGAAGCCATCGGATAACTGCATCGTCATGGCTTCACCTCTATTCGCTTCCAGATAGCCTTGAACGAATACCGAAGTGTAGGACTATGAATAATTATTGCAATATGCAAATAACCTCATGCAAGGATAAATAACAAGATGTCAACATATAGACGACCGGTTTGGATTTGCGGGCGAGCGGGAGCTGGCCGATGGCGGCGACGAGGCGATGGGCGAGCGCTCCGGCTGGACGCTCCTTGCACAAGCTGCGCATGCGCGGGGTGTGAAGTTGGCGCTGTTTCCGTGCGCTTTGCGGTATACTCCGTAAGCACATGCATGGACGAAGACAGCGGCGCGCATTATCGCGGTCGGCAGAGACGGGTCTCATCGGCTGAAAGGACCCGGACGGCAAGCGCGCTGATTCCCTTCCGAGCATCATGGCTGAAAGCGGGGCGCGGCAAGCGCGGACGTTTTAGTAGGCCATGGCGGCGGCCTTCCGTTATCGGGGCGAATGAAGCGGGCGGTTCGCGCAGGTGCGCGTTCGTCAACCAAGGTGGTACCGCGAGAGCCTTCTCTCGTCCTTGGGCTGGGTCATCCCAGGCCATAGGCGAAGAGGGCTCTTTTTTATTGGCCGCATCCGGCGGCCATCGGCAAATGTGGAAAGGATCGGACACATGGCAATCGTGGACGAGCTGTCGGCGTTGCGCACGAGCACGCTGGCCGCCATCGAACAGGCTGCGGACACTTCCGCGCTCGAGGAGGTGCGCGTGGCGGTGCTGGGCAAGGCCGGCACGCTGACGGGTTACCTGCGCGGCATGGGCCAGGTGGCGAAGGAGGAGCGCGCTGCCGTGGGCAAAACGGTGAACGAGGTGCGCGGCGCCGTGGAGGCGGCGCTCGAGGAGCGCAAGCGTGCGCTTGCCGCCAAGGAGCTCGAGGCTGCCATCGACGCGGCGGCCGTCGACGTCACGCTGCCGGGCCGCGGCCAGCAGGTGGGCACGCGCCATCTCATCAACGCCATCACCGACCAGATCTCCGAGATCTTCCTGGGCTTGGGCTATACCGTGGCCCAAGGTCCCGAGGTGGAAACCGACTACTATAACTTCGAGGCGCTCAACGCTCCGGCCGACCATCCTAGCCGCAGCATGCAGGACACCTTCTACGTGGTCGACCGCTCCGGCGAGGAGTCCGCGGTGCGCGGCGAGTCCAAGGTGCTGCTGCGCACGCAGACCTCCGGCGTGCAGGTACACGTCATGGAGCAGCAGAAGCCGCCTATCTACATCATCGCCCCGGGTAAGGTGTATCGTCGCGACGTCGCCGACCCCAGTCATCTGCCGCAGTTCACGCAGATCGAGGGCCTGGTCATCGACAAGGGCATCTCGTTCGGCGATCTGAAGGGCACGCTGGACTACTTCTGCAAGCAGATGTTCGGTCCCGATCGCAAGACGCGCTTCCGCGCCCATTACTTCCCGTTCACCGAGCCTTCCGCCGAGGCCGACGTCAGCTGCGGCGTGTGCGGCGGCACGGGTCATCTGCACGACGGCGAGCGCTGCCGCATGTGCAAGGGCACGGGCTGGCTGGAGATCTTGGGTTGCGGCATGGTCGACCCCAACGTGCTCAGCATGTCGGGCATCGATCCGGAGGAGTATTCGGGTTTCGCGTTCGGCGTGGGCGTCGAGCGCGTTGCGTGCTTGAAGTACAACGTCCCCGACCTGCGCATGCTGCTCGAGGGCGATATGCGCTTCCTTCGCCAGTTCTAGCCCCGTCTGCTCGACGGCGGCCGAAGCCGCTCGGGGGCGCAGGCGGTCGATACGGCGCGCTTCGTCATCCAGGCCGACCCCGGCAAGCTCGGCCGTCCCACTGACTTTCATCGGCTTTGGCCGATGTCATAGAAAGAGAATGTCATGAAAGTATCGCTGAAATGGCTGAACGAATACGTTGAGGTCCCTACGGACATCAAGGCGTTCTGCGACAAGCTCGACCTTACGGGAACGGGCGTGGAGGGCGTTGAGACGCTCGGCGCCGCGTTCGACCACGTTGTAACCGCCAAGGTGCTCAAAAAGGAGCACCATCCCGATTCCGATCATATGTGGGTGTGCTCGGTCGACGTGGGCGGGCTCAACGTCGACAAGGAAGGCAACCCCGAGCCGCTGCAGATCGTCTGCGGCGCTCAGAACTTCAACGAGGGCGACCATATCGTCACCGCTATGGTGGGCGCGGAGCTGCCCGGCGACGTGAAGATCAAGAAGTCCAAGCTTCGCGGCGTCGCCAGCTTCGGCATGAACTGCTCCGCGCGCGAGCTCGGCTTAAGCGGCGACCACGACGGCATCATGATCTTGCCCGAAGATGCACCGGTGGGCGTGCCGTTCGCCGAATACGCCGGCCTGACCGACACCGTGCTCGACCTGGAGATCACCCCGAACCGCCCCGACAGCCTCTCCATCGCCGGTCTGGCCCGCGAGGTGGGCGCGATGTATCGTCGCGACTGGAACGACCCGCTGGCGGAAATGGCCGCCAAGCTCCAGCTCGACGCCTCCGCAACCCCTGTCGACGAAGAGGTCCAGATCACGGTCGAGGATGCCAAGCGCTGCCCGCGCTACACGGCGCGCGTCATCCGCGGCTGCAAGGTGGGCCCCAGCCCCGACTGGATGGTCGAGCGCCTTGCGGCCATCGGCCAGCGCTCCGTCAACAATATCGTGGACGTCACGAACTACATCCTGTTCCAGTTCGGCCAGCCGCTGCACGCGTTCGACCTGGACAAGCTGAAGAACGCCGATGGCCGTGCGCACATCGTGGTGCGTGCCGCGCAGGACGGCGAGCCGCTGACCACGCTCGACGGCGAGAAGCGCACCCTTACCAGCGACATGACCGTCATCTCCACCCCCGAGCAGGGCGCGGTGGCCCTGGCGGGCGTCATGGGCGGCCTTGACACCGAGGTGACCGACGATACGGTGAACATCCTGCTGGAAGCCGCCACGTTCGAGGCGGGCCGCACCAGCCGCACCAGCCGCAACCTCGGGCTTATCAGCGAAAGCTCCATGCGCTACGAGCGCGGCGTCGATGATTACGGCATCGAGGCGCGTTCCGCTGCCGCTGCCGCGCTCATCGTGGAGGTCGCCGGCGGCACCGTGAGCGCCGCCGCTGCCAACGACCAAGGCATCATCGATGTCTGGCCCGAGCCCAGCACCGCCGCGCAGCTGAAGTTCCGCATCCCGCGCTTCCGTTCCATGATGGGCGCCCAAATCCCGCGCGAGTTCATCGTCGAGATCCTTGAGCGTTTGGGCTGCAAGGTCGAGAACACCGCCGACGAGGACGTGCTGGACGTGGTTTCCCCCACGTTCCGCCCCGACTTGCCGCGCGAGATCGACCTGTACGAGGAGGTGCTGCGCCTGTACGGCATGGACCTCATCCCCGAGACGCTTCCCGGCGGCCGCGGCCGCTTTGGCGTGCGTTCCCATATGGAGCACGTGCTGGATACCGTCAACTGCACCATGACCGCATCGGGCCTGAACGAGACCATGACGTACTCCTTCGCCGAGCCCACCGAGCTCGAGCGTCTGCGCATGCCCGTCGAGGGGTTGGGTGACCCCGTGGAGCTTATCAACCCCATGAACTCCGACCAGTCGGTCATGCGCCAGAGCATCATCCCGGGTCTTTTGCGCTCGGTGGCGCACAACCAGGCTCGCGGCGTGAAGAACATCCAGCTCTACGAGCAGGGCATGGTGTTCTTTGCCCACGAAGGCAAGAAGCAGCCCAAGGAGCGCCGCCGTCTGGCCGGCGTCATGGCGGGCGCGTTCGGCGATGCGGCCTGGAACGTGCAGCCTGCGGCGTTCGACTTCTTCGATGGCAAGGGCGTTGTGGAGAACCTGATGCGCGAGCTGGCCATCCCGAAGGTCCGCTGCAAGGCGCTGGCCGCGCAGGAAGCCCCGCATCTGCAGCCCGGCCGCGCCGCCCAGGTGCTCTCCGGCGGCACGGTGCTCGGCTGGGTGGGCGAGCTGCATCCGTTGGCTTGCGCCGCTTACGATGCGCAGGCGCCCGTGGTCGCCTTCGAGCTGGACGTCGAGGCGCTCGCCAAGGCCTGCCGCCCCGCGCGCGACTACGTCGACGTGCCCACGTTCCCGGCTGTTTCCATCGACCAGGCGTTCGTGGTCGACGAGGACGTGACGCACGAGCGTCTGGAGCAGTGCATGTCGTCTGCGGGCGGTAAGCTGCTGGCCGAGGTTCGCCTGTTCGACGTGTATCGCGATTCCGAGCGTATCGGCCAGGGCAAGAAGTCCATGGCGTACGCGCTGACGTATCGCGCCGCCGATCGCACGCTTACCAGCGAAGAGGTTGATAAGGCCCACGCAAAGCTGGTGAAGAAGGTTTGCGGCGCCACCGGCGCCGAGGTCCGCGCGTAAAACGATCAGCCTACGCGTCAAAGGAAGCCGCCGAGTCCATGCCCGGCGGTTTCCTTGTTTCGGGCGGATTCTGTGACTTAGCCAAGGCTAACAGCGCTACAATAGGGCGCAAACGAAAGGATGCGGTATGTACGATAATCTGAAAAGCCCCGGTCGCAACGACGAATGCTGGTGCGGCAGCGGGCGGAAATACAAGAAGTGCCACCTCGATTTCGACGAGCGCTTGCAAAGCCTTTACGAGCAGGGCTTCGAGGTCCCGCAGCGCAGCCTGCTGAAAACGCCGGAGGAGATCGAGGGCATCAAGAAAAGCGCCGCCATCAACATCGGCGTGCTGGACCTTGTGGCCGAGCGCATCGGCGCAGGCGTCACTACTGAGGAAATCGACAAGTGGATCTACGATTACACCGTCGAGCATGGCGGTATCCCGGCCGACCTTGATTATGAGGGTTATCCGAAAAGCGTCTGCACGTCCATCAACGAGGTGGTCTGCCACGGCATCCCGTCGCCCGATGACGTGCTGAAAGACGGCGATATCGTCAACGTCGACTGCTCCACCATCCTTGACGGCTATTACTCCGACTCCTCGCGCATGTTCTGCATCGGCGAGGTGTCCGATGAGAAGCGCCGTCTGGTGGAAGAGACCAAGAAAGCGTTGGAGGCCGGTCTTGCCGCGGTGAAGCCGTGGGGCCTGCTCGGCGATGTGGGTGCTGCGGTGCATGAATACGCGCATGCGCAAGGCTTCTCGGTGGTGCGCGAGTTCGGCGGTCACGGTATCGGCCTGGAGTTCCATGAAGACCCCTTCGTCAGCCACGTGTCCGAACCCGGAACGGGCATGGTGCTGGCGCCGGGTTGCTGCTTCACCATCGAGCCCATGATCAATATGGGAGGCCACAAAATCGACATGGCCGATCCCAATGGGTGGACCGTGCGCACCGCCGATCGCAAGCCCTCTGCGCAGTGGGAAGTGCAGCTGGTGGTCACTGAAACCGGTTATGAGCTTCTGAGCTGGTAATCCTTCATCCCGGTAGGGGAATCGGGCGATCACGCCCCTCCTGCCGGGATTTTTTTCGACTAAATAACGAACATGTGTACGAAACTGTGCTATACTCCCGTCAACACATTAGAGCCAGTGCAAGCGCCTCCTTCCAAGGTCGTCCGTAGATGGCAGCGGTGTTCCTCGCTGCCCGTTCCACGCTTGCAAGATCCTCTCCGTATTTGGAACAATCGAAGAAGGTGTTTGCCATGTCCGGTAACGGGTCTATGTCTTGCTGCGCGCAACCAGGTGCATTGGTCGTTTTGGCGGCGCTTCCGCTCTGTCAGCTGCGGGATGCGCTCGAATCAGTGGAATATCAATTGTTTGAACAGGGCGTTTTTCGGGGGCGATACGATGTCGATAACGTCGCTGGTTGGTCGGAATTCGATCGAAGCGAGTACGAGTCTGCCCTCGATCAGGTTTTGCCGGGTGCGTTTCCCCTCCGATGCGCATGCGTCATGGATTGCGCCGATGCCGTATCTCTCGTGCAGGAGGTTGGCCATGTTGTGTTCTGATCTGCTCTGGGATGCGCAGTCGGTGTCTCGAAAGCAGGTGCCAACGTTGCAGGATGCCTTGCTGTGCTGCGACAGGGAAACGCTGCTTTCCATGGTTGAACAGGGTTATGCGTGCCGTTTGCCGGGGTGGGGCCAGGCGGCTCCGCAGCAACGGCGCGTTGCCCGTAAGCGCATGGCCCGTGCTTTGGACGTCATGCTCGATTGCGCGGTGAAACGAAAAGCCGGGAAAACCCTGTGCATATTCCCCGAAGAGCGTTTCGTCGTGCACGCAAGGCGGGGTCGAGCGAGCATCGAGCGTATGGTGCAAGCGCGCGTGGTCGATCTGTCTGCGGGCGCGGCGCGGCAAGAGGCCGCGGGAGGTGCGCATCCGTTCGGCTGCGTCCCCTGGTCGCAGGCTCTTTCGTATCGCGTATGGCTTGAGGGTCCTTGGGATTGCTGCGAGCGCTACATGGTCCTTGCAAACGCGTTCTGGCATCTGACGCATCAAGCGCCGGTATCTCGGCAAGAAGAATCAGGTTTCGGGGCTTTTGATGCCTCCTCGAAAAGCTCTCCTTCTAAGGCGTGTGCGCAATCTCTGCCCCGCTGCGATTGCTCATTTGCAAGCTGCGAAGACGCCTTTCCTTCGGCTGATTCCGTTAGCAGGCTTGCGGCGGTGCGCGCCGCGTCCATGGGTTTGTATGTTCCGGATGCCTTGGAGGAAGCATGTCAAGAACGCCTCATCGCCAGGGTTGAAAGGCTTAATCAGACTTGCGAGGGGGATTTTCTCAACAGGGTTGAAAACCTGATGAGCCGGTTGCGGGCGGCATAGGCGCCCGCAACGAAAAGGGCCGCTCGAATGAGCGGCCCCAGGTACCTTGAAAACGAAACTGTCGACTAGCCTTCGATCTCAACCAGCGTGATCTCGAAGTTAAGGTCCTTGCCAGCCAGCTCATGGTTCATGTCGAAAGTCACCACGCCATCCTCGATCGACTGCACGAAGACGGGGAAGACCTGGCCATCGCCGCTTTGCATGTACACCGTCTGACCGACGGGAAGCTCGTCGCCGTTGGGAATCTGATCCAAGGGGATGCGCTGCACCAGCTCTTCGTTGCGCTCGCCGTATGCGTCGGCGGCGGGGATGTGCACGGTTTTGGTCTCGCCTTGCTCCATAAGCTCGACGGCTGCATCGAAGCCGGGAATCATCTGCCCAGCCATGCACGTGAACTCCAGGGGCTCGCCGCGATCCAGGGAAGAGTCGAACTTCGTGCCGTCATCCAGCGTGCCGGTGTAATGAACCTTGACCTTTTTGCCTTTGTTGCTCATCGAAACGTCTCCTGTCGTATGGGTGTTTTGCTCGGTTAAGTCTACCCGACAAACCTGAAGCCGGGCTCGGCAATGCCACGGGAACCGCGAAAAGTTCCCGTGCCGTTGCTTTATGCCCGTCCGGCGCCTTTCTCCGCCAGGTCCGCAAGCGTGGTCTGTTGTTCCACAAGGCTGGAAAGAGGTTCGAGAAGTGCACGGTCATCGGGATTCAGGCTGCTTTCAGCCAGCTTGATAACGCGATCGCACAGGTCGGCCACCGGCATCCCGTAAACATGAGCGTCGTAGCCGTGTTCCATCAAGGCATCTTTTGCCATCTCGAATGCGTTGGCGTCCACATCGGCGAAAAGGGCTTCAAGCTGCTGTAGACAGCCTTCGTTGTAGAACAAGCCTTTGATAAGGGCGGCGTAGGCGATTACATAGGGGATGGGCATAGAATCTGCCGGGCGAATCTCCAAGTATGTTTTCAGTCGCACGTCAGGGAATTGCATGGAAACCGCGTGCTCGACCTGCTTTTGGGTCATCGGCTTGTCGGCGTACAGCTGTCCGAAGGTCTGTTCGCAGTAGCGCCAACCCTCGTTTTCGTCTGGAGCCACTATGGCGGGCGTGTCCAACACGTACTTTGCGTAATCTTCGAACTTGAAGCCGCTTGAAAGCGCGCCGGGCACAAGGCCGCAACGGTCGTTGTCGGTGTGACGCCAAATGTCGGTTCTCATGAGCTTATGGGGCCGGGGCTTGCCTTCGAATACCGGCGAATTGTCGCAGATCAGACTTAGAATCGGGGTAAGCGCATAGGCGATCCTCATTTTACGGAGGCAATCCTGCTCGCTTGTGTAGTCGATGGAAATCTGCGTCGACGCGCTGCCTCGCATCATGCAGGGGCCGTAGATATCCTTGGCGCTAAGGTATCGGTTCATGAACGCGTAACGGCGCTTGGGTATCAAATCCAAGCTACGTGCCGTAGCGGTGGGGTGGTAGCCTTGCGCCACCACGTGCATGCCTTTGGGGGCAAGCATGTCGTCAAGCATCTGCCGGTATGCGGCAAATGTCTTCGCTGCCTTTTGCAAGTCATCGAACGGACCTGCCGACAATTCGATTTGAGCGGCAGGCTCGATGGTGATCGCCTCTCCCGGGCGAGCTACGCCAAGAAGGTCGCCTTCCTCGTCCACGGTTGCTTGCGGATAGAACTCGCGTAGCTGTTCAAGCAGGTGCGCAACGCCGTTTTCCTCGCTGTACGAAACGGGGGATCCGTCAGAGCATACGATGGTCTGCTCCAGCTCGATGCCCAGTTTCCCGTGCGATCCAGCAGGCTTGATGCCGCTTCGGAAAAAGGCGGTCAACGCTTCGATATTGCGTTTGCGGGCAGGTTGGGAAGCGTCGCCGCCGGCGACGTCCGTATGGTTTTCGGGGGCTGGAATATTCATGTAACAAGCTCCTTGGCCGGTAATATCGCTGCAATCATACGCCAGTTTGGCTACAATAGGCCTTCAGTCGGCAGCCTTTGTAGGTAATCTGACACTATGAACTGTTCTATTTGAAGATGAAGACGGGGCCGGGTTTGGACGTGCATATCACAAAAAGAACAGCGCTTTTGTTGCTGCTCGACATCATTGCCACGTATCTGTCGTATTGGCTTGCATCAATCCTCACCAACGTTAAGGGAGAAGTGTTCGTCAATAACGAGATTTACTTCGTTTTGGGCATTCTCGCGTTTATCAACGTTGTGGTATTGGCAACGTTTCGTCTGTACAACAACTTATGGGAATACGCCAGCATCGATGAGGTTATTCAAATCGTCGGCGCAACCGTGCTCGGCACGCTGGGCGGCGCCGTGTTTCTGTGGATCATCGGTACTCGGCTTCCCATCAGGGTATTCGTCGTTTCCTGCTTCCTTCTGATCTTCTTTATGGGCGGCATCCGCTTCGTGTTCCGCTTCATGCGTCAGAAGGGAAGGGCCATCGCTTCGTCGCAACGCACGTGCGACCGACCGCGTACGCTGGTGGTCGGCGCGGGTGAGACGGGCTCGCTGGCAATCGGGCGTATGGCATCGAAAGACCCGCTCATGCCCGGTATCCCCATCGTTGCCACCGACGACGATCCCGCCAAGCGCGGCCAGCGCATCCATGGCGTGAAGGTCTCTGGCGGAACCTCTGATATCGTCGATTTGGTAGATCGTTACGATATCGAGCAGATCGTCGTCGCCATCCCCTCGTCCACGCCTGAGGAGCGCAAGCGCATTTACGGTGAATGCACGAAAACAGATTGCCGTTTGCGTACGTTGCCTAATGTTCGCGCCCTGTCTCTCGACGAAATCGGGGATGTAAGCTTGCGAGACGTTGATGTGGCCGACCTGCTTGGTCGCGAGGAGATCGTGTTGAACACTCGCGCAGTTTCCGGCTATATCGCGGGTGAAACCGTATTGGTTACCGGTGGCGGCGGCTCCATTGGAAGCGAGCTGTGTCGTCAGTTGTGCACGGTGGCGCCTGCTCGCATCGTCATCTTCGACATATACGAAAACGATGCGTATATGCTTCGCAACGAACTTCTGTCCGAATACGACGACATCGATATCGTTATCGAGATCGGCAACGTGTGCGACAAAGAGCGCGTTAACGAGGTATTCGCAAAGTATCGTCCGGGTGCAGTGTTTCATGCGGCCGCCCATAAGCACGTGCCCCTTATGGAGCATTGCCCGCGTGAGGCGGTTCACAACAACGTGTTCGGCACGTTGAACGCCGTTCGCGCCGCCGATGCTTACGGTGCCGCACGATTCATTTTCATTTCCACAGACAAGGCGGTTAATCCCACCAGCGTCATGGGCGCCACCAAGCGCATGGGCGAAATGATCGTGCAGTATTATGCGCGTACCTCCAAAACAATTTTCACTGCGGTTCGTTTCGGCAACGTGCTCGGCTCGAATGGCAGCGTGATCCCCGTCTTCCGGCGTCAAATCGCCGCTGGCGGACCCGTTACCGTCACGCATCCGGATATCGAGCGTTTCTTCATGACCATCCCCGAGGCGTCGCGGTTGGTTATCCAAGCGGGTGGCATGGCCCATGGCGGCGAGATCTTTATTTTGGATATGGGCGAACCCGTTAAAATCGTCGATTTGGCAAAGGGCCTTATCCAACTGCAAGGCCTTACGCCGGACGTGGATATCAAAATAGAGTTTACGGGTCTGCGTGAAGGTGAGAAGATGTATGAGGAACTGCTCATGGACGAGGAGAGCACGCTTCCCACCGATAACCAGTCCATCATGATCTCCACGGGCCAGGAAATCAGCTATGATCAGGTTGCCTCGAAGCTCGATGAGTTGGAAAACGCGCTTTCGGCAACCGATGGGGAAGCTATTCGCATGCTTGAACAGGCGGTCCCAACGTACCATTACACCTCGAATGGGAAGGGCATAGTATGAGCATCAAATGCGGTATTGTCGGTGCAGCCGGCTTTGCTGGTATAGAGCTGGTCCGAGTTGCGCTGCGGCATCCCGAGTTCGAATTGGTCGCTGTTACCTCCAATGAGCTTGCCGGAACCCCCGTGGCTAAGGAATACCCTTGCTTTACGGGAGCTACCGAGCTTGCTTTCTCCAGGCACGATGATCCCGTTCTCGATCAGTGCGATGTCGTGTTCCTGGCCGTGCCCCATACCGCGGCAATGGCAATGGCCCCTCGCATCGTCGATCGCGGAGGCGTGGTGGTCGATCTCTCCGCCGACTTCCGCTTGAAAGACCCTGCGGTTTACGAGCAGTGGTACAAAGTTCCTCATACTCAAACCGAGCTGCTTAAGCGTGCTGCCTTCGGCTTGCCTGAGCTGTTCCCCGAAGAGCTTGCCGCCGCGGCGCAGCAGCGCAAGGAAGGCAAGGGGGCCGTCGTCGGTTGCGCCGGTTGCTATCCTACGGCAACTACGCTTGCCGCAGCGCCCGCCGTGCGCCTTGGCCTTGTCGATGATAAGGCCCCTATCGTCGTAGATGCCATTTCGGGCGTCACGGGCGCAGGCAAGAAGGCTACGGCGCGTACCCATTTCTGCTTTGCTAATGAGAATCTCGAGGCTTACGGTGTGGCAACGCATCGCCATACGCCTGAAATCGAGCAAATCCTGGGCGTTTCCGACCGCTTGGTGTTTACTCCTCACTTGGCGCCCCTGAACCGAGGTCTTTTGTCTACGGTGAATCTGCCTTTGGCTACCGGGGCAACGCGTGATGTGGCGAAAATCATCGAGAGCTATAAGGAGTTCTACCAAAACAGCGCGTTCGTAACGGTGCTCGACCAAGGGGTTATGCCTAAGACCTCTTCTGTCGTGGGCACGAATTGCGCCCATATCGGGCTTGCCGTTAACGAGCGGGTTGGCATGCTCATCGCCGTTGGGGCAATTGACAATCTTTGCAAAGGCGCTGCTAATCAAGCCGTTCAGTGCGCTAACATCGTATTCGGGCTGCCGGAGGACCTTGGTCTTGATAAGGTGGCGGTTCCCGTATAGCAAATCCGCCCGCCGTTTCGGCGGGCGTTTCAGAAGGAGGGCGTAAATGACTCATGCAGTTTCCGCCGCGTCTAAGGGGGACGCGGTGAAGCCCCTGCATAACGCAAGCGCCGCCGACTCCTACGCGGATCTGCCGTTTTTGCCGGCGGGTGGCGTTGCCTCGGCGAAGGGCTTCAAGGCTTGCGGTATCCATGCGGGATTCCGCGCTGACCCAAAACGTTTGGACTTCGCGTTAGTTGCTGCCGATCAACCGGCGGCGTGCGCCGCGGTGTTCACCACAAACGTGTTTTGCTCTGCTCCGGTCACGGTGTCTAAAGAGCATCTTGATGGTGTGGGGTATGGCACCGCACGTGCGGTGGCAATTAATTCGGGCATCGCCAATGCGGCTACCGGCGATAAGGGCCTTGAGACGGCGCGCCAGTCGTCCGGCATCGTCGCCGACGTGCTCGGCTGTCCGGTGCAAGAGGTTTTGGTGGCTTCGACGGGCGTTATCGGCCAGCACCTGCAAATGGAGCCGTTTGAAAGCGGTGCGCCGTCGGCCGTCTCGGCATTGTCCGTCGCAGGAGGCGCCGATGCGGCTCGAGCCATCATGACGACGGATACCAAGCCGAAGGAATTCGCTGTGACGTTTAGCGGTAACGGCTTGGGTTATGACGGATGCGTGTTCACGGTGGGCGGCATGGCAAAGGGTTCGGGCATGATCATGCCCAATATGGCCACTATGATCAGCGTCATCACCACTGATGCGCCCGTTGCCTCGAATCATCTGCACGAGGCTCTTTCGAAGGCGGTTGGAATCAGCTTCAACAAAGTCACTGTCGATTCCGATACCTCTACGAACGATTCATGCTTCCTCATGGCAAGCGGTGCCGCGGCACCGCAAGGCGCTGCGTGCATGCAGCCCGGCACGCCTGCTTTCGATGCATTCGAAAACGCGCTGCGCACCGTCTGCATTGCGCTTGCCCGCGAGATGGCGGTTGATGGCGAAGGTGCTACGCGTCTCATCACCGTAAACGTGGCAGGGGCTGCAGATGCGGATGATGCAGACAAAGCGGCCCGCACCGTCGCTAATTCGCCGTTGGTCAAAACGGCGGTTTACGGGCACGATGCGAATTGGGGTCGCATCGCCGCAGCGCTCGGCAGGTCCGGCGCGGCTTTTTCCCAAGGCGATGTGGCCATCGATATCATGGGGCTTCCGGTGTGCCGAAAGGGCCTCACCGTTGAATTCGATGAGGACGAGGCGCTTCGCCGCTTTGAGGAGCCCGAAGTCGTCATAGATGTCGATCTTGGCGCAGGGAACTGCTCGACAACTATGTGGACATGCGATTTTTCGCACGAATACGTCACTATCAATGGAGATTACCGCTCATGAAGTACGCAAAGGACACGCGCCCCGATGGCGCATCAACGGAGGCAGCTAAGATCCTCGTAGAGGCGCTGCCGTGGATTAAGAACATTACCGGTAAAACCGTCGTCATCAAATATGGTGGATCGGCTATGGTCGACGAGAAGCTGCGCGCGGATGTCATGAGCGACATCGTGCTGCTTAAAATCGTCGGCGTGAACCCCGTCATCGTCCATGGTGGCGGTAAGGCTATCACCAGGGCGATGGACCTCATGGAGATCCCGGTCGAGTTCAAGGACGGACAGCGCGTCACCACGCCTGAGGCCATGAACCTGGTTCGCACCGTCCTTATGGGCGAGGTCAACCAGGAGCTGGTCGAGGCGCTGAACCAGCACGGAAATTTCGCCGTGGGCGTCTCCGGTGCCGATGGCGGAGTTATCGTAGCCGAGCAGGCAAGCCCTGACCTTGGGCGCGTCGGGCACATCACGCGCATCAATCGTCCTCTGCTCGATGATTTGGTGGCATCTGACTATATCCCGGTCATCGCATCGGTCGCCATCGGCGAGGACGGCGGCTTCTATAACGTGAACGCCGACATGGTCGCTGGCCATATCGCTGCGGCGATCGGCGCTCACAAAGCGGTGTTCCTCACCGATGTCGATGGTTTGTACGAGAACTTCGAGGACAAGGGCACGCTTATTTCCAACCTTACCGTTTTCGAGGCGCGCTACATGGTTGAGAACAACGTAGTGTCCACGGGCATGATCCCGAAGCTGAAGTCGTGCATCCATGCGCTGGAAAACGGTGTGCAACGCGCGCATATCATCAATGGAACCACACCCCACGCCCTGCTTCTTGAGATGCTTACCAGCACCGGCGTCGGTACGACCATGCATTCCACTGAGGAAGCGTACCGCTTCGACAGCCACCCCCTGGGTAAATTCGCTTCGAAGCTGCTGGTGAACCGTGAAGAGGTCGAAGCTGCTCAGAAGGCTTCTCTTCAAGCTTCTTCCGCGCATTAAAGCAACCGTTACCTTACGAAGGAAGTTGATAGCATGTCGCTAGAACAACAACAGGAACTGGAATCGCAGTACGTTATGCATACTTTTGCCCGCAAGCCTGTCGAGCTCGTTTCGGGCAAGGGTATGGAGGTCGAGGATGCCGAGGGCAATACATACCTCGATTTCATCGCGGGTATCGGCGTGTGCAGCCTTGGCCATTGCCATCCTGCTATCACCAAGGCCCTGCAAGATCAGTCCGAGCGTCTGATCCATGTCAGCAACTACTACTACATCGAGGGTCGCGGCGAGCTCTCCCGTAAAATCTCCGAGCTGCTCAATGGCGGGGATCCGGCAAGCCCCGAGCCGTGGCAGACGTTTTACGCAAACTCCGGAGCTGAGGCAAACGAGTGCGCCATCAAACTTGCCCGCTTGTATGCGCGCAAGAACGCCGAAGAAGCCGCTCGTGCCGCGGGTGCGGATGATGCCCGAATCAAGCAGGCGTTCGATAGCGCCCCGCGAACCATCGTGGTTCTTGACCGCAGCTTCCATGGTCGAACGCTTGCAACGCTTGCAGCTACTGCTCAGCCTGCGAAGCAGGAGGCGTTCCAGCCGCTGCCCGGTGGTTTCGTGAGCACGCCCATCAACGATGTCGAGGCTCTTGCCCGCCTGTTTGAGCAGCAGGGCCAGGATATCTGCGCCGTTATGCTCGAGTGCATCCAGGGCGAAAGCGGCGTGCATCCATGCACGAAGGAGTTCATGGAGGCTGTACGCAACCTCACCAAGGAACATAATGCCCTTATGGTGTGCGACGAGGTGCAAACAGGAATCTTCCGTTGCGGCACTCCGTTCGGCTTCCAGCATTTCGGGGTTACTCCCGACATCGTGACCATGGCGAAGGGTATCGCCAGCGGAATGCCTATGGGCGCCTGTGCCGCGCCGGCCCATATCGCAATGGCGTATCAGCCCGGTGACCACGGTACCACGTTCGGCGGTAGCTGCTTGGCCATTGCAGCAGCAACGGCTACGCTCAACACGCTCTCAGATGGTTTTCAGCAGCATGTGCAGGAAACCGGCGAGTATATGCGTCAGCAGCTTGCCGGCGTGTCCAAGGTCAAAGAGGTTCGCGGCGTCGGCCTTATGAACGCCATCGACCTTGACGAATCGGTCGATGCGCCTGCCTTGGTTCAGAAGGCTCTGAGCAAGGGGCTTCTGCTCAATGCAACGGGCGCCCATACCCTGCGTTTCCTCCCGCCGTTGGTGTGCGAGAAGGGCGATATCGATGTAATGGTCGAGCGTCTTAATCAGATGATCGAAGCCTAGCGGCTTCATGGCGCCTGCCAAGGGTCCACGTTGCAACGCGGACCCTTGGCATCTGTGCGGGTACGATTTCAAAGTAGCGATACACTGATGTAAGAGATGCGGCATATTCTCCGCAAATTTAAATTTCATCTCGCTGATCGCTAAATCTTGCGGTATCATGAATTGCATATTCTTGATGGCAGTTACACTATTTTGCATATGCATCAAGAATCATTGGAGGAAACCGGGTACAATGCCCCATCTGGGGCGGGAAGCAACGGGGCATGAGGAAACGGCAACAAAGACATGACGTGATTCGCGACATTATTCGCGATCGTAATGTCAAGACGCAGCGTGATCTTGCAAATCAGCTGCAGTCTGCCGGTTACGAATGCACTCAAGCAACCATTTCCCGCGATATCATGGACATGGGTCTCGTAAAATCTCGCGAGGGTTACTATGTCCTCCCCGAGGAAATGCGTCTTCAGCGCATGGTTTCCGAATTAGTTGAAGAGGTGCACGTCGCTGGTAATCTGGTTGTCGTGAAGACGTTCTCCGGCGGTGCAGCCGGCGTCTCTGCAGCCCTTGACAAGGCCAGTCTTCGTGGAGCGCTCGGCACTGTTGCCGGCGATAACACCATTATGATCGCAGCAGAAAGCCCCGAGGCTGCGGTGGAGGTCGAGCGAGCCATCGACCGTCTGCGACGACGATAATCGTCTGATTTTCCGTTGCAAAGACGGTTATCTTTGCATATTCCACGCTGTATTTACAAGTTGTTACATCCTTGCCTTGCGCTCAAACGTCAGTGCAATGCAAACGTATAATTCCTAAGGGATTACTGTAGTTTCAAGAAATTTCACTAGGGAAACTATCATGTAACCAGGCAGTACGGGGCATACCTGTATCTTGTGGCACTCGTGGACCCAGCTCACCTTGTTGCAAAACAAATCGCAGACGAAAGGGCCGATTATCATGGCAGAACAGAAAGACAAAGTCGTACTCGCATATTCCGGTGGTCTTGATACATCTTGCTGCATAAAATGGTTGCAGGATGAAATGAATCTCGACGTTATCGCCGTAGTCGGTGATGTGGGTCAAGAGCACGATGGCCTTGAGAAGGTCAAGGAAAAGGCATTGCGCGTCGGTGCCCTTGAGTGCATCGTGGTGGATATGCGCCAGATGTTCGCGCAGGATTACCTCACAAAGGCGCTTGCGGCAAATGCCATGTACGAGAACAAGTATCCGCTGGTGTCGGCGCTTTCCCGCCCTCTGATCTCGAAGCACCTTGTGGATGCTGCGCATAAGTTCGGTGCGAAGTATATTGCCCACGGATGCACGGGCAAAGGCAATGATCAGGTGCGCTTCGAGTCTAGCATCACCATGCTCGATCCGTCGCTGAAGATATTGGCCCCGGTTCGCGAGTGGAATCTGCTTACCCGTCCCGATGAGATCGAATGGGCTCAGGCTCACGGCGTAGAGGTCGGGGCTACGAAGGATTCCCCGTACTCCATCGATGACAACCTGTGGGGTCGCGCAATCGAGTGCGGCGTTCTGGAAGATCCCTGGATCGAACCGCCTGCGGACATCTACACCATGACCGTCGACCCCATGCAGGCGCCTGATCAGCCCGAATATGTTGAGCTCACCTTCGCTCGCGGAGTGCCATATGCAATCAACGGCAATCAGAAGAGCTATCTGGGAATCATTTACGAGCTCAACGAAATCGCAGGCAAGCATGGTTACGGTCGTATCGATATGATCGAGAACCGCTTGGTGGGAGTTAAAAGCCGTGAGTGCTATGAAGCGCCTGCGGGAATGGCGTTGATCGAAGCGCATAAGGCGCTTGAGGACCTGGTGCTGGAGCGTGAGGTGCTGCATCACAAGCTTGCGCTTGAGCAGACCTGGGCTAATTGCGTCTACAACGGCCAATGGTTCTCTCCGCTTAAAGAGGCCATCGATGCGTTCATGGCTTCTACGCAGCGCTGCCTGTACGGCACCATCCGCTTGAAATTCTTCAAGGGCTCGTGCACGGTCGTCGGCCGCAAGTCCGCATACTCGCTCTACGATCAGGGCCTGGCAACGTATGACAAGGGAGACACCTTCAATCGAGACGCGGCGAAGGGCTTCATCGAGATTCAGACGTTGTCCACGAAAACCTGGGCGGTTAATCGTCGCCAGGAAGGGGCTCCGGCCGAGCTGTTCGATGCCCAAAATGAAAAGGGCCCGCTCAAGCTCGGGCGTTATGAGGCGGTCACGCCGTTGACCCGTCAAGAACCCGCTGCTGAAACGCACAAGGAAACGGAGTAACCTATGGCTCTCTGGTCGGGCAGGTTCACGGAAAACGTTAGCGAGTTCACGCAACGCTTCGGCGCTTCGCTGCCTGTAGATAAGGCCCTGTATGCGCAGGATATCGCAGGGTCGAAGGCTCATGCGAATATGCTGGCGAAGGTCGGCGTGATCTCCGAAGAGGATGCTCAGCAGATCGTAGCAGGGCTTGATCGCGTAAAAGCCGATATCGAGTCGGGTGATTTCTCCTTCGACATCAACGACGAGGACATCCATATGTCGGTGGAAAAGGCGCTAACCGCCGACATCGGCGATGCGGGAGCGCGCTTGCATACGGGTCGTAGCCGCAACGATCAGGTTGCGACGGATACGCGCCTGTACGCCAAGCAGCGTGCAACTGATTTAATGCGCGCCAACGTTGCGTTGCGGTATGCGCTCATAGGTCAGGCCGAGGCGAACTTCGATGTCATTCTGCCTGGTTATACCCACATGCAGCATGCGCAACCGGTTCTGTTCTCGCATCATATGTTGGCATATGTATGGATGCTTGCGCGCGATTATCGGCGGCTGCAGGCTGCACGAGATGCAGCGGATGCCTGTCCGCTGGGTGCAGCTGCGTTGGCTGGAACAACGTATCCGCTTGATCGGCAGATGACGGCAAGGGAATTGGGGTTCGCTTCGGTTATCCCGAATTCGCTTGATGCCGTGTCGGATCGCGATTTCCTTCTTGACTTGGATTACGCTTGCGCCGTCTCCTGTATGCACTTGTCGCGCTTGTGTGAGGAGCTGGTGCTGTGGTCTTCGTCGGAATTCGGCTTTGTCGAATTGTCCGATTCGTTTTCCACGGGTTCATCCATCATGCCTCAAAAGAAAAACCCCGATTTCGCCGAGCTGATCCGCGGCAAAACCGGTCGAGTGATCGGCAATCTGGTTTCCCTGCTGGTAACCATGAAGGCGCTGCCCCTTGCTTACAACAAGGACCTTCAGGAAGATAAATATGGGGCAATCGATTCGGCGAAAACGCTGGAAGATTGCCTGCAATGCGCCGCTGGCATGATAGAAACCATGCGCATAAAGCCGGAGAACATGCTCAAGCAGGCGAAACTCGGTCATTTGGCGGCAACGGATGTGGCCGACTATCTGGCGAAGAAGGGGCTTCCGTTCCGTCGCGCGCACGAGGTGGTAGGTCATTTGGTGCTGCTGTGCGAGCAGCGCGGTTGCAATCTCGATGACCTGTCGTTCGATGATTTCAAGGCGGCAAGCCCGCTGTTTGAAGAGGATATCGTCAAGGCGCTCGATCTCTCCAGTATTGTGGCGGCCAGAACCACGGAGGGGGGAACGGGCCAGGCGGTCGTTGCGCAGCAGATGGAGAAGGCTAAAGCGGCACTTACCGCGGATGAATCTTCGCTATAGGCGTTGCGTTTCAAAAAGTAAAAAGGGCGGTCAGGGGATGGGCGGTCGATTCCCTGACCGCCCTTGACTTTTTTGCTACGAACTTGTGTGCTTTGGAAACCCCATTTCCGCCGATGGTACAATTACCGAAGTTTCTTGGAGGTGGTTCGTGGCTTCTCGATCGATAAAAAACAGGCCCAGCATTAAGAAAAAGCATCCCTTTGTCGGCCTGCTAGCATTTCTCAGCATTATTGCGGCAATTTGCGTGGCCGGTTGCATAGGAATCGTCGTTTTGGGTAATTCCTGGATCGGCGACCTGAAAACCTATGATGTCTCGGAGGTATCCGAGCTGAATTCGTCTGCGCCGACTACGGTGCTCGCATCCGACGAAACAACGCAGCTTGCGCGCTTCCAGGTTGAGAACCGCGAGCCGGTAGAGCTAAGCGGCATCAGCAAGTATGTGATGCAGGGCACGGTGGCAACGGAGGATGAGCGATTCTACGATCATGGCGGCTTCGACCTGGTCGGCATTGCCCGAGCTGCATTGGTCACGCTTACCGGATCGGGCCGCGAGGGCGCCTCGACCATTACTCAGCAGTTCGTACGCAATACGGTGCTTGCTGACGAGATGAACGACATTTCGCTCAAGCGCAAGGTCCGCGAGATGTACCTGTCCGTCAAAATCGAGGAGATGTACTCGAAAAACGATATCCTGCTCATGTACCTGAACACCGTCAATTACGGTTCTGGCGCATACGGGATCCAGGCGGCATCGCAGCGATATTTCTCCAAAGACGCAGCTGATTTGACGCTGGTGGAAGCGGCAACGCTCGTCGGCATCCCTCAATCGCCTACGTATAACAACCCTATCGATTATCCGGATAATTGCTATGCGCGTCGAAATCTGGTTCTCGATCGCATGCTGACGAACGGCTACATCACCCAGGAAGAGCATGATTCCGCAAAAGCCCAGGAGCTTGTGCTCAATCCTTCCGTTCCTTCTATGGATGGCATCGAGAAGTACCCTTACTTCACGAGCTACGTCAAAAACGTGCTGTCTGACGAGTATTCCCAGCTCGATGTGTTCAAGGGCGGATTGACCGTCGTCACCACGCTTGACGTCGATACCCAAGAGGCTGCAGAAGAAGCCATCCGCGCGAAGGAAGAGGGCCTGAGCGATGCGATCAGCGGTTCGCTTGTGGCAATCGATCCTTCCACGGGTTTCATCCGCGCATTGGTCGGCGGTAAGGATTGGGATACGCAAAAGACCAACTTGGCAACCGGCGAAGGAACCAACGGCGGTCGTCCTTGCGGTTCGTCCTTCAAGACGTTCACGTTGATCGCGGCGTTGGAAGAGGGCATCGATCCGCAAACCATGGTGGATTGTTCGTCGCCGTCGGTGATTCCTGACACCGGATACGATAGCTCCAATCCGTTGCAGAACATCAATAACATCAACTATGGAACCCGCAGCATCGCGCGTGCCTTCGCCGTGTCGTCCAACACCGGTTTTGTGCGTCTGCAAATGGCTTTGGGAACCCAAAAGGTCATTGATGCGGCGAAAAAGATGGGGATCACCTCCACGCTCAACGCGAACCCGTCGCTGACGCTCGGCCAGTCCAACGTCACCATGCTCGACATGGCGGATGCGTATGCCTGCATCGCCAATGGCGGCACGAAATATGATGCGCAGCCCATCCTCAAGATTTACGACAAGAACAACAACCTTATCGTGGACAACAGCCATCCTTCGGGAACGCAGGTCATTTCCGCAGAAGTCGCCCATGCGGCAACCGAGGTTATGAAGGGCGTCGTGAACACCTCCGAAGGTACCGGTACGCTGGCTAAGCTCGATAACGGCCAAGAGGTGGCGGCGAAGACGGGCACCTCCAGCGAGTATCATGACATCACATTCTGCGGAATCACGCCGCAGCTGTCCGTCGCCATCTGGTTCGGCGACCCGTCGAATCAGGAAACCATACCCACCGACGTCAGCGCGGCAGACGTGTTCAAGAAGTTCATGACGGCGGTGCTGTACGGGAAATCAACGGAAACGTTCCCTCAGGCGGCGAACCCCACGTACAAGGCGTTTTCGAATGCCACATACCATGTTGGGACAACGTCCTCCAGCTCGTCTTCGAACAGCACGAATTCCTCTGGAAGCTCGACGAGCAACCAGAACGGCAGCTCCACTGGCTCGAGCAATAGCCAGTACGGCACCGTGAACAGCAACGGCAACTCCTATGGTGCCGGCACTGGCAACACAGGTGGAAACGCTTCAAGCGGTGCGGAGTCAAGTGGCGGCGCCGGAACCGGCGGCGACACGACGACTGGCGGTGGCACCGGATCGGCAACTGGTGGTGCTACCGGTGGTGGCTCCGCGAGCGGAGGGGGCGCGGTTTCCGGAGGATCGGCTGCCGGTGGTGGCGCGACAACCCAGTAATATATGGTTTAGCAACAGGTAGAACAGGACCGAAAATGGCTCATACGATGGTAAAACTGACGGCAACGGTTTGCGCAGCGGCGTTGAGCGTTGCCGTGTTGGGGGGCTGCACCTCTCAGCAGCAAACCTCGACGGCTTCGCAGGCGCAGTCGGATAACCGCGCCTATATGACGCAAGTCAATCAAACCATGGAAACGCTGCATACCCGTTTGGATGGTTTTTCGGATGCCGTATCTCGCGGCGATGTGGTCACGATGCGCACGCAGGCGGATAATGCCTTCAAAGCCCTTGATGAATTCGAGGGTCAGGAAGCGCCCGATGCCCTCAAAGATGTGAAGCAGTGCTACGTCGATGGCAGCCAGCAGTTGGAAAACGCCTTGAACGACTACATCCAGCTGTATACGGAAATCGACAGCGCGACGGATGCTCAGCCCTTCGATTGGTCTACATACGACCAGCGTCTTGCCGATATCCAGTCCGCTTACAACAGCGGCATCGAGAAGCTGCAAGAGGGCGATAAGATCGCTGCCGATTTGCCGCAGTAAGGTCTTCTCAGGGAAAGAGCCTTTGCCCGGTCGCAAAGGCGTGTGGCGAATTACGTGAAAACCAAAACCAGCCCCGCGAGATGGTATCGCGGGGCTGGTTTTGGTTTGGCGGTTGTGGCATCGGCAGTCCGCTCCGAACCTTGCGCCAAGAACATCGAATCGACTTGCTAGTTGGTTTTCGGCCCGGTAGACAGCACGACCACCACCATGCCATCGCTGGCAATGTATTGTCTGATCACGCTGTCTTTCGGTATGGTGCTCGAGTATTCCGTCACCGAGCCGGCCTTCCAGTCTTTCAGCAGCTCTTTTGCCTCTGCAAGCGTTTTGCCCGTAGCATCTGGCGGCGTTTTCGCGCTTGCGGTGCCGCCAGCTTGTGATGTGGTTGCGGTTTGCGAGCCTGAGGTTATCGCCGTAGGCGTTTGCTTGTCGGTTGATTTCTCTTCTTCGGCGCCAAGAGCCGCCTTCTGCTTTTCGTTGAAGGCATTGTTGTAGCTAGGGGCTTTGGTTTCGGGGAATTGCTCGACTGCCTTGCCTGCGCACGCGCGATCCATGAAGTCCTTCCACAAGGCGTTGCAGTTCAGCTGCGTGTCGGTAGCTATGCTACCGGCGGGATTGCCGATCCAGGTGGCCACGGAAAGCGACGGAGTGTATCCAACCAGCCAATGATCGGCGAAATCGGTCGAAGTTCCCGTTTTACCTGCGACAGGCTGGCCATTGTCAAGTTTCGCGTTTTGCGCCGTGCCGTCAGATGCTTCGAAGACCTGTCGAAGCACGTTGGTGGTTGCTCCGGCAACTTCTTCGCTTATCACGCGTTTCGAGGTGTCGGCGGCCTCGTAGATGATGTTGCCGTCTTTGTCCTCGATCTCAGTGATCACAACCGGGTTGCGCTTGGTCCCGCCGCTTGCAAGCGTTGCGTAGGCGCTGGCCATATCGAGCGGCGTGACGCTGGCAACGCCTAGCGTCGTGGTGTACACCGTGCTCATCGGCGATTCGACGCCCAGACGTTCGGCCATCTCCGTTGTCGCCGCTTGCCCGATTTCCTCGGATAGGCGCAGGTATCCCGTATTCGCCGAAACAGCGGTGGCGCTTTGGATGGTGCGCACCCTGTAATCGATGTTGTCGAAATTCTCGAACGTCTGCTCCCTGCCGTCGATCTCCTTGGTCATAGGGGAGGAGCAGTCGATGCGCGTTTGAGGCGAGATTCCCTTCTCTATAGCTGCGGCAAGCGTGAACGCCTTGAACGTCGACCCCGCTTGACGGCCTCCGCCGCCCGTTCCCGTGGCGATGTTCACCTGGCTGACGTCATAGTCGCCGCCCCCGACCATGGCTTCGACATAGCCCGTTGCGGGGTCGATGGCAACAAGAGATGCGTCAAGGTCTCCGCTCATGCGGGCTCGCTGCGCGGCACATGCCGCCTCCGCGTTGTCTTGCAAGGAGGGGTTTAAGGTGGTTCGGATGGTCAGCCCGCCTTCGAACAGGCTGGCATACGAGCATCCGAAGGGGTTGTTCTCTTCCATAAGAAGGTTGCGCACGTAGCTGGTGAAATACGGGTATGCGTAAATGCCGTCCTCTGGAACCTCCGGAGCGGGGTCAAGGTTCAACGGCTCAGCTTGCGCGGCCTCGCACTGCTCCTGGGTTATGTCGCCGGCGGACAGCATTCGCTCGAGAACAAGGTTGCGGCGCTCCAGGGCTGCGTCGGGATACATTTTCGGGTTCAGGAACGTCGGCGACTGCGGAATGCCGGCCAAGGTGGCCGCTTGCGTGAGGCTCAAATCGGCAGCATCGGTTTGGAAATAGTTTTGCGCAGCCGCCTGTATGCCGTAGCAGCCATCGCCGTAGTTCACGGTATTCAGGTACATCATAAGCAGCTCGTCTTTGCTGTACTGCTTCTCAAGATCCATGGCCAGCTGCGCTTCGCGCACCTTGCGTTCGATCGATATTTCGTTTGCCTCTTGGGTGAGCACCGTATTGCGCACAAGCTGCTGCGTGATGGTGGATGCGCCTTCCAGGCTGCCTCCGGCAAGGTTGTTGACGAATGCGCGCGCAATGCCCGGGAGGTCAACTCCTCCATGTTGGTAGAAACGCACGTCCTCGGTGTCCACTGTGGCTTGTTTCACTAGGTTGCTGACCTGGTCTGATTCAACAGGATCGCGCTTTTCCAGCTGGAATTCCGCCAGCACCGTGGAGCCGTCGGCGGCATACATCACCGATTCCCGTGCGTGGTTGGTGAAGTCGGTGTCCTCGATGGGCGGAAGGTCGTCGCACCAACCGTCCATTACCCGCAAGGCGCCCTTGACGCCCCAGTAGCCCGTGAAGCACAGGCATACAACGATAACCAGCAAAAGCCAGGCGGCGGCATGGGTGCGCATTTCGCGCTGTTTTCGTCTGAGTTTCATTGTTCGATTATACTACCGTGGCTTTTTTCTTATGCTGTTGCAACTGGAATTAACAAGGCGGCTTTTGCCGCGTGGAACTTGCAGCTGTCTTCTCTACTCAATGGGGGTTGGATATATGGATCAAGAAGTGGAGCTTTTGGCGCCGGCTGGCGGCATCGCTGCCTTCCATGCCGCTGTGCGTGGTGGCGCCGACGCGGTTTACCTGGGCCTTCAATCGTTCAACGCGCGACGTGGCGCCGACAATTTCACCATCGACACGTTCGCCGATGCTTGCGCTTTCGCGCATCTGCGCGGCGTGAACGTCTACGTTACGCTCAACACGGCCATTCTGCCCGGCGAGGTCGACAGCGCCATGGAAACGGCGCGCCAGGCATATCGCGCCGGCGCCGATGCGTTCATCGTGCAAGATATCGGCATCGCCTCCGAGCTTTCGCGAACGTTGCCGCAGGCGCGCTTGCATATCTCCACGCAAATGAACACGCACAACGAGGCGGGTATGCAAGCCGCTGTCCAGCTCGGGGCAGCGCGCGTGACGCTCGCGCGCGAGCTGTCGCTGCCCGAGATCGAGCATTTGGCGAAGGTCGGCGATGAGCTGGGCCTGGAAATCGAGACGTTCGCCCACGGTGCGTTGTGTGTGTGCTATTCGGGCCAGTGCTTCATATCCTCGCTCATCGGCGGGCGCTCGGCCAATCGCGGCTTGTGCGCGCAAGCGTGCCGCCTGCCGTACGCATTGCATAACGTGGCGAAGAGCAAGCCGCTCCCGGCACCGGGCGACCACCTGCTGTCTCCGCAGGATCTGTGCAGCATCGACCTGCTTCCTGATTTGGTACGCGCCGGTGTGGCGTCCCTGAAAATCGAAGGCCGCATGAAGTCGCCCGAATATGTCTATGCTGTAACCAGCGCTTATCGCGCCGCGCTCGACCGCGTTCTCGTGGCGCGCGACGCCGCGCGCGAAAGCGGTGCGCAGGATTGGGCCGCTCCGGGAGGAACGGAGCAGGAGCACGCCCAGCTTGCCGAGGCGTTCTCCCGTGGCTTCACTACCGCATACCTGGAGGGCAAACGCGGAAACGAGATCATGAGCTACGGCCGTCCGAACAACCGCGGCGTGTTCGTCGGACGTGTGGCGTCTGTCAAGAACGGAAAGGCCGCCGTGGCATGCGAGCGCCCCATCGTTGCGGGCGACGTGCTCGAGTTTTGGACGAACAAAGGCCATTTCGCCTACACCGTTTCCCAGGTGGATACCGATCGCAACGGCAATCTGCTGCTTGCGCCGGAGCGTGCGGTGGGGAAGGGCGATCGCGTGTTCCGTGTGCGCAGTGCCGAGGCGGCGTTCGTCGATGACGACCGCCTGCCGCGCATCCAGGTGCAGGGTCGCGCGCGTCTGCGCATCGGGCAGCCGCTTCGCATCGAGTTTTGCCTGGCTGACAACCCCGCCGACCCGCGCGCTCTGCGCGCCGCCCGCAAGCGCTTTGCCGAGGACGCGCTGCCCGTTGGGGCTGCCGAGGGCCAGCAGATCGGGCTCGCACGCACCAAGGCGGTTAGCGAAGATGACGTCCGTGCTCATATCGACAGGTTGGGGCAGACTCCATTTTCCCTGGTGAACCTCAATATCGACATGGACGAGGGCGTGGGAATCGGCTTCTCGCAGCTGCATCATGTGCGCGCAGAGGCGCTCGACTCCCTTGAGCAAGCTTTGCTTGAGGGCGCTTCCCAGCGCCCGCTGCCGCGCGTGGAGGCGGGGGACCGTATGCTTCCGGCACACGCCGGCGGCGTCCATATCGCGGTGTTGGCCACCAATCCGGCCTGCGCTCGTGCGGCAAAGCGCGCCGGCGCCGATGAGGTGTACGTTCCGGCGGTCAACCTGGCGCATGGCCAGGCCACCATCGCCGGCCAGCTCTCGGAAACCGCCGAGCAGGCAAGCTATCCGAAGGCATGCACCGTCGTGCTGCCTGTCGCCGACCATGATGATTGCGAGCTCACGCGCGAGCATGCATGCGGCTTCGACGCCTGGCGCAGCGTTCACGCTGATCAGCCGGTCATGGCCGAAAGCCTTGGGCAGCTCGTCCGTGCTCACGATATGGGCGCCTGCGTAGAGGTGGGTCCGCACCTGCCCATCACCAATGCGCTCGCCCTGCAAACCGCGGCGCGTCTTGGCGCGAAGCGAGTCTGGCTCTCTCCCGAGCTCAACCTGGCCCAAATCTCCGATTTGGCGAAGGAAAGCCCCGTCGAGCTCGGCCTTACCGTCATCGGACGTCAGGAGCTCATGACCACGGAGCATTGCATGCTCATGAGCCAGGGCCCCTGCGCTCAGGAGTGCGCAACGTGTGTGCGCCGCAAAAGCCCGCATTTCCTGAAGGATCGCAAGGGTTACGACTTCCCGGTGGTATCTGATCAGCTCGGTCGCAGCCATCTTTACAACAGCGTGCAGCTTGATGTCGCGCATGCCGTCCCCGATATCGTTCAGGCTGGCATCACCTGGCTTCTGGTGGACAGCACGCTCATGAACGTGCAAGAAACCACGCAAGCGGTTCAGCGCGTCGTGCGCGCCCGCAACGTGGCGCACGCGCAGGGCGCGGCGCTGCCGAAAGAACCCGGCTGCACCAGCGGACACCTGTTCCGCGGCGTGCAATAAGCCGCATGTGCTAGAATCCCGAAGATACGCGTTTAGAAAGAGGAGATCATGCTGTCCGCAGAAGAACAACTGCATATCATCGCATCGGGCGCTGCGCAAATCGTGCCCGAAAGCGGCCTGCTCGAGAAGCTCAAGCGCGGTAAGCCGCTCAACATCAAGCTCGGCGTCGACCCCACCAGTCCCGATCTGCATCTGGGCCATGCGGTTCCGCTACGCAAGATGCGTCAGTTCCAGGACCTGGGCCACAACGTCACGCTCATCATCGGCAATGGCACGGCGCTCATCGGCGACCCTTCGGGCAAGAACACCACCCGCCCGCAGCTCTCCCAGGAGCAGGTGCAGGCCAACGCCGAAACCTACGTCGCCCAGGCTATGAAGATCCTGGACCCCGAGAGAACGAAGATCGTCTACAACGCCGATTGGATTCTGTCGCTGAATCTCAAGGACCTCCTCGGTCTTATGAGCAAGTTCACCGTCGCCCGCATCCTCGAGCGCGATGACTTCACGAAGCGCTACCAGTCCCAAACGCCCATCGCCATGCATGAGTTCCTGTATCCCATCATGCAGGCATATGACTCGGTCATGGTGAAGGCGGACGTCGAAATGGGCGGCACCGACCAGCTGTTCAACCTTCTGGCCGGCCGCGACCTCATGGAGAAGATGGACATGGAGCCGCAGATCGCGCTTACCATGCCGCTGCTCGAGGGCACCGACGGCGTGCGCAAGATGTCGAAAAGCTACGGCAACTACGTGGGCCTCACCGATGACGCTAACGATATGTTCGGCAAGGTCATGTCCATCCCCGATGAGCTCATGATCAAGTACTATCGCCTGGCATCCACGCTGCCCGTCGCCGAAATCGATCAGCTCGAGGCCGACCTGAAGGCAGACAAGCTGCATCCCAACAAGGTTAAGCGTGCGCTGGCCCGCAACATCGTCGCCGCCTATCACGATGAGGCTGCGGCCGAGCAGGCGGAAGCCGACTTCGACCTGAAGTTCAAGGACCACGGTTTCCCGGAGGATGCACCCACCTTCCAGGCGGATCTCACCCCGGGCGAGGATGGCACCGTGTACTTTGCCAAGCTGCTGGTGAACGCCGGTGCGGCGCAAAGCGTATCCGACGCACGACGCCTCATCGACGGCGGCGGCGTCAAGGTTAACGGCGAGGCGCTCGAGCCCAAGTCTTATAACCTGGAGCCCGCTCGCCTCGAAGGCGCGCAGATCCAGGTCGGCAAGAAGAAGTTCCTGCGCCTGGTCTAGCTGCAACGCTAGAAGTTGTAAGTATATATAGCGAATCGAACGGAGGGGGTCGAAGATCGGCCCTCTCCGTTTGCGTATAGGGATGAGACGCCCACGATGTGTTGGCCTCATTATTCTGGCGAATATAAACGGCACCCGCCTGGATTCGCCCCGCGTCGCCCAGCGCTCTGCCCTCGGTAGTTGAGATTGCCGCTATGCCGAGCGGCGCACCCCGCCTCGGGGCGCTCCCCGTCAATATGCAGGGAAGGGCGCAAAGCGCCCGAATCCCCTTATAGCCCCAAGGGGCCGCAACGCGCCCCCAAGCCCCTTCCCAAACCCCATATGTGTTCAGAATGTGAAGATAACGCCCGATGCGAAATAGTTCTGGACACGGCCCGGGGAGGAGCGTATTATTCAATCTTGCGCCAAGCACGAAAGCGCT
>NZ_CAKTVU010000007.1 GCF_934630535.1 uncultured Senegalimassilia sp.
ATTGTCGGCCTAATCTACGGGAATTGCATGCAGCAGGGGCTCTCAATGTTTTTATGTCCTGCTCATATCGTCTTTGCGCGCGGTCCCGCGCGCGAGGAGAGGCGCGGAATGCGCCGCACGCGCCGTGAAGGCCCGCAGGGGGAATACCCTCTGCGGGCCTGTTTGCGTTTTGATGGGCTTTGGCCCTCCTTCGCCGTCTCGTGAGGAGCGCTGGAGGGATTGCAGCGAGGTTTTCCTTGCGAGCCCTTGCGCGTTTTCGTGCGCCGATCCTGCTCGGGGGCCGGCTTCGGCCGAGCGGCCTGCGCCGGGCGTATCCGCTGCACGCGCCCGGCGCGCCTGGGAACGCGCCGCAAGGCGAGGGCGAGGGCCTGCGCGGGGGGCTGTGGACCCTTCCGCGTCTTCGGAAGAGGTCTTCGCCTTGTGGGAGTCCCTGTGTGCGCCGCTTTGCGAGGGGTGCCGGAGGGTCCGCAGCGAGGTCGCTCGTGCGGGCTCTTTCGTGTTATCGGGGAGGGTTCACCGCATCCGTCCAGTCACGCCTTGTGCGCCGAAATGACCTTGTCGAATAAACATATTGTTTTGCATGCTGTTGTATGCGGTATGACGATAGCCCCGGTTGTGTCGGGGCTACTCTTGTCTCTGGGTATTATTCTAGGTCGATTTCAAGGGAATCTTGGTCATCTAGGTCAGTGGCGTAATCGGTGATTGCATGTTTCGGTTCTTTTGCCGCTTCGGCAAGCAGCTGGTAGGGCAGCGTCGATGCGTCTGACCCCTTTGCATCATTGGCGCTTTCGGGCTCTTTTAGCATTGCAATTCGGTTGTAAAGGGCCGTCGTATTTTCTTGGATTTGCGCATCGATGTGATAATGACCGCAGAACCAGTGCGTGTATGTGAGACGGTCCTGGATTGTTTGGAGCCAATCGGTGTACTCGTCCATTGGGTGGATTTCCAGGCGATCGGTGTGCTTGGAAATGCCTTTTGCGGCAAAGGTTGGGGCGCAATGGGTGATTACGAGATCGCAATTCCAACCTGCTTGATCAAGCGTTTCAATCGCAGTTGCGCGCTCTTGCTCGTTGGGCACCTCTTCGGTGAACCATGTTTCTCCCAGGACCCGGTGCTCTCTATCGTATTCGCTTGAAGCTGCACCGCCCATGGTGAAGATGCGATACCCGTCGATGTCGAACATCTGACCACGTTGGAGGTGAAACACGCTGTTGGCAACCTGATGCACTCTTCCCCCGTTCCACGTGGTTTCGGGTAGGCTGTTCAGCAAAGCGAAACCCTCGTGATTTCCGTCTACGAACAAGGTTGTGAACGGTCTGGCATCAAGCCAGCGGAGCCAATATTGCTCGCTTGCCGTGTTGTTCCACACAAGCCCGAAGTCGCCGCATACGATCACGTAATCGTCTTTGGTTAATCCCGTGGTGTCGAAGCAGCTTTCTGAGATTTTTGCGATGTCATATGAGGCATGGATATCGCCCGTTACGAAAATGCTCATAAGGCGAATCCGCTTCTAGAACAGAGAGGGCGTTTGCGCGGCTGGTGCCGGCTGTGCGGTTTTTGCTTTGCGCGTGGAGCGAGCCGGCTTCATCTGCTTGATTTCCTCAAGCTCGTTTTGCATCGATTCGCTGCGCTCGAGCAGCTTTTCGAGCTTCTCCGCAAAATCGGACAGCTGCAGTGCCACGCTGGTTTCTTCCTCTACGTAGCGCTGAAGCGCTTCCGTGATTGCCGCTGTTCGCGTGATGCCGCGTTTACTGGCAACCTCGTCTACCGTTTCGGCTAACTTTCGATCTACCCATGCGGCAAGCTGACGCTTGTCTTGACTGTGCTCCACTGCCATAGCTTGTTCTCCTGATGCTGTGTTTGTGTAGTGTGATTAAGCTATGGCATCAGTATAGCCGGTATAAGCCGGTTACCGCTATGAATTCATTCTATTCATTATCGGGAAACGGATTGCTGCTGCTCATGCCTTGCTTTGCTCGGTTTCTTGCGATCGCGGGCATGCAAAACTTCGATCACCCGGAGAGTTAGTTGCCTCGAGTCGATGATGTTGTGTCAGGGCTTGTGCCGGCCGAGGTGCATTACTAGTTCATGGAGAAGTTGCTATGGCAGGTGATGAAGTCGGGTTAGAGCCGGGCGATGCCCGCTATAGGCTCATAGAGACGGTGCTGGCTGCTTTGGCGGCCGGCTGCTTGACCATGGGCTCGGATTCCCATATGGCTAATCCTGGGTGCAAGTTAGAGGAGGCGATGACGGCTGTCAGAGGGCGTCCGATGACTTGGTCTTGATATGACTCCAGGCCGGCCGATGTCGAGTGCGCATTTGTAGAAGTGGCAAAGGTCGCCAAGGTGGGCGATAGCTTGGCTATCGAATAGGCTCATCGGGTTTCGTCTCGGTGGGCCTGGGGAATCGATTCGCATGTTGCGAAAGCGGTCCTCGGACTGCTGGCTTGTCGTTTCGGTGATAGGGTTGCAAGGTTTGGCGGTGCGGTTTGCAAGATGCCGACAAGGGTTGCGCAAGATGGCGGCGTCATGCTGGTTTGCGAAGTGATTTGCGCTTGAAAGGAAACCGGTTATGGCAACCATGAACATATGCTTATCCCATGATGCGGCATTTCGCTGGCTTGTGCGGAATCGCAATCCTCGCATTACGGGGAATAGGACCACGGCAAGGGTGCTGCCCTGTGCGTCGCCTTTTGTTTCGGAGAGCAGGGCGCTGCGCTCGCTTTTGGGTATTGAAGATGGCAAGCTTGAAGTGCTCGTGCGGACTTCGGCCGGTAGACGTGATGGCGATTGCCTGCGGTCCCATTATTCGGGAAACGCGTATCCGGCCGGATCGTTTGTGAAGGTTCCCGTTAAGGGGTTCGGCGCGGTTTGCTGCTCGTCTCCTGAGCTGGCGTTTTTGCAGATCGCGGTCAAGCATACCCTGTTGGAAACGGTGTATATGGGCTATGCGCTCTGCTCGTCGTATCGCATCGATGCCGATGCCGAAAACGGGATCGCCTTGCGGGAGGGCGATGACGAGCCGCTGACGTCGGTTTCTAGAATCGGTCAGTATCTGGCGAAGGTTGATGGCGCTTATGGGACGGCGAAGGCACGCCGTGCGCTTGCCTATGTGCGCGATGGCTCCATTTCGCCGACGGAATCTGCGATGGCGATGGCCTTGAGCATGCCGCGGCGCTTCGGCGGGTTTGCGGCGGGGGATGTGGTGCTTGGCGAGAACGTTGCGGGAAGAGGCTGTTTGCTGGCTGCTGAGGGCTCGGGCGGGTCCGGCAGTATGCTGACCGTGCGTTCGACGAGCCGGCGGCGCGATGTGGCGGCGTTGAACATCTCGCTGCCCGGTGGAATTGGCGGGCGAAGGGCGAACGGCCTTTCTTGTGACATCGATGGCCCGGAGGACCCCGAGGAACTTCCTGCGGCAGCGTTTTGCGCGCAACAGGGCGGTGCTTCATTCGACAGGGGAAGCGAGGCAGCGGGTGCGAAGGACGACTGCAGGTCAAAGACAGCGGTTCGGGAGGCGGGTGGAGAGGTTGCGGTATCGCATAACGGGCGTGGCGGGCTGCGGCGTCGTGCGATATTGGTGCGTCCCGAACAGGTGGCTGAATTCGATGCTTATGTGCAGCTGTGCGAGAAGGTTGCAAGGAGGATGCGTCGTCGAAGCGTGCCGAGGGGCGGTTTTGCGGAATCTCGTGAACTTCAGGAAGCAGGAGCGTGTCAGGGGACGGGTATGTACGAGGAAGCGGGTGGATTGCCGGCATTCGAGAACGAAGCCGAGGCTAAGCAGCGGGCGAAAGAAGCTCGTCAGCTTGCGAGGAGGGTTGAACTCTGGCAAACGCTCGTCTGCTTCAGCGCGTTTCGCCAAAGCGAAACGGGTAGTAGCGTGAACGTATTCGATCCTCCCTCTGATCGCGTCTGCGCGCGTAGAGGGGAGGGCGAAGACCTGCCTCGGGAGTAACCTGGCCTTTCCGCCGATGGGGTCGGCGGCCTCGATACCGGGAGGGCGACATGTTGATGGGTGAGCATGTTCGACCCTATCGGCGAATCCCGCGTGCGAATAGCAAGAAGGACGATATCGCGATGCGCGAACGCATCCGACTCTTCTGCCGGCGCGTTAGCCGGTGCAAAGAGGGGCCGCCTTTGATGTGCGATCGCATTCGAGTCATCCGTCGTTTGCGTTGACGAAGGGACACGACGTAGCAGCGTATGAGCATACTTCGCTTCTTATGCTGATCGCGTCGGTGGTTGATGGTTGGGAGGGCGGAGTCCTGATATGCGAGCGTGCTCGATCTCCTGGGGATTGCGTTGACGAATGCCTGCCGGAAGCTCGATGCGTGAACGTGCTCGACGCTTCCGGCAATCGTGTTGGCAGATAGGTTGCTTTCTGAATAAAGCATATCCCGGTGCCAGGAATTACCGATGATGGGAAGGCTTGGGTCGTTATAATAAGCAGCGCTAGAGATACTGATGATGGAACATGATAAAAGGCAGCATTATGGATACCGTAGATAACATCTTCACGCAGGCCCGTCAGACGGGCGCGCAGCCGGTTTCGTTCGAGATCTTCCCGCCGAAGGGCGAGTTGAGCATGGATTCGGCGCGCACGATCGCGCAGGACCTTGCGAAGCTCGATCCTGCGTTCATCAGCGTGACCTATTCGGCGGGTGGCAGCGGCAACAAGCAAGCCACCGCCGAAATCGCCGCCATGATCCAAGACGATCATGGTGTTCCCGCTGTGGCGCACCTGACCTGCGCCGGAGCATCGCATCAGTCGATTTCGGCGGCTATCGCCGACATGAAGGACCGCGGCATCCGCAACGTGCTGGCGTTGCGCGGCGATCTGCCGGAGGGCTATGAGCCCGGCGATTTCCTGTATGCCAAGGACCTCATCCCGGTGTTGGCGGATGCCGGCTTTTGCGTGGGAGCCGCGGCGTATCCCGAGGGCCATATCGATTGCGATTCGCTTCGCTTGAATGTGGAGCATCTGAAGCAGAAGCAGGATGCAGGGGCAAGCTTCCTGGTCACGCAGCTGTTCTTCGATAACGATTGCTTCTATCGCTTCCGCGAAGGGGCGGAGGCTGCCGGTATCACGGTGCCGATTACCGCGGGCATCATGCCGTTTATGAGCAAAGCGCAGATCCAGCGCATGGTGTTCATGTGCGGGGCGTCGCTTCCGAGCCCCATCATCAAGCTGCTTGCGCGATATGAGGACGACCCGGCAAGCCTGCGCCAGGCCGGCATCGAATACGCGTGCCGCCAGCTGACCGATCTGCAGGCGCATGGCGTCGATGGGCTGCATGTGTACACCATGAACAACCCCGAAATCGCCCGTGCCGCCTCGTGCGCGCTGAAGGTGGCATTGGTTTCGTGATGGTGCGGTATGGGCGCCTTGGCGTAGCGGGCGTGCCCGATGCGCGGCTCGATCGCAGCGAGGCGCTGAGATATCTGGGATATACGGGTCAGCAGGTCGATCAGGCGCTGCTGACCCGTTTCAATAAGCTGGCCGACGAGTGCGAGAAGGCTATCAAGCCCGTATTCGCTTGGAGCGTCTTCGATATCGACGAGAAGCTGACGCGCTGGGAAGCGCCGGAGCCTGAGGCGACGGGTGCGCTTAACGCATGCGATGCGGCGTCGGATGCGGCAGAGAACTGCAGCGCGGTATCAGGTGCGGAAGCCGAATGCGGGAACGGGTTCGTGCCTCAAGTGGCACTGGAGGGCTGCGGTCTTGTCCTCGAGGGCAATAGCATCGCCGAGCATTTGCACGGGGCTTGCAAGGTTGCGCTGATGGCGTGCACGCTCGGCGCCGTCAGCGAGCGTGAGATGCGAAAACATGAGGCGATCAGCGTGGCGGACGGCGTGATGTTCGGAGCTTGCTGCTCTGCGTTTGTCGAGGCTGCCGCCAACGTCACGGAAGGCCTTATCGTCAGCTTCGCCCGTGATATGGGTCTGACGACGAACTGGCGCTTCAGCCCCGGTTACGGAGACTTGCCGTTAAGCGCTCAGCCGGCGTTTTTGAAGGCGCTTGATGCGAGCCGGCGCTTGGGTATCGCGGTTACGTCGACGAACATGCTCGTTCCGGTGAAAAGCGTCACCGCCGTGCTAGGATTGTTCGAAAAACCCGCTGATGGCGGCGAAGCGCGCGTTGATGCCTGCGCGATATGTCGTTTGAGGGATGGTTGCGAGTTAAGGAAACGAGGGGTTACCTGCCATGGGTGAGAGCGTGTGCGCGCACAAGGAGCTGACCGGCGGTTGGGCGAAGGCGGCGAAACTGCCCGTGCCCGACCTGTCGGGGCTTGCCATCAAAGACGAGCATTTGAAACGAGCGCTGCTTGGGCAGGATTTCCTGGTGGTGGACGGTGCCATGGGCACGCAGCTGCAGGAGCGGGGCCTTGCCGATGCGGGGCAGATTCCCGAGCTGCTCAACTTCTCGCATCCCGACGACATCGCGGCTATCCATAAGGCCTATGTCGATGCAGGTGCCGAGGTCATCACTACGAACACGTTCGGGGCGAACCGGTTGAAGCTAGAAGGCGCCGCAAGTGTTGAAGAGGTGTATCGTGCGGCTGCCGAATGCGCCCGTGCCGCCGGCGCTCCCTATATCGCCGGCGACGTCGGTCCGACGGGCGCGCTTTTGGAACCGATGGGAACCATGAGCTTCGAGGAGGCCTACGACCTGTTCGCCGAGCAGGTGCGCGCCGTTGCCGCCGCCGGCTGCGATGTGGTGCTGATCGAGACCATGGCCGACTTGCGCGAGGCGAAGGCGGCGCTGCTGGCTGCTCAGGAAAACTGCGATCTGCCGGTGTTCGCCACCATGACCTTCGGCGAGGATGGGCGCACGTTTTTGGGCACGTCGCCGGAGGTGGCCGCAGAGGTGCTTTCGGGCATGGGCGCGCATGCCGTGGGTTTGAACTGTTCGCTTGGCCCGGCGGAGCTATTGGGCGCCGCGCAGGATATGGCGCATCGCTCGCGATGCCCGTTGATGGTGCAGCCCAACGCAGGCCTGCCGCGCGTGCAGGACGGGGTCACCGTGTTCGACGTGTCGCCCGAGGATTTCGCCGCCGCCATGGAGGGCATGCTTGATGCAGGCGCCTCGATCATCGGCGGGTGCTGCGGCACATCGCCGGAATACACGCGCCAGCTTCGTCGTATGGCGGATACCCGTCGCGCGCCGACGCCGCGCGCTTATGAGCCCGCTTGCGTGCTGTGCAGCGCCCAGGAGGCCGTGGTGCTTCCGGTGGGCGTGCCCCGCATCGCCGTGATCGGCGAACGTATCAACCCTACGGGCAAGCCTAAGCTTAAGGCCGCGCTGCGTGCGAGCGACCTGGATTACCTGGTAGGGGAGGCTGTTTCCCAGCAGGAGCTGGGCGCCGACGTGCTCGACGTCAACGTGGGCCTTCCCGAGCTTGACGAGCCTGCTGTGCTGGCCGCTGCGGTGGACAAGCTTTCCTCCACGGTCACGTTGCCGTTGGTGGTGGACTCGTCCGACCCGGTGGCGGTGGAGGCTGCGGTGCGCGGTTACGCGGGCAAGCCGCTTATCAACAGCGTCAACGGCAAGCAGGAGAGCTTGGAGGCCGTGCTTCCCATCGTGAAACGCTACGGGTGCGCCGTCATCGGCCTCGCCCTTGACGAAGAGGGCATTCCGCCAACGGCAGAGGGGCGTTTCGCCGTTGCCGAGCGGATCGTGGAAGCTGCCGAACGTTACGGCATTCCGCGAACCGATGTGGTCATCGACTGCCTGACCATGGCGTGCGCGACCAATCAGTCGGAGGCGCTTGAGATCTTGCGCGCCGTGAACATGGTGAAGGAACGCCTGGGCGTGCGCACGGCGCTCGGTGTATCCAACATCAGCTTCGGCCTGCCGCAGCGCAACATGGTGAACTCGACCTTTCTGGCCGCCGCGTTCGGGTGCGGGCTGGACATGCCCATTTTGAACCCGAAGGCGAAGCGCTACACCGATACGGTGAACACGTTTAGGGTGCTGAACTGCCAAGATACCGGCGCCGTCGAGTTCATCGGGGAGTATGCCGACGCCGCGGACCCGTATATGGCAGGCGCGGCGGGTGCGGGTGCCGCCGTGGGCGCTGCGGAGGCGGCGCAACCTTTGGGGGCTGCTGACGCGGTCGTGGAGTGCCCGGTGGCGGTTCCTGAGACGCTTTCGGACGCCTCCGATGCCGTGCGCGACATGGTGCATCTCATCCTGACGGGTCGAAAGGGCCCGATGGGCCTGGCAACCGAGGCGTTGCTGGAAGGTCACAACCCGCTCGACCTGGTCAACGGCGTGTTCGTCCCCGCGCTCGATGTGGTGGGGCAGAAGTTCGACAAGGGCGAGTTCTTCCTTCCGCAGCTGATGGCTTCCGCCGAGGCGGTGAAGGTGGGATTCGACGTGGTCAAGGCGCGCATGGGCGATTCTGCCGATGATGGCATGGGGTCGAACGCCATCGCGGTGGCCACGGTGAAGGGCGACATTCACGACATCGGCAAGAACATCGTCAAAATGCTGCTGGAGAACTATGGCTTTCGAGTGGTCGACCTTGGCCGCGACGTCGAGCCAGAGGAAGTGCTGCGCGTGGCAAGCGAGCAGGGCATCCGTTTGGTCGGGCTTTCGGCGCTGATGACCACCACGGTTCGCGCCATGGAGCAGACGGTGGAGCTTCTGCATGAGAAGCTGCCGGGCTGCAAGGTGATGGTGGGCGGAGCGGTTTTGACGCCCGAGTACGCCGAGCAGATCGGTGCCGACTATTACGCGAAGGACGCCGCGGAATCGGCGCGCATCGCCGAGCGCTTCTTCGCCGAACAGGGTTAGCGCGGCCGGCGCTGTCGCGGCTTGGCGGTTACCGGCTTCGACCTGATCTGCCGTGCTGGTATGAGAAAGCCTGCATGCTCTTTTGGGCATGCAGGCTTTCGTGGTTTTCGGGATGTTGCCGGGATGAGGGGACGATTGCGTCCCGGGCGATGTTTCGCGACCGAACGTTATCCGATGCCGCCGAGCACGATGCCCAGGATGATGACGATAGCCGTGAGCGGGACGAACAGATAGCGTCCCATGAACTCGAACCATGCGCCTACGGGCTTCTCTCGTCCCATCTGAGCCTGTTTTGCGGCGAAACCCTTGGGGCATACCCAGAAGAACATCACGGCCGCTATAAGGGCTCCCAGCGGGATCGCGTAGATGCTGACGGCATCCATCCAGGCGCTGACCGCATCGCCGTTCTCGATGAAGGCGCCGACGCCCATGGAAACCGCCGCCACGATGGCCACGGCGGCCCAGCGGGGGAGGCGCGCCTGCTGCTGCAGGGCCTCGATGGGCGGCTCGTAGAGGTTCACCAGGCTGGTGATGGCGGCGCAGGCTACGGCCAGGAAGAACACGAAGCAGAACAGCCCGCCGAAGGGCATCTCCCGGAACACCTGCGGAAGCACGATGAATAGAAGCGGGGGGCCTGCTTGGGTGTCGGCTCCGAACGCGAACACGGCCGGCACCACCACCATGGCCGACAAAACCGCGGCCAGCGTGCTGAACACCACGACGTTGCGCGCTGACGAAACCACGTTCACGTCCTTCTTCAGGTAGCTGCCGTACACCAGCGTGCCGCCGCCTGCCAGCGAGAGCCCGAAGAACGCCTGTCCAAGCGCAAGCACCCAGGTTTGCGGGTTGGCGAGCGCCTCCCAGCGCGGCATGAACAGGTACGCATAGCCGTCAAACGCGCCCGGCAACATGGCGACGCGCACGAGCAACACGCAGAACAGGACGAAGAACAGCGGCATCATGACTTTGTTCAGGCGTTCGATGCCGCGCGAGATGCCTAAGATCATGACGGCTAGGGTGATGATGAGCGCCGCGGCGTGCCAGCCGATGCTTCCGAAATCGCCGGTGATCTGGCCGAAGTATCCGCCCATGTCCGGTTGGGTGAGCAAGGTTCCGGTTGCGGCGGCGAACAGGTATTTGAGGAACCACCCCAAAACGACGGTGTAGCCGATGGCGATGCCGAGCGCGGCAAGGACGGGCACGATGCCGATGACTTTGCCGATGCGCGTTGCGTGGGGCGTGCCCCTGAGCTCGAGGGCTTTGCCGAATGCGCCCATGGGGCCGCATCCCATAGCGCGGCCGAACGACATCTCGCCGACCACGCCGGTAAGGCCGAGGAGCACCACGAAGAACAGGTAAGGGATAAGGAAGGCCGCTCCGCCAAGCTGCGAGACGCGATACGGGAACAGCCAGATACCCGATAGGCCTACGGCCGATCCGATGCAGGCGATGATGAAGGCGGTGCGAGAGGTGAACGAGTCGCGGGTTTGCGAATCGCCGGATGCAGTCTGCGCCATGGGTTCCCCTTTCCGTGGCAATAAAAAAGCCGCCCTTAAGGCGGCTGTTGAATTTGGTGGAGCCTAGGGGGATCGAACCCCTGACCTCATGGCTGCCAGCCATGCGCTCTCCCAGCTGAGCTAAGGCCCCGAATCAGGTGCGTTGACTATTATACGGAAACCGTTTTAGCGCGCAACCCCCTATTTTGAAATTTTTTCGGCCAGGTTTTTAGGCGGGGCGGGTGCTTGACTCGCAGGCTCGGCTGGGTGCTTCGCTTTGCCATCGGACATAGCCGGGGTGCGTGAACAGGGGACGGAGGAACCTTTCGTGTGGTCGGGGTGAGTGGCGGATTGGATTTGACTTCGCGTGTTTTTGCGCTTGAGGTGCGATTGCAGATGTGGAGGGATCGAAACGCGAGGAAATAAAAAAGGTTCGGCGAATGCCGAACCTAGAAAATTTGGTGGAGCCTAGGGGGATCGAACCCCTGACCTCATGGCTGCCAGCCATGCGCTCTCCCAGCTGAGCTAAGGCCCCGAATCAGGTGCGTTGACTATTATACGGAAACCGTTTTAGCGCGCAACCCCCTATTTTGAAATTTTTTCGGCATAGTTTTTGGGCTGGTCGTGCTTGATTCGCAGCCTTATCCGAACACTTCGATTTCGTTATCGAACTCAGCCGGACATGTACGGCTGAGTCTGGGAAAGTGCCTTTCCGGAGACGAGGGAGCAGGTCCGTCTCCTGTTCGCCCTGTTCGGTTCGTGTGGTTGAGATCGGTGAATCCTCTTCTGGCGGCTAGCGATAACAGGTTGCGGTCATGCGGGCTACCTTGCGGCCCGTGTTGTCGGACACGTCCACCGTGTAAAAGCCAAGCTTCCTTCCCGACTTGTCGACGTTGCATTCGGCGATGAGCTTGTCGCCCTTGGCCCCGCTGAGAAACTCGATGGTGTTGCTTACCGAGACCGTGGGCTGCTCGTTTACGTTGCAGGCGATGGCCAGGCAGAAGTCGGCAAGGGTGAATATCGCCCCGCCCATGACGCCGCCTTGGGCGTTGTAGTGGATCTGCTCGAGCGGCATCTCGCAAACGGCGTGGCCGCGGGCTGCTTCGACGACGGTGCAGCCTGCAACCTCCGTGGCGAACTTGTCGTTGGCGAAGAATTCGCGGACCTGATCGATGGTGGGGTTTTCGGGGAGCATGGGCGTCCTTTCGTTCGATGGCGAAAACAGTTGCGCCCTCCGAAGCCTGCCGGAGGGCGCGTGAATCCGATGTCGGTTATTCAGCTGGCGTTGCGATGGTGCCGAACAGCTCCAGCCATTCACCGTCTTCCACGGTGATGGTTTGCGTGCCGCCGCGCAGCAGGGGCTTGGAGTCGGTGATGGAATCATCGTCGAAGTCCAGGTCCTTCATGACGTAGGCGGCATAGTCCTGCGAGGCGTTGTGCGGCGCGTCCGGGCTGACGGTGATGGTGTAGGTCCCGGCGGGGATGTCCTGGCCGACGCGGTACAGGCCGCTGGCGTAGGGCGCCTGCGGTTGGAAATCGGCTTGCTCCGCGGGAATCATCAGCATGCTTTTGGCGCTGGGCATGAACACGACCACCTGGCCTTTTTCAAGCTCGGCGAAGTAATTGCCCGTGTAGGTGACCGCCGTGCTCATGCTGTAAGTTCCCGATCCCTCGGGGGCGAACAGGTAGCATTCCGACTCGGTGGACGGATTTCCCTGGAGGAAGTACAGGCCCTCGTCGATGTCGCGGCCTACCACGTACACGCCCGGGGTGGCCTTGCCCTCATCGTCGATATCGCAGGGCAGGTCGCCTGCCGCCTCCTTGATGTCGGAGAGCGTGAACCCGCCGTAGTAATCGCTATCGGGCAGGTCGTCGGGGTCGTAGCCGTACGGCAAGTCGTCAAAGTCGAACGAATGCACGCCATCGGCGCGGCTGTGAAGCGAATCGGCTACCATGCCTACCGTGGCGAAGCCTACGCATCCGCCAAGCCCCATGAGAAACGCCAGCGCGCAGCCCAAAAGCACCCAGGGCCACTTTTTCGCCGGCTTCGGCGCGACGGCGGCATAGGGGTTTGCGGGCGGCTGCGGTGCGCCGTAAGCAGGTTGCGCATAGGGCGCCTGCGGGGGAACGGCGTATCCGGAAGGCTGCTGAGTGGCCTGTTGGTCGTTGCCGGGCGCCTGCGGGCGGTTATCAGGGGTTTCGGACTGTTCGCCTTGCGGGGGCGTTTGTTGAGCAGATTCGTAGGGATTGAAATCGGGATTGTTGCGAGGCTGGTTCATGGAAGCGCTCCTAACGGTTTGTTCCCGGCTATCTTAGCACGCAGCCTCGGAGACAGGCTTGGTTGTTAACGTGATGGCATTGCGGGGGCATGCCGACTCGCACAAGCCGCAGCCTATGCAGTAGCGCCAATCGAGGGAAAGCGTGCCGTCTTGGGCGTCGGGCAGTAGCGCTCCGGTAGGGCAGGCTCGGGTGCAGCGCAGGCACCCCTCGCAGGCGTCGGCGTTGATTTCGGGCAGGGAAAGATCGACCCGCGCCGCCATATCGGGCTGGGCGTCGAGCGCTTGCAGCAGCAGGTTGCGCGACGTTCCCATGGCGCGGCGGACGCGCCCGTGCGGCGCGAACTTGTTGAATTGCGTGCCGTTTCCCAGGTCGAGCCGTTGATGGGCGGCAAGCCGCTCGTTTTGCTCGCGCAGCGTCTGCAGGCGCGCGTCGGTGCGTTCGCGCATGGTGCCCGATGCGGCATCCTTGAGCTGCGAGAACATGTCGGTGAACAGGCTGCGGCGGTCCCCATCGGCGCCGGCGTTGGCAAGGCCGGCGAGCAGGCCCTCGTCAGCCGCCTGGGGCAGCGACGCCGCGAACCCGACGTTGCGCTGCGTCCATTCCTCGGCTTGGGCGATGCGTTCGGCGTAGAGGCATTGCGCAGGTCCGCCCGCCTTCGCGCAGGTTTCGCAGCGCTCCATGTCGATGGCCACCTGCACATCGGTCCCTTCGGCCAACAGCGCGGCCCACAGCTCGGCCGGCAGCATGGCCAAGCAGGGGAGCACCACCACGTTGCTTGCGGGGTCGTCTTCGTCCGAGATGTTTTCGGCGCAGGTGAGGATTGCCGGCCGTGCGCCCATGGCGGCTCGCCGCGCGCCGGCATGGGCTTGCGTGAGCGTATAGCTTGTGGAGGCGAACGCGTCGCACGTTCCCTGGCAGATGCCGCACAGCGAGCAAGCCGCCTCGTCTACGACGGGCGGCTTTCCCTCGGGAAAGGACAGGGCGCCTTTCGGGCACGCTTCGCCGCAGCGCGTGCAATCGGCGCCTCGGGTGCGTATGCACAGATCCCGCAGCACGAGGATGCGCTGCGGGATCTGAAACGGCTGTTGTTCGCTGGTTTCGGTCAACAGGTGCCTTCCGTGCTCAGGCTATGCGCCGAAGACCTGCTCGGTGACCTGGTCGATGCGGGCGAGCACGTCTGCGCGCGGCATAAGCTCGATGGACTCGAACAGCGGCGGGGAGACCATGTTGCCGCACACGGCCACGCGCAGCGGCTGCAGCACGAACTTCAGCTTCATGTCCATGCTGTCGCCCAGCTCGCGGCAGGCGGCCTCAAGGCCGGCGGCTTCCCAGGGGCGGGACTCGTCGGCCAGGATGGCGCGGCAGTTGGCCAGGGCCTCGTCGGCGCGGGCGCCTTCTTTGAGCAGCACCTTCTTCACCGACTTCTCGTCCAGCTCGGCGACGTTGGCGCCCCAGAACATGTAGGCGAGCTTCGCCGGCACCTCGTCAAGGCGCTGCAGGCGCTCGGAGACCAGCGGGTAGAGCTTGGCGTACCATTCCGGGTGCGCGTCGATGTCAGCCTCGGACGCGCCGGCCTGCACGAGCCACGGGCGGCTTGCGGCAACCCACTCGTCGGCGCCCATGCGCTGGATGTACTGGCCGTTCATCCACTCGAGCTTGGTCTGGTCGAAGATGGCGTCCTTCTTCGTGATGCGGTCCAGGCTGAACTTGGAGCACAGGGTCTCGCGGTCGATGATGGTGGTCTCGCCGTCAAGGCTCCAGCCCAGCAGCGCCAGGAAGTTCACCATGGTGTCGGGCAGGAAGCCGTTGTCGCGGAACTCCTCGACGCTGGCGGCGCCGTGGCGCTTGGAGAGCTTGTGGCCGTCGGAGCCCAAGATCATGGACAGGTGCGCGAAGGTGGGCACGTCGTAGCCGAGGGCTTCGTAGATGAGGATCTGGCGCGGGGTGTTGGACAGGTGGTCGTCGCCGCGGATGACGTGCGTGATGCCCATGTTGGCGTCGTCGCAGACCACGGCGAAGTTGTAGGTGGGCGTGCCGTCGGTGCGCACGACGATCATGTCGTCCATGACGTCGGCGGGGAAGGACATGTGGCCGTAGACGGCGTCGTCGAACTCGATGGGGCCGTGCTCGAGCGGCACCTTCAGGCGCCACACGTGCGGCTCGCCGGCCTCGATGCGGCGGACGGCCTCGGCGGGGTCGATGTCGCGGCACGTGCGGTCGTAGCCGGCGTAGCCGCCCTCTTCGGCCTCGGCCTTCGCGCGCTTGGCGTCAAGCTCGTCTTTCGTGCAGAAGCACGGGTAGACCATGCCGCGCTCCTTCAGGCGCTCAAGCGCTGCGGCATAGGTGTCGAAGCGCTGGGTCTGGAAGTACGGGCCGCACTCGCCGCCGACCTCGGGGCCCTCGTCCCAGTCAAGGCCGAGCCACTTCATGGCGTTCAGGATGACCTGCGTGTTCTCCTCGGTGGAACGGGTGGGATCGGTGTCCTCGATGCGCAGGATGAAGGTGCCGCCGCAAGCGCGGGCGAACGCCCAGTTGTAGATGGCCGTGCGGGCGCCGCCGACGTGCAGCTTGCCCGTGGGGGAAGGCGCGAAGCGGACGCGCACCGGTTTGCTCTCAGTCATGTTGCTTATGTCCTAACGTAAAACCAATAAGTACAGCAAGTATAGACAGGCCGCAGGTAACTGCAAGCCAGATGCCGCCCATGCCCATCCAAAAAGCGGTTGGGTACAAGGTGATGAGCAGGCTGTCGTAGGGAAACGTCCAGGTTCCCGCCTGGAAGAACAGGCTGTGGAAGGCGGCGAACAGCCCGTCGAAGTCGATGGCCGCCCATGCCCCGAGCGCGCAAAACGCCGCGAGCACCAAGCCGCCGCCCGCCATGAGCGTGCGCCCGAGCGCGCGCCGGCCAATGCGTACCGCCACGTGAGCAAGGCCCGCGATGCATAACGCGGCCACGATAGCGAGAGCGGGCTTGGCTACGCATGCCACGCGGTAGACGTCGTCCAGGTGGCTTATCGCGTCAGCGGGCAGGCTGCGGGCGGCGCTCTCCCTGGTCGACGCGCTGGCGCGCCCGTCGGCTTCGGCGGCGGCGTTGGCCTCGGCGATGGCGGCGTCGAGTTTTTCGCGGTCGTTATCGTCGAAGGTGTAGCGCTTGCCGGCTATGGCCATGGAGGCCAGCTCATCGGCGGTGAACGGGGTGTCGGGCTGGTCGCAGCCGGAGTATGCGCGCGATAGCGTGGCAGTGGCCGCGTCGGGGATGGCGACGGCGGCGTAGCCGGCGCCGATGAGCGCCACGGCCAGCAGCAGCGCGCTGCCGAAGGCGACGATTCCGTTGAACAATCGGGTCATGTGATAGGGGCCTCGCAGGTCTCGGGGATGAAACACCCGCGGCCCCCGCGTCTTGGGACTTGGGGGCCGCGGAAAGCGCCGGAGGGGTGCGTTCTAGTCGACCCAGATGGTGGCGCAGGTGATGCCCTTCATGGGCTTGGAGATGGTGGGGTAGGGCCCTAAGCGGCTGAAGATGCCCTGGAACGTGCCGTTGTAGCAGTACAGGCCCTCCAGGTTGTTGTACAGCACCGGCTCGCGTTGCACCTGGTCATCGGCCAGGTCGGCGATGCCGTCGTCGGGCGTGAGGATCTGCGTTTTGAACGGCGTGATGTAGCGCTGCACCAGAAACGGCGCGCCGGCGGCGCCGTTGGCGAACTTCGCGATGATCTGCTCCCATTGCTCCTGCGTTTGGAAGCAGCCCGCGTACACGTCGGCCGCGCCATAGGCGTCGGTGGGCTTGATGATCCAGGCGTCCTTGTCGGCGCGGATGGCGTCCAGGTCGACTTCCTTCTCGTCGAGGTAGCGAGTCTGCGGGACGGTGCGCTCCACGAACGCGATCTCCTCGGGCGTCAAAAACGCCTGTGTGGCAGGGTTGAACAGCGCCTCGAAGATCTGCTTGTCGTGAACGATATGGCCGGCGAAGCTGCCGATGAGCGCCACCTTCTGCGCTTTGACGGCCTCGATGAGCGCCTGCGATTCGTCCCAGAACTCCAGCACGTCGTTGGTGACGCAGCGGCGCCAGATGGCGTGGACGGGCTGGCCCTCCTTGTCGCGCAGCACTTCGCCGTCGAAGGTCAGATCGCGCACGTCGCACACCGTGCAGGGGTGGCCGGCGTCGGTGAAGCGCTTGGCGAACAGGTGGAACTCGTCGACCACGCCGTTTTGCAGGTAGTCGCAGATGGCGAAGCGGGGGTTGTCCACGCGATGCTCGTAGGTGGCGTAGATGGCGGCGAACTCGCGCACCCACGCGTCGAACAGCTCGCAGCCTTCCACGTGATGACGGCGCGCGAACTCTTTGAAGGTGGCCGTTTGCTCCACCGAATGCGTGATCTCGCGGTTCTCGTTCATGCCCGAGCTGCCGTCGCCGTTGAACTCGCAAAACGCCACGTCGCCGGTGTTCTCGTCCAGGAAGATGTCGAAGCGGGCGAAGGGCAGCAGCGCGTCGTAGCCGCGCGGGACCAAGATGAGCTCTGCCAAGCGCGGGTCGTAGTCGAAGATCTTGCGGTACTCGGCGTCGTCGAGGTAGCGCTGCATGACCTTGCACAGGATGCGGTGCGTGGTTTCCACCACCTCGCGCATGACCTGGCGCGATGCGGCGTCGTAGAGCTTCGGAACGAAGCTGGTGGACACCACGCGATGGTGCACGATGGCCGTGGAGGAGTCCATGTAGGCGCGCGCGGCACGGCGGCCGGGGATGTCGCCGTCAAGGGATTCGGCGATATCGATGTACTCCCGGGTATAGGCGGCGTTCTTGAAAACGGGCTGGTCGGCAGGCTGGGGTGCGGTATGCGTCATGCGTCCTCTTTTCCCGATCGGGTTGGTTTTCGCCCAGTGTAGCAAACGGGGCGGCGCGTGGATGCGGTACGGCTGGGAACCCTTCGATACGCCCATATACCGCGTGGGCGCAAGCAGCCACGTTCGCGTCTTTTCCCGCTGATGGCGAAGAGAAATTTGCCGTAGTGAAGATATTGTGATGCAAGGTAACCCTAAGCTAACAATAGTATTCGCTCCTATAGAGCTAGCCCGAGAAAACTAAAGGGACTCGGCGGCGTGCCCGTCCGAGAAGTTCAAAGGAGCGAAACGGTGGGGAACCATATAAGAAAGCCGGTGGTCGCTGGTGCGGCTATCGCGCTGTCCCTAGCATGCGCGGCGCCCGCGACTGCCGGCGCAGAAGCGTCGTCGGTCGTCGATTGGGCGCATCTGTTCGGCGATGCCGGTAGTAACACTGCCTCCACGATTTGCGATAGCGTGAACCAGACCCAGCGCTTAGGCAACGGCGGCTTCGTGGCCGCCGCCACCTTCGATGCGCCGAAGGGTAGCGTGCAGGAGCATGCGAAGGGCAGTCGGGATGCTGTGCTCGTGCGCTACGACGCCGATGGCGGCGAGCTGTGGCGCGGTTGGGTGGAAGGCGAGGAGGCCGACCTGTTCAATAGCTTGACCGAGGCCGATGACGGCGGCTTCGTGGCGGTCGGCGCCACGAAATCGACGCAGTTCGACCTGGAGGGCAAAAGCCGCGGCGGGCAAGACGGCCTGCTTGCGAAGTTCGACGCCGAGGGCAACCTGGTGAAGACGGCGACGTTCGGCGGAAGCGACAAGGACGTGCTGCAGCGCATCACGCCCGCCGTCGACGGGGGCTTCATCGTGGTCGGGTCGTCGACGTCCTCGGACGGCGATATGCAGGCCACGGGAAAGACCGGCACAGACGCCGACGCCGTCATCGCGAAGTACGACGACGATTTGAACCTGGTGTGGGTCACTCGCGTGGGCGGCACGAAGATGGAGGGCCAGCTCCTGCAGTCCGACGAGTTCTCCGCCGTCGTGCAGATGCAGGATGCCACCGCGCTCGACGATATGGGCAACAGCGTCTCGGTGTCCGCGGGTTATCTGGCGGTAGGTAAGACCAACGCGAACAACGGCAACCTTGACGGCCAGAACAAGGGCGATAACGACGTGCTCGTTGCCAAGATCGCCGCCGACGGCTCCGTCGAGTGGACGAAATCTTACGGCGGCGCGGGCAAGGACGAGGCCGCAAGCGTTTCGCGCGTCATCTCCACGATGTCTTCGGCCGACGAGGGCCATGGGACTATCGACAACGGCTTCATCATCGCGGGAACGACCAAGTCCGCCGACGGCGACTTCGGCGTGCGCGATGCGGCTGATTCCGATTCGGCCGGTTTCGTGATGCGCATCGGCGCGACGGGCAACGTCATCTGGTCGAACCTGATTGAGGACAGCGAGGCCGTCACCGCCGATGGGGTCGTGACGACGCTTGACGGCTATATCGTCGCGGGCACCCATAAAGCCGCGGACAACGATTTCACTGGCACGCAAACGTTCGGCAAGAAGGATGCCTACGCGGCCCATTTCTCCACCGACGGCGCGCGCTTGGGCATCGAAACGTTCGGCGGCAACGACGATGACACGGCGAAGGGCTTGTCCGTGAGCGGCACCGACGACTTGCTGGTCTGCGGCACCACGAAATCCGACGACGGCGTCTTCGCCGGGCGGGCGGGCAGGATCGACGGGTTCGTCGCCAGCCTGAACGCCGAAAAGCTCACGACGCACGCCGAGGAGACCACGCTCGTTCCGGTGAGCGCGCTGCATGCGACCAAGGACGAGGCGTCGATGATGGCCCCGATGCTGTACGCCGACGCCTACGTGCAGCGCACGGGCGAGCAGTACACGGTGACGGTGTACTTCCAGCGCGCCACTATCATGGGTTCAGAGGTCACGCCGTCGTTTTTGGGCGATGTCACCTACGACCGCGGCGATGGCGTCATGGTGGACGCGCTTTCCGATTCCTATGACCCCTCGACGCGCGTGAAGACCACGACCATCCGGGTCAAAAGCCTTGACAAGCCCATCCATATCCATATCGACAACGCCATGGGCGATGTGCGCCTGTCGTTCGACCCCGCGAACGCCCGCGTGACCGACACGCCGCCGTATTTCGCCCCGGTCGAGGTGACGCTGCCCGACTTCCCCTATACGTGGAAGACGACGTTCGGCGGCTCGAGCGCCGAGTATGCGGCCGACTCCACCGTGCTTGCCGACGGCACGCTGGCCACGGTGGGGCAGACGTACAGCTTCGACGGCGATGTGGAGGGCTTGCAGCGCGGCCCGTCGAACGCGTACGTGAACATCCGCGACGCGGCGGGCAACTCGCTTAAGACCATCGAGCTGGGCGGGCTGGAGAACAATTACCTGGCGTACGCGGCAAGCGTCGACGCGGCGTCGGACGGCGGGTTCTTCCTGTGCGGCGGCTTCACCACCGCCGATGGCACGCCGAAGGGCGATTTCGCCTCGCTTGATCGCGATGGGGCGGTGTTCGGGCAGACCGACGCCTTCGTGACGCGCTTTTCCGCCGATGGTACCGTGGCTTGGATGCGCGGCTTGACCGGTTCGGGCCATGACCAGGCGAAAGCCGTGAAGGCGACTTCCGACGGCGGTTGCGTGGCCCTGTTCGAGACCTCTTCCCATGATGGCGACCTGACCGACTTGAACCGCGGCATCTTCAACTTGATCGTGGTCAAATACGATGCGTCGGGCAACGCCGAATGGACGCGCACCATCGGCGGCAGGAACCTTGAATCGAGCGATTTCGGCATCGATATCCTTGCGAACGGCAATTACGTGGTCGCGGGCATCAAGTCCTCCTACACCGAAGACTTCGCCGACGCACCTTATTACGGCAACACGTTCGACCTGTTCGCAACCGAGATCAGCGCGGCTGACGGGATCAGCGTGTGGCTCAACACCTACGGCGGCGAGTCCAACGAGTACTTCAACGGCGTGACGGCAACCTCCGACGGCGGGTTCATCATGCTCGGCAAGACGAAATCCTCCTCCGATACGTTCGCAGGATTCTCCGGATACGAGAACTCCTACATTATGAAGCTCGGCGCTACCGGCAAGGTCGAGTGGGTCGATGGCCTGAAGAGCTCGGAGTCCAACGAGGCGGAGCGCGCCGTGGAGCTTGACGACCGGTACGTGGTCATCGGCAACAGCAACGGGACCGACTTCGATTTCAAGGACCTGAACAAGGGCTCGAGCGACGTGTACGTGGCGCAGTACGACAAGGCGGGAAAGCGCCTGTCGCTTGACGTCGTGGGCGGTTCCGCCGGCGATTACGCGGCGCAGATCACGGCGATTAACGGCTATCAGCTGAACCTGCTCATGTACGGAGACTCCAACGACGGCGATTTCGCAGGCCTGTCAAAGGGCGATTCCGATGCGCTGCTTTTGACCTACGACTGGCGCGAGGCGGCGGGCGACCCCTCGGCGCTTGCCGCGCTCGCGGCGCAGGCAGCTCAGCTGTCCCAGGCGGATTGGACGCGGGATAGCTGGCAGATCCTGACCGCCAAGTTGGAGGCGGCGAACACGTTGCTCGCCGCGTCTTACGCCACGAAGGCCCAGTACGACCAGGCGGCCGCCGAGCTGCAGCTGGCCATGGACGGCCTGGCGAAAGTGGTCGATCGCTCGGGATTGGAGGCGGCCGTCGAGCAGGCGGGCGCGCTCGCGAACGATGGGTGGACGGCCGATACCTGGAACGCGTTGCAGGCGAAGATCGCAGCGGGCAAGGCGCTTTTGGAGGACGGCGCGGCCACGCAAAAGCAGCTCGACCAGGCGGAGAAGGGAATCCGCGACGCCATGGGCGCCCTGAAGAAGGCCGATGCTGATGGCGGCGGCTCTACCGACGGTGACCAGGCTTCCGGTGTCGACGGCGATCAGGGGCAGAGCGGTGCTGGCAAGACCGACGATGGTGCTCAGAAGAACGCTGTTGCCCCCGCCGGCTCCGGGAGCGCGACCGCCGGCAAGGCCGGGGCATCCGCAAGCTTGGCTGCGACTGGGGATGCTGCAGGCGTGGTTGCCGGCACGGCCGGCGTGGCGGCTATCGTGGCCGCGGCTACGGCCTTGGGCGCGCGTCTGAGGCGCCGTGCGCTGAAGGGCCGCCGCTAAAGGCCGGTTATGGAGCCTTCCCCTTCTTACTCATGCTAGTTAAGCTGGGCCCGTCCGCCGATGCGCAGGGCGGGCCCGTCGCTCATCGGCGGGAGGCCGGCTTCGTCACCGGGGTTCGCGTGTTTAAATATATGGTTATTCCACGAGCGTGGCGAAAATGGCATGCAACAAAATGATGCCCGTGTGGTACTATTCGCAGCTAGCATAAACGCGGGCGGCGCGCACCGTCCGAACATATCCGTTTATCAAGAGTCGGGGGAGAGGGTTGGCTCGCAGATCCCGACACCAACCTGGCGCAAAAGCGCCAAGGTGGTCCGGCCGACAACGATGAAGGAGGAACATCAATGGCCAACGCGCATTCTTCTTACCTGTTCACGTCCGAGTCCGTCACCGAGGGTCATCCCGATAAGGTGTGCGACCAGATTTCCGACGCCGTGCTCGATGCCATCCTGGAAAAGGAGATCGAGCTGTCCGGGCAGGGCTACGTTTCCCCGTCCGGCCAACCTGCCGACCCCACGCAGGTTCGCTGCGCCTGCGAGACCATGGCCACCACGGGCATGATCATCGTTGCCGGCGAGATCCGCACCCAGGCCTACGTCGACGTGCCCGCGCTCGCGCGCGAGGTGCTGCGCGAGATCGGCTACGATCGCGCGAAGTACGGCTTCGACTGCGATACCTGCGGCGTGCTCAACGCCATCCACGACCAAAGCCCCGATATCGCCCAGGGCGTCGATGAGAGCTACGAGGCCCAGCACGGCCAGGCGGGTGACGACCCCTACGAGAAGGTCGGCGCCGGCGACCAGGGCATGATGTTCGGCTACGCTTGCGACGAGACGTCCACGCTCATGCCCATGCCCATCTACCTGGCACAGCGCATGGCCGAGCAGTTGGCCGCGGTGCGCAAGGACGGCACCATGCCCTACCTGCGTCCCGACGGCAAGACCCAGGTCTCGGTCCGCTACACCGACGACAAGCCCGTCAACGTGGAGAAGGTCGTGGTTTCCACGCAGCATTCCGAGGAGATCTCCACCGAGCAGCTGCGCGCCGAGATCGAGGCCAACGTCATCCGCCCCGTGCTCGAGCGCGAGGGCGTGGAGCTTGCCCCCAACGCTGGCATCCACATCAACCCCACTGGCCGCTTCGTCATCGGCGGCCCCATGGGCGACTGCGGCTTGACCGGCCGTAAGATCATCGTCGACACCTACGGCGGCATGGGCCGTCACGGCGGCGGCGCATTCAGCGGCAAGGATTGCACGAAGGTCGACCGCTCCGCGGCCTACGCCGCCCGCTGGGTTGCCAAGAACGTGGTTGCCGCGGGTCTGGCGCATCGTTGCGAGGTGCAGGTGGCCTACGCTATCGGCATGGCCCGCCCCGTGTCGGTCATGGTCGACACGTTCGGCACCGAGTGCGTGCCCGTGGCCGATATCGAGCGCGCCATCGGCGAGGTGTTCGATCTGCGCCCCGGTGCCATCATCGACGATTTGGACTTGCGCCGCCCCATTTACCGCAAGACGGCCGCCTATGGCCACTTCGGCCGCGAGCTTCCCGAGTTCACCTGGGAAGCCACCGGCCGTGCGGACGCGCTGCGCAAGGCCTGCGGCCTGGAGTAAGTGTTTCCGGCCCCCTTCGGCAGAAGGGCGAGGCGCGTGACTGGCTTGCGACGATTGCGGCGTATGCTGGGAAACGACGCCGGGCCGGGATCAGCCGGGGTGCTCGCTGCGGAAGGCGGCGGGCGCGATCGGTGCTTCAAAGGAGGGAAAGCCCGCTGGAAGCGAGCGCGGCATAGCCTGGGGTTCCGGGCTATTCCAAGCGCTTGCCCGGCGGGCTTTTCTATGTTGCGGATTTGCTGTGGGGCGGCCGCCGTGGGGACGCTCGCCGTGCAGGTGCGTGCGGACGTTGCTTCGCCTTCATTATTAAACGGGCGCGGTGCCGATTGGCATTTGGGACTGACGGGAGGGGTTGCTGCGTGCTCGCAATCGGTTCCCGAAAAGCGTATATCTGTTCGCCTTTTCGAAGACTTTCCGCGAAACGCTGGTATACTGGTGCGCTATGAAACTGGCATCTGTGATCTTGGACATACCTACGCAGGCGCTCGATGCGCCTTATACCTATGCAGTCCCCGAGGAGGGGCTGTTCGCCGCCGCATGCGAAGGCGCGGGCGATTGCGACGACGGTCCGCTCGGGCGCGATTTCGCCATCTCGGTGGGTTGCGCGGTGCTGGTGCCGTTCGGTCACCGGCGCGCCGTGGGCTTCGTGGTGTCGCTCGGCGAATACGGGCAGCCCGGCGGGCCGCAGTGGCCGCAGGGCATCGATGCGGGCAAGCTCAAGGCGATCGAGCGCGCCGTCAGCCAGCCGTACTTCGACGAAGAGGGCGCTGCGTGCGCCCAGTGGCTCTCCGAACGCTATATTGCGCCGTTGTCGGCGTGCGTGCGCTTGTTCACGCCGCCCGGCGGCGTGCCGCGCATGGTGCACGGGCGCGATGGCCGTTGGCGCCTCGAGCAGCCCGCGGTCGGCCAGGTCGACGATCGCTGGGTGGTCGCTGGCTCGGCGTTTTCCGAGTTCACACCCCGCGCAAACGCCGTCAAGCAGGTCGCGGTCATGGAGGCGTTGCGCGGCGGGCAGCTGCGCGTCAGCGAGCTAACTGCGCAAATGGGCTCGGTGTCTTCCACGCTTAAGGCCTTGGAGGCGAAGGGCGCGGTCGTCATCGAGCATCGTCGCCGTATGCGCGGGTTTTCCGAAGACGCGGCGCGCATCGCGCAGCGCGCGGTTTCGGGTGCTTTCGGGGGCGTGGCTGGCGAAGAGGCGGTCGGCTTCGGGGAGGCCGCTGGCGGGGGCGTCGTCGAGGAGGGAGCCGCCGGCTTCGCGACGGCTTGCGAAGGCCATGCAGGGCAGTCGTGCGCCGACGATACCGACCTGGCGGTCGGCGGCGAAAACGTAGCGCATGCTCCCTCGCCGAAGCCGCAGCTCACTCCGGGCCAAGCGCAGGCGCTTAGCGCGATAGCCGCCGCCTGCGATGCCGCCGACGGTCATGTGGTGCTCGTCGACGGCGTCACGGGCTCGGGCAAGACCGAGGTATATCTGCAGGCCATTGAGCGGGTCCTGGCGCAGGGCCGCACGGCGTGCGTGCTCGTGCCCGAGATCTCGCTTACCCCGCAGACGGTAGGGCGTTTCCGCGGCCGCTTCGGCGATACCGTGGCGGTCATGCATTCGCGCATGTCTGCCGGTGAGCGCTACGACCAATGGGATTTCATACGCAGCGGCGCGGCCCGTGTGGTGGTGGGCGCCCGCAGCGCCCTGTTCACCCCGCTTGCCAACGTGGGCCTCTACGTCATCGACGAGGAACACGAGGGCAGCTACAAGCAGGACAGCGCGCCGCGCTACCATGCGCGCGAGGTCGCGTGCTGGATGGCCCGTCGCAGCGGCGCTGCGGTAGTGCTCGGCAGCGCCACGCCCTCGATCGAGGCGCTTTACCGGTGCGCGAAGCATCCGCGCTGGACCCAGGTTCTCCTGCCTGAGCGCGCCAACGGCAGACCGATGCCCGACATCCGCGTGGTGGACATGGCGCGCGAGTTCGCCGAAGGTTCTCGTTCCATGTTCTCGGCCGCCCTTACGCGCGCCTTGCAAGAGGAGCTTTCGCAGGGGCGCAAAGCGGTGCTTCTGCTCAACCAGCGCGGTTTCGCGAAGTTCTTGCTGTGCCGCGAATGCGGCTTCGTGCCAAAATGCCCGCACTGCGATACGTCGCTCACCTACCATGAGCGCGGCAACTTCTTGGCGTGCCACCATTGCGGCTACCGGCAGGCGTCGCCGGCGGTGTGCCCGGAGTGCTCGAGCCCCTATCTGAAGAAGTTCGGCGCAGGAACGCAGCGCGTCGAAGACGAGCTGCGCTGCGTGCTCGACGCCATGCCCGGGGTGGGGGCGGGCGTGCCCATCATCCGCATGGATGCCGACACTACCGGCGGGAAGGGAGCGCACGAGCGCCTGCTCGAGCAGTTCGCGGCGGCGCAGGCCGCGGTGCTTCTGGGTACGCAGATGATTGCGAAGGGCCTTGACTTCGACGACGTCACGCTGGTGGGGGTCATTAATGCCGACACGCAGCTGCAGCTGCCCGATTTCCGCGCCCACGAGCGCACGTTCGACCTGATCGAGCAGGTGGCCGGCCGTGCCGGCCGCGCGCAGCTGCCCGGGCGCGTGCTCGTGCAGACCTACGAGGCCGATGCCGCGCCCATCCGCGCCGCGGCGCGCTACGACCGTGCGCTGTTCTTGCGAGACGAGCTGCCCAAGCGCAAGATGCTCGGGTACCCGCCGTACGTGCGCATGGCAAACGTGTTGGTATGGGGCGCCCACGAGGCCGACGTGGCGGCGCTCGCCCGCGAGCTTGCGGGCGAGCTTGCCGAGCAGGCGCGCGCGTTCGGCGGCGACGGGTGGAGCGTGCTGCCGGCAACCCCGTGCGTGCTGGCGAAGCTGCGCAACACGTATCGCTGGCACGTGGTGGTCAAGTGCCCCGCCGACGCCGACGTGTCCGCGGTGCTGCTGCCGGTGTTCCGCCGCCGCAAGGCTGACAAGTGGGTGAACGTCGCCGTGGACGTCGATCCCGATGACTTGCTCTGACGTGGGGATTATGCTATCTTAATTTGATGCATATTTGCGCCCATTTGCGGAATGGCAATAGGCGCGTTTTTTATCCTGTCGAAAGGAAGAACACGTGGCTCAAGCTTCGAAGAACCAAGCAACCGCTTCAAAGACCGCGAAATCCGCGAAGCAGGCCGCTGCCCCCGCGGTGGTCGACGAGGTGCTTGAGGACGAGGACGTGCTCGACGCCGACGACGTCGAGCCCGATATGAGCAGCACCGAGGCGGCATCCGACGAGAAGCCGGAGTCCAACATCAACGAGGACGGCGAGGAGCAGGACCTGCTCGAGGGCATCCCCGAGGAGGAGCTCAAGGCCGCTTCCGATGTGTCGCTGCCCAAGGTGCGCACGAAGAAGACCCGCAGCTCGGTGCGCAAGCGCAACGAGGCCGCCAACGTCACCATGCTCACCGGCGACCCGGTGCGTATGTATCTCAAGGAAATCGGCAAGGTCCCCCTGCTCACCGCCGCAGAGGAGATCGACCTGGCCATGAAGATTGAGGCCGGCGTTGCCGCCGCGGCCGAGCTTGATAAGGCTGAGGAGGAGGGCCGCGAACTCGAGCGTCGCGAGAAGCGCCGTCTTGGCCGCGTGGAGCAGGTGGGCATCGATGCCAAGCAGCAGCTCATCGAGGCGAACCTGCGTCTGGTCGTTTCCATCGCCAAGCGCTACGTGGGCCGCGGCATGCTGTTCTTGGACCTTATCCAGGAAGGCAATCTGGGCCTGATCCGCGCCGTCGAGAAGTTCGACTACACGAAGGGCTTCAAGTTCTCCACGTACGCCACGTGGTGGATCCGTCAGGCAATCACCCGTGCCATCGCCGATCAGGCGCGCACCATCCGCATCCCGGTGCACATGGTGGAAACCATCAACAAGCTCGTCCGTATCCAGCGCCAGCTTCTGCAGGAGCTCGGCCGCGAGCCAACGCCCGAGGAGATCGGCAAGGAGATGGGCCTGCCCGCCGAGCGCGTGCGTGAGATCCAGAAGATCAGCCAGGAGCCCGTTTCCCTGGAAACGCCCATCGGCGAGGAAGAGGATTCCCAGCTCGGCGACTTCATCGAGGACGACGCCGCCGTGGTGCCGCCCGATGCCGCCAGCTTCAGCATGCTCCAAGAGCAGCTGTCCAAGGTGCTCGACGGCCTTGCCGAGCGCGAGCGCAAGGTCATCAGCCTGCGCTTCGGCTTGGAGGACGGTCATCCTCGCACGCTCGAGGAGGTCGGCCGCGAGTTCGGCGTCACGCGCGAGCGCATCCGCCAGATCGAGAGCAAGACGCTTGCCAAGCTGCGTCATCCTTCCCGCTCCAGCAAGCTGAAGGATTACCTGGAAGATTAACGGTAACGCGGGTCGAAAGGCCCGCGTTTCTTTTCGGGCGGCCAACGCCCCTAGCTAGACCCATCGCCCATGAAAGGCACCCAGATGACTTCTCCCGCATACGATGAATACGAGTTCTTCGCCAGCTGCTTGGCCGGGTTCGAGCAATACCTTGCCGATGAGCTCAAGCGCCTGCGCGGTCGCCGCATCCGCCCGCTGCACGGCGGCGTGGCGTTCTTCGGCACGGCGGCCGTGGCCCAGCGCGTGTGCCTGTGGTCGCGTTTGGCCTCGCGCGTCACGCTGGTGGTCAAGCGCGTGAACGCCGGCGATGCCAGCCTGCTGTACGAGGGCATCCGCCGTATTCCCTGGCATGAGGTCATCGCTCCCGGTGCCAGCATCGCCGTTCGCGCTCATGGCATGAACGAGGAGCTTCGCAACACGCACTTCACCGAGCTGAAGGTCAAGGACGGCATCTGCGATGCGCTTAGGGAGCGCACGGGCTCGCGCCCCGATGTGGATAGCGCCAACGCCGACGCCAACATCGACGTGCGCATCCGCGACAGCCGTGCCACCGTCTCGCTGGACCTGTCCGGCGAATCGCTGTATGCGCGCCCGTACCTGGAGCCCGATGCGGGTCAGGACGCACCGCTGGAGTGCGCCCTGTCCGCGGGCGTTTTGGCCATGTGCGAATGGGACGGCATGCGCGACGGCGCCGCATTGGTGGACCCGGCGTGCGGCGACGGCTCGCTGGTGGTGGAGGCCGCCGCGGCGGCCTGCGATATGGCCCCGGGCCTGGCGCGCAGCCGCTGGGGCTTCATGGGCTGGGCCGCATTCGACGAGCAGGCTTGGAACCGTTTGCTCGACGAGGCCGACGAGCGCTTCGAGGAAGGCCTGGAGGCCGTCGGCGGCGCCGGTGCGGCGAATGCCTCGGCTTCCGATCGCCCCGACCTTGAGCGCGTGCGCATCGTGGGCGCAACCAATTCCAGCCCCGCCATCGCCCGTGCCCGCAACCGTGCCAAGCGCGCCGGCCTGCGCCAGGTGGTCAGCATCGAGCTAGGGGATGCGCATACCGTGGCCGAAATGGCCAAGCGCGCGTGCGACGTGGCCGAGCGGCTGCAGAGCAGGCGTGCCGCCGGCAACGGCCAGGACAAGCTGTGCCCGTGTCTGGTGGCATCTAACATGCCAGCGGGCGACCGCATCCAGTCCGAGGCCCGCGCCCAGGCGGAGGCCGCGGCGTTCGTGAAGGCCGCGGCGGCGGTTCCGGCGGGCAGCCTATATGCCGTCGCCGGTGGAGAAGGCGTGCAGGGCCGCTTCGGCGTCGACGCGGCCGACACGCTGCGCTTCGGCCGCGGACGCGTGGAAACCCAGGTGTTGCTGTTCATGCGACCCCCGGCCCAGCTTGGCCAGGCCGTGGTTCCCGATGCCCACGGCGGTGCGGAGCACAAGGTGGAGGTGTTCGAGGAATCCTCGCAGCAGTTCGCCGACCGTTTGCGCAAGGTTGCCAAGGAGCGCCGCAAGTGGGCTCGTCGCGAAGGCGTTACGTGCTATCGCGTCTACGATGCCGACTTGCCGGATTATTCCGCCGCCATCGACGTTTACACCGGTGCCGGCCAGGCCGCGGGCAACACGTACCTGCATGTCGCCGAATACGCTCCGCCGCGTTCCATCGACCCCGATAAGGCGCGCCGTCGCTTCGACGATATCCTCACGCTGGCGCCCGTGGTCCTGGGCGTTCGCCCCGACCACGTGTTCTCCAAGGTGCGCTGCCATGACAAGGGCGGCGGGCAGTATCGTGGTGCGGGAAAGCGCAACTACGTCACGCACGTCGACGAAGAGGGGTGCCTGCTCGAGGTGGACCTTGCCGGCTACTTGGACACGGGCCTGTTCCTCGACCATCGCGACACGCGCGCCATGGTGCGCAAGATGGCAGCGGGCAAGCGCTTCCTCAACCTGTTCGCTTATACGGGCTCGGCTACGGTGCAGGCTGCGGCGGGCGGGGCGGTGGAAACCGTCACGGTCGACCTTTCGCAGACCTACTTGGATTGGGCCGAGCGCAACATGGAGCAAAACGGGTTCACCGGGCGTGCGCACAGCTTCGAGCGCGGCGATGTGATGAACTGGATCACCGATTGCCGCCGCAGCCCGCGCCGCTTCGACCTGATCTTCGTGGACCCGCCCACGTTCAGCAACTCGAAGTCCATGGGCAAGCGCACCTGGGACGTGCAGCGCGACCACGTCGAGTTGCTGGTGGGCGTATCGCGCCTGCTCACCAAGGAGGGCACGGCGGTGTTCAGCTGCAACCTTCGCTCGTTCAAGCCCGACATGGAGCAGCTGGACAAGTACGGGGTTGCGCTCGAGGACATCACGGCGCAGACCATTCCGCACGATTTCGAGCGCAATCCGCGCATCCACAAGTGCTACCTGGTGAAGCGCGCGTAGGCCGAGCGCCGGTGGATTGGCGATAAATCGCTCGGATAGCGATACATAGGGAAGGGGCTTGAAAGCCGTATCGCTTTCAAGCCCCTTGTCGTTTCCTGCATCGTGTTTCGCACGGTGATTGCGCGCTGTGTTTTGGGCTTTGCGACCCGTTATGCTTTCCCGCCCGCTTTTAGGGGAGGCCGTGCGCCGCCCATCTTGCGCACGAAGAAGTTCACGACGAATCCGGTGAGGACCGCCGCTGCCACGGTGCCCTCGCGGACGCCTGTCACGTTCCCCATGGTGATAAGCGAGACCGCGCAGGCTATGATGACGCAGCTGATATCGAACCCGACCTTGGTGTGGCCGAAGTTCCATCCGGTTTTCGAGGTGATGGCGGCAACCAAGGCTTCTCCGCAGTTCATGGCAACGTTCGCCACTACCGTGCACGAGACGCCCGCAGCAAGCGTGAGAATGCCGAGGGCGAGCATGCCCAGGGATTCGGCGTAGTTCGCGGGCGCGAACCAGGAAAGCAGGCTGGCGAACCCATCGATGCTCAGGCTGAACAGCACGCTGATGGGGATTTGCAGCAACGCCAAGGGCTGGAATCGGCGGCGCAGGATGATTACCTGACCAAGCAGCAGCAGGATGTTCCAGAAGAACATGAATACGCCGTACGAGACGCTCGGGAAGGCCACGCTGAGCACGTATCCCGTTGATGATATGGGGGTGTTCCCCGTAGCCGATTTTGTGACGATGACGATGCCTGCGGCCATGACGACGATTCCGATGGCAAGCAGGCACCAGCGCGGCGCTAGGTGTTGCTTCATGCTTCTTCTTTCTGTTGGAGGGTGGGGGTTGGCATCGCGTCATAAAGTGTCTAGCCAAAACCCTATATTGATTGTAGGTATAGCGGGGTTTCGCTGCAAGCTGACTTTTTCAAAAAAGTTCAAATTGGGGGTTGCGCGGTAGGGCACCTTCCCGTATTATATATCGAGCGCGCTACGAAGTACGCAACACGGTCGCTTGGCTCAGCGGGAGAGCATCGCCTTCACACGGCGGGGGTCACAGGTTCAAATCCTGTAGCGACCACCACGAATGACAAGGCCGGAATCAAGTGGTTCCGGCCTTTTTCTTTCAAATGCGTCGAAGTCGGTTTGCGTCCGGCTTTCGTTTGCCGCTTCAAGTACGACGCGGTGCGTGTCGCAAACGCGATCGGCGCCTTCAATACGGGCCTGTAGCTCAACGGTGGAGCAGGGGACTCATAATCCTTTGGTTCTCGGTTCGAATCCGGGCGGGCCCACCAAAACATCTAAGGCCAACGGCTTGTCCCGTTGGCCTTTTCTTTTCATCTTTCTGGTTTGGAACGCGGTTCGATTCGGCTGCTAGCTGCCTAGAACCCAAGGTCCTCGGCGATCAAGGTCACCTTGATGCGCCCGGTTTCGCGGCTGTGGCGCGTTACCACCACGTTGCAGCACATGCATCCGGGCTCGTGGCAGTTACCGCAAACGCCCGTGCGTTCGCAGGGCGTATCCGTGTGCAGGCGCGCGGCATTCGGCGGGCACGCCATGGTATGGATGCGCTTGATGCCGGCGTCCACGTCCTCCACCACTTTGTTCATGCCTACCAGCACGAACACCTCGCGCGGCCCGTACAGCAGGCAGGCAAGGCGGTTGGAGTTGCCGTCGATGTTGACCAGCTCGCCTTTTCGCGTGATGGCGTTCGCGCTCATGAAGAAGCAGTCGCTGGCCAGTTGCTGCAGAATGATCTCATGCGTCTGTTCGGGCGTGGTCGCCTTCGAGCGGTCGAGCATCCGGTAATCGCCGGCTTCCAGCATTGCCTTCACGCCCGTTTCCCCAAACGTTTGCGTGCCGCCCCAGGCGATGGAGGCGCCGGCGGGCACCAGCTTGCGCACCAGCTCCACGGCTTCGGCGGAGGTTTCGCAAAAATAGCCTTCCATGTTGCGCCGCTCAAGCTGCTTGATGATGGTTTTCGCCGTTTGCGCGAATGCGGTCATGCGGGGGTTTTCCATGGTGCGCTCCTTCTCTCGTCTGGCGGATGGTTCCCATTGTGCCACGTTTCATCGCGCGGTTGCATGGCGGCTGGAAAACGGCCTCAGATGGTTCGCGCCCGCGCAGGGCATAAGCGCTATACTGGAACAACTACTGAATTCCCGCCTAACTATGAATGTGAGGGCATGATGGGCGATAGCTTCGAAGCCAGCAAAAAACGCAGCGATGAGATTCGCGCCGACCTTTCCGTTAACCCCGGCAAATACTGCATGCTCACGGGCGACCGCCCCACGGGCAGGCTGCATCTGGGCCATTACTTTGGCACCATCCGCGAGCGCGTGGCGCTGCAGAACCTTGGCGTCACCTCCCGCGTGATCATCGCCGACTACCAGGTCATCACCGACCGTGACACCACGGCAAATATCCAGGACAACGTCTACAACATGGTCATCGACTACCTGGCCTGCGGCATCGACCCGGAGAAGACCATCATCTTCACCCACTCGCAGGTGCCGGCGCTCAACCAGCTCATGCTGCCGTTCCTTTCCCTGTGCACCGAGGCCGAGCTTGAGCGCAACCCCACGGTGAAGTCCGAGCAGGAGGCCTCCGGCCACGCGCTCACCGGCCTGTTGCTCACCTATCCCGTGCATCAGGCGTGCGACATCCTGTTCTGCAAGGGCAACATCGTGCCCGTCGGCAAGGACCAGCTGCCGCACATCGAGCAAACCCGTCAGATCGCCCGCCGCTTCAACGAGCGCTACGGCCACGTGTTCCCCGAGCCCGAGGGCCTGCTCACCGACGCCGTGCTCATCCCCGGCCTTGACGGTCGCAAGATGTCGAAGAGCTACGGCAACGCCATCAGCCTGTCGGCAACGGCAGAGGAGACGGCGAAGCTCATCAAGAAGTCCCAGACCGACTCCGAGCGCTTCATCACCTTCGATCCTGACAACCGCCCCGGCGTGTCGGCCCTTATCACTACGGCGTCGCTGTGCACCGGCCGCGGCGAGCAGGAGATCGCCGAGGAGATCGGCAACGGCGGCTCGGGCCAGCTGAAGAAGTACGTCACCGAAAGCGTGAACGACTTCCTGGCTCCCATCCGCGAACGTCGTGTGGAGCTTGCAGGCGACATGGACTACGTGAAGGATGTCCTGCGCGAGGGCAATCGCCGCGCCAACGAGATCGCGAACCAAACCCTGGAAGAAGTACGCGAAGCCATGGGCATGGTGTACTAGGGAAACGAAAAGCCGCCTTCGGGCGGCTTTTTCAATGAAAGGCGCGTTATCGGCGCCTATGCGAATCGGGCCGGGCAATATGCCCGGCCCGATTGGTTCTGCGGCTTGATTTGTGCTGCTTGCGCGCTGGCGGCATAGCGTGCGCTACGATTCGCCATCCTCCACGTAGATGCCCTCCTGCCCGAGCACCGTGGCGAACGTGCGGAAGAACACCTTCGCATCCAGCAGGAAGCTGATGTGCTTGACGTAGTACACGTCCAGCGACAGGCGCTGCTTCCAGGGCAGGGAGTTGCGGCCGTACACGGCTGCGTAGCCGGTGATGCCCGGTTTCACCGACAGTTTCAGGCCTTCTTCGCCCTCGTAGAGCTCGGTCTCGCGACGTAGGTCGGGGCGGGGGCCAACCACCGACATATCGCCGAGCAGCACGTTGAAGAACTGCGGCATCTCATCCAAGCTGGTCTTGCGCATGAAGGCGCCGATCTTGGTCATACGGGGGTCGTCGGCGCCGTTGTAGGTGCTGCCGTCCTCCATGATCAGGTCGGGGGCGTTCACGCGCATGCTGCGCAGCTTGTACATCTTGAAATCAACGCCGTCCTTGCCCACGCGCGGCGCGTTGTAAAACACCGGGCCGCCGTCTTCCAGCTTGATCAGCGGTGCCAGCACCGCGATGATGAGCAGCACGAACGGCAGCGCGATCAGCCCGATGATTATGTCCCAGATTCGTTTTCCGAAGCGTACGTACATTAGCGCGCGTCCTCCGCCTTCGCCTGCGAGATGGCCTGGTGCAGCGAACGGCACACCTCGTCGATGTCGTCATCGGAGAGCTTGGTGTGCAACGGCAGCGTGATCTCGTTCTCGAATTGCGCCAGGGCATTGGGGAAGTCGGCGATGTCGAACCCGAGGTTGCGGTAGGCGGTGAGCAGCGGCAGCGGCTTGTAGTGCACGTTGGTTGCAACGCCGTCCTCGGCCATCAGCTCGATGACGCGGTCGCGCAGCTGCCGTCCGCAACCGTTCAGGCGCACGAGCATCAAGTGCCCGCTCGAAGACTCTTGGCCCGCATCGGCGCGTGCAGCGGCATCGTCGGCGCCGCAGGCATCCGACCCATCGGCTGCGCGGTAGTGCTGCACGATGGACGCGTCAAGGTCGGCAAGGTTTCGCGTGTAGCGCGCGACCATCTGGCGGCGGCGTGCGAGCATGCCCGGGTAACGGCGCAGCTGCGCCAGGCCCAAACCCGCCTGCAGGTCGGTCATGTTGCACTTCCAGCCGGGGAAGACCACGTCGTATTCCCAAGCGCCGGCCTTGGTCTTGGCAAGCGCGTCTTTCGACTGGCCGTGCAGCGACATGAGCATGAAATCGTGGTACAGCTCATCGGCGTCGAACAGCCCCTCACGCCAGGTGACGGCGCCGCCTTCTGCCGTGGTGAAGTTCTTCACCGCGTGGAAGCTGAACGTGGTAAGGTCGGCAACCTGGCCGGCGCGCTTGCCGTGGCGCACGCTGCCAAGGGCATGCGCCCCGTCGGTGACCACGGCGATGCGGCCGATGGCCTGCTGACGGGCGTTCGCGGGCGTGAAGGGGCCGCCGAAGGCGTCGATGGCGCCGAACAGCGCGTCGTAATCGCACATGACGCCGCCAAGATCGACGGGGATGATGGCCTTCGTGCGCGGGGTGATGAGCTTTTCCAGCTGCGCGTAATCCATTTCATAGCTGTCGGGCGCCACGTCGCACAGCACGGGCGTCGCACCCACGTGGCAGATGGGCGAGCAGCTGGCGGTATAGGTGTAGGCGCTCGTGATCATCTCGTCGCCCGGACCGATGCCCAGCGCGCGCAGAGCGCACTCGAGCGCCGCCGTGGCCGATGCCAGGCAGGCCACGCGCGGCGTGCCCAGGAAGGCGGCCAGCTCGCGCTCAAGCTGCTTGGTCTTCGGGCCCGTGGTGATCCATCCGCTTCTCAGCGCGTCGGCAACCTCGGCTATCTCGGCCTCGGTGATATCGGGCGGGGAAAACGGTATGCGGATCTGTTCGGACATGGTATCTCCTTAGCTATCCGGCTCAAGCGTCTGGTGCATGAACGCATGCTGACGCAAGGCGGTTTTCGTTCGATGATGACGCAAACCGCGGCGTTTACATCAGATTGCGCAGCAAATTCACGATGGCAAGGTAGGAGGTTCGCTGGTCGAACTCCCGCTCTGCCACGGCGCGTCCACGAGCCCCCATGATCTTGCGAAGCGATGGGTTGCGCGCCAGCTCCTCGAGCACGTCGGCGAGCGCCTCGGGGTTCTCGGCCTCCACGTTCAGCCCGAAGCCGTCGGTGGTCACCTTGTTGCGGAATTCCGGCGAAGAGCCGGTGTTGATCATGGGCTTGCCGGAGGCAAGGTAGTCGCCGATCTTCGTTACGATGCTCTGCACCGCGCTCTTCACCAGGGAGTTCACGGTGATGTCGCTTGCGCGAAGCCATGCCGCCATGCTGCCGTGGTCCTGGTAGCCCAGGAAGTCTACCGGGGCGTTCTCCTGCCGGGCAAGCTCTTCGAGGCGCTGCCGGTCGGGGCCGTCGCCTAAGATCTTCACCTTCACAGCAGGGAAGGGGCGGTGGCGTTTCGCGGTTCCCGCAGCGGTGGTGCGCGCGGTGTGGGCCGCACGGCGCTTTTCCAGCAACGCCGCCGCCTTTATAAGGGTGGCCAGATCGTAGCTGGCGCCGAGCGTGCCGGCATAAACGGCCCACAGCTCGCCCTCGGGCTTTTGAACGTCCGCCATGTGCTCGCGCGCGCCCTCGTCGAACGCCGCAAGGTCGTTGCCCACATACACCGTGGCACGGGGGTAGGGCGCCGTGCGGTCCTTCGCGGGCCGTGCGGCGTATTCCTCGGAGGTGCCCACGGCGCCGGAGAGCAGCTGATATACGCGCTTCGCATCGCGCGCGAACGGGTAGAACGCCACGTCGCTGAGCACGGGGATGTCCACGACCATGCGCATGGCCTCGGGCCACAGGTCGTTGATGTCGGCCACGTAGGGGATGCCGTGCTCGGTTGCGTATTCCGCGCACACGCGCGCCACGTCGTTAGGCGGGATCTCGGAGTAGATCAGGGAATAGCGGCCCGCGGTGCGCTCGAAGTGCTCGCGCAGGTTCTTCGCCGCCACGTGATGGCTGCGGATGCGCTGCAGGTCGAGGTTTCGCGTGTAGCCCGGCTCGTCGATGAACACCACGTTGTAGGGAAGGCCCTGATAGCAGGCCTTCGAGGTGTCGCGCGGGGCCTTTTCCCAGTGCTGGAACGACGAGGTGATCAGATCGACGTCGAAGCCCTGCTCGACGAGCATCTCGGACAGGAAGCGGAAGCGCGTGTAACCGCGCGTCTCGTCGCCGAGCTTGACGCCCATGGTGACCACGGCGATGCGGCGGCGCGGGCGCGCCTGGGCGCGCTGTGTGTAGGTTTGCGTATTCATGGCTGCAAGTATACCAAGCTTGGCGCCGCGAGCGCCCGGCGAACAGCGAACCCCCACGAGCCCCGTAGGATTCACGTCCGACGCCCGGGCGGCAAGCGAGCCCCTGCGAGCTTGCGCGGATGCGCCCTCCCGGTTGCGGCGCGCTTCGGGCCGTCGGCCCTCCCGTCCCCGCGCGCGGCGATAAGCGCCTCCCGCCAGGGCGGTCCTTGTGCGCGGCTTGAGCTTCGCCTATTATTAGAAGTTGCGCGTTCGCGCGCGAAAAAGGGCTCTTGGCGCCCATTGCGTTGTATCCAACCAAGTGATCGGGAAACGTATGATCCAATTGCAGCACGTGTGCAAGACGTATGGCGAAGGCGATAACGCCCATCATGCGCTGCGCAACGTGAACCTTACCATCAACGATGGCGACGTGTTCGGCATCATCGGCGCCTCGGGCGCCGGCAAGTCGACGCTCGTCCGCTGCCTGAACCTGCTCGAGCGCCCCACCGACGGCGCCATCCTCTACGACGGCCGCGACATCACGGGCCTGTCCGGCCGCGCGCTGCTCGAGCTGCGCAGCCAGGTGGGCATGATCTTCCAGAACTTCAGCCTGTTCCAGCAGCGCACCGTCATGCGCAACGTCACCTTCCCGCTTGAGCTGCGCGGGGAGAAGGGCGAGACGGCCCGCAAGCGCGCCATGGAGCTGCTCGAGCTGGTGGGCTTGGCAGACTTGGCCCAGCGCTATCCCAGCCAGCTCTCCGGCGGCCAGCAGCAGCGCGTGGCCATCGCACGCGCCCTGGCGAACAACCCCAAGGTCATGCTCTGCGACGAGGCCACCAGCGCTCTTGACACGCGCACCACCGCCTCCATCCTGCAGCTTCTGCAGGACATCAACCGCGAGCTGGGCGTCACCTTGGTGGTCATCACCCACTCGCTGCCCGTGGCCTGCAAGATCTGCAACCGCGTGGCCGTCATCGACCATGGCCGCATCGTGGAGGAAGGCGCCACCGCCGCCGTGTTCGGCAACCCGCAAAGCCCCGTCACGCGCGAGCTTTTGGCCAACGACGACATGCTCGCGGCGGTCGAGCACGATGCTCAGAAGGGCCAGGAGGGCTAAATGGATTACGTAAGCAACTTCATCTCGCAATACGGGGCGCTGTTCGCCCAGGGAACGGTGGACACGCTCGTCATGACGCTTGCCTCCACGCTGTTCGCCTACGTCATCGGCGTGCCGCTCGGCGTGCTTTTGGTCATCACGGCCAAAGACGGCCTGTGGCCGCAGCGCGCTCTTAACACGGTGCTCGGCTGGATCGTCAACGTCGGCCGCTCCATACCGTTCATCATCTTGCTCGTTGCCATCATCCCGTTCACGCGCGTGGTGGTGGGAACCTCGCTCGGCGTGCCCGGCGCCATCGTGCCGCTTACGGTGGCCGCCATCCCGTTCGTGGGCCGCATGGTCGAGCAGAGCCTGGCCGAGGTCGACGGCGGCCTGGTCGAGGCGGCGCAAAGCTTCGGCGCGAACACGTGGCAGATCGTGTGCAAGGTCATGCTGCGCGAAAGCCTGCCTAGCCTGGTGCGCGGCGCGTCGATCACCGTCATCACCTTGTTCGGCTACACCGCCATGGCCGGCGCGGTCGGCGCGGGCGGCATCGGCGACATCGCCATCCGCTACGGCTACCAGCGTTATCTGGGCGACGTCATGATCGTCTCCATCGTGCTGTGCGTCGTGCTCGTGCAGGTGTTCCAGTCCATCGGCGACCTGGTCGCCCGCGTGGTGGACAAGCGCGTTCGCAGGTCGTAGGGCGTTCGCATCGAGCGCGCGTCAGCGTAATAGGGTTTCAACCGCTTTCAGGCCGCCTTTCGGGGCGGCCTTTTGCGTGGCCTATGCCCGTTTTCGATGGGAAGCCCAGGGTTTTATTCGCTTTCGCAATGCGCGAGGTGCGTAACGCGTTTGCAACATGCGCTGATATAATCTCCCTCTAGAAGATGTTTGGATCCGCGCCGCCGCATGGCCTGGCGCGTGAAGGAGGAACCGTTCATGGCTTCCAACCCGGAGCAGGATTTCGTTCTGAAAACCATTAAAAGCCGCGATGTGCACTTCGTGCGATTCTGGTTCACCGATGTGCTCGGCAGCATGAAATCGTTCGCCGTCATCCCCAGCGAGCTTGAAGACGCCTTCGCCGACGGCATGGGCTTCGACGGCAGCTGCATCGAGGGCTTCTGCCGCACCGAGGAATCCGATATGCTGGCGTTTCCCGACGCCTCCACGTTCCAGGTGCTGCCGTGGCGCCCGGAGAGCAATGCTGTGGCGCGCATGTTCTGCGATATCCGCACGCCCGACGGCAAGCCCTTCGAGGGCGACCCGCGCCATGTGCTGGCGCGCGTGGTGGGCAAGGCGCAGGACATGGGGTACGTGTTCAACGTCGGCCCCGAGGTGGAGTTCTACTACTTCAAGGACGCCGAGGGCACCGAGCTTTTGGACCGCGGCGGCTATTTCGACCTGACCAGCTTGGATTACGCCAGCGACCTGCGACGCGACACGGTGCTCACCCTGGAGAAGATGGGCATTCCCGTGGAGTACAGCCATCACGAGAACGGCCCTTCCCAGCACGAGATCGACCTTCGCTTCACCGACGCGCTGTCCATGGCCGATGCGGTCATGACGTACAAGCTGGTGGTGAAGGAGATCGCCATGAAGCACGGCGTGTACGCCTCCTTCATGCCCAAGCCCCTCACCGACGCCCCGGGCAGCGGCATGCACGTGCACATGAGTCTGTTCGATTTCGACGGCGGCAACGTGTTCTTCGACCCCGAGGACCCGCAGGGCTATCATCTGTCGGCCACCGCGAAAAGCTTCCTTGCGGGCATTCTGAAGTATGCGCCCGAGTTCGCCCTGATTACCAACCCCTGCGTCAACTCCTACAAGCGCCTGCTCGCCGGCGGCGAGGCGCCCATCTACCTGTCGTGGGCCCGCGCCAACCGCTCCACGCTCGTGCGCGTGCCCGGCTATCGCCCCAATCGCGAGATGGCGTGCCGCCTGGAGCTGCGCAGCCCCGACCCCAGCGCCAACCCTTACCTGACCTTCGCCGTCATGCTGGCGGCGGGTTTGGCGGGCATCGAGGAGGGGCTTGAGCCTCCGGCACCCATCGAGGATCGCGACCTGTTCACCCAATCGCGCCAGGAGCTGCGCCGTCAAGGGTTCCGCACGCTTCCCGAAAGCCTCGGCCAGGCAGTCGAGCTGTTCAGAGGCTCGAAGCTTATGCGCGAAACGCTTGGCGACCACATCTGCGATTACCTGGTCGAAGCAAAGCAGGCCGAGTGGGACGAGTACCAGTCCAACGTGTCCACCTGGGAGCTTGATCGCTACCTGGCGGTTCTGTAGCGGTGCGCGGATGCGACGTAAGGAGGTGTGCTTACAATGAGGAAAACGGTCATATTCATCGCGGACAGCCTTGATAACGCCCACAAGTTCCAGCAGGTGCTCTCGGGCCTGGACGTCGATGTAGCGGCGGGGTCTTCGGTGCAGTTCAAGAAGCTGCTGTCCCAGCATCCTTCCTACGACCTGGTCATCTACGAGGCGCGCGCCGATGCGCTGGCAACCTTGTCGCAGGTGGAATCGGTGCTGCTCGAGGACGGCTCGGCCTCGCTTCTGGTCATCGTCAACGAGGCGCAGCTTCCCGAGTTTCGCCTTCCCGTGCAGGTGAAAAGCGATTTCGTGGTGCACGGAGCCGGCAGCGAGGAGTGCGCCGCGCGTATCCGCCAGCTTCTGTGGCCGGGCAACGAGAGCACCTCGACCGATTATGTGACCGTGGACAACATGACCATCAACCTGGCCACGTACCAGGTCACGGTGGGCGGGGAGCCGCTCGACTTTACCTACCTCGAATATGCGCTGCTGGCGTTTCTGGTCACCCATCCGGGCCGCACCTACAGCCGCGATGCCCTGCTGCGCCGCGTGTGGGGCTTCGATTACTACGGCGGTAGCCGTACCGTCGACGTGCACGTCAGGCGCGTCCGCGCCAAGCTCGGACCGGAGCTCTCGCAGCATCTGGAAACGGTGCGCGGCGTCGGCTATCTTTGGAGCGCATAGCGAAACGGGCCAACAGTGCTTGTCTGATGCGGTTGGCGCCGCTTCGCCTTCGCCGCTTATATAATGGTGGGAAAGCGCAACCAACCTGAAGGAATCTCTATGCCTGAGAAGAAAGTGGCCGTCATCGACGGCAACTCGTTGATGCACCGCGCCTTCCACGCGGTGCCGCCGACCATGAACGCCCCGGACGGCACGCCCACCAACGCCGTGTTCGGCTTCATCTCCATGCTGCTCAAGTTCATCGACATCTCCAACCCCGACGCCATCGTGTGCGCCTTCGATGCCGGCCGCCCGAAGTTCCGCACCGAGGCGCTCGAGCAGTACAAGGCGCAGCGTCCCCCCATGGATCCGGGCCTGAAGGCGCAGTTCCCCATCATCGAGGAGCTGCTCGAGTCCATGAGCATCCCCGTGGTGCGCGTGACGGGTTGGGAAGGCGACGATATCCTGGGCACCGTGGCGGCGCGCGACGAGGCGCTGGGGTATCGCACGCTGCTGGTCTCGGGCGATAAGGACGTCTACCAGCTGTGCTCCGAGCTCACGCACGTGGTCACCACGCGCAAGGGCATCACCGACGTGGCCATCTACGGCCCCGGCGAGGTGCGCGAACGCTACGGCGTGGAGCCTTCGCAGTTCCCCGATTTCCTGGGACTTAAGGGCGATAGCTCCGACAACATCCCCGGCGTGCCGGGCGTGGGCGACAAAACGGCGGCGAAGCTGCTGGACGCCTACGGCAGCCTTGAGGGCATCTACGAGCATATCGACGAGCTGCGCGGCAAGCAGAAGGAGCGCATGGAGGAGAACCGCGAGGCGGCGTTCACCAGCCGCAAGGTTGCTACCATCGTGCGCGACCTGGATTTCCCCTTGGACCTTGAAGGCGCGGCGTTCCCGGCGTTCAGCGCCCAGGCCGTCACCGAGGCGTTCTCGAAGTATCGCTTCAACTCGCATCTGACGCGCGTTCTCAAGCTGGTGGGCGAGGCCCCTCAGCGCCAATCCGCCTCTATCGAGGTGGGCCAGGTTCTGCATGGCGAGCAGGCCCGCAAGCTTGTGGATGAGGTCCTGGAGTCGGGCGAGCAGGTGGGCGTGGCCATCGTGGATCCCGAGCAGGAGTCGCTGTTCGGCGGCGGTTCGGTTATGGCCGTGTCCGCTTCGCAAGGCTGCGCCGTGTTCGCCGACGATGCTGCCATCTCCCAGCTTGCGCGCTTGATCGCCGGCGGCAACTTCGCCGCGCTCGATGTGAAGGCGGCCGTGCATCGCGTCTATCCCGCCGACAACGCCCTTGCCGCGCTCGTCGACGATGCTCAGCTCATGTCCATGCGCGCCTTCGACTTGGGGCTTGCCGGGTACGTGTTGAACTCGTCGGTGTCCGAGTATACCTACGACGTGCTGTTGGATACCTATATGGGCGGCGTGCTGCCCGAGGCGAAAACCGAAGAGCAGCGCGCAGCCGCACAGGCCGCGGCAGCGCGCGCCCTGGTCGGTCCGCTCACCCGTGCCCTCAAGGACGAGGGTTCGGAGCGCGCCTATTTCGACATCGACCTGCCGCTCGTGGCGGTACTCGCAATCATGGAGCGCACCGGCGCGGCTATCGACGTCGCGCGCCTGGCGCAGCTGGGCACGTCCACGGGTGAGGAGATCGAGGGCTTGCGAGCGCAGATCTTCGAGCTTGCCGGCCAGGAGTTCAACGTGGATTCCCCCAAGCAGCTCGGCCATATCCTGTTCGAGGTGCTCGGCCTGCCCGCGCGCAAGAAGACCCAGCGCGGATACTCCACCGACGCCAAGGTGCTCAAAGACCTTGCCGAGATCCACGAGCTGCCCTCCCTTGTGCTGCGCTATCGCGAGCTGGCGAAGATCAAGTCCACCTACATCGACGCGCTGCCGCGCATGCGCGCCGGCGATGGGCGCGTGCACTCCAGCTTCAACGAGACCGTCACCACCACCGGGCGCCTGTCCTCTTCGGACCCGAACCTGCAGAACATCCCCGTGCGCACGCAGTTCGGGCGCCATATCCGCGAGTGCTTCATCCCGCTCGAGCCGGGCTGCAAGTTCCTTTCGGCGGACTACTCGCAGATCGAGCTGCGACTGCTCGCGCACCTTTCCGGCGACGAAGCGCTTGTGCAGGCGTTCACCAGCGGCGCCGACTTCCACGCCTCCACGGCATCGCGCGTGTTCGACGTGCCCATCGACCAGGTCACGCCCGAGCAGCGCAGCCGCGCCAAGGCGGTGAACTTCGGCATCGTCTACGGCCAGCAGGCGTTCGGGCTGGCGCAAAGCCTGGGTATCTCCATCGCCGAGGCCAAGGGCATGATCGACCGCTACTTCGAAGTGCACCCCGGCGTGCGCGCCTACCTTGATGAAACGGTCGAGCAAGCCCGTGCCAACGGCTATGCGGAAACCATGTTCGGGCGAAAGCGCCACATCCCCGAGCTGCACGCCGCCAACGGCAACACGCGCGGCTTCGGCGAGCGCACCGCCATGAACCATCCCATGCAGGGCAGCGCAGCCGACATCATCAAGCTGGCCATGCGCCAGGTGCAGCGGCGCCTTATGGAAGAGGGCTTCAAGGCCCGCCTGCTCGTGCAGGTGCACGACGAGCTGGACTTCAGCGTGCCCGATGGGGAAGTGGAGGCGCTCTCGGCCATGGTGCGCGACGTCATGGAGCATGTGGCGGAGCTGAAGGTGCCCTTGCTTGCCGACATCTCGGCCGCCGATACCTGGGCTGAAGCGCACTAGCTTGTGGGTATTCCGTGAAGCGCGGCGGCAATGCGGAAAAAGCCGGTAACGCCGCCGCGTGTGTCCACAACATCTGGTATCATATCGAATGTTGTGCCCGAGGAGGCGCAGCGGAAATAAGTGCGATGATACGCGGAGACTGTGCATTCGATCACTTCGTTGACTTGCTACGGTCACGCTGCTAAGCTATCGCCTTGCGTTTATTTCGAAAGTAGGAGAAAACATGTACGCAATCGTGAAAACGGGCGGCAAGCAGTACAAGGTTGCCGTCGGGGACAAGCTCAACATCGAGAAGCTGGACGCCGAGGTCGGCGCTACCGTCGAGCTTCCGGTCATCTGCTTCGTCGACGGTTCCACCGTCGAGGCCGATCCGGCCAAGGCAGCTGCCAAGAAGGTCACCGCTGAGGTCGTCGAGCAGTTCAAGGGCCCCAAGCAGCTGGTGTTCAAGTTCAAGAAGCGCAAGAACTACAAGAAGCTGCGCGGCCATCGCCAGCAGCTCACGCGCGTTGAGATCAAGTCCATCGCTTAATTGTAAGGAGGGAATGAAATGGCACATAAGAAAGGTCTCGGTTCTACCCGTAACGGCCGCGATTCCCACGCAAAACGACTGGGCGTGAAGATGTTCGCCGGCCAGCAGATCAAGACGGGCCAGATCATCGTCCGTCAGCGCGGCACCAAGTTCCATCCCGGCGACAACGTCGGCCGCGGCAAGGACGACACGCTGTTCGCTCTGTGCGACGGCACGCTGGAGTTCACGCGCGGCGTGAAGCGTCGCGTGCATGTCCGCCCCCAGGCGTAGCACAAGCCGCACGCGTGTGCGTGGCATCTATGCATTCGCGAAGCCCCCTGCCTGTCAGGGGGCTTTTTTCGTATACAATCAGGCGATACACGCAATCCTAAAACCGATGGAGGTCACATCGTGTTCATTGATAAGGTTCGAATCCACGTCAAGGGCGGCGACGGCGGCGCAGGCTGCATGTCGTTTCGCCGTGAGGCCCATGTGCCCAAGGGCGGTCCCGACGGCGGCGACGGCGGCCATGGCGGCAACGTGGTGCTTGAAGCCGATGCCAGCGTGTCCTCGCTGATCGATTACCGCTTCAAACACCACTTCAAGGCCGAGCGCGGCACGCACGGCAAGGGCAGCCGCATGCACGGCGCCACGGGCGCCGATCTGGTGCTCAAGGTGCCGGTGGGCACCGTGGTCCACGAGTACTTCGAGGAATCCAAGGAAACCGGCGAGCTTATGGCCGACCTTACCCACGACGGCGAGCGCATCACCGTCGCCGACGGCGGCATGGGCGGCCGCGGCAACATCCACTTCGTCACCTCCACGCGCCGCGCACCGGCGTTCGCCGAGCTGGGCGAGCCTGCGCAGGAACGCTGGATCGAGCTCGAGATGAAGCTTATGGCCGACGCTGCCCTTGTTGGCATGCCCTCTGCCGGCAAAAGCTCGCTCATCTCGAAGATCTCGGCCGCTCGCCCCAAGATCGCCGATTACCCGTTCACCACGCTCGTGCCCAACCTGGGCGTGGCGCGCTCGGGCGACTTGAGCTTCGTCGTGGCCGACATCCCTGGTCTCATTGAGGGCGCGCACGAGGGGCGCGGTCTGGGGCATGAGTTCCTTCGCCATATCGAGCGCACGGCGCTCATCGTGCACGTGGTCGACCTCACGGGCGACTGGGAGGGCCGCGACCCGCTTGATGATTACAAGATCATCAACAACGAATTGGCGCTCTACGCCGACGAGCTGGCGGCGCGTCCGCGCATCGTGGTGGCGAACAAGATCGACGTCGCAGGCACCGAAGAGGCCCTGGAGCGTCTGAAGGCGCAGGTCAAGGCCGACTCCATCGCCGCTGCGGGCGGCAATGAGTTCGCCCCCAGCCCCATCGACCCGAAGGTGTACTGCATCAGCGCGCTCACCGGCGAGGGCGTGGACAGCTTGAAGGCCGCTATCGCCAACCAGGTCCACGAGCTTCGCGAGCAGGCTCGCCAGGCCGAGGCGTCCGACGTGCAGTACGAGCACGTTTGGGAGCTCAAGCGCGAGGCCCGCGACAAGCGCTTCACCGTGCGCAAGCTTTCCGAGGGCGTGTTCCGTGTGGTGGGCACCCAGGTCGAGCGCATGGTGGTGCAGTGCGATTGGGAAAACGAGGAGGCCGTGGTGTTTCTGCAGCACCGCCTCAAGCGCGTGGGCGTCGAGGAGGCGCTCGAGAAGGCCGGCGCCGTCGACGGCGACGAGATCCGCATCTGCGGGCGCGCCTTCGAGTTCGAATCCACCAGGACGGCGGCCGATCTGTTCGAGGAGCTTGATATCTAATGGAGCAGCTGGATGCTAAGGCGGGCGCCGCACGGCGCCTGGTCATAAAGATCGGTTCTTCGACGCTCACCACGTCGGAGAGCAGCATCGATTACGAGTACCTGGCGGCGCTTGCCGACCAGATCGCGAAGGTGCGGGCCGCCGGCTGGCAGCCCGTCATCGTGACGTCGGCCGCCATCGCGTGCGGCCTTGAGGCCCTGGGCATCCAGAAGCGCCCCAGCGATATGCCAAGCCTGCAGGCGGCGGCGTCGGTGGGGCAGTCGGCTTTGGCCACGGCGTATGCCGAGGCGTTCGCGGCTCACGGCATCGTCACCTCCACGGTGCTGCTCACCCGCCGCGATACCGCCGACCGTCATGCGTATCTGCACGCGCGTAACACGCTTCTGCGCCTGCTCGAGCTTGGCGTGGTGCCCATCATCAACGAGAACGACACCGTCGCCGTCGAGCAGATCAAGTTCGGCGACAACGATACGCTTGCCGCGCTGGCCGCGTGCCTGATCGATGCCGACCTCATGGTCATCCTCTCGGATATCGACGGCCTTTACGACGGCAATCCGAACGCCAACCCCGATGCCAAGCTCATCCCGCATGTGGAAAACATCGGGCCCGAGATCTTGGCGGTCGCCGGCGGCGCCGGCTCCACGGTGGGTTCGGGCGGCATGATCACTAAGATCAAGGCTGCGCGCGTGCTCATGGTGGCGGGAATTCCCATGATCATCTGCTACGGTCGTCAGCCCCACGTGGTCGAGGATGCCGCGGCGGACAAGCCCGTCGGTACGCGTTTCTCGGCGCTGAAGAAGCCCCACGAGATCACGCCTCGCAAGCTGTGGATCGCCCTTGGCGATTCGGCGCGCGGCGCGGTAGTGGTCGACGAGGGCGCGAAGTCGGCGCTCATCGGGCATGGCAAATCCCTGCTTTGCGTGGGCGTCGCCAGCGTGGAGGGCCGCTTCGAAGCCGGCGACATCGTCGACATCAAGGATCTTGCGGGCCATCTGTTCGCCCGCGGCCGCGCGGCGTTCTCCGCCGACGAGGTGGAGCTTGCCTGCGGCAAAACGCGCGAGGTGCTCGAGCGCAACCGCCTGCTTGCCGCGCTGACCCAGCGCCCGTTGGTGCATCGCGACGAGTTGGTGGTCTTCGAATAAGGCCGTTTTGCCCGCTGCCCGCACGGGCCGCCGCGCATGCCGGCTCAGGCGCCGTCCGCCGGCGCTGTTTCGCGGTTTGCGAACCGGTCTGCGCGGGGTCGCGCGCTTGCGGGACAATGGCGGGCGGGTGGCGCACAGGCCGCCCGCCCTATGCTTTGGATATACGACAGAATGTGAGTCGATCATGCTGGAACAGGAAGTGCTGGCGGTCGCGCAGGCCGCCAAGAATGCTAGCCCGGCGCTTGCGCAGGCGACTACACAGGAGCGCAACGCCGCCCTGACCGCCATGGCCCGGGCCTTGCGCGAGCAGTGCGGGGCCATCGTGGCCGCCAACGCCCAGGATATGGACGCCGCGCGTCAAGCGGGCACCAAGGAAAGCCTGCTCGATCGCCTGATGCTCGACGAGGGGCGCGTGATGGCCATGGCCGATGCGCTCGAGGACCTGGTGGCGCTTCCCGATCCGCTGGGCCGCGTGTTCGATTCGCGCACGCTCGATAGCGGCATCCAGCTTTCGCGCGTGGCCGTCCCGCTCGGCGTGGTGGCCGTGGTCTACGAGGCGCGCCCCAACGTCACGGCCGATGCCGCGGGCATCTGCCTGAAGTCGGGCAACGCCTGCGTGCTGCGCGGCGGTTCCTTGGCTGCCAAGTCCTGCGCGGCCATCGCCCATGTGCTTCATGATGCCGCGGTTTCGGCGGGCATGCCCGCGGGCTGCATCGGCATCATCGAGTCCACCGATCGCGCCGCGGCCGACGTGCTCATGGGCCTGCGCGGCGTGGTCGACGTGCTCGTGCCGCGCGGCGGCGCGGGCCTGATCGCGCACTGCGTGGATTGCGCTACGGTCCCCGTCATCGAGACGGGCACCGGCAACTGCCACGTGTACGTGCACGCCACCGCCGATTTCGACATGGCGCGAAGCATCGTCGTCAACGCCAAGTGCCGTCGTTATGGCGTGTGCAACGCCTGCGAGACGCTGCTCGTCGACCAGTCCGTGGCTGAGCGCTTCTTGCCCGAGCTGTTCGGCGCGCTCGCCGACAAGGGCGTGCGCATCCACGGCGATGAGCTTGCGTGCAAGGCCGCTCTTGCCGCCGGTGAAAAGCGGTTACCGACCGATGCCGCGTTGCAGGTAGAGCGCGCCTCCGAGCAGGATTGGGAAACGGAATACCTCTCGCCCGACCTGGCGGTGCGCTGTGTCAGCGGCCCCGAGCAGGCCATCGCCCATATCAACCGCTACGGCACGATGCACTCCGAGGCCATCGTCGCCGACCCGAAGCTTCCCGAAGGCGCGGCGGCCATAGAACGCTTCGTCAACGAAGTGGATGCGGCGGCGGTGTATGTGAACGCCTCCACCGCGTTCACCGACGGCGGCATGTTCGGCCTGGGCGCGGAAATCGGCATCTCCACGCAGAAGCTGCACGTGCGCGGCCCCTTCGCGCTCGAGGGCCTTACCTCCTACAAGTACGTGCTGCGCGGCACGGGGCAGGTGCGCGCCTAGGATGGGCCTGACGCAAGTTGGCATCGAAGCCGGGCGCGCGGGGGCTTGCCCCGCGCCCGTGATCTGCGAGCGTTTCGACGACCTTGGTGCCGACGGCCGCCCGGTGCGCCTCGGCATCATGGGCGGCACGTTCGACCCTATCCACATCGGGCACCTGGCATGCGCCGAGCAGGCGCGCGAAGCATTCGGCCTGGATGCGGTGGTGTTCATCCCCGCGGGAAAGCCGGCGTTCAAGCTCAAGCGCGACGTCACGCCCGCCGAGCAGCGCTTCGAGATGTGCCGTCTGGCGGTTCGCGGCAATCCCGCCTTCGACGTCAGCCGCATCGAGATCGACCGCCCGGGCGTCACCTACACGGCCGATACGCTGCGGCAGCTTCGTGAACATTATCCGGGAAACGTGTCGCTGTTCTTCATCACGGGCGCGGATGCGGTATGCTCGATCCTGAAGTGGCGCGAAAGCGCCGCCATCGCCAGCATGGCGGAGCTCATCGCCGCAACCAGGCCGGGGTATGCGCTCTCCGAGGAAACCCGGCTCACCATCGAGCAGTCGGGCAATTTCCGCATTCATATGCTGGAGACGACGGGCCTGGCCGTGTCGTCGAGCGATCTGCGCGCCCGTGTGCGTTCGGGCCGGTCCATCCGCTATTTGACGATGCAGCAGGTGCTCGATTATATTGCCGGGCATGGGCTCTATGGTTGGAAGCAGGATCGGAAAGCGGTGCGCGAAGTGAGCGAAGTCGGACCAGATCAAGACAATCGGTCGGAGCTGGGCGAGGTGGATGTGCTCGGCGATGCGTTTTACCAGGCTCGACGCGAGCAGCTTAAGCATCGCGTGAAGCATAAGCGCTTCGAGCACTCCCTGGGAGTCTCGGAAACGGCGGCGCGCATGGCGCGCGTCTACGGGCAGGACGAGCGCCTGGCGCGCCTGGCCGGGCTTTTGCATGATTGGGATAAAGCGTATGACGATGAGGGCATACGCGCCCGCGCTGTCGAGCTCGGCGTCGCCGAGCAGCTGGCAAGCTATATGGATATGCCGCATCTGCTGCACGGTCCCACCGCCGCAGCGGCGCTCGCAAGGGAATTTCCCGAGCTGCCCTCCTCTTTGCTGCAGGCCATCCGCCTGCACACCACCGGAGCGGTGGGCATGTCGCCGCTCGACCTTATCGTGTACGTGGCCGATGTCATCGAGCCCACCCGCGATTGCCCGGGCGTGGACCAGCTGCGCGATCTGGTGGGGAAGGTGGAGCTCGAGGAGCTGTTCTTGGAAACGCTCGCTTACGTGATCGGAAACCTCATCGAGCGTCGCAAACTCATCCATTCCGATACCGTGACCGTTTGGAACCATTACGTGGCCCGCGCGCAGGAACGCGGTGCCTCAAACGATGTGAAAGGAAGCAAGTGAACGAGGTAGTGGACAACAACGCCCCTATCAACCAGGGCGTGGACATGTATGGACGTCAGAAGCCCGACCTTCTCAGCCCGCGTGAGTGCGCCATCATCGCCGCGCAGGCCGCTAACGAGAAGAAGGCCACCGATATCATGGTGCAGGAGGTCGGCGACCTGATCGGCGTCACCGAGTACTTCGTCATCTGCACGGCGTCGAACAACCGTCAGGTAGATGCCGTCGTCGACGAGATCGAGGAGCAGTGCCGTCTGCGCGGCGGCGCGAAGCCCTATCATATCGAGGGCACGGCCGATGGCACGTGGTCGCTTTTGGACTACGGCAGCTTCATCGTACACGTGTTCCAGCCCGAAACGCGCGATTACTATCGCCTGGAGTCGCTGTGGAACGACGCGCCCCTGGTCGATCTTGAGGGGGAAGCCGGCTTGACCGATCTGACCTATTCCGAGCGCATCGCCAAGCTGATCGGTCGCGAAGCGTAGCGCGTTTGCCGCTTTCGGCCGCTTAAGGCGCCACCTGCGCCGTTTGCAGATGCCCGCATGCCTTCAAGGTATGCGGGCATTGTTGCATCCAGGTCCCGAAGTTATTGTGCGGGGCTTGAGTATAGGCACTATATGTAGATAAGCAATATTGCTAACGTGAGAAAAAATACCAGTTCACCTTGTATTATCGAAATCTCATTGCTTGCCTGTATCAATATCTTGCGGTATGGTGACGGCATTGCAGGCCAAGCATCCGATCCCGTTACGTAGGGGGTTTGAAGGATGCTGTCCTTTTTGGCTCAATCGGCGTGTCGCGGAAATCGACCGTCTCGATTCTCTTCTTTGCGCGCGTATCCGCGTCCGGCTTTGGTGGCCAAGCTGCTGCGGGAGCGCAACGTTGCGCGGTTCATGGTGGCTCCGGCCGGTTTCGGGAAAAGCACTCTTGCCCTTGAATATGCGGAAACGGTCTTCGCCTTCGACCACGTGTTCTGGGTCGACTGCGCAAGTCCTTGCTTTTTGCGGGACCTCGACGCGCGCAGCATCGTCCGGGGCCTCGTCGAGGTCGACGGCGAGCCTTTTCTCGCCGTGTTCGAGGATGTGCCTCCGCTTGATTCCCTGCGCGCCGAGCTGTTCGGCGCCGTTCTCGATGACTTGCTCGAGCGAGGTTGCGAGGTGCTTATCACCTGCACCCCGGCGGCCGATGTATTCGCCGACCAGATCGACCGTATGCTCATAGGCGCGGGCGATCTGCTGCTCAGCGACGAGGAGGTGGATTTCGCGCGCCTTCCCTCCGATATCGCCGAAACCCCTGCGCACGATGTCGCGCGCTGCCGGCGCGTGGCGGCGCTTGCCTGGGGCGAAGCGGATTCGGCTGCCTTTTTGGAGCTCGCCGCGTCCGAGGAGCTGCCCGCCGATGTGATGGCGGCGGTGTTCGCTTTGCTGTGTTTGGGCTCGGGAAGCCTCGCCGATGCCCGGCGCATCGTCCGCATCGACGACGAGGTGGCACGGCTTTTGGAGCGAAGCTACGTGTATGTGGGCGTCGACTGCGTGCGCGGCGCGTTTTGCGCGGCCCCGTTCGGCGTGCCTCAGATCGCTCAGGCGTTCTCGGACAGGCTGGCTCATCTGGGCGCCGCTCACGAGGATGCGGGCGCGTTCATCCTTCGATTGGCCGAGACGCTTATGGATGCCGGGCGCTGCGCCCGGGCCTGCGAGGTCATGCGCTGCCTGGCGTCGGCTCACGTGCGTTGCACGTGGCTTGCCGCGCAAAACCGCCGGCTTCGGGATGCGGCGTGCCTTCTTGCCGCGCGTACGCTGTATGCAAGCTTGGATTCCCGTCAGCTCGATGCCGGGCAGCATATCGAGGAGGCGGTGCGCTGCGCGCTGCTGGGGGAGAACGTGGCGGGATGCCTCGCGGCGCGTCGGGCGCTCGCCTGCGGCGCCGACCCCGCGCAGCAGGCGGTGGCTCAGCTCGTGCAGCTTTCCGGTTCGGCAGGGGATGCCGCGGCCGCGTGCGTGGCGGCCATACACGCGCTCGGCGATGGGCCGCTCGCGCACTTGCATGCCATGGCCTGCACCGTCGATCCGTCGGTCGACGAGGACGTTCTTCCCGTGCAGGCATGGCTTCAGGCGTTCGAGGAAGCGGAGCTGTCGGAGGGCGCGCTGCTATGCGCCGCGAAGCTGCTCGATGGTGCGGGCGCCTCCGAGGGGCTGCTGCCCGCGCAGCTTTGCGAGCGCTTGGCCGCCGCGGTTGCCCGAGACGTATCCCGGGCGTTCACCGCAACGGGGTCGCTCACGCTTGCCCAGGGCCTTGCCGCATGCGCGTTCTCACGGGTTTTGGAGCGCGGGTACTTGGATATGCCGGGCTTGGACTCCCGTTGCGCTATGGCGGCGAACCGGCTTGAACGGGCCTTGTCCGTGCAGCGCATGGAGTGCGAACGCGCCCACGCCCGCAAGCTGCGCTCACGCGCGTCGTTCGAGAGCACGCATCCCGATGCGTTTCGGCGGGTGGCGTGGGGCACGCCGCCGCCTGCGGCGCCGACCCCGCCGCGTCTTACCGTCAACCTGTTCGGTCGCTTGGAGGTGAAGGTGGGCGATGCGACGGTGGAATCGGGGCACCTATCCCGCCAGAAGGTTCGCTCGCTGCTCGCCCTGCTCGTGCTCAACCGCGGGCGCGACGTGTCCCGTGACCGCCTTGCCGCGCAGCTGTGGCCCGAGTCCAGCCCGTCGTGCCGGCGAAAGAACTTCTACGCCACCTGGTCGCAGCTGCGCTCGGCGTTGTCGACGCCCGACGGCGACTGCCCGTACCTTATCAGGCACCAAAACGGCGTGTGCATAGAAGCCCGCCTGCTGGCAAGCGACGTCCTCGAGCTTGAGGAGGTGTGCCGGGCGCTTCTGTTCAACCGCCCGGGCCGCGGCGGATGGGGGCACCTGTTCGCGCGCGTCGAGGATTCGTTCGCCGATGAGCTCCTGCCGGGCGATGATGGCTGCGATGTCATCGACGGGCTTCGAGCGGATTGCAAGAACCGCTTGGTGGACGCCCTGGTCGCCGCTTCGGGGAAGCTGCTTGACGAGGGCGATCCGCGGGAGGGGCTGTGGTTCGCCCGTGCGGCGCTCTCCCGCGACGATTCGCGCGAGGACGTGTACGTGGCGCTCATGCGCGCCCAGATCGCCTCGCTGCAGCGAACCGCCGCGCTGCAAACCTATTTCGCCTGCCGCCGGTATCTGGCCGACGACCTGGGAATCGACCCTTCGGCCGAGACCATGCGCCTGTACCGCTCCATCATCGAGGTCGAGGAGCGCGTGTAGGGCAGGGGCGCTGCAGGGGCGTGCGGGGAGCGCGCCCTTGCGGCGCTCGATGCGGGCGGTCTCGTTTCAGGGCGCGTTCGTGCAACGTGCGCCGCGCGAAGCGGGGTCCTACGAGGGCAAACCCCCGCGATTAGCTGTGCGGCGCTGCGAAGAAGCTGTGCAAGTCGGCTAATGGAACCTAGCTAAATCGAGGATATGCTAAAGTTAACTGATTCAACGAACCCGCGCCGGCATACAGGGCCGGCGCTGAAAGGAATGGCGCTCATATGGCAGGTTTCCTCTCCAAGCTGCTCACGTTCGGCGAAGGCAAGCAGCTGAAGAACTACCAGGCCCTGGCCGACAAGATCGGCGGCCTCGAGCCCGAGATGCAGGCAAAGTCCGACGAGCAGCTGCGCACGTTCACCGATGAGCTGCGCAGCCGCGTGCAGGCGGGCGCCTCCACGGCAGACGTGCTGCCCGAGGCGTTCGCCGCGGTGCGCGAGGCGTCGGTGAGAACGCTGGGCATGCGTCACTTCGACGTCCAGCTCATCGGCGGCATGGCGCTCAACGACGGGCAGATCGCCGAGATGCGCACGGGCGAGGGCAAGACGCTCGTGTCCACGCTCGCCGGCTACCTCAACGCCCTTGGCGGGCAGAACGTGCATATCGTCACCGTCAACGATTATCTGGCGCGCCGCGACAGCCAGTGGATGGGGCAGGTGTATGAGTTTCTGGGCATGAGCGTGGGCCTTATCCAAAACGGCATGCGCCCCGATGCCAAGAAGCTCGCCTACCAGGCCGATGTCACCTACGGCACCAACTCCGAGTTCGGCTTCGACTACTTGCGCGATAACATGGTCACTCGCGCCGATGCCCGCGTGCAGCGCGGCCATCATTTCGCCATCGTCGACGAGGTCGACTCCATCCTCATCGATGAGGCCCGCACGCCGCTGATCATCTCCGGCGCCGGCACGCGCGCCGCCGACACGTACAACAAGTTCGCCCGCGTCATGCCCGCCTTGAAGCTTGACGAGGACTTCGAGATGGACGAGGCGAAAAAGACCATCAACGCCACCGAGTCCGGCCTCACCAAGATCGAGACCATGCTCGGTATCGACGACATCTACGCCGACCCGTCCGGCCAGCTGCCCAATCACCTGCAGCAGGCCCTGAAGGCGCAGTTCCTGTTCCATCGCGACGTCGACTACGTGGTCGTTAACGGCGAGGTGAAGATCGTCGACGAGTTCACGGGCCGCATCATGGAGGGCCGTCGCTACTCCGAGGGCCTGCATCAGGCGCTCGAGGCCAAAGAGCACGTGCAGGTGCGCGAGGAGAACCAAACGCTCGCCACCATCACGTTGCAGAACTACTTCCGCCTCTACGATAAGCTCTCGGGCATGACGGGCACGGCCATGACCGAGGACGCCGAGTTCCGTCAGATCTACAAGCTGCCGGTTGTGGCTATCCCGCCGAACAAGCAGGTCAAGCGTATCGACGAGGACGATCTGATCTATCGCACGGTCGATGCGAAGTTCCACGCCGTCGCCGACGACGTGGCCGTCCGTCACCAGGCCGGCCAGCCTTGCCTTATCGGCACGGTGTCCATCGAAAGCTCCGAGAGGCTCTCCCGCCTGCTTGATAAGCGCGGTATCAAGCATGAGACCTTGAACGCGAAAAACCATGAGCGCGAGGCCCATATCATCGCGCAGGCGGGACGCGTCGGCGCCGTCACCATCGCCACGAACATGGCGGGCCGCGGCACCGACATCTTGCTCGGCGGCAACCCCGACGTGCTCGCTGACGATGTGCTGCTCGAGCGTGGCCTCAACCCCGATCTCGAGCCCGGCATGCAGCCCGCCGATGAAGGCGGCCTGCCGGCGCCTACGCAGGGCCAGCGCAAGGAGGCGCTCGACATCGCGCGCGCAACGTGCAAGGCAGAGCAGAAGCGCGTCTTGGAGGCCGGCGGCCTGTGCGTCATCGGCACCGAGCGCCACGAAAGCCGACGCATCGACAACCAGCTGCGCGGCCGTGCCGGCCGTCAGGGCGACCCTGGAACCACGCAGTTCTACCTGTCTCTCGAAGACGACCTTATGCGCCTGTTCGGCGGCTCGCGCATGGACAAGATCGGCGCCATGATGGAGAAGACCAACATGCCCGACGACATGCCCATTCAGGCCTCCATGGTCTCCAAGGCCATCGAGTCTGCGCAGCGCCAGGTCGAAAGCATGCACTTCGCAGCGCGTAAGAACGTCCTCGAGTACGACGACGTCATGAACCTGCAGCGCAAGGCCATCTACGAAGAGCGCAACGCCATCTTGGACGGCAAGGACATGGAGGGCCGTATCCCCGAGATCGTGGCCGACGCCGTCGAGGCCGTGGTGGAGGAGAACTGCCCCGAGAAGCTGCCTAGCGACGACTGGGATTGCAAGGCGGTCGATCTGTGGGCCGCTTCCATGACGGGTCTGAACGATTTCCATGTCGCCGAAGTCGATCATGAGGACGACCCCGCGCAGGTGTGCGAGGCGCTCGAGGAGTATCTGGACGGTGTGGTGGCGCAGAAGGCCGCTGAGCTTGGCGAGCCGATCATGCGCATGCTGGAATCCCAGGTCATGCTGCGCATCATCGACCGCAGGTGGATGGCGCATCTGCAGGATATGGACTACCTGAAAACCGGCATCGGCCTGCGTGCCTTCGGTCAGCGCGACCCGTTGGTGGAGTACAAGAACGAGGCCTATCGCGCCTTCAGCAATCTGACACACTCCATGTACGAGGAATATCTGCGTACCCTGCTCCGCCTGCAGGTGGCGGCGTCGGCTGCTCCGCAGATGCCCGCCGAGCCCAATCCGCTTGAAGGCCGCGTGAGCTACTCCAATCCCGAGCAGGCGCTCGGCCAAACGGGCGTCGGCCATGCCGTCGCCCAGCAGCAGGCGGCCCAGCGTGCCCAGCAGGCAGCGGGTTCGGCGCCTAAGCCCGCGCCGGCCAAGCCGCAGACCTACGTCAAGGATAAGGACGACCCGTTCGCCAACGTCGGCCGCAACGACCCTTGCCCTTGCGGCAGCGGTTTGAAGTTCAAGAAGTGCCACGGCAAGGATAGGTAGCCTTACAACAGCGTCTTCGAAGGCGCGAAGAAACTATGCACTCCAACGCCCCGCACGCAAGCGCGGGGCGTTTTGCTGGTACTATGGAATGACTATGGCTGATAAAGAACTGAAAGATATCGAGCAGGTTGCCCAGCGCGTCGCCGACGCGCACGGCTTTCTGCATATCGATGATAAAACCGCGCAGCTCACGGCGCTCGATGCGCAGATCGCGCAGGCGGGTTTTTGGGACGATGCGCAGCGCGCGCAGACCGTGTCGAAGCAGGCAAGCTCCCTGCGTGACACCATCGATGCGTACAACGCCGCCGTCTCGCTGCTTGAGGATGCGCGCGCCGCACATGAGCTGGCGGGGGAGGACCCCCTGTTCGCTGAAGAGGTGCAGCAAACCTTAGAAGCGCTCGACGGCAGGCTCGATGCCCTCGAGGTGGAAAGCTGGTTCTCCGGGCGTTTCGACGATGGGGACTGCATCCTCACCGTCAGCCCCGGTCAAGGCGGCCTTGAGGCTCAGGACTGGACCGAGATGCTGTACAACATGTACAGCCGTTACGCGGATTCGAAGGGCTGGAAGGTCAAGGTCCTCGACCTGGTCCCCGGCGCTGAGGCCGTCGGCCTGAACAAGGCTACCCTGCAGATCGAGGGGCGTTTGGCCTACGGCATGCTGCGCAGCGAGAACGGCGTGCACCGCCTGGTGCGCATCAGCCCCACCGACGTCAAGCAGCGCCGTCACACCACGTTCGCAGCCGTCGAGGTGCTCCCCGTGCTCCCCGACGATATCGAGGTAAACCTCGACATGAACGACGTTCGCGTGGACGTGTACCGCTCCAGCGGTCCGGGCGGCCAGTGCGTCAACACCACCGATTCCGCCGTGCGCTTGACGCACATGCCCACGGGCATCGTGGTCACGTGCCAAAACGAGAAGTCCCAGCTGCAGAACAAGGAAGCCGCCATCCGCGTGCTCAAGTCCAAGCTCTACGAGATCGAGCAGCAGAAACGCCGCGATCAAATCGACGAGCTGCGAGGCGAGCGCATGGAGAACAGCTTCGGCAGCCAGATCCGCAACTATGTGTTGTTCCCATATCAGCTGGTCAAGGATGTGCGAAGCGGTGTGGAAACGGGCAATGTGGACGCGGTGCTCGACGGCGACATCGAACAGTTCGTGGTGGGCTACCACAAGTGGCGCGTGTCGCAGGAATAGCCTTCAACGCGCCCGTGGTCGCAGTACGCGGCCTCGAGCGTCAGCTCCCTTGCCGGCGCCGCGGCGCTTGCGGGGGTGCTATGGTATGGCGATAGCGGGATGCGGGTAGCCGCGTTCCCTGTTGATAGTGAAAGCGTCAAAACGACGAAAGGACAAGCAATGACCGAGCTTGAGCAGCGGGCATGCGATATGCGCATCGACATCGTGCGCATGATCGCCGAGGCGGGAAGCGGACATCCCGGCGGCTCGCTTTCGTGCACCGACATCCTCACCGCGCTGTATTTCGGCGGCGTGATGGATCATGATCCAAAGCAGCCGAAGTGGGAGGACCGCGATCGGTTCATCCTGGCGAAGGGCCATGCGGCTCCCGCGCTGTACGCGGCGCTCGCGCATGCCGGCTATTTCCCGCGCGAGGAGCTCAAGACGCTGCGCAAGCTCGGCACGCGCCTGCAGGGCCATCCGGACTGCAACCTGTGCCCGGGCGTCGAGGTGTCCACCGGCTCGCTCGGCCAGGGTCTGTCCATCGCCGCCGGCATGGCCGCCGGCCTGAAGCTGGCGGGCAAGTCCCAGCGCGTGTTCTGCCTGCTCGGCGACGGCGAGTGCGAGGAGGGCCAGGTGTGGGAGGCCGCCATGTGGGCCGCCCATGAGAACCTCGACAACCTCGTGGCCATCGTCGACCGCAACCACCTGCAGATCGACGGCGACACCGCCGACGTGTGCGACCCCGGCGACATGTGCGCCAAGTTCGCCGCGTTCGGTTGGGAGGCCAGCCAGGTGGACGGTCACGACATCGACGCGCTCGTTAAGGCCCTCACCGCCGCCAAGCAGGCCGGCGACGGTCGCCCGCATGTGCTGGTGGCCAACACCATCAAGGGCCGCGGCGTGTCTTTCATGGAAAACCAGGCAGGCTGGCACGGCAAGGCGCCCAACGCCGAGCAGACCGAGCAGGCGGTGGCCGAGCTCGAGGCCGCACGTAAGGAGGCATAAGCGATGGTTACGCTTGCAAATGCAGAACAGTCCCAGGTCAAGCGCGCCACGCGCGCCGCATACGGCGCCACGCTGGCAGAGCTCGCCGGCGAAGGCGTGCCCGTCGTCGCCGTCGACGCCGACCTGACCGGCTCCACCACCACGGCCAAGTTCGCGAAGGCCGGCTACGCCGACCGCCTGTTCAACTGCGGTATCGCCGAGCAGAATATGATCGATGTGGCGGCAGGCCTTGCCACCACCGGCAACATCGCGTTCACCGGCAGCTTCGCCGTGTTCGGCACCGGTCGCGCCTACGACCAGATCCGCAACACCGTGTGCTATTCCGACCTGAACGTCAAGATCGCCCCCACGCACGCAGGCGTGTCCGTGGGTCCGGACGGCGGCAGCCACCAGATGCTCGAGGATATCTCGCTTATGGCCGGCCTTCCGCATATGCGCGTGCTCGTTCCGGCCGATTACGCCGCCGCATGCGCCGCCATCCGCCTGGCCGCCGAAACGCCGGGCCCGGTGTATGTGCGCATGGGCCGCGCCAGCGTGCCGGCCGTGTACGCCGACGGCGTCGAGCTCGAGCTCGGCCGCGCCTACACCCTGCGCGAAGGCTCCGATGTCACCATCGTAGCCTGCGGCGTCGAGGTGGAGCAGGCTCTGGCCGCTGCCGACGAGCTTGCCGCCGAAGGCGTGTCCGCCGAGGTCATCGACGCATTCTCCATCAAGCCGCTCGATCGTGCCACCATCGTTGCCTCCGCTCGCAAGACCGGTCGCGTGGTCGTCGCCGAGGAGCACAGCATCCACGGCGGCCTTGGCACCGCCGTGTCGCGTGCGCTTGCCGAGGAGTGCCCGGTCCCCATGCGCTTCGTGGGCATGGACGACCGTTTCGGCAAATCCGGCGAGTTCGAGGAGCTTATGGCGTACTTCGGCCTGGACTCCAAGGCGATTGTCAAAGCTGTGAAAAGCCTCACGCTCAAGTAGGGCATCTGATAGAATCTTCTTCGTCTCAGTACATCACTACATGAATGGAGCAAACTGTGACGAACGATATGAGCCATGCGGCTCCCGTGCGCCCGCAAAGGCGCGCAGGCGCCCATGCTGCGCCGCCGCGACAGGTGACATCGCAGCTGTCCGCGTCGCTTCCGACGCTTGAGATCGAAGATACCCCGCAGCAGTCGGGTACACCGGTCATCACGTTCGACCATGTGACCAAGGTGTACCCGGCTCAGCCCAATAAGCCGGCTCTCAACGATGTCTCCCTGCAGATCTTCGCCGGCGAGTTCGTGTTCCTGGTCGGCCATTCCGGCTCCGGCAAAACCACTTTCATCCGCATGCTCATCCGCGAGGTCAAGCCCACGCAGGGCCATATCTACATCGCCGATGAGGATCTTGCGAACATGCGCAACTGGCGCGTGCCGTATCTGCGCCGCAACATCGGCTGCGTGTTCCAGGACTTCAAGCTGCTTCCGAACAAAACGGTGTTCGAGAACGTGGCGTTCGCGCTCGAGGTAATCGGCAAGTCCCGTCACGTCATCAAAACGCAGGTGCCCGAGGTGCTGCGCCTGGTGGGCCTGCAGGACAAGCTCAACAAGCGTCCGGACCAGCTTTCCGGCGGCGAGCAGCAGCGCGTGTCCATCGCGCGCGCCATCGTCAACCGTCCTCCCATCCTCATCTGCGACGAGCCCACGGGCAACCTTGACCCGCAAACCTCCCGCGGCATCATGGACCTGCTCGAGCGCATCAACCGCACCGGCACCACGGTGGTCGTGGCAACCCACGACCGCGAGATGGTGGACAACATGCGTCGCCGCGTCATCGCGCTCGACCGCGGCAACCTGACGCGCGACCAAGATCGAGGGGTGTACGGTTTCGATGTCTAGTTTCTTCTATTTCCTCAAAGAGTCGCTGACCGGCTTCACGCGCAACCTTTCCACTGCGCTCGGCTCCATCGTCACCATCTTCTTGTCGTTGCTCATCATCGGCATCTTCTTGGTGGGCGGTTCGGTGGTCAACAACGTGGTGAAGTCCGTGGAGCAGGAAGTCAACATCACGGTTTGGATCGCCGATAGCGCTTCCAGTTCGGACGTGCAGTCGCTGCAATCCGACATCAAGTCCATGTCGTCGGTGGCCAACGTCACCTACACCGACAAGGATCAGGCGCTTGAGAACTTCAAGGCGTCCTCCAGCTCCGATATCGCCGAGTCGCTTGACGGACAGAACCCGCTGCCGGCTTCCATCGACGTCGAGCTGTCCGACCCGAAGATGGTCGAGGATGTAGCCGCTCAGATCGAGGCGAACAACACGTTCCAGAAGATCTGCGACAACCCCTCCGACCCCTCTGATTCGCTGCGTTACGGCGAGAAGACGGTCGACCGCCTGTTCCAGCTGACCAGCTATGTGCGCGTCATCGGCGTGGCGCTTGTGGGCCTGCTCATCTTCATCGCGCTGGTGTTCATCAACAACACCATCCGCCTGGCCATCCTTGCCCGTCGTAAGGAGATCGCCATCATGCGCTTGGTCGGCGCTTCGAACGGGTTCATTCGAGGGCCCTTCCTGATGGAGGGCGCGCTGCACGCCATCGTCGGCGCCGCGCTTGCCATCGGCACCCTCGAGGTGCTGCGCAACCTGGCGCTGCCGAAGCTGCAGGATGCCCTCACGTGGCTGCCCATCGACCTTTCCGTCAGCACCTTCATCATGTTCTACGTGATGCTCGCGGTGTTCGGTCTGGTCATCGGCCTGATCGGCTCGGCATTCGCCATGCGTCGTTATCTGAAGGTGTAGCGCTTGAGGAGCATGCATGCCAAGGCATACCGATAAACTTGCCAACATGGCGGCGTCCGCGCGCAAGGCGCGGGCCCGCAACATAAAGCTTGCGAAGCTGTTCAGCTTGATCATCGTCGTAGCCGCCGCATTTGTCGGCGGCTTCGCCGTTCGCGGAGACGTGGAGCTGCTCGACGCCTTGGGCCTCACGCAGCTCACCGGCACCCAGGATGCGAAGGCGAAGGCCGCGCAAACGCAGCAAACCTACAACTCGCTTTCGGCTCGCGTGGGCGAGGTTGAGACCATCGTGAACAAGGACAGCCTTGATTCTTATGATCTTGACACCGCCACCACCAAGATGCTCGATGCGTTCGCCGTTTCCACGCAGGATCCGTATCTGCGCTATTACGATGCCAGCCGTTTCGCTGCTTCATCCTCCACCTCTGATGCCGCCGATAACGGTGGCGGTATCGGCGTGCTGTTCAACGAGTATAACGGCAACGCCTATGCGGTGGACGTGTTCGAGGGCTCTCCTGCCCAGATGGCCGACGTGCAGGCTAACGACGTCGTGGTTTCCATCGACGGCGATCGCAGCCACGCCTGGACCGCTTCCGAGGTCACCCAGGCCCTCAAACGCGACCAGGGCTCGCAGGTGGTCATCACCTGGAGGCGCGGCTCTTCCCTTGACGACACTAAGGGCACCGAGTTCACCACCACGCTCACCGTTACCGATCAAACGGTGAAAAACGTCACCACCGAGCTCACCAACAACGTCGGCTATATCCAGCTCAAGCAGATCACGCAGAACTCCGCTCAGCTTGTGCGGCAGGCTATCGTCGATCTGGATTCGAAGGGCGCGCAATCCTTCGTTTTGGACTTGCGCGACAACCCGGGAGGTTACCTGACGCAGGCCGTGGACATTTCCAGCTACTTCATCAAAAGCGGAACCATCGTACGCATCACCACGAAAAGCACGGATGAGACCACGAAAAACGCAACGGGCGAATTCCTTACCGATAAGCCGCTTGTCGTGCTGGTCAACGGGAACACCTCGTCCTCGGCCGAGGTCATTGCCGCTTCGTTGAAGGACAACGAGCGCGCAACCATTGTGGGCACTACCACGCTTGGCAAGGGCTCCGTGCAGGTTACCCATGAGCTTACGTTCGGCGGCGCGTTGCGTTATACCGCTGCGTACTACAAAAGCCCGCTCGACCACGACATCGACGGCTTGGGCATCAACCCCGATATCTCCATCGGCCGCTCCGATGATGACGACAACCAAAAGTCGTTGGCCATGGAAACCGCGCAATCCATGGTGCGTGAGTAGATGGGTCGTACGCGCAAGCACACGCGGCGTCGCCCGCGACCAAATCCTAGCGGCGTACTGGTGGTCCATGCGGGATCGTTCGGTTTCGTCAGGACGGCGGAAGGGGAGTACTTCATCCCGGAATCGAAGATGGCGGGGGCGTTTGATGGCGACCTCGTGGAAGTGGCGCCGCTTCCCGCGCGCGGGGCTTCCGGCGGGTCCCACTCCGATCGGCCTGCTGCGCGCGTGCTGCGCGTCATCGACCGAGCGCACGATACCGTTGTGGGACGCTATGAGGTCGCCGAGCCTTTCGGCGTGGTGGTCCCCGAAGACCGCAACATCCCTTACGACATCTTCACCATGCGCGCCGATTCCCCCGATATCCCGGATGGGGCGCTTGTGCGCGTCCGCATGACGGCGTATCCGTCACGCCACGAGGCGGCGTGCGGCGTCATCGAGGAAGTGCTCGGCATGGCTGACGAGGCCACCGTCTCAGTGGAGTCCATCATCGCGCGCGCTAAGCTTGAGACTGCGTTCTCGGAAGGCGCCTTGGCCGAAGCGCAAGCGGCGGTCCTCGATGAAGTGGGCGCCCTTGCGGCCGGTTATCGGGATATCCGCGATCGCATGGTGTTCACCATCGACCCGGCCGATGCGCGGGATTTCGACGACGCCCTTTCCTTGGAGCCGGCGGATGACTTCATTAAGCACGGCGCCGTATGGCGTTTGGGCATCCATATCGCCGACGTTTCGCATTACGTGGGATGGAACAGCTTGCTTGACCTTGATGCGCGCCGCCGCGCCACCAGCGTTTACCTGGTCGATCGCGTCATCCCCATGCTGCCCGAGCAGCTTTCCAACGGGCTGTGCTCGCTCAATCCCGGCGAAACCCGCAGGTGCATGACATGCGATGTATATCTTGATGAGGACTGGAAACCCGTAGGTTACGACCTGTATCCGGCGCTCATGCGTTCCTGTGCGCGCCTTACGTACGACCAGGTGCTCGATGCCCTGCAGGGCGCGCCGCTCGGCGCTTCCGGCACGCTCGACGGCTTGAAAGGCTGCATGGCCGGTCAGGGCATCGATGATGCCATCATGCAGCGCGCCCGAAGCCTAAGCGATTTCGCTCAGGCGCGCATCGCGCGCAGGCAAGCTGCCGGCGGCTTGGATTTCGAGTTTCCCGAAGCCCGCGTGGTCCTCGATGGGCAGGGCAAGCCCACCGGGGTGGACCTTCGCGTCAAAAACCAGGCGACCAGCTTGGTCGAGGAGGCTATGATCTTGGCTAACGAGGTGGTGGCGGCTCATCTGCACGAGCGTGATTTCCCTGCGCTCTATCGCGTGCATGAAAAGCCTTCGCCCGACAGCCTTGCCGCATTGCTTCCCGTGCTTTCGGAGTTCAGCTGGTTCGACCGCATCAGCCCCGAACGCTTCGTGGCCGGCGACGCGCACGTTGTGCAGCAGGTGCTCTCGGAAAGCCGGGGGCGGCTTGAGGCCGACCTTGTGCAGGCCTTGGTTCTGCGCGCCATGAAGCGGGCCTGCTACAAGCCCGAGTGCGAAGGGCACTACGGCCTGGCAAGCGCGGCGTATGCGCACTTCACCAGCCCCATTCGCCGATATCCCGATCTGGTGGTGCATCGCATGCTGCGCGCGCAGCTCACGCGTCGTCCGCAGCGCTTCGAACAGGAGGTGGCGGCCTTGCCCTGGATCGCGGAGCATTCCTCGGATATGGAGCGCGTTGCGGAAAAGGCGGCGCGCAAGTCTCAGGAGCTCAAGCTTATCGAGTACATGGCCCGTTTCGTCGGGCAGGGCTTCACGGCGGTGGTGTCAGGGGTTGCCGCGTACGGCATGTACGTGAAGCTTGACAACACCGCAGAGGGTTTGGTTGCCGCCAGGTATCTAGGCGGCGAATACTTCGCCCTCGATGCGGCGGGGTGCATGCTGGTCGGTCAGGATAGCGGGCGCGTGTTCCGATTGGGTCAGCGCGTGGATGTGGTCCTGGAGGCTGCGGACGCCCGCGCCGGCCGACTTGACTTCCGCCTGGCTTGAACAAGTTCAGATCACGGGCCGAAACGCTGCGCAGGTGAAACATATTAATCGCAAAGTCCCACGTCACAAGCGTGGGATGTTGTTTTTTCGGCCGAAGAAAACGTGAACGAGATTCCGTTTGCCTTGAAAACCCAACCGCTTGCACTAACATTCTCGGGTACGTTGTTCTCGCCTTGCCAGGCGTGTTCGAAGTTGATTTCGTGAATAGGATCTAGGTATATGAATACCCGTATCACTGAGCTTTTGGGCATCGAAAAGCCCATCATCCAGGGTGCCATGGCGCGCATCGCCGATGCAAGTTTGGCTGGCGCCGTCAGCGCCGCCGGCGGCCTGGGCATCATCGCGTGCGGCGGCGCGCCGCTTGAATGGGTGGAGCAGCAGGTTTCGGCTGCCCGCAAGATCACCGATAAACCCATCGGCGCCAACGTCATGCTCATGGACCCTAACGCCGCCGAGCTTGCCCGGCTGCTCGTCGACCTGAAGATCGACGTGGTCACCACCGGCGCCGGCAGCCCTGCCAACTATATGGACATGTGGAAAGAGGCCGGTATCAAAGTTATCCCCGTCGTCGCCACCACCGCGCTTGCCAAGCGCATGGAGCGCCTGGGCGCCGACGCCGTCGTTGCCGAGGGCACCGAAAGCGGCGGGCATGTGGGCGAGCTTACCACCATGGCGCTCGTACCTGCCGTGTGCGATACCGTTTCCATTCCCGTCATCGCCGCCGGCGGCATCGCCGATGGGCGCGGCGTGGCGGCTGCGTTCGCGTTGGGCGCCGAGGGCGTGCAGATGGGCACGCGTTTCCTCACCGTTGAGGAATGCACCGTCTCCGACGCCTACAAAGAGCGCGTTCTGGCGGCCAAGGACTCCGACACCATCGTCACGGGACGCGGCAGCGGGCATCCGGTTCGCTGCTTGAAGAACAAGTTCTCCCGCAACGTGCGCAAGCTGGAGGCCGATCTGACCAAGAACGGCGACGAGCTCGAGGCCATGTACGTGGGAAGCCTGCGCCGTGCCGTCGAGGGCGATGTGGACAACGGCTCCATGATGGCGGGCCAGGTGGCCGCCCTTGTGCATGAGCGCAAAACCACGCAGGAGGTCATCGACGAGCTGATGGCGCAGGCGCAGGTCGTCGGCGCTCGCAGCCTTCAGCAGGCCGCCGACGCCAACGCGGTGCGCGGGTAGGGGGTTGGCATGAACCCGGTATTCATGTTCTCGGGCCAAGGCGCCCAAAAACCCGGCATGGGCGAGAGCCTGTTCGGCGTTCCCGAGGTCAAGGCGGTGCTCGACTGCGCCTCCGACGTGCTCGGCTATGACGTGGCGGACCTTATGGTCAACGCACCTGCCGAGAAGCTCAACGACACCCGGTATGCGCAGCCGGCAACCTGTGCGCTGTCCGTGGGCATCGCCTCGGCCCTGCAGGCTCGCGGCGTGCAGCCGCAGGCCGTGCTCGGGTTCTCGTTGGGGCAGGTCAGCGCCTTGGCGGTTTCGGGCATGCTCACCTGTGAGGAAACGTTCTCGTTCGTTGCCGAGCGCGCCCGCCTTATGGCGCAGGCTGCTGCCGAGCGGCCGGGCGTGATGAGCGCGCTGCTCAAGGCCGATGAGGAATCCGTCACGCAGCTGTGCGAGGAGTGCGGGCAGGGCCAAGTGCTCGTCCCCGCGAACTTCAATTGCCCCGGTCAGATCGTTATCTCGGGAGAGCTGGCCGCCGTCGAGCGCGCCGAAGCCGCCTGGGAGGCGGCGGGCAAGCGGTATGCGCGCCTGGCCACCTCCGGCGCGTTCCACAGCCCGCTTATGCAGCCGGCCGCCGATGAGCTTGACGCGTATCTGGCGAAGGTGAACTTCAAGCAGCCTTGCGTGCCGCTTATCTGCAACGTCGACGCGCGGCCGCTTTCCGCCGAGGATGCCCGACGCCGCTTGGTCGAGCATCTGACCCATCCGGTGCGCTTCGACCAAAGCGTGCAGGCCCTGGCCGATCAGGGCGCTGCCGTGTTCGCCGAGGTGGGCTTCGGCGGGGTGCTGTCGAACCTGATCAAGCGCATCGACCGCAAAGCGGCCCGCCCGTGCATCCAGGATGCGGCGTCCTTCGATGCCTTCGTTTCCGAATACGCCGAGGATAAGGAATAGCATATGAGCGAATCTCAAGATACCATCCGCCGCGCGGCGCTTATCACCGGCAGCTCGCGCGGTATCGGCCTTGCGGTTGCCGAGCAGCTGGCGGCCGCCGGCTTTAACGTGGCCCTGAACTGCTCGAGCGAAGCGGGCCTTGCCGCGCTGAGGGAGCATGCCGGCCGTATCGCCGGCGAATACGGCGTGCAAGTGGAGGCCATCGCCGCAAGCGTCGCCGATGAGACCGAGGCGAACGCCCTGGTCGAGCAGGCGCACGAGGCCTTCGGCCGCCTGGATGCCGTGGTCAACAACGCCGGCATCACGCGCGACGGCCTTATGGTGCGCATGAAAGACGACGATTTCGACCGCGTCATCGACGTGAACCTCAAGGGCACGTTCCATATCTGCCGCGCCGCCGGCAAGATCATGATGAAGCAGCGCTACGGGCGCATCGTGAACATGTCGTCCATCTCCGGCGTCGGCGGCAACGCCGGCCAGGCGAACTATGCGGCATCGAAGGCCGGCGTCATCGGCCTGACGAAGACCATCGCCCGCGAGCTTGCCGCCCGCGGCGTCACGGCAAACGCCGTCGCACCCGGCTTCATCTCCACCGACATGACCGACGCCCTGTCCGAGAAGCAGCGCGACGCCATCGGCGAGCAGATCCCCATGAAGCGCTTCGGCACGGTGGACGACGTGGCCCATCTGGTGGGCTTTCTGGCAAGCGAGCAATCCGGCTACATTACCGGGCAGGTCATCTGCATCGATGGAGGTTTGGCACTATGAGTCAGGTAATCGATACGTCCGCAACGCGTCGTCCCGACGGCACCCACCGCGTCGTCATCACCGGCATGGGCGCGGTCACGCCCGCCGGCGTCGGCGTGGATGCGCTGTGGGATGCGGTCATGGGCAAGCGTTGCTGCATTGGCACCATTTCGCACTTCGATCACGATGATTTCGATGTGCATGTAGCGGGCGAGGTGCATGATTTCGACCCGACCGAGCACGGGTTGTCCAAGAAGGAGGCGCGCCGTTTCGAGCGCTTCGTCCAGTATGCCATCGTGGCGGCCGACGAGGCCATGGCCCAGTCCGGCATCGACATGGAGCAGGAAGACCCCACGCGCGCGGCCGTCATCTTCGGCGCGGGCATCGGCGGCATCGACGAGCTGCAAAACGGCTTCTACACGCTGCACGATAAGGGCCCCAAGCGCGTGAGCCCGCTGTTCGTGCCCACCATGATCGGCAACATTGCCGCGGGTCATTTGGCCATCCGCTACGGCATGCGCGGCGAATGCATTGACGTGACCACCGCATGCGCCACGGGGGCCCACAACATCGGGGCCGCCGTGCGCTCTATCCGTCACGGGTATGCGGATATGGCGCTTGCGGGCGGCTCGGAGGAGTCGGTCAACCCCATCTGCATCGCCGGTTTCGCCAATTTGGGCGCGCTTGCAAAGGTGGACGACCCCACCCAGGCCTCGCTGCCCTTCGATGAGCGCCGTTGCGGTTTCGTGGCGGGCGAAGGCGCCGGCGCCGTGGTGCTCGAATCCCTCGAGCACGCCCTGGCGCGCGGTGCGAAGCCCCTGGCCGAGATCACCGGCTTCGGTTCCACCGGCGATGCCTACCACATGACCGCGCCCGAGCCTTCGGGCGAGGGCATCCAGCGCGCTATGCTCCAGGCGCTGTCCGAAGGCGGCTTCACGCCCGCGGACCTTGGCCACGTCAACGCCCACGGCACCGCAACGCCGGCCAACGACTCCACCGAGTCGCATGCGCTGCTTGCGCTGTGCGGCGAAGAGGCGGGCCGCAAGGTGCCGGTGGTGTCTGTGAAGGGCTCCACGGGGCATACGCTCGGGGCCGCAGGCGCGGTCGAGGCCATCGTCACGGCGCTCTCCGTGGCCAACGAGTGCGTGCCGCCCACCACGGGCTTCGCGCAGCCCGACCCCGATTGCCCTGTCAACGTGCTCACCGAGGCCAAGACGGGCTATCCGCAGAAGGTCGCGCTGTCCAACTCGCTCGGCTTCGGCGGTCACAACGCCGTGCTCGCCATCTCGCCCTGCTAGGGCATCCGTCGCATAACCTCTTCTACCCAGCGGGCGCCTCGGCGCCCCATTCGAAGGATCTAGCAATGGAAACCATCCAATATCCCTGCGGCCGCGACGTCATCGAGCGCGTGCTGCCGCATCGCGACCCGTTCGTGTGGGTCAGCCGCGTGCTCGAATGCGATCCCGGGTGCAGCATCATCGCCGAGCTCGACGTCGATTCCGAGCTGCCCCTGTTCGCCGGCCATTTCCCCGGGCATCCGGTGCTGCCGGGCGTCATCATCATGGAGGCGCTCGCGCAGGCAGCCTCGTTTTGCGCGCTCGTCGGCCGCGACGAGCCCGGCGTGCTGGGCTTTTTCGCCGGCATCGACAAGGCGAAGTTCCGCCATCAGGTGCAGCCCGGCGACGTGCTCACGCTCAAGGCGGACATCGTGAAGAACTCCTCGCGCATGGTGGTCGCCGAGGTGCAGGCGCTCGTCGGCGATCAGGTGGCCGCCACGGCGACGCAGAAATACGTTATGGCCAAGTCCGCTTAGGGGTTTGGTCGAAGGGTTTGACATGAAGCTATTCAAGCAGGATTACATTTCTTTCGACGGCTCGGGCGCGTTCGTCACCGCTTCTGGTGAAGGCCGGGAAAGCGTTGCCGATGGCGCCGACGTGGCGTACCGCCTCTCTCGCATCGCGGAAGAGGAGTACGAGCGCATGACCGCCGACCGACCCGCTCCTAATGCGGTTGATGCCGCGGATATGTCGGCATATACCGGCGTCGCTTCGCAGGATGCCCAGGCGCCCTTAGGCGATGCCGCTGCGTCCCCGTTCGCGCCGGTGGCCCTCGTGGTGGCTCGCGGCAAGGCTGCGAAGCGCACCATCATGGCGGTGCAGGATGCCGGCATGGTCGCGTGCGTCACCTGCACCGACGACAAGCGCGGCGAGGCGTATCTGCGCGCTGCGGATGCGAAGGCGAGTCTTGGCGAGAAGCACGACGATGCGCTGTACTCGAACGCCTACGCCGTGTTGAAAGCGGCCGAGGAAACGGGTGCCCAGGTCATTTTGCTGACCGAGGATGCCCAGGTGCTCGCGGGCGTGGATGCGTTCCTTGCCCGTGCGGCAGCGGCCGGTCGCCGCGTGTTCACGCAGCTTGGCGATTCCCCGCAGCTTGGCTGGGTGCTGTGCGCCACCGATAAAACCGACGAGGTTTGCGGCGCGTGGCGTACCTGCAAGCACTGCAAGCTCGCTTTCGATAGCGCAAGCCTGGCCGCCGGCCATTACGTATGTCCTTCGTGCGGGGGGTATCTGCGCATGTCCTCCGACGAGCGCATCAACGACCTGCTCGACACGGGCACGTTCCAGGAATGGGACCGCGTCGTCGACCAAACCGACCCCCTGGAGTTTCCCGGCTATTTGGGCAAGCTTGAGGCCCAGCGTGCGAAAACCGGCCTCGAGGAGGGCGTGCGCACCGGCCAGGGCGCCATCGCCGGCCTGAAGTGCGCTATCGGCATCATGGAGTCCACGTTCTTCATGGGGTCCATGGGTAGCGTTGTGGGGGAGAAGGTCACGCGCCTGTTCGAGCGCGCCACCGCCGAGCATCTGCCGGTGATCATCTTCACCGCATCGGGCGGCGCGCGCATGCAGGAGGGCCTCGTCTCGCTCATGCAGATGGCGAAGACCTCGTGCGCCATCGAACGCCATGCCGCGGCGCATCTGCCCTATATCTCGGTGATTACCGATCCCACTACCGGTGGCGTGACCGCGTCGTTCGCCATGGACGGCGACATCATCTTGGCCGAGCCCCATGCGCTCATCGGCTTCGCCGGGCAGCGTGTTATCCGCGACACCATCCGCCAAGAGCTCCCCGAAGGGTTCCAAACCGCGGAATTCGCGCTCGAGCACGGTTTGATCGACGCCATCGTGTCGCGTCAGGACCTGCGCGCCACGCTCGCGCATATCCTGGCGATGCACCTTTCCACTGCTGGGCAGGCGACTGGCTGCGCCCACAACGCCGGCGACCACGATGTGCTCGTCAGCTACCGTGCGGTTTGCGACAACCTGGAAAACGGCACGGCAACGTACAACACCGTCACCTATGCGGACCTGCGCCCCGAGCCCATGAGCGTTGAGGAGACGGCGGTATGGGAGAAGCTGCGCGAGGTCATCCCGTCGTCGCTCATCCCCGAAAGCCTGCGCGGGGGCGCATCTCGACGGGTCGAGCGCGCCATCGCCGCCGGCACGTTCGATGCCGAAGCGGGCACGTCCTTGGAGGTGGGCGCGTGCGTGGCTCCAGCCGGCGGCGATGCCTCGAAGGCGGACCAGGAAAACCGTGCGTGGCAGAGCGTGCAGCTTGCCCGCAACGTGCACAGGCCCACGGCCATCTCCTACATCCGCAGCTTCGTCGACGGCTTCGTCGAGCTGCACGGCGATCGCGGCTTCGCCGATGATGCCGCGATCATCGGCGGCATCGGCTGGATCGGCGGACGCGCGGTCACGGTCATCGGGCAGGAGAAGGGCGAGAACCTCAAGGAGCGCATCCGCCGCAATTTCGGATGTCCCCAGCCCGAGGGTTATCGCAAGGCGCTTCGCCTCATGCGCCAGGCTGAGAAGTTCCGCCGCCCCATCGTGTGTTTGGTGGACACCCAGGGCGCGTACTGCGGCATGGAGGCCGAGGAGCGCGGGCAGGGCAACGCCATCGCCGACAACCTGGTCGCCATGGCGGGCTTGAAGGTTCCCGTGGTCACCGTGCTTTTGGGCGAAGGCGGATCGGGCGGCGCCTTGGCGCTCGCCGTCGCCAACAGGGTGGCCATGCAGGAGCATGCGGTGTACTCGGTGCTATCGCCCGAAGGGTTCGCCTCCATCCTGTGGAAGGATAGGACGCGTGCCCCCGAGGCGGCCGCGGTCATGAAGATGAGCGCGCACGAGTCCTTGGAGCTCGGCATCATCGACGCCGTGGTCCCCGAGGGCCCTGCGCCGGCGCATGAGAACCCCCTGATCGCCGAGCGCAACGTGCGCGACTATGTGCAGGCGGCGCTCGACGAGCTGTGCGGCATGAGCGAGCAGGAGCTGCTTTCCCAGCGCTACGAACGCTTCCGCAAGTTCTAAGCATTGCGCGTCGTACGCGCTGCCGTGGGAAAACGAAAGGGCCGGGTTTCGAACCGTGTGCCGCTGCTGGACCGAAAGCGAAGGTTCGGCAGCGGGCGCGGCTTGGAGCCCGGCCCTTCTTTGCATGGGGAAGCGATCACCCCTCCAGCAGGTCAATCAGCTCGTCGGCGCTCAAGCTTGCAAGCGAGATGCCGCTCGAGCCGATAACCTGGTCGGCCAGCTTGCTCTTCTCCTCCTGCAGGTGCAGGATGCGCTCCTCGATGGTGTCCTTCGCTATGACCTTCTGCACGCTTACGACGCGTGTCTGCCCGATGCGGTGCGCGCGGTCGGTGGCCTGCTGCTGCGCCGCGGCGTTCCACCAGGGATCGGCGTGGATGACCACGCTTGCGCCCGTAAGGTTCAGGCCCGTGCCGCCGGCCTTGAGCGATACCAGGAACACGGGGACGTCGTTGCCGTTGAACTCGTTCACCAGCTCCACGCGGTCTTTCTTCGGCGTTTTGCCCGTGATGGTGTAGAAGGCGATGCCCGCTTCATCGAGGCGCTGCGCGATCAGGTCCAAGAAGCTGGTGAACTGGCTGAAGATGAGCGTCTTCTCGCCGCCTTCCATGGCGCTTGCCACCAATTCCATGATGGTATCGAGCTTCGCTCCGTGGCCGCGATAATCCTCGAACAGCAGGCGCGGGTCGCAGCACAGCTGCCGCAGCTGCATGAGCTCGGCAAGCACCTCCACGCTGGAAACGTGCTCGCCCGCATCCCGTTTCGCCTGGCGCTGCTTGCGCTCGCGGCGCTGGCGGGTCAGTTCCTCGCGCAGGCGCTGCTCGTGGGCGCGGTAAAGCTTGAGCTGCTGGCCCTCCATGGGCGCGTACACCACGCTTTCCAGCTTGTCGGGCAGGTCGGTGAGCACGTCGGCTTTGCGGCGCCTGAGCATAAACGGCCCAACGACGGCGCTCAGGCGGGCCGCCACCTCTTCCTCGCCGCCCACGATGGGCAGTTCGAAGCGTTCGCGGAAGCGCGCATACGGCCCTAAAAGGCCGGGCATCAGGAAGTCGAAGATGCTCCACAGCTCCGACAGGCGGTTCTCCATGGGCGTGCCGGTCAGCGCGAACCGATGGCGCGCCGATAGGCGCTTCACCGCGCGGGTGGTCAGCGTTGCGGGGTTTTTGATGTATTGGGCCTCGTCAAGGGCGCAGATGAACAGCTCCCGTCCGGCGTAATCGGCCGAATCGATGCGCGCCAGGTCGTAGGAGGTGATGAGCACGTCGACCGGTGCAGGTCGGTTACCGGTTGCGTTGACGGGTTTCGTTGCCGCGGCTGCCTCTCCGTTTTGCAAAGCTGCTTCCCTTGCGCGGGCATCGACGTTGCACGAAGCCGCTTCCGCGCCGTCAGGCGATGCGGTCGCATCGCCTTGCCGTTTGGAAACCAGGTTTGCGTCATACGGCGCGAAAGCGTGGCCGCGGATCACCTTGCGCTCGGAGGCGCTGCCCACTACGGCCGTCACGTTCAGGCCGGGTGCGAAGCGCTCGAACTCGGCCATCCAGTTGTACACGAGCGAAGATGGGCACACGATCAGGCTCGGGCCGACTTCGCGGGCTTGATCGGCGCGGGCCACCAGCAAGCTGATGAGCTGGACCGATTTGCCCAAGCCCATCTCGTCGGCAAGCACCCCGCCGAACCCCGCATCCAGGCGGGCGGATAGCCATCGCAGGCCTTCGGCCTGGTAGGGACGCAGCGTTGCATTCAATCCTTCGGGCACCTGGTATGCCCGCTCGTCGATTGCGCGGAAATCGCTCAGGTACTGCGTGAAGCTTCGGTCGCGGTCAAGGTCGGCTTCCTCATCAAGGTAGAACGCGCGGAACGACGGCAGCTCCACCTCTCCCGTGGCAAGCTCCTTTTGCGTGATGCCCAGGTCGGATGCCAGGCGATCAAGCTGGGCGAGCTCGAAATCGGAGAGGTCCACGAACGCGCCGTCGCGCAGGCGATGGTAGCGTTTCTTCTTCCGATAGCTTCCAAGCATTGCCGCAAGCTCGTCAGGGTCAAGGTCGCCGGCGTCGACGGTGAGGTTGATAAGGTTGCCCGACAGCGACACGCCCATGCTCAGGCGCGGCTTCCCATCTTTGATCAGGCGGTCGAAGGCCGGCGTGGTGTACACCTCGCCGGCTTCGCGCAGCTGGCCCAGGCCGGTGAAGATAAGGTTGGCCACCGCTTCCTCGTTGCTCATGGGGATGCGCGTTTGGCCTGCTCCGAAGTAACGTTCTACCAGCGCCTTCGCTTTGCTCTCGGCGCGCGCGTCGCGCAAAGGGGAGGGGCCCGAGGCGCTATTTTCATCCTTGTGATCGGCGGGCACGATCCCGCACAGCGTGAAGCGGCGCGGCCCGTACGCGGCTTGGGCGCCGATGGTCACGTTCTTGCCGTTCTTGTCCAGGAAAAAAGCCAGCTTGCATTCCACGGGGCGCCAAGCCGAAAGCTCGGCAGGGGCGCTCAAGTGCAGGTTCTCCTCGATGACGGGCAGGGCCGCCGCGCAGAACAGGGGCATGTCGTCGTTTGCCACGAACAAGTTGCGCTCGTCGCTGTCGTAGACCGTGCGCAGGAAGTCGGAGCAGCGCGCGAACGCCGGCGTGCAGCGATGCACTGTGTCCCCGCCGCACCATATATACAGGCGTCCGGCTTGCTCGGCCATACGGATTTGCTCTCCGCGCTCGATCGACCAGCCGCCGGCGTTGGCCGGCGCCATTGAAAGCGAGACGTCCGGGTCGCTGTGTTCGATATGCACGCGTTGCACGGTGGGCGTGGCGTAGTCCGCGCCCGTGATGCTGAACTCGGAGCCGTCGAGCAGGTCGAACAGCTCAACGGCCTCGGCCTCGGAAAGCTGCAGGGTGCGGCCGACCGACGCGCTTTGCCGGCGAAGCCACAAAGGCGCATCGTCGGCGGCCTCGCGCATGGAGCAGGCGCGCTCGATGAACTGGGCGATCGTGCGCGAGCGCTGTTCGAACAGGGCGGGAGCGTGCGTGAACGCCAGCTTCTTGCCGTATGCGTGGCGGGCGCCGGAGCGCATACGGTCGGCGAATTCGGAAAGCGATTTCACCACGTAAGGCGTTCCCGAAGGTCCGCTGATGCGAAACGAGGCGGACCACAGCCCGTAGCCATACGAAAGCTCTGCGTGCAAAACCACGCTTTCGGCGGGCGTATCGTCGGCTTGCAGCTCCTCGGTGCGCTTCATGAACTCGGTGATGCACGAGGAGGATTGCGCCGTGCGTTGCGCCTGGTAGCCCATGAAGGTCTCCGGGCGGCGCAAGAACGTCAGCGCCAGGGCCACGCAGTGCTTGCACATGCCGGCATACTCGCGATACGCCGGGCACGTGCATGAGTAGTCGAGCACCTCGTCGGCATCCTCGTCGAGGATCACCGAGGTGCGGTAGCGATCGTCCCAGCCGCTGCTCGATGCTACGAAGGCGCTGACCACCGACTCCTCGGCATCGTAGCGCACCTGCTTCGTGAGGATGTTCCTGTCCGATGACGCGATGGCGCGCCCTCGCGTGAACGAACGCTGGTTGCATTGGCTTGCTATGGCTTTTTCGGTGATCATCGCTGGCGGCTCCCCTTGCTTGAACGCATTGTTCGCAAACGTTTATTTTAGCGCAAACGAGCACGTGGTGTCGTGATGCGCGGGGTTTCCCAGGAGCATCGGCGTTCATTCGAACTCGCTCGGGGGCGGCTTTGCGTTCACGGGTTTTGCGGGGTCGATGTGGGCTTAACCGCGCGGCGCGAAGGCGGTTGTGCGATAATCGGGAAAACGTCCGTAAGATGCTTTTTGCGGGGTATGCGACGAAAGGGGTCGTCAATGAGGCTTGGGAATATCGCGAAGGCTGCGGTTGCCGCCGCCGGCGTTGCCGCAGGTGCAGGTGCTGCCATATATGGGTCGCGGGCGGCCACCATGGCCTCGATCAGGCAGGTCGCGCCCGCCGATGCGCCGTATGGCCTTTACGCCATGGACGTGTCGTATCGTTACGACCTTGATCGCATCATCGAGCGCGGGCTGGGAAGCGACCAAGGCAACATGGACGCCATCCTTGCCGAGGCATTCCCGCTCGTTCCCGTTCATATACAGGCGCCGCAGTTCGGATGCAGCGCGTTCACGCTTGCGGGTAGCGAAGGCGTGCTCATGGGCCGCAACTACGACTTCAAGTTCGATACCTCCGCCATGCTCGTGCACACAGCCCCCGCCGATGGTTACGAATCGATCGGCTTTTGCGCCCTCGACAACCTCGGCGTGGTCGATGCGCTGCAGACGAAATCGCGCTTCGCGTGCCTGGCGGCGCCCTTCGCCTGCTTAGATGGAGTGAACGAGAAGGGCGTTTCCTGCGCGGTGCTCACGCTTGACAGCAAGCCCACCTCCCGCATCACCGGCAAGCCCGTCATTTCCACGCCGATGGCCATACGTTTGGTGCTCGATCGGGCCGCCACCACGCAGGAAGCCGTCGATCTGCTGCTTTCCTACGACATGTTCGCCACAAGCGGGCGTGATTACCATTTCTATATCACCGATGCGCAAGGCGATGGCCGTGTCGTCGAGTTCGATTGCGACAACCCCGAGCGCTTGCCCGTCGTCACGCCGACGTGCCAGGTCACGAACTTCTTCGTCATGCACCAAGATAAGGTAGCGCCTTTTCAGAGGAACGGGGCGTATGGGCATGGCCGAGAGCGCTACGACGCCATCTCCGCGGTGCTCGATGGGGCGTCGGCGGGCGAAGATGCCCAGGTCACGGCATGGAAGGCGCTCAGGACGGCTGCGCAGGCGCCGAACCCTGAGGATGTCACCAGCAATACGCAGTGGTCCATCGTGTTCGATAACCGAAACCTTACGGCTGATGTGGCCTTGCGTCGTCGTTGGGACGATGTCCACCATGCCGATATCCACGGCAATATGGTGTAGCGGGAGTTTGGCGATTTGAGGCGGCGCGCCGCAGCTTTCGCGGCTGCCGCCGGTTTACCGCGTAGCGAAACGCGGTGCCAACTCGCGCGTCTTCCCGATGAGCTTGCGGTAGATGCGCTCGCGAATCCAGGGTTCGCTTGACAGGGCCACGGCATCGTCGAGCTCCACCCACTTCACGCCGCTGTTCTCATCGGCCTTGATACGCACGTGCTCGGCAGGGTCGGCAACCGCCAGATATGTCATGTTCAGATGCAGGTGCGAGCTCACGTACGTCCCGCGTTTGACGTGGCCGTCCACGGTCAGCACCTCGCACGACAGCACGCCCCCCGGCCCGCACGGCACCAAGCTTGCGCTGCGCACGCCCGTTTCCTCCTCCAGCTCGCGCAGGGCAACCGCCGCAAGATCGGTCTGCCCATCCGCGTGCCCGCCGATCCAGCTCCACGAATCGTAGATGTTGTGATACACCAGCAAGGTCTTCGTAAACGTGGGGTCTACGGTCCAAATGGAGCACGCCATGTGGGCAACTGCCGTTCGGTCGAACACCGAAGGGTCCGTTTTCAAGCGCGACAAGATCAAGTCGCGATCGGCGGCTTCCTGCTCGTTGGCGGGTTTGAACGCTTGCAGGTCTTCGAATATGCCCACGGCTGCTCCTTGCGATTGAAAAGGCCCGGGCGTGCGGCTCGGGCCTGAAACGTCTTATTCAGTATAGCAAGCTGTGCGGGCTTGGTTCGCGCCGCAAGGCGGCTGCGACCGGGGCCTTGCCTCCTAGTGATGATGGCTGCAGGCGTTTTCCAGCACCATGCGCGCGCAATCGCCGGCGATGAACTTGTTCACCACATCGCCGACCATGGGGGTTTGCTGCTCAAGGTAGATGTCCACGCCGTATTGCGTGAAGCGCATGAACGGCGGCTGGCCCATGCCTGCGCAGATCATCGCGTCGATGCCCAGGTTGTGCGCGAACTCGATGACGCCGCCGCAACCTACTTCGTCATGATCGACGTTTTTGACCGACTCGACGCCGGTGACCTGGCCGTCCTCGATGGTCACGAGCGTGAACCAGGGTGTATGGCCGAAATGCCCGCTGCGGGTGCTCGTCAGGCCTTCGCCGGTTTCGCTGGGGATTGCAACTTTCATGGTATCGCCTTTCTACGACGTATGCGTCGGGGCCGTTGCTCCGTTCGCCTCTCCTGCGGCTAACTCTAGCACAGCGGTGGTTGGGTTCACGAAGTTTTTTGATACTCTCCAAGTAGCATATTGGTAGGAATAACCGGATTGCCCGCGCTATAATGTCGGTATGGAGAAAACACCGAACACATCGCCTGCCATCGCCGTGAGCGCCTGCCTGCTGGGCAGGCCGTGCCGCTACGACGGGTCTTCGAAGCCTGCCGATGCCGTTATGCGGCTTGCTCGTTGCTATAAGCTCGTTCCTATTTGCCCTGAAGTCGCAGGCGGTCTTCCCGTGCCGCACCCGCCGTGCGAGATCGTCGCCGGGTCCTGTCCGGTGCGCGTCGTCGATGCGAACGGGGAAGACGTCACGCAGGCCTTCCATCTTGGCGCAAGCCGCTGCCTGGAGCAGCTGCGCGACGCCGATTGCCGGGTGGCGGTGCTCAAGTCGAAAAGCCCTTCATGCGGAAACGGGTTGGTCTACGACGGAAGCTTCACGGGCGCGCTCGTGCCGGGGCGGGGCGTCGCCACGCAGCTGTTTAGCGACGCGGGCATCACGGTGCTCGATGAATCGCAGGTCCATAAGCTAGATATGCCGCTCGGCCCTGCACGACCGCAAGGCCGTTAGCCCGCAAGGGCGGTCTCGTCTCCTTGTGCATGCCGTGGGGCGCCGTCTGCCGCGGCGGCTTGCCCGCCGGCGGGGTGTATACTTCCCTAAACGAACAAGACGGCGCCCTGCGCGCCGCGTGAATATGAAAGGAATCGGCATGCTGGTAACCAACCTTGCTCATGCGAACGGAAACGACTATCTCAACCAGCGCTTCGCCAAGGCCTATGCGTTCCTCGCGCAGGACGGCCTGGAGGCCCTGCCGCTCGGCCGCAACGAGATCGATGGCGACGACGTGTTCGCCAACGTGCAGGAATACGATACCGTCGCCGCTGCGGAGAAGCAGATGGAGGCGCACCGCGGCTATTACGACGTGCAGTTCGTCGTTTCCGGCCAGGAGCTTTTGCAGTACGCCCAGCTCGACGGGCTGGCCGAGTGCCAGCCTTTCGACGAGGAGAACGACTTCGGCCTGTACGAGGCTCCCAAGGAGTGCACGGATGTGGTGCTGCATGCCGGCGACTTGGCCGTCCTCGCGCCCGAGGATGCGCATAAGCCGGGTTGCACGCTCGGCTCCGAGCCCTGCCATGTGCGTAAGATCGTCGTGAAGGTTCGCGCGTAACGGCGGGAGCCGTCGTTTGTCGCCGTCGCGGCCTGCAGGCGCAGCAGCGATTTTCGCCGTTGCCGCTCCTGCGCCCTTTGTGCGCTCAATCGCCGACTTTCTTCGATAAAGGAAGCAAATGAACAAACAAGATCGCAAATATCTCAAGCGCCTGCTCGAGACCCCTTCGCCGACGGGCTGCGAGCAGCGCATCGCCTCCGTGGTGCGCGAGCGCATGGAGGGCGTGGCCGACCAGGTCACCACCGACGTCATGGGCTCGGTCCATGCTCGCCTGGAAGGCAGGGGGGAGGCTCCGTCTCTTATGCTGGCCGCCCATATGGATGAGATCGGCCTGATGGTGGTCAACGTCTCCGATGACGGGTTTTTGTCGGTCGCCGCCATCGGCGGCGTCGATGCAGCCATTCTGCCGGGGCTTCGCGTGGACGTGCACGCCTCCGGGGCCGAGCATCCTTTGCGCGGCGTCGTCGGCCGCAAACCCATCCACCTCATTTCGGCGGGCGAACGCGACAAGGTCACGCCCCTGTCCGACCTGGTCATCGACCTGGGCCTTCCCGCCAAGAAAGTCAAGCGCCTGGTGAAGGTGGGCGACGTCATCACGTTCGGCGTGGGCTTCGAGCGCTTCGGGAAGAACATGGGCGTTTCGCGCGCCTTCGACGACAAATGCGGCGTGTGGGTCATCACGCGCGTGCTCGAGGAGCTGGCGGTCGGCGGCGGTTGCGCGGGCGATGTCACCTGCGCATGCACGGTGCAGGAGGAGATCGGCACCCGCGGCGCTATCACCTCGGCGTTCGGCGTGAGCCCCGATGTGGCCGTGGCCTTCGACGTCACTCACGCCACCGACTATCCGGGCATCAGCCATGCCAAGTTCGGCGACATCAAATGCGGCGGCGGCCCGGTCATCGGCCGTGGGCCCAACGTCAACCCGCAGGTGTTCGACCGTCTTGTCAAGGCCGCCAAGGCGGCGGGCATCCCGTATCAGGTTGAGGCGCTGCCCGGTCATTCCGGCACCGACGCTTGGCCCATCCAGGTCAGCCGTGCGGGCATCCCCACGGGCTTGGTGTCCGTGCCGCTTCGCTATATGCATACGCCCACGGAGGTCATCTGCCTGGACGATCTTGACGCAACCGTGGCCTTGTTCGTGCAGTTCGCTCGCGATCTGGAGTCCGGCGGCTCGTTCGTGCCCATGGCGGGTTGCGGTTCGGTGTCGCTCGATGCCTGCTCCGCCCGCGCGGCGCAGGGGGAGTAGCATCATGAAAAAGCAATCCCAAGACATCGCGCGTAATCGCAAGGCGCTGCACGATTACGAGGTTCTCGAAACCTACGAGGCAGGTATCGCCCTGACCGGCACCGAGGTGCGTTCGTTGCGCGACAACCATTGCCAGCTCACCGACTGCTTCGCGCTCATCCGCCACGGCGAGGTGTGGTTGCATGGCGTCCACATCCCCCCGTACGCTTTCGGCAACATCGCGAACCCCGATCCGGACCGCAAGCGAAAGCTGCTGCTGCACAAAAACCAGATCCGCAAACTGGAGCAACTGACCAAGGAGAAGGGCATGGCGCTCGTGCCGTTGAAGATGTACTTCAACAAAAGCTCGCTCGTGAAGGTCGAGCTGGCGGTGTGCCGCGGCAAGAAGAACTACGACAAGCGCGCCGCTATGGCCGAGCGCGACTCGAAGCGCGAGATCGAACGCGCGTTGAAGGAAAGGAGCCGTCGATGAGCGATCAGGAAGCCCTGGAGGCCGAAGAGCAGGTTTCGGAGCATGCTGCGGAAGAGGATTCCCAGGCCGATAAGGCGTCTGCTGCCGATGAGGACCTTGAGGTCGTCGAGCTCGAGCTTTCCGATGATGATATCGTGCGCTACCTTGAAGACGAGCAGGGCAGGCGCATCGGCTTCGTCATCATGGAAGACGGCGAAGAGGCCGAGTACCTTTATGTCGAAGACGACGAGGACGAGCAAGCCGACGGCGATGTCGTCGATGACGGCAGCCTGGGCATCACGCGCGATGGCGTTCAGCAGGCAACCGACGACATGAACGCCATCTTCAAGGACGGCGTGCAAATGGCGGCGGAATTCAAGGGCGCGTTCGATGACATCAAAAGCGCATTGGACTTTCGCTCGCTTTTGAAGTAAGATTATCTATCCGTTCGGCGGCTTGCCGCCGTGCACTTTGACAAGGTGGACCGCAGCGTCCCGACTCGGCTGCAAAGCCGGCATACGGGGGCGACTGGTTTCGACATGGTATGTTTGAACTGAGGAGCAGGTCGTGGTCTCCTCGCCACGCTAAACAGGGGTACCGTCAAGTTAATTGGCAAGAACAACTCTCAGAGCGCTCCGGCGCTCGCCATGGCTGCTTAATCAGCACCTGGCACGTCAACTCCGGGTTGTCCCCGGCTCGGACGCGACGTCATTTTAGGGGACTGCATCGAAGCACGTGGACGGTATGGCTTCGATAAAGATCGAACCGACTAGGAATCTCAACGTTTGCCCGTTGACCGAAAGGTTCCGAATTCCGATAACGGGATAAGCTTGTAGAGCCTGAGGGATAATATAGTATGGACCGGAGTTCGATTCTCCGCGCCTCCACCAACTGTTCAGTAGGCGAACATATGCAGGTGTTCGTCGTCAGGCGGGCGTTCATATTGCTCGTCGAATAGAAGAAGCCGCTCCATACGGGGCGGCTTCTTTGCGTTCTAGGCCTGCGGCATGATCTCCTGCTCGCCGTCCTCGCTCATGTACGGCATGAGGAACACGCCGCCCTGCTCGGTGGTCAGCAGCAGGTACTCGCGGTTGTGCTCGTCGCACACGATTTCCTGGCCGATGCCTTTTGGCAGGTCGTATATGGGGCCGTCGGTGCGGGCTGGCGAGGCCCGCACCTCCTGCGCTTCCGCCATTCGCGTGAAGCAGTTCCACGCGGCTACCGCCGCCAAGACGAGCATGGCGAACACGAACAGGGCGAGCAGCAGACTATCGACGTCGGGCTTTCTCGCCCCGCCGCTGCGGCGCGGCATGGCTATGCCTTCCGGATGGTCATGCGGAGCATGTCGATGGGGCTTTCGGCGTCTTTGCCCGCGCCGCCGTCCTCGTCGTCGTACTCCCATTTGCCCCAGCCAGGCTCCGCGCCCAGCCAGTGCGCCTGGTAGTACAGCTTCCAGTAGCCGGTGGTGCCGGGGTCGGGCGTGTCGTAGTAGCCCTCGATGCCGACGATGGGGCTGTTCGTGTTGCCGGACTCGTTGACGGACTCGGAGCCGTCTGCGCGGATAATCTTGTACCAGCCGCCCGGTCCGAGGTTGCGCGCCTCGAAGTCGTACGCATAACAGCCAGGCTCGCCGGCGAAGTCATCGCCGCACGGGCACGCGCAGTTGAGTCCCGTCATCCACGACAGCCAGCCGCTCTCGCGGTTGTAAATGCGGTACTCGGGCACGATGGGTTTGCCCTCTGCCGACGGCTGTGCCTGGCTGTCGCCCGAATCTGCGGGAGGAACCAGGATGTAGTCCCATCCGTAGCTGGGCGTGTACGCCGGGCCCACGGAGACCTCGTTGCCGGTCTGGTCGCCCTGGCAGCATCCCTGTACGCCGCCGTGCTCGTCGATATGCGCGCCTCCGAGCTGGCCCCACCCGGTGAACATCTCCACGTGGTTGGCCTCGTTGAGCGCGATGCACCCAGGCTCGCAATCGTACAGGTTGCCGTCGAACGGCACGGCCTGGAAGCCCGCTGCCGTGAAGTCGCGCACCATGGTGCGGGTGTACCGCGTGCCGCTGGTCGGGACGCGGTAACCCGCGTTCGCAGCGGCCATATACATCAGGCTTGAGCAGTCGCAGTCAGGTCCCCAGCGGTTGTTCTGGCTGTAGCCGTGAGAATCGTCCGCACACCATTCCTTCACGAACGAAACCATCTTGTTCACGCTGCCCATGGCTACTCCTTCCCGCCTACGGTCACGCCCAGCAGGGCGTCGAGCCATTTGGACGTGATGCCCACGGACTTGAACAGCGTGTAGGCCGCCTGCACGCCGCCAATGACGGCGAAGGCGCACGTGACCCATGCGCCAGGGTCTGCGGGCACGCCGCCCACGAAGCCGGTCACGACGCCCGCCAGAAGCGAGCACGCCAGCGCAAGGCAGCGCGCCGCCTTGCCGGTCATGGCCTCGGTCTTGATCAGCTGCACCGCCCAAGGGACGGCGATGGACAGCACGACGGCCGCCAATGCTTGCATAATCGTCATTTCTTCCTCCTAGTTGTTGGTCTCCTTGTCGTAGAGCAGGTCCACCCGGTCCCTGATGTGCTCGACCTGCGCCGCCATGCCCTGGCTGCGCGCCTGGCTGTTGACCAGGTCGGCGTGCAACACCTCGTTGGAGGTCACCACGGACTCCATGAGCGTCTTCATGCCCTCTATGAGCGTGTTGCTGCGCTCCATCTGGGCGGCGATGCGGCCCTCCATCTGCGAGCGTTCGCGGTCGCGCTGGGCGCGCTCGTTCACCTCGTCCTGCTTGCGCTTCTCGCGCTTCATGTCGATATTCGCCTTGCGCTCGTTCTGGGCCTTGAACTCTTCGAGATATTGCTTCCCGAAGTACAGGGCCACCAGTACGAGCAGCGCGCCGAAAAGCGACCCGGGGCCGTACGGCGCGAAGATTTCCAGCACGTCGGTCATTCGTTTTCTCACCTCCTCGAATCGCTGGGGCGATTGTCCGCGAGGTGTCGCCGGGCAAAAGAAAAGCGCCCCCGAAGGGGCGCCCGCTACGCCTGCGGCGCTTCCGGCTGGTCCGGCTCCATGGCCTCCAGCTCGTTGATCTTGGCGCGCCATTCCTGGCGCTGCGCGATGATTTCGGCGATTTCCTTGGCCGCCGCCGAGATGGCCGAGAGCAGGTCGGTGATGGACGATGCGGAGAAGATGCGCTCCACCGCCTTCATGACCTTGTAATCGCTCTGGTTAAGCTGCTGTTTGTAGCCGTTGATCTCCCCGGCGATTTCCTGTTCCGTCATGGGTCGCTCCTTCCGTTGCTAGGGTAGGGGCATGCTCCCATCCGTGTCGCCTCCAGGCCTGGATTGCATTGAGCAACCCCCCCGCGAGGTTTTCGAACAGGCTGCGGTACAGGGCGTCCATGGTCCGCACGGTGCGGTGCGCGTCCAGCCGTTTCAGCCCGCCCCGCCAGCTCTGGTAGCTCTGCTCCGCCTGCTCGGCCGTCATGACTCCATCGGCGACCATGCGCGCCATCTTCTTCAGTTTACGGCGCTCGCGCGTGATGGAGTCTCGGCACGGCTTCATGACTATGCGGCCGGTCTCGGTGTAGAAGATGCGCTTCTTCAGCCACGTGAACCCGCGCGTGAGCTTCACCACGCGCGTCTTGCGCGGGTTCAGCTCGATGCCCAGCTCGGCGCACTTGCGCTCTATGAGCAGCAGGCACACCTGCAGATAGTCCTTGCTCTCGTGAATCAGGTAGAAGTCGTCCATGTATCTGCCGTACGATTCGGGGCGCAGCATCTCGGTCACGTAGTGGTCGATTCTGTTGGGGTGCGCGACCGCGCATATCTGGTTCGGCTCGCTTCCGAGTCCCAGGCCGACCTCGCCTTGGGCATCCAGCAGGCGGTGCTCCAGGGCGATAACGCGAGGGTCGAGCAGCGCGGCGGCCACCTGCTCCTTGACGGGGGCGTGCGCTATGCTCGCGAAGTAATCCGAGAAGTCTCCGAGCAGTATGTAGCCCTCGCCGCCGCTCCTCCTCCAATGGTTGGCGAGGTGGCGCTTGAGCAGCCTCAGGGCGTAGTCGGTGCCGCGCCCTTTGATGTTCGCGGAGTTGGCGGCTATGAGGGTGGGTACGATCGCGGGCACGAGCGCATTCTGCGACAGCGACTTCTGCACCACGCGCTCGGGGAAGTGCACGGCGCTGATATGCCTCAGCTTGCCGCGCTCCCATAGGTCGAAGCGGATGAAGCCCCGGCATATGTCGCGGCCCTCCAGCAGGTCGCGGCGGGACTTCGCGGCGTTTCGGAGGTAGTCCTTCATGTACCGCTGCGTCGATGCCTTCCACATCACGCCGCGCGCCGCCTGCTTCGAGGCCATGCACAGGCAGTTGAGGTCCGCCACGGTTTCGAGCGTGCACGCCTTGACGCGCTCGGCCTTTGCTTTCGCGCGCTTCTCCTCGCGGCGCTTCCGGCGCGCCGCCCGCCTTTGCTCTGAGTTCATAGGATAAGGCACCCCGCACGGCTTGCAATGTGGCTCTGACAGCCGCTTGAGGTATGGCCATGAAACGCGGCGAAGCCACGGAGCGCCGCGCCATGCAAGCAGCGTCCGGCCACCCTCGCGGGGTGCGTATTTACGGGCTCGTGCCCGATGGTCGCGCCTTCCTTCCTCTTCGCGCTCTGCTTTCGGCCCTCGGGCCTACTCGGTCTGGCAGTAAGGGAATCCGGGGCGGGGGCGAACCCAGGTGTTCGTCGCCGAGTTGTAGTTGGCATTGCCGTTGTTGTTGACATAGCACACGCTGGACGAGGAGCCACCCATGACGGAACGCAGCCACCAATTGTACCGATATACAAGACGGGACCGCCGCCCATTATAGCGAACGCAGGCGCTCTAGCTCGGCCTCGGCCTCGGCTATGCGCTCCTCGGTCGACTTCTTGCCGGTGACGCGCACGTTCTTGCGCGCGCCCTTCAGCAGCTTGATCTCCTCCTCGACCATGGCAGCCAGCGCCTCGAAGCGGTTGGCGTTCACGGGCAGGCCGATATCCATGAGGCACTGCATGTCCAGCATCAGCTGCTCGCAGTCCGCTATGGCCAGCGTCAGGTAGCGTTTCCTCTCCAGCGCGTTGAACGAGCTGTTGGGATAGAAGCAGTCGGCGCGGTTGACGTTGTACACGATGCTGCGCGCCGTCTCCACGGTCGGCACCGCGTTCAGCAGGCGGTAGGCCTTCGGAACCACGGAGGACGACGCCATCAGCTTGTTGACCTCCACGCGGATGGCGATGGCCTGCGTGAAGAACTTGTACTCGGACACCTCGCGGTTGCGCTGGTAGACGCCGCTCACGTGCACCTCCTGGGAAAACTGGCGAAAAAACGGCCCGCTTCGCGGGCGGAAGGCGACCGCGCAAGGCGGTCGCCTAAAAGCAGAGTATAGAGCACTCGGCTGGTTAGCCGACGAGGAAGCCGGGGCGGGGGCGAACCCAGGTGGTCGTCGCCGAGTAGTAGCTGGCAATGCCGCCGCTGTGGACATAGCACACGCTGGACGAGGAGCCACCCATGACGGAACGCAGCCACCAAATGCACCGACTTCCGTTGACTCGGTGCGCCGTGTCATGGAACAGATCGAACTGGCAGTCGAAGCCGACGGACCAGCCTGGCGTGCCCCACACGGGGCAGCCGTAGACCTCCATCTCCGATAGCGACCACACCTTGCCGATATCCTGCCAGCTCCAATTGTTGGAGTCGTTGATCGCGCCGCTGGCGCTGTACCGCTCCTCCAACAGGACGCGCTGGGTCAGCAGGTATTTGGTCAGGCCCTCGGGCAGGCACGCCTCGAAGGCCGTCTCCCACGCCTTGAGGTTGCTCCCCAGGTAGGGGTTCTTGGTCTCGGCCGTCCCTTGGTTCGTGTTCGTCGTGTTCCACATCAGGAAGCTGTCGTTGGCCACGCCGGTTACGGTCTTGGCCACGGACACGGGAGCGGACGCCACGAACGCGATGTGGTGGCCCTTGCTCTGGTCGCCGCAGCAGTAGTACGGGTCGATGTGGGCCAGCAGGAAGCGCACGGACTGCTGGGCTGCGACGGCGGATGCGCTCACGAGGGGCACGTCCAGGTAGTCGCCCACGCGCAGGCCCGCGAAGTTCGCGGCGGCGATGCGCTTGTGCAGGGCGTCGTACACGGTGCCCGAGCCGATCTCGCCCGCCAGGATTTCCGCGATGCTCTGCCCGCCGTATTTGCCGATTTGGCCCTGACGGTTGTATTCGGCGTTGTTGAGCGCCGTCTGCGCGTTGGCGCGCGCGGTCTCGTCGATGATCTCGTAGCCGGTGCCACCCACCGACAGGGTTTTCGCTTGTGCCATTTCGTTTCCTTCCTTCTTCGGTCTATTTGAGCGTGAGGGTGGTGCCGGATGCCGTGCAGGTGCTCCCGAACGTGACGGTGCTGCCCGATGCGCTCGCCTTGGAGGCTGGGCAGTACACGGTGCCGTCGTCGTAGATGAACGCGTCCGTGGCGTCGGCCAGCTTGCCGTACAGGTCGGCTATCTGCTGCTTCTGCTTGGCCATGTCCGAGCTGCCCGCGCTGCCCTGCGCCACGCTGTTGGCTATCTGCAGGGCGGTGTTTGCTGCCGCGTTGGCGTTCGAGGCTGCGCCGTTTGCCGCCGCCGTGGCGGCTTGCGAGGCCGTTTTCAGCTGAGCGGCCTCGGTCGCGCGGGCGCTCTCGGCGATGACGCGCCCCTTCTCCGCCTCCACGCGTCCGCTCTCGGCGGTCTTGCGCACGGTTTCGTTGGTGGCGCGCTGCTTCTCGGCGGCGGCGCGCGAAGCCTCGGCCTTCTGCATCTGCGTGTTGAGCGCGGTTACGTCGGCGAGCTGCGACCTCAGGTCGGCAACGATCGCCTCCACCGCGTCCACGTACGGCCCGGACACGGTGCCCGCCGCGCTCGCGGAGGGGAGGACGTTCACGAGGATGTTCTCGGTGGTCGCGTCCAGCCCCGCCGCGTCGCGCACGCGCACGTAGCAGACCTTGAGCAGCCCTGCGACGCCGAACGCCGCCGGGTTGACGGTCACGGTGGCCACGTTGTCGCTGATGCCCGTGAACTGCTGCTCCACGTAGGTGTGGTCGGGCTTCGCGGCCATGAGGTGCACCTTGCAGCCCGTCAGGGCCGCCTTCTTGTCGCCGTCGTAGATGGCGGCCTTCAGGACCTCCGCGCTGTCGCCCTGGTGCACCGTTATGACCGGCGGCGCTATGTTCGTCTTCTTGAGGTTGAGCGTGATCTCGTGCGTTGCCATGCGTCACTCCTTCTCTTCGGATTTGATGGTCCGCGATGTGTCGCCGGGTTGCGCGCTGTGTATCCCGCATATCTCCTCGTCTGTCATCGCCGAGAAGTCCACGGCGTTCGCTTCGCCTCCTTCCATGTCCATGACGGCCACGGGGCTTGAGACGAGCGCGAATCCGCCCTTGCCGTCGAACTCGTACACGTCTTCCGACTCCACGATGGCGCGGGCCGTCGCCGGGTCGCTGATGCATTCAAGCACCGGCAGCGCCTCGGGCGGCTCCGGCGCGCCGTCGAACGCCTGCGGGGCCTCCGGCATCTGTACAAGGTGGTAGAACATTCCGTTTCCTCTCTGGTCTAGTTTCCCGTGATGCTGCTCATGCCGGTGATGATTCCGTTCACCACGTTGATGGTGCCCCACGTCCAGTTGTTGCCGTTGTTGGTGATGCACCCGATGAACTGCGTTGATCCCGTGTACCCGTAGGTGCCGCCAGAGCCCGTGCTTGCGCTCATGGCGAACTTCGGCGCGAGTATCCTGACGGTGCCTGACGCGCCGAGGTCGGCACGCCCGTTGTCCAGGTACAGGTAGTTGCTTGAGTTCTCCTGCAGCTTCACATACGGCGATCCGCCCCCGCTGCTGTTGCCGCTCCTCATATACAGCATCTCGTCGGGGAAGCTCATGTGCCCCTTGTAGTAGGGGGTCGTAAGCCTCGTTTGCCGGTAATAGCGGTTCGCGCTAAGGAACCCGTAGCCGCATGACGATATGCCTACACCGTCGGTCGCATTCGCCGTCGGGTTGTCCACGGCATGAAGTGCCTCGATGGTGCAGTACTCGGCCGTGTTGTTGACGAACGAGGCGCCGGGCCGGTTGTCCGTCGTGGTGCCCGTTGTGATGTAGTTCGTGGACGACGTGCCCACCATGTTGCAACGGAACATGGCGGTGTTGCCCACCAGCACGGTGCCGGCGATGATGGAGCCGGTCTTGCTGTATATCTGGAAGCCGTTGGTGGCGTTGATGTACACCTTGTTGCCGTTGCTGTCCGTCATGAAGATGGAGCCGTCGCGCAGGTAGAAGGCGCCGCTGTCGAGGTCCCAGTAGGAGTTCCCGCCCTTGATTCGGCCCGTGGTCAGCTCGTCGGCGGTCACGCCGTCGCCGGTGATGGCCGTGCGCCACTTCCAGGCTCCGGTGGAGTACTTGGAGTTGGCCACGCCGATGACGCCGCCTCCTATCTTCACGCACTTGGTCGCGCTCTCGGGCTTCTTGTCGTACACGAGGATGCCCTGGCCCGGCTCCTCGTACACCCACCCGCCCGTGGTGTTTATCTCGCTGTTGAGCATTTCCACGATCTTCTTGCGGATATCCGTCGGCAGCTGGTCGAGCTGCTTCTGCAGCCCATCCACCTCGCCCTCGGCGCTCGTCAGCCGTTCGTCCAGCTTGTCCGTGACGCCTTCCAGGTACTCCTTGTTGGCCTCGTCTATCTGCTTGAGCGCGTTCTCGCTTTGCTCTATCGACGTGTCGGTGTACAGGCGCAGCACCTCGTCCAGGGTCAGGTTGCCGTCGTCGGAGTACTTCTTCAGCGCCTCCTCCAGCATGGTGTCCCCGTTGTCGGCGTACTCCTTGAGGGCCTTGTCCAGCTCGTCCCTTATCTCGTCGGTGTAGTCCTTGGCGGCGCCGCCGACCTCCTTGGTGTACGCCTTCTGGCGTTCCTCGGAGGCTGCCAGGCTCTCGCCCCACTTGCCGGTCGATGCCCTGTTCGAGGCGTTCACAGCCTCGGTCACGGTCGCCCGGATGGTCGAGGCGGTGGACTTGGCGGCCGACTTCTGCGCGGCCATCAGCTCGGCGATCGTCTGGTAGTTGCCGAACGTGTAGGTGACCTCGCCGGGGCGCAGCTGGTCCTCGACCACCTTCGTGATTCTGGTCTGGACGCGCAGGGGAGGGTTGTACACCATGTCGAGCACGGTCACGAGGTCGCCCTCGTCAGCGCCCTCGAAGCCCTCTCCGGCCCTGGCGAGCGCCACGGCGTCCACGGTGTACGACACGACCGGGACGCACGACTTCGCCAGCTGTTCCTCGGTGAGCTTCTTAAGCTCGGCCGCGTCCTCGCAGTCGGAGAACTCCACGTCGCCGAACACGTGCGCCTTGCCGCCCTTGCCGTCGGGCCGTCCCCAGCGGGCCAGCGCGTCGGCGCTGCCCACCCAGTTCTGCCCGCCGTTCACGTCGCCGAACGTCAGCTTTCGGTCGTAGCCGCCCGTCAGGTTGCCGTCGTCGTCGGTGGTCTGCAGGGACTTGCCGTAGCCGTACAGGGCGGTGCACACGTTGCCCTCGTCCACGCTGCGGCGGACGCTCACGAGGTCCTTGGCGTAGGTGAAACGCTTGCCGTTGTCCTCGCCGACCTGCTTTGCCATGCAAACGCGGCGCGAGGTCACCTTGGTGCCGCTCACCTGTATCTCGAACGACAGCTCGCCGCCCCAGGTGTCCGCCACGTCGTGTATGGCCGCCCATGCGTTGGTGTGGTAGAAGTTCGTGCCCGCCTGCCCAAGGTCATCGACGGTGCCGACCTGCCAGCGCGAGGAGGACAGCGCCGAGGCCAGCGCGGTGTATGCGCTCACGTCGTAGGGGCGCTTGTCCTCCAGGTAGTCGCCCAGCAGCTCGACCTGCGCGGAGGTGGGGCAGTAATACGTGTAGAGGATGCCCGCGCTCGCGCGCTCTTCCTCCACGCCGTCCACGATGTTCTCGTGCCATCGGCCCTTGAGGTCGCGCCACACCAGGCGGTCGCCCTTGTCCAGGCGCGCAAGCGTGGTGATGCTCAAGGCGTTCTCGCCGTTGACCTCGCGCGTGTCCTTGCACTCGAACAGCGTCTTGATGGGCCCCTTGTACGTCTCCCATCTGTTTGTGACCCATAGCAGCATCAGCCCACGTACCTTTCCGTTCATCTCGCCACTGCGGTCCCGCTCGACACCCGCAGCGTGTTCGCCCCAGGCTCTAGCGAGAAGAAGTCGCTGTCGAACGTCACGCGCGCCGCCGATCTGCTCACCGTCGCCTGCGGCGCGGCCATGTCTATCACCACCGGGGTCGATGCCGATACGGCCTCGTCGACCTGCACGTACTGCCCCGTGTCCATGTTCGTCAGGCGCAGCGTGGAGGTGTTGCCGCCCGGCGTGATGGTCACGACCGGGTACGTGCGGAACGTCCCGCCGACCTGCAGCGAGGAGGTGCCCGAGAACGTGGCCTGCGCGTCCGCCCCGTAGGCTATGGGGTCGTACGCGGTGAAGGTCAGCATCGCCTCTCCCGTGTGCCAGAGCGTGTCGAGCTCGCCGGGGGACGTGAGCACCGCCTTGTATCGCAGGCCCAGGTGGCGCTCGTCGTCCAGCCACAGGTCCGCCTCCTTCAGGCACAGCAGCCTCGAAGCCATGAGGCGGCGGACCGCCGCCATGTCGTCGGTGGGGCGGGCGCGGAAGGCCGCCGTCACTTCTATGGACAGCGGCTTCAGGTCCGCGCGCATGAACCGCTCGCCGGGCGTTCCCGGCACGGTCCTGGTGGTTATGTCGTAGTCGGGTAGCAGCGAGCGGGTCATGAGCCGGGTGTCGAACCATGGCCCGAAGTCGAAGCCGTTGTATATCATGCGAAGCACTCCTGCCGTTTGATCTCCTTCGCGATTTGGCGGGATATTTTCTCGATATCGGCCTCCTCCCGCACGGTCGCGTACACGTTGATGGTCACGTTTGTGTCGCCGCGCGCGGCCCCGCCCTTGCCGTCGAGCAGCTTGGCGATGCCCTCGGCGAGCGGGCGCGCGCCCCTCTCGTTGAACGGCACGACGCCCTCCGGGCCGGCCTCGCCGACGCCGATGACGCTGGGGCCGTTGAACACGCCGCCCTTCGCGTACCAGCTGAGCCCGAAGCTCGGGACGGAAGGCGGGTCGATGCTGAACGAGCCGTTGACGGACAGGTGCGGCAGCTTGAGGTCCGGCAGCGACCACGAGAAGTTGAAGTACCCCTTTATCGTGTCGATGACGTTGCGCACGGTGTCCCGCGCGTTCTGTATCGGCGTCTCTATGGCGCTCTTGATGGAGTCCCACACGCTCGACACGGTGTCACGCGCGGCGCTGAACACGCTGGAGATGGTGTCGCGGATGCCGTTCACGATGCCGGATATGGTCGAGCTGATGCCGCCCCACACGCTCGACGCGGTGGAGCTGACCGCTCCCCATATGGAGTTCCACACGGCCTGGATTGCCGACAGCACCGCCGAGATGGTGGAGCTGATGGCGTTAATGGCCGCGCCTATCGCCCAGCTGATCGCGCCCCATATGCTGGATGCTGTCGAGCTGACCGCGCCCCAGACCGTGCTCCACACCGCCTGGATGATGCCGAGGACCGTCTGTATGTTCGTTTGCACGGCGGTGATGTAGGTCGTCACCGCCCAGCTGATGGCCTCCCACACCGCGCTCGCCACGGAGCTGATCGCGCCCCAGGCGGCGGACCACCACTCGGAGAGGATGGTCAGCACGGCGGTGATGTTCTGGCTCACGGCTTCCAGGTAGGCGCCCACTGCCGCGCATATGGCGTCCCACGCCGCGCTCAGCTGGCTGCCGAAGTTCTCCCAGATGAAGGTCCACGGGGCGAGCAACACCTCTATGGCGAGGTTCAATATCTCGCCTAGCAGCATGACCGCCACCTGCACCACGTTGCAGATGCCGTCCCAGACGCTCGCGGCGGTGTCGGCCATCCCCTGGAAGAACCCGGCTATGGCCTCCATGGCCCCCTGAACCGTGGCGCATATCCCGTCCCAGATTCCGCCCAGCGTCTCGCCGAGCCGGGAGAAGAACCCGCCGACGGACTGCGCGACCTCGCCCGCGACCTGCACGGCGACCTGAAACGCCTGGCATACCGCGTCCCAGATTGCCGTTACCGCGTCGCGGAACCCCTCGCAGTTGTTCCACAGCAGCACGACGGCGGCGATGATGGCCGCGATGGCCGCGACCACGGGATGGGCGGCTATGAGCCCCAGCGCGCCGGTGCCCAGCTTGCCGACCACCTGGAAGGCCGCGCCGATTTTCGGCACGGTGTCCACGACGGTGCCGACCGTCGAAAGCACAGGGCCGATGGCGGCCGCTATCGTGGCGATCGCGAGAACGGCGGTCTGGCCGCCCTCGCCGATGCCTGCGAACCACTCGGAGAACGACTTGACGACGCCGGCCACGTTGGTGGCGATGTTGAGGAGCGGTTGCCCCAGCGGCTCGATGGAGCCCTGCAGCTCGCGCATGGCCTCCTGCGACTTCACGGCGAAGCTATCGGAGGCGGCCTCCTGGGCCTGCTCTGCGGCGCCGGCCACGTCGCCGAAGCTGTCCTGCACGCCCGCCAGGGACTCGATCATGCCCATGGCGTTGTCCTCGCCGAGAGAGGACCACAGGGTGGAGGCCAGCGCGGCCTTATCGTATTCGTTGGGCATCTGCGTCAGGTCGCCCAGCACCGCCTGCAGCATGTCCTCGGCGGTGGCGCTTCCGTTCTTGAAGTTTTCGAATACTTCCTGCGTGCCCTCGCTGAACGAGCCGATGGACTCCTCCATGCGGCCGTCCGCCAGCGCGGTCAGGAACTCGTTGAGGTAGTCGCCCACCTTGTCCAGGTTGTACGCGCCGTTGGACGTGCCGGCCTCCAGCAGGCTGAAGTACTCGCTGGCGCTCATGCCGGCCTCGCCCCAGCGCACGCTGTACTCGCTCAGGTTGTCGCCCAGCTCGTCGGTGTAGTTCAGGCCGCGCTGCATGCCCGCCGTGAGCAGGTCGCTGGCCTCGGTGGCCGACAGGCCGAAGCCCTCCATGAGGGCGTTGGTGCCGCGTATGGACTCGTTCACGTCGGCCCCGAACGTCTGCGACAGCATGAGCGCGTTGGTGGTGACGGTCTGCAGGTCCTCGTCGGACACGTCGCGCAGGGTGGACTTGCACTGGATCAGCGCGTCGTTGACCTCGTCCAGGGACTGGCCCCAGCCGCCCTCGTAGATACGCTTGCCTATGCCGCTGAAGCGTTCCGCCTCCTCGCCGGAGACGCCGAACGCGGCGGCTATGCGGGCGTTGGCCTGCTCGTAGTCGCTGGCCACGCCGAACACGGCCTTGCCGGCGGCCACCACGGGCGCGGTGAGCGTCAGCGTGGCGGCGGTGCCGGCCTTCTTGAACGAGGAGGACAGCTTCGCCGCCTTCTCGTCGCCTTCGGTTATGTTCTTCCAGGAGATGCCCTGGAGGTCGCGCTCCAGGGCTTTGATGTTCTTGGATACGTCTACGGTGTCGAGCACCGCTTTGATGATGACGCTGCCGTCCATGCTCACCTCGTTGCTCTCTTGAGCGCGGCGAAAACATCGCGCATCGCCGCGTCGCTTCCTTCCTCAGAGCCGTGTGAGCTGCGGCCTTTGCCGAGTTCGAACGCCTTGTGGGCGGCGTTCCAGGCCTCGACCTCCTGCCTGTTGTATTTGGTTGGCTTCGGCTTGGTCGCCGGGTTGCGGTAGTGGATGGCGGCGCCGAGCGGCGTGTCCTGCGGGCATCCGCCGACGAGCGCCACGAACTCGGCGAAGCTGATCCGCCCTCGCACCTCGTCCCACTCGATGCCGTAGGTCTGCCGGAAGCTGATGCGGATGCGCGCGGCGTCCTCTTCGAGGTCCCACAGAGGCGTTTCGTGCGGGCGGTTGCCGGTCAGGTCCAGCCCGCACATATCCCACACCGCTGCGTCGCGCATCCGCATGAACTCGGCGGCGTCGTAGTCGCATGCGCACCACGCGTCCGCCCAGTCCACGAAAAACAGCGCCAGGAACTCGTCCCGGCGCTGTTCGTCGGACTTGCCCTCGTCGGTCAGCACCTCGATGACGCGGATGATCGTGAGTGCGTCGTCGCGCACCAGCACGTCCTCGCCGTTCCACGGGTAGCGCGTGGCGCTGGTCCCGTCCGGCAGCCGCACCCGCTCCGCCGTGAGCGCGGCGGGGAGCATTACTTGCCCTTCTTGCGCTTGCCCTTGGCGCGGCGCTGTGCGCGGTTGAGCGCCTGGACCTGCTCCGCGCGCTCGCTGTACATCAGGCCGCAGGCCATCAGCTGCTCGCTGGTCGCGTGGCGCCCGAGCATGTTCAGAAACGTTGCGAACACCTCGCCAAGGATGCGGATGTTCTCCTCGGGAACGATGGGGCCATCTTTGCCGCCCATCCATGCGAGCAGCTCCTCCCAGCCCTCGGTGCCGATGAACACCGAGACGGTGCGCTTGATCAGGCGGGCCTGCGCGGCGTTGGCCTCGGCCGCCTTCTCGGGGGTGTCAGCCCCGCGCGCCATCTGCTCGTTGGCCTGCGCGCGGTCGATGGCGTTGCCGACCTTGGCCAGGTACTCCTCGATGTGCTTGTCGTCGAACCACACGCGGAAGCGCGGCGTGTCGGGGTTCTCCTCGGGGTCCTCGAAGTACACGTCCTCATACGCGCGGATGTTTTTCAAAAGTTCCATTTGCTGCCCCTTTCGTGAGCGGTGAGCGTTGGGCATAGAAAAGGGGCGCGGGCCGCTCACTAGCCCGCGCCCCCATGTCTGGGAGGTTATGTCTGGTGTCGCCTGGCGCTACTTCGCCGCGACGGTCACCTCCACCTGCGTGCAGAGGCTCGGCTTGGACGCGCAGCGCACGGTGATGACGGCCTTGCCCGCTGCCACGCCGGTCACGTTGCCGTCGCTGTCCACGGTCGCAATGTCGGTGTTGCCGGAGGCGAAGAAGCACTTGGGGTTCGCCTCGGCGGGCATCACCACAGGCGCCAGCTTCACGGACTTGTCGACGGTGGCCCCGGTCGGCGCGGTGCACGTCACGCTTGCAGGCTGCTTCAGCTTGTTGGCCTCGATGAAGCTCATGGCGCCCGCTCCGGAGATGGTGCAGGAGAACGCGCCCGGGTCGGACGCGGCGCCCTGCTGGGAGCCCACGGTCAGGTTCAGGTAGGTGCAGTTGCCCTCCACCACGTCGCCGTTGGGGTCGGTGTGGCGGAAGTGGCCCGTGCGGCCGTCGCCGGTCTCCAGCGCCAGGCTGGCCACGTAGTCCTGCGCGGGGTCGCCGTAGCAGCGGTCGCCCGTGACCTCGTACTGCGGCTGCACGCTCTTCACCTTGTCGGTGGGCGTGCCGTAGCCGTCGTAGTAGTCCTTGGTGTCGGTGGTCTCGTTGGTGGTCGGCTTCACCTCGGTGATGCCGCGCGAGAAGATGGCCCACGTGGGGGTCGCCGCCTCGGGCGTGATGTCAACCTCCAGCGCGCTCATGTAGTTTGGCGCGAAGCCGAGGTCTTGGTTCTTTGCCATCGTTATCCCTTCTCTATGGTTATGATCGCTTTGATTCGGAACTCCCACAGGTACGGCCCGCCCTCCGGCGGCGTTATCTCCTGCGGCTCGGTGTACAGCGCCGCGCTCGTGAACCCGTAGGAGCCCGTGGGCGAGGACAGGTCGGCGCCGTCCAACGCGTCGGCCAGGTCGTAGGCGTCGTTCATGGCCTTGGCCTCGGAGGTGGCCTTCACGATGACCTGCAGCACGTATCCCACGCGGCGGGTGCCGTCCATGTGGCGCACCACGTCGGCCGTGGGCATGGGCCGCAGCACCACCGCGTCGTCGTGGCCGCGCGATGCTGCCAGGCGGGTGAGGAGCACCGGGCCGTAGCCCAGGGCCTCTATGGCGGCCTTCGCCGCCTCCATCACGTCCAGCGCCATATCACGCCCCCTCGGTCAGGAGGTCGACGGCCAGGCGCTTCCAATCCTCGCCGTGCGCGTCCTTCGCGGCCTTCGGCCAGTCGGCCCTCGCCCTCGGGTTCTTGCCGTGCTTGATGGAGCTGTCGGGCAGCTCTCGCACGGCGGCGGCGTAGTCTGCGTCCCATATGACGAAGCCCTGCCTGAAGTCGGAGGCCGCCTGCATGGTCTTGTGCAGGTGCTTGGAGTCCTCGGGCGTGTAGGCGTTCATGTCCTCGGCCACGCTCATGGCGAACTTCACCTGCTTGGCCTCCAGCTCCTTCGCGCTGAAACGCTTCATGAGCTTGGTCAGGTCGACCGTCACTGCTGCGGGCATTGCTACCTCACCTCCAGTTCCCAGTGGTGGGGGATGGTGCCGAACGCGCGGCGGGGCGTGCACCTCGCCACGTTCATCCACTCGCCCCCGTCGATGCTCACGCGGCTGCCCACGGGCACGTCGAACATGCCCGGGCTGTCCACGCCGTCGGCTATCACGAGGCCCTGCGCCCCGTCGCCCAGGGCGTACTCGCGCACGAGCCACGCCGATGCCGGCTCGAAGCGCACGCGGCACACCTCGATGGGCTGCTCGAACTCGCCGCCATAGCCGCCCTCCTTGGGGACTTTGACGAACATGGTGGAGGGCCGCGCCGAGCGCGGCACCCGCATCATCTCGCACCCCCCAGGCCCTGATACAGCAGCGGCGTGCCCAGCAGCTCGCTCTGCACGGCCGCCTGCATGTCGCGGCGGTAGCTGCCCTCTATCCCGGTGCCGGGGTTCCACGAGAACGAGCCGACGGTGAACCCTCCGCCTTCCATGATGCCGCCGGAGCATCCGTACGCTGCGTCGACCTCGCAGGCCGCCATGACCGCGCGCGCCCACTCCTCGGAGCCGTCCGGCTCGTTGGGGAAGATCAGGTCGCGCACGGCCGCCGTGGCGTGGGGGAGCGCCGCCTTGAACTCCTCGGCGGACAGCTCCCCGCGCCCGGATGCCAGGTAGTCCTCGTAGGTCGGGGCGCTAGTCCCCATCGCCCTCGGCCTCCTCGGCCTTCTCCGGCTCCGTGGCCTGCTCGGCGGCCTTCTCCGGATGCTCCTCGGCCTTCGCGGCCTGCTCCTTGCCCTTGGCGGCCGCCTTCTTCTTGGCGGCGGGCTTCTTCTCGAACGTCAGTCCCACTACGCGCATCTCGCGCCTCCTTCCTACGCTGCCTTCATGCCGGCGGTGATGTAGTGCGCCAGATTCTCGCGCACGCCGCACACGCCGTACTTGCGGTACTTGAACAGGTGGCCGAAGCCCTGCTGGTTGTCCTCGGCGTCGATGACCTTGCCGTGCGCGAAGTTCCAGCGCAGGATGACGGCGTCCTTGTGCACGATCAGGAAGTTCATGTCCACGGCGGACGTGTCCTTCTTGTAGTGGCCGATCTCCTCGTCCTTGGTGGTGCCGTCCAAAAGGTCGATGGCGGAGTAGAAGCGGGACTGCGGCACCTTCACGATGCTGGAGAAGCCGTCCAGCGCCTCGCGGGACTTGGTGGTGTCCAGGTCCTTCACCATGCCCAGCAGGGTGGGGGTGATGAACAGCACGCGGCCCTCCTCCGGCACCTCCTTCTCGTCCATGTCGCACATGGCGGCGTTCAGGCCCTTGAGCATGTCCGCGCCGTCGGTGTAGGTCTTCTGCTCCTTGTTGATGCCCGTGCCCTTGCACAGGGTGGAGAACACGAACGCATCGCCTTCGGGCACGACCTTGTTGCGGTTGAAGTGCGCGGCCGCGTTTCCGAACGCCAGGTTGAAGGACTGCGCGTCGACCTTCTGGTCGATTTCGAGGATGGTGCCTCGGTCGTAGTTCGCGCTGATGGGCTTCCAGGTCAGGGACGCGCCGCTGTTCTGGGGCAGGCGGCCGTTGTCCTTCACGTCGCCCAGGCCGCCCATGCTGTAGACGGGGTAGTAGAACTCGCCCAGCTGCTCCATCTGCGCGATGTTGCCCGTGGGCGCGGCGCTCTCCAGCACGGCGGTCAGGGATTCCTTGCGGTACGCCTCCATGAGCACGTTCTCGTAGCCATGGGGCAGTTCGATGCTGTTAGGCATGATTTACTCCTTAGATTCGTTGGTCAGTCCGAAAGCTGCGCGGAAGTCCGCCAGGCCGTCGGAGCCCGCGCCGCCCTTCTGCTCGCCGCCCGCGCTCGAACGCGGCTGGTCGGCGAACATGTAGGCGTTGTCCTTCTTCAGGGCGTCGAAGTCGATGCCGGTCAGGTTGCCCTGCTCGTCCAGCTTCGCCTCGGCGATGTTGGGGATGATCGCGCGCGCCGCCTTGGCGTTGCGCACGCCCATCTGCGCCAGCTTGGTGTCGATGGCGAAGTCTCGGCGCATATCGGCCTCGCGCTTCTCGGCGTCGGCCTTGTACGCCTCGTTGTCGGCCTTCGCCTTGTCGAGCGCGGCCTGCAGCTCGTCGGCGTTGCCCGCCTTGGAGGTGAACTCCTCGATCTGCTTGTCGCGCTGCTCCAGCTCGGCCTTGAGGGCCTTCACCTGCTCCTGGTACTCGTCGGTCTCGCGCTTGTACTTCGCGTAGGACACGACCTCCTTCGCCGGCTCGGCCTGCTGGCCGTTGTCGCCGCCCTCGTTGCCCTGGGGCTTGTTGTCGTCCGCCATCGCTTGCTCCTTCCGTGTTTGGTTGTCGCGCTTCCCTGCGCGCTTGGATGGCCCGCCGTTGTCGCCGCGGTCGCGTGCGGGGCCGTTGTCGCCGCCCCATCGCGTGACCGCATCTTCCCCGAGGTGTCGCCAGGCAAAAGAAAAGGCCGCCCGTGATGGGCGGCCTGGCAGCCGTTCGCTATTCGGTTGTGGTTACAGGGCGGCGATGCTCTCCACCTCGTCGACGGGTATGTCCACGATGATGCCCGCGCCGTTGTCGATGCCTATGGTGTTCGGCTCGTCCAGCGATTCGGCGTCGCTCTGGTAGTCGTCGAACCTGCCCGTGACCACCTGGCCGTCGGTGCACGTCACCTTGACCTGCTGGCGAAAGTACTTCACCGCTTCCGATAGCTTCATTGCTGTGCCTCCTTCGGTTTCGCCGGGACGATGTGCACGTCGCCATCGGCGTAGTGGATGGTGAAGCGCGTGGTCGGGATATGCTCTCCATTATCGCCGATTACGTATCCGATCACGCGCCCCGCGTCGCAAACTTCGCGCTTGTTCCAGTTTCCGGCGCGCGTTGCGCGCGCCAGCCCCGTTCCCGCGTGCTTTGAAACGAGGTCTCGCACTTCTTCGAGCGTCGCGGTGATGCAGCTCGGCTCCTTGTACTCGCTGCCCTTGCGTTTCAGGTTCGCCACGTACTGCTCGTGCTGGCGGCTGCCCGCTATGTGCTTCGCCTGCTTGTCGTCGTGCACCGCCATCGCTGCGGCGTCGGCCACGCGCAGGTCGCGCGCCTTCTCGGCCTTGGCCTGGTTTATGGCGGTCCTGAGAACCTTGTCGCGCTCCGCCTTGGCCATGAGGCCGAAGCCATCGCCGCCCGCCTTGACCAGCTCTCCCACGCGCTTGCGGCTCACGCCTGCCTCGGCTATGGCCGCCTTGACGTCCGGCTGCGCCATGAAGGCCGTGCGGCTGGCCGTCTGGCGTGTGAGGGCGTGCTTCTTGTTGCCCGTCTCGTAGGGGTTCTCCCGCGAGTAGTCGCGGGCGAGGTAGTGGTGGGCCGCTATGTGCTCGCGCTGGCGCTTCTGCAGCTTGCCTAGGCGCACGCGCTCCTTGGTGTCGTCCAGCCCCGCCGCCTTCAGGGCGGTCGCCTCTCGCTTCGTGGCGCGTATCTCGCGCTCGATGGCGCGCTGCTTCTGCTCGGCCTGGTACCGCTCCTCGCGCTTCTCGTCGCCGCCGTCGGGGTCGCGCTCGTACCGCAGCGGCTGGCCCTCCACGTAGATGCCGAAGTCGTGCTTGCAGTTCGCTCCGCACAGGCCGTCCACGGCGCCGTACCCGGTCCGGCTGAAGGGCGGGTACTTCTTGGACTTGCCCGACAGGCTGAACACGCGGCCCTGCCACTTGGCGTGGCTCGGGCGCGCCCCGCCGTGCGAGGAGGTCTGCACGAGGTCGTGCCCGGTCTCCTCCATGAGGTCCAGCGTGTTGCGGCTGCCCGCCTGCGCCACCTGGGTGCGGATATGGCGTCGCATGGCCACGTCCGCCTGCGCCCACGCGCCGCTCTTGTAGTCCACCACCGAGACGCCCCGCCGCGCCAGCTTCAGCACGGCGTCGCGGGTCGCCTTCTCGTACCCGGCCATGCCCGAGTTCACCTGCGCCACGGCCTGGGCCACGACCTCCAGGTACGCGCGCTGCACGTTGGCGGGCATCTTCAGGTTGTCGCGGCTGATCACCTCCTGAACGCCCGCTGCCGTGGCCCGCGCGGAGTTGTGCAGCCTCCACTGCATCGCCTTGGACAGCGCGCCCATGGCCGTGCCCAGCGTTGCCAGGTCGGCCTCGGCGCTTTTCGCGATCGCCTCGGCCGCCGCCTTGGCCGCCTCTCGCGCGGCTCTGCGGCCCTCCTCGCTCATGGCCTTCTGCACGTCCTTGGCGGCCAGCGCGGCCTTCCTGGCGGCCTGGGAGTAGGCGCTCTCGCCCTCGAAGTCTATGGAGCCTATGAGCGCGGCGTAGATGCACACCAGGCGCAGGGTGTACTCGTCCATTGCCCCCTGCGCCGCGTCGGTGAAGTGCTCTATGTAGTCCGGCCCCAGCATCAGGCCAGCCCGTCGCCCAGCATGTCGAACGCGCCGCCCTGCTGCTCGGGCACGTTGGCCTTGGCCTCGTTGCTGGTCTCGCCGTAGAAGCGGCGGCGGTACTCCCACGGGGCCATGATGCCGGCGCCCACCTCGCTCATGGCCATCTCGCGGGCGCTCTGCGTGTCGCTGATGATGGAGTCGTCGAAGTCCACCGTCACGTCGCCGTACGGCACCGCCTCGCCCTTGATGTTGCGGCAGGCGTCCGCCATCCCGTTGACCAGCCGCACGATGGACTTGCGCAGGGAGTTCTCGTGGCTGTGGATGGACCGCATCAGCTGCGAGTTATCGGCGGCGACCTCCTTGGCCGTCTTGAGCCCCGTGTGCGCCTCCCAGCTGAAGTACCCGTTGCCGAAGCCGCATGCGATCGACAGAAGGCGCAGGCCCGTGTTGATGGCGCTGGCGTTCTCGTCCGCCTTGAGGTCGCTCTGGGAGGTCTGAATCTTGGAGGCCCCCTCGTCGCCGGGGTTCATGGAGAAGATGGTGTCGTCGGCCTCGCCGAAGGCGTAGTAGGTCTTGGTCATGGAGCCGTCCGGCCCCTTCTCGCTCTTCGACTCTATGAGCGTCTTGTCCACGAACGTGCGCGGGCGGCCCACGCGGATGTGGTCGAGCAGGGAGGTGACGGCCTCGTCCACCACCTTCATGGCGCCCACGGCCTTGGCGTACACGCTCGCGCCCATGGCGCAGTACCCGTAGTAGCGGTTGGACACGGCGGGGCGCACCAGGCTGAACAGCGGGCGGGTGCAGTGCGTGTCCATGTCGGCGCTGATGCCCTCGATCGCCACCTGCTTGTGCGTCTTGGTGTCGAACAGCTGCGTGAGGATGTGGTAGGTGCCGCCCACGAGCACGTGCGCCTGGCACTGGTCGTAGTCGTGCCCGCCGACCTCCACGCGGCCCACGAACGCGCACTGCGTGCAATCGTCGGCGCTCCACGTCAGCGGGAGTATCTGGGTGGCGTCGTATCGCACGATGCGCAGCTCGGCGTCCGGGGTGTAGATGTTGTCGGTCACGCCTCGCGGCTCGATGACCCACGCGCCGGTCCCCATGGCGAACGCCCGGGCTATGAAGTCGGCGTTGTCCATGGCGAACGAGGAGGGCGCGCCGCTGTCCTCGGTCGGCTGCCCCGCCGGCTGGCCGTCCTCCGGCGCCTCCTGGCCGTCGCCGCCGGTCGCCGTGGGGTTGGCGAAGTATCGCGCCATCCACGCGCGGCGCTCGTCGCTCGTGCTGGAGATGATCGTGCTCTCGTTCATTATCAGGCTGGCCCACTCGTCGGCCACGAGCGCGGCCGGGTGCAGGCTAGCGCGCTCGCGCTTGTACACGCGGAAGCCGCGCCGCTCGCTGTAGTGGTACCAGCCGTTGTTCGCCGCGAACCACCCGAACCAGACGTCCACCATGCCCTGCATGCGGGTGTCCGGCTGGTATCCCATGCGGCGCAGCCACGCCTCGGCGTAGCCCGTGTTGCCTCGCTTCTCCATCAGAGGTTGCTCCTTATCCACAGTCCTGCGGCGTAGCCCGCCGCGTCTATCGCGTCGTCGTTGACCTTCGGCAGTGTCTCGGTTATGTCGCCCTGCCCGTTCGACACGTACTCGTACTCGGGGAACTCCTTGGCGGCGAGCGGGCAGCGGTCGGGGTCGATGACTATGCGTGTGAGGTTCTGCATCCACCTGATGCGGTTCTTGGGCGCGTTCAGGCCCTGCTTGAGCGATTTCTGCGCGCCGATGCCCTGCTCCTGGTAGTAGAGGATCATGCCGCGCGCCGCGCTGTCGCACCACACGTCGGCGGCGGGGTCCTCGGCCTCCTGCAGCTTGGCGGCCACCAGCTCGGCGGTCTTGACGTCGATGGCCTCGGTTCCCTGGCGGCTCTCCTCGTCCAGCAGGTACAGCACGCGCTCGTTCTCGTCGTATCCCGCCTCCATGAACACCCACGGGTGCACGCTGCCCGCGTCCACGCCGAACGAGCGCAGGGAGATGGACGCGCGCTCCTCGTCCGTTATGGGGCGTATGTCCAGCAGCTCGTCGGGGAACACCTCGGAGCCCGTGCCGATGACCTCTCCGAGCCATTGCCAGCGGTAGGACTCGGGCGTCTTGCGGCGGCTGCGCTCGGCCTCCGCCAGCGCCGTGGCGCTTATCCATTCGGGGTGCTCGTCTATGACGTCCAGGTACGTGGTGTGGCATATGAAGCGCCCGTCCTCGCCGGGGTGGGCCTCCAGGTCGCGCGCCTCCTTGTTCACCCAGTTGCGCGCCGAGCGGGGAGGGTTGTAGCTGTAGAACACCCAGAAACGCTCGCCGCCGCGCAGGTACGTGGCCAGCACGCTGCGCACCTCGTCCATGCCGTCGAACTCGTCAACCTCCTCGAACCACATTACGGCGCAGTAGCCTGTGCGGAACTTCGCCGACTTCAGCTTCTTGGGCTTGTCGCACCCGAGGAAGCGTATGACCTGCCCGGTGGGGCGGTACGTCACCTCCATAGGGGACAGGCCGAAGTCGAACAGGCGGGCCACGCCGAGCACATCGCACGCCCAGCCTATCTGCTCGTACACGGACGTGCGCAGCGTGTTGCCGACCTTGCGCAGCACGACGGCGTTCGCCTTCGGGTTGAGCATGATCAGCAGCACGATGGCGATGGATATGAACGACGACTTGGTGGAGTTGCGCCCGCCCTTGAACCAGTAGTGCGTGAACTCGTGCGCCTTGATGGAGCGCCATACGCCGGCGAACACGGCGGCCACGACGTCCGAGAGCCTAACCGAGGTCGTCAACGATGGTCACCCCCGCCTCCGCCATGGCGGCCTTCGCGCCGTCCACGCCGAACATATCGTTGAGCAGCTTCACGCTCTCGGTTATGGCCAGGCGCGCGTCGCCGTTGATGCTGCCCTCGGCCGCCTGGCGGCGGAAGATGGGCAGCGCGCCGTCCAGCACCTCGAACAGCGGCGCGGCGGCGTCCTGCAGCTCCCAGCGGCACTCCTGGGCGGCCGCGTCTCGGATTTCCTGGATTCTGTGCGCGATTCGGGGGTCGCGCATCAGCTTGGACGCGGCGCAGCTTATCGAGTTGTAGTTCATGCGCTTGCAGTCGTAGGCCGCGCGGTACGCGTCCTGCTGCTTGGCGCGGGGCTTGGCCATCTCGCGGGCGAACGCCTCCTGCTTCGCCGTGAGCGGCTTGTCCTTCTTGGGCACCTGCGGCCTCCTTCCTGATTAGTTTCGCGCTAGCCAAGCGACGCGATCACATCGCGCTCGCGCGGCGAAAGCGCGAAACGCTCTGCGGCTGCACGCTCTGCGGCTGCACGCTCTGCGGCTGCACGCTCTGCGGCTGCACGCTCTGCGGCTGCAC
>NZ_CAKTVU010000008.1 GCF_934630535.1 uncultured Senegalimassilia sp.
CGGCCCGCCCGCGCGCCTGAAATTTCCCGTTAGAGCAGTCATATGGAGTTCCCTCCGTCGTCCCTACATCGTGGGGAAGGTGAGGTAGCTGCCTCCGACCAGGCCGATTGCGGCCATGGCGCCGCCGAGGGCGATGACCCAGACCGCGCCCTCCTGGGCCTGCGCGTCGTGGGCCTTGCCGCCGGAGACCCAGCGGAAGACGCCCACGGCGGCGGTGATTCCGCCGACGAAGGTGAGGATCTGCCAGAGGTAGTTCAGGAGCTGGTTGAAGAAAGCCATGTTGGGGTTTTCCCTTCTGTTGTCGCGGCGCCGCCCGTATGGCGTTGGCGCCCTGTTGACCCGCCGCGGCGGGTGAGATATGTCGACCGCCGGGGTCTCCCCCGCCGGGGGTCTCCTACATGAAGAACTCGGGGTCGAAGAACGCGCGGGCCTCCTCGATGCGCCAGCGCATCTCCTCGACCTCGGCGCGGTGCGCGCGCTCGCGCTCGCACTTGCGGTCCCAGTTCCAGTCGTCCAGGTTGAACTCGCCGACCTCGCGCAGCTCGTGGTAGCGCGGGTGGTCGATCGTCCTGTACTTCTTGTCGAGGAACGGGAAGGCGTTCTTGATGAACACGATGCAGTCGTCGCCGCTGAACTTCTCGGGGTTGTTGCCGAGGTCGGCGGCGGCCATGAGCTCCTTGCCGATCTTGTTCTCGCTCTCGGACCACGATCCCTGGCGGCCGTGCGACTCGCTGCGGTTGCGGACCGTGGCGGTGAACTTGCCCAGGCGCTCGGAGATCTTCTTGTTGGTCTCGAGGTCGCAGCGCCCGAGGAACAGCGTCGTGTCGCAGTTGCCCTCGATGATGTCGGCGTTGTCCTTGTACATCTTCTTGAGCTGCGTGACCGATTGCAGGATGGCCGTGATGTAGATCCAGCGCGAGCGCAGGGTCGCGATCTTGACGTCGAGGTCGGGGATGCGGCCGATGTTGGCGAGCTCGTCGAGGATGCAGTTCACGGGGATCTTGCAGTGCGAGCCGGGGTTCTTGTCGGCGATGGCCGTGTTGACGTCGAACAGCTGGTAGAGCAGCATCGCCAGGATGAAGTTGAACGTCTTGTCGGTATCGGACATGACCAGGAAGAACGCCGTGGGCTCCTGGCCGATCATCTCCAGCTCCAGCTCGTCCTCGCTGAAGAACTCGCGGACCGCCGAGACGGCGAACGGCGCCAGGCGGACGTTGCACGACGCGATGACCGAGGCCTCGGTCTCCGGCGAGCCGGAGGTGGACTTGAAGCCCTTGTACTGCTTGATGACGAAGTACTCCTCGGAGGCCTGCGCGGCGGCCTCGTCGCCGCCGTGGTTGGCGACGATCCACTCCTCGAAGCCCTGGAAGCCGTCCTCGGCGGTCGTGCCGAGCATGATGATGTCAAGCGGCGTCTTGGTCTGGCTGGGGTTGTCCTTGCCGGCGAGCTGGAGCAGGTCGAGCATCTGCGGGAACGTCTGGTACTGCGGCTGGTCGGCGTAGAAGTAGAAGAGGTATCCCATGAGCGCCATGTAAAGCTGCCTCTCGGCCTTGACGAAGAAGTCCTCCTTCTCGGCCTCGGCGTTGCCCGACGTGTTCTCCACCAGCAGGTTGACGATCTGCATGATCGAGGTGGAGTCCTGGAGGTAGAGCAGCGGGTTGTAGTGCATCGATTGGTTGATCTGGTCGGGCTTGGTGTTGACGACCTTGAGCTTGTAGCCGTGGCGCAGGAAGAAGTTGCCGTACTGCTTGAGCGTGTCGCCCTTGGGGTCGGTCGTAACGATCGAGCTGTTGAGCTGGAGCAGGTTGGGGCCGACGAAGTTGAAGGTCTTGCCCGATCCGGAGCCTCCGAGCACGTAGACGTGCTTGTTGCGCTCGAGCGCCGGGTCCGGGATCTTGGACATCTGGAGCTCGGCGCGCTCGGACAGGATGATGTTGTCGTCCTCGATCTTCTCGACGTAGTCGGGCTTGGGGTTGGACACCTTGTTCGTCATGCCGAGCCTGGCCTTGATGAAGTCCTTCGGGTTGTTGCGGGCGAAGCGCAGCGCGTCGCGGGTGCGCTGCGGGATGCGGATGGGAACGCGCTTCACGGTCGAGGTGTGCGCGAACTGCTGCATCTCGTCGTCTCGCGCCCAGCGCTGGTTGCCGTACTCCTCGCCGCGCAGCTTCTTCTGCTCCTCGCGCTCGCCGGTCCAGTCGTATTTGGTCATGGCCACCAGCGCGATGGCGCCGAAGGCCAGGAAGAAGAACGGCATCGTGCGGGAGTCGAGGTAGAACGGGTCTTGCAGGATCACGGCCCACTCGGCGACGGTGTGGTTGGAGCCGACGGTGAGCGGGTTGTCGATGAACCAGGCGGCGATGCGGTTGAACATCCAGCCGCACAGCGTGCCGCCGAGGATGAGATAAAGGAATCCCCTGAGGGTGCGCATTGGCCTACTCCTCTTCCGCGGCGCGGCCGCCATCGTCGGGCGCCGCGGCGCGGTGGTAGTGCTTGCCGCCCTCGGCCTCGTCGCCGGGCAACCCGGTCGCGGCGTCGGCCATGGGCATCGACAGGGCGAAGAACGTCTTGAGTCGCATCGAGGCGCTGTCGAGCACGCGGTCCGCGATGGGCCCCTGCTCGGAGCGGGCGGGCGGGAACATGGCGAGGAACCCGTCGAGCTCGGCGATGGGGTAGGACCAGCGCGATCCCGCGAGCTTCGTGTAGTTGTAGTCCATGTGGGCCATCGCGCGGTCGAGGTAGCTTTCCTCGCCGTCCACGTACCTGTTGCCCTTGATGGCGCCCGCGAGCGCCGCGCATCCGCGCGGGTCGGACGGGGCGGTGCGGGCGCACAGAAGGACCTCATGGACGTCGAGCGGGTTGACGCGGAAGCCGTCGCGGTCCTCGCCGCCGTCGCGGATGGACGCGAGCTCGCCGTCGAGCGCGCAGTACCCGATGACGCAGGCGAGCAGGCGGCGCTCAGCCTGCTCGAGGTATTCCCTCGTGTAGCCGTACTCGCGGGCCGTCTCGGGGAACGCGCTGCGGGTGACGGCCGACGAGAGCGGCGAATAGTATTCAGGGTTGTCGCCGAACTCGAGGACGCCGTCGGCGTCGTATCTGAACGTGTCGGAGCTGCCGCGCGCGACGATCTCGTCGGCCATCGTCGCGCAGGAGGCGGCCAGGGTCTCAAGGTCGATCATCGGTGCATCCCCTCGTTGCGCGCGGGCATGGAGGGCTGCATCTTGCTCTCGGCGATCTTCTTGGCCGCCTTCGTCTGTCCGACAGGGGACTCAGGCGAGGCGGCCCGGGAGTTTCCCAAGGCCTCGCTGAGCAGCGCGGCGTTTTTCTCGGCGGCCGCGGCCTGCTTCGGGTCGATCTTCTTCTTGTTCTCGGAGATGAAGCAGCCGCGGTCGATGGCGGCCTCGAGCACCATGCCGGGCGCGGCCGCGAACGCGGCCCCCTCGGCCTTCATCTCGTTGTAGAACTCCTTGCTGCCGTCCGAGCCGGTCTTCCAGAGCTCGGGTCCCTGGGTGGCATCGACTTCGGCGCTGGCGACGGGGCGGCCGTTGCGGGTGCATTCGAAGGAGGCCTTGTTCTCGTTGTCCGGGTCGAGGGTCACGCGATACTGCTCTCGGGAGTGGCCGCCGGCCGACCCGACCCAGCTGTTGCGGCCGTCGCCGGTGCGCTCGAACTCCCAGTTGATGCCGTTGCGCTTGAAGGCGCGGGGATAGCGGTCCTGGTCGTCGCGCTCGATGCCGCGCGCGCACTCCTCGAGCTCCTTGCGGTCCATGCCGAAGGACTCGACGCCGATGTTGACGAGCGCCTGGGTCATGATGTCCATGTCCCGGCCCTGGATGCCGATGGAGACCGCGGGACTTCCGTCCATGGGGTTGACGGTGTCGAATACGGAGAACTTCACTCCGTGGTTCATGAGTTCGCGCTTGAGCTTCTGGATGTCCTCGCGATTGTCGGCGACCGCCCCGGGGAAGACCATGGCCTCGCGGTACTGGTCCGGGTTCTGGGCGCGCACGGTCTCGGCGGAGACGATGCCCTTCTCGCCGCGGCCGTCGATCGCGTTCGCGGCCCCGTGCGTGAGGGCGCGGGCGAATCTCGCCGGTATGCGGTCGTTCCTGTTGCCGGCCGCGCGGGCTCGCCGCGCCTGGGCCAGGCCTTCGAGCAGGTACTTGATGATTTCTGAGGCTGATTGCACGGCTGCCGTGCCGGTCCTGAACGCGAGCTGTACCGCCTCGTCTTCTGCTGCCATTTCTTCTGACCCCTTCTGTAGAGCAGGTATGGATATGGGCCTGCTGGGGTCAGGTGGCGTGGCCGGGGTCGGCGGAAGGTCAGGTGGTGAGGTCGATGCAGTCGGCAGGCCGGACCATCGACGGTGGCATTATAACCGTTTGCGGGCGTTCCTATTCAGTCGATTTCCGCCGGTTCGGGATGACGGCGGGGTCGACCCCGACGAGCCTGGCGACGGAGTCGCGCGTTATCTTGCGGTGCCCCCGCTCGGGGGTCCATTGCCTGAGGTCCCCCGACTTGACGAACCTCTTGACGGTCGACGCGCTGACGCCCAGGAAGGCGCACGTCTCCTTGACGGTCAGGAATCTCGGCAGAGCCGCCAGGTCCTCGATGACTGAGCTCATTGCCCCTCCTCGGCATCCATGACGGCGGACAGCGGGAGCTCCGCGTAGAGGCAGAGCTGGACGATCTCGAGCCCGTCGAGCGCGGGTGCGGCGCGCGACGCCGTGGAGAGCCCGAGCAGCCTCAGGACCTTGGGCAGCGGTATCCCCGTGCCGCGGACGATGTCGAGCGCCGTGTCGCCGGTTTCCGCGAGCGCCGCGGCGAGCGCGTCCATGTGTATGCCGTCTTGTCTGTTCATGTCGGAAGCCTTCCCGTTCCGTGTTCCGATACCGAAAGTATCGGGGCCGTATCGACCCCCGACGGGAACAGTATAGGAACGGGGGGATGGCGCGCGGTGCGATACTGGGCCGCACGGGGTAGAAAGGCCCCGCGCGTTTCGACACGGAAGGAAGTGATGCGTTCGATGAGGTCGAGGGTTCCGGAGAAGTCCGAGCTGGCGGCGCAGCTCAAGCGCTACCGCTACGATGCGGGGCTGAAGGGCGATGAGGCGGGAGCGGTCATCGGCAAGAAGGCCACGACGGTGTACAAGTACGAGGCCGGGACCCTGTGGGTGTCGCCGGGGGACCTTCGGGCGCTGCTCAACGAGTACGGCGTGAACATGGTCACGGCCTTCACCGAGATCGGCGACCCGAGGGCGGGCGGCAGGAAGAAGGACGAGTCGGCCCTGCGCTGGCGCAAGATGCGGACCTACTACGACATGATGGGCCCGGCCAAGCAGAGGACCCTGCTCGACGTCGCGCGGGCGATGGCCGAGGATTTCTGATCCTCGCGCGCGCATGTGCATATGGGCGGCCGCACACCGTCATATATTCGCATATGTATATTGGTGCATCTATGCATTTGCGCAGGTATGCGCCTGCGTATTTTTGCGGATCAAGCCTTGCGCGGCAGGGCGCGGGCGCATGACGGCGCCTCGACGGCCTCGTCCTCGGCGATGGACGGCGCCCTCATGGCATGGGCGTCGGTGTCGATCCAATGCTCCCCGGTCTCGGGGTCGTCGTGCTCGGCGAAGCGGTGGGCGGCATGCCCGACGTCCTCGAACGGGCTGCGGGTGCTGACGAGGTAGCGGCGGCGCGCCTGGGTGCCTATATGCCCCATGGGCGATTCGATATCGAACCAGGGCTGGAACATCTTCGGCATCGTGACGCAGCACACGTTGTCCTGCGGGTCGTAGAGGTGGAGCCTGCCGTCCTGGCCGAGCGCGACGGAATATCCCTCGGGCACGGCGACGTAGTTCACGACGCTGCAATGCGTGCGCGAGGTGTCGACCTCGTCCATGGTGTAGCCGAGCTGGTGGGGCGGGATGAACGCGTTGTACGTGACGTATTCGGGGTGCTCGCGGATCTGCTCGGGCGTGAAGCACATCTCGACGGCGCCGGGCACGTCGACGTCGCCCGTCATGTAGAAGGTGTCGTAGAGCGTGCCGACTACGGCGATCTCCGCGGTGTAGCCCTCCTCGACCACATGGGTCGAGGCCTCGTGTGCGTTGTAGAGGTCCGACCAGCGCCTCATGAGGTCGCTGGACTTGACGAGCTCGGGGTCGAAGTACCTGTCCCCGGGGCGGTAGATCTCCTCGTCGGGGATGTCGCGCTTCGATTTGAAAAGGCCCATGGTGGTCGCTCCTTGGATGACGGCGCGGCGGGATGCCGCGCCCTGCCGATTATCCGCCCGCCCCGCGTCGCGCGCAATGCGCTCTTCCCGTATGGGAAACCGAACGCGGTGCAGGTTCATATACGCACATATACCCAAACGCATACATGCGCATTCGCGCATTTTATCATTTACGTATATATGCGCAGTCGCGGGCACGCGCCTGCGCATCTGCCCGCGCCGCGGCCTAGCCGCACGCGAGCGATTCCCAGGAGATGATCTTCACCGTCCGCATCGCCTCGGCATCGGGTAGGGGCTCTTCTTCCGGCCCCTTCTTTTCCTGGCCCCGGATGAGCGCCGGCAACTCGGCGCCGGGCCCGTCGTATCCTTCGGGCAGCGCCATGACCTCGTTGACGGTATCGACGCTCGCGCGCAGGTTCTCCGGGCTGGAGCTCACGTAGATCCTCAGCGTGAAGGAGGGGTCCGTGTGCCCGAGCCAGCTGGACACGGTCTTCGGGTTGACCCCGGACATGATGAGCTCGGTGGCGAAGGTGTGTCGCAGGCGGTGCAGGCCGCACTTCCCGCCGCCGATGTCGAACGTCCGGACGAACGTCCTGAACAGCTGGTTGGCGTATCTCGGCACCATGAACGCGCCGTCGATGTCGCCGACGACGAAGATGTCGTCCGTGAACGGGACGCCGGCCTCGCGGCAGCGGGCCTCCTGCTCCGCCCGGCGGCGCTCCAGCCCCTCCATGAGCCCGTCCGCGACCGGCAGCGCCCTCACGCCGGCCGGGCTCTTCGGCGCCTTGAGGTAGCCGTTGGAGGATGGCAGCGTGCCGATGGCGCTGGTGATGCGCACCATGCGGCGGTTGAGATCGACGTTCGCCCAGCGCAGGGCGCAGATCTCCCCGCATCTTAGGCCCGCGAACAGGGCGAGCCTCACTATCGTATCGAGCGGGCCGCGGATGCACGGGAGGGCGGCGAGCAGCGCGTTCTTCTCTTCGGCGGAGAGCGCGCGGGGAAGCGGGCGGTCGTGCTTGGGCGAGCGGATCCTGCGCAGGTCGAGCGGGGTCCGGAGCATTCTGAAGCTGGCGAGCTCGAGGGTTTCCCTGACCGTCCAGAGCATGAGGTTCACGGTCTCGGAGCAGTACCCGTCCTCGACGAGCGAGTCGACGTAGAGCTGGACGTCCTGGGCGGTGACCCTGTCAACGGGAATCTCCCCCAGGTCGCCCATGAGCCTGACGTGGCGGCAATAGCCGGCATGCGTCGACTTCTCGATGGCGCAGACGGCGAGCGCATGGTCGATGTCGTCCTGCCTGAGCTCCCCGACCGTGGGCATATGGCCCTCCGTCGCCTCGATGGCTTCGGCCCGCCGCTCGTCTTCCGGGTCGCGGGGGAGGTTGTAGAGGTATTCGGCCGCAAGGTGCTCGGCTTCCGCACGGCTCGCCGCCGTCCCGATCGTGGCCCACTTGCGATCGCCCTTGTGCTCGGCGTCGTAGACCGCGCGGTAGCTCATCCTCCACGACCCGCCGCGGCGGGCGAGGGAGACCCTTTCGTAGTGCATGTCGCTCACTCCTTCCGATCGTCGTGTGCGAGCCTGAGCCCGTAGAGCGTGCATCCGGCGCCCACGATGCGCAGCAGCTCGTTCGTGTCGCTCCTGAGGTGTTCCACGTCGCGGCGGCGGCCGTTCTTCTCGAGCAGCAGCCTGGATCCGGCCGAGGCGGCCCAGGAGCGCGGCGCGTCGCCGAGCCATGCCGGCAGCCGCGTCTCGAAGGGCTCCGGGTATGCGGCGAAGAAGTTCGGCTCGCCGATGCTCTCCCGCCAGATCCCGCGGACGGTGACGGTCATGCGCTCCGCATCGAGGTCGTCGGCGAGTATCCCGCAGATCTCGCCGGGCTTGAGGCCGCATCCGAGGGTGAGCCCGATGGCCGCGGCGGAGTGCCCCGATCCGGATGCGGCGAGGGCCCGCGCGGCCTTGAGGCCTGCCGGGGAGATAGGGCGCTTCTTCCTGGGCGGCCGGGGCACGTCGAACGGGACCTCCGAGAAGGGATTGGAGGCGCACAGCCCGTCGGCGATCGCATGCCTGCCGGCGGAGGCGCAGATGGTCTTGAGCCGGTAGCAGCGCACGCGCGAGGTGCCGCGGGCCTCGGCCGCCTCGAGCGCGGCCGCCGCCTCGGCGGGGCTTATCGAGTCGAGGCCGCATCCCGCGACCGCCTCGAGGGCCCTGCACTCCTTGCGGTAGTGGGCGATAGTCTTCTTGGCGGTCCCCTTGGCCGCCAGGATCTCGAAGTAGCGGTCCAGCGCCTCGGCGAGCGTGCACGCCTTCGGCCCCGGCAGGGACGCGAGCGCCGCCGCGCGCGCCCCGTCCGCGCTTTCCGCCCGGAACCTCCTTCGCAGCCTCTTGCGCGACGCGTCGATGATGTCAACCTCCCACACGCCGCATCTGAGCTCCCTGACCGATCTTATCCTTGATTCCGGCAACGTGCCGCCTCCCTTCGCATGATGTGGAAACGTGCCTCCCGGATGGCTCGAGATGGCTCCGGGGGCGGTTATTTCGATGGAGACAGGGTAATTCGACCTATCGCCCACATGAACGGCAATTTATGCTTCTAGCAGCGTAGATGTCGGAATGTGTTTGATGATTTGATACGGGATGGTGACGAGATGACCGGAAATGGAACCGCAGGACGTCAGCAGATCCTGCTGGTCGACGGCTATAACGTGTTGCGTTCGGGGCCGCGTTATCAAGAGGCGTTCGCGCATCCCGACTATACCGACGATGCGTTCAACACGGCGCGCGAGCGTCTGATCAACGACGTCATCAACTTCGCAGGCCGTGAATACAAGGCCGTCATCGTCTTCGACGGCGGCGACAACCAGTTCTCCACCGGCGAGGTTGAGACCATCGGCGGCGTGCGCATTATGTTCAGCCCCGCCGGCACCTCGGCCGATAAGGTCATCGAGAAGCTGGCCCACGACGCGCGCGTGCGCAACGTGGAAACCATGGTGGTCACCTCCGACGCCACCATCCAAGACACCGTGTTCGGCGGCGGCATCGACCGCATGTCGGCCAACGGATTCTCGCGCGAGGTGGGCATGTACTACGAGGACGTGCACCTCGATGAAACGCCGAAAGTGGCGCTCAAGCGCACGCTCGGTGACCGGATTAAACCGGACGTCCTGGAAAAGCTCAAAGCCATGCGCGACGGCGCATAACGGCTTTCCCAGCTAGCTGACCAGGGGATTCACGAAACGAAACGGCCTTGCCCGAACAGCGATCGATTCACGTGCGAAGTTCAGGCAAGGCCGTTTTCGTTTTGGATGTCTGTCGTTTAGAACGCCGGGCGCATTCATAACGCCAACCTGGTTATCGCCGTTGCTGCATGCGGTCGTCTTTGAACAGGCGACATCCTTGAATTGACACCACCCCTATAGTTCTGGACGGTTTTGCAGGTTTCGGGGTCATTTTTTGCCATGAGTTGCGAGTTCTGGGTGGTTTTAACGCTTAGATTTACGGTTGCGTCGATAAAACCCCAGGTCAGCATTGCTCCAAAGTGCACTTTAGCCTGCAAAACCGCCCAGAAGATTCTGTTCGGCGGTATTCGGCGCCAGCAAATCGTTCTCATTGGGAGATCGGCCAAGTGGTTCCCGAAACATGGCCGAACTGGTGGTTTGCGTCCTGCAAACGAAAGCGCCCCTTTCGGGGCGCTTCGCTATTCCTTCGTGCTGTCCAGGTGCTCTTTTGCCAGGTAGATGGGGCGGCGCTTGTTCTCGATGTAGTCGCGGCCCAGGTATTCGCCGATCACTCCCAGCACGGCCAGCTGCAGGCCGCCGAACAGAAGGATCAGGCAGGCCAGCGTGGGGTAGCCCGGGGCGTTCGTCCCGTACAGCAGATACTCGGCAAGCACCGACAGCAGGTATATCACCGCCGCGACGGCGCAGATGCTGCCCAGCCACACCGCGATCTTGAGCGGCCAGGTGGTGAACCCGAAGATGCCCGTGGCGGCGTAGCGGAACAGCTTCTTGAACGACCACTTGCTGGTGCCGGCGGCGCGCTGCTCGGCCTCGTAGGGGATCTCAAGCGTATTGAAGCCGATCCAAGCGAACAGGCCCTTGCTGAAGCGCTCGCGCTCGGGCAATGCGAGCAGCGCATCGCGCACGGGGCGGCGGAACACGCGGAAATCGCTGACGTTTGCGGGGATGGAGATGTCGTCGGCCATGCCGTTGAACGTGCGGTAGAACGCGCGTTTGAACAGCTTCAGCACGAAGCCCTCTTTGCGGTCGACCTGGCACGCGGCCACGCAGTCGACGTCGGCGTTCTCCATGAGCAGGCGGTACATGCGCAGCGCGTCGTGGGGCGTTTGCTGCATGTCGGCGTCGATAAGGCAGATGTTGTTGCCGCGTGCCGCCTGCATGCCGGCATACAACGCCGATTCCTTCCCGAAGTTGCGCGAGAAATCGATGGCCTGCACGGCGTGCTTCCCGCGCGCGGATTCCACCACGCGCCGCAAAAGCTGCGCGGTGCCGTCTTGGCTGCCGTCGTTCACGAACACGATCTCGATGGACACGCCGGCCTGCTCGAAGCACTCGGTGGCCGTTTTGTAGAACAGCGGGATGTTGTCCGCCTCGTTGTAGCAGGGGACCACCAGCGTCAGGTCGTACAGGGCGTCGCTCATGTGTTCGTTCCAATCTAGCGTTGCCGCCGCTTCCCCTGTGCCGGGTGCGGCGTCGTTTTGCAAGGCATATCCGAGCTAACCGCTCGATTATTCGCCATCTCGCAACATGCTACGCCTGCGCGCCGCTATGCGCCATACGGCGAACAGCGTAACGGACGCAATGCCCACAACCGCGCCAGGGACAAGTCCGGGCGTGAAGTAGCGCAGCTCGACGACGTTGTCACCGGTTTGCACCGGTATCCCCATCAGCCCGTCGTAGGCCGCCTGCAGCTCGACGGGTTGGCCGTTGACCGTGGCGGTCCAGCCGTCCTCGTAGGGTTGGCTGATCACGAGCGTCTCGTCGTGATCGGCGGTGAACGTCGCAGCAATCCGCCCGTTCTCGTACGCGGAAAGGGCAAAACCGTCGGAATCGACGCGCGACAGCTGGTTTTGCAGGTAATCCAAATCAAGCACCTGGGCCTTGACCACCTCTTCGGCACTAGGCTGGTACAGCGCTTCGTCAACGGTGGTCGTGGAGCCGTCATCGTGGTACGCCACCTGCGCCGTGTTGGCGGGCGTAAGCTTCACCGTAACCGTTTGACCTGCGGAAACGGTGCCGACGTACACGATATTGCAGGACCCGCGCCGCCCGACGGCCTGCACGTCGGCACCGTCAACGTTCAAGCTGCAGGCGATGCCGCCCTCGTAATAGATGTCGTCCAGATACAAGGTGGGGAAGAACAGCAGCAGCGGTCCGTCGGTTCGCGCCGTGATGGCGAACTGCCTGCTGGCGTCGTCGGCGCTTGCGCTCGCGTTCCCGTCGGCAGCTGCGTTCGCGTCGCCGGTCTCGGTCTCGTCCGCGTCGTGCACGTCCGGGGCGGTGAACAGGCCCTCCGCCGCGCTCTCGTCAAGCCCGGCCGCGTCGGCCAGCATGGAAGCCTGGTTCGCGAAGGGGTCGTCGCTCCAGCTCACCTGGGTGGTTCCCGTGGTTCCCCAGCCAAGCGGCAGCGCAAGTTCGTTGTGCCAGGCGCGCCAGCTTTCGCGCGGCACGGCGGAGTGGTCGGCCTGCGCGGCCGCCGGCTGCCCGTCGTCGATGATGTTGGTGACGCCGAGCAGCGCATCGGCCACGGTGTTCGGGCTCATATAGTAGGTGCCGAACGGCGTGACCTTGCTATAGCCCAGGTTGCGCAGCAGCTCCTGGATGCGCGTTTCCTGCGTGGAAGAGTAGTGGTCGAAGGTGCTGTACGCAAGCATAAGCGCCATGTTGTCCGAGCCGTTGTCCTTGCTGCCGCCGCAACCGCCGTTGCACCAGTACGCGCTGGTATTGCCCACGCGCGCGAAGCCGTCCCGCCCGACGCTGAGCGTGGTGTACGTATCCTCAAGGCTGGTCAGGTCCTCGGTGTACCCGCTGACGGTATAGATGCATTTCCTCAGCTGCGCTTGCGCGTCGTCCGTCTGCTCGCCGACGAACGCCGTCACCAGGAGCGCGCACAACGCGCAGGTCGCGGCTTTGGGCATAGCGGTGCGCTCGGCGGGGGCGTGCGCCCGCTGGCCGCCGCCGGCCCCTGTTCCGGCAAGCGCCAAGGCGGCTATCAACGCGGTGAAGCCCGCGATCAGGAGGCACTCGAGGACGACAAGCTCGTCTTTTTGCGGCAGCGCATGCTTTACGAACCGCAGAAACGCCGCGGAAACGGCAAAGGCAGCCAACACGATACCGCCGCCGACGGCCGCGCGCACGCCGGCGGTTCGCGCAGGCAGGCGGCGCAGCGCAAGCAGGCTTTCGGCAGCCAGCATGACCAGCACCAGCAGGATGGCGAATCCGTTGCGGTTGGTGTACGAGCTTTCCGCCACGAAACCTGCCCATATGGTGGTAAGCGGCGGCAGGACAAGGCTTGCAAGCATGATGGCGGCGAACACGCCGCCCGCCACGCGATCGCGCCCGGTGATGGCCTTGTTAGCGAAGAACGTGCCCGCGCCCACAAGGGCGAACGCCGATATCACCACAGCCGGTCGGTTGGCCTGCGTGGTGATGCCGGGTGTGGTCCCGATGCAGAACAGGTCGGGCACGGCGAGCGGGTTGCGGGCCAGGCCCGTTTCGAACGCAAGCGAGGCCAGTCCCGCGTGCGCACCCTTGCCGCGCAAAAGCGACAGCGCCGTGGGCAGCAGCGCCACCATGCCCGCGCCCACGGCAAGCGACATGACGGCGGCGAAGCGTCCGCAGGTTCGCAGGCGACGTCCGCGCAGCTCGGTGCGACGCGCCAGTTCATAGAGGAAATACAGCACGCACAGCAGGCACACCATATATCCCGTGTACCAGTTGAACCAGATGGCGCCCGCCGCGGCGGCGAACAGGCCGGCGCACGAGCGGCGCTGGACAAGGCGCCACACGCCCAGCAGCGCGCACGGCGCCATGATCACGCCGTCAAGCCACATGATGTTGCTTGCATAGCCCAAAACGTAGGAGGAAAGCGCATAGGCGCAAGAAAGCAGCACCAGCGCTCCCTGGCTCGTTGCCGGTGCCGCCGCGGCCAAGGAGCGCGCCTCGCTCCAGGTGGCCGCTTCAGGGGCGAGAAAGCGCCCGCGCAGAAAGCCCAGGCACGCCGCCGCGCAGGCCGGTATCTTCAGCAACGTCAGCCACGAGAGCAGCTGCGGCACGGTTTCGGGCGTGAAAAACCACGCCAGCAGATTGAAGGGGCTCGACAGGTAATAAGTGAACAGACTGAACATGCCACCGCCAAGGCCGGCCGCGTTGCTGTACAGCAGGTTGCCCTGGCCGTGCATCACCTGGATGAGCCATCCGAAGTAATCGGCGTATTGCACCGGCATGTCGTGCACCATCACCGACACGTCGCCGAACGGGTAGATGCCCAGCAGGGCGAACGTGACAAGCAGTATGGCGAACGGGATGGCAAGGGCGGAGGCGTAGCATATGGCAGGCGACGCCCACGCGCGGAGCGCGGGACGCCGGGCCTTATCGGCGTTGCGAGCGATGTCCATAGAAGGAAAGGGTCCTTTCGGGTAGCGGCCCTTCGAGGGGCTGCAGTCGATACTACTTGGAGTCAAGTCGGGGAACAACCCCAAGCAGGCGGATACCATATTAGGCGAAGCGCGGGCAGCGTTTGGCTGCCGCTTGCGGGAACCGCCCTTGCCGCTCTGCGTCGGCGGTTCTTCGCAGGCGAAGGCGTCGCCGTGACGGCTGCGCGGTGCAGGCTGCCGGCGTCGCCGGAATCGCCATCGCTGACGCCCTATGCCGCCTGCCGTGCTAGAATGCCTTCCGCACGAGAAAAGTCATATCTGCGTTTCCCCAGGTGAGGCGGCGAAAACCAACAAATTTCCACAGCTCGTGAAGAAATTCCTTGACGGGCTTGATATTTCGCCGTATTCTAGCAAATTGCAACTTTTTCGCAGTTTTGCGGATGCACCTGAAGGAGGAAAAGCCTCGTGGCCCAAGACAAAAATGCTGGTCAGACAGTACTTTATCGCAATCGCCGCTCGTTTGCGAAGATTCCTGACGTCATGGACGTGCCCAACCTCATCGCCATTCAAACGGATAGTTTCAAATGGTTCATGAGCGAGGGTCTCGACCAGGCGTTCCAGGACATCGCTCCGATCGAGAACAATACGAAGGATATGTGCGTCGAGTTCGGCGACCATCGCTTCGGCGCTCCGAAGTACACCGTCGACGAGTGCAAGGAAAAGGACGTCAGCTATCAGGCGCCCCTGTACGTCGAGATCCGTTACATCAACCGTGAGACGGGCGAGATCAAGGAGCAGGAGGTGTTCATGGGCGACTTCCCGCTCATGACCAACCGCGGCACCTTCATCATCAACGGCACCGAGCGCGTCGTGGTGTCCCAGCTCGTGCGTTCCCCGGGCGTGTACTTCGGCTCCGAGCGCGACAAGGCATCCGACAAAACGCTGTATAACGCCAAGATCATCCCCAGCCGCGGTGCATGGCTGGAGTTCGAGACCGACAAGCGCGACATCCTGTCCGTGCGCATCGACCGCAAGCGCAAGCAGCCCGCTACGCTGCTCGTCCGCGCCCTCGGCCTGGCCGAGACCCGCGAGGAGATCATCGACCTGCTCGGCAGCGACGAGATGGTCCTGCGCACCCTCGACCGCGACCCCGCCACCACCAAGGAGGAGTCGCTCATCGAGCTGTACAAGCGCTTCCGTCCCGGCGAGCCGCCCACCATCGACTCCGCCCGTACGCTGCTCGAGGGCCTGTTCTTCAACCCGCAGCGCTATGACCTGGCGAAAGTCGGCCGTTACAAGATCAATAAGAAGCTCGGCTTCGATCAGGAGGAGGCTACCTGCTCCACGCTGACCGAGGAAGACGTCACCAAGACCATGCAGTACATCATCGGCCTGCATGCCGGTGCCGAGGGCGTCAAGGTCGACGACATCGACCACTTCGGCAACCGCCGCATCCGCACGGTCGGCGAGCTGATCCAGAACCAGTTCCGCATCGGCCTGTCCCGTATGGAGCGCGTGGTGCGCGAGCGCATGAGCATGCAGGAGCCCGACGAGATCACCCCGCAGTCGCTCGTGAACATCCGCCCGATCGTGGCGGCCATCAAGGAGTTCTTCGGCTCCTCCCAGCTGTCCCAGTTCATGGACCAGGCCAATCTTGCCGCAGGCATCACGCACAAGCGCCGTCTGTCCGCACTGGGCCCGGGCGGCCTGTCCCGTGAGCGCGCAGGCTTCGAGGTTCGCGACGTCCACAACTCCCACTACGGCCGCATGTGCCCCATCGAGACGCCTGAAGGCCCGAACATCGGCCTTATCGGCTCGCTGGCAACCTTCGGCCGCATCAACCCCTACGGCTTCATCGAGACCCCGTACCGTCGCGTGGTCGACGGCAAGGTGACCGACGACATCGACTACCTGACGGCAGACGAGGAAGAGAACCACACGATCGCCCAGGCCAACGAGAAGTTCAACCTGGAGACCCGTGAGTTCGGCACCACCGACGAGAACGGCAACTTCGTGAAGGCCGCTCGCGTTCTCTGCCGTACCAAGGACGCCGACGGCGTGTTCGGCGAGCCTGGCGAGGTGCTGCCCGAGCAGGTCGACTACATGGACGTTTCCCCGCGTCAGATGACGTCGGTCGCAACGTCGCTCATCCCGTTCCTCGAGCACGACGACGCAAACCGCGCCCTCATGGGCTCGAACATGCAGCGTCAGGCCGTGCCGCTGCTCAAGCCGCACGCCCCGCTCGTAGGCACCGGCATGGAGCACCGCCTCGCGGTCGACTCCGGCGAGATCCTCATCGCGCAGAACCCCGGCGTGGTCGACTACGTCGACGGCCAGACCATCATCGTGCTCAACAACGACGGCGAGTATGACGAGTACCTGGTGCCGAAGTTCCAGCGCTCCAACCAGTCCGGCTGCATGAACCATCGCCCCATCGTCCGCAAGGGCGACGAGGTGGCTGCCGGCGACGTGCTGGCGGACGGCCCGTCCTGCGACGGCGGCGAGCTGGCGCTGGGTCAGAACCTCATGGTCGCGTACATGCCCTGGGAAGGCTACAACTACGAGGACGCCATCATCGTGTCCGAGCGCGTGGTGTCCGAGGACCTGCTGACCTCCATCCACATCAGCGAGTACGAGCTTGACGCCCGTGACACGAAGCTGGGCCCGGAGGAGATCACCCGCGAGATCCCGAACATCTCCGACGACATGATCGGCGACCTGGACGCCGACGGCATCATCCGCGTGGGCGCCGAGGTGTTCCCGGGCGATGTGCTGGTTGGCAAGGTCACCCCGAAGGGCGAGACCGAGCTGACCGCCGAGGAGCGCCTGCTGCGCGCCATCTTCGGTGAGAAGGCCCGCGAGGTCCGCGACACCTCCCTGAAGGTGCCGCACGGCTCCGGCGGCCGCGTCATCGACATCCACCGCTTCAGCCGCGCCGCCGGCGACGAGCTGGCGCCGGGCGTCAACGAGCTCGTCCGCATCTACGTGGCTCAGAAGCGTAAGGTCCAGCAGGGCGACAAGCTCTCCGGCCGTCACGGCAACAAGGGCGTTATCTCCCGCGTGCTGCCGGTCGAGGACATGCCGTACCTGGCCGATGGCACGCCCATCGACGTCATGCTGAACCCCCTGGGCGTTCCGTCCCGTATGAACGTCGGTCAGCTGCTTGAGAACCACCTGGGCTGGGCCGCGAAGTGGGGCTGGAACGACGACCCGAACTCCGACGAGCCCGTCGAGGGCCCGCAGTTCGTGGCAACCCCGGTATTCGACGGCGCCACCGAGGAGGAGATCTCCGACGCCATCGACGCCGCCAACCGCAACCTCATCAACTGGAACCATAAGAAGTACGGCGACCTGGCGCGCGACGAGTTCGTCCCGCAGCTGTCCCGTACGGGCAAGGCATGGCTCTACGACGGCCGCACGGGCGAGAAGTTCCGCGAGCCCATCACCGTCGGCCAGACCTACATCCTGAAGCTGGGTCACATGGTCGACGACAAGATCCACGCCCGCTCGACTGGCCCTTACAGCCTGATCACGCAGCAGCCTCTGGGCGGCAAGGCGCAGTTCGGCGGCCAGCGCTTCGGCGAGATGGAGGTGTGGGCCCTGTACGCGTATGGCGCGTCCAACGTGCTGCAGGAGATCCTGACCGTGAAGTCCGACGACACGTCGGGCCGCGTGAAGTCCTACGAGGCCATCGTCAAGGGCGAGAACACGCCGGCTCCCGAGGTGCCCGAGTCCTTCAAGGTTCTGGTGAAGGAAATGAAGTCCCTGTGCCTCAACGTCGAGCTCGAGGGACACGACCATCAGACCATCGACGTCACCCATGATCCCGATCTGGACGACGTGAAGCGCGACAACGCCGATGCGGCCCTGTTCAACGCCATCGCCGACGATGCGCGCAAGACCGAGGCCGAGGAAGCCGGTGCTCTCGACGACATCGCCGCAGAGCTGGGCGAGCTGATGGCTGATACGAAGCAAGAAGAAGACGACAACGACCTGATCGGCAAGGAGGACGAGCGATAAATGACGACGGAATTCGACGTTAACAATTTCGACGCCCTGCGCATCTCCCTGGCTTCCGCCGAGGATATCCGCAGCTGGTCGCGTGGCGAGGTGAAGAAGCCCGAGACCATCAACTACCGCACGCTCAAGCCGGAGAAGGACGGCCTGTTCTGCGAGAAGATCTTCGGTCCCACCAAGGACTGGGAGTGCGCCTGCGGCAAGTACAAGCGCGTGCGTTTCAAGGGCATCGTGTGCGAGCGCTGCGGCGTCGAGGTGACGCGCAGCAAGGTTCGCCGCGAGCGCATGGGCCACATCGAGCTGGCGGCCCCCGTCAGCCACATCTGGTACTTCAAGGGCTCCCCGTCCCGTCTGGGCTACCTGCTCGACATCCCGCCGAAGGAGCTGGAGAAGGTCCTGTACTTCGCAAGCTCCATCATCACCTCCGTCGACAAGGAGGCTCGTGACGAGGACGTCGAGGATCTGCGCGATGAGCTGGCCGCCGACCTGGAAGAGCTGGACGTCGAGCGCGATCGCCTGATCGAGCAGACCCGCAAGCTGTCGGTGGACTACGTCCCCGAGGACGACGACTTCGTCGACGACATCGACGAGGACGAGCGCCTCACGCCTGAAGAGGTGGAAGAGGAAATCGCCGACATCTACGAGGAGTTCAACGAGCGCAAGGCGCTGCGTCAGGACGCCTTCGACCTGTTCATGAAGATCGAGCCGAAGCAGCTGGTTCCCGACGAGTCCCTGTACCGCGAGATGCGCGCCAACTACCGCGACTACTTCACGGGCGGCATGGGCGCCGAGTCCGTGCGCGACCTGCTTGACGCCATGGACCTCGAGGCCACGGCCGAGGAGCTGCGCGACGTCATCGCCAACGGCAAGGGCCAGAAGCGCGCCAAGGCCATCAAGCGCCTGAAGGTGGTCGACGCGTTCCTGAAGTCCACCAACAAGCCGTCCGATATGATCCTGGACGTCGTCCCGGTCATCCCGCCCGACCTGCGCCCCATGGTGCAGCTCGACGGCGGCCGCTTCGCCACGTCCGACCTCAACGATCTGTATCGTCGCGTCATCAACCGCAATAACCGCCTGAAGCGCCTGCTCGACCTCGGTGCCCCCGAGATCATCGTGAACAACGAGAAGCGCATGCTGCAGGAGGCTGTGGACAGCCTGTTCGACAACGGCCGCCGCGGCCGTCCCGTCACGGGCCCGGGCAATCGTCCGCTGAAGTCGCTGTCCGACATGCTCAAGGGCAAGCAGGGCCGCTTCCGCCAGAACCTGCTCGGCAAGCGCGTCGACTACTCCGGCCGTTCGGTAATCGTCGTCGGCCCGTCGCTGAAGCTGCACCAGTGCGGCCTGCCTCAGCAGATGGCGCTGGAGCTGTTCAAGCCCTTCGTCATGAAGCGCCTGGTCGAGCTCGAGTATGCTGCCAACATCAAGGCCGCCAAGCGCGCCGTGGATCGTTGCGCCAGCTACGTGTGGGACGTGCTGGAAGAGGTCATCGTGGACCATCCGGTCCTGCTCAACCGCGCACCAACCCTGCACCGTCTGGGCATCCAGGCCTTCGAGCCGGTTCTCGTCGAGGGCAAGGCCATCAAGCTGCATCCGCTGGCCTGCACCGCCTTCAACGCCGACTTCGACGGCGACCAGATGGCCGTGCATGTGCCGCTCGGCGCCGAGGCCCAGGCCGAGGCTCGCGTGCTCATGTTGTCCGCGAACAACATCAAATCCCCGGCTCATGGCCGCCCGCTGACCGTGCCCACCCAGGACATGATCATCGGCTCCTACTACCTGACGGCAGCCCGCGATGGCTTCCCGGGCGAGGGCCGTGCGTTCATCGACTTCGCCGATGCCCGCAACGCCTATGACGCCCGCGCCGACGTGGACCTGCAGGCCAAGATCGAGGTGCGCCTGAGCAAGGACACCCGCGTGGCCAACGCGTTCGGCAAGTTCGAGGACATGAAGGCCGGTCAGCGCATCCACACCACCATCGGCCGCATCATCTTCAACGACTCCTTCCCGGAGGACTACCCCTTCTTGAACTACCAGATGAACAAGAAGGAGATCGGCCGCCTGGTCGAGGACGTCACGAACCGTTATCCGCTGGCCGACGTGCCGGAGATCTTGGACGGTTTGAAGGCAACGGGTTACCACTACGCAACCCGCGCCGGCATCACCGTGTCCGTCTACGACGCCACCGTGCCGCCGACGAAGGCCGACATCCTGGCCGCTGCCGACGACAAGGTCGCAGCCATCGATGAGGACTACGAGATGGGCCTGATGAGCCCCGAGGAACGTCATAAGCAGGTCGTCGACATCTGGACGGATGCCAACGAAGAGGTCGGCGAGGCCATGGCCGCCAACTTCGACAGCTTCAACCCCATCTTCATGATGGCCGACTCCGGCGCTCGAGGTAACATCAAGCAGATCCGCCAGCTGGCCGGCATGCGCGGCCTGATGGCAGACACCAAGGGCGGCACCATCGACATTCCGGTTAAGTCGAACTTCCGCGAGGGCCTGTCGGTGTTGGAGTACTTCGTCTCCACGCACGGCACTCGTAAGGGTATGGCCGACACCGCTCTGCGTACCGCCGACTCCGGTTACCTGACCCGTCGTCTGGTCGACGTCGCGCAGGACGTCATCGTGCACGAGATCGACTGCGGCACGAACGTGGGCGTCCCGTACCCGCTGCACAACGAGAAGGGCGAGCTGGACGAGAACCTGATCGGCCGCTGCCTGCTCGAGGACGTCAAGGGCACCGACGGCTCCGTGGTCATGGAGGGCGACAACTACATCACCTCCATCGACCAGCTTGCCGCCATGGAGGCCGCGGGTGTCGAGGAAGTCACCATCCGCACGGTTATGACCTGCCATGCCGAGCATGGCGTGTGCCAGAAGTGCTACGGTTGGGACCTTGCCACGGGCCGTCCGGTCAACATCGGCACCGCCGTCGGCATCATCGCCGCCCAGTCCATCGGCGAGCCTGGCACGCAGCTGACCATGCGTACGTTCCACGCCGGCGGCGTCGCAGGCGAGGACATCACGCACGGCCTGCCGCGCGTCCAGGAGCTGTTCGAGGCCCGCAAGCCTAAGGGCCAGGCAGTGCTGGCGGAGATCTCCGGCACGCTGCAGATCAGCTCCGACAAGAACACGAAGACGCTGACCATCCACGACCAGGAGGGCAACTTCCGCGAGTACGTGGTGTCGGCCCGCGCCACCATGCTCCCGGGCGTGGAGGACGGCCGCCAGGTTCGCATCGGCCAGCAGCTGACCAAGGGCTCCGTGAACCCGCACGACCTGCTGCGCCTGACCGACCCGAACACCACGCTGCGCTACATCGTGGCCCAGGTCCAGGACGTGTACGTGTCCCAGGGCGTTGACATCAACGACAAGCACATCGAGGTCATCGCGCGCCAGATGCTGCGCAAGGTGGCCGTGCTCGACGCCGGCGACTCCGACTTCCTGCCGGGCCGCCAGGTCAACCGCTTCGAGTTCGAGAACGTGGCCAACGAGCTCATCGCCGAGGGCAAGAACCCGCCGGTGGGCCAGCCGCTGCTGCTGGGCATCACGAAGGCCTCCCTGGCCACCGATTCGTTCCTGTCCGCCGCATCGTTCCAGGAGACCACGAAGGTGCTCACCGACGCCGCCATCGAGGGCAAGGTCGACCACCTGGTGGGTCTGAAGGAGAACGTCATCATCGGCAAGCCGATTCCGGCCGGCACGGGCCTGAAGCGCTACCGCGACGTCGGCCTGACCTACAAGGGCAAGCCCACCGCTCCGGTTGAGGGCGATATGCTGCCTGATTACGCTCCGGACGACCTGCGCCAGATCGAGGACCTGCTGCCCCAGCCCCAGGATTGGTCGCTGGACGGCGAGGGTTACCTCAACATGGGCGGCAACTACGGCAGCTACTACAGCGGCCTGTCCCTGGGTCATCGCGGCCCGCAGCTGTCCGACGAGGACGCGCGCCTGTACATCTACGACGATCTTGGTGTGTCGCAGCGCTGGGCGAACAAGTTCAGCGAGGCCGGCATCGAGACCGTGGCCGACCTGGTGGGCCACACCGAGGACGACCTGCTGCGCATCGAGGGCATCGGCGCGAAGGCCATCGAGGAGCTCAAGGAAGGCCTCGAGCAGCACAACCTGCTGCATGTGATCGAGGACGACCTGAGCGCATCCTCCGATGACATGAGCCAGCTGCTCGACATGGTGTTCAGCCCGGATGACACCATCCTCATCGGCGGCGACGAGCCGGCCACCTTCAACACCGAAGGCGAGGACATGCTGGGCGAGGCGCTGCCTCCGCGCAGCTACCACCGCAACCTCGAGGAGCTCGACGAGCTTCTGGGCAACGGCGCGCTGGGCTTCGGCCTGACCAGCCGTCAGGACGAGGAAGAGTCCAACGAGGCTCAGGCTAACGGCGAGGAATAACGCCAGCTGAAAGGGGCGCGCATCGGCGCGCCCCTTTTTTCGTTACGGCGGGCAGAAGGGCTGCAAGGCCCGGGCCCGCTAACGTTTGAAAGGCTTTTCATGAGCGAAAAAACTTACATCCCCGAAGGGGAGCAGGCTCCCGCATCGCAGATCGGCGCCACGCTCGAGGCGCTGACGGGAACCATCCACGCTCGCCGCGAGGCAGGGGAGGGCAGCTACACGTTTCGCCTGCTCACGGGCAACGCCGACTCGCCGCTGAAGAAGGTGGTCGAGGAGTCCAACGAGGTGGCTTTGGCCGCCAAGGACGTGGAAGCCGCGAAGATGATGCTGGCGGGCCTTGCCGGCCACGAGGGCTCGCACGCGGGCATGGCCGATGCGTTCGCCGCCAAGGCCGACGCGGCCTGCGACCATCTGCGCTATGAGGCCGCAGACGTGGTGTATCATCTTCTCGTCGTGCTTGAGCGCTACGGCATCGGCATCGACGAGTTCGCTGCCGAGCTGAACAACCGCATGACCGACGAGGAGCGCCCCCAGGGCGCCATCCGTCTATTCGATGAGCATGTAAAAAGGGGTAAGTAACATGGCACGTCTTTTCGGTACTGATGGGGTTCGCGGCGTTGCGAACAAGGAGCTTACGTGCCAGATGGCCTTCCAGCTGGGTCAGGCGGCGGTGGCCTTCAAGGGCCGCACCATCCTGATCGGCAAGGATACGCGCCTGTCAGGCGATATGCTGGAGTCGGCGGTTGCCGCCGGCATCATGTCCATGGGCGGAACGGCGCTGCTGGCGGGCATCATCCCCACGCCGGCTATCGCCCTGCTCACGCGCGAGCTGCATTGCGACGGCGGCATCGTCATCTCTGCTTCGCACAACCCGCCGGAGTACAACGGCATCAAGATCTTCGACGGTCAGGGCTTCAAGCTGCCCGATTCTGTCGAGGACGAGATCGAGGCCTTCATGGCCCGCGGCGGCGCGGCAGCCGACGAGCTGCCCAACGGCGACGAAGTGGGCGTTGCAGTGCCCGTCGAGGACGCTTGCGAGCTGTACATCCAGCATGCGGTGCAGAGCGTTGAGAAGCAAGGCGTCGACTTCAAGGGCCTGAAGGTGGCGCTTGATACGGGCCACGGCGCATCCTGCATGACCAGCGCCGAGGCGCTGCGTCGCTTGGGCGCCGACGTCACCGTCATCAACGACGATTACTGCGGCACGGACATCAACGTCCAGTGCGGCTCCACGCACCTGGAGCCCTTGCGCGCGCTGGTCGCCGAGTGCGGCGCCGATGTGGGCATCGCGCATGACGGCGACGCCGATCGCGTCATGCTCATGGACTCCGAGGGCAACGAGATCGACGGCGACATGGTGGAAGCCGTGTGCGCCATCGATCTGAAGCAGCGCGGCCTGCTGGCTGGCGACACCGCCGTGTCCACCGTCATGGCGAACCTGGGCCTGACGCATGCGCTGCGCGATGCGGGCATCAACCTCATCCAAACGAAGGTTGGCGACCGCTACGTGCTCGAGGCCATGCGCGAGGGCGGTTACGTCATCGGCGGCGAGCAGTCCGGTCACACCATCTTCCTGGAGCACAACTCCACGGGCGATGGTCTGGTCACGGCGCTGCAGTTCCTGGCCGCTTGCAAGCGCGCCGGCAAGTCCGCCGGCGAAGCGGCGAAAGCCATGACCCGCTTCCCGCAAACGCTCATCAACGTGCGCGTGAAGGACAAGCACGCGGCTGATGGCAACCAGGCCATCGCCGATGCCGTGGCAGCTGCCGAAGCGGCGCTTGGCGAGGACGGTCGCGTCCTGCTGCGCCCGAGCGGCACCGAGCCTGTCGTACGCGTGATGGTTGAGGCCATGGACGAGCATGCTGCCGAGCAGCATGCCAAGGCCATCGCCGAAGTGGTCGAGCGCGAGATCTAGCTGACTGTAAGGAGCAAGGGGCTGCAGCGGAAGCGATTCCGATGCAGCCCCTCTCTTATGCCCCAAGATTTCTGAGACGGCACAGCTTCCTGCGAAGGAAAGTGTAAAAGAAGCCGGTTGCCGGTGTAAACCGGCAACCGGCTTCTTGGCTTTTGGAAACCGATAAAGGATACAGTTGCGCGAACGCCGCGATGCGCATTGCGAAGCCGTCGTTGAAGGCGGTTTTACTCGATCGGCGTGATCGGCGCAGTGGTGCTTTCGGACAGGTTTGCGACTTGGGTGGGCTGCCAGTCCTCGATAGCCTGGTCAACCGACCACGTTGCGGCGTCTTCGCCACTGGAGGCGGCATCGTTTAACGCGGGTTCGGCTGCCGCGGCCGCTGCAGCCTTCTCGCCTTCGACCTTGCGGCGCCAGTACAGCCAGAAGCCCAGTGCGCCTGCGCCTGCCGCGGCAAGGGCTGCCGTCAGCCCCGCTACCACGGGGTTCATCTGACGCTTGGGCAGGCCCGCCTCGGGCACGGCGATATCGAAGTCATCGGAGCCGGTTTTGAACGATGCCTGCGAGGCGGTGGGCTTGAGCACCGAATCGAGCGTTGCAACATCGGCCTTCGCCTGGTCGCTGGGGACATCGAACTGGGTCAGGTCGTAGGTGTCGATATACGCCTTGAGCGTGCGCGAGTACGTGGTGCTGGTGGCGTAGTGCCCCTGCAGGTAATCGCATGCGTCCTCGTAGCTTTCCGTGTTCGACTTCTTCACCGGGGCGTACAGGGAATCGCCGGTGAGCAGCCCCACGTAATCCTTCAGCGACTCCGTCAGGCTGGGGTAGCGGCGGAACTCGGCGACGATGGTTTCCAGGTTGCCCTGGCCGTCGTCCTCCTGCGTTTTCATGCGCACGCTTTTGCCCTCGTAGGCGCCCTTGATGCCGAACAGGTTGTTATACGGCTCGCACGAAAGCCCCGATGAGCCGGACGCCGACTCCACCACGGCCTGCGCGATCATGACGGATGCGTACAGGTCGTTTTCCTGGCACAGCTCGCGGGCCTGCTCGCCGATTTGGTTGATGAACTGCTCGGTGGTCAGGTTGCGCGAGACGTAGACCAGCTCGTCCTCGTCAAGGGTGGCGCTTTCCTGCACCATGTCATCGGGGGCTTCTTCGACGTCCTCCGCGGCCTGATCGCCGTTGTTGGCTCCTGCGGCGGGTGCGCTGGGCGTGGCCGGAGTTTCGGCAGGCTGGGCGGGCGCGGCAGGTTCGGGCTTGGTCTCGGGCGTGGAAGCCGTGTTCGAATCGGCGATGGCATCCTGCGTTTGCTTGACCAGCTTCGCCAGGTCGGCGTCTATGAGCGCAAGCGCCTCAACGTCGATGGTGAGGAAATCGGCTGCGGCCACGGTTTCGCCGGAAAGGTAATCCTTCAGCGGCTTCAGGCCCACAAGCTCAGCGGCCTCGGCCTTGTCGATGATGGCCTGGTTCTCCTCGTCGGTTGCGGTCCAATCGCTGGTGATGACAACGCTTTCGATGGGCGCTGCCTGCGCCGCATAGGCGACGCCTGCCAAGGTGGCGCCCTGCGAATGCGCGAGCCCCGACAAGGCGGGGGCCGTTGCCATGGAAGTTGCCAGCACCGCGGCAAGCGCGGCGTTCGTGAAAATGGTGCCCTGCTTCATTACGCTATCGTACCGTTTCTCCTTGTTCGACCTAGTAAGCCTAGTATAACTTATAGTCCCTCCATTTGCCGTTCACCACGATAATCATCACGTGCGCTTCTTTCAATGCTGGTGTGGAAATCGTTGGCCAATCGCTGCAATTCCTTCATGTTTTTCGCCGTTGAACAGGGCAAAACCAGCGAAAAAGTTGACTGTTCGTGGAGGGGCGGGCTAGGGAAGGGACGGCAGGTGAACAGGGGACGGAGGTGTGTTCACGTTACGCTGTCGAAGACGCGGGGGATTTGCCGTGAACACATCCGTCCCCTGTTCACCCGCACGCGCCTGCTGGGGATGGTGGCAGGGCCCGGTCAAGGAATCGGCGCGTTCCCTTGTGCGGCTTCCTCCATTGCCATTGCATTTTCGTTATAATCGTCTGAATCCGCGCAGGGAAACGCGGCTGCCGCTGAACAGGAAAGGGAGGTTTAATGGCCGAGCTGCAGATCAAGCCAGGAACGAAGCTGAAAGTGGCTTTCGACACGGCCGTGGGCCAGCAAACCGATTTCAACATGATGGCCACCTTCAAAGGCGCCATCGACGAAGCCTATTTCCTTATCAGCGCGCCCATGCTCGCCGGCAAGCCGCTGATCTTGGACGAGAACCAAAAACTCCTGTTCCAGTACACAGAGGGCGGCAACACCTTCATGCTGGCCGGCTACCCCGAGTCCGTTGAGAAGGCGGGTATCCGCACGTTGTGGAAGATGCGCCAGGTGGCCGAGCATCGTACGTTCTTCAAGCGCCGCGACGAGCGCTTCAAGGTGTCCATGCGCCTGCGTTACCTGCGCGACGAGGCCCCCGAGGACCAGCAGGAAGAGGCCATGACCATCGACGTTTCCGCCGGCGGCCTGGCAATGTATCTGAACGACTACCCCGACGTGGGAGAGGCCCTGCAGGTGAAGCTGCCTGCGGTGCGCGTGGGCGACCAGCGCTATGAGCTGCCCGTGCAGCTTGGCATCGTGTGCTGGCTGCGTCAGGCGCCGAAGGGCAGCCTGTTCCGCAACGCCTGCGGCATTCAGTTCCGCTACGCCGACGAATTGGAGCGCGAGGCCATGAAGGAATACATGGAGCACGTGCGCGCCAAGTACAAGATCTAAGGACCATGGCATTGTTTGGCAAGAAGAAAGAAGAAGACGCGGGCGAGCAGCCTCGGCGCGAAAAGGCGCGTGGCAAAAGCAAGCGCGTTGTCCGCGTAAAAGAGCTGGAACAGGCCTTGGCCGAGGACAAGGACATCGATGTCGACGCCATCGTTTCCATGTACATGCCCAAGCGCCGCATGGCCCGCATCGGCGAGGCGCTGCTTCGTTTGGGCACGTTGCAGAAGGTGCTCATCTGCTTGGCCCTGTTCATGGCGGTGCTGTTCGGCATCTCGTTCATGCAGGAGAACATGGGCAACTTCACCATCAACCTGAACCGCTTGGAGCTGTTCAGGCGCGGCATTGCCATTGCCGACAACAGCCAGTTCGAGGGCGCCACCGCGCGCCTGACCGCCGAGGCGGTTGCCTACGGCACCAACATCGCCACGGAAGACCTGCCCGACAACCTGGACGAAATCGATGGCAGCCACAACGGCAGAAGCTACGTTGCCTATACCTTTTATATCCGCAACGCCGGTAAGGAGGATCTGGGATACAGCGGCCAGCTGAAGGTCGCCTCCGCGTCGAAGGGCGTGGAAAAGGCCGCCCGTGTGCGCGTGTATTGCAATGGCGAAGCGGTCACCTATGCCGCGCCCGCTTCCGATGGAAGCAATGAGCCCGGGTGCGAGAACTTCGAATCGGACGATCTGGCGTGCCGTCTTTCCAACGACACCTTCAAGGTGGGCTACGTGGACAAGTACACGGTGGTTATCTGGCTTGACGGCGACGACCCCGAGTGCGTTGACGACATCGTGGGCGGCGCGGTCGAGTTCGCTATGGACTTTGCCGCCGATGGCGCCGAGGATACGAACCTGTTCACGAAGTTCGTGCAGGATATCGGCGACACGCTCACGGGCACCGACCCCATCGGCGCGGCCGGCACCGATGCCCCCGACTACTACCAGAACAACACCATCACATGGGATAACCGTCGCAACCAGGAGAACCCGCCCGCATAAACGCAACGGCGGCGTTTACCTGCGGAATGTTGCGAGTTAGCGGCAACTGGCGCCGTTGACGTGGTGGCCGGCTTGCGGGCTTTGGGTTTTGCTGCCGTGCGGTTTTTGGCTGTGGTCACGGGTTTTGGTGGCTGAGGCTGTTGATTTGCTGCAAATGACGGGCGTGGGTGTTAATCCCGCTCGCTGGAAGGGGACGTACATTATTTGCGGAGATACGATTGAATTGGTTGGTTCACCTGCGATAAGACTGCGTCAGAGCGGGAACAATCGTGGTATAGTGCAGTCAGTAGGTTTGTCTATGGAATCCTGCTGCCCGCTGGCAGTCGATTCCATAAGAGAAGGAAAGGGATCGGGAAAGGATCCGTTATGGAAACGAAGGCACTGAAAAAGCAGCTCGGCGCTGCTATTGCCATGGTGCTGGTAGCCGCCATAGCGCTGGGCGCTGCCACGTTCGCATGGTTCGTGAACAATAATGCCGTTACGGCAACGGAAGTTGACGTAAGCACGTCTTCCTCCGTGCCGAACCTGTACATTAACAGCACAGGCAAGACGAGTGGTGACATGGGTAAGCCGACAACTAACCCGACCAACCTTCTTCCTGTGTCTACCAACGATGGCGCCAATTTCTACGACACCAAGCATTGGACAAGTGCTGATGGGGATGGCAGCCATGCGTTTGCTGATCAGTATAAGCTTGCAACTGGCACTGACGGCAAAACCGTCTATGCCGATTACACCTTCACGCTTGGCGTAACCAACGGTTCGATGAAGGTGTATTTTGACAGCACTAATTACAAGACGGATAAAGCGGTTACTACCTTGAAGGCAAGCGATAAGATGGGCACCGCAGGTCGTTTCGCAATTAAATTTGACGATGGTGCTTGGATGCTCTTCAAAGTTGATGGTACGCCCGTTACGTCTGGCGGGATAGCTACCGGTTATTACACTGATAAGGTTGCCGACTCCGATAAAGCTTCTGGCGACTACTGGGTAACCGGCGAAGGCGATAAAACTAAGGCTTCTACTGCTTCCTATTTGACTTTCGAAGACTACGCAGGAAGCATTGATGGTAACGGCCAGGCTGTTCCCGGCACGACTCCCCTTACCATTATCGATAGCACCGTGGGCGACGGCACAGTAGCTGTCACCGTTCGCGTGTGGTATGAGGGTTGCGACAAGGATTGCGTCTCCGAGAATGCGGCAGCAGGTATTCCGAATGCAATCAAGGGCAACCTCGGCTTTGTGGGCGTTCAGGTCAAGTAGCCAACAACCGCGGTTTGATATTCGTTAACTGCTAAATACCCTCGGGCTTTGTGCTCGGGGGTATTTTGTGTTGTCAGGGGGTTCACCGCCTTAGCGCGCTGGGGTGGCTCTGGCGTCTCATTTGCAACTTGGGGGGATTGTCAAGTTTGGGGTTGTTTTGGTTTGTTGCACTTTGGGATACGCCTTGTCTTACATGCTAAAATCCTAGGTTGAATGACTGTCGGAACTGGGCAATGTCTCTTGGCAGCTGAGCGGCGTATCCGCTTCGCTTTAAGGCTGAGAGGGCCCTGACACCGTTTAAGCAGGCAAGGAGGGAACTCGGCCCTTCGGGGCGCCAGAGCAGCATGAAGGCAACTGGCCAACATACCAACCACGAAAAGCTTCACGCAAGCCAAAACGCTGCTGAGGGTTATCGCGCTGTGGCCGACGAGCATGCGCAAACCCTGAAGGATTTCTGGAAGCGTTTCATGGTCAGCGGCTTGTTCGTGGTGGCCGCTCTTGTCATCATCTTGGCCTGCTTGGCATGGTTCCTGAACAACTCGCAGGTGAAGGCCACCGGCGTTGAGGTGGCCACGGCCGGTGCGCGCTTCGCTATCTCTTCCGAAGGTGCCCAGAAGGGCGTCTATGATTCGGAAGCGGGTCAGGGTCAGGACGGGCTTGATGTGGCCGACTCCATGAACGTAAGCGCTACCAGCAACTTGGTGAACTTGAGCTCCGGCGAGGTCCTTGGCCCGGGCTCGTATGGTCAGCTTACCTTCACGGTAACGCGGTATGCGGACGACCTTGACGCGGTAACCGTATCTCTTTCCCGCGCGTTCAAGTTCAAGCAGGGCGTTGACGTTTCCCCTACGGTTCAGTCGCTGGCGTCGGGCCATCTCCTGTTCTTCGAATCGCGCGATGCCAGTGGGTACTACGAGTCGCCCATCCTCGACGACAAGCTTACAATCGAATTCCAGGATGCTTCGGGCAAAACAACCAACTCCGTCACGAAAACGCTGTACTGGGTGTGGCCTGAGTACATCCGGAACTTCGTGTATACCGGCAACGCCAACTACTACAAAAACCTGTTCGCGGCAGATAACCATAGCTACAAAGCCATGCAAGCCTACATCAATAACCATCAGAGCTCTTTCTACTCCATAGCATCCGATGAAACGGTTCCCAGCCTGAGCAGCACCATGACCTCCGCGGACCTCTCAGCGTGCGCTACGGCTTACAACAAGGCCGACGACAAGATCGGCAACGCGGTGGAGTATTACCAGGTGCGTCTTACCGCAAGCGAGGTGACGGGCTCATGAGCGGCAACGAAGCACGGATGACATCAGCCAAAGATTGGATATACGAGCATCGCGGGCCGATTCTTGCGGCGCTGGCCGTTATCGCCGTTGTTCTGATCATCGCGGCGCTCACGCTTTCGTGGTTCCTGACCAACAACAGCCTTTCGACGGTTGCGAAGGTTGATTCTCCCGCCGAGCTGAAGATCACCGTGCCGGGCGAGTCGGCGGCAACCCAGCTGGACCTGACCAGCGACGCGGACTACGACGAAGTCGACGACGATGGCAATGTTTACCGCCGTCGCGCCTTCAGCGTGGACAGCGGTGGCAAGGCCTTTGAGCTGCAGGTTGCGAACACCACGAACATCTCCGGGCTGAGCGTGAAGATTTATCGCGTCAGGGTGAATGACCCATCTGATCCCGGTGATGTCAAGGGCGACGGCTATTCGTGGAGCAAGGAGGTCCCCGAGGTTACGGGCTTCACGTCAATCGACGCCGACGCAGGCAAGTCCCAAACCTTTGACAACTACGAGTATGTCCAAACAAACGCCGCGCCCAACTACCGTTGGAAACGATTCGAGGTAGATGACCTTGACCGGAACGGAAACGCAGCCGCTTCCGCGACCAACTTCATCATCGAGTGCTCGTGGCCCAAAGACACCAACTATAAGGAAACCGACGTAGTGTACTTGATCGCGAAGTCGTAGAGAGGAGGGACCGTGCTCGGAAACCGCGATGACAACTGCATCAAGCAAGAACGCGAAAGCGAAGGGCGCGGTTCACTCACCGCTTCGTTGAATGGCGCGATCGACGGCATGGCGAAAACGCCCCAAGCGCGCAAGGCGTTGTGGGCGGTTGCTTTCGTGCTGGTCGTTGCGGCGTTGGTTTTCGGCATCCGTTTAACCTACAGCGCCTTCAGCGCGAACGACCACTTGAAGGCCGTTGCCGTTACGGGCACTTCGCAAAGCCTGTTCGCTTCCGATGTGCTGGCTCCTTACTCGGAAGTCCCTGAAACCCCTGCAGCCAAAAGCGTTGTGGTCGACACCAGCGGGGACCGGTGCTCCTTCACCTTCCGCGTGTACAACTGCATGCTCGGCGACCAGAATGTGTTCAACGAGAAGGATGTCGAGTACACGTTGAACGTGAAGGCTAGCGGCATCAATGGGGGGACTGTCAGTGATTCGGATTGGAGCATCAGCTCCGAACCCGCGGGGGGCGATACCGTTTTGCTTCCTGGTACGCAGGCGAAAATCGTCACCTATACGGTTTCATTCAAGCAGGAGCTGCTGAACAACATCAAGTTCGCCATCTCCGCAAATGTCGTTAAGGCGAATAGCCCCGGAACCAACTTGGCGTGTTTGGCGGCCACCGTCACGCCGGCGGAGCGTTCCGAGGTCAAGTCCGCTTCCGTCACTGGCGCATGGGCCGATACAGACGACGTTAGTAAATACGCCGCTTACAACTATCGTGTCAGCGTTACGGGCAAGGAGCAGATGGCGACCCTGACGTGGAGCGCAAACGTTGAGCTTGACCCTCATTTCGCAAAGAATCACACCGACTGCAACGTTGACGCCGCGAACCGTACGGCAACGTTCGCGATGTCGCCGGGTTCCGAGATTGTGAGCTTCTACTGGATAGGCGGAAGCCCCGGGCCTTCCGAGTGGGGCCAGCTTGACGTTTCGGTAACGGCAAGCAGTTAGTTGTGGGCAGTTGGGAACGAACGGTCGGCAACCAGCGGCAACGCTCGGCGCCGGCGGCAAGCAGATTCGCCCTTCGGGGCTTTGCATAGAACGAGGTTATTCATTGATGAGATCGGTAAAGCGCATACTCGCCGTGTACCTTACCTTCGCTATGGCGTTTCAGCTGTTCGCGCCGACTACCGGCGCGTTGGCGGAGGAGCTGAACGTCGTGTCGGGCGCAACGGCTCAGCAGCCTGGCAGCTCGGAGGGCGCGGACGGCAACGCCGGCGGATCCTCTGCGGATGCGGGTGCTGCTAGCGGCGATGATGCCTCTGCTTCTGGCGATGCCTCTGCAGGTGGAAGCGAAACGGCCTCGGATGATGCCGCTTCGGGCGATGCTGCCGCGGGCGATGCCTCTGAGAGCCAGGAGCCCGCTGCGGATGAGTCGGCCAGCGCCGGCGATGATGCGGCGGATGCGCAGGACGCTCCCGCAACGGTTGCCGCGGGCGCAACCATTACCACGGTTGACGAATTGGAAGAGGCCATGAAGGGTCATGGCGATGTGACCGTAACGGGCGACACCGTTACCGCTATCACGTTCGATAACGCTGTGGGTTTGAGCATCATCTCGAATGCGGATCCTCAGCTGTATCAAACTGCGGCGTTGACCAAAGGCGGTCATTCGGGTGATGCGCTTGATCTGAGCAGCAGCAACGCAGGCTACGTGTTCTATGGTTTGGGCAGCGAAGCCTATCCCTTCCAGGGCTCGTTCGGTACCAACGGCACCTCGATCGCTTTGGCGACGTCGCTGTTCAACAATGTTGTGCTGAACTCTGGTATCCACATCCCGAACCTTATTTGGAAAGGGGAAGGTGGCGAGCCAGTTATTGCCGCTAAGGTTGCGGGTGGTGGCCAGGACCTTACTGTCACAATTCAGATTGACGATCCCGATTCCGTCAACGAGAAGGTGGAGGAATCAACTGCCGGTATCACCAGCTCGCTGTTCGGAACCGTTTCGGGGTCGCTCACGCTGAGTGCAACCTATTCCTTCATGGGAACGCGAAAAGGCCTTAAGGCTACTCCTGATGCTACGGAAAACGTGGGCTTGCTGGCGAATACGGTTGCAGGCGGCAGCGCCTTTACAGTTCAGTCGGTCACCTTCCCCGATGACGTTGCATCGGGCGGCACCGTGACTGCGACCAGCGGAAACGCCGGCTTGTTGGTTGGCGCGGTCAACGACGGCGCGACCCTGAGTGTCGGCTCTCTGAGCAATGTTCCAACTGCCACGGTTCAGTCCAACCATGGTTGTGCCGGCGGCGTCGTGGGCAAGGTCGGGTCGAGCACTGGCGCGACCGTTGAAGTAACAAGCGAAATCAAACTTTCCAGCCTTACGGTGAACGGCTCCATTGCGGCTGGTGGCTTCATCGGCCAGGCAATCAAGCTCACCTTGGGGACAGACAACAAGAAGGTCACCTGCCCTAAGACTGTTGGGGACGCAAATAGCGGCAACGTCGGCGGTTTCATCGGCGAGGTAAGCTTCGCCAGTTCGGTTGAGTTTACCAACAACGACCAAATCAATACGGGCGATGGGGTCGAGCTTGCGGGTAAAGCCAGCGATTCCAATGGCGTTGGCGCTGCCGTGGGCAAGTTAACCTATATCGACTCGACAAAGACCGTTTCGTTTAAGGGCGGCACATTTAAGAGCACCTATGGCAACGCCAAGAGCACCGACGACAAAGGTAAATATGCGACGGCGTTTGGAGGACTTGTCGGAATGGTGACGGGCTGCGCCAGCTCTAAGCCGCTTCACATTGAAAGTGTTCATACGGAGTTTGCGCTTAATAAAGCTCCTCTATTTACTGGCGGTCTTGTTGGTTGGCTCAGTCGCTATGTGGGCGCGGCTCTCGAGGTTAAGGGAGCATCGGTCAACTGCACCAAACTTGTCGAGTCGAGCAGGGGCTTCGGTGGCGTAGCGGGCTGCTTTGATAAAGGAAGTTTCGTCGACATTAACGGAGTGGCCGTTCAGAACAAAGAGGACATTACAAAGGGTGCAGGCATCGCCGCTCAGTCTTGGGGGTCTGTGGTTCGCCTGGGCGGTGTGACTAATTTTGAGGGAATGAATATCGCTGAAAATGGAGCCGTTGCACAGATTGCGCTTGTGCGCGTTGATGAGCCGACGTTGGTGTTTGCGCGCGGAACGGGTAGCGATTCTGTTCCGTCTGATGACGGCAACGACGACTACTGGGTTTATAAGCGCTGCGCGGCAAAGAAAGTGGACGATTTAGGCGGAGCCCAGTATGCCGATCGGGGTTACGGGCAAGTAATCAGACTCGATGGAAAAACGCTGGATAAAGACCTCATCAAAATCAATATGGATGAGCACAAACTTGAGGTGCCTTCGACTTCGGACTGGAGCTGGCAAGTTGGCTATGACACGCACCTAGAATGGTCCAAAGGCAATCGTGAGCTCAATATCAAGAGCACGCAGGACTTCGTGCGTCTTGCGCTTTCGGTTCAGTTCGCCGACCTTTGGAATGGGGTATATGGCTTAGACTCAAAGGACAAGGAGCAGCTCCTGGGTTCCGATGTAACCATTAACCTTGAAGCCAACGTTGACCTGTCGGGCACAGGCGTGATGGGCATTGGGTTCGATAGCGCCAGCAAACTACAGACATTCAAAGGTACCTTTAAAGGCAATAATCACACGATAACCCTTGCTATCGGTGAGCCGTACGGCATGCGCGGCAACACTGCGATTGAATCTGGTGACACAACCGCTGGCAATGGCAAAATTTACCGCCACACCCGTCTGGGCCTCTTCGCTGCCTTTGGCGGAGATGCGAAAGCGGCGAACCCCACTGCGACGGTGAATGACCTCACTGTCGATGGTTTCATTAAGTTCGACAACGGCTTAGACGTCGACGCTGGCTCGTTTGCGGCAACCATCACGGGCAATGCAACGCTCAGCGGCGTTACGTGCAGCGCGGCAATCACCTGCGACGATACGTTCGGCAACGATGTCAACATCGGCGGCATTGCAGGCAGCATGCGGGGCGGCGGAACCGTTACGTTCGATAGCGGTAACATGAGTGGTAGCACGAAGGCGCAATCGATCATCAACACGGGCGCTACCCTCAACGGCAACACGCGTATTGGCGGCGCTATCGGTTATGTGGCAGATGTTGCCGCTACTGTCATCGTAGCGGGTCTCGAAGTCGGCGGCGCGACCGGGAGCGACAGCGCGATCACCGCGAGCGACAGCGCGAACAATAAGATTGCCCAGGTCGGCGGCCTTATTGGCTGTATCGCGCAGAGTACCTATGATAAAGATGGGAAAATAGCTAGTTCGGCCGAAAAGAACGTCAACATCACAGGTCTTTCGTTCAGCTCATTCAACATGAGCGTTGGCAAGAACGGCGACGCGAAGAACGGCGCCGGCGGCCTATTGGGCTATAGCTGGGGCAATACTGTCGTCACCATCGGGGATAGCGGCAAAAACACCAGCGACAGCACATATGCTCTCAAGACGAACAACGCTTCCATAACAGCAAACAGTTCAGGTGAACTCGGCGGCCTCGTATACGCAGCCAGCGGCCACTGGATCATCAACGACTACGCCATCGACCTTTCGAAGGCGACCATTAAAGCCAAGAGCGATAACGCCACGACTCTTGGCCTGCTCGTTGGCCGTGGCAGCAAGGTGGCTGCTGGAGTATATGGTTCCGAGTCCTATACGGGCTTGTACCTGGAAGACAGGGCTTATTGGGAAACGGCCTATAAAGTTTCCGGCATCACAATTAATGCGCCCAAGGTATCGGTCTTCGACGAATGGGTCGGTAATGGCGTCAAGCAAGGCAGCAAGCTCATGGACGGCGAATGGAACACGGTCGTTTCGCTGCACACCCAAGCCGATACGTTGGATATGACTGGTGACGCGGAGAAAGACAACAGCTACAAGAATCGCTCGGCTTTCGGCCAAAGCCACAATACAAACGCCAACATTCGCTATTACTACAACCTTGATCGTGCGTACGATGCAATGAAGAATAACGTGAAAAAAAATTATACGGTTGCACCTGTTCACCTCAGTACGCCTCAAGAGTTGCTCCTGTGGGCTGCGTATCGCTATGCGCCCGCCGAAGTGCAGAAGTACGTTGCTCCGGGGATGCCCGGTCTTGGTGGCTCTACGGTTTATATCGATAATGACAAGAGCGAAAACGAAAGCACTATTGATTTAAGAGGTTATAGCTATTATCCGGCGCAGCCTGGCGGAAACGTATACGTTCAAAAGGTTACTATCAAGTTTTGTTATTCAGACATTAAAACTGAGTACGTCAACAACAAATCTAATGCGGCCGGCACACAGCATGAAAACATGCACTGTGGGCTTTTGCGTACGATGAACGCGAGCCTCACGGTTAGCAATGTCACGCTGGGCGGCACTATCGGGGTTGCAGTTAACGACGGCGACACGAATAAGACAGGACCTGGTGGCACCGTCTCAGGTGCTTTGGTGTGTCGCTATATATACGGGACTTCGACTTCAGTTAAACAAATCTCTATCGATGGGCTTACGCTCGATGGTTTGACGGTTGATGGTGCGGCCGGTAAAACCTACGCGCCTTTGCTCATCAACGAGATGCAGACGTATGTGAACTTGGACGCTAAGAACATCACGACCATGGGATACGCAAACAACACCAAGGCGGCGACGTCGCTGTTCGGTAAGCTTGGCGTTGGCAGGGCAGCCGATCAGGTGACGGCGACATTCAGCCTTATCAATCTTCCCAGCGCAAAGGACAATACGATATTCACCCGTGCAAGCCTGCTCGAGAGCTTCGGCTACGGCGAGGGCAAAACGGGCTCTGCGGTGTATACGTTTGTTAAAGCTGACCAGGATAACAGCAAGGTCACGTTCGGTAGCGAGATTGACTCGAAGGGCGAGTACCCCGGCAAGCAGCTCTGGTACTACGACGAGGATACCTATGAGACCGAAGCCGGTCTTGTATCTGATGGCACAATAACGGCAAATGCGGATACCCCGCAATTCGGCGGCTATCTTCCGTATGTGAAAACGGGCAAAGCCAACAACAACAATGTTCAATACCACGAGATCCAGGTTAACCAGCGCGTGCCTAAACTCACAACAGGCTGCGGCACCTATGGTGATCCCTATGTCATAACCAAGGCTTCCGAGCTCATTGCGGTAGGCAATTACGTCAATTTGAACAGCGCGCGCGATGGCTGGGAAGTTACGATTGCCGCCGATCAGACCGATCAGACGGAGCTTTGCCAGCGTCGAAATGGTGGAAGCGCTGCCGACAGCGAGATTACGTACGTTTACAAGAAGGCAAATGTTTCGGATAAGAAGTGGGAGAAGAAGATTGGGGAAGGAACCACTGACCCTAATACCACACTTGCCGACGCGACGATGCATACCTATCTGCAAAGCGCTTACTACAGTATCGAGCCCAAAAACGAAGATGGCACAGTGGGCAAGATCGAGCTTGATGCGGCATCGTTCCAGGGTCTTGGCAATCTGGCCAACCCGTTCAGAGGCGTGATCGTCGGCGATTTGGCCGATTCGAGCAAGCATGCAACGATTGCCATCAACAACAGCACCAGTTTTTCGAAGGGCTTGATTCCCTATAGCTACGGAAGCGTGGTCAAAAACCTGAAGGTGGCCTATCAATCGGACGTTTCGGCGATTTCGTACACGGGGAAAGATAGCAACTATGCTCCCGGTTCGTTCTTCGGCGGCGTGATCGGTTGCATCTTGGGCGGCGACAACATCATCGATGGGGTGAGCGTGTCGTCTCAAAGCGGTTCTGCTGCGACGATTGCTTCTGCTAATACCGATCCCCTTATTACTGCAGCTGCAGACAGCTTGATCAAGTCGCATTTGGTTCCTATCGGCGGCTACGTTGGCGCCGTTGCGGGCGGCGGTGTTATCTTCCGCAATAGCTCGGGTGTTAGCGGTGCGCTTAATCCTTGGCATGTTGTCGGCGCCGACGCCTCGCGGTATGACAACCCCTACGTCGGCCGCGTGATCGACGGCTATGCGTTTAGCGAACTTACTGGCAGCAGCCTTGATAACACCGACCGCAATTACAAGATTAACAACTTGATTAACAACTTGAACGCCGGCGGCGCGCAGTGCATCGTGACGGACGTTACAGAAGGCCGCTATCGGGGGGTTGGCAGCAACAACAACCAGGCTATAACCACCACCGTTAACAACGCGCAGGGCCTGCTAGTGCTTTCTGCCATCATCAGCAGCGGTGCGGCTGGTGGTTCGGCGAATACGAAGACTGTGGATGATTCATACGGTACCTACGCTGGATCGAGGGCGTATCGGGGCGGCAATATGTCGACGAAAAACGCTGGATATCAGTTCGGCAATCAGAATTATGGCAAGGTGCGCAATGCCAATTATAAGACGGTTGGACAACCCTCCAGCGCCGATGTCGAGGCGGATTTTGCGGTTGCATCCAGGGACGACAGGCTGAGTCCGGGTAGTCAGAATAAAGCCGCGCTCGATCAGGACGATGGTAGCGAGGTGAACTCTCCCTATCTGGTGTCGAAGTACGCCACCTGGCAGACGGGTAACATCTGTGCTGCGCAGGCCTCGGGCATAGATTTGCAGTTCAAGCCGAATACGACCTATGACATGACGCCTTATGGAACGGGTTACACCGGCCTTTCGGGGCGCTATTACTCCAACGCATGCGCGTCCGACCAGGGTGCCGATCGCGACCGCATCGTGCCGCTCGTGGCGACCATCAACGGCAACGGTGCGACCATCAAAGTGGGCGACAAGGACGGTACTGCTTACGACATCAAGGAATACTCCGACGACGATTATAAGCTCACCGGTGTGGGTGCTTTGTTCAGCACGGTGACGTACACTTCGGCAAATGTGGAGGGGAGCATTGGCTCTGCCGCCGCTGACAGAAAGGAAGCCACAGGCAACGGCGGTTACACCGTTCAGAACCTGAAGTTCGAAGGTTGCAACATCTCGCTCACGTATACCGACGCGTCCGGCGATGTGAGTGGTTCGAATGACGAGCAAGTCGGCGCTGGTCTACTTGCGGGCACCACGGCAAATGCGAGTTCTTTGAAAGATTATGGCAAGTATCATGCTGTTACGTTGAAAAGCTGCAAAGTAAATGGTTCAGCTGGCGTTTTCAACGTCGGCGGCCTGTTGGGCTCGTCTGGCTACGGTAGCCGCAAGGGCAAGACCAACAAGGGCGATACCGGGATGGTGACCAGCAACGATACCACGAATACCGAGACACGTTACTCTCCGGTCAAGCTCTATAACTGCTCCTATAGCAACATGGAAATCTCGGGCGTTAAAAACGTCGGCGGCTTCGTCGGCAAGCTGAAGAGTAAGTCCCAAGGCGGCGTTTGGACAACGGGTGACATGGAAATTGCCAAGGATTCAACAATAACGTCAACGGGCGCGAATGCTCGAACCGGTGGTGTGCTTGGTGTTATTGGCGATCTGTTCTGCGTGAATGTTGATCCTGAGACTAAAGCTACGAACGCAAACGGAACTGCGACGATCAAGAACGTGAATATAACCGCTAATAGCTCCGAAGGCGTTGGCGGCCTTATCGGCAAAGTGGAAAGTAGCGTATATGCGCACGGCCTTCATGTGATTGGGTCTGATTCCTCTGCAAGCAGGACGACGGTTGGAAAGACCGGCTTGTCCTCAGTAGGGGGAATCGCCGGATACATTACAGGCGGGGATGTATTCAGTTTTGATTCCTGTCAGGTTAAGAATATTGATTTGAAGGCCACTAATTGCTCGGGAGGTATCGTTGGTCAGTTGCAGGTTGCTTCCAAAAGAATGATATGCAACGATGCCGAATTGCGAGGGTTGTCATTTAGCGGCAGTTACTCTGGCGGCGTGTTTGGCAACGTGAACTACAATATGAGTAATCCGACGTCGATCGAAGTAACCAATTCGATAATCGCCGATAATACGTTCTCGGGCAGTTGGTCGGGTGGTATATCTGGCGATGGCAAGGGCATCTTCAGACTGGTCAATGTGCTAATTGATGGGGGCACGTTCAATGTGAAGAACCAACAAGGAGTTCTGTTTGGCGCGGCAGTGGCAACGAATATGTATGAGCTGTATGCTGCGGGTTTGGATGTAAGGCCTGGTAAGGATAAGACTAACGATGACTTGCCAGTTTTGCTGCGTACAAACGGCACTAATGTCAATGACGTAAACAAGAAGAGCTACATCGCCTTCGGCGTTTACGAGGACACGCTGTCTGAACCTCGCGACAAGGCGCTCTATAGCGACGATGACGCTGCTGGTAATACGACGACGGCGGCTTCGCCCTATGTGACAACGAGTCCGGTGAGTGACAAGATCGCTGTTCGCGCGTCTGGCACCGATACCACCGACCGCTATCTTTTTGGCGACGGTGCGAACGTTGACTTAGCATGGACCATTAAGGAAGATGTGCGCAAGGCAGATGAGGGTCAACAAATTGCCGGTCGTTACACCTACACCAATATCGGCGGTCGTGATGACTCGGGTGCTTACCGCAATACCAACGATTACAGCGATACCTCTGCGCAATCGTACAACTCAGAGAACAACTCGGATATCTCGAAGCAGGTCGCCGCGGAAAAGGACTTCAAGGTCCTTGAGATTCCTGGTCAGGACACCACAACCGTAACCAATTACCTTAACCTGGTAACCAACGGCGGCTTTTCCGATGCGGTTCGCTTGAACAACGGCTCCGACAAGCAGTACGTGACAGCCAAAGCCGAGAAGTTCGAGCTCACGGATAAAGGCGGCACCAAGGTCTTCGTCAAAAGCAGCGGCCCCGCGTCGCTCTCGGTTGTGGGCAACGGTACCAGCAATATGCAGTTCCGCGCATCCTCCAACTGGGACAACGACAAAGGCCAGTTCACGCTGCTTTCCGTAACCTTCAGGGATGGCGCCGACCATACCTATAAGGTTCAGGTCCCCATTGTGGTCAAGCGCTTGTTCGAGGTTAACTTTGCAGCAACGTACACCTACGGTACCAACTTCAAGGCCGACGACTATTCGAGCAAGGACGCTCATGTGCTCACCGGCGTCGGGGATGCCATGACGGGGTACCTCACCTGGACCTACAACAAGGCTGGTGCAAATAACACCCAATACGGCTGGAACACGTATCTGCAAGGCGGCGGCTCTATGAAGGCGCCGGAAAAGACCCTATTGTTCGGTGGCGACGCCGGAAGGGGAACCTTGCCTGCAGGCACGCAGCTTACGTTGGTGGACACCGCGAACAACAACAAGGAGTATCACTACACTGTGGGTGATGGTGAAGCTGCTTCGGTTGCGTTGACTGATTTTGTAGACTCCGATGGCTCCGACAAAAAGCACTACGAAGAGCAGTGGCTCAGCGAGCTGATGGGGGTCAATGCTTCCGTCAACAACTCCTCCGGTGTCTGGGTTAAGACCAATGCTGGCGACCTCAACGCCGGCGCGCGCATTAAGACCAGCACGGGTTACGATTACTTCCGCCCTTGGGTGTCTGGAGATACTGGCGATCGGTATGACCTCACCCTCCAGAACGGCCCCGAGCCCAATCCGTCCGAGAACTTCTTCCTGGTGGTTCGCGTTCCTAAGGGCTCGACGGCAACCGTGAACGGTTACACCGGAACATCGCTTTCAAGCGGTGTGAATACGCGCATCAACTACGTGAAACGTTCGAACGAGAGCGAGACGGATAGCCACGATAACACCGCTTCAACGTACAGCGTTGCCTCGGGATACGACCAAGTGCTTGTTGATAATCGCCAGAACGCCGATGGCACCGAAGGCCGTCAACAGATGAGCGTCGACACGACCAATTCCTTCACGATGGACGTGACCGATACCGTGGACTGCGGTAACAATGAATACAACAACTCGGACACGCTGTACTACCAGCTGAACTCTTCGCTTGCAAGCTATAACGGTCCTGCCCTTATGGGCGCGAGCGGCTATCCTAGCGGTACTTCCGGCACGTATTCCTTCTACGTGAAGGTTGGAAACACCTATTACACGCCCATTAAATCGACCGATTCCGCGGGCAACGTGAAGTGGACTTGGACGCCGGCTGGTACAGGCGATGCCGATACAAGCAAGGCTGCGGTGAGCGGCAAGTCGTGGAGCGCTGATGGCGGCGACATGCAGCTCGTCCTTTCCGACAGGGATGGAGCGCCTATCGACCTGAGCGGCATCCGCGACATGGCGATTAAGGCAAATAAGCCATTCTCCATTCAGATGAAGGCGGAGTTGCAGATGTCGGGCCCTGCTTGCCAAAATGCGATCGCCGCATCGGAAGATGGGTTGTCGGCTTACACGAAGCCCACGTATCGCTCGTTCCTTTCCCCGCATGCGGATACGCTGAGCACAAGCACCATGACCAAGGATAACGAAGGCAAGATGGGCTACTACCGCAAGGGCGGCGGCGCTTCCACCATTGCCCTTACGGCAACCAAGAAAACCCAGCTGGGCATCAACGTGGACGATTTGGGAACTGCCGACGGCACCATCGCCCTGTCGGCAACCTATGACCTGTCCAAGCTGAGCGGAGCCGACGAGAAGCTGAGCAAGGCGGAGAAGGCAACCTTCACGCTCACGCTGCAAAAGCGCAAGGATGACGGCACGTACGAAGACGTTCCAGGCATTGGGAATTACCTTTCCGTGCAGGAAAGCAGCAAGCTGGGAACGGGAACGGTGAGCGCCAATGGCAACAGCATCGTGTTCACGGATACCGCTTCCAACAGCGTCTTTGCCACCCGCGACGGCAGCAGCCCCATCCTCAGGCTCGGCTTCGTGGTGAAGGTGAACACCGACGTTGAGAAGGCGCAGCATTTCTACGCCAACTACCGCTTGGTTATGACGGCGCACCTGTCCGGCAATGGCGTGGACGACACGCCCGTGAACGCTTCCGGATCGATTCCCGGGTACACCGACTCGGACTATGTGACCTACACCTTGACCAGGGTGCACATGGAGGGCATCAGCCACGACTAGCCTTATCCGCTACCGTCGAATCTGGTGCCGGTAGGTGCGGAACAACCTGATGCCGGCATTACCGCGGGGCTCCAGATCGGGGCCCCGCGGTCCGTTTCGCTTGGGGCGGGACATTCGAGCTGTCGGGGCCTGCTTGGTGCGGTAAGCCTGGCGCAACCCTTTTCGCGTTTTCCCGAGGCGTTTGCGTCTTTGGCCTTTGTGCGGTTCGCTTGAAAGGGGATGTGAGTCCCCTGACATTTATCGTACAATGACAAGCTACTTGAGTTTTTGGCTCTCGGTGGTTTTTGTAGGGCGAACGGAGGTGACCAACGTGGAGGAAACGCGCGATTCCAAGCAGCTGCGCAAGCGCTTCAAGCGCATGCTGGCAACGCTTATCGTTGCCGCCCTTGCTGCCGTGATGGTCACCTACGCTTGGTACATCTACAACGCCAATCGCCACATCACCGATGTGAAGATGGCCGCCGGAACGGGCGTGACCTTCCTTATCTCCGATTCCTACGATGGCGAATACAAGTCCAGCGCGGGTCTTTCGTTTCAGGGGCTTTTGAACCCCGTTTCAACGGACAACATCTTGAACGGGTTCCAGAAAGTGGTGGGCTTTACGGGCGGGGACACGCAGGATTCGCTGCTGGCCACCTTCTTCGGGCCAGCCCAACACTCCGACTACTACAAAACCTCGCTGTATCTGGCCACCAGCTCGCTTTCCACCGACGTGTACCTGTCGGACATCCGCTTCGACGACATCGATCCGCAAAACCCCGTTTCCACCGCCTTGCGCGTGGGCCTGGTGGTGCATCAGCCTGGCGAAAACCAGCCTGTGGCCGGGCAATACGTGTTCGAGCTCACCCGGGCGCACAACCCTCAGGCGCGCTACAACACCAAGCAGGGCAAAGCGGGCGATGTCCTGGACAGCACCAAGACCGACGGTTCCACGGTGACGTTCACGCCGCTCAACTCCACCGACTATTGCGAATATAGCGAAGAAGAGGGCGTGGTCACCAAGCCCGGCGCCAAGCTGGCAACGCTTCCCAGCGCCGTTGATGGCGCAAACCACAGCACGCCGGTGCAGGTGGACGTCTACGTGTGGCTGGAAGGCTGCGATGAGGACTGCACCAACAACCTGTGCGGCACCAGCTTGGCGTCGCTTGCGCTGCATTTCGCGGGAAGCCGGGAGTAGGGGGTGCGCATGGGTTCTCAAGGAAGCAATGGGCATGCCGGCTTGCGCAACGCGTTTTTCGCGCGCAAGCGCATGGTTGCGGCCGCCGCCTGGCTGGCGGTGCTTGCGCTGGTGCTGAGCGTTGCCACCTTCGCGTGGTTTTCCGGCTCGCGTTTCACCAACGTGACGCCCACGGCGCATACGGTCAGCGAAAACGGCTACGACCTGCTTATCTCCGCCAGCGAGCAGGGTCCTTTCGCCGAACAATGCCAGCTGGGTTCCGCGGACAAAACCTTGTACCCGGTTTCCACGGCCGATCTTTCCGATTTCTGGCGGGCCACGTTCCAAAACGCCGCCGGGATCACCACCGACTATGCGAACTGCACGTCCGAGCTGGGCGAATACGCCCTTACGGGAGCGTTTTACCTGAAGGGGTCCAGCTTGCCGCTCGCGGTGTACCTGTATCCCAGCCAAATGAGCATCTCCGCCGATTCCCAGCTTCTGGCGGCGGCGCGCGTGGGCTTCATCATCCAAAGCTCCGCGGGCACGCAAAGCTACATTTTCCAGTGCGACGACCTGGGCGACACGTCCGGGGCGGCGCAGCAGCGCACCACCGCGCAAAGCGACGTGGTGGTCAGCGGGCAGGGCTCGTGGAGCTACGTTGCCGATCCGGCGCAGTCCGTTTCCGCGTACAGCATGGACGGCTCGGGCAACGCGCCCACGGCGCGCTCCGGCGCCGCGCCCCTGTTTACGCTGGGTGCCGACGAGGTGGCCAGCGTGCGCTACTTCGTGTACATGGAAGGCTGCGATGCCAACTGCATCGGCGAGGCGCAGTCCAAGAGCATCTCCCTGCAGTTTGCGTTCGCGGGCGCCAAGGCTTAACGGGAGGGGAGGCACCATGAGCGCGGATTCCAGAACAACCAAATACCGGTTCACCCAGGTCGGCGCCGTGTTCGCGCTGCTGGTGCTGGTTGCCGTGCTGGCTGCCGCAACCTATGCGTGGTTCACCAACAACGCGGCGGTGAACACCGATTCGGTCTCGGTCCGCAGCGACGATAGCAGGCTGGTCGTCGAACTGGGCGATGCATCCGCCGGCAGCTGGAGCAGCGAAGGCGACGTCGCGTTCTCGTCCAACAGCCCCAGCCCGCTTACGCTGTACCCGGTTTCCACGTTCGATCTGGAAGGCTTCGCGGAATGCACGCGCACCGACGAGCAGGGGCGCGCCGTGGCCTTCAAGCAGGCTGATGACGGGCAGCATTTCTACCACGGTTGGGTGGACCTGCGCGCCAGCGTCACCGGCTCGGGCGCTTCGAAGGCCACGGGCACGGTGATGCTGTACCTGGCCGATTCCCTGGCGCCGCAAGGCGCCGACCCTGAGCTTTTGAAGGCCACGCGCGTGGGCTTGAAGCTTTCCCGCAACGGGCAGGTGCTGCAAAGCCGCTATTTCACGTTGGACGATTCGGCCGGTTCGCATCGCTCGGAGCACCCCGCAACCGCGCCCTCGCTTCCGGGGTATTCCGACGGCATGCTGCTTGGTTGGCAAAACGGCGCGCTGGCCTGCGCGAACGACAACGCGCAGGACTACACCGCCTACCTTATGGGCACCGGCGAGTCCGCTACGCGCCCGCAAAACGCGTTGCTGGCCATGGACCTGCGGCAAACCTATCGGCTTGACGTGTACTACTACATCGAGGGCACCGACCAGGACAGCGCCGACTACCTGTACAACGACACGGGCATCCTGCATGTGAACCTGTTCGCCGTGCTTGATGGGCAGGAGGTGTAAATGGACCGGGAAGGGAAGCAGGACCTGCGCCGTCGCTTGACCGCTACGGTGGTGCTGGTGCTGTTCGCGCTGGTGGCCATCGCCATGGCGTCGTTCGCGTGGTTCTCCATCGCCGACCAGGCGAAGGCTCGCCAGCTTGCGCTCACCGCCAACGCCGGCAACTCCCTGCGCTTCGACCTGGACGCGCACGATAGCTTCGACCAGTACGTCAGCACGCTGGGCTTCGATCAGATCGCCGCGCGCATCTCCTCGGAGCAGGGCGTGGACATCGACTCCTCGAAGCTGCAGCCGGTGACCACCTCCGACGGGCAGAGCTTCACCTACGAGGACGGCTCGGAGGCGCAGGCGCAAACGGGTGCGTACCTGGAGTTCACCCTGCATTTCATCAGCCACGAGGACGTGGTCGTGCGCCTTACCGGCGAAGCGGGCCGCAACGGGGAAGCGGGAACGGCGTTCTCCTCAAGCGTGGACGGCTTGCCGCAGGCCATGCGCATGAGCTTCACGTGCGATGGGCGAACGTGGATCTACGACCCGAACTTGGGATCGAGCGCCTCGAACTCGGGAGGGGTGACAACCTTCGGCATCCCCGCAGGGTCATCAAGCGAGGTGGCGGACATGTTTAGCCTGGTCGCGGAAACGGACAAATCCACCATCGTGCGGATTTGGTTGGAGGGAACGGACCCAAATTGCACTAATATGATTAAGGGTGCCGATTACGCGGTCACCATGCGTTTCGAGGGTATCGAACAACTAGACGAACAAGGTCAGCGGTAGCCGGCAAGCGCTACGCGCCGATGAATGGGAAAGGTCGAAATGAGTACGGTAAAAAAAGCTGCATCCATCGTGATCAGCGTTGTCATGTGGATTATCATCCTGGTTGCAGCGCTGTTCGCATTCACCACGCTCGCCACCAAAGACGACGGCAGCGTTTCAAGCCTTGCCGGGTTCACCCCGCTGACGGTTCAGTCCGAGTCCATGGCGCCCACGTTCGACCAGGACGACTTGATCATCATCAAGAAGTGCGACCCCTCCACGTTGGAGGTGGGCGACATCGTCACGTTCCACGCCATTATCGACAACCAGTACGCGCTTAACACCCACCGCATCATCTCCATCAACGAGGTGAACGGCCTTAACAGCTACACCACCAAGGGCGACAACAACGAGCTAGCCGACCAGCATGTCATCGCCGATGGCGACATCGTGGGCAAGTACGTGGGCAAGATCCCCTACATGGGCAAGGTCATCGGCTTTTTGTCCAGCACCTGGGGCTTCCTGGTGGTCATCGTGCTGCCCATGCTGCTGTTCTTCATCTACCAGGTCTACCATCTGGTGATCGTGGGCATGAACCTCAAGCGCGCCGTGGCCGAGGAAGATCGCTTGAAGCAGGCGGAGGCCATCGTCGATAGCGAGGACTCCCAGGCCGCGGCGGCCGATCGCGCCAAGGCCGAGGCAGCGCGCGCGGAAGCGGAAGCGGCGCTTGAGGAAGCCAAGCGCTTGAAGGCCGAAGCGGAGGCCAAGCTGGCGTCCGCCGAGTCCGCCAACGGCGCCGATTCCGGTGCCGAAGCCGATTCCGGTTCAGAATCGAAGTAACAAGCAGTTGTTTGCGCACGCCGGGCGTCGTTCCCGGCGTGCGCGTTCGCGTATAAGAAGGAGTTTGACCCGTGAGTGAGTTTCTGAGCTTTGCCTGGGAACTGCTGTCGAAAGTGGTGTACAACATCGTCGCGGTGTTCGCCGCCTTGCTGAATCTGCTCGTCTTCGGATGGGTCGACTACTTCAACATCTTCCTTTCGTATTTCAACGCGTTCAACGTGGTGGGCAAGATCGGCGCGGTCATCCTGTTCGCGCTGCTTGCGGCCATCCCCGTGCTCATCGTCATCATCCTGGTGCGCCGATGGAAGGTGCACCGTGAGCTTAAGCACGACAGCTCCGACAACAAAACGCTGTATCGCGAGATCGGGCGCCTGAACAAGCAGGTCCTTGACCTTATGGAGGAGAAGAACAAGCTTCTTGCCATCAAGGTGAACGCAATGGGCGGCACGCAGCGTATTCCCTACATGGGCGCTTCCGCCCTTACCGACGACGCCATCCCCACCGTCGCCAATGTGCTTGGCAAGGGGGGTTCTGCGGGCGGGGAAGGCGAAGCCGTCCCCGGCGTCGTCGCGGGTTCGGCCTCGCTTTCGCTTGATGGCGATTCGGTGTCCGACGCCGCCGCGGCCATGGCCAAGGCCACGGTGGAGGCCAAGACGCTTGCCGAGGAGAAGGAGATCTCCCTGGCCAACCGCTTCCCCAAGCTGTCGCTTGTGGACCTGAAGTACCGCGACTGGCAGCCGCCCGTCTACGACGACGCCATCACCCTGGAGCACTTCGTGGAGGGCTACCGCGAGTTCGCCTGCAGCGAGCTGGGGCTGTACTACTCGCCTGAAATCGTGCGCCGCTACGTCGCCGGCATGGCCGCCAGCAAGCTGCTCATCTTGGAGGGCATCTCCGGTACCGGTAAAACATCGCTGCCGTATTCGTTCAGCCGCTACGTGGACAACCCCGCCACCATCGTGTCGGTGCAGCCCTCGTTCCGCGACCGCACCGAGGTGCTCGGCTACTTCAACGAGTTCTCCAAGCGCTTCAACGAAACCGAGTTTTTGCGCGCCCTGTACGAAGCGGGCCTGCGGCAGGACCCCAGCTTCATCGTGCTCGACGAGATGAACCTGGCGCGCGTGGAGTATTACTTCGCAGAGATCCTGTCGGTTCTGGAAATGCCCAGCCATGACGAATGGGTGCTCGAGCTGGTTCCCACCGCGTGGGACGGCGACCCGAAGGCGCTTCACGACGGCAAGATCACCGTGCCCGACAGCCTGTGGTTCGTGGGCACCGCCAACAACGACGACTCCACGTTCACCATCACCGACAAGGTGTACGACCGCGCCATCCCCATCGAGCTCAACGAGCGCGCCGACGCGTTCGAGTGCCCGCGCCACCAGCGCGTCCACGTCACCAGCGAGCACCTGCAGTATCTGTTCCAGAAGGCGAAGGTGGAGCACGTCATCTCCGAGGACGTGCTGGAGAAGATGCACAAGCTGGACCAGTACCTGCAGACGCGCTTCCGCCTGGCGTTCGGCAACCGTATCATCAAGCAGATGTACGACTTCATCCCCGTGTACGTGGCGTGCGGCGGCACCGAGCTGGGCGGCATGGACTACATCATCGCGCGCAAGGTGCTGAAGAAGTTCGAGTCCATGAACGTCAGCTTCGTGCGCGACGAGATGACCGGCCTTATCGAGTACATCGAGAAGGCCTTCGGCGAGGGCGGCCTGCCCGACAGCGTTTCGTACTTGCTGCGAATCCAGAACATGTACTAGGAATCGGCTCGGGCGCCTGCAAGGGCGCTCGAGCGTGTTTGCTTGCGGGAGATGTAGATGTCAGACACCATTCAGGACCTGTACGGCAGCTTCGCCGAGCAGATGGGGCCCATCCAGGAAGACGATCGGTATTTCCGTTACCTCTTCGAGCTGGCGCAGGCTTCGGAAACCACCATCGATCAACAGCGCGAAGAGCTGGTCAAGGTGGTCGACGAGGAGTGGATCTCGGTGATCGAGGATTCGCTCGACGCCATTAACAACGTCATCGAGAAGCCGCGCCGCTTCATCACCACCGAGCAAGAGGTGGTGCCGGTTTCGCTAGCCAAGAAGATCTCGGCCGACAGCGTGCGGCACCTCAGTCAGAACACGCAGTTTTTGGCGCCTTCGGACGACGGCGGCGTGCACCCCACAAAGATCTTGAACGTGAGCATGGCCGAAACCTACGACCTGTACGAGAACCGTTTCGTGTATCACCTGATCCAGCGCCTGCTCACCTTCGTGGATAGGCGCACGGACGTGATCTTCTGGTCCACTGGCAATGAGGTGCGCAACCGCTTCACCATGCACAGCAAGATCGGCGACGCGTACGAGGAGATCGAGTACAACGTCGAGATGACGGTGAGGGACCGCCAGAACTTCGCCGAGAACGACGCCGACAACATGGACACCTTCATGCGCATCGACCGCGTGCGGCGTTTGGTCATGGCGCTGCGCGGCAGCTCGTTTTGCCAGCTCATGAAGGGGTGCTCGGTGGTGCGCAGCCCCATTCAGCGCACGAACCTGATTATGAAGGACCCGAATTACCGCAAGTGCTTCCAGCTGTGGCAGTTCATGGAACGCTACGACAAGGTGGGTTACAGCATCCAGGTAAAGGACTCCGCGCTGGCGTTCGACGACGAGTACCTGACGCAGATGTACACCAACCTCATCAACAACTACGCGGTGTTCAAAAGCCTGGTCTCCGACGATCGCAACCTCACCGAGCTTGCCAGCGAGCAGCGTGAACCGGTGGTGCCGAAGTTCATCAAGGAGATCAAGGAAGAGCTGGTAGACAGTTGCGACATCCCCGACGTGGAGGTGCGCAAGGTCTTCGTCGAGGAAGTCACCCAGGCGCAACTCGACGCCGAGGCGGCGCTTGAGGAGCAGCGTGGGAAGAATGAGGAGCTGCAGGGCAAGCTGAAGTCGCTGAAGGTCGAGGCTCACGCGCTTCGTGATGAGTGCGATGACCTTGCCGGCCAGGTCGACCAGCTCAAGCAGCGGGAAACCGCGTTGACGCAGCGCACGCAGCTTGCCGAGGCGGAGCTGGACGAGCTGCGCGATTCGCTGGAAGACGCCGAAGCTGGCAAGCGCGCCGCCGAGCAGGACGCCGCCCAAGCGCGCTCGGACGCCCAGGCCCAGCTCGAGCGCATGCGCGAGGAGACCGCGGCCGAGGTTCGTGGCGCCTTCGACGATGCGGCTGCCAAGGTGGCCGCCGTGCAGGCGGAGGCCGCTGCGGCGGTTGAGGCTGCGCAGGCGGAGGCCATCGCGAAGGTGGAGACGGCGAAGGCCGAGGCTGCTGCGCAGGTTGAGGCAGCGGAGGCTGAGGCTGCTGCGCAGGCTGAGGCTGCGCAGGCGGAGGCGGCTTCTGCGGTTGCCGCGGCGCAGGCCGAGGCCAATAAGGCGGTGGCCGCTGCGAAGGCACAGGGCGAGGCCGCGCTTGCCAAGGCGGACGCCCAAGCCGCAGCGGATAGGGAGCAGGCGGCTTCCGAGCTTGCAGCTACCAAGGCCGAGGCGCAGGACGCCAAGTCGCGCCTTGCCGCTGCCGCAAAAGCCCACGAAGACGCCGCATCGCAGGCCGAGCAGCGCCATGCTCAGGAGCTGGCGCAGGCGAAGCAGGACTTCGAGCAGCGCTTAGCCCAGCTGAACGCCCGGCTGGAGCAATCGGAGCGCGCAAAGGCCCGTGCGGAGAAGCGCGCCGAGGGCAACAAGCTTTCGAACTACCTGCGCGCCCGCCTGCGCGGCGACGACGCGCCCGCCGAGCCTGGCGATGCTTCCGGCGCCGGCGGATCAGCTTCCGGCGGCGATCAGGCTGCCGGTGGCGCTTCTTCCGATGAGGCGGACGCACCGTCCGAGGGTGGCCGCAAGTAATGAAATACGTTCTTCGCGTTGTCAACGTGCTGGCGGCGGTGGTCATCGCCCTGGCGTTGTTGGTGCTGCTGCGCACGGTGTTCACGCCGGCGGGCGAGGTGCCCACGCTTGGCGGCTACAGCTTCATGCGCACGCTCACCGGCTCCATGGAGCCCGCCATCCCCGTTCATTCGTTCCTGATTACCGAAGATGTCGACCCCGAAACCCTGCAGGTGGGCGATATCATCACGTTCCGCTCGACGCAGCCGAACCTGGAAGGCGCGCTCAACACGCATCGCATCACCAGCGTGTACGAGGAGAACGGCCAGCTCATGTTCCACACCAAGGGCGACGCCAACGCCGTGGAGGACTCCGAGCCGGTGGCAGCGGTGAACGTGGTGGGCAAGGTGGTGTTCGTGTCCGCGGCGCTTGGGACCGTGGTCTCGCTGTTCGCGAACCCGTTGGTGTTCCTGTTGCTGATCGTGGTGCCGTTGGTGCTGCTGCTCGGCTTCGAGTTCGCCAAGCTGGTAAGGTCCACCAAGGAGGTGGCGCGCGCCGAGGACGAGGCCGCCCTTCGCGCCGCCGTCGAGGAGATCCGCCGCAAACGCGCCGCCGAGAAGGCCGAAGCCGACGCAACGCAGCGGTCTGTAACCGAAATGCCTACTAAGTCTAGAGACAACCGTGATAAGATGGGGCAAGACATATAGGCGCTCACAGACGAGAGAGCGAGGCATCATGCTGGACAAGGATCAATTGAACGACATCGTTGCAGGCATCGCGAAAAACTACAGCGAGCGCGAGGAGATCTTCTTCACCGACCCGAACAAGCATTTCCCGAACAAGCTTGCCATCGTGAACATCGTGAAGGACCTGCGCCGCGTCATGTTCCCGCGTTACTTCGGCGACGAAACGCCCACGGGCATCAACCCCGAGTACTTTATCGGCGAAACGCTCATCCGCATCGAGGATTCCCTGCGCCGCGAGCTGCGCGAGGCGCTGCTGTTCCGCGGCGGGCAGGCAACCGACGAGATCGACGCGCGCGTCGATCAGATCTGCGCCACGTTCTTCAGCCGCCTGCCTGAAATCCAGCGCATCCTGCTGACCGACGTGCAGGCTGCCTTCGACGGCGACCCGGCCGCCCAGAGCAAGGAAGAGATCATCTTCAGCTACCCGGGCTTCTTCGCCATTTTCGTGTACCGCATCGCGCATGAGCTGTACGTGCAGGACGTGCCGCTCATCCCGCGCATCATGTCCGAGTACGCCCATGGCCGCACGGGCGTCGACATCAACTCCGGCGCGACGATCGGCGAGTACTTCTTCATCGACCACGCCACCGGCGTCGTTATCGGTGAGACCACCAATATCGGCAACCACGTGAAGATCTACCAGGGCGTCACGCTGGGTGCTCTGTCCACGCGCGCGGGCCAGGCGCTGTCCGGCGTGAAGCGCCATCCCACCATCGAGGATGACGTCACCATCTACAGCAACGCCAGCGTGCTCGGCGGCGAGACCGTCATCGGCGAGGGCTCGATCATCGCCGGCAGCGCGTTCGTTATCTCCAGCGTGCCTGCGGGCAGCCGCGTTTCCCTGAAGAATCAGGAAGTCAACGTGCGCACGCCCAACAAGGACCACGACAAGTGCTGGGAGATCTAAGCGGCGAACGCAAGCGCCGTTGCGCGTTCACCGTTTCCGCGTTGGCCGGCGTTTAAGAGCCGGGCTGCAGCAGAAGCTATAAAGGCTGAGCGGCGAAAGAAACGATGCCACCAGGGCCGACCCCGCGATATGCGGGGTCGGCCCTGCTTCGTTTGTGCCCCGACACGCCCGCAACCGAGCCTTCGGACTCGCGAATCCGCTTTCCTCGCCATCCGCTACGCCAAACCGCCGATACGTCTGCGTTTTAATGGGGCTTGCTCGAGTAGCCGCTTTTCGGGCAAGCCTGTGACCAGGTGAAACGCAGATTGCCATTGAGCGACTACCAAGCAATATCCCATTAAAACGCAGACGTATCGCTCTATTCGGTCCCGTCGGTAAAAAAGAAACCCCGCGTGAGCGGGGCTTCTTGGATTAGCGGATGAACTTCGCTAGGATGCGGGCGAGCAAGCTGGGCTTGTCGGGGCGTCGCTGGATGCCGGAGTGGCTGGGCGCCTGCATGGGCTCGTTGATGACCTGCGCCTTCACCGGCACGGGCTGGGTTGCCGGCTCGGCGGGCCGGGCTGCGGCTTCAGCGGGCTTGGGCGCCGTCTGCGGCTGCGGCGCCGGTTTCGCGGCAGCTTCCGCCTCGGCGGCCTTCGCGGCGGCCTCGGCCTCGATAGCGGCCTTGCGGGCGGCCTCCGCCTCCCTGGCCGCCTCTGCGGCGGCGGCTTCGGCCTTCGCCACTGCCTCAACCTTGGCCTCGGCTTCGGCCATTTGCGCCTGGCGCTGCTCGTTCTTGAGCTTGCGGGAGTTCGCGTTGCGTTCCGCCTTGGCCTCGGCCGCAGCGGCGCGGGCGCGCTGCGCCTCCTTGATAAGGAAGTCCTGCGACTCGAACTTCGGCTCGTCGGGCTTGGCCAGCTCGCCGAGCTTGGTGTAGCTGCCGTCGGCCTTCAGCTCGCGCAGCTTCGCCGTGTCGCGCAGGCACGTGTCGATGTAGTCGAGCACCTGGTTGCGCAGCCCCTTGTCAAGGATGGGCCAGGCGATCTCAACGCGCTTCTCCATGTTGCGCGTCATAAGGTCGGCGCTGGACAGGAAGATCTTGATGTCCTCGCGCGGGCCGAAGCCGTAGATGCGGCTGTGCTCGAGCAAGCGGCCCACGATGGAGACCACGCGGACGTTATCGGTGTAGCCGGGCACGCCCGGGACCAGGCACGAGATGCCGCGCACGAGCAGTGTGACCGGCACGCCCGCCTGGCTTGCCTCGGCGATCTTGACGATGATGTCCTTGTCGGTGACGCTGTTGGTCTTGAAGAACAGCCCGCACGGCTTGCCTTCGCGCGCAAGGGCGATCTGCTTGTCGATGTTGGCGATGATGCCGGGCTTGATCTGCAGCGGCGCCACGGACAGGATGTCGTAGTTGTCCGACGCGTTCTCCAGCTGCATGTTGCGGAAGAACTCGGTGGCGTCGCGGCCGATGGTCTCGTCGGCGGTGATGAAGCTCAGGTCGGTGTAGAGCTTCGCCGTCTTCTCGTTGTAGTTGCCCGTGCCCAGCTGCGTGATGTACTGCAGGCCGTTCTCGGTTTGGCGCGTGATGCAGCAGATCTTGCTGTGCACCTTGTAATCGCGGAAGCCGTAGATGACGTTGCAGCCGGCCTCCTCGAAGCGCTGCGACCACTCGATGTTGTTGGACTCGTCGAAGCGTGCGCGCAGCTCGAACAGCGCCGTGACCTGCTTGCCGGACTCGGCGGCGGCGATGAGCGCCTCGGCCAGGTGCGACTGGCGCGCCAGGCGGTACAGCGTGATCTTGATGGAGATGACGGTGGGGTCGGCAGCGGCCTCGCGCAGCAGCTGCACGAACGCGTCCATGGACTCGTAGGGGTAGCTGAGCAGCACCTCGCGCTCGCAGACCTGGTCGATGATGGAGCGGTTGCGGTCAAGGCATGCCGGCCACTGCGGGGTGAACGGGGGATTGGACAGCGCCATGCGCTCCTGCTCGGGCAGGTTGCTGCCAAGGCCCCAGGTCCAGCCCATGTCCAGCGGCACGGTGGTGACGTAGGTTTGATGCGGCTTGAGGTTCAGGCGGTCGAGCAGAAGCTCCTGCAGCACGCTGGAAAGCGGGCGCTCGGACTCCAGGCGCACCGGCGCCAGACGGCCGCGCTTCTTCAGGATGCGCTTCATGTGCTCGCGGTAATCCTCGTCGGACTCGTCGGTGTTCTCCGTGGCGTCCAGGTCGGCGTTGCGCGTGACGCAGATGACGTTGGTGTGCTTGACGGTGTACATGCTGAACACCTGCTCGGCGGTCATCTCCACCGCGTGCTCGAGCAGGATGAACTGGAAGCCCTCGCCCGGCAGCTTAATGACGCGCGCGCACTGGCGCGGCATGGGCAGGATGCCCACGGTGACGCCCTCGGCGCCCAGGTTCTCGCTTTCCTCGGCGGAAGGATGGATTTTGGCGGCTTTGATGGTTTTGCCGTCCTTGGCCTTGTCCTTCTTCTTCGACTTCTTCGGGCCCACTTCCTCGTCAAGGCGCACGATGACGTAGAGCGACCCGTTCTCCAAGTGCGGGAAGGGGTGGCGCGAGTTGATGATTTGCGGGGACAAAAACGGCATGATGTTGGCAGCCGTGTAGTCGGCCAGGAAGGCGCGTTGCTCGTCGTTGAGGTCGGCGGGGCGCAGGTGGCGCACGCCGTGCGCGGCCAGGGCCTGGCGCACCTCGTCATAGGTTTGCTCCTGCACGGGGTACAGCTCGTGGCAGCGCTTATGGATGGCGGTGAGCTGCTCGGCCGGCGTCATGCCCGTTTTCGAGTCGAGGACCTGCTTCTTCAGAAGCGATAGGTCGGTCAGGCTGCCCACGCGCACCATGAAGAACTCCTGGAGGTTGGACCAGAAGATGCTGATGAAGTTCAGGCGCTCGAGCAGCGGCACGGTTTCGTCGGCGCCTTGGTCGAGCACGCGCTCGTTGAACGTGAGCCACGACAGCTCGCGGTTCTGCATGTAGGGCGTGGATCCTATATGCGTGGTAGGTTCGTTTGCTTTCATGGCGTTCCCTTCCCTCGACGTCATAGATGAAACGTGCGTCGGGCGATGCGTCTTCGTTGATTCGATGTGCGAGCGGCCGCGCGAAGGGCGGCCAAGTGGAATCGATGATTGCATAACGTGCGACGCCAAGGTGACGGGGTTCCCCAACAACCACGTCCCCTCAACTCATATTTTACTCTGTTTTGATGCTGCGACCAGCTGAATCCGCCACCGGGGTTGGAAAAATGGGGTGAAAAAGGTAACGATTCTGTTTCGGATTCGATCAGTCCGCCTGCGGGGGTGCCGACACGGCCCCGAGCATGCGCTCGACCAGGTATCCCTCGCGCACGCCGTGCTTGCAGATCACCAGCTTATCGGCGCCAAGGTGGCGGAACAGCTCGGCCAAGATTACGCAGCCGGGCACCATGGTGTGCACGCGCTCGGCGGATGCCTTCAGGGCCGCGTGCCCGAACGCGGAGGGGTGCTCGCGGCAGGCGCGCAGGATCTGCTGCACCTGCTCGGCCTGGATTTCGCGCGGGCGTGCTTGCAGCTCGTCGAGCTGCTGGACCAGCTTGGCCGCTGCGCGCGTGGACCCGCCCACGCCGTAGAGCGTGGGGGCCTTGTAGGGCTCGAGGCTGGGAAGCTTGCGCAGGTTGCCGCGGAACTCGCAGGCGATGGCGTCCATCTCGATGGGTGCGGGCAGGATGTTGCGGACAAAGCGCGCGAACGACGACAGCGAGCCCTGGCCCAGGCTGACGTCGTCGCTGTCGCGGCCGCTCTCGACGCGGGTGAGCTCGGTGGAGCCGCCGCCGATGTCGACGAGCGTGCCGCTCTCGAGCGGGGTGGAGCAGCGGGCGCCGACGAACCCGAGGTGCGCCTCGTCGCGTGCCGAGAGCAGCGTGACCGCCAGCCCGCAGCGCCGCTCGATTTCCGCGATGGCGTCGGCGCAGTTCACGGCGTTGCGCAGCACGGCGGTGGCGAACACGTCGACGCGCTTGCAGCCGAAGTAGCGTACGCGCTTCATGTGGCTTTTCAGCACGTTGACCGCGCGGTCAACGCCATCGGGGGTGAACACGCCGTCCTCCACGAACGCGGCAAGGCCCGCCATCACCTTGTCGTTGATGATGCTTTTGAAGTCCTTGCTGGAATAGGTGCTGCGACGATCGTCCTTCACTTCGTAGATGACAAGGCGAATGGAGTTCGACCCCAGGTCGATGACGCCGTAGGTGGGCATTGCCGTTTTCCTTCCTCGATGGCGCTGCGCGCCGGTCCCGCTTGCGTTGATGCCGACGAAGCGCGCCGGCATGGAGTGAACCTTACCCATGATAAAGGTTGCGGGCCATCGCTTGACGTGCGCAGCCCGCGCTGACGGCTTTCGGGCGAAGATTTTACGCTCCCTTAACGTTGCCGCTTTCGGGGGTGGGGAAGGCGTGCGGGCGCGTGAACAGGGGACGGAGGTGTGTTCACGTTGCGTTGCAGGAGCGCGAAGATCGACCGTGAACACACCTCCGTCCCCTGTTCACCCTGGCGGCTTGCGGCCGCCGGATTCCCGTGTGGCGGGGCCCTGCCATCCCTTACAATATAAGGTATGCATTCCCTTGCGTTCCGCGGGTCAGGGACGCAGTTGAAAGGTGCCTTCCATGAAGAGCGTCGGTATTTGCAATGCCCTTCTCCGAGTGCTGCTTTCCGTGGCGCTTGTGGTCTCGTTCACGCCTATCCCCGGCAGTGCGGCCGAGGACGCGTCGGCTGGCGCGCGGGGTTCCGCGTTGTCGAATGGCCTGGGCGAAGCAGCGTCGACCGGCGGTGTCTCGGATGCCGCGACGGATGCCGGGGACGCGTCGTCGGGCTCTGATGCCGAGTCGACTGCTCGCGAAGGCTCCAGCGCTGCTGCGTCCGCTGGCGAAGGCGCCGTTGAAGAGGGCTCGGGAACCGCCGAAGCCGCTGGGGAAGCGGCGTCGCCCGATGGCGCCGCCGACGATGAGCCGGCGCAGCAGGGAGTCCTGTACCCGTTCGGCAAGCTGATGACCAGCGGATATGTGTACGCCTGCGATGAGCAGGGCGATTTGACGAAGCCCGTCGACGAGGACGACCCCGAGCGCAACGCCATTTCCGCGCGCGATGTCGTGAACCTGATCGTCGACTACCACGTTGCCGATATCCCCGAGGGCTTGTGCCAGGACTCGATGTGGCTGACGTCGGTGCGCTTCGAGAACGACCGTCTGGATTCCATAGGCGGCTCCGCCTTCGCTGATTGCACGAACCTTTCCTGGATCAGCTTCTCCGACATGCATATCGACTCGATCGGCGCGCAGGCGTTCGCCGGCTGTGTTTCGCTGACCAGCCTTTCCATTAAGAAGCCTGCCGAAATCGGCGCGTTGGGGGAAGGGTGCTTCCAGAACAGCGGCCTTGAGTCCACCGGTTTGGGCAGTGTGAAGGGCCTGACGTCCATTCCCACCGACGCGTACGAGGGGTGCCAAAACCTGTCCGACACGGGTCTGGGGCAAAACCAGCAGATCGCCTCGGTCGGCAACTGGGCGTTCGCCAACTGCCCCAACCTGCACCTGACGGGCCTTGAGACGAACACGTCGGTGAGCCAGCTGGGTGAAGGGTGTTTCTCCGGGTCGAACCTTGACGGCGGCTTGATCTTGCCGAGCGGTTCGCAGATCGAGGAGCTGCCCAGCCGGGCGTTCTCCGGCACGAACATGGACTATGTGTACTTCCAATGCGACTATGCGGTGCTCATCGACTCCGACACGTTCCCCAGGCGCGGGATGCAGGTGATGGTGCCGTCGGGCCTGGTCGGGCTGTATCGGTCGGGCCTTCCGGAGCGGAACTGGGAAAGCTGCAACGGCACCACCCCCGTCAGCGTCGCCGATTGCCTGAAGGACCTTCGAATCGAGTGCGACCCCGACGTCATGGAGTACAGCGAAGACGATAAGGTTTCCCTTGCCGGCATGAAGGTGGTGTTCGACCACGGGTACGGCAGAAGCTCGTTCGATTACGGCGAGATGAGGGCAAACTGCGCGTTCGCCCAGTTCATTGAGGTGTATCCCGACGAAGGGTACCTGTTCCGTTCGAGTTTCCACGGCCAGCGCATTCATATGACCTATGACGACGGCGAGGTCTATTTCGACGCGTACTCAGCCGCGCCCATGTGCGAGCGGGGCAACACCGACTTGGCGGTGGATATCCGCTACGACGGCGCGCTCTCCTCTGGGGACAGCGCCACCGGCGCGGGCCAGTACAAACCCGGCGAAACCTGCGTGGTGGTGGCAAACGCCACCACGCCCGGCAGGACGTTCGCCTATTGGACCGACGAGGAAGGGGTCATCCTCTCCGAGGACCAGTGGTACGAGTTCACGGTGGAGCGGGACACGCTGCTGACGGCGGTGTTCGCCGACAAGGCCACGGTGGCGCCCGAGGCCCGCTTGGGCAGCGCCGATGGGCGGCCGGTTGTCGGCGCAAAGGCCAGCGTGTTGGTCGACGGGCGCGACATGGGCAGCAGCTTCACCACCTATGTGGGCAAGCGCGTGACGCTGACCTGCGAATACGATGCGTCGAAGTATCATCTTGACCATTGGGAGAGCTCGCTTGACGGGCACTATCTGGGAAGCCGCCCCGGCGACACCATCGAATACGACGCCGTTGCCGGCGAGGTGCCCATCGCCGTGCTGGTGGAGTGCGGGCAGCTGAGCGTGTCCGCGAAAAGCGCATCGGGCCTGGCGCTTGGCGAAGTGAGCGGTTCGGGCACGTACGAGCTGGGGCAAACCGCCAGGCTTTCGGCGATCCCGGCGAAAGGGTGCTGCTTCCTGGGCTGGATGCATCGCGGCGAGCTGATATCCACTGAGGCATCGTACGCGTATCGGGTACAGGATTTCGATGAGGTGACCGGCTGGTTCGCGGTCGATTTCTCGCAGACGTGGGTGGCCGTGCGCGCCGCGTCGGCGCAGCCCGACCGGGGCAGCGTCTCCGGTGCCGGGCTGTACGAGGAAGGCGCCCAGGTCACGCTTTCCGCAACGCCGAACGCCGGCTACGTCTTTGCCGGCTGGTTGCGCGACGGCGAGCCCATTGAAGGTGGGGCGCAGCTGGTCGTGACCGCCGAAAGCGCTGATCAGACGGGCGCTCTGGTAAAGCGGTCACCGCTTTACACCGCTACGTTCGAGCCGGTTCCCTGCGAGGTGCGCTACGAGCAGACGCTCGACACGGGCGGCCGGACGCTTATGGACGGGGTGGAGGTCCCGCAGGCGACGGGCAGCCTTTCCACGGAAGGCGGCCAAACGGTGGCGCTTGACGCCGAGGCCCTGGGCATGCTGGATGACGACACGGTCTTCACGGGCTGGTTCGATGCCGCCACGGGCGAGCGCGTGAGCGAATCGACCGTGTACGAGTTCACGGCAGCGGGCGACGCCACGCTGCAGGCGCGGTTCTCCCTGAAGGAAGTCGGGGTGCACATCAACCCTGCTCAAACCACCGATTACTCCGAGTCGTATGCCCATTTGCAGGTGGATGCGGCGAACTGCTACCGCAACGTCGGCGAGACCGTCCAGCTTTCCGCAACGCTTGACAACGCGCAATTCGTGGGCTGGTACGTGGTAGACGGCGACGACTCCGTCGCCATCAGCGACCAGCTTGCCTGCGAATACAAGGTCACGAAGCCCGAAAACGAATCCGCGCAGATGGAGGTCACGCCCTGGTACTCGGCGATTCCTGCAAGCGTGGTGCTGAGCGTCGCCGACACCGACGAGGACGGCAACGCCCCGGGCTACTTCCTGACCTCGGGCCTGTACGGCCTGGGCCAGCAGGTGACGGTGAACGCGGTGCCCGAGCCGGGCTACGTGTTCGACTACGCCACCGACGCGCTGGGCAACACGGTCCCCGCGGCGTCCGATGGCTCGTACACGTTCCTGCTGACCGGCGACACCGAGCTGGTGGCGCATTTCCGCGTGGCGGAAAACGATGACGAGGCGTTCGAAGCGCTCAAAATCGCGCTGCTCGCGGTGTTCGGCACGGTGGGGGTCGTCGCCGCCATATACGGCCTGGGCGAGCTGGTTGACCCCATCATCGCGCAGGCCATGATCGACATCGCCGGCGCCGAGACCGTCGATGAGCTGGCCGAGATCGGCAAGAACGCCCTGGCCGAGATCGAGGAGATCTTCAACAAGCACAGGCACGACAACGACCCGAACAAGCCCCACGGCGACCATTCGGTCGAGATCGTGACCACCGCCCATCCTGCGGAGGGCGGCACCGTGCGTGGTGGCGGCATCCACTTCGAGGGCACCATTGCCGAGCTCGAAGCCATCCCCAACCCGGGATACCGTTTCGTGTGCTGGAAGGAGGACGGCGTTGAACGCTCCGTGTCGAAGCGCATGCAGATCCGCATCACCGACGCCACGCCCGAGGTGGTGGCCATGACGGCCGTGTTCGAGCGCAACGTGCGCATCACCACGTCCGCCGAGGTGACCGGCGTTGATGCCGGCATCCCCACCGGCTGCAACGCCGCGCCCGACGTGCAGACGCCGCAGCAGGGCCAGGAGGCGAAGGTCATCGCCACGGAAGGCGAGGGCTACGCGTTCGTCGGCTGGTTCGAGGACGGCATCGAGGTTTCGAAGTCGCCCGTGTACGTGTTCCCCGCCGAGGTCGATAGGCACCTGGTGGCGAAGTTCCGCAAGGCGGACCGCACCATCGTGGTGGGCGCCGACCCCGATGAGGGCGCGCAGGTGCTCTGCGACGGCGTGCCCGTGGAAGGCGGGGTCAGGGCCGCCGATGGCGACATCCTCACGTTCACGGCCCTGCCCGCGGCGCGCGTCGACGACCCGGAGAAGAAGTACAAGCTGGTGGAGTGGCGCAAAATCGACGATCAGGGGCGCACCACCATCGATCGCGGCGATGTGTGCGAGTACCGCGTGGACGGCAACGGGCACATCACGGCCGTGATGGACGGCAAGGATACCCATTCGGTTCGCGCGGCTACCGATCCCGTGGAGGGCGGGACGGCTACGCTCAAAAACGGCGAAAGCGTCGGCGAAGTGCTCGACGTGCCCGAAGGGGAAAGCGTCACCGCCACGGCGGAGGCGCGCGAGGGCTACCTGTTCGACGGCTGGTACATCAGCTACGGCGCCGCCGACGTCACGCCCATGTTCGCTTCCCACGACCAAGCCTATACGTTCGCGCCGGTGGCCGATTGCACGGTGACCGCCTGCTTCCAGCGCCTGTGCAAGGTGAGCGTGGTGGCCGAGCCCGTCGACGATCTTGCCGGCAAGTATACGGTGACCGGCGACGGCTACTGCGAAAGCGGCAAGCCCGTCACGCTTTCCGTGAAGCTTGCCGACGACGTGCGCGACAAGTTCACGTTCAAAGGCTGGTACCTGGGCGATTCCGGGGTTCCCATGGGAACGGACCCCGACCACCTTGAGCTCACGCCCGAGCAGGACACGGTAGTGCGCGCGGTGTTCGTCCCCAAACGTTACCGCATAAGCGTGGAAACTGATTCGCACCTGGTTGAACGCGGCTCCGTGGAGATCGAGGGGCATCCCGGCGCGGACGCGGTCTTGGCGGAGTACGGAAGCACCGTGACCATCAAGGCGACCCCGAACGAGGGCTTCCGGTTCGCCCACTGGAAGGACGGCAACCGCAAGAAGCACCCTGAGCAGCAGCTGACCGTGCGCGTGACGGGGGATCAGACGTACCGGGCGGTGTTCAAGGGCGCGGAGCCCGAGGTGGTGATCGCGGCCGACACGTGGCTCGGCGGCACGGTCACCTGCAACGGCATCGAGGTCACCCCGACGACGGATTCGTTCTCGCTGGGCCAGACGCTGCACTTGAAGGCCGAGCCGAAGACAGGGTATTTCTTCTGGGGCTGGTACGTGAACGGCATCTTCACCAGCCTTGATATGGAATGCGAAGTGCAGGCGAAGGGCCTGACCGCCAAATCGGAGCGGTGCACGGTCACGGCGGCGTTCAAGCCTTACGAGGTGGTTTGCCTGCCCGTGGCCAGCCCGGCGAGCGGCGGGTCGGTGCGGGCCAGCTGCGTGTTCACCGAGCGCGGCGCGGAGGTCGAGCTCAAGGCGCAGGCATCGCCCGGCTACGTTTTCACGGGCTGGTATTCCGCCGCCGGCGAGCTGGAGTCCACCGAGCCCGAGTTCACGTGCCGCCTGATGCGCAGCCACGTGCACGTGGCTCATTTCGAGGAGTGCTCGTACGAGGTGTCGGCGGTGCCGGCGGTGGCCGGCGACGGCGGGGTTTTGATCGAGGACCGCTCGGCCGGCTGGGTGAAAGGCGCCGGGGTGGTCGACGCCGGCTATTCGGCGAACATGACCGCGCACGCGCTTTCGGGCTACACATTCGAATACTGGGCCGATGATCGGGGCAACGTGGTCAGTCGCGATGCGGACTACCGCTTCGTGCCCTCGGGCGAGACGAAGCTGTTCGCCGTGTTCGCCGCCAAGCAGTTCACTGTGAACGTTTCCGCAGGTGAAGGCTATGGCAGCGCCACGGGCTCGGGCACCTATGCCGCGGGCGAAGTGGCGTGCGTCAGCGCCGTCCCGGCCGCGGGGGCGCATTTCGTCGGCTGGTTCAGCGGCGGCGCGTGTCTGTCCACCGACGCCACGTACCGCTTCCCGGTAAGCGCGGACATCGACCTGGAGGCCGTGTTCGGCATGGGCTCGTTCACGGTGAGCACCATCGCCTCCCCGACGGAGGCGGGCTACGTGAGCGGCTTCGGCGGCTTCGACGAGGGCCAGCGCACCACGCTGTCGGCCACGGCCAAGCCCGGCTTCACCTTCGATTGCTGGCGCGACGCGCAGGGTGCGCAGGTCAGCGGCCTTCCCGAGTGTACGGTGACCGTCACGGGCGACGCCGCGTACACCGCGTGCTTTAAACGCAACTCCTACGGCGTGTCGCTCAGCTCGAACGTGGAGGGCGTCGGCGAGCTGTCCGGCGAGGGCGTGTACGAGTTCGGTCAGGTGGTGCACGTGCAGGCGCGGCAGACCGACGACCGCCGCTTCGTCGGCTGGCAGCTGGTGGGCGCCGATGGCTCGAAGACGCACTTCGCCGACGACGCGGACACCTGGTTCGTGCTCGACGAGGACCTGGTCGAGGCCATAGACGACGGCGTGCTGGAGCTTGAGGCGCAGTTCGCCGACCCGTACGAGGTGGCGGTCAAGGCCACCACGGTGGTGAAGGGCAAGTCCACGAACCGCCGTTGCCGTGTGCAGGGCACCGGCGCCTACGAGGCGGGGGAGACCGTCACGCTCAACGCTGTCGCGGGCCTGGGCTACCGGTTCGTTGGGTGGACCTCAGATCCGGAGGGGCATTTCGTGGTCAGCACTGACGAGGTGCTCAGCTTCGAGGCGAAGTCCGACGTAATGTATTATGCGCAGTTCGAGGCGGACGGGCAGGTGACCATCACCGCATCCCAAAGCTCCATTTTGCGCGGAAAGGCATTCCTGACCAGCGGAAACGGCTTAACCAGCGCCACGAAGACCTGCGACAAGGGCGACCCGTTCGTGGCCGTGGCCATCCCGTGGGCCACCTACCGCTTCTCGCATTGGATCGACGATGCGGGCGCCGTTTTGAGCTACAACGCCGTGTACGTGGGCATCGCCCAGCAGGATATGCAGCTGACGGCGGTGTTCTACGATGCGGGCTTCGACCTGCAGGTGGACACCTATCCGGCGGAAGCGGCCTTCTCCATGGTGGTGCCCTTCACCGGCGATGGCTACCTGACGGCGGCGTGGATGGTGACCATCCCGTTCCCCGGTTGGAAGTTCCGCTATTGGATCGATGAACGCGGCGCCCCGGTGGGCTTCAGCACGGTGATCGTGCGTCCGTCGGTGGCGAATAAGACCTACACGGCGTATTACGAAAGGGCTTCGTGGAACGTTGTGGCGGTCGACCCGCGTGACGGCGGGCATGTCGATGGCTCGTCGGATAACGATGAGTGGGGCTGTGCCGTGGTCGAGAAGGTGGAGAACGGCTCCGCGTACACGTTGCGCGCCGTGCCCGACGAAGGCCACGTCTTCGATGGCTGGTATGCGATCGGGGAAGACGGCGCCGTGAGCGGCGAGCCGCTGAGCACGGACGCGGCTTGGACGTTCACGCCCGATGATGACGTGACGGTGACGGCCAGGTTTGCGGAGGAGCCCATGCTTTCGGTGAAGGCGTCGGCGGCCAACGGCACGGTTGATCCGGCCAGCGTGGCGGTGCCTTGGGGCGGCAACGTCTCGTTCACGGCCGCGCCCGATGCGGGGTGCTATTTGGAGCGCGCGACTGTGGCCGGCGTGCGCGATGACGGCTCGGCCGCGGATCCCGTCGAGCTTGACATAGCCGATTACCAGGGCGGAAGCCATCGAGTGACCCTGAACGGCGTCAAGGCGCCGGAGGAGCTGGCGTTCTCGTTCGCCCGCGCGGGCCAGCCCGTGGTGAAGGCGCAGCCGCAAGGCGCCAGCGTGCATGAGGGCGAAGCGGTCACGCTTTCGGTTACAGCCGACGCCGCCGAGGACGTCCTTGCCCACGAGGAGGTTTCGAGCGGGGCTGCGGCGGCTCATGAGCTGGGCTATCAGTGGTTCCGCGTGCCCGAGGGCGGCGGCGAGGGCGTGGCGCTTGAGGGCGAAACGTCCCCTTCGCTGACGTTCGATCGCGCCGCGGTGGCCGACGCGGGTTCGTACTATTGCCGCGTCACGCAAACGTATCTGGGTACCGTGACGTCCGTTGAGACCGCACGGGCTGAGGTGTCCATAGCCAAGCGGGAGGACCTGGCGTTCAATGCATGCGGTTTGCCCGCGGCGACCGCGCATAGCGAATATGCTGCGGCCATCGAGCCCGCCACCGGCGGCACCCCGCCTTATACGTATGCCGTTGCGTCTGACAGTACGTTGCCCGAGGGCCTGCGCTTGGAAGTCGCTGAGGACGGTGCGGTGCGGATTACGGGAACGCCGGAGAGCACGGGGGTGTTCAGCTTCGACATCGTGTGCTCCGATTCCGCTGGTCAGACGTGTGTTGCCCGCTTTGCGCTGACGGTTACCCCGCAGAAGGCGGATTTGTCGTTCGCTGGGGCGAACTTCGAGTACAACGGCCAGCCTCAGGCCCCCGAGCTTACGGGCGTCCCGGCCGGGTGCGCCGACTCCGTTGCGCTGTCCTTCACGGGAACGGGCGACACGCGCTATTCCGGTAGCAGGGCTCCCACCGATGCGGGCACGTACCGGGTGGTGGCAAGGCTTGCCGCAAACGGGTACGTCGGGCGTGCCGTCGCCGAGTTCGCGATCGCGCAAAAGCCCGTGTCCTTCGACATCGCGGCGGCTGATTGCGTGTACGACGGGAATGCCCATGGCGTTCAGGTGGATGCGCACGGGCTGCCCGAGCAGGATTATTCCGTGACGTACGAGGGTAAGGATGGCACCGTGTACGGCCCGACCTCGGAGGCTCCGCGTGACAGCGGCAGCTATGTTGCGACCGCGCGCGTGGAGAACCCGAACCTGGTCGGGGATCAGAAGGCCTCGTTCGCCATTGCGAAGGCGCCGCAGACCATCACGGGCCCGACGTCGTACTCGGGCGTGTTCGGCGGGCCGGGCATCGTCTTGCAGAACATGGCGAAGACCCCGGTGGCGTTCGAGCTGGTGGAGGACGCCGACGGCGCCGCCGCGCCCGTTTCGCTGCAGGGCTGTTTCGCCACGATCAACGCCGCGGGCACCGCGCGCGTGATCGCCCGCGCGGCTGGCAGCCGCAACTACCTTGCGGCCGATGACGTGGAGCTGACCATCTCGGTCGCGCCCGCCCAGCTTCTGGTGGCGGTCGACGACGCCGAGCGTATGGAAGGGGAAGCCAATCCTGACTTCACCAGCAGCTTGGTGAGCCGTGCGAGCACGGATGGGGTCGAGGTTCGCTATTCGTGCGAGGCTGACGAGAAGTCGCCCGCTGGCGACTACATTATTAATGCAAGCGTCGACGACCCGAACTTCGCGGCGACCATCGTGCCGGGCACGCTCACGGTGAAGGCGAAGCCGGAGCCCGACCCCGGGCCGGGGCCGGGGCCTGTGGATCCCGACAACCCCGATCCGGGTCCCGACCCGGTCGACCCGCCGGGCCCTGGTCCCGATCCCGACCCTGATCCGGACCCGGTCAATCCGCCCAACCCGCCGGTGCCCGACCCGGATCCCGACAATCCCGACCCGGGGCCCGACCCGGTCGACCCGCCCAACCCGCCCGACCCGGGCCCCGACCCTGTGGACCCGCCGAGCCCGCCCGATCCAGGACCCGGGCCCGACCCGGTGGACCCGCCCGATCCCGGGCCGGGCCCCGTGGACCCTGACAACCCCGATCCCGGGCCGGTCGATCCGCCGACGCCCGATCCCGACCCCGATCCGGATCCCGGGCCCGGGCCTGGGCCGGATCCCGTGAACCCGCCCGATCCCGGGCCGGGACCCGACCCGGTGGTGCCGCCCGACCCGGTGGACCCGTCGCCTCCGGGCCCCGACCCCGACCCGGTGGACCCTGACAACCCCGACCCCGGGCCCGGACCTGGGCCCGGACCCGACAACCCGGATAACCCCGGCGATCCCGACAACCCGGGCAAACCGGATCCGGGTTACGATCCGTCGAAGCCCGATCCAGGCGCCGACCCCACTAACCCTGGCTCGGGCGACTCTGACTCCGGCAACCCGGGCGATCCCGCCTCGGGTAACCCCGGCGACCCGGGCAACCCCGAGGGTTCGCCGTCCGGTCCCGGCTCCGGCAACGCTTCCGTAGCTGCGGCGCTTGGGCAAACGGGCGACGCGGTCGGGCGGACCGGCGCCGCGGCAACCTGCGCGGCGGCGGTGGCGGCCCTTGCGGCAGCCGTCGCGAGTCGCCGGCGCCGCAGCTAAAGTCAACGCTTGGTTACGATTTGCCATCGGCCCCGTTGCCGCTTCGGCGTGTGCTAGCATGAAGGAAAGGATTCCCGCCATGCCGCACGCGCCGTCGCGCGCCCGGGGCCGCTGGTCGTGCGGGATGGTATCGATCGCGAAGGGGAGGGCCGCCTATGCTGGAGACCGTCGATTTCTCTGAGAAAACGCTTCCGAAAGAAGAGTACAAGGCGCGCCGCGATGCTCTGACCGAGCGTCTTGTCGTGCTGCAGCAGCAGGCGCGCGTGGCCGGCGTGGGGCTTGTGGTGCTGTTCGAAGGCTGGAACGGCGCGGGCAAGGGCAGCCGCATCTCCGACCTTATGTACAACCTGGACGCCCGCGCCACCAGCGTGTACGTCACCGAGAACTTCAACGCCGTCGACGCGGCGTCGTTCCCGGGCGCCGAGCACGGCGTGGGCGGCTTCTACCCCATGATGCAGCAGTTCTGGAAGGCGCTCGGCGGTCGCGGCACCATCACCTTCTACGACCGCGGGTGGTACACCTCGGCCGTGCAGCGCATGCTCTACACCCAGTTCGGCGAGGTGAAGATCAAAAACGGCAAGGTGCTCCACCCCCGCGCCACCGTGGCGCGCGCCGTGCGCGAGGCCGCCGAGGAGCGCCACATCGACGCCCTGCGCGGCGCGCTTGCCAGCTCCGCCGACTTCGAGAAGCAGCTCACCGATGACGGTTACGTGGTGGTGAAGTTCTTCGTCCATGTAACGAAGGAGGCGCAGCGCAAGCGCCTGACGAACCTGCGCCGCGACCCGGCCACCGCCTGGCGCGTGTCCGACGGCAAGATGGCCACCATCGGCGAATACGAGGAGGCGTACCGCCTGTACGACAACCTGCTCGAGGGCAGCGACTTCTCCTACGCGCCGTGGCACCTGATCAACGGCGAGGACAAGCGCCGCGCCAACCTCAAGATCACCGAGACGCTGGTCGACGCGCTCGAGAAGGCGCTTCATGCGAAGAAGGACCCCGCCGCCCTTGCGGCGGCCGCGAAGGCGCAGGCCAACAGCGCCGGCGCGGCCGAGGAGGTCCCGCTGGAAGGCCGTTCGCCTGAGCAGCAGCGGGCGGTTGCCGAGCACGCCGCGGCGCAGGCGGCGGCGCAGGCCGCGCATGCCCCGCGCGCAAGCCGCTTCCGCATCGTCGACAGCGTTCCCAACCTTGACCAGGTCGATCACGGCCTGGTGCTCGACCAGCACGAATACAGGGACCGCTTGAAAAAGCAGCAGAAGCGCCTGAACAAGCTGGAAATGGAGATGTACCAGGCGCGCGTCCCGCTCATCCTCATGTTCGAGGGCTGGGACGCGGCGGGCAAGGGCGGCGCCATCAAGCGCGTGGCCCAGGCCCTTGATGCGCGCGCCTACACCATCTTCCCCAGCCCCGCGCCCACCAAGCCCGAGCTCGCCCATCCCCACCTGTGGCGTTACTGGACGCGCCTTCCCAAGGCGGGGCACGTGGGCATCTACGACCGCAGCTGGTACGGGCGCGTGCTGGTGGAGCGCGTGGAAGGCTTCGCCACCGACGCCCAGTGGGCGCGCGCCTACGACGAGATCAACGAGTTCGAGCAGGAGCTGGTGCGCTGGGGCGCCGTGCTGCTGAAGTTCTGGGTGGATGTCAGCCAGGAAGAGCAGCTGGCCCGCTTCCGCGCCCGTCAGGAAGACCCTGCCAAGCAGTGGAAGATCACCGACGAGGATTGGCGCAACCGCGACAAGTACCCGCAGTACAAAAGCGCGGTGGAGGACATGTTCCGCCTGACGTCCACGCCGTTCGCGCCGTGGATCGTGCTGGAATCCGACGACAAGCGCTTCGCCCGCGTCAAGGCGCTTGAAACCATCAACGATGCGCTTGAGGTGCGGTTGCACGCCGAGTGAAGGCGCGGTAGTATTGCTTGATAACCACAATGGGTGCAGGGCGTCAGCCGATTTAGGAGCCGGCTGACGCATATATAGATGAAAAGGGGTTACATCATGCCAAGTTGGACTATTCCGGTTATAGTGGCGGTTATCGTTATCGTGATTATCGGCTTCATCTTGAAGGGCTTTCTCGACGAGATGAAGAAGAAATAGGTCGAACGCGGAATGCCTAGCGGCAGTCCGAGGCGGGGGAGCGCGTCGTGCTTTGCGCACGGTGCGCTCCCTTGCGTTTTCGGCTTGGCTCGCCGCCCGGATGCTGGGCGGCTGCCTACGGGCGTGTGCGGAATCGGCGCATGCTGGGGCGCGCTTTGAGGGGAGGGCGTCGCGAATGCTCGCCGTGCGGCTTTCGCCGCCGCGCCGCCCGGGTGCTGGGCGGTTTTTCGAACATCCTGCGTTGATTTCCGGCATTTCGCCGGCGGCGTGTCCCCCGACCTGGGGATGTTTCGTAGTATGTACTAGGTAGATGAGGTTTCCGAGCTACTGCGGAGGCGTCCTTGCGTGCTTTGCGCGCTTCGACGCTTGGGAAGGCGTGATTTGTCCGAATACCAGCATAACCGCGCGCAAGCGCGCGGCGCGCACGCAGCCCCGCAGGGGCAGGGTCCCGTGCGGCCCGTTTCCGTTTCCCAAGGCAAGCGAAAGCCCAAACGCTCGGGCGGCGTGTGGCGCGTGGTGTTCATCGTCTCCCTTATCGTGTTCTTGTGCGCCGCGGGCGCGCTGGCCTTCATCGGCTACGGCTATTGGCACGGCCAGCAGAACAACAAGCAGCTCGAGCAGATCGGCTTCAACGCCCCCGATGCCTCCGAGCTTCAACGCACGGACCTTGCAAGCTTCACCGTCGATTGGGATGCCTTGCGGGCCATCAACCCCGACGTGGTGGGGTGGATCTACGTTCCCGGCACCACCGTCAACTTCCCTATAGTGCACGGCACCGACGACGAGCACTACCTGAAAACCGATTTCTACGGGCAGACCAGCTGGGTGTCGTTCGGCAGCATCTTCCTGTCCGCGGCCAACGCCGCCGACTTCTCCGATGCGAACAACATCGTCTACGGCCATCACATGAACGACGGCTCCATGTTCTCGCCCTTCGCCGATTTCGGCGATGCGGACACGTTCAACGGGCATCGCACCGTGTACGTGTTCACGCCCGCGGCGAACTACCAGCTCACCACCTTCTCCATCGTGCATTGCGCGGCCGACGACCCCCTTGCTCAAACGGCGTTCGCCAGCGAGGATGAGCGCCAGGCCTACGTGCAGGACAAGGTCGACCGCTCCGCCGTTGCGGTTGCGGGCCTTCCCTCCGCCGCCGATATGAAGCACACGTTCGCGTTCTCCACCTGCGATAACCTGGCCAGCAACGGCCGGTGGGTGCTGTTCGCGTACGAATCCGGTTCAACAGCAGCGGCAAGCGCCGTTGCCGACGATAGCAGCATCAACCCCGAGGACGTGGCCGCCGTCAGCGAAGCGGCAAAGGAGACTGCAGCATGAGCACCTCGATTCTGCCAGGAGAGCGCCCCGACCGCTTGGAGGAGGAGTGCGCCGTGTTCGGCGTGTTCGCCCCCGGCGAGGACGTCGCACGCATGACGTGCTTCGGCCTGCAGGCGCTGCAGCACCGTGGGCAGGAGTCGGCCGGCATCGCCGTGGGCGATGGCGAGACCATCATGGTGTCGAAGGACCTGGGCCTGGTCACCCAGGTGTTCGACGAATCGCGCCTGGCCGCGCTCGAAGGCTATGTGGCCGTGGGCCACGCGCGCTATTCCACCAGCGGCGCCGCGGCGTCGTGGGAGGCCGCGCAGCCGCACATCTCGGCCATCGACGAGATCCTCATCGCGCTGGCGCACAACGGCACGCTGGTCAACACCAACAGCCTGCGCGCCCGCATGATCGACGAGGGCATCCAGCTGCGCGCCGGCACCGACTCCGAGGTTGCCGCCAAGGCCATCGGCAGCGTCACGCAGAAGACGCACCATCTGCGCGAGGGCATCCGCTACGCCATGCAGTACATGGAGGGAGCCTATGCCATGGTGCTGGCCAGCCCCGACACTCTGTACGCTTTCCGCGACCCCAACGGCATCCGCCCGCTGTGCATCGGCAAGCTGCCCGATGATCGCGGCTGGGTGGTTTCCAGCGAAACCTGCGGCCTGGACATCGTGGGCGCCGAATACGTGCGCGACGTCGAGCCCGGCGAAATCGTGCGCTTCAACAAGGACGGCGTCACCTCCGAGCAGGGCGTCGAGCCGCGCAAGCGCGCCAGCTGCATCTTCGAGTACGTCTACTTCGCCCGTCCCGACAGCGTCATGGACGGCCAGTCGGTGTATCAGGCGCGCCGCAACATGGGCCGCATCCTGGCCCGCGAGGCGCCGGCCGAGGCCGACCTGGTGCTCGGCGTGCCCGACAGCGGCATCCCGTCGGCCATGGGCTTCGCCTTCGAAAGCGGCATCCCGTATTCGGACGGCATCGTGAAGAACCGCTACGTGGGCCGCACGTTCATCCAGCCCACGCAGGCCATGCGCCAGCTGGGTATCCGCCTGAAGCTCAACCCGCTGCCTTCCGTCATCCGCGGCAAGCGCCTGGTGGTCATCGATGACTCCATCGTGCGCGGCAACACGTCGAAGAAGCTCATCGAGATGCTGCGCGACGCCGGCGCCACCGAGGTGCACATGCGCATCGTCAGCCCCGAGGTCCTGTGGCCGTGCTTCTACGGCATCGACACCGACACGCGCGACCAGCTGATCGCTGCGAACATGACCAACGACGAGATGTGCAAGTGGATGGGCGCCGACTCGCTGGCGTTCATCAGCCTGCAGGGCCTGCGCGACAGCCTGCCCGACGTGCGCACGCCGGGCTACTGCGAGGCATGCTTCTCGGGCGAGTATCCCGTGGACATCCCCGCCTACACCGCACGCAACAGCTTCATGACCAAGGCCGACTTTGCCGCCGCCTACGAGAAGGAAGCGAAAGAAGCCGAGAGCACCCAGGTCAGCGTCTAACAAGTACGAACCCGCCGGACAGTTGGGGGACGTAGCACCAAGTGTCCGGGTTTGACGGTTCGCCGTCGCGTGAACAGGGGACGGAGGTGTGTTCGCGCTATCTGTCCACAGTTCGCGCGAATCCGGACAGATAGGGGTACGTCCCCGAAGTGTCCGGGTTTTAGCAGGTTAACGGTGCGGGAGCGCCGGCCGGTTTGCCGGTCGGGTTCCCGCCTATCAGATAAGGAGCATCCAGTGACGAAGCAGGAAGTTACGTACCAGGCAGCAGGCGTGGATACCGCCGAGGGCGCGCGCGCCGTCGACGCCATCAAGGAGACGGTGCACTCCACGTATCGCCCGGAGGTCGTCGGCGACATCGGCGGCTTCGGCGGCCTGTTCAGCATCGCGGCGGCCAAGGACATGGTCGAGCCGCTGCTGGTTTCCGGCACCGACGGCGTGGGCACGAAGCTCAAGGTGGCCCAGCTGGCCGGCAAGCACGGCACGGTGGGCATCGATCTGGTGGCCATGTGCGTCAACGACATCCTGGCGTGCGGTGCCGAGCCGTTGTTCTTCCTGGATTACATCGCCATCGGCAAGCTGCGCAAGGAGCACGTGGCCGAGGTTGTCGCCGGCATCGGCGAGGGCTGCCGTCAGGCGGGTTGCGCGCTCATCGGCGGCGAGATGGCCGAGCACCCGGGCGTCATGGACCCCGACGACTACGACCTGTCCGGCTTTACCGTGGGTGTGGTCGACAAGCCGAAGATGCTCGACCCCGAAAGCGTGTCCGAGGGCGACGTACTCATCGGCCTGGCATCCTCGGGCCTGCACTCCAACGGTTACTCCCTGGCCCGCAAGGTGTGCGTGGAGGGCAAAAGCCGCGAAGAGTTGCTGGCGCCGGTGGAGGCGCTGAATGGCCAGTCCGTTGCCGACGCGCTGCTCACGCCTACGCGCATCTACGTGAAGCAGGTGCTCGGCACGCTGAAGGCATGCCCGGGCGCCGTGCGTGCGCTGGCCCACATCACCGGCGGCGGCATCTCCGAGAACCTTAACCGCGCGCTGAACGATCGTGTTGACGCGCAGGTGGACCTGGGCACCTGGCCCGTGCCGGCCGTGGCGAAGTACGTGTGCGACGCCGCCGAGCTGTCCGAGCCGCAGGCGCTCAAGACGTTCAACATGGGCGTGGGCATGATCTTGATCGTTGACCCCGCGCGCGCCGAGGAAGTCGAGGCCGCTCTGGCCGAAGCCGGCGAGAAGACCTATCGCGTCGGCCGCATCATCTCCGGTACCGGCGAGGTGCAGTACACGGGCGAAGGCAACCTGTACGGGTACCAGGGGTAAACCCTGCATCGGCGTTATAGCTTGCATCACGGAAAGGACCGCTTCAGCGGTCCTTTTTCATGCGCGGAAGACCTTGCGCCTGAACGCTTTGCGAAGGGTGTATTGGTGAACGGGGGACGAGTGGACGAAGTCCAGGAGAAATAGAAAGGGCCGGCGGCAACCGACCCTAACTCGTTAATACTGGCTCCGCCCGTGACCCTTAACGCTACCGGGCTTCGCTGGTACATTCTCATCTTATCATGCTCGTTGTATTCGCGCGAGGGTGATCTGACGGCGTAAAGTTGATGGTGGTGGCTCCTGTTCGCTCTCGTGCCCGAGTTGCCACTAATGGGGGCATTTTGGTCGAACCGACACGACCCCTTTGGGGTTGAACAGGCCTCTGACCTGCGAAAATATCATGACAGCGGCACTTTTGCGCACGTGCACAAAAGCGGGCGTTCCCGTGTACCCCGGCGCGGTTTCTGCGCTACAATCCTCCCTGCTTGAACGCCTTCTGCTAAGTTCGAGCATTTCTGCATTGCGTCCGTCGGGCATATCTGGGGCTCGGCTTTCGACGCGTTTTCCCATCGTTTAGATCATCGTCGCGAAGAGGCGGCGGTGTCCTCTTGCGCCGTGCGCCGGGGGTGGGTTCGTCGTGCGCAGGTTGCGCACAGGAGGAAAGAGAAATGCTCGTTTCGCGGTTCATGCAACAACGTCTTGGAACATCGTCGGCTATTCGCCAGGCTTTTGAGAAAGCCGAACAGCTGAAGAAGGTACACGGTGCCGACAACATCTTCGATTTCAGCATCGGCAATCCTTCGGCTCCGTGCCCTGCGGGGGTGCGCGCTGCGCTGGAGGAGACCGCGCGCAAAACCGCGCCGGAGCTGCATGGCTATATGGACAGCTCCGGGTATGCCGATGTCCGTTCGACTATCGCCGCTTCGCTGGCGCGCAGGTTCGACACTCCTTACAAAGCTTCCGATATCGTTATGACCACTGGGGCCGCAAGCGCCATCAATGCGCTTATGCAGACGGTGCTCGACCCTGAGGACGAAGTGGTTGCGTTTTTGCCCTGCTACCCGGCGTATCGGGTGTTCGTTGAGAATTGGGGTGCCCGTCTGGTTGAGGTCCCGTTCGACGAAGAGACCATGCTGCCCGATCTTGCCGCCTTCGAGCGCGCGCTCACGCCGCGCACGAAGCTGGTCATCGTGAACACGCCGAACAATCCGAGCGGCGTGGTGTATCCGACCGCTGCGGCCGATGGCATCGCCGGCGCTCTGTTCCGCGCGCAGCGCGAGTTCGGCCATCCGATTCTGCTGCTTTCCGACGAGCCGTATCGCGACCTGGTGTACGACGGTGCGCAAAACCCCTGGTGGCCGACTATTTATCGCAACACCGCCGTGGTGTATTCGTTCAGCAAATCCGCTTCCATTGCCGGGGAGCGCATCGGCTATGCCGCATTGACGCCGGGGATGGCCGATCGCGACGCCCTTCTTGCCGGCATCCGCCGCTCGCTCGGCGACATCGGCTTCGTGAACGCGCCCGCCACGGCGCAGCGCATGGCGGCCGCCTGCGCGGATGACACCGTGGACATCGCCTACTACGACCGTAATCGCCGCATGCTGGCATCCGCGCTGGTGAACGCCGGATTCGACGTGGTGCCCGGCAATGGCGCGTTCTACCTGCTGATGGCGGCGCCCGACGGCGATGAGCGGCTGCTGCTCGAACGCCTGGCGGCCAAGCGCATCGTTGCCGTTGGCGGTTCGGATTTCGGCGCCCCGGGTTACGTGCGCCTGTCGTACTGTCTGCCGCCTGAGGCCGTTTCGCGCGCCCTTCCCTTGTTCGCCCAGGTGGCGAAGGAGTACCGCCTTTCCGCGCAGCCGGCCCTCGCGACGCTCGAGCCTGCGGCGGCACCCGTGCAACACGCTCCCTTCACCGTCCTGTTCGCTTCGTAACGCGCATGCGCACTCGCGCTGCGTCAGGAGACCTGCCTCATGAATGACATCACCGTGAACGACCTGTCGTTCCGCTACGCCGATTCCGACCAGCTGATCTTGCGGGACGTGAACATGCACGTGAACGAAGGCGACTTCGTGTGCCTGCTTGGCCAGTCCGGGTGCGGCAAATCGACGTTTTTGCGCCTGATGGCGGGCCTGGAAGCGCCCTCGTCGGGGTCGATTTGCGTTGACGGGCAGCCTATCGACGGCACCAGCCTTGAGCGCAGCGTGGTCTTCCAGGACTACGGCCTGTTCCCGTGGATGTCAGCTGGGGAGAACATTGTGCTGGCCCTTCGCCAGCGCTTCCCTGAGAAGTCGAAGGCCGAATGCCGCGACATCGCGCGCCGGGCGCTGCGTGAAGTGGGCCTGAAGGACGAGGTGTTCGGCAAATACCCCAAATCGCTGTCGGGCGGCATGAAGCAACGTTGCGCCATCGCCCGCAGCTTCTCCATGAACCCGCCGATCCTGCTGATGGACGAGCCGTTCGGGGCGCTTGACGCCGTGACGCGGGCGCGCCTGCAGGATATGGTGCTTGACCTGTGGTCGCACGAGGAGCGCAAGAAAACGGTGTTCTTCGTCACGCACGATGTGGAGGAGGCGCTGCTTTTGGCCACCCGCATCGTGGTGTTCGGGCAGTCGCCGAGCCAGGTGATCTTTCAGAAGGAGATTCCGCTTGAGCGCAAACCCTCCCGAAAAGAGATGTACGAAAGCCGTTTCATCATGGATTTGCGCAATGAGCTGGTCGGGTACATCAATCAGGACGTTTTGAGCCACGTTGAGGACTAGGGCCGGGCGGCCCTTCCGCATAGCAAGCTAGGACATTCGCCACAAGAAAGGATCGACCCATGATCGACAACGTTTCCCGCCGCAGCTTCATCGGCCTGGCCTCGGTGGCCGCCGCCAGCCTGGCGCTGGGCGGCTGCGCTTCCAACGCCTCCTCGGAGGGCGCTTCGACCGCCGACGCTTCCAAGGACGCGCCGACCGTGCGCCTGGGCACCACCAACGACGGCCACATCTTCAACGCCATCGCCGATGCGCAGGGCTACCTTGCCGAAGAGGGCGTCAACGTGGAGGTCAACGTGTTCTCCAGCTCCGACGACGCGTTCCAGGCCCTGTTCAGCGGCAAGGTTGACGTGCTGTCCAACAACGGCACGAACCTGCCGCTCACCCACATCGCGTCGGGTCAGGACCTGACCATCTACGCCGGCTACATGATCACCGGCTGCATGCCGATCATCGCGAAGGCGGGCACGCAGTGGAACGGCGTCGAGGACCTGCTTGGCAAGACCGTCGCTTGCTCGGGCAACGAGTTCGCCGTGTTCGGCCCGCTCTACGACGCCGGCCACACCATGGACGAGGTGACCACCATCGTGCTGTCCAACCACGCCGACCGCGTTGAGGCCGTGCGCTCCGGCAAGGCCGATTACGCCATCTGCGGCACGTCGCAAAACTACAACATCTCGCAGATGCCCGAGGTGGACGTCATGTGCTACTGCAGCGACATCACGTCCGACTACTCTTGCTGCCGCGTTGCCTCCCAGCAGAAGTTCCTGGACGCGAACACCGAGGCCGTGTCCGCCATGCTGCGCGCTTGGCTGCGCGCGCAGTGCTGGTACGAGCAGAACAAGGACGCCACCGCCGAGCTGGTGGTGAAGCAGACCGGTTCCAGCCTGGACTTCGTGCACGCCTACATGGACAACGAGCATTATCGCCTGAACCTGGACCCGTATCGCACCTCGGTTGAGCGCGCCTGGAACTGGATGGGCGAGATGGGCCTGTTCCCCGACACCGCAAAAGACGTGAATATCGACGAGCACATCGACACGCAGCTGTACAAGTCCGCGCTCGACGCATGCACGGAGAAGTACGCAAGCGAGAACCCCGAGTTCTACACGAAGATGAACAACATCTACGCCGATTACGACGCGTAGGGAAAAGTCCCGGACGGCGCGTGAACAGGGGACGGAGGTGTGTTCACGCGATGGCTTTTTGCGTCCCCGATCGGTTCCCGTGAACACACCTCCGTCCCCTGTTCACGTAGCATGAAGAGGCAAGGTTAAGGAAGCGGCATGAGCCACGTTGTTGCATTCGTTAAGAAGTACTGGATCACCGCGGTGCTGATCGCGGGCATGTGCGGCGGGTATTGGGGCATCACGCATGCGGGGATTCTGGACCCCGTGCTGTTCCCCACGCCCGAGCGCATTTGGAAGGCGTTCACCGAGTACGCCGACGTCATGCCGCTGAACTTCGCCTCGTCGATGAGCCTTTTGGTGCCCAGTTTGGTGCTGGGCACCGTCATCGCGCTGGCGTTCGGCGTGCTCATGGGCATGAACCGCCACGTGCGCGACACGCTGTATCCCATCGTGTACGCCATCAGCGTGGTGCCGGCCATCCTGCTGTCGCCGTTCGCGCTGCATCTGGCGCCGACGTTCACGGCGGCTTCCATGTTCCTGATCGTCTACAACACGGTGTGGGCCACGCTGTTCGCCACGGTCACCGGCATCATGACCATTGACAAGCGCTACCTGGACAACGCCGCAACCCTGTGCCTGACCGGCCCGAAGAAGCTGACGAAGGTGATTCTACCTGCGGCGATGCCCTCGATCCTGTCGGGGTTCGTCACGTCGCTGCGCAGCTCGTTTCTGGTGCTCGTGTTCGCCGAGATGTACAGCGCGCAGTACGGCATGGGCTACTTCGTGAAGAAAAACGCCGACTTCGGCCTGTACGACAACACGTGGGCGGGTTTCCTGTTCATGATCTTGGTGCTGGTGGTGGTCATGCAGATCTTCGAGAAGATCAAGAACCGCATGCTCGACTGGACCATGGATTAGCGGGGGATAGGAGTGGCGAACATGGCGAACATGGCGAACATGGCGAACGGGGAGTTCATCGACGCGGCGTACAAGACGGGCGCCGGGCGCTACCTGCAGGGTACGGCTGTGCTCGACCAGTTGGGTTGCGAGGTTTCGCGGCTGGGGAAGAAGGCGTTCGCGGTTGCCGGGCCGAACGGCTGGCGCGTGGCCGGCGAGCGCGCGGCGGCGTCGCTTGAGGCCGCGGGCGTGCCGTTTTGCGTTGAGGTTTGCGACTGCCCGACGTCGCACGAGGCGGCGCGGCGGCTTGCTGATGCGGTGCGCGCGGCGGGCTGCGACGTGGTGGTGGGCGTAGGCGGCGGGCGCGTGATGGACCTGGCGAAAGCCGTTGCCGCCACGGGCGGTTGGCCGGTGGCGCAGGTGCCCACGAGCATCGCCACGTGCGCCGCGTTCACACCGCTTTCCGTGATGTATCACGAAGATGGGTCGTTTTGCGGCACGTGGCGCTACGAGCGCGAGATCGACGCGGTGCTGGTAGACCTTGAGGTCATGGCCACGCAGCCGCCGCGCCTGATAGCCGCCGGCGTGTTGGACGCCATGGCGAAGGTCCCCGAGCTGGCGCACGGGGCCCAGGCGCTTGACGAGGCCGAGCAGGACGTGCAGCGCTGGTGCGCCTACCGGTATGCGCTGGTGAACAACGAGCAGCTTGAGCGGTATGCGGCGGCGGCCTGCGAGGAGGCGGCCGCGGGCAAGCCGGGCGCGGCGCTCGAGCGGGTGGTGTACCTGAACCTTGCGCTTACCGGCATCGTGAGCGCGCTGACGCGAGGGTTTCACCAAACGGCGCTGGCGCACAAGTTCTACGACGGCATGCGCACGCTGTACGCGCAACGCTCCGCCGGGTATCTGCATGGCGAGCTTGTGGCGATCGGCCTGATCATGCAGCTGGTGTTCAATGGCGACGGCGACGAGGCCGCGCGGGTGCAGCGGTTCATGCGCGCGCTGGGCATGCCGGGAACGCTGCCCGAGATCGGCATTGCGCGTGACGCCGCGGGCGTGGAAGCGCTCGCGCGCTACATCGACGACGGCGAGTTCGTGGGCCCGGGAGCCGCCGAGCAAGCGCGCTTCGCCCGCGCATTCGAGGCGCTGTTCCTGTAGCGTCGCGCCCCCTGTTCGCTTACTTCTTCTTTACCCGAATTCACTCAAAGGAGCATTCTCATGGCATTCGATTTGGAAAACGCTGGCTTTATGACGCGCGCTATCCATGCTGGTCAGGAACCCGATCCGGCGTTTGGCGCGCTGGCGACGCCCATTTACCAGACCTCCACGTTCTGCTTCGACAGCGTGGAGGACGGCATGGCGAAGTTCGACGGCACGACGCCGGGTTACGTGTACTCGCGCGGCGGCAACCCGACCGTGCGCACGCTCGAGCTGAAGATGGCCGCCATCGAGGGCGGCGAGGATTGCGTGGCCGCCGGCAGCGGCATGGGCGCGGTGAGCTCGGTGCTGCTGGGGCTTTTGCAGGCGGGCGATCACGTGATCGTGGGCGATTGCGTGTACGGCTGCACGAACGTGGTCATCCGCGACGTCATGCCCAAGTTCGGCATCGAGGTGACGCCGGTGGACACGTCCGACCTTGACGCGGTTGCGGCCGCCATCAGGCCGAATACGAAGATGGTGTACTTCGAGACGCCCACGAACCCGCTTATGAAGGTGACCGATATCGCCGGCGTGAAGCGCACGGTGGGAGAGGGTATCCGCGTGGTGGTGGACAACACGTTCGCGCCCGCGCCCGTGCAGCGCCCGCTGGCGTGCGGTGCCGACATCGTGCTGCATTCCGTGACGAAGTACCTCAACGGCCACGGCGACGTGATCGCCGGCGTCATCATCGGGCGCGCCGAGGACATCGCAGTGATCAAGAACATCGGCGTGACGAAGACCAGCGGCGCCATCTGCAGCCCGTTCGACGCGTTTTTGATCATTCGCGGCCTGCAGACGCTGGGCATGCGCGTGGAGCGCCACTGTGCCAACGCGCTGGCGGTGGCCCGATACCTGGAGGGCGTGCCGTGCGTGAAGCGCGTGCTGTACCCCGGGCTGGAAAGCTCGCCGTATCACGAGCTGGTGAAAACCCAGATGAACGGCCTGGGAACGGGAATCCTGTCCTTCGAGCTTGCCGACGACGTCAACGGCATGTCCAGCTTCGAGGCGGGCAAGAAGCTGCTTAACGCGCTGCAGCTGTCGCATATCGCCGTGAGCCTGGGCGACCCGGCAAGCCTTATCCAGCACCCGGCCAGCATGACGCACCACAACGTCTCGCCCGAGGTGCGCGCCGAGATGGGCATCACCGACGGCCTCATCCGCTTCTCCGCCGGCCTAGAGGACGCCGAAGACCTGATCGCCGACTTCGGGCAGGCGTTCGCGCAGCTATAGGTTAGGTTGGCGCCAAGCGGGATGCGAATAGGGGGGCGCGAGCGAGTGAACAGGGGGTGAACAGGGGGGGACGGAGGTGTGTTCACGTTTGCCCTTCGCGTTTCCGAGCGTCTTTCGTGAACGCACCTCCGTCCCCCTGTTCGCCCGGCAACCGTTCGCGTGAACGCACCTCCGTCCCCCTGTTCGCTCTTGCGCCTGAGAAGTGCCAGGCAGCTCAAAAGGGCGCTTTGCATTCTTTTTTGCGATGCCTGGGCGCTCATTCGAAACGCGGTATCTTTGAAAAGGCCCCTCACTATTTTTGTACTATAGGGGTATCTGACCTGCGGAAACGATGTGTTACCCCGATTTTTCCGCTTGCAAGGAAATCGGTGCCCAGGGGTGTTTTCGATTTGCGGCGTGCGCTACAATCTCAATCGTTGCGAAGGCGATCTGCTCGTCTTGAGCATCTCTGATTTCTCCCATTGGGCATGCGTTATGCCTTGATGCTCTATATGTTTCCCCATTGTTGTGGTTATCGTCGCGAATAGGCGGCGTTGTCCCCTGCGCCGTAAGCGTCGGGGTTGTCTCAGAGTGCGCGGATTGCGCTTAGGAGGGAAGAGAAATGCTCGTTTCACAGTTCACGAAAGAATGTCTTGGCGCAGCGTCGGCTGTTGCCGCTTCGCTGGAGTGTCGTTTCGGCACCTCCTATGCCGCTTCCGACATCGTCATGACGGCCGGGGCCGACAGCGCCATGAACGCGTTCATGGATGCGGTGCTTGAGCCCGAAGACGAAGTGGTTGCGTTTGCGCCCTGCGGCCAGATGTACCGTGCGCTCGTTGAGGATCGGGGCGCTCGCCTGGTCGAGGTTCCGCTTGACGAGGAAACGAGGATGCCCGATTTCGTCGCCCTGGAGTGCATGCTCACCTCGCGTACGAAGCTGGCAATTGTGAGTGCGCCGAGCGATCCGGACGCCACGGCGTATCCGGAAGCTGTCGCCGACGGCATCGCCGGCGCGCTGTTCCGCGCCCAGCGCGCGTTCGGCCGTACGATTCTGCTGCTTGCCGACGAGGCGCAGCGCGACATGGCCAACGACGGGGTGCAAAACCCGTGGTGGCCTGCTTTCTACCGCAACACCGCGGTGGTGCACTCGTCCGACGTGTCGGCTTCCGTCGCCGGGGAGCCTGCCAGCTATGTCGCGCTGACGCCGGAGATGGCCGGTCGCGGCGACGTTGTCGCCGGCGTCCGCCGCGCACTTCGCGAAGCCAACGCCGCGTACGAGCCTGCCATGGCGCCGCGCGTGACGGTTTTGCCCTCGGCAGCCGCATCGCCCGTCCCCTTCGCCGCTCGCTTCGCCTCGTAGCGCACGGGTTTTGTGCCAGGGGTGGGAAGCTCGTGAGAGTGCTAACCGTGGCTTCGAGAGCGTCAGGCTTGGTGCGAATAATGCCATGGTCGTCGCTCTCGATCCTTCCGTTCACTACTGGATAACATCTTTCATTTAAGTTTGCGTGCGTTAGCATTTTCAGGTTCAGTTAGCTTTTTCAGCATGCGTTAGCTTTGCCGGGTCCCCCGTTAGCATAGTTAGCAATCTTTAGTTCAAGTGGGTTAGCAAAGGGCTGCCAAGGGTGCTTGGCAGCCCTTTCTGTATCGAGTGTTGCTCGCTAACGGTTCCTAACAAGCGGAAAGACAGAAAGGACGGATTTCGCCTGGTTGCGGCACGGTATCATCGCGGGTGAACAGGAGACGGAGGTGTGTTCACGCATCGGGTGAGTACACCTCCGTCTCCTGTTCACCCGTGCGTACTCGGTGCAAAAAACTAGGGCGCATCCGACTTCGCGGACACGCCCTTACAAAACCAATTGGTTTTTCCAGTAGAGAACATCATGGCCGCTTAGGCGTTTGCGTGTCAATAAGTTGGAGCAGAAACGTGGCGCGTGAAACCCGACAGCAACCTTCTCGATTGCGGGCTTAGGGGCCCATATATGCTCCAGCAAAGAAGGGCGCGCCGGAACGCGAGAAGATGGTGAATGCGAACGGCTGATCGAAGACGACTCTCATGGGATTCGGCATGGGTTCCGGGATGCGGCCTATATCTGCAGCAAGGACGGTGTACGCTGCGCCCTCGGCCTCGTTTTGATCAAGGGTCAGCTTTGCGCTCTGGATGACTTCGCTGATCATGGCATCTGCATCAGTTATGTCGCCTAACTCAGCCCCCGATGTTCTTGCCTAGCCACGCCGACTCAGGGAATCGTCAGTGCTAAAATTGTGCACAGTTTTCATACCACCCTATACGCAAGGATGTGGTCACGTGGATGAAAGTCAATTGAGAAAAAAGGTGCTCGCCGGCAAGAAGACCGAGCGAGTGGTTTTCGCCGCGAGCGAAGAGATGAAAGCCTCCCTTGAAACAGTAGCCGAGGAAAAATGCATGAGCTTATCTGCCCTAATGACCTCGCTTGCAATGGAGGAGATTTTGGCGAACAAAGAGCTATTCGAGGAGGTGAAGCGCTAGTGTCCACAGGAAACAGAATCGAAGGCTGCATGATTACCCGAGAGCAATGGCTGCTTCGCGAGATGACGATTGTGGCCAAACTCAGAAGGGATGGCCTTAGCGAAGATGGTGTCATTGCCAAGGCAAAGTCGGAAAACATCTTTCAATATCGGACGGAGCGCTCTCTCGCAAGTATCGCGCGCACGTGCAATAAACGCATTGCTGAGACGGATAGCGACGAGATAATCCGTATCGTTGCCGAGGGGCTACCCGACGCTGCTGCCCAGGCGAACCTTTACATGATGATGTGCACATATGACATCGTGCGCGATTTCATGTTGAACGAAATCGCGCCACGTTATGCGGAGCTCAACTACTCCTTTGACCGAGCTGACATGAACAGCTATTTCACGAAGCTTGAGGAGCAATACGACAACATTGCGGCGTCGCCTGAAAGCACTATCGCGAAGTTGAAACAGGTGCTCAAAAAGTGCCTTGTGGAGGTTGGCATGCTTGAAAGCGCTCGCAGTGAAAACCTTATACCGATATACATTGATTCCGAAGTGCGGGCTGCCATCGAAGCCAAGGGCGATCATGCGGCTCTACCCGCGTTCAATTGCAGGGAGGCGTGCTAATGGCGACGCCCATGCAGAAAGAGGATTTCGAGCGTAGATGCAGGTCGCTCGTTGCGAAGCTCAACGACGCCGATTTCCTGGCAAACAAGGGGCTAGGCAACGAGGCTGGCATTTTCACGTTTTGCTATGATCCTACGCTCGAGCTTGCTGCGAGAGATTTCTTTCGCAGAATCGTGGATGATTCGCTTAACGGGAAATACGGTTCTGGCGGCGTGAGGGCGAACGTGGTCGAGCGCAATCTTTACGATGTGTTGCTCTCTATTGCCGAATCGAAGAGGGTACTCGATAGGCTTCCTGGTCAAGAGGAAAAGCGTGGAAGCGAAGGCCTGCTCAAGCAGGTGCAACGCATTGCTTCGCCAGAAGCCTACGTAGAGGCTATCGATTGGAGTCCTCATGTCCCGGGGGACGTGCTGCTCATTACGGGCGTCGGTGAAGCCTTCCCGTTCGTGAGGGTCCACAACGTGCTCAACAACATGCAAAGCGCGTTCCGGGATGTGCCGGTTGTTGTAGCCTACCCAGGGACATTCGACGGAGGATCCCTCAGCCTATACGGAAAGCTCAAAGACGGAAACTACTACCGCGCCTTCGACCTGATTTAGGAGATACGCCATGCAGATTCAGCAGATGTTCAAGCGAGATATCAATAGATACATCAACGGCGTCATCAGCGTCGGCGAGAAGAACACCATTAAACAGGAGCTTGAGGAATACATTGTGACGCGCGAACTGCAGCGTCACTTCGCCGATTTCTTTCAAGCTTACGAGCGCGGCCTTGATAGCCCTGAGCGAAATCCTGGCGTATGGATTCAAGGCTATTTTGGAAGTGGTAAATCGCACTTCCTGAAGATGCTCAGCTACCTCCTCGAGAACAAGGAAGTCGAAGGCAGGCGTGCCGTCGAGTACTTCGACGGCAAGTTCGACGACCCTATGACCTATGCGAGTATCGTACGGGCTTCAGACGCTTGCACTGAGACCATCTTGTTCAACATCGACGACAAGGGCGGTTGCTATAAAGAAGGCGAAACCTCGGAGACTGCGGTGCTTCGGTCGATTGCTCGCGTGTTCTACGAGCACCTCGGTTTCTACGGTATGGATTACAAACTTGCCCGCTTTGAGAAGCTCATTGACGACCGCGGTAAGACAAACGAATTTCGTTCCGCGTATGAGGATATCACGGGCACGCTATGGGTCGATGACCGCGAGAGCTACGACATGTTCGGCGAAGAGGTCGCAGAGGCCGCCAACAAGGCATGCGGCATGTCCGTCAAATCAGTGACCGACTGGGCGGACAGCTCAGACGCCGCGCTCGTTGACTTCGGTAAACTTGTCGATGACATCAATGAGTACGCTCAGAAGCGGGAGGCGGAGTGCGGTAAGCGTTTCCGCTTGGTGTTCATGATTGATGAGATGGGCCAGTACCTCAACGGTGATACGAGCCGTATGCTCAACCTTCAAACCTTCATGGAGAAGTTCTGCGACAACTGCGGCGGCCGCGTTTGGATGGTGGTTACCAGCCAAGAGGCCATCGATGAGCTTATGGATGTCGTGTCCATGGACTTCTCGAAGATTCAGGGTCGTTTTGCAACCAGGTTGTCGCTCTCCTCGTCGAGCGTAGATGAGGTTATCAAGAAGCGCGTGCTCGACAAGAACCAAGCAGCGTCAGATTTGCTGAAAGGCGAATATGCTGCCAAAGATGTGGTACTGAAGAACCTGTTCTCGTTTGAGGATTCGCGCAGCGATCTCAAGGGTTTTCCCGGTGAAGAGGACTTCATTGACTGCTTTCCATTTGTCGATTACCAGTTCAAGCTTATGCCTGGCGTACTGAAGGAAATCCGTCGTCATGGCTACCAGGGTAAGAGCCTTTCCACCGGCGAGCGAAGCATGCTGTCGAGTTATCAGGAAGCTGCGCAGGCAGTCGAGGGCGGTGATGAAAGCTGCCTGGTTCCTTTCTGGCGCTTCTTCGATACGCTAGAGAAGGAGCTCGACCACGGTATCAAGCAGGTGTTCGTACGCTGTCGCGACGCCGCTGAGAAGGACTACACCATACAGGACCAGGACATTAACGTGCTGAAGGTGCTGTACCTGATCAATTACATCAACGATGTCAAGCCGTGTATTGGAAACATCGCTATCCTCATGGCGGACCGCATTGATGCCGACATGAAGGCGAAGAAGGAGGCGGTGAAGGAAAGCCTCGACCGTCTTGTGCGAGAAAATTACGTGGCGCGAACAGGCGACCGCTATGCGTTTCTGACCGACACCGAACAGGAAGTAGCTCGTGAGATCAGAGATGAGAAGATCGACCCTGCTAGCGTTATCGACGAGGTTCAGAAGATCATCTTCAGCAAGATTTTTACCGACAAACGATTCCGCAAGGGCGCGAACGACTTTCCGATTGATCGGTACATCGATGACACCGTTGTAGGCCAATCCCAGCAGGGCATGAGGCTCAATGTTATCACGTTGGCAAACAATGCTGTCGCCGAGGCGTCGGATGGCGAGTTGGATTTGAAGTCGACCGAACAGGCCCTTTTGGTGCTCGACACGGAAAGCGACTATTACGACATTCTGTACAACGCGGCGAAAATCAAGAAATACGCCCAGACAAAAGTTAGCAGTGACGATTCCCAGGCTAAGAAGAACATTATCCAGCGTAAGCAGGAGGAGGCTGTTCAAAACCGCAAGGAGGCTGAGGGGCTCATCGAAGATGCCATCGTGCATGCTCGCGTTTCGGTTGCGGGGCAATCGTTGCAGATTTCAGCGGCGACGGCAAAGCAGAAGATCGAGGGTGTGCTCGATAAGCTAGCTAGCGCGATCTTCACGAAGGCGACTTTTATTAATATGCCCATCGACAACGATGGCCAGCTGCGTGATGTTCTGGCGGGGCGTAATCAGCAGATGGGTTCCGATGGTGAGTTCGGCGGCAACGCCGAGGCTGCGGAGGCGATGCTTTCTTACTTAAGGGCGCGTGGTCAGCTACATCAGGCAACCACGGTGGGTGACTTGCAGCGCAACTTTCAAGGCAAGCCGTATGGCTGGCGCGAGATAGACGTTGCTTCGGTTGCTGCGAAATTGATCAACCAGCAGCAAGCCACGGTTTCTTATGGAGGGGCGCGCGTTGCGGCGAGCGACCCGAAAATGCCGTCGTACTTGCGGAAACAATCTGAGATCGACAGGGCGACCATAGCAATAAGGAAGAGCATACCGGTCGCGCTCGTTTCGAAGGCCAAAGAGGTCCTTCGGGAACTCGATAGTGCCGCCAACCCGCCCGCAGACGAGGACGGGCTCGTTCAAGCGGTCAAGGACTGCCTAGATGATCGCGTTAGTACTCTTCGGGGGATGCTGAACGATAAATATCGAGGGGTGAAGGCCTATCCCGGTCGAGCGACGATCGAAGAAGGTATCCATCTCGCCAGCTCCGTTCTCAGCCAAAAAGCCGATCCCGAAGCCTTGCTGGGCGAGCTTCGAAAAATGAGCGAAGACATTCTGGACAATGAGGAAGACCTTGTCGAGGTGAGGCGTTTCTTCGAGACGAACCAGAAAGAGCTGTTCGATAAGGCACTCAAGACGCTGGACACCATGAGGAACGAGTCGGCATATGTCGAGGGAGACTCCGATGTCCAATCGGCGCTTGCCGGCATACGCGCAATCGTCGACGCTGAAAAGCCCTATGGCAAAATCAAAGATCTCAGCGGGCTGGCGGAGAAGGCGATGAAGTCATATTCGAGACTCTGCGCCGCAAAACGTGAGGATATGCTTGGCAGGCTCGATTCGGCCTATGCCGAGATTGAGAACTACGCCAAGTCCGAGGGGGCTCCAGCTGCGGCCGCCTGCGCGGCGATTGTGACCGGCGCAGGGGAATCTTGCGTTCAAAAGCGTGAGCGCATCCACGATGCGGAAACGTGTTCGCGCCTCGATGCGATCGGGGCCCAGATCGATGCATGGCGCAACTCGCAGTTAACGAAGATCGACGTGGCGGTGAGGGACGCGAAGGCTCCGAAGTCAGAACTGGGAAGCGGTTCCGTTGCTCCTTCGGTGCCGCCGAAACCTGCATCCAGACCTAAAGTGGTTCAGCGCAGCTCGGTGCTTCCCGCCAAGACGCTTCACAATGAAGAGGAAATCGACGAATACCTGGCGCAGCTTAAGGCTCGTTTGCTCAAAGAGCTCGAAGGCTCCGACAGCATCCGTTTGGGATAAGGAGGCAAGTTATGGCAACCCTGATAGCCGATAAATACCTCGCATGGGAAAAGGAGTGCGAGGAGCGCTTCAATAAACTAAAAGCCAACGAGGAAGAGCTCAATCGCATCTTTGCCGAAATCTACGACATGGTGGGCGAAGTCCCCATCGAGGTTGAGGACAAATACGTGTCGGTGCGTAAGGCCGACCTGCAGCGCGAGATAAAAAGCCTGCTCAGCTACGCGGTTGGCTGCATGATGGGCCGCTACTCGCTCGACGAGGATGGCTTGATTCTTGCGGATCAGGGCGCCACTGAGGCTGACTACCTTGCACGCATCCCTGACCCTACGTATCCCTGCGACGACGACGGAATCATCCCTGTGACGGATGACGACTATTTCGGCGATGACGACATCGTTGCCCACACGGTCGAGTTCGTCAAAGCTGCCTATGGTGAGGAGACTCTGGAGCAGAATCTGCGTTACATTGCCGATGCGCTCGGCGGCGAAGGAAAACCTGCTCGCGATGTCATCCGCTCATACTTCCTGAAAGACTTCTTCAAGGATCACTGTCAGATTTACAAGAAGCGCCCTATCTACTGGATGTTCGACTCGGGCAAGAAGAATGGCTTCAAGTGCCTGATTTACATGCACCGCTACACACCCGAGATGATTGCGCGAATCAGAACCGAGTACATACATCCGCAGCAGCAGCGATATCGCTCGCAGATCGAGTTCTGCGAAAGCCAGCTCGAATCCGCCTCGGGCAGTCAGCGGATGGCTTTGCAAAAACGCGTAAAGAAGCTTCAGGACCAACTCAAAGAGGCCTCGGACTACGAGCAGGAGGTCGCGCACTACGCAGAGCAGATGATCGTCATCGACCTCGACGACGGTGTGAAGGTCAATTATGCGAAGTTTGGCGATTTGCTCGCCAAGATCAAATAGGAGCCAACGATGAACGATACCGCAATCAAGAACTTTGCGATCTGGGCGCGCCGCGAGCTTATCTCCGACGTGCAGAAGCGCTGTATGAAGTACGGCATCCTGGAGAAGGGCAGTTTGCCCGCCACCGTCGATTCCATTGATGGTCGCGTGCTCACGTCTATCGAGCGACAGCAGCGCGCTGACTTGTTGCGCATTGCCGCTGATGGAGGTTATCGCGAGCTTGTGGAACGTGCGGCATACACCTGGTTTAACCGGCTTCTGGCCATTCGCTTTATGGAGGTTAACGACAGGCTTCCCAGTCATGTTCGCGTGCTGTCTGGTGCTGACGGTGCGCTTCGTCCCCAAGCGCTTGCCGAGGCTATGGACTTGCCCCTTGAAGCGCTCGATTCGACTCAGGTTGCCGAGCTGATTCAGCGCGGCGATGACGAGGCGCTTTTCAGGGAGATTTTCTTGGCGCAGTGCGATGAGCTTGCTACTTGCATGCCTGCTGTCTTTGAAAAGATTGGCGGGTCTATGGAGCTTCTTCTGCCCGATAGCCTCCTGCGCGAAGACGGCGTCGTGGAGAAGCTCGTGACTTCCATTCCCGAGGAGGACTGGCGCGAGGGCGTCGAAATCGTAGGGTGGATGTACCAGTACTACGTTAGCGAGCGCAAAGACGAAGTGTTTGCTAGCTTCAAGAAGGGTAAGAAAGCCGAGCGGGAATCTATTGCGCCAGCAACCCAGCTATTTACGCCCAACTGGATCGTGCGCTACCTTACCGAGAACTCGCTCGGGCGCTTATGGATGCTCAACAAGCCCAACTCTTCGCTGCCTGATGATATGCCGCACTTCGTCAAGCCCGACGAGGATGCCGAGACCGAGTTTAAGAAAATATCAAGTCCCGAGGAGATCACGGTGGTCGACCCTGCTTGCGGTTCGGGCCATATCCTTGTATACGCGTTCGAGCTGTTGTCGAAGATGTACATCGAAGAAGGCTATACCGGCCGCGATGCTGCAAGGCTGATTCTCGAGAAGAACCTTTCGGGTATGGAAATCGACCCTCGCGCCGGTGCTATGGCATCGTTCGCGTTAACGATGAAAGCATGTGAACTTGACTCGCGCTTTTTGCGCCGTGGCGTGAGCCCACGTATAACCGTGCTTAGCCGCGTTGAATTTGAGCCCGAGGAGCTGCAGTACGTCGAAAATCTGCGCAATCGCCCTGAGCTGATGGATGCGGCAGCTCATTTGGACGAATGCGGTAGCTTGCTCACCGTGAGCTCCGAAGACTTGGAAGCCATCGCAAGGGACCTCGCGTCCCTTGCA
>NZ_CAKTVU010000009.1 GCF_934630535.1 uncultured Senegalimassilia sp.
GCCGAAGCTCATGAAGCCCGCGCCGGCCGCTACTGCTGCGACCCCGGCGCTGCCGGCCAGAAAGCTTCGCCTGGTAACGTTGTTCTCGCTCATCACGGCACCCCCTACGCCTGGACAGCGGTAGCTGTGCGAACGATGCCCTCGTCGATGATCTTCTGCGCGACGTCCTGCCAATCGATGAACTGGATGGCGCCGTTGGGGCACTGCTCGGCGCAGCGGCCGCAGGAGATGCACTTCGTGGACACGCCGGTCTCGGTGTCGACGCGGGGCATGTTCCAGGGGCACGCCTGGCTGCACATGCCGCAGCCGATGCACTTCTTGGTGTCGACCGTGCGGGCGCCGGTCTTCTCGTCGGCGTAGATGGCATGGACCGGGCAGTACTTCACGCACTGCGGGTCGGCGCACTGCTTGCAGTGCTCGACGGTGAACAATCCACCACCCGGGTTCCCTTCTCCAAAGGAACCCTCGCCGGTGTCGGGCGATGCACCCCAATTGTAGTTATCCCACACACGCACGCGGGCGATGTGCTGGCACACGCGGCCGTCGTTTCTCAGCGTGCACATCATCTCGCAGCGCTGGCAGCCCGAGCATTGCGCGCGGTCGGTGACGATCATCTTGGTGGGCGTGGTGCGCAGCTCGATGCGGCCGGATGCGATGGACTCCTGGGTAACGCCCCAGCTGGCCAGCGCGCCGCCGACGACCAGGCCTGCAACGCCGCAGCCGGCCATGGCCAGCACTTCGCGGCGGGTGATGTTTTTCTTGCCGTTTGCGGAAACGCCGTTATCAGAGGAAGCGCCGTCTCGAACATCGGGATTCGACATAATATGTTCCCCCCTCGGAAACTAGTCTAGCAGTATCCTCGTATCCCCCTTCAACGCCTTGCGTTTCGCCGAACAAGCCTTCGACGAATAGCCCCTCTCTCACACACAACGCTGTTCAGTATGCCGAACACCGGATGCAGGCGCATTCCCTGCTGTGGCATGTTTTCAACCATCCGCACTGTAAATCGCCTGGTAAATGGCATATATCCTCAAATAGGGAATGCACGCCTGAGCCTTTTCGGACACGGTTTTGCAAGAGCGGTTTCATCGCTTCGGTCAAGCGACCGTATAATGAGAAGGCGATACCGCAAAGGCCATGAGGGGGAACATGGGAAATGAAAACGCCGTGTCAGCGCAGGAAACGCTGGCGCATGAGGAAGAAGATCCTACAATCGACAACGAGGGCGCATATCATGCAAGCGAGCTCAAACGTTATGTGCCCCTGTTGCCGTTGATAGCGGGCCTTGCGTGCTCGCGCGTCGGGCTGAATGCATCGGTATATTCAAATTACGCGCAGACCGACGCGGGATTCATCTCGGACGGCACCGTGCTCGCCGCCCTCATCGTTTTCGCGCCGTTGCTCTTCGCGATAACGAAACTGAATAAGCCGTTAAGCAAGGCATTCGTCAATCGCAGCGCAACCGCGGTGTTCGCGCTGGAAACCATCTGCGTTGCGCTTTTGGAATACGGCACGCTATTCCCGCTTCAAGAGGCCGTTCGATTCGCCATAGCCGCTCTATGCACCATAACCAGCACATGCGCCATGTATTACTGGCTCAGACGAGCTCGCGGGGGCGGCGTGATCCTCGGGGCGACCCTGGTGTTCTCCGCCATAGCCGCAAGCGAGTTGATCCTTATGCTCGTCAACTGCTTGCCTGTTGAGTCTCAGGCGATCATAGCCACCGTGATAAGCGCTGCCCAATTCCCGGCTAAGCACATTGCGAAACGCACGAGCAACCCGTTCCAATTGGTGAAAAACAACGAGCCGCGATCTGCTTATTCGCTGAAAGCGAGCATTCGCAACAAGCGGCTTCTTGCGTCTTCCGCCCTTGGCGTGGCCGCGTTAGGGTTAACGGTGGGCCTTCTGAGAGGCTATCCCAACGGGCAACCTATAGCGTTCGATCCCGCTTCACGCATTGCATACATGCTGGTCACAGTGGTGATTTGCATGGCAATCGTGCTGATTTGCCTTTCTGGGAGAACCGGGTTCATGACAACCGGTATATGGATCATGCTTTTGTGCCTTGCCTGCCTTGCGATCACCTCGTTCGCCGCATTCCCCGATTCCCTTAGCATCGGGGCCATATTCGCAACTTCCTTGAACGCCCTGACCGTGGGCTACTGCTATTACCTGACCATAGAGTTCATGACGCATGGCTGGAGAGACCCCTACTATTACGCCTTCTCAGGCTGGATCGTCTACTTCGTCACCAGGGCGTTTGCGCGCATCGTGCTGTCCAGCATCACGCCTTTGAACAGCAACGCCGAGCTTACGCTTGCCATCATGGCCGATGCCGTGGTCGCTTCAGCGCTGATAATCTTCGTACGATTCCTGAACGATGCGAAAACGCCTGCCCAGGAATTGCCCGACGTTCAGACATCACCGCTTCAAAAAGCCGTGGCTCTGAGCAGCCCGGAGGAGCAAAGCGCCATCGCCTCGTTGCGGGAGGATTCGTTTGCCGCGGGCATTGCGGCGCTCAAGAAGCAGTACCAGCTTTCGGAGCGTGAGACGGAGGTGATATCGCTGTATGCGCAAGGGCATACGCAAAAGAAAATCGCCTCCGAGCTGTTCATCACCCCGGGAACCGTGCACGAGCATATTCGCCACGCATATACGAAAACGGGGCTGCATTCCAGGCAGCAAATCCTCGATTTCATCCATGAGCAATAGTCGGATTGCCCGGCATACGGCTTTGCGGGGACGCGATGTCCGCAAAACCGTATGCCGGCGACTACGTGATTGACCTGGTAATACAGGAAATTCCCTCATAGAGGATATAGTTTTTTCGATTCGATGAGGACATTATTGAGCCCATCGTCATCCATAAACGCGCCTCGCCTCAAGCCGCACACAACACCTAGGCTGTTTCAAACGAGGAGGAACCATGGCTGACAAAGTCTCATATGGTTGGACCGGCAAAATCTTGCGCGTCAATCTAACGACGGGCAGCATCACCACCGAGTCCACCGACCCGTATAAGGAGTACATCGGCGGCATGGGCCTTGCCAACAAGGTCATGTACGACGAGGTTCCCGCAGGCACGGACCCCCTGGGGCCCGACAACAAAATCGTGTTCGCCGTAGGCCCGCTCACCGCATCCGGCGTTCCGCTAGGCGGTCGCTGCACCATTTCCACGCTGTCGTGCTTCACCACCGACAACCTGATCGTCGACGGCCACTGCGGCGGCATGATCGGCGCGAAGATGAAGCTGGCAGGCTACGATGCCATCATCCTGGAAGGCGCATCGGACAAGCCCGTTTACCTGCACATCAAAGATGATCAGGTCGAGATCAAGGACGCTTCCTTCGTCTGGGGCATGGGAACCCGCTCCACCACCGAAGCCCTGAACCGTCTCGAAGGAACCTCGGCTTGCGTGGCAGCCATCGGCCCCGCCGGCGAGAACCTGCTTCCCTATTCGTGCATCATGAACGCGCGCAACCATTCCGCCGGCGCAGGCCTTGGCGCCGTGATGGGCTCGAAGAAATGCAAGGCCCTGGTCGTCGAAGGCAACGGAAGCGTGAACGTGAAGGACCCACAGGCCGTGGCCGATCTTTCCGACTACATGCTCCGCGAGCTCATCGGCTCGAACAACAACCACGTGGTGCCGTCGACCCAGCAGGAATGGGCCGAGTATTACAACAAAGGCAGCCGTTGGAACGCTCATAAGGGCCTGTATTGGACGCAAGCCGAAGGCGGCCCAATCGAGACCGGCGAACCGAAACCGGGCGAGATCAACACCGTGGGCAAGCGCTGCCTGCTGATCGCCCACCCCTGGATGCTGGGCGCGGAGGCAGAGAAGTACACCATCAAAACCAACGGCTGCCACGGTTGCCCCATCCATTGCTATGCAGACCTTCGCGTCGGCGCGGCGAAAGACGCGAGCGGCTACCAGACCAGCGGCAACGCTTGCATGGCAAATGCCGGCTACACGTTCATGAACAACATCCTCGGGCAGAAGCTCGATGACGAGAAAACGCTGTACATGAACGTCGTTTTCACCAACCTTATGGACGACCTGGGCATTTGGTGCAATTACGGTCAGCTGTACCGCGACCTTGGCTACTGCATCAAGGAAGGCGTGTTCAAACGGGTGCTTCCCGAATCCGAGTACAACGCTATCGATTGGGACAAGCTGACGCAAGGCGACCCCACCTGGATCAGCCAGGTGCTTCGCCTGATCATGCGCAACGACACCGAGATCTCCTATATCGCGCACGGCCCCATCGTGTGGTGCCCGCGCTGGGGCGTGGAGGGCTGGTTCGACGACAAGCGCTCCTCGCTGATCAACTACCGCGGCTGGCCGTATCATCATGGCGTCGAAACGTTCGGCCAGGTAGGTGGCCTGATGAACATGGTGTTCAACCGCGACCCCATGATCCACTCCGCCGTGAACTTCAGCGGCTGCGGCCTGCCTATCGAGGTGAAAAAGTCCATTGCCGCCGAGATTTGGGGTGGTGAGGAAGCTTGCGACCCCGACAAGAACTACACGCCCATGAACGACGCTAAGGCGAACTTCACTTGGTGGTCCATCGTCACCGACGTGCTGCACGACTCGCTGACGCTGTGCAACTGGGTATGGCCGATGGCCATGAGCCCGACAAAGGCACGCGACTACCGCGGCGACCTGGACATGGAGGCGAAGTTCTACAAGGCCGTCACCGGCGAGGACGTCACCACCGACGAGCTGTACAAGCGCGCAGCGAAGATCATGACGCTGCAACGCGCGATGACGGTACGCGGCATGAAGGACAAGGACGGCAAGATCGGGTGCAACGACCTGCACGGCGTGCATGACGTTCCCACCCAGTGGATCTTCACCATGGATCCCGACAAGCAGCCGTTCACGGAAGGCACCACGAAAATGGAGGCCAAGGACTTCGATTCCGGCCTGCATATGCTGTATTCCAAGTTCGGCTGGGACGAGGAGCTGGGCTGCCCCACCGCCGATTGCCTTGACGCCTACGGCATGGACGATGTGAAGGCCGAGCTGCAGAGCCTGAACTTGCTGCCGTAGCAGATTTCCCTTTACCCCCTTCGGGCCCCGTTCGCAACACTCCCCCGCGAACGGGGCCGTTTCCATATGCAGGGAAACGGGGAGGAGGGTTTGGGGGGGGTAACGCCCCGAGCCCGGACAGATAGCGCTACGTCCCCGAAGCGTCCGGGGTCGAAACGTGCGAACCCACGCCCGAGCAGCAAAGACTCCGCAACCTACTTTTGCGCGAACACCAGGTCGAGCTTGAGGATCTTCCCGCTGGGACCTTGCTGGACGGGGATCCACCCTGCGTACTCGAAACCTTGCGCCGCGTATCGCGTGATGATATCGCGGTGGCCGTTGAGCTCCGACGATTTCGGCGTGGTGAACGGCTCCACGCTTACCTGTTCGAATCGATACTCCATGTCATTCGCCCCTTTCGGAATCTTTTGCGCCCATTTCCCGTTTGAAACGCTCGATGCTCGCCAGAAACGCGCTGGACTTCACCAACGCCAGGCCGCGCTCCTCGTCGCCAAGCAACAGCAGCTCGTCGCCCGGCTCGATGCCGAACACCTCGCGGGCGCGTTTCGGGATGACCATCTGCCCGCGCTCGCCGACGCGCACCGAACCGAAGATGTGCTTGCCGCGCGGTGGCGGAACCTCCCCAAGCTCGGTCGGCTGATAATTCGCCAGAACATCGAGCGTGACGCCGAGCACCTCGGCAAGCGCGCTGCCGTTCGCCAGGTCGGGCACGCTTTCGCCCGCCTCCCATTTCGCCACCGTCTGCCGGGACACGCCCACGCGATGAGCCAAGGCCTCTTGCGTCAGCCCCTTCGCCCGGCGAAGCATCTGAATATTCGAACTGATCATGCGACACCTCCTGACTTGGATTTTCGCAGGTGAGCGTGATGTTTTCCACCAACTAAGCGCGGAATCCGATAGAGGCGCATGTTAAAAACGGTTGGCATATGGCGCAAGAAAGGGCCGCCGTCCGGAGGAACCGGACGGCGGCCTGGGGAAGGGAGGGCGGCGGCTCGGGGGCCGCCGCCTTATGGGAAGGGGCCCGCCCCGGGCACCCCGCCCCCGAACGGGGACGGGGCCCGGGCGGGAGGGACGGCCCGCTCCCCGCGGCAGGCGCGGGGCCGGGCGCCCCGCCCCGCGGGCGGCTAGAGCGTCCAGGCGACCGTCATGGTCACCGGCAGCGCGGCGAGCAGCACCAGCAGGCGCAGCACGAGGCCGCCGATCAGCACGCCGATGTCGGAGCAGGCGCTGACCATGCACGGAATCCAGAACGAGGCCCCGGCGCTCCCGGCCGCCGTCCGGACGCTTGGGGGACGTAGCGCTAAGTGTCACCGAATCGTCGAGCGCAACGGGTCGCCTAGATCGCGCGAGCGAAGTTCTGGGCGGTTTCGTAGGCTGCAGAGCTGGGCGTCGACGATGCGGAAGCTTCTGACCTGAGGTTATGCCGCGACCGCCGGCGCGAATCGCGACGAAGGGGCGGGGAAACCGCCCAGAACTCCGGAGAGGCGTCAAATTCGGGCCCGTTTTCCTGCAAAACGGGCCAGAACCCGGGGGGTCGCGGCACTAGAGAGGAGCGGGGCCCAAGCCGCAGCCGGGCGGCGGGCCCAAGTCCGCTCCCCCTCCGCCCCCTCAGCCTGTTTCGCGCCGGTTCGCGTCTCCTTCGCCCTGTTTTGCCCCTGCGTCGCCCCGGCTCGCAATCCCTCGCCCCATTCGCCTCCTCTTCGCCGGCTTTTTCTTTTTCCGAGCGGGTCGATTGCAATTTAACGGGAAACGGCTGCTGCGCTGGGGCTTCGGGAGCGGTAGAATAGGCAGGCTTACCACTTACCCCTTGCGCGACGCTCCTTCCGCAGGCGCCGCGCGCAGCACATCCGGAAGGAGGCGCCCTATGAAAATGGGTCCTCAGGACACCGTGTGGATCACCGGCGCAGCGGGGCGAATGGGCCAGGCAATCGAGCATTTCCTGGACCACAGCCGCTACAAGGTCATGACCAGCGACATCGAGATCGACGTGTCGAACCTGCACGAGGTGTTGAACTTCGCCGAGTCGTACCGCCCCGACTTCGTCATCAACTGCGCGGCGCTTGCCAGCCGCACCGAGGCTGACGAGAACCCCGACAAGGCCTACAAGGTGAACGCGCTCGGCGCGCGCAACCTGGCCATCGCCAGCAACAACGTCGGCGCCACCATGGTGCACCTGTCCACCGACGACCTGTTCCCCGAGAACGCGGACCGCGCGTTCAACGAGTTCGACGCCACCAACCCGCCGCACGTCTACGGCAAGTCCAAGCAGGCCGGCGAGCGCTTCGTCAACGAGCTGAACCAACACCACATCATCGTGCGCTCCAGCTGGGTCTACACCGCCCGCCCCGACGACCTGCTCGGCCGCGCGCTGCTGGCAAGCGCCCAGGGCAAGACGGTGCCCGTGCCCGCGAACCAGTTCGCCTGCCCCACGTCGGTGGACACGTTCGCCAAGTTCGTCATCGCCGCCATGGAGTCCGACGAGTTCGGCACGTTCCATGCCGCATGCACGGGCGTGACCAGCCGTTTCGAGTTCTTCGAGCGCGCCTTCGCCCTTGCCGGCCAGCCTACCGGCAACCTGCGCGGCACCGCCAACCCCTGGCAGGGCTACCGCATCGAGCTTGACGACATGATGGCCCGCCTCACCGGCGTGTACGAGTTCCCCACCTGGGAAGACGACCTTGCGGCGTTCGCCGCCGAGCATGACCTTGCCGCGCTGGCCCGCGGCGCGCAGGAATAGGAGGGGCGCGTGTCTACCGAGATCAACATGGGCGAAAAGCCCAAACGCCTGCATATCGGGCTGACGGGGTCCATCCTCATCGCGCTGGCCCTGGGCCTGTTGTGCGGCGTCATCTTCCATTACCTGGTGCCCGCGGGCACGGTGCGCGACGACGTGTTCGTCAACGGCATCTTCTACGTTGTCGGCCAGGGCTTCATCCGCCTGATGCAGATGCTCGTGGTGCCGCTGGTGTTCTGCTCCATCGTGTGCGGCGCGTCGTCCATCGGCGATACGAAGACGCTCGGCACCATCGGCCTGAAGACGCTGGTGTTCTACCTGTGCACCACCGCGCTGGCGGTTACCGTGGCGCTGACCATCGGCAACCTGATCAACCCCGGCCGCGGCGTTGACATGTCCAGCATGGTGGCCTCCGACACCTCCGCTCTGTCGGGCAGCGCCAACACCGACGTATCGTTCACCGACACCCTGCTCAACATCATCCCGAAGAACCCCATCCAGGCGCTGGCCTCGGGCGATATGCTGGCCATCATCTTCTTCGCGCTGTTCGTGGGCATCATCCTGTCCACCATGGGCCGCAAGGTCGAGGTGGTGCACCGCTTCTTCGAACAGTTCAACGACATCATGATGAAGATGACCTCCATGGTCATGTACGTGGCCCCGATCGGCGTGTTCTGCCTGCTGGCGCGCACGTTCGCCAACATCGGCTTCGATGCGTTCCTGCCCATGGTGAAGTACATGCTGGGCGTTTTGCTGGCGCTTGCCGTGCAGTGCCTGGTGGTGTACATGGTGCTGCTGACGGTGTTCGCGCGCATCAACCCGGTGAAGTTCCTGAAGAAGTTCGTGTCGGTGATGATGTTCGCGTTCTCCACCGCAACGTCGAATGCCACCATCCCGCTGAACATCGAGACGCTGGAGAAGAAGATGGGCGTCGACCGCCGCATCTCGTCGTTCACCATCCCGCTGGGCGCCACCATCAACATGGACGGCACCTCCATCATGCAGGGCGTTGCCGTGGTGTTCACCGCGCAGCTGTTCGGCGTGCAGCTGGGGCCGGTGGAGTACGCCACCGTCATCGCCACCGCCACGCTGGCGTCGATCGGCACGGCGGGCGTCCCGTCGGTCGGCCTGATCACGCTGTCGATGGTGTTCAACTCCGTCGGCTTGCCGCTTGAGGGCATCGCGCTGATCATGGGCATCGACCGCATCCTGGACATGACGCGCACCGCCGTGAACATCACCGGCGACGCCGTGTGCACCACCATCGTGGCCAAGCGCGCCGGGCGTATGGACACCGACGTGTTCAACGACCCGAACGCCGGCCGCGAGCTAGACGACGTGAAAGCAGCGTAGCAGGCTGACGCGCAGCTGGGTTTACCCCCGCATGCGAAGCGCCCGTCTCCAGTGGAGGCGGGCGCTTTTTTGTGGCTTGAGACGATTAGCGGCATGGAGTAGCTCGGCAAATTAAAGTTCTGGGCGGTTTTGCAGCTAGAAAGCCCGCTTTTTCACGCTATTTCCGATTTCTGGGGGGTAATTTAGAACGTTTGTCCGTGTTTCTCGAGAAAGAACCGCCCAGAACTCCGAAACCGTGGCAAAATCAGCGCCTCACAGCTGCAAAACCGCCCAGAACTCGATACCTCGTTGAGCGTGACAGCGAGCACAAGGCCTGCAAGTCGAAATACGCTTAAAAGCGAGCGGTTTGACTTGCCCTGAGCTGGGGGTTTGCAGACTTAGGACCCGAACAAGCCAGGCCGCGCAGGCAAAACCCACACGGATCAATGAGATCTGCCGATCGCCAGCGGCTCGACCCGCTTCCCTGCCTTAATGGCAGCAGCCGCTGGAGTTCTTGCAGCTTGCGGGGCAGGTTTTGCAGCCTACCTTCAGCTCGCCGTCGGTGCGCTGGTGCTTCAGATACACGCCGATGCCTACCGCGATCACCACGGCCGCGACCAGGCCCGGCAGGCTGAACGCGTTCGCGATCCCGCCCGTGACCAGCGAACCCGCCAGATACACCGCGAACGAAACCACCCAGGCGATACCGCACTGCAAAAGCACCATCTCGAGCGCCGCGCGTGCGCCGCCCTGCTCGCTGCGCACGGTGGCGATGGCCGCCACGCACGGCGTGTACAACAGCACGAACGCCAGAAACGCCATGGCCGTCACCGGCGTGAACAGCATGGTCAAATCCACGCCCTCGCCCATGACCTGCGTCAACGTGGATACCACGCTCTCCTTCGCCATGAAGCCCGTCATGAGGGCCGTGGCCGCGCGCCAATCACCGAAGCCCAGCGGCGCGAACAGCGGGGCGATCAGCCCGCCGATGCCCGCGAGCAGGCTGGCGTCGACGTCGTCGACCACGTTCAGGCGCGCGTCGAACGTCTGCAAAAACCAGATGACCACGCACGCGGCGAGCACCACGGTGAACGCCTTCTTCACGAAGCCCTTCGCCTTGTCCCACACCAGGCGCGCCACGCTTTTCGCGGCGGGCAGGCGGTAGTTCGGCAGCTCCATCACGAACGGCACGGGCTGGCCGCGGAAACGCGCGCGTTTGAGCACGGCAGCGAACGAGATGCCCACCGCTACGCCGAACGCGTACAGGCCGATCATGACCACCGGCTGCAGTGCACGCGGGAAAAACGCGCCCACGAGCAGGGCATATATGGGCAGCTTCGCGCTGCAGCTCATGAACGGCACCAACATGGTGGTCATTTTGCGGTCGCGTTCGCTCGACAACGTGCGCGTGGCCATGATCGACGGCACCGAGCAGCCGAAGCCCATGAGCAGCGGCACGATAGAGCGCCCGGACAGGCCGATTTTGCGCATGGGGCGGTCCATGACGAACGCCACGCGCGCCATGTAGCCCGAGTCTTCAAGGATAGACAGGAAGAAGAACAGCGTGACGATGGTGGGCAAAAAGCCGATGACCGCGCCCACGCCGGCGCCGATGCCGTCGACCAGCAGCGATTGCGCCACGGGGTTGAGGCCCCACGCCTCGCAGCCGGCGGCCAGCGCCTCGAGGGTTGCGTCGACGCCTGCGCTCACCAGGTCGGAAAGCGCGGCGCCCACAACGCTGAATGTGAGCACGAACACCGCGGCCATGATGGCGAAAAAGCACGGGATGCCGGTAAAACGCCCGGTCAGAAGCTTATCCACGGAAACGCTGCGCTTGTGCTCGCGGCTTTCGTGCGGGCGCACCACGGTGTTGGCGCACAGGTTCGCCAGGAAGGCGAAGCGCATGTTGGCCAGCGCCGCCTCGGCGTCCATGCCGGCGTCGGCCTCCATGGCGGCGGTCAGCTCGCGCACCGACGAGACGGCGGATTCCGGCAGGTCGAGCTTGCGGGCGATCAGCTCGTCGCCTTCGACCATCTTCGTGGCGGCGAAACGCGCGGGGACGGACGCCTGCTCGGCGTACGGCTCGATGATGTGCGCCGTGGCATGGATGCAGCGGTGCACCGCGCCGAGCGGGTCGTGCTCCTGCGCGCTTGCGGGGCAGAAATCGATGCGGCCGGGCGCCTCGTCGAAACGCGCCACGTGCAGGGCGTGGTCGACCAGCTCGTCGACGCCCTCGTTCTTCGCCGCCGAAATGGGCACCACGGGAATGCCCAGCTCAGCCTCGAGTTCGTTCACGCGCACGGTGCCGCCGTTGGCCTCGACCTCGTCCATCATGTTGAGCGCCAGCACCATGGGGATGCCCAGCTCCATGAGCTGCATGGTCAGGTACAGGTTGCGCTCGATGTTGGTGCCGTCGACGATGTTGATGATGCCGTCGGGCTTCTCGTCGAGCAGGAAGTCGCGCGTGACGATCTCCTCGTTGGAGTACGGCGACAGCGAGTACACGCCCGGCAGGTCGGTGACGGTGGCCTCGGCGTGCCCGCGGATGGCGCCGTCCTTGCGGTCGACCGTGACGCCCGGGAAGTTGCCGACGTGCTGGTTTGCGCCCGTGAGCTGGTTGAACAGCGTGGTCTTGCCGCAGTTCTGGTTGCCCACCAGCGCGAACGTGAGCGGGCCGGTCTTCGCGGCGGCGCGACGCGCGTGGGCGCGGTAGGCCTCCTCGGCCGGGCCGAACTCGCCGAGGCCGGGATGCGGCAGCGGGCTGCGACCGGCGCGCGCGGGGGCTGCGGCGGCGTCGGCAGCCCGCGAGGGCGCGGCACCGGCGGCCGAGGCGTCGGGGCGATCCTGCGGGTCGAGCGGCTGAACGAGCACGTTGTCGGCCTCGCTCAGGCGCAGCGTCAGCTCGTAGCCGCGCACCGTCACCTGAATCGGGTCGCCCATGGGAGCCGCCTTCTGCAGCGTCACCTCCGCATTGGGCGTGAGCCCCATATCCAGTAAATGGCGGCGAACGGAGCCTTCGCCGTGCACAGCCTCGACCACGCCCGCCTGTCCGCGCGCAAGTTCGCTCAGCAGCATGTATTCCCCCATATCAGCGCGGCGTTTCCCATCCAACGACCGCGCATGTTTCTCTCGTCTGCCATCCATGATAAGCCGCCCCGCGGAGCAGGCCCACGCAAGGCCGCGTTTTCACGGAACCGACGAAAGCGGATGGACGACGGAGGGCGGGTTCCGGCGGCCCGAGCGGCCGCGGGGGCCGCCTCTTGCACCGAAAAGTCGATACGTCTGCGTTTTATCGGCGAACCTCGAGCAGCCGGCGCCTCGGGGCAGCTGTTTGCCCAGGTCAGACGCTTGCCGCTAAACGGGCTACCCAGCACCCTCCAGTTAAAACGCAGACGTATCGACTTCTGGCTCGCTGGGCGCATGCTGGCCGAGCATCGGGTCGCGATCGCACGTTAACTGCGTATCGGCTCTGGCTCGCTGGCGCCGTCCGAGGACCGCCTTGCGGGCGCGCGCCGCCCGCGAATCGACCGTGGGCTCGCGGGCACGCGGGCCCAAACGCAGACGTATCGGCTTCTGGCTCGCGGGCTCGCGTGCCTGCGGACTTGCGGGCGCGTGCTGCCCGGGAGCCGGCGCGCGGCGCCCCGCCGGCGCCTACTTGAACAGCCATAGGGGGTCTTCCAGGTAGCGTTCGGCGCAGGTCACGGTGCCGGGGACCTGCTCGTCGAGCAGGCCGTCGGGCAGCGCGTCGCGGTAGTGGTTGCGCGCCCAGCCGACCATCTGCAGGCGGCGCAGCATGGACAGCGCGCAGGCGAACTCCAACTGCGAATCGTCGAGCGCCGTCACGCTGCGGTAGCCCTCCACCCAGCGCTGCGCCATCGCCGGCGCATAGGGCTTGTGCTCCACGAACGTAAGGGCGGCGGCGAAATCGTACAGGAACCACGAGTAGCCGCAATCGTCGAAGTCGATGAGCGTCAGCTTCCCGTCCGGGCCGATGATGATGTTGGAAGGCCGCAGGTCAGCGTGGATGAGCCCCCAGTTCGCGGGCGTGCGGCCCTGGCGCGCCACCACCTCGCGCGCCGCCCATTCGGCGCGTTCGAACAAAAACGACTCGGCGGCGGAAAGCGGCGCGTCGCGCCAGCTGCCCCAGCGCGGATAATCGCCCGCGATCGCATCGATATCCCAGGCGAAGCGCGTGAAGCCCTGCGGCGGGCGCCACTGCCTGGACTGCCCGTGCATGCGCGCGGCGCACGCGCCGATGGTCTCGTACCAGCGCGAGGGGTCCGCCGGCGCCTCGAGCGTGGCGCCGGGGACGAAGCGCGTGCACACGCACAGCCACTCGAACCCGCCCTCGTCGCGGATGGTGGCCACGTCGAAGCCCGACGCCATGGGCAACGGCTCGACCACGTTCACGTCGGCGATGCTCCCGAGCGCGCGCACCCACGACAGCTCGGAGGCCACCGCCAACGCGCCGCCGGCGTAATCCGGCTGGCTCACGCGCGCCATAGCGTACGGCTTCTCGTCCACCAGCACGGAGAACGTCGCGTTCTCCGACACGGTGACCAGGCGCAACTCCGTTCGGAACACGTCAAGGCCCCACGCGGCGCACACCCCCTGGTGCAGCCACCACGGCGCCAGCGACCCCGGTCGGTACACGGCGAACGCCGCCAGCTTGCCCGCCCCGCCCGCAGCGGGCAAAGGCTCGATCTCCTTCAGCCCCAGCGCATGGGGCAGCGGCCGCTGGCCGCGCTTTCTTGCAGGCACGCGATCTTCCTCGTCCTCGGCTTCCGACGGCGCCGGGCGCCGCCTTCTTGCCGCAAACCGTACCGCCGCCCACGTTGCGAATCGGTTTCACGGCGAAACGAAACAATCCGTTTCGCGTTTCGAAACAAACCTGAACGCTTTTCGTTACGCAGGTTCTACGCGAAGGTCGAAAACGACGCGCACTTCCCCAACGAGTTCACGAAGCCCGAGGACCTTGCCAACGGCGTGCGGGTGTTTGAGCAGGCGCTTCGAATCTGCGTAGCCAACGGCGGTTTTCCAGCCGGGGGCGAATAAAGGCTCGGCCGCACCCATTTGCTGCACGGCGATCATCAACCTCGCACACTCAAACCGCCCACAAGCGCCCCCACGCGCGCGGCCGAGCGCAGCGCAGGGCGAGCTCCGCAAGCAATAGTCGATACGTTTGCGTTTTAATCCGCCCTGCGTGAGTAGCTCCGGTATCGGCACACGCATTTCCCCAGGTCAGACGCTCGGCAAATTCCGCCGTTGGCGGAGGGTCGCCATTAAAACACAAACGTATCGGCTTTTCCTCTCCCACGCGGCCGGAACGCGACGTTATATGCATGCGCAATGAACTTCCCCTTCGGTTCGGTGATTTTGCAACCGTGCAAGGTTTCACGCGCAATCGTGCAAGGTTTCGTCTGCAACCGTGCAAGGTTTCACGTGCGATCGTGCAAGGTTTTTTGTGCGTCTGACCTGGTGAAACGTTATATCGATTCATGGTATGCTTGCAGCTATGGAAACCATTATCTGCGACATATCAGCTCTCGATTATTGGCGCACGCCGCCGCTGGTCCAACTTTTGCTAGCGGGCGATGAGGACGTACCCGAACTGCGCGGCGCAGTCAACGCAGCAGACGTTCTTGCGTTGCGAGCCGCCATTGCTGAAGAGCCCCTCTGTCAAGCCATGCTCCGGCCAGGCCCCTCGACACGCAATGCGGGTGCCAAAGCGAAACGCCTGCGACCGGTCATCCCGCTGCTTGCGACAAACCAGACCGCGCCTGTCGACATCCTTGCGCGAGAGCATCGCGCTTGCCACGCATCGGATATCGTTACGCCGCGCTTATGGAGCCACGACCTGCCACTCGGATCATGCATAGATATATCGGACGAGGTACGCGTTGCCACGCCCGCGTTTGCCTTGCTGCAACTTGCGGGGAGGCTGGACCTTGCGACGTTGCTGCTGATCGCGTCCGAACTATGCGGCAGCTTTGCCATTTTCGAACCATGCCGCCCTATCGCGGATGCGCTGCAAAAGATGGCGCGAGCTGGAAAAATTCCCGCAATTGGCGGGTGGGAGCCATTCGTTGACGGGAGCGGCGCGGTAAGCACGCTGTGGTCGCGACCGTCGCTTACGACGCCGCGCAATCTACATGACATGGCCGTCAGCTCCAATTCCCAACGCGGTCGAAAGCGGCTTATGCAGGTTGCGAAACACGTTTTCCCTGATGCCGCCTCCCCTTTTGAGGCGCGAGCGGCTTTGCTGTTCGGGTTGCCTCGGCGTTTGGGCGGCGAAGGCATGAATGGACTTGCCCTTAACAAGAAGGTTGAGCTTTCGGCCGCGGCGCGCATGCTCGCACAGCGGGAGTGCTGCTACTGCGATTTGTATTGGGACGAAGGCATCGACGTGGAGTGCCAAAGCGCGCTCGTGCACGAAAGCCACGCGAGCTTTCTTTCCGACTCCCGGCGCACCGCGGCGCTGCAGCATATGGGGATTAAGACGCTCCCGATAACATATGACCAGATTAAGAGCGAAAAGCAGTTCGATGCCCTCGCGCAGACGGTCGCCGACCTACGCGGCGTCGAACGCAAGTCGAAAACCGCGCAACACGAGCAGGCGGCTCGTAATCTGCGCAAACAGCTATTCATCAACTGGCCCGCAATGCGGCGCGCAAACCGAAAGTGCGATACGTTTGCGTTTTAATGGCCACCTTGCTTTAAAGGCGAATTTGGCACGCCTCTGACCTGGGGAAATGCATGTGTCGATACTGGAGCTACTCGCATGGTGCGAATTAAAACACAAACGTATCGACTATTTGCGGCTGGGAGCAGCGAAGGCCGCCAGCGGGTCGCGAAAAACCGCTCGCGGCCTTCGCGATGCCCTGCGGTTACGACATTCGTGTTCCCTAGCTGCTGCAGCTCCCAACCGCTCGCGGCCTTCGCGGCCATTCCTAGGCTTGCGGACCTCCTGCCCCCCCCTGCCCCGCTACAGAGCGGCGTCGCCTCGTTCGTTGGTGCGGACGCGGATGGCGTCGGCGATTTCGCGCACGAAGATCTTGCCGTCGCCGAAGGTGGCGTTGCCCATGTCGGCTACCATCTCATCGACGATGGGATCGACCAGCTCATCAGGCACAACGGTGCGCACCGACACCTTCGGCAGCATGTTCACGCCGCGATTGTCGTCGCGCGTGTACACCTGGTGAAAGCCCTGCTGATGCCCGTAGCCGAAGCCCTGCGTCACGAAAATGCCGCTTTTGCTGAACGCCGACAGAATGCGCTTGACGCGCTCGAGCTTGTCGCCGTTGATAATGACCTCGATTTCCTTCATGCTGCGCTCCTTCACCGCGGGACGCACCCGCGAGCTCGATCTTACTTGCAAACATATAGTCGGCCGCTGCACCTCAATCGCGGCCGGTCGCGGCGGCGCGGTCGCGATCGACCACCGTGCCGCTACCCCCAAAACACCTGGTCGCACGCTTGCGCAACGCGACCGCTTCGCACGATCGCCCACACCAACGACGCCGGCATCCGCGCTACCCGAACAGGCGCAGGTAGCGGTCGACCAGGCCCATCGTGCCTTCCATGTAACCCTTCATGTAGCCCTGCACCGGCGTGGAGTCCTGGTGGCTGCCCATCCACGCCATCATCTGGATGCGGCGCTGCAGGATGAACGTGTCGATTTCCACGAAGTCGGTGTCGGTGAACGGCAGCACTTTGCGGTAGCCGTCAAGCCACGCGTTGACCAGGTCGGGGACGTCATCGCGCTCCTCGATGAACGTCAGCGCGCCGGCAAGGTCGTGCAGGTGCCAACCGAAGCCGAAGTCGTCGAAGTCGATGACCTTGATCACGTCGCCCTCGACGATGATGTTCGTATCGCGCAGGTCGGCATGGATGACGCCGTAGTTCTGGTCCGTCTTGCCATATCGCTCCAAGCGCGCCTTGATGATGTCGCAGCAACGCTCGATCTTCGCCTGAGCCTCAGGGTGCAGATCCGGGTAGTCGCGCCAGTTTCCCCAGATGGCGTTGGGGCCGATGACGTTGTCGAAGTCCCATTCGAAGCGCTTGATGTCCTTTGTGCCGTTCCAGATCTCGGTCTGGCGGTGCAAGTAGGCAGTCGTTTTGCCGAGCACGCGGAAATGCGCCGGCGCCACCTCGGGCGAATTGTCGTGCTCAAGCGTTTCGCCGGTCAGGAACTCGGTTGCCACGCAGAAGTAGCAGATACCGTCGCGCTCGATCTGCTGGATGTAGGACCCATCGCGCGCCGGGATGGGATTGGCCACCTTCAGCGGCGTGTAGTCGTTGATCTGGCGCAGCCAGCTGATTTCGCTCTCGTACTCCTCAAGCTTGTGGTAACCCGGGCGCCCGACGCGCAGCACGAACAGCTTTTCGCTGGTCAGCAGATTGTATACCAAATAGGTTGCGTTTTCGGAAAACGCCAACAGCTTCACGTCGAAGTCGTCGTAGGGGTAGCGCGCGGCGGCGGAGCGCGCCACTTCCATGAACACTTCGGGATTCTCGAAATTCGTTGCCATCATGATCTCCTTGCAATCGCAGATGCGGCCAGGCGGGCGCCGACGCGGGCGCCCGCCGCCGCATCCCTTCTAGCGTTCCAGCTGTTCAAGCGACGTTTCCAGCGCGCTGGCGAAAAAGTCCAGGTCGGCGTCGTCGAACACCAGCGGCGGGCGCACCTTCAGCACGTTGCCGTACGGCCCGCACAGCGAGATGAGCACGCGATTCTCGCGCAGTTGCTCGATAAGCCTCACGGCAAAGGGGCGATCAGCCTCGAGCGTGCCGGGGCGCACCACCTCCACGCCGTTGAATAAGCCTGCGCCGCGCACGTCCGCCAGCTGCGGGTGGCGCGAGGCGACATCGCGCATCGCCTTGCGCAGCTTCTCGCCCATCTCGTGCGTGTGCGCCAGGACGTCGTTCTCGCGAATGTAGTCGAGCACCGCCTGCGCCGCGGCCATGGACACGGGGTTGCCGGCGAACGTGTTGAAGTACGGGTTGTTCTCGGCGAACGCGTCGAGCACATCGGAACGGATAGCCATGGCCGCGCACGGGATGCCGTTGGCCATGGGCTTTCCCATGGTGACGATGTCGGGCACGATGCCGTGGCGCTCGAATCCCCAGAACGCATCGCCCGTGCGGCAGAATCCGGGCTGCACCTCATCGGCGATGTAGGCGCCGCCTTCGCGATGCACCAGGTCGATGACCGGTTTCAGGAAACCACGCACGCCGGGGATGATGCCATCGGAGGAGAATATGCCATCGAAGAGCACGCCGGCGAACTTGATGCCGTGACGACGCATGTCGGCGATCTGCACCGAGATCTGGTCGCACATCCACGGCCCCAGATCCTCGGTACCCAAGCGGAACGTGTCGGGCGAGGGGATCATGCGCATGGTACGGCTCATGGCAACGGTTTTGCCGATGGACGGCGACAGCCCCGAGATCAGCGCCGTGTTGCCGTGGTACGCCTCGCCGGTCACGATGATGCCCTCGCCGCCGGTGTAAAGCTGCGCGCAACGTACGGCCAGGTCATTGGCCTCGGAGCCCGAGCACATGAACATGATGCGGTCGATCTCGCCCGGCATGGTGGACAGCAGGTCCTCCGCGTAGTTCAAGATGTTCTCGTGCACGTAGCGCGTGTGCGTGTTCAGCAGCTGCATCTGACGCGTGACGGCTTCGGTGATCGCCGGGTTGCTGTGGCCCATGGACGGGATGTTGTTGTACATGTCCAGATACTCGGTGCCGTCGGCGTCGAACAGGCGCGTGCCGCGGCCGCGCACCAGGTGCAACGGCTTCTGGTAAAACAGGCGGTAGCACGGCCCGAGCACCTTGCGGCGCGCGACCAGGTCGTGCAGCTCGCCGTCGAGCGTGCCAAGGTCGTCCATGTTGAAGCTGTTCGATTCCAGGATGCCGCAATCCTCAGAAGTGCTCATGTTTTGCCTCGTTTCGTACGGGAAATGATGGATGGGAGTTTGCGGGAAACGTGCGCGCGGGCGCGAGAAGGGGCGGGCAAACTGCCGCCGAACACGGGGCGCGCGGGATGCGAGAAGCACAGGGAGGCGGTGCGACGGCTGCGGGCGGGCGCGATACCCTGCAGCCGCGGCCGTCGCGCAGGCCGCTAGCCCAGTTCCGCCTCGGCCGCCTTCAGCGCCGCGAATTCTTCCTCAGGCGCGTTTCCGACCAGGTGCTTTCTCGAGTAGGCGAAGAAGTACACCATGAGGCCCGCCAGCACGGCAAGCGTGCAGCCGGCGGCAAAGGCGTCGACCACGAAGGTCGAGACGATGGCTACGAGCGACAGCACGAACGAGATGCTGGTCAAAACGATGCCGCCGGGCGTCTTGAAACCGCGCTCCATGTCGGGTTCTTTCTTGCGCAGGATAATGTGCGACAGGTTCATCATGGCGTAGGACACGCACGCGGCGAACACAGCCATGTTCAGCAAGATGTCGCCGTTTTGCACGATTGCGGCCAGGGCGAACGCGATAGCGCCGAGCACGACGAGCGCAACGTACGGCGTCTTGCGAGAACCGGTGACCGACAGGAACTTCGGCAGATAGCCGGCGCGGGACAGGGCAAAAGCCTGGCGGGAGCCGGAGAACACCGTGGAGAAGAACGACGCCACCAAGCCGGCAAGGCCCGCATAGTTCACGAACGTCGCCAGCGGGCCTTCGCCCACCTCGTTCAGCGCGTCGACCAGAGGCGCAGCCGCGGTGCCGGCAAATTCGGCCCCGGCGCCGCCGGCGGTCAGAATGAGCACGAGCGCGCCGGTGACCATGAGCGTCAGCATGGCGCCGATGATGCCGCGAGGCATATCGCGCTTGGGGTCGGCCGATTCCTCAGCGGCCAGCGGCACGCCTTCGACGGCCAGGAACAGCCAGATGCCGAACGGCAGCGCCGAGAGCACGCCGCCGAGCCCAAAGGGCAAAAGCGTGGTGCCGCCGTCGACTGCGGGCGCGATGTTGAACAGATTCGCCGCGTCGAAATGCGGCGCGATGCCGACGAAGAATGCAATGAGCGCCACCATGGCGACCGCCGTGATGCCGAACACGATTTTGAGCGCCTCGCCCACGCCGATCAGGTGGATGCCGACGAACACGACGAAGAAGAAGCCGATGATCGCGGCTGACGGGACGTCGGAGAACAGGCCGAGCGCATGCACGTACGCCGCGATGAACGTCGAGATCGCCGCCGGGCAGATGGTGTACTCGATGAGGATGGCGAATCCGGTGAGCGCGCCGCCGACCTTGCCCATGGCGCGGCGGGCGAAGCCGTAGCCGGCGCCGGCCGCCGGCATCGCCGACGACATTTCGGCCAGGCCGAGCACCATGAACAGGTACATCGCGCCCATCACCAGGAACGCGATCAGCATTCCCAGCCAGCCGCCGTAGCCGATTCCGTAGTTCCAACCTGAGAAGTCTCCGCTGATCACATACGCGATTCCAAGACTCATCAGCAGCACCCAGTTGACGGAGCCCTTCTTAAGCGATCGCTTTTCGAAGTACTCTTTCGACTCCGCCGTTCCGCCGCCAAGAACGGCCGTTCCTGCGGGTGGGGTCATAAGGCATCACATCCTTCGTTTCGTTTCCTACCTTGCAAATGTCGATCGATCCGTTTGCACGGTTTGCATAGTAGGTTCGGAGGTGCGAGGGCAGCCGGACAACGTGCGCGTTAGCAAAGCTTCAACCGAAGCGAAACAAGCGCGAAACTCAGCGGAAGCGAACACGTTACATGCGCCCGCAGCGCGAAACGGGCGGGCGGGCTGCGGGCAGGCCGCGGGCGGGCGGGAAACGCGATACGTCTGCGTTTTAATCGCCCCCGGCGCAGTAGCACCAGAAACATCGAATGCATTTCCCCAGGTCACAGCGCTGCACATAACACTGTCTGCGACGCGCCGCGTATTAAAACGCAGACGTATCGCGTTTTGCGAGAACAGGCGCGCGGGGAGCAAGCGCAAACGGGGCCCGCGAGCGCAAAAAAGCCCCGCAGCTGAAGCTGCGGGGCTTTTAAGACGGCAAAGCGCACGCGGTTTCGCAAGCGCGATTTTGAGCGGACGAGCAAAGGCCATCGCTTGTAGCAAGCACCTTGAGGGCACGACGTACAGCGAGGAGCACCGACTGTTCGTCGACGCGCCCACCGAGCACAAGCTGCGCGTCGCGGAGCGCGGAGCGATGCGGATTCGCAGGGCGAGCCGGCCGCCGACTATTTCAGCAGCTTGATGCTGATGGCCTTTGCCGGGCAGGCCTCCACGCACTTGCCGCATTTCGAGCACTCGGGGATGCGGCGCGAGTGCGGGTCGAGCTGCTCGGGGCACGCGTCGACGCACGCATGGCAATCCACGCCGCGGCTGCGCAGGCACGCGTCGGCCTTGACGCGCGGGCGCAGTGTGACATTGAGGTTCGACAACAGGCTGACCAGGGCGGATATGGGACAGATCTTGCTGCACCACTTGCGCAGGACCGTGACCTCCGCGATCAGGATGATCGGGAAGACGACGAGCGCCCAGGTGGGCTCGTTGAACTGCACCAGGTTCCACAGCCCGATGATAGTCGCGAACGTCAGGCCGATCGGGCAGATAAGGCAAAACACCGGGAAGCCGAACACGGCCGCAGAAGCCAGCGTTCCCACCAGCACCGCATGACGGCTATCCAACCGCACGCCGTCGCGCGCGCCTCCCACCGGGGCCAACGCCTTACCGCACGCAGACGCGCCCGCGCAAGCCGCGCACGCGGAGGGCGTGCAGGTGGGAGCCACCTCCGACGCGGGCGCGGAGTCGGATGCGGCGGGATGAGCTGGGCGGCTTTCGCCCGCGCCCTCCCCCCTCGCTGCCGCAGCGTCCGTAGCTGCCGCCGTTCCGGTAACGGAGGGCGTGCAGGCTAGCTGCGTTTCCTCAGGTTCGGCGGTTTTGCTGCCAAAAACTGCGCGAGTGCGTGCGGAATCGAGCGAGCGGGACCCGGAATCGGCTGCGCAGGCGTTGGTTGTGCGTCCTGAAGCTGCGGTTGTTACATGAAGCGCGTCGTTCGCGCATTCATCCGCTGCCGGCAACACGCACTCGCGCGTTTTTTGGCAGCTGGCGCCCGATACCGTTCGAATTCGAGGCCTGGCAGCATCAACCGGGTCGGCCGAGGCCTCCGCCTGGGCGGAACCCGCATCGAGCTCACCGCAAGAGGCAGGGTTATCGTGCCCGGCGTCGGACCCCGCCGCGGTGTCGCGCTCCGCCGCGTTCTTGGCCGAGGCGGCGCGCTTTTTCGGGCGGAAGAACTTCTGCAGCCAGGGCACGGGGCACATCCAGGCGCAAAACGCCTTGCCCACCAGGGCGATCAGCACCACGACTAACGCGAACAGCAACAGCGGATGCAGCATGACGCCCTTCGCACCCGCCATGGTCTCAAGCGCGCCCAATGGGCAGATGGCCGAGATCTGCTGGATGCCGAACGCCGAGGGCGTGCCGATGTCCACGTGAAACGCCATGCCAACCAGCACGAACGCCACGCACGCAAGCGCAACCCACCCACGTGCCGTACGGAAGCGGGACTTTTTGGGCGCGCCCTTAGAAGCCGCCCTTCCATGATTTGCAGACGTATCGGATGCATCAGAGGGCGGGACAACCGCGCCAGTCGCCGAAGCGGCGCGCGGCCGCCCCTGCGATTGCTCATGTCCCAGCAAGATGTCGTCGTTTTCCCTGCTCATCGCCTAGGCCTCCTTCCCTGCTGCGCGCACGTTGATGCCGCGGTCGGTGCCGCCGGCGAACGCGAGGTAGCTGTTCGACGGGCATGCGTTCTCACACGCGCCGCATCCGTTGCATTTCGCCTGATCGACGACGGGGCGGTTCGCATCGTCCAGCGCGATCGCCCCGTACGGGCACGAGTCGACGCACACCTGGCAGCCGCCTTGGGCCCATGCGATGCAACGCTCGCGGTCCACGACCGCGATGCCGATGACCTGCGCCGGGTCGTGCGCGCCCGCGATCGACCCCGCCGGGCACACGTCCTCGCACACGCCGCAAAAGTCGCACGCGCCGCGATGGAAATCCATGATGGGCGTACGCCAGTTCAGCACGCCGTCCTCGAGCACGCCCGTGCGCAGGCAGCGCTGCGGGCAGGCCGTTTCGCACCGATTGCACTTCAAGCAGATGGCGCGGAAATGCGCCTCGTCCTGCGCGCCGGGAGGGCGCAAAAGCCCCCGATCCTCGCCTTCCAGCGCATACGCCACGCCGCCGACCGCAAACATGCCGGCCACGGCGCCGGCGCCGACCAGCACCCCGCGGCGCGTGATGCTCGGCTGATCGCCCATGAACCTATCCTTTCTCATCTCACGGCCGCACCCCCTCGGCCCCTTTTCCCCAATCCATCAGGCGAAACGCGCTATGCTGCCCGCTTGCCTGCCAGATCTTGCAAAACCTCTAGCTCGTCGGCGATGACGTCGGTCTCCATGTGCACGAACCCGCGCGTCACCTTCGCAACGCCGCGATAGAAACGCGTTTCCGCCACATCGAGCACGGCATCGCACAAATCGTCGACCCAATTGAGCTGATGCAACCGGTGAAAATCGGAGACCGTTTCACCAAGCGCCTGGGCGCGCGCAAAATCGCCCGCCAGAAGCGCGGCGTTCGTACGCTCGATGACCGTCGCCAGGAACTCGAACTCAAACGACACATGGTCCTCGGGAACATGCAGATCGGCCTGGGGCTGGATGCCCTGCTCGCAATACATCTTGTAGACCTCGTCGCGCGCCTCCTGCATCATGAGCCCGAGCTGGCTGGTGAACACGCTTTCGAACGGCGTGGCGGCGAACGTCTCGTAATTCCCCGCTGCCAGGAACGTGTGCGCATAATCGCAGGCCAGCGCCTGGCGCGTGCCGGAATTCACATGGCGAAGGTAGCGGCGCATGTCGTCGTAGCCTTGGGCGATGAGGTCGTCATCGCCGTCCATTCCGGCGAAATCCATGCCCGCCAGATGCTCGACCTGCTCCTGCGTCAACTCGCGGAAGAACAGCTCGCCCAGCATGCGGTAGTACGCCGCACGCCCGGCGTTCACCTCGATGAGCTGGGAAATCAGCTGATCGCGCTCTTCTTGTTGCTGCGTCTTCGCCGCGTTGTCGTCGGCCATGATCGCCCCTTTCTGCCGAAGCGCCCGTTTGTCTTCGGGCGCTCACGTCCATTGTCGCCCCGCGCGAACGGGCAAACCGCGCGCAAAGGCCGAGTATCGATTTTCGTTAGCCGCATCCCATGCGCGACCCGCTGCCGTGACCGAGGCGCCAAGGATGCCCCGGCGGTGCAGGCACCCCGACGATGCCGGGGATATCCCGATATCGCCCAAGACGAAAGGTCGCGGCCGCGCGGCGAACGCTTTCGACAACGCCGAAAGCCGCTGCAGGTTGCACCATGCTCGATGCGCTCGCGGTTCGCATTCGCCGGGGGAAGGGAGGGAGGTAGGGAGAGCGAATACGAACCGCGAATACATCGCGGGAAAAGCCCGAAAGAGCGCTTGAAGGGAAGATCCCGTAAACCTCCGCTAAAAGCACGATCTGCGAAACGGGATCGGGATTCGGGAAGCCTACGCGGCATGCGAGAGCCCCTTCCCGCGGGGAAAGCCGATACGTCTGCGTTTGCTTTCCAGCCCCCCAAGTAGCTAGCTCGGTAAGGCAATCGTTTGCCCTAGTCAAACGGTTGTGCATAAATGAGCTACTTGGAGCTCCCCGGTTTAAGCGCAGACGTATCGGCTTTCCGCCTCGCGCTTGCGCGCCAACGCGAATCGGCCCCGCCCCGGCGGCCTGAGCCGCCGGGCAAACCGGCCGGGGGAAGGGAATCCCCTTCCCCCGGCCTTGCGCTTACAGCACGTTCAGGAACAGGTTCGCGATCGGGACCGTGATCAGCCACATGATGCAGCGGTAGGACACCGCGCCCACGAACGCGCAGGCCAGCGAGCCGCCGGCCATGGCCATCAGGCTCTCGGGCTTCTTGCCGAGCAGCGCGCCGCACGCGGCCGGCACCACGCCGGCGCCCAGCACGGCCACGACCAGCAGCGCCCACTGCACGCCATCGGCGGGACCCGCCCACAACACGTAGGCTGCGGCGCCCACCGCGGCCAGCACGCCGCCGACCAGCAGCGCGCGACCGTACGGCGCCACGTCGGCGTCCTTGGCCTTCGCCGCCACGACCACCAGGTAGGCGGCGATGCCCTCGGGCACCGCGGTCAGCAGGTAGCCCAGCGGCAGCAGCTGGCTGCACCAGTTCGGGCGCGCCGCCATCAGGTAGGACTCGCCCGCCATGAAGCTCAGCAGCACGCCGAACACCGCGCCGATGACGGCGACGGCCTTGCGGGCGCCCGCGCCAGCCTCGCGCTTGACCAGCACCAGGTACACCACCACGCACGCGCACAGGCAGCCCACCAGCAGCGCCTCAGTGAAGATGCCCGACGTCGGGTGGCTCAGCGCGCCCATCATGCGGTCGGGGTGCGACAGGTGCGTCACGGAAGCCAGACCGCCCACGACGGCGATCACCAGCGCCGCCAACGCCGCGGGAAACGCCGCGGCCTTCGCACGGCCGAGGAACTCATCGGCGGCGACGCACGCGAACATGCAGCCGCCCATGCCGGTCAGGGCCGTGAACAAAACCAGGGACCATTGGATCTCCATGCCTTACGCCTCCTTCGCGAACCACGCGGCGTCCTGCGCGTCGGACGCCGGCTTGATGGCGTCCACGTCATGCCACGTGGCGATCTTGTCGGACAGGATGTAGCGCGTCAGCGGCTTGTTGCCGGCGTCGTGCAGGGTGTGCAGGCTTGCCGGGTCGGCGGCCGCCACGGCCTTGGACACGTCGGAGTTCGGGTCGTCCAGGTCGCCGTAGAAGCGGGCGTTCGCGCAGCAGGCGGCCACGCACGCGGGCTCCTGCCCGGCGCTGGTCAGCTGACCGCACAGGGTGCACTTCTCGACGGCCTTCTCCTTGGCGTTCCATGAACGAACGCCATAGGGGCAGGCCATCATGCAGTATTTGCAGCCGATGCACTTCTCCTTGTCCACCAGCACCTTGCCGTCGGCGTCGCGATAGCTCGCGCCGGTCGGGCACACGTGCACGCAGGGCGCATCCTCGCACTGCTGGCACTGTACGGGCAGCCAATACTGCTCCAGGTCGGGGAAGGTCCCGTGCGGGCCGATCTGCAGCACGCGGTTCCAGTACTCGCCCAAGGCGATGCCGTTCTCGTTCTTGCAGGCCACCTCGCACGCGTGGCAGCCGATGCATTTATCCAGGTCAACAACTAAGCAATTGCGGCTCATTTGGTGTAAAACGCTCCTCCCGTGTTTTCCGTGGGCTCAGGCATCCAGGGCTCGAAGTCGGTCGGCTCGTACCAGATGCCCTCCGGGCGCTGCGCCTTGGCAACCTTGACGTGGATGCCGCGCAGGGTGTAGGTGCCGAACTCGGGGTTGAAGTAGCCCGTGTTCTTCGTCAGCACGTTCATGTTCTCCGTGGTCCAGGACTTGCGGCCGTCGGAGCCGTCCTCCAGAAACTCGGGGTTCCAGAAGCGCTCCATGTACACGGTGCCCTCCGCGATGCCCTTCGTCACGCGCGCCACGGCGAAGATGCCGTCCTTGACGACGCTCTGGCCGCCCGCCGTCAGCTCCTCGCCGGGGGCGAACTCGCTGGGGCCGAACTTCGCGTCCTTGCCGCCGGCCATGACCGTGTCGGTGGACAGGCCCGTGGTGATGTCGCGGAACACGTCCTTGCCATCGGTGCGCGGGCTCTTGATGTTCACCCAATCGCCATCGACGATGCCGTACTTGCCGGCGTTCTCGGGGCTGATCCACAGCTCGGGCGCCGGGTACAGCTCGCGCAGGTAGGGGTTGTTGCGCAGCGTGCCGTGATGGAAGTACGGGATGCGGCCCTCGGTCAGGCGCAGCGGGTACTCGTCGCCGTATTCGCTCTGGTCCTCGGGCGTGAAGTAGTACGGCATGGGGTTGTAGTCCACCACCGCGGCGGGCATGTCGAACTTCTCGTTGCCGTGACGACCCAGGTAGAGCATGGTGTCGGCGTACGGACCGCACTTCTTCGGGTTGTCCTTGATGTCGCGGGCGGCCGTGGAGAAGCCGGTGTAGGTGACCTTGCCGTCGTCGGCGCTGGCGCCTTCCATACCCGGATCCACCTTGCCGGCGACGCCGGCACCGGCGTTGACCTGGCAGTATCCGTCATACGTGGTGCCGCCCCAGTACTCGTCGTCTTCGGCCCACTTCATGGGGAAGGCATCCATGGCCTGCTCCATGGTGGTGACGGACTTGTCGCCGCCCTGCTGGGCGACCCAATCCCAGTACTCGTTGATGGTCTTCCAATATGCGGGCACCATGGGGCTGCCGATCTTCTCGTCGTCCATGCACGCCTCCATGTTGGCGTCATAGAGCTCCGAGCTGGGGTCGGACATGGCCTCGGCGATCTTGCCCCACATCATGATCTCGTCGGCGGCCTCGAACAGGTTCGTCACCGGCTTGCGCATGAGGTTGACGTTCAGGCGGTTCTGCGCGAACGCGTTCTCCAGCCACTCGCACACGGGGAACACGATGTCGGCGGCCTCGGTGGTGAAGCTGGTCGGGTACATGTAGCCGTGCACGATCAGGTCGAACTTCGGGAACGCGTCGACCCACGAGCTGGAGTTGCCCAGCGCGGCCATCTTGTTGCCGGAACGCTCGATCCACACCTTCGGCTGGTACGGCTCGCCGGTGAGCACGGCGGAGAGCACCGTGGGGATGTGGGAGTGCATCCAGCCGCCCAGGCCCTTGTGCTCGCAGTAGCCGAGGCGCTCGAGGATGGCGTCGTTGGTCTGGAACTCGTACTTCGTGTCCCCGATGAAGCCGGAGGGGAAGATGGTGGACTCGCAGCTGGTCAGGCCCTTCGAGCCCTGGCCGCCGACCTTGTTGGCCGGGCAGCCGCTATGCCACAGGTGCGCGGTCATGCAGTCCAGCGCCGCAGCGCCGATGGCGGCCTGCGCCGAACCCGGGTACATGTCGGTTGCCACGCCCAGGGAGATGCCGCCGTGCGCGCTCGAGCAGTACAGCTCGATGGCCTCGATGATCTTCTCCTTCTTGCAGCCGGTGATCTCGGCCACGGTGTCCAAATCGAAGTCGGCGCAGCGGTCCTTGTAGGCCTCGAACGCGGTCTTGCACGTGATGGTGGAGCCGTCCTTGAGCTTCACGTCCACGGTGCCGAACATCTGCGGGTGGTACGTGCCGTCGTTGTCCGGACCCAGGGCGAACGCCTTCACGACCTCGCCCTTCTCGGTGTCGAAGTACACGTAGCCCTCGTTGGTGGCGTCTACGTCGTCGAACACGGCGGAGGCGCGCAGCAGCTGGCCGTCCTTGGTGATGTCCTCGGCAACGGGCGGCAGGCTGACGTTGTCGCGCGGATCGACGAGGAACGGGAGGTTGGTCCACTGCTCGCAGAAGGTCTCGTAGCCGGAGATCTTCTCGTAGAGCTTGTTCTCGATGATGTAGTGCATCCAGCCGAGCATCATGGCCATGTCGGTGCCGGGCTTGATGGGCAGCCACACGTCGGCCTTGGAAGCGTCGGCGGTGAAGCGCGGGTCGACGACGACGGTCTTGCAGCCGTTCTCGCGCAGCTCGGCCACGCAGCGGCCGGAAGTGGAAGGCGAATGCCACGCCGGGCCGGTGCCCCAGATGACGTAGACTTCCGTCAGCCCGCCGTACTTGGCCGGCTTGTACAGCTCCGAGCATCCGGAGTCGGCGATCGAGGTGTCGCCGATGCCGTTGACCAGCGGCATCGTGAAGTTACGCGGCAGGTAGCACTGCGCGCAGCCGGGCTCGAACACGTTGCCTGCGCCCCAGAAGTTGCGGAAACGCGGCGGGCTGAAGAACTGCGGGTTGCCGCCGCCGCCCGTGGTGCACAGAAGGCCGTGCTTGCCGGTCTTGTCGCGCATGTCGATCATGTGCTGGGCCACGGTTTTCGCCGCCTCGTCCCAGCTGATGCGCTCCCACTGGTTGCCGGGCTTTGCGCCCACGCGCTTCATGGGGTACTTGTTGCGGTTGGGATGGTACAGCGCCTGGATGCCCGACAGGCCCTTCGGGCACATGCGACCCTTCGACATGGGGTCGATGGAATCGCCCCTCAGCTTGATGACGCGGCCGTTGCTCACCGTGGCGATGACGCCGCAGTTCGCGATGCAGGCGCGGCAGGACGTGCGGACCTCGTGCACGTCGTTGTCGGCCCACGCCTTGTCGCTCGGCGCCATGTTGTGGGCGCAGCCCAGCCCCAGCGCGCCGACCGCGCCGGTGACCGCTGCCGTCTTCATGAACGAGCGACGTGTCATAGTCGTAGACAAAGCTTCCTCCTCCTTTTGATCCTTGCGAACTCGTCTATTGCGATAGGCAGCGGGCATCGCCTGCTGCCATATTGCTTGTTGGGTGGGATGGGATAGGACGTGCGGGCGCGGTTACGCGGTTGCTTGCTCGCGCTTGTGGGCTCGCAACATGCGCTTGCCCGCGTCGGTTGCGACCCAGGCGCCGCGCCACACCAGCGCGCCGGCCTTGTCCAGCTTGTCGACGTAGAAGTCGGGCGAGAGCTTGTGATGATCGGCAACGATGTCTTGCGACAGGCCGGAAGCGTTCTTGAAAAGCGCCTCGATTTCCGGGAACTTGCGCGGCTGCGTGCAGAAATCGAGGACGGCGAAATAGGTGTCGCGGCGATGCGGCCGCAAGGAGAGCTGCGCCTCGATACGGCGCTCGGGAGCCAGCAGACGCACGGTTTCGGCGCCGGCATCGGTGACCTGGATGCGGTAGGTGGCGATCAGGTCGTCGGCCTCGTCTTCGGACAGGTTGGCCAGCTGCTCGTCGGCAATGGGGTTGCCTTCGCCATCGAGCGGCGTTTGCACAAGGCCGCCGGCATCGATGAGCATCTGGATCATGGCGAACGGCGTCTGCATGATGTGGCTGTAGACGAACTCGTCGGTTTGAGCGATGAAATCCTCGACCTCGGTGAAATCATGGGGCTGCTGGCAAAACGCCAGCGTTTTATACAGCGCCTCGCGCAAAGCGTTCTGCGAGCCGACGCACATGACCACCACGTTCACGCGATCAGCGAACGTGGGCTCGTCGGGAAGCTCGTATTCGGCATCCGCGCCCGCACCCTGCGCGATGGCGGCGGGGTCGACGGTTGCGGCGCCTGCGCCCGAGGCGACGGAAGGCTTGCGATCGCCGAAGCTGTCGGCCTCAGGCTCGCGTACATCCATCAGGTAGCCGCCTTCCGCATATTTCTCGTAGCTCGACGGAACCTCGAACTTCGGCAGCGGCTTGTTCTTGATGTTCATAATGACCCCCTCGTCTCGGAACGGTCACCACCATACGTTTTCCGCAAAACCCCAGCTACGTCACTAGTTAACTATGTTCGCACCTCCTTATGGTCAGTTGTTAACTAGTCGAATATGGACGTATGGGTTTAGAATGGCTAGGCAAGGAAGAGGGCTTGCGGCATCAGCTGGATAGGGACGGAAATCAGGGGGCTTACCGCGCGGACGAGACACGCGGACACACCTCCGTCCCCTGTTCACGCAAGCCGCAACGGCAGGACGGCGGAGCGATGGCGGGACGATAGCATCGCGCCGCCTTCCGGCTAACGGCTTAGCAGCCATTCAAGAATCGGGGGGGATATGGCAATCTGCGAGGAGAACGGCACAGCGCAAAGTCAGCGTGCACAAACCAAAACGACGGCAAGCATGGCCGAGCGATTCTCGAACGCGCTCGCGTCCATCGACCGGCAGGCGCCCAGCCTGACGTATCTGAGCTTGGGCTGCTGGATCGCATGGAACACCATCGCGTTCTCGGGGTCGTTTTGGCTGCACGAGACGAACAACAGCAACATCACGGAAAACCTCATGCTCGTGCATCTGCTGGCATGCTTCGTCACGCTGCTGCTCGTCGCGTCGTTCGCCGACCGTTGCTCCAAATGGGTGGCGAAAAACCGCACCACGCTCACTGGCGGCCTTGTGGCCGCGCTGGGCACGTTCCTCATCTGCAACGCCCGCAACGAGGTCCTAGGAGCAGCCGTCCCCCACTCCATGCTCACCGTGCTGTTCAACTCAGGCTGCGTGCTCGCGGGCGTCGGCACCACCATGCTGTTCGTACGCGCGACGGCCCTATTCGGCACGCTGCCGCCCCACCGCGCGCTCTACCGGCTGGCCGAGTGCACGCTGTTCTCCATCGCTGCCTATTTCGTGCTGAACGGCTGCCCGCAGCCGATCGCCGTCGCGGCCTTCATCGCATTGCCCGTGGTCGGGGCCGCGCTGTTCTGCATCCGGCGCAAAGACGTGCGCGGCGAGAAACAGGTGCTCACCACCCCGGTGAAGCTGACGCGCAGATTCTGGGTGCTGCTGGCGTCCATCGGCCTGTGCTCAACGGCGCTCGAGCTCATTCGCGCATACGTGCTGATCAGCGTGCCGCCGACGTTCGCCGTCGGCGCGAACGTGGTCTCCCAGCTCATCGAGATCCCCCTCATGATCGCCATCATGGCCGCCGTGCTGCTCGCAAGATCACGCCGCGACGGGTTCGCCAAGATGTACTCCATCGCCGCATGCGCGCTCACGGTGCTCATCGTGTGCATCGCCATGTTCTCCCTCAATACGCCCGCTGTGGCTTCGGGCGCGTGGGTGGTATGCACGTGCTACAACATGGTTGTGTGGGCCATGCTGTATTACCTGGTATATCAGTGGCGCGGCGGGGCGCTGCGCATCGTGGCGTTCGGCAATGCGGCGCTGTCGGGAGGCACGCTCGTGGCAAGCCTTTTCGCCATGGCATATCAAGCCTCGCATATCTCGGACAGCGTGATGAAGGCCATCATCGCCTTGATCGGCGTTGCCGTGCTCGTCGATGTGCTCTTCGTGTTCTCCGAGAAGCAGATCAACAGCATGCTGCTGCCCGTGGATGAGGGCGGCGCGGATTCGGCGGACGATGCTTCGGGCATCGGCGCAGCTAGGCAGCCGGGCCGATGGAAGCTGGCCTGCGAGGAGGTCGCGCGCGCCGCGGGCCTGTCCGCTCGCGAGACCGAGGTGTTCCTGGGCCTGGCGCGCGGCCGGACCGCCCAGGAGATCGCCGACCGCGAGGTTGTGTCGATCTACACCATCCGAGCCCACACCCGCAGCATCTACGCCAAGCTGGACGTGCACAGCAAAAAGGAGCTCGCAGCACTCGTGCAAAAGCAGGTTGACCAGGCAGGATAAAGCATTCGCGTAGTCCACCCGAGCCGTGTCCTCCATCGCGATGGCCCCACTGGCGGTCTTGTCCTTCCCAGAGGGATAGCGTATTCGCCTAATCCACCCGAACCATGCCGTATCGATGCTGCCCCAAAACCGCTGTCGCATCACTTCGATGCAGCAGGCTCTCGCTTTCGGCGATCGAGGTTGTCGCCGCTGCGCTTTGCGCATCAGCATTCGTGCAACAATCGCAGCGTAGAGCTCACGCACGTTCGCGAACGGGACGTGCGCCAGATTTTACGTTGCGGGCTTCCTCTATCCGGTAGAATCAGCTCATCCCAGCAGAAAGGAAGCCCCCATGATCATTCTTACCCTGCTCATCCTGTTCGTCATCGCGGCCGTCGGATCCGCGGTCGCCGGCTCGCCGATGCTGTTCGTCGTGCGGCAACAGGAGGCATCCATCATCGAGCGTCTCGGCAAGTTCAACCGCATCGTGCAGCCGGGCCTTCACTTCCTGATCCCGATCATCGAACGCCGCGCCGCCGAGGTCAATCTGCGCACGCAGGAGGCGCGCTACTCGCTCAACGGCAAGACCAAGGACAACGTGACCATCGGCACGGCGGTGTCGGTTCAGTTCCGCGTCGACCAGATGCCCGCCCAGACCGTCGAGCAGTCGGGCGTTTACCGCAGCTACTACATCCTGAGCAACCCCATCGACCAGATGGAAAGCTACATCGCCGACGCGCTGCGCTCGGCTATCCCCGGCTACACGCTTGACGAGGTGTTCGACAACAAGGACCTCATCGCGCAAAACGTGAAGGATTCCGTGACGGAGCTCATGGCGGGCTACGGCTACGACATCATCACCACGCTCATCACCGACATCGAGCTGCCGAAGGACGTCGAACGCTCCATGAACGCGATCAACTCCGCGCAGCGCGACCAGGAGGCGGCGAAGGCGCTTGCCGAGGCCGAGCGCACCAAGACCGTCGTGGCCGCGCGCGCCCAGGCCGAGGCCATGGAGCAGACGGGCATCGGCATCGCGAACCAGCGCAAGGCCATCGCCGACGGCATCGCTGCATCGCTTGACGTGATCAAGTCCTCGGGCGTGTCAGCCAAGGAAGCGAACGACCTGTTCACGTACACCCAATGGGTGGAGATGATGGGGTCGTTCGCCGAGTCCGGCAAGGCCTCGACCATCCTGCTGCCGTCGGGTTTCGAGGGTTCCTCCTCGATCCTCCCGGACATCCTTGCAGCGCAGGCCGCCCAGCAACAGCCCAAGGACGAAAGCAACCCGTTCGAGGCCTAGCCAACGCCCGACTTTGACCCACCCAAGGATCGCCGGGATTCATGCGCGCCCACAAGAGAATCGCTAGCAGCAAGAAGGGGTCGTCCCCGGAGTTCTTCCGGGGACGACCCCTAGTAGGTTACGCCTTTATCGCGGCCGTTCTGGTTCCGCGCCAGCGCCTTAGCTCGGGACCAGCACAGGCCACCTTACGCCATCACCTTGCGGGACAGGTCGATCACCTGGGCGTGGTCGGCTTCGCAAAGCTGCAGGTTACCGGCTGCCGAGTGGTTGGGGAACGCGAACGGGGGACGGAGGTGCGTTCACAGCAACGCCCCTCCGTCCCCCGTTCGCCCGCTCATCATCCCCTATTCGCCCGACGCCCCTCGTTCGCCTGGCGCGTTTGCTGTCCGCGCTTTGGAGCACGCAAGAGCGCCCCAAATCAAATCGCGCCCGACGGACGCGACCCTTCGAGGGCAACACGCTTGGTAAAAGACCGCGTGATGGACAAAAACCGTGCGTTGCACCGACACGACCCGGATTGGAGCCGAATCCAGGTCTCGATGCGGCGAAATCGACCTTGAACGCCGCATTTGCTGCCCAACTGCACACGGGTACCCTATCGAACCCTCCCGCAGTTGCGCATCTCTCGCATTTTCGGCCACGAGCACCGCAGACACCCCCGGAAGCGCCGCACCACCCTGTTCACCCAAACACAAGCGGCACCGCGAAACCCTTCCGCAGCCTATAGCGCCAGCGTAATGAACTCGCCCACGAGGGTTCCTTCCTTGTCGCAGGTAATGGCTCGATAGCGAAAATCCACAACGCTGCCAACATCGATACCATCGAGCGTAAGCTTTACTTGTTCGAAGCGCTCATCGAAATTGAAGCGATATTCTTCGCCTTGCTCAAGACCATAAGAATCCTCTGACGTTATGCGAATGCACGCAATGAGCGCGGCGGCGTCCAAAGACGTCACAACCCCTTTACCATGAAAGACCACATCGTCGATACCGCCAACCATATCGTCGGATTGCGGAACGCTTCCCCTTTTCGATTGTGCATCTTCGGCGTCAAAGACCGAGAACGTAGGCGACGATGAGCGATCCATTTTCTGAAGATGCGGAACCACCCAAAAGCATGCTCCCATCAGCAAGAGCACGATTGCAACGACCACCGCAACCTCAATTGCCCATTCAAGCATGTTGCCGTTCTTGCGCATGTCGCCTCCTTCAATTGGGGGGGCTTCAGCATAGCAAACGCACAGCTATGCCCAAGATTGCCGAAATGACTTCATCGACGAACGGTTTCTCCTGGTAATTGGCACGCCCCATAGCGAAAAGGACATCTTGGGCCGCAAAGCGGAAACTCGCGCCGCGCCGCAATACCCCCGAAGCAACACCAGACCGGACCCGATATCGATTATGCAACTCAAGCAAGCACATCGTGGTGACCCTGCCGACGCACCACCGTAACGCTATCGACGCCCGCACCGCTTCGTTGCCAAAAAGGGCCAGCAACTCGAAACAAGTTGCTGGCCCTTACCGTCGCTCAGACCGCTGGCCCTTTGGCGGCGTACTCACGCTCTCCTGCGTTTACGACCCTTCGCGCGCAGTCTTATCCATGAGGCCGCACCCGGAAACGCAACCTTACGCCATGACCTTGCGGAACAAGTCGACCACCTGGGCGTGGTCGGCTTCGCGGGGATTGCCCGGGAAGCAGGCATCGGCCATAGCGTCGGTTGCCAGCTGCTCGAGGTCTTCCGCCACCAAACCGTTGCAGGTATGCGGGATCTCCACGTCGGCGGACAGCTGGCGCACGGCGGCGATCGCCGCATCGGCAGCCTCTTCGGCGCTCATGCCGGCAACGTCGACGCCCATGGCGCGCGCCACGTCGACCAAACGCTCGGCGCACACCGGCTTGTTGAACTCCATGGCCACCGGCAACAGCATTGCGCACGCCACGCCGTGCGGCGTGTCGTAGTGCGCCGACAGCGTATGCGCCATGGCATGATCGATGCCCAGGCCGACGTTGGAGAAGCCCATGCCGGCGACGTACTGGCCAAGCGCCATGCCCTCGCGGCCGGCGCCCGGCTTGCCCGACTTCGCCTCGGCGTATGCCGCGCGCAGGTTCTTCGAGATCAGCTCGATGGCCTTCAGATGGAACATGTCGGACAGCTCCCACGCGCCCTTCGTGGTGTAGCCCTCGATGGCGTGCGTGAGCGCGTCCATGCCCGTGGCCGCGGTCAGGCCCGCCGGCATGCTGGCCATCATGTCGGGGTCGACCACCGCCACGTCGGGGATATCGTTGACGTCGACGCACACGAACTTGCGCACCTTTTCGGGGTCGGTGATCACATAGTTGATGGTAACCTCGGCCGCCGTGCCCGCCGTGGTGGGGACGGCGATGGTGAACGTGGCGTGGTTCTTCGTGGGCGCGACGCCTTCAAGCGAGACCACGTCGGCGAACTCGGGGTTCTCCGCGATGATGCCGATGCCCTTGGCGGTATCCATAGCCGAACCGCCGCCCACGGCGACGACCATGTCGGCGCCGGAAGCCTTGAACGCAGCCACGCCGTCCTGCACGTTTTTGATGGTGGGGTTGGGCTTGATCTGGTCGTAGAGCCCCCACGGGATGCCTGCCTCGTCGAGCTTGGCCGTCACCTTGCCCGTGACGCCAAATCTCACCAGGTCAGGGTCGGAGCACACGAACGCCTTCGCGAAGCCGCGACGCGTGATCTCGCCGGGAATCTCCCCGATCGCACCGGCGCCGTGATACGAGATGTTGTTGAGCACGAAACGATTGACCGCCATGGCGGCACCCCCTTTACCTGAGCGGGCTAGCGGTTTTCCCTTGACGAAGCCCGCACCGTTACAGCTGCTGTCAGTGTAACGCTAAAGCCCGCCGTTTACCGGAGAAATCGCAACGCTCACGGTAACGATTAGGTGGCAAAGCGAACGGGAACGAGTCGCGGGAGTGCCTGCCAGAAACTCTCATCAAGTAAAATCACTTATGAGGCTGCGGCACGCCCCGACCTTCGAATCGGGACACGGCCGCAGCCTTGTTTCGCCCCCTGTTCACCCTGCGTTAGCGGAAGTCGCGCAGGCATCTGGTGTCCTTCGCGAGGACGCAACAGGCTCACGCTTGGCCACGACCCCGCTACTTCTGGGCGGTTTTGCAGGCTGCGAAAACATGAGTGCGTTCATGGGATTTTCTTGACCAGGGGTTTTCTTGCGGCCTATTTGGCGAATGCGAAAATGACGCGCGAAAATCACCCAGAAGTGCGGTTTCAAAGCGAAAACGAGGGCCAAAACCTGCGAAACCGCCCAGAAGTCAACCAGAGGCGGCAACCATGCCCAGGGTATAAGCGCGCACGAATGAGCCGCGGACGGGGCTGCGGGCCAGATTGGGCTGGGTAAATGCTCGCACGATCCGCGCGTGAACACACCTCCGTCCCCTGTTCACCGAAGTCAACCAGAGGCAGCAAAAACCCCTGCTGGGATTCCCAGCAGGGGCTCGCAAGCGGGGTGGGCTCACAGCACGCTCGGCGGCGCGCTCCTTCCCTACTCGACTGCCGTGGGCTCTAGGGCCTCGGCTTCCTTGTAGCTGATCCAGCCATCGGGGATGGTGGCGTCGCTGTGGCACTTGCTGCAGTACACGGTGGATGCGCGGTGCGCCTTGTGGCACTCGTTGCAGGCGACCTCGCCGTGCTCCTGCACGTGCGGGTTGCGCTTCATGTAGCTGGTCTTCTCCACCAGGTCATCGCGAGTCATGGTGGAGCCGTCGTCGTTGACGTGGCAACCCGAGTTCAGGCAGAACGCCTCGCTGGCGATGCCGCGCGCGGCGGTCAGGTCGGACAGCGACTTCTCCTCGGGCACGAAGCGCTCATCGACGGTCTGCACGACGCTGTAGCTGCCGGTCAACCAGCCCAAACCCTCGGTGACCTGCTCCGACATCTGCGGCACGTGGCAACCGACGCACGTGATGCCCTCCTGGGCGTGCACCGGCGCCAGCATGCTGGACGCGTCGGCGACCTGGTTGCCCCACTTGTCCGTGGCGGCCTCGCCCGGCGTGGATTCGTACGTGGTCAGGTAGCCGTCCATGGGCGTGTGGCAGATCGCGCTGCAGAAGCTGGGCTGCTCATGCCACACCATGAAACCCGCTCCGGCCGCTACCAGCACCACGGCCACGGTGGCCACAACCGCCGTCACCTTGCGGCAGCTACGCTTGCGCGACGGGGTCGCGCCCGCTGCACCAGCCGCGCCCGCGGCGTCGCCAGCAACCTTCTCATCTGCGGAAACGGTTTCCGTAACCTTGTTCTCGTCGGTCATGGCAGCCTCCTACTTGCCCGCCGCGGCGTTCTCGCCGGCGATCTTTCCGAACACCATGCACATGCCGGCGGACAGGCCCTTGAGCGAGATGGGGTACTGCACGTTGAAGCGGCCGCCCTGCGGGGCGCCGGCCACGTACAGGCCGGAGATTACCTCGCGCTCGGTGTTGTACACGTGGCAGTCGCTGTCGGACTCCAGGCCGCCCAGGTTCGCCAGCGTGAGCGCCACGCCGCACTCGGCGGCGTAAAACGGCCCGTTCTCCAGGGCGAACAGACGCTGGCTGCTCTTGCCGAAGTCGTCGTCGGAGCCGGCCTTCGCCAGCTGGTTGTAGCGCTCGATGGACCCCTTCGCCACCTGGGCGTCCATGCCGTCGATCTTCGCCAGCAGCTCGTCGATGGTGTCGGCCTTCAGGCAGCGGCCCTCGGCCACGGCGGCCTCGATGTCGGCCGGGCAGCGCACGTTGATCTTCAGGCCAGCCGGCGTCCAGTCCGGCAGCGCCTCGTCCTTGTAGATGCAGGCGATGCCGTGGGCGGCCGGGAAGTACTTGAGTTGCTCAGGCCAAGAGCTGTCGAAGAACTGATAGGCTTTGCGCTGCGGCTGGAGCTCGACCTGGTTCTCAAGCTGCTGACCAGGCACGTCCTCGTTCATGAAGCGCTTGCCGTGCAGGTTCAGCCACAAAAAGCCGTTATTGCCGATGACGCCGCGGCCGTCGGAGCCGGCGCCGCCGCCCATGTGGTGGATCATCGGCGCGTGCCACTGCTCCACCGCCGCGCCGGCCCACACGCCCATCTTGTGGCCATCGCCGACGTTGGTGTAGTTGCCCTGCGCGTCCAGGTCCAGCGACAGGATCTGGTTGCCGTTCTCGACGCACGCGGGGGCGAAGTACTTCATCATGTCCTCGTTGGCTAGGTAGTCGCCCGTGGCCAGAATGACGCTTTTCGCATTGATCTTCAGGTACTTGCCCGCGCCGGTGTCCTGCGCGTAGATGCCCGCGATGCTGCCGTCATCGGCCGTGATGAGCTTCACGCCCTTCGTGTTGTAGCGAACCTCGGCGCCGGCCTCCCGTGCGCGCTTGAGGTTGTCGGCCATGGCCGTGGCCAGGCTGGAGAAGCCCACCGACGTGGGGTAGCACGGCATGTCCTCTTTCGTGTAGTCGTACGTCTCCAGCATGGGATAAAAGTACGGGTACAGGTAGTGGGCGCGGTTGGCCTCGGGGACCTCCTCATAGGTCTCGGACGCGATGTACATGTCCGGGCACCCCTTGACGAACCAGTCGAACGCCTTGCCCGACTCGTCGCAATAACGGCTGATTATGCCGAAGTTGGAGTGGTGACTCCCCTCCTCCATGTGCATGTTGACCACCATGTGCTTGTCCAGGAAGCCGTCGCCGCGCTCCCACTTGGCCATGGTCTCGCCGCCTAGGATGGCCATGTCGCTGGCCACGCTGTTGAGCTGGGCGGATGCCTCGATGGCGATGACCTTCGCGCCGGCTTCGGCAGCCGCGCGCGTTGCGGGGACGCCCGCGCAGCCAAGGCCCACGACCACGACGTCGGCGTCAAGCGTCTCGGCCACGTCGCTGTCGGAGATAGACGGCGCCTCGCCGAGCCACGGCATGGCGCCCGTGCCGTCGAAGCCCATCGTCTGGCCATTGCCCGAGCCCGCCGCGCCAGCGGCACCGCCCGCAACGCCGACCACCTTCGGAGCGCAGCCCGTCAGGCCCGCGCCGGCAAGCGCCGCGCTGATGGCGGCAGCGCCGGTCAGGAAGCTGCGGCGGCTGATTCCGGATTTGTCCATGTTGTTCCTTCCTCTCGCTTGCGCCCACCTGCTGTTTTGCTGCGGCGACGACGCGATTCGGCGCGTCGGTTCGCAGCCCCCTTCGGAGCAGACGGGCAACGTGCGCCCCGACGAAAGCGCGAAGTTTCGCGGGACGCTTCGAGCAAACGCCCTATGCGCGCTCGACCCTACGAGGGGGATTATGGGAAGCGTAGATTGAGGGAGGAATGGACCTAAACGGTGTTTTGTAAAGCGGGCACTTTACTTTTCTGATGTTTCGTCAACTTGTCTGTTACGTAGCTTCGTGCTGAGGGCTTGTTCACGTCCCCGTCTGCCACGACCCCGTTACTTCTGGGCGGTTTTGCAGGCTGCAAAATCATAAGCGTATGATTGGGATTTTGCTGACCAGGGGTTTTCTTGCGACATATTTGGCGAACGCGAAAAATGACGCGGAAAACCACCCAGAAGTGCGTTTTCAGAGGGAAAACGAGGGCCAAAACCTGCGAAACGGTCCAGAAGTCGACCGGCGGCGGCAATCAGCCCCGGATATAGCACGCGCAAAGAGGGCTGTGGAAATGCTCGCACGATCCGCGCGTGAACGCACCTCCGTCCCCTGTTCACGAGGGGCGTCGGCTACGCAGGCGACAACGGAACGCCCACGGAGGGCCGGCTACTCGAAAAACCTTGCAACCCCGACGGGGATGCACTGGCGGATGAGGCTTACCAGCTCGGCGTCCTCGAAGTCCATGCCCTGGTCGAACCAATGGCGCGTGCAGCCTGCGCAGCCTTTCGAGAAGAAGTCCAGGCAGAACCCCGTTTCCCCCTGATCGAGCACGCCGAACACGCGCACGCGCGCGCCGTACGCGTCGCGCAGCGCGTGGTGCATCACGCGATACAGGCTGTTCACGTCCTGGGAGGTGAAGGCGTTGCGCAAAAACGTCTTGCGCTCATGGCACAGCTGGAGGAACTCGATGTAGCACTCGTCGAAGGGCGCAAGCGTCCCCATGCGCTCGAAAGGGGCGGCGAACATGTCGCGGAAACAGTACTCCATCAGGTGATACTTGTCGGAGAAGTGGTGATAGAAGGTCTGCTTGCTCACGCCGGCCGCGGCGGCGATCTCGGCGACGCGCACCTGGTCGAGCGGCTTGCATTCCATCAGGCCCGTGAGCGCATCCGCCAACAGCCGCTTCGAATCCGCCATGAATGCCTCCTTCGCCGAGCGGCACCGGACGCCGCATTTGATACTTTCATAGTAGTAAATACCGGCGGATTCCAACGCAAATGCCGCAGAACCTTCGGCGAGCGGCGCGGCCGGGCGCAGCGCGCCGCGATACAATAGCGCGCATGAAACCTATTGCTCGCATACATACCGATTTGCCGCAGAAGTTCGGCATCCCCCGCAACAGCTTCCTTGCCCCGCATCTGCAAGGGTGCATCGTGTTCGAGCCGGAATACGCGCTGAATAGCGCCGTTGCCGGAATAGACAGCTTCTCGCACCTGTGGCTGCTCTGGCGCTTCGAGAACGGCGAACCCGGCGGAGGCGTCGCCGACGTCGCCGGCGATAGCGCGCGAGCGGGCGCGACCGCGGGCGGAAGCAAGGCTGGTATCCCTAGCACGATAAGCGGAGAAGCACCCGATAGCAGTAGCGAGGGTGCCGCACTTCCGCATCCAACGGCAGGCAAGCAAGAAGCCGAAGATAGCATCGCAACACAAACGGCAGCCAAGAATACTGACAGTGAAGTCCCCGTTGGCGAAATCAGCGCCGAGGACGATGGCGCCGGGAGCGCCGCCGAATCCGCTTCCGCCCCGGCAAGGGAGAATACGCCCGTCGCCGACGTGGCCGACGCGCGAGCGGGCGCGGGGGCGGGCGGGAGCAAGACCGCACCTGCGACCAGCGCCCCCGCCGCCTCTCCCAAACCTGCGCGTTGGTCGCCTACTGTGCGGCCGCCGCGGCTGGGCGGCGCCGAGCGCGTGGGCGTGTTCGCCACGCGCAGCCCGTTCCGCCCGAACCCCATCGGGCTGACGTGCGTGAAGCTCGATCGCCTGGAGCTCACCGACGCCGGCCCCGTCATCCACGTGCTGGGTGCGGACCTGCGCGACGGCACGCCCATCTACGACATCAAGCCCTACATCCCCTTCGCCGACTGCCATCCCGACGCGTGCGGCGGATGGATCGAAGACGCGCCCTGGCACGAGCTTGACGTGGACTTTCCCGAGCAGCTGCAGGCCGAAGTGCCCGCCGGCAAGCTGCCCGGCCTGGCGGAGGTGCTGCGCCAGGACCCGCGCCGCGCCGGCAGCAAGCACGAGCCGACCCGTGTCTATCACCTGGCCTACGCGGGTCTGGACGTCGCCTTCACCGTGGACGGCGACGTCCTGCACGTGGTGTGCGTGAGCTAGCGGGGGCGCCCTACGTCCGCTGCCGCCAGCGCCCCGCCGTAGCAAGCAGCCTTTACGCGATACCACCAGCGTCCGTGGCCTCATCGCAGATCGCAACCCCATCGCCACCTGCGGTTTTCTTGCGAATCGCAACCGCTAGCGCAAGCCCGCGCCGCGTCCGCCCCGCCGCCGCGCCCGCGCCGCCAGCGCAGGCCCGCACCCTCGCCGGCGCTCCCGGCAACGCAAAGCGGGCCGCGTCCAAGACGCGACCCGCTTCCCGCTCGGCAAGCTTCGGCTGGCGCATGACCCTCGAAGCCGCTACCTGCTCGCTAACCACTCGCTTACTGCTCGACCAGCTGGCCGTTGTTCACCTTGTAAGTGGTGCCGTCGATGACGACGTTCCAGCCGCTCGGCACGCTGGAGTATGTGGCGTCCAGGTGGCACTGCGTGCAGTAAAACTCGCTGGTCTCGTGGGCCTTGTGGCAGTTTCCGCAGGCCACAACGCCGTGCTGGCTCCAATCATGCGGGTTGAACTCGCGATCGGCCGTGGCGGCGGTCAAGTCGTCGACGGTGTTGATGCCGTCGTGGCAGCCGCTCTTCAGGCAGAACTCGGCCGTCGGCAGCTCGCCGGAGCGGCTTTCGAGCATCTGCGTGTCGGAATCGAAGTTGTAGCTGCCGGAAATCCAGCTCATGCCTTCGGTCACCTGCTCGTCGATTTTGGCCTCGTGGCAGCTCAGGCAGTTCATGTCCGCATCAGCGCCATGGTAGGCGGCCAACATGGCGGTGCTTCCGCCATCGACCGGGCCGGCCTCGAAATCGGCAACGTACTTGCTCATGGGCGTATGGCACACGGTCCCGCAGAAGCTGGGGCTGTTATGCCAGGCGAACATGCCGCATCCGGCCACGATAACCACCGCGACCACCACGGCGGCGACGATGCGTCCGCGCGTCATGCCCTTCTTCGACGCAGGCTTGGCAGCTTGCTCGGCCGCCTTCTCAGTGTTCTCGCTCATCTTCTCCACCTTCCTACTTTTGAGCCAACGCACGGCCGGTCACGTAGCCGGCGGTCACGCAACGGCCCAGCGACAGCCCGTAGATATCCAACGGGTAATCAACGCCGCCATAGAAGTTGCCGGCGCAGTTGCCGATGACGTACAGGCCCTCGATCGGCTCGCCCTCGGCCGTGAGCGCCTGGTTTTCGCAGTTGACCTCGAGACCTGCGCAAATGGTGGAGCAGCGCATGCGACGATGGATGCCGTAGAACGGCGCCTGCTTGACGGGGATCAGATACTTCGGATCCTTGCCGAACTCGGTGTCGGCGCCCGCTTCGCACAAGGCGTTGTAGTCCTCGACCGTCTTCACGAACGTCGCCGGGTCCTGGCCGATCTTCACCGCCAGCTCCTCGAGCGTGTCGGCCTTGAACGTGCGCACCTGGTCGGCGAACACGCCCTTGCGTTCGACGTCCTCCTCGGGCATATACACGCGCAGGCCCTCGGGGTCCACCAGCTTGCCCTTCCAGTCGGCGGCGTCGGTCATGTAGTTCGCGTCGAAGATCTGGGAATACCAGCCGGGATGCTTGCCATCGGGCAGGTAATTGTTCAGCAGGCTCATCTCCACGGTCTCGTCGACGAAGCGCTTGCCGGTGTTGTCGGCCACCGCCAAAAACGGCATGTCGCACATGGAAGCCGGGCCGGCGTCGAAGTCGTGCAGCATCTTGGTATGGCCGATGTGCTCCATGGCCGCGCCAACCCACATGCCCATCTTGTGGCCGTCGCCGGTCTGGTTGTTCTGCTTGCGCTCGAAGTTGTGCAAGTCGGGGATGTAGTAGTCCACCATCTCGTTGTCATTGGAATAGTCACCCGTCGCGATGATCACGCCATTCTTGGCGTTGACCTGCACATATTCGCCATCTTCGCGCTGAGCGATCGCACCGGTGACCGCACCGGACTTGTCGGTGACCAGCTGGCGCGCCGGCGTGGAATAGCGGATATCCACGCCTTTTGCTGCCGCCACCTTCGCCAGCGACTGCATGGCATCGCCGGTGGTGAAGGGCTTGGGGCCGAAGAATGCCGTGACATAGTCAAGCTTGAAACCGTTGATGTTGAGCGTGGCGGTTTGCTGGCGATTGGCGTCATCGGACACGGGGCCGTCGACGGACTTGATGCGGTCGATGCACCAGTGCAGCGCCTCGCCGGAATTGTAGGCCCAGTTGCTGACCAGCTCGCGATGCGAACGGTGCTGGTTCGCCTTCACCACCAGCGAGATCAAGTGCTCGATGCCCGCCGGGTCGCACTTGTCAAGGTTCAGGCCCGCCGCGGAATTGCCGTGCGACATGGCGGTACGCTCCTTCTGCAGCAGCACCACCTTCGCACCGCTTTCCGCCGCGGACAGCGCCGCCGGGGTACCTGCCGCACCGGCGCCGATGACCAGCACGTCGCAATCGACGGTTTCGGAAACCTTCGTGATCGGCTCGGGCGCCTGCATGAACGACGGCAGCCCGCTGGCGGTGGTGAAGCCGTTGCCCGCAACGCCGACAGCGCCATCGGCATAAGGCGTGTACTCTTGATAGCCGCACGCGGAAAGCGCGCCGGCGCTCAGCGCACCCAGCGCGGAAATGCCGCCAAGCTTCAGGAAATTACGGCGCGACGTGGCCCTTCCCTTTGCTTCCATAGTTTCTCCTCTCCAAAGAACCTTCCTCAGCCCCGCGCGCGTGCTGGAGTTTCGTCATCCCGAAAAGCCGCTCGCAAAGCCAAAAAGCACTCTACGGGCGCCCGGCGTACCCCGCTAGGCTGTACTTGTTTTTGTACTTGGATGCGTGCAAAGCAAGCAGGCGCAACCCTTACAGCAGGGCCCGCCCCCTTCTTTTGCCCTCCGCGATCGAAAACTCGATACGTTTGTGTTTTGCTGGCTATCGGGTTTCTATCGTTATTCTGCACATGCTTTTGACCTGGGGAAACGCTAAAGCCATCCACTACGCTACTTGGCCTTAGCGAGTTAAAACACAAACGTATCGAGTTTTAGGCGGCAGCACGCATTTGCGGCGCAATTCGACCACCTGATCGCAATACGAGCTCGGGGAAGTTTCTGCGCTTTGCGCGTCCTACGCGCTTCGGCTCGCGCGCTTCGGCTATGCTGCTTGCAACGTTTCACGCGCAGCGGCAAAACCGCCGGGGCGTCGAGAGGGGGAAGCATGTCGCAGCTGTCTTTGTATTTGGACGATGAGACCATGGCCGCCTTGCGCGACATGGCGCAAGCAGGCGGAAAATCGCTTTCGAAATGCGCTGCCGAGCTGATCCGCAACGCTGCGGTGAGCGAGTGGCCGCCAGGCTTCGAGCGCCTGTTCGGCAGCATCGACGACGACACGTTCCAGACGCCTGTGCGCATCGTGAGCAAGCTGGATGCGGAAGCGGGGCACGTGCGATGATCTATTTGGATACCAGCACCTGCGTTGGCTTGCTGCGCGGCGATATATCCGTTTCACCTGCGACGATGCGCTCCATAGCTCCGACTGGGTTCGGCATTCCCGTGGTCGTGGAGTCCGAACTTTTAATCGCCGCCGCGCAAAGCCGCGATGCCGAGCGCAACACGCGAATCGTGCGCCAGTTCCTGCTGCCCTTCGAAAAGGTGCCGTACGATTCCAGCTGCTGCAACCTACATTGCCGCATCCGCCTGCATCTGGAATCGGCAGGCGCGCCGACGGGCACGAACATCATCGTCATCGCCGCCATGGCCATGCGCCACGACGCCACCCTGCTCACGCGCTCGCCCGACCTGTATCGCCGCATCCCCGGCCTGAAGATGGTCGAATGCGGAAACGACCTCGGGGAATCACTCAGGCTGTGCTAGGGGTTGGGGCGCCGCAACCCGACCTCCCGCCACGAACGCGAAGAAGGCGATGCGGGTCGTTCCGCATCGCCTTCTTGTCGAAAACTTGCTGCGTGCTTGCGCGTCAAAGGTTGCGCTCCTTAACGCGCCTGCTTGGCCCGTGCGCCAATTAACGCTGACGCGCATCCGCTTGATCCATGCGCAAACTGCTAATCAACCTCGAATTGTCCCAAGTCAATCCCAAGATCTTCCGCTTTCTCACAGAGCTCGTAGCCGTCCATGTCCTCGATGTCCGCGACATCGAGCAACGCCGCGGGAAACCCGGAAAACGCTGCCGTGCCGCAATAGTCCTCCAGGTAATCGCGCAGCTCATCCGTATCGATTTTCGCCATGCTCATCCCCTCCAATTTCTTGATAACGCCACCAGAACCCATTCAACCCCGGCCAAATTCCACCCGACAGCAATCGGCCCTTCGGCGTAACGAACTTCGCACAGGAACGCGAAAGCTTCATACCCGAACGTTTAGCACCATGCCCCGAAGCAGTGCAACCAACCGCTTGGCGTTCCATCCTCGAAGCATCGCACAAGAACACAAAGGCGCCGCACCCGGACACTTGGTTCTACGTCCCCGAAGTGTCACCCGAAGTGGTCACGGCTCCGTCCCCTCCCGCAGCGTCACTCCACGGCATCTGCGGGCGCATCGAAGAGGCCCTCGAATACACAGCGTAGGTCGGACTCGTCGGTAAAGCCTGCTTCCAGAACGCCCTGGTCGATCGCTTGCAGCATGCGCTGCTCCTTTTCCCGTAGGCGGTTGTAGATGTTCTCGTCGAGCGACCAGCTCTGGCTTCCCAGGTCGAACACCAGGCGCATGAAACGATACTGCGTGTACTGCCCCTCGGGCAAACCCAGGCGATGGATGCGGTCTTTCGACTGCAGCAAATGCACCAGGTTGTAGCTGTACTCCAGGTACACGGCGTCGTGGCACACCGAATGCAGCGACACGGATTCGGCGAGCGTCTGCGGGTTGGTCACCAGCACGCGCGTGCGTCCCTGCTTGAACGAATCAATCACCTGCCCGCGGCGCTGCTGGTCGGTCGACCCGCACACCACTTCCGCGGCAAAACCGCGGCGATTGAGCTCCGCCGCCATATCGAACATGCTTTTGCGGAAGAAGCACCACACCACCACGCTTTTGCCCTGGCGGGCAAGCCGCTCCACCTCGTCGGCGCACGCGGCGAATTTGCTCCCGGGCATCGCCTGCTCGATCAGCCGCAGCACATGCGGGCTCGAAAGCTCCTCGATCGCGGCGGCGGAATCGCTTACGGCTACCTCGGAGTCGAACAACCCCATGGACTCGCCACCCTCAAGCCCGGAGCGCAAAAGAGCAGGGTTGCTTTCCAACTGCAGCACGCGCACGATAAGCGCAAGCGGATTGCGGCGATACACCGTTTTGAGAACCCGCAAAAGCTCGTTTTCGGCATCGGAAGCCGCAACTTCGCAGATGATGTCGGGCGACGCGTCGGGAACCCGCAGGCTCTTCTTGTTCGTACGGCAGAAAAACGGCTGCAACCTGGCGTTGATGAGCGGCGCTTCGTTGTCATCCACGCCATCCAGATACTCGGGCGTGTACCCGAAGTACGAATCGTATTCCTGCGGATACAGCAGATGAAGCAGGTTGTATATATCGCGAAACGAATTGGGGATGGGCGTTCCCGTAAGCGCCACCACGTAGCGGGCCCGCGCCGCGGCGGCAAGGGCGGCCGACGCACGCACGCCATCCACCTGCTTCACCTTGTGCACCTCGTCGAACACGAGCATGGCCGAATCCGCCGCCAAGGCATCCACCTGTTCGGTAACGCCGGCGAGCATCTCGTAATTCAGCAGGATAAGGTCGTAGCGCGAAGCGTTCAGGCTCAGCTCGCGGCGGCGCGCGTCCGCCCCCTTGCCGGACCACTGCGGGTCGTGGAAGTTCAAAACACGCGGCGCGGGAGAGCCGAAGCAGGACACCCATTCGTCGACCCATGAGCCGAACGAGCTCATGGGGCCGACCACGATCAAGCGATCGACCTTGCCAACGAAGCGCAGATACCCGAACGCCCCCAAAGTCGAAGCGGTTTTGCCCGAACCTGGAACGCTGAAGTTCGCCGATTTGCCCATGGAGCACATGAAGAACGCGTCCCACATCTGACGGTCCCGCAGCGGGCGGGCCATCATGGCGTCAACCGCGCGCGCGAACTCGGCGAACTCGCCATCTACCTGCGAAGAGCGCGCCTTAATGGCGTTGCCGGCGGCCGCCTTCTGGATGATGCCCGCATTCCGCTGCTGCTCGGCATCGGAAAGCGATCCGTCGAGCTCGATCTCAAGCTCGGGATTGCGCGCGGCGACATCGCCGAGTTTTGCGAGCACGGCATCGATATCCAACCGCGTAAGATCCGGCGGGAACAGGATGATCTGCCCCACCGGATCCAAGGCGCGGCGTTTGACCGCAGCAAGCCGCACCTTCCACAACGATGATCGCACGAAGGCGTCCATATCCTGCCCTACCACCTCGATGGCAAGGCCGTCGCAATATCCGACCCTAAGCTTCATCGCCCTGCCCGCAAGCCTCTTCTATGGCGCGGCGCACGCCCTCGACGGCGTCGATGACCGCATCAAGGCCCTGCAGCGCGCGCATCCGCTCATCCTCGGGCAAGCGGCCGAACAGCGTGCCGTCGATACTCTCCAGGATATGCGCGGCGTTCAGGATGTTCTCGGCCGGCGCCGCAAGCAGCTTGCTGGCCTTGGCTTGGGTGTCCGCCTTGTCCATCACGTCGTTGAACTGCTGCACCAGCTTCTCATCCCCGCGGATATGCTCGCGGATGCCGGCGGTGTCCACGACGGGCATCTCGGCCAGGCGGTCGTTGACCTCGGCCGCAAGATCGGTTTCCTTGCGGATGAAATCCGGTGCGGCGGGGGACTCCAAAACCGGCTTGAAGCGGCGCACGAAACGCGTGATGTCGCCGCGCGGCTCCACCACCATGTTCGCGAAAATGCAGTTGCGAACCTCTTCGCGCTCGTCATCGCCGGAGCACTTCTTCAGCAAACGGGGGATCTCCATGATAGGGCCGGAGATCTCCAGATCCCTTGCCAGGAAGAACTGCTCGGGGGCGTTGCAGAACTCGAGGAACTGCGCCATGAGGTTCGCCTGCTCTACCAGCGAGTTCACCTCACGCACCGTCATGTTGGCGCTTTTCGCATACTCCTCGGTGGTGAGCAGGCGGTTCTTCAGGATATCGTTGTAGATGCCCACCAGACGGTCGATGGGGTTGTAATCGACCTTGCCCTCCTGCCCGAACTGGATGGCAAGCTCGAGCTTCTTGATGCGTCGCCGATCCTGCGCCATTTCCTGAGGCAGGACCATCGCATCGATCCAGTTGAACTTCTCGTCGTCCTGCGCAAGCTGGCGCAGGCACGTGAAGCGACGGTTGCCGTCGATGATAAGCCCGTCCTCAAGGACGATCGCCGTGACTTCCTGCCCGAACAGCTTGATGTTGTTGCGCGTTTTCTTCAGGGCATCGGGGTTCGACTGCTCGATGAAGCCGCCGACGATATCGTTGAAGGCCTTGCGATCGGACGTGTCGGGCGCCTGCCCGTCGTGATCCTTCCGATACAAGCTCATCCACGTGGCGATTCGGTCGTTTTGAGCGTTGTAGTACAGCTGATCGAGCTTGATCCTGTACACGCGGTAGTTGTTGGAAACGCCATCGATGGTCAGCTTGCTGACGCGCCCCGTATCCTGAACGTACTTCGCGGCGACGCCTTCCTTCGTTAGAGCCATTCCTGCACCTTCCTTCCGTAAGCTTCATAAGAAGCGAATACCATATCCAGATCGCCGTTGTAGTAGCAGCATCCGTCGGCATCGGCGCTCTTCGCCAACGCGCGCAGCCGACTTGCGCCGACGTCGATCCCGTAACGCTCCTTCAGGTAGCCGACAAGGTCCTCCACCTCGAACGCGTCCTGTTCCTTCAGCACGTATTCCAAGAACATCACGCCCGTGAACGAGCCGGGTTTGCGGCAGAATATCTGCGAATCCCCCAGGCTCGTCTTTTTCAGGGAGCTGTTGACGTACCCCTCGGCAAGAACGTATTCGAAGAACTCCTTGCCAAGGTCTAGCTCGTCCTGAATCGCGTCCAACTGATGCTTGAAGCCGGCATCGCGCAGCGTCTTCACCGTGAACGGCTGCTCGTAGGGCATGAACGCGATGGCCCTGTTCACGAAGTCGCGCATCATCCATGGCCTGATAGGCGTTTCCAGCTTCGCGAACGGCTTCGTGGACAGATACTGCTTGTCGGAGATCCTCACGATGTCGAACGCGCGCTTGCGCGCCTCCATCTCCAAACGGAACTTCGGATGCCTGAACACCTCGCACCCGAAGCCCGGGTCGTCCTCGCTGAAGCGATCGCGCGATTCAATCAACTCACGGAAATAAGCACGCTCGTCGACCCCGTCCTTGAACAGCAGCTCCTCGGAGCGATACCATCCCAGGCGATCAAGGGTGCTCTTGTCGCCGACCTTCACGTTGCTTTGAGGGAACCGCACCTCGAACCTGCTTTTCACCAGCGCAAACGAGCAGCATTCCCCCGCATCGGCAAGCTCTTCCGCCAAAAACCGCATCTGCTCGTCACCGGCACGTTCCTCGTCGATAAGGTACTGCGCACCGCGCCTACATTCCTCGAAGGGCTTGAGGAAGCTATCAAGGAACACCTGCTCGGGAACGCCGTACTCCCGCTCATATTCGCGCGCAAGCTCTTTGGCGTTTGCCGGCCCAAACTCGCGAATGATGCTCCTGACCTGGTGATTCCTGTTCGGATTACCGAATCGAACGAACGGGTATTCCGCCGCCTCGAACCCAGGGGCCTCCGACACGAAATGCGCGAGCGCGAAGAACAACTCGACTTCGTTGCGAAGATCAAGCGACAGGCAAGCCTCTTTCATGCGCTCGTCCTCGAACAGCACGCTGACGCCGCATTCAACATCGGCTCGAACCGACGAGGACAGCAGCTCGATCAACGGAGCGAAATCGTGCGCATCGGCATCGTAGTAGCGAAGCTTCTCCGAGCCGAACGTCTCGCCGTACTCGCTTTTGATGACGTTTGCCCTCTCGTACACGTACGAGGCGAACTGGCGCAGCGAGGGGAACTGCAGGCGCTCGGAATCCGCAAGCCCATGACGCTCGAGCAGCTGACGATACGCGGCCAGCAAGCCTTGCAACGAAACGGGCTCGTCGGCGGCCTCCGAACGCAGCAGGCGATCGACCAGCAGCCCGCGCTTCAGGGCGATCCGCTCGCCGCCGTCGATGATCTCCGAGTCGCTGGTCGCCTGATCATGCTTCCCGCGATCTTCGCCGTCATCGGCCTCCCCCGCCGGGTTGTACGGCAGTTTGCCCGACGTCGGGGCGCTGGATATCTCCTTCAGGAAACGGTACACCCGCTCGGGCTGGCCCGTTTCCGCCTCGAATTGCGCGGCGTCCATGTCGTAGGTTTCGAAGATCGAAAGATAGCGTTCCTCGGCGATGAACGGGCGAGCCGCCAAGGTCTTCGCGATCAGCTTGACGATGATCGCCTTGTCGGGCACTCCGAAGCGCTCGGCGCACTCCTTGTTCTTCGCCCCGTTCAATCGCATGGTGACCAGCTCGCGTAGATTGTCGGGAAGCAGCCTCACCCAGATATCGAGCCTGCATACCGAGAACTGAAGCATAATGGATTTCTCGCCCGACTGCAGCAGCTCGCACCCTCCCCTAGGAAGATAATCCGTGCGCGCCAATACCGCCGTTTTATCCCAGGCCCCTCCACGCGGAATGGTGACCAAGATATGCGATTGGCCTTCGCCCAGGTCGCCGATGGCGACGCGGGCGCGGCGCCACACGCTCTCGAGCAGGGCGTTGCCGGTTTCAGGCAGCTCGTCCACCTGCTCGAGCACCTGCCGTACCGCCTTTGCGTGATGAGTCATCATGCCGTTGCCGGCGGCGGTTTCGGCGAGCGCCGCTGCCGCCATGGGAGCCAGAAGCACATGCAGCTCCTCGCGGGACACGGGGTATTCCAGGCGCTCGATTTCGTTTTGCACGCTGCGCAAAACGGAGAGGGCCTCTTTGGAGTACTTGGAATCGAAGGAGGCCAGCGGGCTTTTTTCGCCGCCTTCGCGGCCCTGCTGATTGTGCAAGCGCTCGACTTGATTGAAAATCACGGCGGCGACCTGCGGAAATAGCTTGTACTGCTCCACCAAGCCCCGCTCTCCGACGCGCTCGACATCGCCTACGGTTAGCAAGTTCAACATGCGCAGCTTTCGAAGCGTGGGCGTCGGGACGCCCAATTGCTCGACGGGAAGGCTTGCCACCTGGACTTCGGGAGCCTGCGATATCGTCAGCCCATCGCGCCGGCAAACGGCGTCAACGTCGATGACACCGCCGTAAATGCCAAATGCGAACGACTTCGACCGCGACAGCTCCGTAAGCGTCTTGAGCTGCCGCGCGGACAGATGGTAGGAGGGCTCGATGGCGCACAGGCGCAGCGCATCGACGGCAGCGGACACGTACTCGGGCTTGACCTGCGAAGCAAGGTCCTCGTCGTCCAGCGCCGCGACAAGCTCGCGAACCGTGGTGATGCCGGCTTCCAGGAAACGCGCCTCGCACTTCTTCGGCAAGCGCAACATGGCGATGCGGTCATGCGCGAACACGCGGGGAACCGTGTCCGCCACAGGCGCCCCGGAATCGCCGTCAAGCGCTTTCCCCAGGTCATCGAGCGGTTTTGCGGGTGCGTCGGGCGTGTCGGATGTGTCGGGTGCATCTCCTTCCGCCTGCGGCGCGGGCGGCTCCTGCGGGTCATCGCAAGCGGGGCCGGCCGACTCCGGCGAAACCGTTGATTGTGGGGCTTCCGGTTGAACATCGGCAACAGCAGCAGCGCTATCTGCTTCATCAGCGGGATTTGCTGCGGCGGTTTCCGACCAGGAATCAGCAGCAGCGACCTCAACGGTCACGGTAGCAACATCGTCGGCAACGACTTCCCCGGCTACGTCATCGGGATTCACCGCTGCCGTTTCTTGCTGGCCGTCCACCAAGACGTCGGTGACAACGACTTCGCCAGCATCATCGCCGAAATCGGTTTCGACCATCTCCGGCTCCGCTTCCTCGATTGCGACGCATTGCGGGGCACACGCGGCCTCGAACTTCAGCAAAAGCTGCTCTTCCTCTTCTGCATCTTCGGAAATAGGCTGCTGCGCATCTTCGCTGACGGGCTCATACGCAGGCAGCTGCGGAACTGCAGCGATGCAGGAATCCTCGGCAAGACGGACGCCGCCGATGCCGGCCTGGAGCTTGCCGGCTTCGCAAAGGCGCAAAACGGCAATAGCCAGCTCTCCGGGTTGTTCCCCTGAAAACGCCGTGCACAGGAAGGCGAAATCGTGCGTGCCGCCCGTTAAATCGAGCAGCGCGAGGACCTTCCCCTCAAGAACGTGATTATCCAACGCAAACGCCCCTAACTCGCACTGTGGCGAAATCGTTCGACCGTTACGCTAATCCCAGCAGGGTTATCCTTCTGCAGCATTTTCAAGCAGTGCGGCTTAGCGCTTCATCGCGATGGCGCTCGAGCGCTCTCGGTTAAGATTGCCGTCCGTTTGCCGAAGTTGGGAGGGGCCGCTTCCTCGAGCCCGGCTTTTCGCGGTCGAGCCCTTCCCAAGCTGCGTAATAAGGCTTTCCTGTATCGTACCCCCGAGCAGTCGTAACTCGATGTGCAACAAAGGCCAGCGGAGCCGCTTGTTCCAGCGTGCTGCTTCACCTGGGGTTACACCGTTTTGCACCGGCGTTTTCAAATCGACAGCTGGATCACGAACCGCGCGCAAACCTGCGAGATGCATCATATTTGGCGGTTGCAAGCGGATTGGCGCCCGGATGGGACCCTTCCGGGGCCTGTCATCTTGCGCACCCAACGCGAGCTCGCAAATCTACCGAACGAATCGCGTTCAGCAACTGCAAATCGGCGGCTGAATGGGACATCGCCAAGACCGTCGCCCCTTCCTCCTTACATGGCGGAACTGGTATCTGAAAAGGCGGGCAGCAGTTCGTAGTCGTCATTGGCGGCGATGCCTTGGCGCACGGCGTCGTCGAGGCGGATGACCCGCAGCGTGCCGCCTGCCGGATCGTCGAGCAAGCCCGTTTCGTACAGCGATTTGCGCAGAATCTGCTTCAGCTTGCCGATGGTGGAGTCGCTCCAGCCTGCCGCCTCGCGGTTGCGCACCACAAGGCTGCCGAAGTACGAGTTCATCTCGGCGGGCCCGAACCGATAGTCCCGCACCAGGAACCGCGTGGCTATCTCGACTTCCAGGAAATCGCGCATAAGGCGATACGTACGCGCCATGGCGTACAGGTTGATCTGCGCGGCACGTTCGGGGTTGCCGGCCTCCTCGGCGAGCATGGCCTGCAGCTGCGGTTGCTCGAGCATGTTCAGGCGGCGCAAGCAGACCTTCGCTATGTTCTCCACCACCCGAAGCGTGGGGTACTGGAAGATGTTCTGGGTTTTTGCGAGGTCGATGATGTCGCTGTCGGACACGCCCTGCTCGCGCAGGCTGGCGACCTTGCGGATCTCCGTCAGCAGGAATTGCTCGCGCGTGAGCGACCCACCGCTTGCGGGCGGCTTGACGGCCATGCGCCGCAAAGGGGCCGAGCAGTAAGCCGATTCGGATCGCGCGTTCGCATGTGACCTGACGCCCACCGGCGAATCCTTTCGTTCGTAATGGCAAATACGCAGGTAAACAGGTGGATATACAAGAGCCGCGATACCACAAGCGCGCCTTGGGGCGGCCTTGACGCCGTTCGAAGTCGACGAGATTCGAGCATCGCACCTCGCCTGCCAGCATGCCACCGATTCCGCCGGATTTGTTGCACAACATTTGCGGGAGCGCCCGCGAGCATCCGGAGCCCGCCGAATCGCATGCGGAACGCGTCCTTGCTGGCGAAACGTGGCGGCGGGCCTGCTGAGGAGCAGGCCCGCCGCTGATCGTGCGCTGTGTGCGCGTTCTATTTAGTTGCGGTGTTTGCCGCGGGGCGTGCGTTGGCGTTTGTGGGCGAACGCTGCTGCCGCTGCGGCCGCTGCGGCACCCAACGCGAGGGGCGCGATCGTGCGCGGCGTATCGCCTGTTGCTGCGCTGGCTGCCGCTGCGGGCTTTCCGGCTTGCGTGCCGCTCGGCGCCGGCTGATCGGCGTTGCCGCCAGCGTTACCGCTTCCGTCGCCGTTCCCGTTACCGGTGCTAGCTCCATCGCCAGCCCCGGCTCCGCCGGCGCCCTCGCCGCTACCGCCGCCGGGCTCGCCACCGCCCGGACCCTCGGGACCGTCGCCACCGCCCGGGCCACTCGGCTCACCACCGCCCGGCTCGTCGCCGCCACCCGGCTCATCGCCTTCCGTTACCGTCACGGTGATGTTCAGGCGCTCGGAGTATTCGTTCTCCAAACCCTCCTTGAACGCTGCGATGCGGAACCTGGTGTTCTCGTTCACCGTCACCGGACCCGTGTATTCCACGCGCGAGCCGCCGTCGACGCAGGGGCACGTGTCGTCGGTGGTGTAGTACACCGTGGTCCCTTCCTCGGCGGAAAGCACCAGTTGAGCGCCCTTCTTCACCGTGGCGAAGTTTTCCTTCGGGGAACCGGCCCCGAAGCTTGCCTCGCCCAGCTGCGCCGTCGGGCGGGCCGGGCGCGTCTGCTCGTCGGCCACGCGCACGTCGACCGTCTTGGCCAGCAGCGAATCGGCCACCGTCACCGTCAGGTCGGTCATGCCCGGCGCCTCGCCCGACAAGGTGAAGCGCGCGATGCCGTCCGCATCGGTCATGGCGCTTTCCGTCTCAAGCCCGTCGCCAAGGCCGGCCACCACGGAACTCCCCACGTTCGCGACAACCAACTGCCCGGGCAACGGCTGCCCGGAGGCGTCGCGCACGTAGGCCGAAACCTCGCACGACTGCCCCGTGACCAGGGAATACCCCTGCTCGACGTTCAACTTCAGCTCTGCCGCGCGCGCACCGACCGTAAGCTGCCCGCTGTTCCAACCATCCATCGGGATGCCCGCGTAGTTCACCGCGCCGGCCAGCGAAAACTCCACGGTCGACCCGGCCTCAAGCGCCTTCGCCGGCTTTATGCGCAGCGCCTTGGCTACCTGCCGCCCGTCGGCGCCCTCCTCGAGGCCGACCCACTCGAACGTGCAGCCCTCGCCCAGCCCGTTCGCCGTCAGCTCGGCCAGCGACGCGTCGGTGGCGTCCATGTACTGCGAGAACGTCAGCTCCACGCAATCGGTGTAGGCCCACGCGCTTTCCACCTGCGGTTTCTCGGTGGTGCGCAACCCGATCTCAAGCCCCGTGCGAACCGGGGGCACGGCCATCCATTCCGTGCGCGCCTCCTCGTAGCCAGCCTTTGTGAATCGCACCTGGTAGAAGCCCACCGGCGTGTACCAGCCGAACACGCCGTCGCCGTCGGTCGGCTGCGGATTGACCTGCTCGTAGGACTGTGCGTCCCACGGCACCGCGCCCGCGCCGTCGGCCGACGCGCTGTACCACACCTCGGCCGTCACGTCCTCAAGCCGGTTGGACTTCACCGCCTCGTACACGTAGCCCGAGGGGTCGATGCCCAGCCGCGCCTCGATCTCGCTCAGCTCCTTGCGGCGCTTCTCGCGCTGACGATCGATCTCCTCCTCGACCGGCTGGCACTTCTCCAAGCGCTCGGCCACGGCGCGCTGGTACATGCGCTGCGCCCAAGACAGGTTCTTCGCGCGGTCGGAGTTCACCATCGACGACGACACGTCGTAGCCATAGGACATCCCCGACACCAAGATCGCGCCGGCGGGCGGGCAGAACAGCGTCGCGCCGGCGCCGATGCCGCCCATCACCACGCCGATGCCAGCGTCCGCGTACTCGTTGGCGCGCTGCTGCTCGAGCAGCGACACCAGGCGTTTCGCGTAGAACAGCTCGTTTTTCAGCGCCTCAAGGCATTCCTTCAGGTTCGCAATGTCGCCCTTGCCGGAGTACCAGCGGATCAGCATCTCGATGTGCTCCACCTCGCCGCGCATCTCGGCCAGGCGGATCTCGGTATCCTCGGCGTTGCTCAGCGCGTCCTTCGCGCCGATATAGCTGGTCCCCAGCCCGATCGAGGCGATGGCGCCCGAGTACACCGGCACGTTCTTCGCCCACTTCCACGGCATGCGGTACGTGTCCTGATACTGCAAAAATGCTGCCAGGTGGCCCCTGACCATCGGCGATGTGAACTTCTGCATCGCCTTGAACACAGGCTTGGATTTAATGGTCTGCAGCGCCAAGTTCGCCCATTGCTTGTCGAAGTCCGTGGCAAGGTTCACCGAATCCAGCATCGTGGCCAGCTTTATGTTGCTCTTCGCCGCGTCCTCGAAGTCCGCCTGAATCGTCTTCACGGCGCCGCTGGGCAGGTTGACGATGGCCTTGAATCCCGTGCCGTCATCGCTCATGCGCGCGCGCACGCGGTATCCGCCCTGGTCGATCGTCTCCGTGAAGCCAGCGATGTCGCCGTCGAAGTCGCTCACGGTGATGCCGTCGACGTTGTTCTCAAGCGAGGCGATGAACACCTCGTCCCAGTCGTTATACTGGGAAAGGTCGCCCACGCCCATGTCCTCGCCCACGGCCTTGCGGTACTTCTCGAAGTCGTTGTGCTGAGAGATCACCAGGTCACGCAGGGTGTCGACGCCCTCCTGCACCTCGGGGTCGTCGTACTGGGCGCCGAACAGCTCGGCGAACCACTCGGATTCCAGCACGCCGTCGCCGTGCAGCACCTGGTACCAGAACGTGTTGCGCTCATCGGCCGCGGTGCCCGTCAGGTAGCCATGGCTGTCGCCCAGCTCGTTCATCACGTCGGCCAGGCTAGCCGCCAGCTCCTGGTCGTCGGCCACGGCGTCAAGCAGATCTTTGCGGAACTCGTCGCTTTGCTGCTGCTCGTACTGGTCGCGATCGGTCAGGTCGCCCACCAGCACCGCGTTGATCTGGTCGACCTTCTGGGTGCTTTGCTCCGCGATATTCTTCACCACCACGTTCGCGTCCACCGTGGCCATGCCCGAGAGCAGCGAGTTGCTCACGCCGTAGGACGAGGGGATGAACAGGCCTTTCATGTCGCCGAGCCACACCTGGCCGGTTATGCCCGCCGCCGCATCCTCGGCCAGCAGGTCCAAGTACGCCTGGTCGACGTACTCGCCCACGAAGCGCACGCGGTCGCCGTCGGTCGCGCGCTTCTTCATGGGGATGGTCACCGTGCGACCGTCGATGCAGTCAACGTACAGGTTGAACTCGTCGTCGAGCTGGGCGCCATGCGCATCAAGCGTGATGGCGAACGTCCAGTAGGCGTTTTTCTTGGTGCGCTCATGATGCAGCGTGTAGCTGAACGCGTTCGTTTCCTTGCCGTTGTCGATGAGCCGCTGCGTTTCGCCGCGCGTCACCACATCGAAGCGCTCGATGGACGCGCCGCCCGTGTACGTGACGTAGGCGGTGGCCGACGGCTGCTGCGCGCCCGAAAGGTAGGCCTGCAGCATCACGCGCTGGCCCGGCACCAGGTTGTCGGGGACGTCGTAGTCGATCGAGGCGCGGCCCAGCTTGTTGCACGTGCCGGCGAAACGCTTGCCGCCGACGGCCAGCTCCACGCGGGAATCGGGCGCCGCATACACCGTGGCCTTGTTGCCCGTAATTGCCGTGACCTGGGAAGACGGCAGCTCGATACCGGCGTCGTGCACGCTCATGTCCGCGACGCCCAGCGGCAGCACGGCATCGCCGAGCGCAAGCGTCGCGTTCACCGTGCACGCACCCACGCGATGCGCGGCGAAGCGCACGTATAGGTCACCGGTTTGCGCGCGGCCCAGGTCCACCGACACGACGTCGCCGTTGCGCGTGAAGGGCAGTTGCTTGGCCTCATCGCCGATGTTGCCGCCGATGGTGATGTCAGAGAAGTCACCCTCGGGCATCTCCAGCTGCAGCACGGCATCGCGCTCCTGGTCAAGGTTGAAACTGACCCTGACCTGCGCTTCCACGCCCGCCACGATGGCGCTGCGATCGGCTACCACGCCGCTTTGTTTCATGACGCCGCACTGCGCCAGGTACGCCGACGCGTCGAACACGGGCACGTCAAGGGCAACCTGCGCCTGCGCGCCGTCCTCGACCTGCACGTCGGCGCGCGCGTATTGCACGCCCTCCTCAAGCTTCAGGCGATCGAAGGCTGCCAGCGTGGGCACCCGCAGATCGACGCTCGTGTGGCTCACGGCGATCACCGTGTATTCGCCGGCCTTCAGGCTGTCAAGCGAAAACGGCAGCTCACCTGCGGAATCGGTCAGGCCCGTGGCCACGCACGCGCCGTTGCGGAACACCATCACGTCGTTGCTTCCGGAGAACGCCGACTTCGTGGTCACCTTCATGCCGCCCCACGCGCGCAGATCCACGTCGAACGCGCCGTCGGCGGGCAGGGCCCTGCCCTCGCCCGCGCCGAGCGCCAGCGAATCATCGGGCGTCACGGCAAGCGTGAGTTCCTTCGCCGCATCCGCCACCTCCTGCGAGAGCAGCACGCTCAGGCCCTGGCGCACGTAGTCGGCGTCTTCGCCCTCGCGCAGCACGCGGTCGCCTTGGCGCAGCTCGAAGGCCAGGCCGCTATCGGAGAGCACGGTTTCCCATGCGGAAGCCCCGTCGTCGCCGGTGCCCACCTGCTTGCGCAGGTTCACGTTCATCAGGCGCTGCACGGGCAGCTTCTCGAACGATTCGGTTTTGAGTTCGCCGACGTCCCATGTGCCGGCCATGGCCTCGGCCGCGCGCGTGAGCACCTGGTCGTAGCAGCCCTCCAGGCTCACCTGCAATGTGGCCGGCGTGTTCGACAGCGCCTCGACGATAAACGTGCCGTCCGCGGACACCTTCGCCGTGGTAGCGACGCCGTTCTGGAACAGCGTTACCTGCGCACCCGCGGGAACCTTGCCCGTGACCTGGGACGATTCCTCCATCCACTGGAATGTGTAGGCGGGCTTGCCCGGGTTGTGCTCGTCTTCCTGGCCCGCCACAGCGTCGGCCGCGCGCTTGACCCACGACGGCTGGCCCGCCGAGTTCTTCGCGAACGCCACGATGGTCTGCCCCAGGGAGAACGGGTTCTCGTACTTCTTGCCGTCGATCTCCAGCGTGCCACCGTACTCGTATTCGACCAGCTCGAAGTCGGGGTTGAGCACGCGCAGCGTCACGGCGTTGCGCTTCCACTCGGTGCCCGAGGCGCTCGAGGTGATCTGCGTGTTGTCGAACGCGTCCTGGCCCACGGTGCTCACGGTTGCGGGCAGCACCACTTCCGCGCCCGCCATGAGCGGCATGCTGGCGAAGGCGCGGTTACCGATGGTTTGCACGCCGTCGCCGATGGTGATGGAGCGGACATGGCTGCAGCCTTCGAACGCGTTGCGCTCGACGGTTTTAACGGTGCCGGGCACGTTGACCTCGGTGAACGGCTCGGGTGTCTCGCCTGACACATAGATGTCAGGGGATCAACTTGCGAAGGCGCGGTAGTCGATGGTCTCCACGCTTGCGGGGATGTTGGCCACCACGCCATCATCGAGCATGGAGCAGCCGGCGAACGTCTCGGCGGGAATGGTTTTGAGCATGTCGTTGTTCTTCGGCCACTCCACCGTTTGCAGCTTTTTGCAGTCCTGGAACACGCTTTCATTTAGCGTCTCCAGGCTGCTGGGCAGCGCGATGGACTGCAGCTGCGAGCCGGAGAACGCGCCCCAGCTCAGGCGCGTGACGCGGGAATCGGCGGGGAACGTGACCGAGGTCAGGTTCGACGATCCGCAGCCGCCGACGGTGGTGATGGGCCGGCCGTCGACGGCTGCCGGGACCTCGAACGCGACCGCGCCGTTGTCGACATGGTGCACGGTCAGCTCGTTCGTTTCCTCGTCCAGCGTCAGCCAGACCTGCGCGGGCGTTGCCGCGCCGGCGGTGTAGCCGACGTCGCCGTCGACCTTGTCGCCGGTGACGCCCTTGGCGGTTGCCAGCAGGTATTCGCCGTAGTACTCGTCGTAGACGTACGCGGCCTCGGTGCCGTCGTAGTCGGGCGCCGGGCCCGGGTTGTCGGCGTCGGGGTCGGAGTCGGAGTCGGCTGCGGGGTCGCTGGCGTCCTCGGCGGTGGTGCCGGCGGCGTTGCCGGCGCCCGCGACATCGCCGGCAGCCGACGACGCTGTGCCCGCAGCAGCTTGCGCACCCTGCAGGTTTTGACCGTTTTGCGAACCCTGAGAGCCCTGCGCGGCGGCGGACTCTTCGCCGCCTGCCATGACCTCCGAACCTACGACGAGCACCCCGCCATCGGCGGAGTCGGCAGCAGCGTAGCCCGCATCGGCGGCGCCACCCGCGCCATCGTTGCCGGCACCAACCGCGTTACCAACCGCATAGCCGTCAGTCGTATCGGCGCTGCCCGTGCCGCCGTCGGCCGCATCGGAAGCGTTCGCCCGCAAGCTCTCTCGCGCTGCGGCGACGGTTTCCGAGCCCTGCGCAAAACTTGCCACGGGCACCAAGCCCGCCGCCAAAACGCACGACAGCGCAACCGCCGTCCCGCGACGCCAAGCCGCCCGCCACAGACGCACGCCCGAACGCGACGCACGCATACGCTGAGCGCCCTTTCCCGGGCCCGCATCGGCACGCATACGCCGTTGCGACATATCAGGCCGATGCCCACCGGCCCAGCCACGCCTTTCCGCTCCCATTCCTCGCTCCTTCCCGTCAGCGCGCCCGGCAGCGACGACAGGCCCCGACGCAGCGCGCACAAACTTCCAATCCACCCTGCATCATCCCCAAAACCCGCCAAAACAACCAGGTTCGCATATACGTACCATCCCCTGACCAGGGGAAACGCGAGCGCAAAAGCCACCCGTCCCCACCCCAGACACCTCGGGGACGTAGCACTAACCGTCAGGGATTGAGCACGGATGGGAGCCGAAAGAGCAAGAGAACGAGCGAGGACGCAAAGCGCCATCGCAAGGATTCCGAGGAATATATGACGTAAACGAAAGACGGCAACACCGCATCGGAATGCGGCGCTGCCGTCTAAAAGCAACTGAAAAAGAGGCGAAAGGAACGAGCACGAGGGCACATACGGAGAACGCAATCCCATCCGCCCAAAGCCGGACAGTTAGCCCTACGTCCCCAAAGTGTCACGCGCGGCGGGCTATGCCCATTCGAATGCGTTGCCGGCGGCTAGCTCGAAGTGATACTTCACGATGCCGATGTCCGCTCCGCTGAATGCACCGCCGTTTTCGCTGATGGAAACCTTGTTGCCCGCGCCGGCGATTCGGAAGCACTGCTTGTTGAGCGCCGTCGGGGCGAGAAGCGCCGCCTGCACGCCGTCCGCAAACCACTGCGGCTCCGCGCCCTCGTACGAGCTTACCTCGGGCGCCGTCTTGCTCTTGTGCGCAACGCCCGGCGTGGCGCCGAATCCCACGACCACGATGCCGATGACCTTCTTCCCCGGCACAGCCTGCTCGACGTTTTTGCGGCTGAACGTGCCGCCGATCCACCACGTGTTCAGCCCGAGCGCCTGCGCAAAAAGCATCAAGTCGGCGCTTGCGTAGCCAAGATCCTCGTCAAGCCCGGGCCTGTCGCTGCCGGCCAGCACGAAGTAGTTGCGCACGCCCTTGGCGAAGAACAGCTTGAGCGCGCCGGTCAGCGCCGACTCGTCGCCCACCTTCAGCGAGATCGCCAGCCCAAGGCGCTCGTTGTTCGCGCGAACGCGGTCATTGAGCTGCGAAATCAGCTCGGCAGAAAGCGGCTCCGACGTGAACTTGCGCACAGTATGGCGCTGCCGCATAGCCAGCTTCAGGTCCACGGCGCTAACCGCAGCGAAGTCCGTAACGCCGTCCATAGCGACACCCGAGGCGGTGCCAACAGCGATGCCCATATCCATAGCGAAGTCCTTTCGCGCGCTTCTATCAAGCGATATCGAAAACGCGCCCATTGTACAACCGAGTTAACCCCCGCGTAAAAAAGGAAAAGCAGGAACGTTTTCGGCGTTTCGTGTCACAGATTGCGAGTTTTCCGAATTTGCCGGCGACGGAAAAGGCGCTTGCTGGTCGATTTCGCTCGCTGGCCGCAACGAACGATGCATTTGCTGCGCCAAGCGCAAAGCGGCACGCAGCCGACCGCGTTCACCATTCGGAAAACTCGCAATCTGCGGCATATTCGCGCCAAAAGCTTCCCGCGCATAGAATCGAGCGCGCAACGCTGCCGGCAAAACGTCGGGCAAAAACACGTGTGGCAGGGGCGCATCCCTGCCACACGTTGCACATCATATTTCGTTCGCCATCGGCCACCCGGCCATCGGCCACCCAGCCATCAGCCGGCTAGCCGCGGCGCAAAACCGCTAGGCGCGAGCGGGGTCCCACTCGACGATGCCGTGGTTCAGGAACGGCTTGGAGTCGGGCGCGTCGGCGTTGACCATGCGGAACTTCGCCTCGCCCTCGGCGGTCTTCCACACGATGGTGCGCAGGCGCACGCCCGGCAGCACCGGGGAGGTGAAGCGGCACTTGAAGCGCGTCATCGCCTCGGGATGGCCCGGGAACAGCAGGGAGATGACGTGGCGCATGGCCACGCCGGCGCTGCTGACGCCGTGCGCGATCGGGCGCTCAAGGCCGGTCTGCTCGGTGTAGGACCAGTCGATGTGCTGCTGATGCCAGTCGCCCATCAGGCGATACACCAGCGGCCAGTTGTAGCCGTAGGTTTCCTCGTACGTGAAATCGGGCTCGCGGTCGGGGTACTCCACGGAGTCCCTCGGCGGCTGCTCGCCGCCCCAACCGCCGTCGTAGATGCAGCAGTCGTAGGTGTCGACCGTGCACAGATGGGTGCCGTCGGCGGAATACGACTTGCCGACCTGCTTGGACAGCGAGCCGCGACCCTCGCCGCGGTCCCAGATGGCCTCCTGGGTGACGAACGTCTCGATGTGATCGTTCATCTTGAACGGCGCATGGAAATGCACGTCGATGCCGTAGTGCAGCGAGCCGGAGTAGTCGAAGCCGTAGTCGAGGGTGGTGGTCATCTCCTCGTTAACGGTCAGCGGCACGGCGAAGATGGGCAGAACCTTCAGGTCCGGGTTCTTGGCGTCGCCCTCGTTGACGTACTCCAGGTCCACGCGGCCGTCCCAGCCGGCGCCGCAACCAAGCGCGCAAATCTCAAGGTCCTTGAAGGTGTAGTCACGCACGAACGGGCCGAAGGTCTTCCCGACGATCTCAGTGGAAATAGCCATGACATTCTCCTTTGGAAAGAGAACTGCGAAAACGCAGCAGGTGATATAGGATTTCCCCACGTTTGAGCGACGCGGCGCAGTTCAGATCAAGCTGAGCAGCGCAAGATTCCCCCGAATCATTGCGCAGACCGAGAAAGGGGTATAACAAGCCCCGTGAACGAGATGATCAAACCCAGCCCGGATTCGAAAAGACGCAGCTACAGCCCTTACGGGCGGCTCCAATGCAGCTTCGCCTGTTCATGATCGGCAAGGTTGCAGCCCCGAAGGGCGGCTCCAATACAACCTTGGCGTTCAACTGGGCGGGTGATCGTTCGGTCGAATATGCGTCCCATCCCCGCGTCCAACGACGCATCACGTGGGATTTGTGACGAGAACCGACCGGCACCGCAGCAGCGGCCCCGCTTCAGTTCTCAGGTGCCAGCCTACCCCATTCCGCTAAACGATTGCAGTCTTGCATTGCCCCCGCTTTCGGAGTACGGGGAGAGCCGAGAAGGGTCGCGGCCGGAGCGATGGAGTACTACGGGGGACGGCGGGACGGGAACGCTGGGAGCACGGCAGGCGAACCGGAGTGCGCGGCGCCACGGGAAGCCCACCCGCAACCGCTCTACATTCGTTACCAGCACCCCAGGACTTCTGGATGGTTTTGCAGAAAATGGGCCCTGATTTCGCCATGAGTCTGGGCTTCTGGGCGGTTTGCTACGGGCGCGGCTCGCTACAGACATCCCCGACCTGGGGAAACGCCGGCGCCCCGCGTCCTTCCAAACCGAAATCACCTGCAAAACCGCCCAGAAGTTCCGAGCAGGATTGCGCAGCGAGAAAACCGGCACTATTCATCCCAGGCCGAACGCCGCTCGGTGCAAATCTCGTCAAGGCAGCCGTCGTCCTTCGCCGAACCGCGATCCTTGTACGGGACCGACCTGGCCGGACCCGGCTTATACCATTTGCAAGATTGCGGGCCGTAGCAAAACGACTCGAAACGATGCTTCTCGATGCCACGATCGAAGTCGTACTGGATGGTGACGTTCGACACCGCCGCCCACACGCACTCGAAGCATTTTGCCTTCCAGCTGGGTTTGGCAAGCATCCGAGCGCCGCGCCACGAATACACGCTCAGGGGCGGCGCCGACATGGTCCACGGCGGACCGGAGTAATCGCGAGAAAAAACGCGCGGAACAGGCGTGCCATCGTAGCAAGGCTCGACATCGGTGACCACGGCAACCTCGGGTTCGCCCGCATGGTCGGCGCGCTCGATAACCCTAAGGGCGCCGGCGCGATACAGGTCGGCAAACTCCTCGTTGGGGTATTTCGGCGTCCAACCAGTGCCTCGGACGACATCGCCGATGCGCAGGGCCAACTTCTCCTGCTGCTTCTCCGACACCGCGACGCAAAAGTCATAGCGCGGAAAGCCGCGGCCAAAATCCTCGACAACCGAATCGCCGAAGAGAACCGCGCCCCGGATGAAAACGTTGTAGCCGATTTCGCGATGCGTGCGGTTGTCAACCCAGTAGCGCCACACCGTCGATCGCGGCTGAACGGAGACGACAGTGCCCTTCCAAGAAAGTTTTACCTGATCAGCTTCCATATCGCCCTCTCATCACAGCGAAACGGCTCGATATGCCGCATCGCCTTGGACGCGAAAACCCGACACGTCGAATGGTAACTGATGAGGGACGCCGGCGAAACGCGGAATCAAGCGATGCGCAGATGGGCGCAAGCAATCGACAGCCGCACCCACGCACCCGAACGCACGGCGGGCGCGCACGATGCTCATCCGCGACTTCTGGGCGGTTTTGCAGGCGGATTCAGCCCGAAAGGCTGCGTAGCACCAGCGTTTCCCCAGGTCAGCGAAGTCGGCGCCACGCAACGCCTGCCAAAAACAGACCAGAAGTCCGGAACCATGGCAAAATCGGCGCCCATTTCCTGCAAAACCGCCCAGAAGTCGCGGGGGTGCGGACGCGGGTGGCGGGCACGGACAGCAAGCAGGAGCTCGAGCCGCGGACGGCAGCGGGCGACGGGTGCAAGCGGCGGTCCAAAACTTTTCCCAGCTTCCCACTTGCGCACTACTTTGAGGCATGCTACTGTCTTAAGCACCCGAGGGTCGCGAGACCCGTCTCCTGGCAGATAGGCCTTGCGCCTATAGGAGTTGCCGATGCAGCTGCCGTGCATCGGATTTTCCCGCACAACCTTATAAGCGACGCCCTGCGCGTGGTAGCTCATGCTAGCTTGCTGCCAATTTGCGCCTTCCCTGTTGCGTCCCAGGTTGTCCCGTCTCGCCCTCGGAAGGAGCTCGTCATGAGCGAATATGCATTCGTCTATCAACCTCAGATCATCCGCGAAACCGCAGAAGGCCTTAACCGCCTCGACATCCGCGACGAGATGCTCGACCAACGCGAACTCGAGCTTATGACCTCGGTGGATGCCGAATCCTGCGCCGTCGTCATCCGCGGCCTGCTTCATCTTCAGCGCCAAGATCCCACGGCGCCCATCACGCTTTACATCAACAGCCCGGGCGGCGAAGTCCAGTCCGGCCTGGCGCTTTACGACGTCATGCAAGCCGTGAGCTGCCCCATTCGCACCGTATGCCTTGGCATGGCGGCAAGCATAGGAGCGCTGCTGTTCATCGCGGGCGACAAGCGGGAGATCCTGCCGCACAGCCGCGTCATGATCCACGACCCGCTCATCGGCGCCGGCGCCGGCGGCAGCGCGCTGTCCGTGAAGGCCCGGGCCGACGACCTCATGCGCATCCGCGACATCACGGCCGGCGTCATCGCGCGGCACAGCGGCATGCCGATCGAGCGCGTCTTCGAGCTCACGGCCTCCGACACCTATTTCGAAGCGGAAGAAGCCGTCGAAGCGGGCCTTGCGGACCGCGTTGTCACCAGGCTTTGACGCGGTCCGTCGGCCGCGAGATGTCCGCCGGTTCGCCCCTCAATCCGGGAATCGCCGGCCACGAGACACGGCCACCCTTCCCCAACCCGGGAATGGGAAACCGCTCCGGGGTGCTTTCATCCGTCGCAAAGCACGGCCGGTTCTTCCCCGGCCCGACAATCGACAAGCGTTCCGGGGCGCCTTCGACGGCCGCGAGGCGCGACGGCCCCTTCCCCAACCCCACCATTCACCAGCGCAAACCTGTAACAGAAAGCGAAAGCAGACATGATAGACAACCGTGCGAATGCCCGCGCCGCCTATGCGGGACAGCTCATCCTCACCTCCGAGCACACCGCGAGCATGGACTCGTGGGCGACCGGCCTTAACAACAACGTGCTCGTTCTGGGCTGTTCCGGATCGGGCAAAACGCGCAATTTCCTGAAGCCGAACTTGCTGCAATGCGAGGGCTCCTACGTCGTGCTCGACTCCAAAGGCCGTCTGTATGACGAGATGGCGCCGTATTTGCAGGCCAATGGGTACATCGTCGACCGCCTTGATTTCACCACCATGGACGGGGAAATCGGCTACGACCCGCTCCACCACGTTCGCTGGCGAGCCGGCCGCCCCCTTGCGCAGGATATCATCGCGATCGCCAGCGCGCTGTTCCCCCGCGCGGAAATGGGCGACGACCCGTTCTGGGCGGGCGCGGCGGCAAACTACGTCGCCAGCTACATCGCCTACGTGTTCGAGGCGCTGCCCGACCGCGAGTGGAACATGGCGTCGGTGGTGAGCGTGTACGAGCAGGCGTGCGAAGGCAACGCCGAAGCGTTGTTCGCCGACCTTTCCAAACAGGACCCCGACAGCTACGCCGCATCGCTGTTCCGCCGCGCGAGGAGCACAGCGCGCGCCGACAAGATGCACTCGAGCATCATGGGCATCATCGCCGCAAATCTGCTGCCGTTGACGTTCGACGGCGCGCTCGCGTCGTTTCGCAAGGTGCAGCAAATCGACTTTTGCGACCTTGGGCGCGAGCGGCGCGCGCTGTTCGTGACCATGGATGACATGGACCGCAGTTTAGCGCCCCTGACCAGCCTTTTCGTACGCCAAGCGTTCTCAAGCCTGTGCGATTTCGCGGACACGCGCTGCGATGGCGGCCGGCTGCCCGCGCCCGTTCGCTTCATGTTGGACGATTTTGCGAACCTAACGCTGCCCGGCTTCGACGACGTGCTTTCCGTCATCCGCAGCCGCGAGGTCAGCTGCACCATCATCTGTCAAACGGTCAGCCAGCTTGAGGCGCGATACGACCAGGCCGTGGCGAACTCGATCATCGGCAACTGCGACCGCCACCTGGTGCTGGGCTTTCAGGACGAGCGGACGGCGAAGTATTTCGCGCTGCGCGCCAACAAGCTGCCATCGACGCTTCTCGAGACGCCGGCCGAAAACTGGTGGTTGTTCGAACGCGGCCGCCGCGGCGTTTGCGAGCCCGCCTATGCGCTCGAGCAGCATCCGGGGTATCGCGAGTTTGTCGCAAGTCGGGAGATGCCCGGGAATTGGGAAGCGGCAACGGATTGCGAAGCTACCGCGGATGGCGAAGCGTCCGCAAATCGCGGAGCTGCCGCGAGCCGCAAAACGCCCGCATGCTGCGAAGCTTTTGCAAATTGCGAGGCATCCGCAACCTGGGAAGTATCCGAAGATTTCGAAGCTGCCGCTGATGATGAAGCGCCCGAGGATTGCGAAGCCGCCGCAACCTGGGAAGCGGCGGAGAGCCGCAAGGCGTTTTCGATCTGCGAAGACGACGATCTCGACTTCCTTCCCCCGCCGGAGCCGGACGACGAGGTCTGGGTCGATACGCTGTTCGACACCGACAACCTAAACGGCGATTCAGGCGCCGCAGCCTAAGGGAGGAGCGAAGATGAGCGAAACCAACATCCGCAAAAGCCCTTACGAAACGAACCGCGCAAACCTGAGAGAAGAGAACGCCCGCAAAAACCCGATCGAGCAAATCGCCCGCAAAAACTCGAACGAAACGAACACCTGCGCAAACCCGAGCGAATCGAGCGCACGCGCAAATCCGTGCGAAGCGACCGGCCGCAAAAGCCTGAGCGAGCGCATCGCCCACGCGAACGCCGCCCGCGTGGCAAGCGCATGGGACGCACCGGACGAGCAGCTTCTCGAAGCCGAACGCAGAAGCCCGTTCCAGGTTTGCGACGTGTATTGCGCGCACGCCGAGGAGCTGCTCGCGATCACGGGGCAAATCTCGGCCGCGCTGCCAAGCCGCGCCGCATACCTTGCGCGGACCAACCCGCGAGCGGCGGCGCATCCGGACAACCGCTCGGTCAAGGCGTATGCCCAGGTCGGAAACCCCGCATGCACCTTCGTCTGGGAGATTCGCAACAACAAGGAAGGCGCCCTGGCCAAGTCGTCGGACGCGCAATACGCCAAAGCCCTCGACGCCACGGACGCGCTGAAGGACCTCTGGGAAGACGAGCCATGGCTTGACGAGCTGCAGATCGCAAAGGCGCTCATCACGCAAATCGTCCTGCTCGACGACGACTTGCGTGCAAAAGTCCTCAAACGCGCAAACATCATGGCGAAGGAGTGCGCCTCCACCCTCGCCCCGTATCTTCGGGGTTGAAACCGGCAGACGGCGCGGATGCCCCTTGGCCCGCACGCCGATGCTCCCGGTTCGCAACCGCGAAATCGAAGCCGACGATAGATAGCGGCAAAGACGCTTTTTGCCGCTTTCGTCAAGGACTTCATAAACGCATTCGCATGGAGCCCCAAGCCGGACTCCCGCCACCCCCGCCGCACCTCGACGGGTCAAAACCGGCAACTTCTCGCGAATGATCGCGCAGGCCAACGCTAGAATCTAACCGTTCGAAACAAGAAGAGGAGCGGCACGTGGCCCAAGATTTCTACAACCTGCTTTACAACGGATACACCGGCGAGTACCAGCTGATGAGCTCGCTGTATCGCAACGGTCTGGACGCGCTTCGCCCGCCCGCGGACATGGGCATCGACGTGGTGTCGCTGAACCTCAAGCAGCAGCTTGAGAAGCCGGGCACGCCGCCCGAAACGTTCTTTTTCCAGGTCAAAACGGCGGTCACCACCGTGAGCGAGGACCCGAACCGCCCCGGCGCATTCGCCGTGGTCGAGTTCAAGCTCAAGGACAGCGAGGTGGACCTGCTCGCCCGTTCGCGCGACCGCGCGCTGTTCTGCTACGTGTACAACAGCGAGGCCGGGGCGCTCACCGACGCGTTCGAGACGCCGTTCATCTGCTTCTGGCTTGACGGGTCGCTCATCAAGAAGTTTAACGAGAAAGGCGCGTTCTTCCGCAAAAAGGGCGAACCCAAGCTGACGCTCGCCTGCCAGCTGCGCAAACCTGCGCACGAATACGGCCACTGGTACGCCCTGGTGGTGAACGAGAGGGGCGAAAAGGTCGAGAACGGCTTCCTCGGAATCGTCGGCGGAGAAGGCTCCCCGGCCGACGACTGGGCAGACCACTACAGCGTATCCGGCTACCTAGAATACGCCCGCTGGGGGCTGTAGGCCGAAGAGACGGGCACTGGCGAACAGGGGCGGGCGGGTCCACACCCTGCCCCGCCGTCATTGCATGCGCGCCCACTTAGCCTTGTTCGCCTTGCTGCTGCGTTCGCATCCATTCGCGGAGGTACTTGAAAGGCAGCGGCAGCACCGAAGCGTTGCCGAGGCGCGCGATAGGCACGACGAGCGTCTCGAGCAAATCCGCGAAGAACGGATTCTCGCCGTTGACGCTGCGAACGCTCCTGATGACGCAGCCGTTTTCCCGACCCGTTCGACTTAAACCGTCGAAGTTGCTCACCCAATACAGCAGCGAATCGTCTTCCCGAACGCAATGCATCTTGACGATCGGCTCGTACGTTGTCGCAAGGGCTTCCTTGTCGCGCGGCACGCCGGTCAAAAGACGCCTTGAGAACTGCTCCTCCAGCCGAGCGTCCACCAACTCCCGAATACGCCGCGCCGGGTATTTTTCATCGACCATCTTTGCAGCATCCACAACCAACGAGTTGAGCTTCGATGCCTTCACCAAAGAATCCGGCATCTCGGAAACCCACTCGCACAGTGCCCGCAACGCAATGTCGATAGCAGGGTCTTCCGTAAGAATGGATACCGCCTCGAGCACATCGCTTTTCGGCAGCGACCAGTCGATGCTCTCCACGGCGCACTTGATTACGGCAAGGTCGGGAATGGGAAATCCATCCGTCAGCTCGATCGCATCGATGTCGCCGGCGGCGTTGATCGCAAAACCCTCCGTCTCAGACGACCACTCGCTTGTAAACACATCTGCGAGCTTATCCCACTTGGAACCCGAGGCCGCGTTGTCCGAACAGCCCTGGTAGAAGGACAATGCGCCCGTCGAGCTCACCTCAAGGAACGAATAACGCCTTGGCGATTTGCCCCTTTCGCGCTCCTTCTTTTCCTCCTTCGTCTCAGGCCCGCAAAGCGCAAAAACCAGCGGACCGTCGCACTCGAGCGCGCTCCAATCGTACAAGCGCATCGCGCCATCGCAAACATCGCGCTTAACCGCGGTCTCGACCAGGCATTTCGGAATGACGAAACGCATGCCGCTGTCTTCCTTCGGCTTACCGAACTCGGATTGCATGGTCTCAATGGTCAAATGCTGGCATGCCGCGCCTTTAAGCACGGAAGCAGCATAGGGGTCATCGATTCCCCGGTCCTTGTAATACGGTTCCTCATGAAGGATCAGCAAATTGTTGGCACCAGCAACGGCGCTGTCCACGATGCGCGGGCGCACGCCGAGATGCTCGTCGAACGCAAGCCAATCGGCAACGAACTCGCATGCCTTTCTGCTTGCAGCATCTTTAGCGACGTCGACCACCACATACTCGTCTCGCGCAAACCACGCGGGGTAATCGGCTTTCACCAGCTTCTTGGGAACAGGTACGCGCTCGGAATCTTCAAGCGCCTGAAAAGCTATGCTCGCCATGCCCGCATACGTCTGGTTAAACCGCTCGACGACTTCTTGGATAACCCCGCATTTCGAGTTCGCAAAAGCCTTTCGATTGCCGTATTTCAAGAACGGGATCTTGCTTTTCTGCCCCTCGTACTGCTTCTGGATGAAAACGCTGTCGGCCTCAGGGCTTTCACCTGGGGAAACACGACGCATAGTTGGGCCATCGAAGTCGACCACGTACCGCGGGTACTCGCTTTTCTTCCTGCCATCGAATATCAGACCGGCGGCATTTGCCCTGGTGAACGTTCTAACATTCACCTTCAGCAACGATTCCGGCGTCACCTTGAGCTCCAATCCGATAATGTGCAGATTGCGCCCGCTGCTCGTTTTCTTGACCCAATCCCTGTCTGTTTTGAAGCAATAGAGGTGCCCAGTGACGTTTTGCAAGGACGGACCGCTCTCACTGTTGCCCGCAAAAAGCGCGTTAAGCAGCAGCTGCACCAGAATATGCTCCGACACATTGCAGCTTGACACCTGTTTTGGAAGCAGGCTTGTTGCCACATCGGCCGGTTCCAAATCCTCATCCTCGATCACGCCGCCGTAGCTTTTCTCGAAATGATCGCGAAGCCCCCTCACCGAAACGAGGCCTTTTGGGGCAAGGATATAGAATGGGTCGTCCCCGCCTTGACCGAGGATTGAGAGGATATACGGAGCTCCAAACGCCTCGAAAACGCGCGATGACCAGGAAAGGCGGCCTTTGCCCTCTTTCGTTACCTCGAACACGTCATACCGCTTGTCAAACTCCTCGTGTGCCAAGGAAATGCTCAGCTTGTTAGTCCACAATGCCATCGGTAAACCTCCTTATAGCCTGAATCGCCGTTTCGTCGAATGAGCAGTCGCCTTTTACGAGCGCAGGTACCACAAGAAGCCTTCGCCCGCCTTTTGAGCGGTACGTCTCTCGATAATCGCCCTCGTCAGGCGGCAAAACGTTAGCGATGATAGCCTTCTTGGCGTCGATCGTCTCCATCTTCGCGAACACCCAATCGACGAGCTTCTCCGAATCCCACCCCATTCTGTCCGACTGCTTTTTCCAGTGTTTGAAATCGATAAACACCTCCTGGTCGCCCAGCGTGCCGGGCAACACGAAGTCGAATTTCTCGAACCTGAAAGCGTCGTCGATATCCGCGACCGCGATGCCGTTTTGCTCAAGGACGAAACGCCCGCACGCTTCACCAAGACGCCCTTTGTAAATGCTCTCGGCGACGATGGGGGTCATGACCCTTGTCGAGGCCTCCCATTTCGTAGCGTATCCGCACTGCTCGAAAAAGCTGCGCATACCAGGGATGCGCATGAGCACGTCCAGGCGCGCGGCTTTTTCGCTCACTTCGAAGCTTTTTGCGCCGGCAGGCGGATTGAAGAGCACCTCGACCGACGCGAAATCACCTTTCGCGATGTACCGATACGACGTCCTTTTCGCATCAAGCTCGACGTAATAGCACCGCTCCATATACGGAACCTCGTTCCAGTCATCGGGAAGCGTCGGATGCTTGAGAACCTGATTCCCCAGGTCAAACCACGCCTTGCGAGCATCGTCCCGCCATCCGGAGCCCAGAAGCGAGTTAATGCAGGCTCGCGACCTATCAGACGCGCGCGCCGCTCTGCGCTGCAAGCGCTTGATATCCTTCGAGGGCTGGGGAATCGGCTCATCGAACGCGCCCACCATCGCCCCGAACTCAGGAGTGAACGTAAGCCCGCACGACTTCAGCACGCCCAAGGGAACGCCTTCCATAAGGCGGGCGTCGGCGAATAGCCTGATCGCCGGCATCTTCATGTTCGTCCTGCTCAAACGGCCCACAGCCTGATACACCTGCTTCGCCCCGAACAGCCGCGCGCTATCGGTTGCCTTGTAGCCGTAGTCCAGCCCGGAACCGCCAAGCGCGCGCAGCGCCTCCGAAACGCTCCTGAGCAACGCCCCTCTGCTGATCTCGGCATTCTCGTACAGGTACTCGCATCCCAAGATATGGTGCACCACCTGGTATTCGTCCACTTTCTCGTCCCCGGTGATCACCGGGGACGTATGGGTTGGGGCTTCCACGTACAGGCAATCGAAATCCATTTGCCCGGATGCCGGGCGATCGTTGATTTGAACGGGGGTTGCGCCTTCGGGAATCCTATATTGCAGGTTTTGCCCCGCACCCGCGGATTGATACGCCGTGATCACGAACAACTTCTCGCCTGCGGCCAAGCGCGAGAGCGCCTGCTTCTTCGCGCGTTCGAACTCCTCGTTGCCGCCGCCGAGGACGCAAAACGCGTCGTCCACGTTGCCGTCGATGCCTAGTTGCTCGAAGACCATCCCGAACATGTCTTTGAGCTTCATCAGGTCGAACCCGCTTCCGCCGGCCTTCGGCAACGCATTCAAAACGCAAAGCATGGCGCGAGCATCATCGGCCTTCCAGAATCCCTTGAACGCGGCGCAAACCTTCAACACTCGCCGCTGCCCGAACGTCGAGCGTCCGTCAGCGGTGGAAAAGTCCATCGCAACCTTGTTGAAAGCCTTGCGAGCAACCACCGCATCATCGAACACGGCAAGCCACGCCTTCTCGCTGTACTCCCCCTCGGAATCCACGTCGGAAATCTTGCTGACGCGGATTTCCACGTTATCGTAGCGGCTTACGCTGCGTCGGTAGTCTTCCTCGATTCCCTGTCGCTGGGCTGCATCCAGCAAGATGCAGCGGTCACCGAGAGCCGCCTTGATGTAATCGATGTCGTAATTGCCCAGAACAGACGGTATATCTAGGGACGCAGAAATACCCACCACAAAGTTGCGGCGACTCAACTCGATGAGTTTGCGCTCTGCCGTACAGGACAGCGCGCAGCGCTCCATACGCGTTAACGTGTCATGCTTCGCGGACTCGGTGAACGCGTGCACCCTGAAGCCCTTGTGATACAAGCTCAAATCTGCCGGATCATCGTCCCTTGCCCCGTCATCGACCGCCGCGCGACGCGCCCGCTCCTCATGCGCCATCTCGATGACGCGGCGGCGCGCCGGGTTCAGCTCGCCATGCACCTCGTCCATCATGTTCAGCTCGGACAGCACCGTGCCAACAGCCTGGTCAAAACTGATTTCGGGACGCTTTCCCTGATCGGCATCCTCAGCCACGACCGCCTGGTAGTTCTCAGCGACGCGGGCGATCCAGCCAACGATCCACCTGACAAGCCCTTCGAGCCTGCCCAGCAGCAACGGGACCGAGTAGGAATCGGCTTCATGTAGCCCCGTTATCGAAGCCTCGCCCCCGGCATAGGGCGGAGTGCCCGAACCGAATTCGATGGTGTTCTGGCTTTCAAGGAAACTGATCGCCGACCATGAACTGTCTTCGACATCGACGATATGGCTTTGGAAGTCGTTGAAGAGAAACGGCTGGTTCCTATAGCGTAGCCTGTCGCTCAGGCGGAACTGTTTGTCCAGGTGCAGTTCGAGATACGCCTCTTCCGCGACGCTCACGATGGCGCCGAACTCCGCGCGAAGCTCAGGCCCGCAGCCGATCTTGTTCGAAGGGCTGCGGAACAGCTCGCTCGTGAACGCCGCACCCGCGTCGCCGTCGCCGCCCTTACCGTCGATCTGGCGGCCCTCGAGCGCGCGACCCATGAGCATGCGGAACATGCTTACCATGTCGGCCATCTTGCCAACGCTTTCGCGAATCAGAAAGTCGTTGATAACGCTCTTCGATAGCTCGAACTCGTCGATGATCACGACCGATCCCTTTAGCAAGTCGCTTTCCCAAATGCTTTCCGACGGCTCGATGATGGGGGAATTTTTCACCAGCAGCTTGTTCACGCTCATGAACAGCACGCGTTTCTTGTGCGTCAGGACCGACGGATACAGCACTCTTAGCCATTCCCACCAGGCGCTTTTCTCGACAAGTTCGCGTTTCTCCTGCCGCGTCATCAAGCGATAGCCGCCTTCGTCAAGCTTGCACATGGACGCAAATACCGACGAAATGTGGCGTCGAAGCTTGCCCTCGGCGTTCTCCGCTTCCTCCTCAGCACCTTCGATCGCCTTGCGCCGAGCAGCACCGACATGCAGAGGGAGGTTCCTCGTCTCCTCGAGAATCCGCTGCAGCCTCTCCGCCTCTTGCAGCTCGGGAAGGTTCCGAATGTCGAATTCGACCTTGATGAACGTTCGCTCATTCGACCCGGGCTTCTTGGGTCCTTTTTTCCAATAGGAGAACGGGGCGCTCGGCATAACGCCTTTTGCGGCGTCGATATTGCTCTGGAACATCCCGAGATTCGAGTCGAGCTTCACCACGTATGCAGCAAGTTCAGGGTGACCGCGCTCATCGAGGATTTGCAGCAACTCGTCAACGGGAAGATTGCGTTTCACGTTCGTCACGAAAACGAACCGCCTGCACTTCGGCCCGAACGCAATAAGCTGATCGGCGATATGGCTCATGGACGAGTACGTTTTGCCCGCCCCCACCGGGCCAGCCAGCAAAAGCAGCCCGCATTGCTCAGGGTCAACGCTTACGGACTTGCCCAAAACCCGCTCAATCCCCGAGCGCTCCCTAGTCTTCTCCGCTTCCGCCACACCTACCTCCAATCGTTTCTATTGGGTGAACAGGGTGAGTTTCGCCAGGGCATCGTCGAGCTTGTGCAGCATCCGCTGCTCCTCCTCGCGCTTCGCCGCCTGCTCCTCGCGCTTTCTGCTTTCCAACCATTTGCCATTGACGTGCTGCCTGGCGCTGAATCGCCGCGCAATCTGGCATGCCGAACCACGCCGGAAGATCATCACCTGGCCGATGGGCAGCGACTGCACTTCGCTCACCGGCATATCCGCGCGCTCCGACAGCTCGCGTGCCGTCTTGATATCGTTCACGCCCAAGTACAGCACCGTATCGCAGCATCCGATAATGGTCTGCGCCGCCGCACCGTAACGCGCCTCAAGCTGCGCCGTTGCCTGGCAGATGAGCGTGATCCAGATATCACGGCTGCGGACCGCGGCGATGATGGTTTCGAAGTTCGGAATGGGCGCTTGGTTGGCGAAATCGTCGAGGATGACGCGAACCGGCACCGGCAGCCGGTAACCCGTTTCCGGCGCTCCATCGGCAACGCGACACAGCTCCTTGAAAAGCTGCGTGTAGAAGATGGACGTGAGGAAATCGAGGCTTCGGTCCGTATCCGATACCACCACGAACAGGGCGGTCTTGCGTTTCCCGATGTCTTCGAACCGAATGGGGTCGTAATCGCCATCAAGGATGCTTAGCACCCCGGAGTTGGCAAGATGCGTCAACTTACCGGCGGCTTCCATATAGATGCAGGCCGTGGTTTCAACGGCAGGGGCAAGCTGCTTGAAGCGTTGCCATGCCTTGGTCCCTTCGCCCCGATAAGGCGGGTGGGTCCGCACAGGGTTTCCCCCATCCCACTTGATACCGGTTCGCAATCGCTCAAAAGCATCGTCGAGGGCGTTCCTGCAGTTGGCACCACGCCCGTCGGTCGCGAAAAACGCCTCATCAAGCAGGTCAACCAACTCGCGCATGGTAACGGGATCACCATTTTCGGCGATTTCCCGCATTGCGCGAAGGTAGCCGATAAGAGCCTTGAATAGCACCGCCGTCGAATCGTCCCAAAACGGATCGCGCGAAAAACGGCCGGTGCTATTGATGAGCGCCTCGACGAAAAAGTCGATGTCGTCATCGTTGCGCAGGTACGCAAACGGGTTGTAACCGTTCGACATACCCGGACGTACCAGATCGAGCCGCTGCACCTTGTAGCCTGCCGCCCGAAGCATGGGGCCAAGCTCGTCGCACAGATTGCCCTTCGGGTCGGTGATGACGTAGCTGGAATTCAGCTGCATGACATTGGGCTTGACGACCCCCTCCGTCTTGCCACCGCCCGGCGTGCCGAAAACGACAACGTTGTTGTTGAGTTGCGTCTCGTACATATCGGTGCTCACCGTGACGCCCTCCGCAAGGATGGTGCCGGGCAAATCCTGCTCCGGATCAACACGCCTGGTCATCGCAGCGCACTCCCTTCGTAATCCCAATCCGCGGAAACGCGGTCGATGATCCCGAACGATTTTGCCTCGTCCGGCGTCAACCAGGTGTCGCGATCGGTTGCTGCCTCGATAGCCTCAAGCCCGCGGCCCGTAGCTTCAGCTAGCACACCTGCTAACATTTCCTTCTTCCTGATGACGGAACGGGCGGCGATTTCGATATCGCTCACCTGCCCGCTAATACCCGACATCGGTTGATGTACCAGAATGTCCGCATGCGGGGCGGCTGATCGGAAACCGGGTTCGCCGCACGCCAGAATGACCGCTGCCATGCTTGCGGCGACGCCGAGCGCATGCGTACGCACCGAGGAGCGCATACCGCACATGAAGTCGATGATGGCCATGCCGTCGGAAACCGACCCGCCCGGCGAGTTGATCAGCAGCGTGACGGGGTCGCCCGAGCTTCGGTCCAAGTAACGCAGCTGCAAAATCGCCGCCATCGCCGTTTCCGCGTTGATTGCGCCGTTGATCGCAACGGCGCGCTCGGCGAACAACTCGCTCGCGGGCGTGGTCCAATCGGTGCCGTGCGAGGTTTTTCGCATAATGGCTGGTTGTTGCACGTTGAAGTCCTTTCGAAAGGCCCGGCTGCGGGAATGCAGCCGGGCACAGATTGCGGAGGCTTGGCAAAACGCAGCCGCGGCGTGCTACTCGGCGTCCGCGCGACGGCGGCTCGCGGCGGCCGCGCCGATCGCGACGCCCGCGGCCACGAAGGCCACGCCGCCGATCCAGAACACTTCGCCGACTGGATCGCCGGTTTGCGCGAGCGCAGGGCCGTCGCCCACGGCATTTGCGGCGTGCTTGGCGTTGGCCAGCTTGGCATCGACGTCAAGATACGCAGCCGCTTCAGTCTCGATCGTTTGATGGACCGAGGCCGGATGCATGCGGTCGTACCAAGCCTGGGCGTCGGCAAGCTCGGCTTCTGCCTGCGCCAAAGCTGCCGCAGCCTTGTCGTATGCCGCCTGCTTCACGGCAAGGTTCTCCCGAGCGCCGGCAAGACGCTGTTCGGCCGAGGCTTTCGCAGCCAGCGCCCTGTCGTAAACAGCGCGCTTTTCAACAAGCATTGCCTCAAGGTCGGCGGCGTTTGCGGAAATCCACTCGCTGCCGAACGTTCCCGCCTGCCATGCGGCTTCGAAGCTTGCCGCAGAGCGCGCGGCGGCATCAGTCGCAAAACGCCCCAAGTGGTCGGCGCGCTCCTGTGCTGCCGCAAGGTCAGCAGCAGCTTGCTTTGCGCCGGTTTGCGCAGCATCCAACGCAACTTGCGCATCCGCTTCCGCGGCTTTTGCGGCGGAGAGTTCATTGGCCGCCGCGTCGGAAACAGCCTGCGCGGCGTTCACGGAGGCGAAAAGCGGCTTGATCGCATCGACGCGAACCTGAGCTGCGCCAACGTTGGTCGAAGCCTCGTGCGCCGCAGTCTGCGCCGCAAACGTGCCTGCCTCCACCTTGTCGAACGCGGCCTGGGCGTTCGATTCCTCGGCGGCATGCTTCGCTGCCAGCGCCTGCGCCGCAACAAGGGCGTCGTTCTTCGCATCAGCGCTTGCCTGAGCGGAAGCCAGCGCCGCTTTCGCGGCAGCAACGCGTTTTTGCGCTGCCTTGAGCTCGTCCGACGACACGTCATAGAGCGCCTGGCGAGCATCGGACAACTCTGCCTGCGCAGCCTTGAGCTGCGCGTTCGCCATAGCGGCAGTCTGTTTGGCGTCCGCCAAAGCCGCCGCATCGGATGCAGCACGCTTCGCCGCCGCGTCCGCAACGACCTGCTTGCCGGCAACTTCGGCATTCGCTACATCAAGCTGAACCTGAGCATCGCCCGCCTGCGCCTGCGCATCCGACAGAGCCGTCTGCGCAGCGGCCTTCTTCTGCGCATCGGCGGAAACGGCCGCCTGCGCGCTAGCCACCGCCTGCTTAGCCGCCGCTTCCGCGGCGGTTTTATCGGCAGAAGCCGCATTCGCCGCAATCGCCTTTGCCTGCGCGGCTTCAAGCGCGGCCTTCGCGTCGTCGACGGCTTGCTGATAGCTGGGGTCGAGCGTGCCGTACACCTTGTTGTAGTACTTCATGAACAAGGCGTAATACTCCTCGGCGGAGTAAGAGCGGTCGCCGTACTTCTCGCGCAGATAGTCGTCAGGCGTGACCACTTCCCAGTGGCAGGTCCACGGCTTGCCATCCTCGCGGTAGTATTCGCCGTTAGGGCCCACTCCTAGGATCTCGTGCCCCTCGACATACTCGTCGTCGGTGACAAGGCGCTTGAACCCCTCGATGCTATCGAAATCTTGCAGGTGGAACCAACGGGAAGCGATGGACGCGCATCCGTAGTGGGTATATCCGGTTTCCAGGATGTTGAAGTAATGGCCGCAGTTGCCGACCTTGTTGCCATCAGCGTCGTAGCCGTCCAACACACCGTCAGCCATGTCCTTGTCGTAATGGACCTTCTCTTTGTCGTACCAGCCGACGAAGGGGTCCTTGTAGCCTGCCGCAAGGTTTTCGCCATACGGATACTTGCTCGGTGCATGGTAGAAAGGCTTGTGGCTTGCCGTGTAGTTGAGGTTGATCTGCGAAGCGGCCATGATCGCCGAGTAAACGCGCAGCTCGGAACAGCCGTTTTCATGGCGAAGATCATTGACCTTCGCCATGGTCTCCAAGGCGCACTTCATGTTGTCCAGCGACGTGGCGGACTTGGAATCGCCAAGGTTTTCCATGGTCGTGCCGCAGCCTTCGCCAAGACCGGACGTGCCCGCCGGGTCGGTGAGCCACTTCACAGCAGTGGTGGCGCCGATCTCCTCGAAAAAGCCGAGGCTGCCCCTTTTGGCAAGCTCGGTGTATTTGCCGAGTTCGGCATTCGCGTCAGCAAGGGCCTGCACGGCGGCATCGTAAGCAGCCTGGGCCGTAGCGGCTTCAGCGTTGGCAGTTTCGGCAGCGGCCTGTGCGTCGGCGGCAGCCTTGCTTGCCGCTTGCAAGCCCGCCTTGGCATCAGCAAGGGCTTGCACGTTCAAGTTGCCGACTCGGATAGCCTCATCAAGAGCAGCCTGCGCCGCCGTGACCTGCGCAGTCGCATCGGTAACCGATTGGGACCGGAAAGCCTGGACATCTTTCGCAGCCGAAAGCGCCTTCTCCGCCTCTGCCTGAGCCTGGGCGGAGGCGTCGGCGACGCGCTGAGCGTCAACCGCCGCGGAAGCCGCCGCATCCGCTTCGCTTTGAGCAATGGCGACCGCCTGCTCGCAAGCAGCAACCTTTGCCTTCGCTGCCTCGACCTGCTCCGATTCCCCGCCGGCTTCAACGCGAGTCAAATCCGCGTTCGCAGCAGCAAGCTCCGCTTGGGCGGATGCAAGCTGGGACTGAGCTACCTCGACCTGCTGTTGAGCAGCCGCAACGGCACCGGCATCGGACTGTGCAGCCTGACAAGCGGATTCCAAGGCCGCCTCGGCATCCTGCTGGGCCTGCTTTGCGCGCGCAAGCTCGGCTTCCGCCTTGGTCTTGGCGTCCTGGGCAGCAGCAAGCGCAGCTTCGGAAGCTTCGAGCTCCTCACCGCCACCGGCAGCTTCGTAAGCCTGCTGAGCCTTCGTAAGCACATCGGCAGCCTGATCGGCGGCCAACTGTTTCGCAGCAGCGCTCTCCTGCGCAGCAGCAAGAGCGGTGGCGGCATCTTTCTCGGCTGCAGCTGCTGCCGAGCTCTTGCTTTGCGCCGCTTCGGCCGCGTCAAGCGCCGCCTGGGCAGTGGCGAGCGTGTTTTCCAGAGCCGCCATCTTGGCCGCATCCGCCTCGGATTGCGCGCTATCGATGGCCGTTTGGATCTCGTTCACGGAAACCTGAGCAGCCTCGAGTTCGCCGCGAGCATCAGCGACTCCTTGAGCAGCCCGCTCCTGCGCAGCCTGCTTGGCCGCCAGGTTCTCCTCGGAGGCCTGCTTGTCGTCAGCCTTCTGTTGCTGCTCAGACGCCTGACCGGCCTGCGTGAGCGAAGCGTCGGTTCCGTCAGCCCCAGGAACCTCATCCGCAAATGCAGCCGCAGCACTCATAGCCGGCGAAGCTGCGCTGGCGGCAATCAGCGCGGCCATCCCCACTCGAGATCCAGCACCACAGGTCCAGGTCGACCCACTCGTCGAAGGTTATGGAGTCGCGGTTGCGACGGGTTTGCCAGTAGCAGGTCATGCCGGGCTTCACCAGCAGCCTTTGGCGCTGGTAGTCGTTGTAGGTTGCCACCTCGTTCGGCAGCGCGGGGCGCGGACCCACAACGCTCATCCCTTTTGTCAAGACGAAAAAACACTAAAGGCGCCGATATGCTGGATTATTGGTTTGATCTGCAGTTTTCTGTATTGCCAATGGCACTGCGGACAGCGTATTGCGCCGGCGAATCGCGGCTACCGCTTTGCGCATAATAAAAAAGCCCGACGGCAATTCGAAGGGTCGGGTCGAGCCCGAGGACGGCTTCTCTCCCCTAAGCGGAATCGTCCCATTGGGGCGAATTCCCAATGGGACGATTCTCCGCAGGCGACGCGCGGCTACATGAACCTCGACAACCGAAGCCGGCAAATGCAACCTTCCGCCAGGGTCAGCCACCGCGAAGCCGCGACTTCTCGTTAGGTCTCGAGCATCCCCAACGCACCATCCGGCCAGCCTGCCAGGAAGAGCCCCCTTTTGGGCGTTATCGGACAGCCTCCCGTGCCCCCAGCGCAGAGGTGGCTGGACCCGCCGAGGCGGCCAAGGGGAGCGATCCCCGCCTCCTCCCCTTGGGACCCCACCGGCCGCATGCCCGCTCAAGCGCCGCGGGGCTGTTGCCCGGGACGCGCAGCTGCGCGCCGCACGCGCGACATCCCCACAGAATTCCGGGCGATATCGGCTCTCCGCCGGCAATTCGGCGGGGATGCCGGCCCTCGCGGGCCTTCGCGAATCCGGCGCTCCGCGCCGCTTCCCGGGCATATCGGCAGACAAGCCGAGCAAGGAGGCCTTGCATCGGCGGCCGATCGGGGAACCCAGGCAAAGGCCCCGCAGCGTCGCAAGGCTCCGCAGAAGCTTTTGCCAGAACGGAGGACTCGCGTCGGCAAATCGTGGCGAGCATGCCGCACGCTAGCGGCCCTACCGATTGCCGCCCGCGGCCGCGCTTGTCCAAAAGGCCCCGAATACGGCCTTGGGACGGGCAGCTGCGCCGACGCAAGTGCACCGAGCGCAATGCGGCACCGGAGGCGCCGCAGGAAAGGAGGCGGGGATGTACGCGGACCCCAAGGAAACGACGTCGCTCAGGCTGGATGCGACCATGAAGCGCAGGAGCAGGGAGCTGCTCGCGCTGCACGGGATGACCCTGACGGAGGCGTTCGAGGAGTACATGGACGAGCTCGTCTACCGGGGCGGGCCGCCCATGAGGGCGAGCCGCGAGGCGAAGGCCAACACCATGAGGATCCGGTTCGAGGCCTTCATGGAGAGCGGCCTCGGGGCCGGCGAGGAAGGCGAGCGCCCTGGGGAAGGGGGCGCAAGATGAGCTGCAGCGCGAAGATGAGGAAGCTGTCGGTGAGGATCGACGCCGACCTGAAGGCGGCCTTCGAGGGCACGCTGCGGGGCATCGGCGTCGACCCCACCTGCGCGATGAGGAGCTTCGCCTTCCAGATCGTGCTCGAGGGGAGCATCCCCTTCGACCCCGTCGACGCCGGCTTCGAGGCGGGCGGCGGGACCGCGGTGACGTCGGTCAAGATCCCGGAGGACGTCGCCGGCGAGATGGAGTCCGTGCTCAAGGGCCTGGGCACGAACTTCTCGCAAGCCGTGAGGCTGCTTGCGCTGCAGACGACCGCGCTGGGAGGGATACCGTTCGCCGCCGGCATCCCCCGGAAGGCGAGTTGAGGGGCGGGCGGCTTCGCGGAAAGCTCTGGGCGCTTCTCCTCGGCAAGGCGCCCTGCCCGCTTGAGCATGCTGAGGCGGGCAGGGCTCCGATGCGAATGCTGCGCGAGCATGGGCGAAGAGATGTCTGCTGTATGTGCAAACGACTCAGCTGACCGTTTTGCGCACGAGGTTATCAAGCAAGTTCGTCTTCGACTCCGAGACGCTTGCACAGCCCGAGGTAGCTTTCCTCGGAAGACGCGCCGGTGTGCATGATCTCCATGATACGCGCGCCCACGTTGCTGGTGAGCCGGCCGATGGATTGAGACGGATCCTGGTTGAGCGCCCGCTCGCTCATAACCGCAACCCCAAAACGTCGCGCAAGTCCTCCGACTTTCTCGTTATGCTTCACGTTGAAGCCGAGGACATCGCTCGCGAGCTTTTCGACGTAGCGACGTTTGCCGCCGACATAGCCGTTGCCGAGAATCTCCTCCTCATTAGGCAAGACGTACTCCTCCAACGCGTCGTCGAGGTGCAGCAGGAGATACAGCTCGAAGCTCGGGTTCGTCACCGCAACCTCGGCAACCCCGGAGAACATGCCGAGGTCGGACGCATAGCGCTCGGAGTCGCCCTTGTACACGTCGGCATCGAAGAACACGACAATGCGATCCGTCTCGGGGTCGAACCCAAACGCCTCCGCATCGCTCCGGATGAGCCGCGCCTGCTCCAGGAGCTTCTTCGGCGCGGACTGGTTTCTCTCGTTGCCGGTCCTCTCCACGGGCCTGAGCTCGATGAGCTCAGGGGCGTTCATCTTTGCGAGCCGCACGGCAAGCGACTCCAGATACCAATACTCGGTGTTCGGCCCCTCGCCGATGAAGAAGCACTTCGATTTCGGTTTCCTACCTCCTCTAGCGGAGCGCACCGACCAGGTTTCAAGGGAGTTCAGAGGGGGCATGCTAGGCCTCCCGAACGTTCAGCGCGGCGCGGGCGCGAGACAGGTCGATAACGGGCACGCCGCCGTACCTGCCCTCCAGGTACTTCTTGTTCAGGCGAGCATCCGAACGCGCCCCGTCGGCGGCGAAGTCGTCGAGGGGGTACAACCTCGACAAACCCTCCTCGTCGCGCTCCACGAACCAGATTTCGTCGCGGCGGAAGTACTCGTAGGACATTATGTCGTTCTCATGGGTCGTGAACACCAGCTGGCAGTCGTCGTTCGCATGCACCTGGTTGAACAATTCAACCAGGTGCTGCGTCAGCATGGGATGAAAGCTCCTGTTGAGCTCGTCGATCACGAACACCTTGTCCTCGCTTTGGGTGAACAGGATATCCATGAAGTCGAACAAACGCCTCGTGCCGTCCGACTCGTCCTGGAAGTCGAACGTCAGCAAAGACCCTCCGTGCCTCGTCCTCAAAACCGTGGCTTTAGGCTCACCGGCCCCCTCGCGCTCGATTCCCACGAAGAAGTCCTCGTTGCGAATGGTCAAGCCGAATTTGTCGCTGTCGCGTTTAGGGGCGTTGGCCCTCAGCAGCTCGGTAATGGTGAACCTGACCTCAGGCGGGACGATCTTGTCGAGCTCGTCCATTCCGACCTCCTCTTTGCACAGTCCGCTGATGCCTGTGTCGAAGGACGAGAGGACCTCGGCCACCTGCTCGAGCGTGCTCGATTCCGTGTAGTACTCGGTGGAAGAGGCGCGCTGGTTGACGCCGATCGTCTCGATCCCCGCATCGAACCATGCGAAAGCCCTCTTGAACGCATCGAGAGCCGAGTCGCCCGAGAACGAGCGGCCCTTTCCTATGTAGGAGAGAAACAGGCCAGACCCCATCGTCTCCGACTGATCATGGCAGAAGTCGTCAGCGTAAACGTCGAGCCTGGCGACATCCGCATTATCGGCGGCCTCTCGAACCCCGCTGCAGTCTATCGACGACACGCCGTCTCTGAGGAAGAGGGGCTTCGCGTCGCCGCCCAGGGAGTAGAGCCACTCCGAGGTGACATGCATCTTTGACAGAATGCAGCTGAAACCGTAGTCGAAGACGCGCCCTTCGGTCTCGAACTGGATGTCGAAAGTGGACTCGTCCTCGGCGTGCCCACCCCCGCAGCGGCAGTACTCCCTTATCCCTTCTTGGGGCAGCCCCCCGCCCATGACGGCGGCCTTCATGAACGCGAAAGCCTTGTATAGGGTGCTCTTGCCTGCGGCGTTGCCACCATAAATCACGGCGTTGCGCAGAATTTTCGCCTCCTTGGAGGAGGCGCAGACGTGCCCTTTCAGCTTGCGCACCTTCGCAGAGGAGACCATCTCGAGGGTGACGGGCTCCAGCCCAACGGATTTGAAGTTCTTAAAAGAGAACCGGATGAGCATCGTTTCCTCCATTTTGGAACCCAACGCGAAAACGCCGGGGCATTCCTGTCGATATATCTAAAGTGATTCTAATATTTGACGCTTTTTTCGTCAAATGATATTATCTTGGCAAACGACGAAATTATCGACAAATGGATGATTCAAGAGGTTTGATTGGGCAATCGCAAAAGCATCTCATTCGCGACAAGGGACGCGCTGTGGGGCAAGGCGGCCGGATGCTGCCAGATATGCTCCGCGCCGCTGTTCGAGGGAGGCGCATATAGAACATCGGGCAACTACTCGAACATAGCCCATATCCACGCCTACAGCGAGGACGGCCCCCGGTTCAACGAGAAGCTGTCGGAGGACGACAGGAACTCCATTGAGAACCTTATGCTCCTGTGCCCGCAGTGCCACAAGACCGTCGACGACGACGAAGCTACATACACCGCGGACGTGCTGCGAAGCATAAAGTCCAAGCGCGAAGAGTATGTCAGCAAGGTGATGCAAGCTTCGAAGCCCCAGAAAGCATACGCCATCACCGTCACCTGCCCCATCCATGGGAATGCGACCGAGATATCGCGCAGCGAATGGTCCCAAGCCATGGCCTCCTCCGGCATGGTGCACGCAGGGGACACGGAAATCAGGGTCATGGACTCGAATGCGGCGTCGGGATCGATCGCCGACGATTGCTCTCTGCTTGCCAGGAAAATCAACGGTCTCAGGCTAACCATGGACCCGACCGTGCCGCTTGCCATCTTCGCAATCGCGCCCCAGCCGATCTTGATAGCCTTGGGCAGCCTCATCGGAGACAAGCAGCAGGTAACCGTGTTTCAGAAGCAGCGGGATACGGACTCTTGGTGCTGGCACGACGCGGAGTGCCGGAGCTCTTTCCAGCACGACGCCGTCCCCTCCTCCGATTCGGCCGAAGTCGCGCTGGTGCTCTCCGTCAGCGGCACCGTCAGCAAGGAAACCCTGCCTGCTGAAGTGGCAAGCTCCGGAATGCCCGTCTTGGAGTTAAGGGCAGCAAACCCTTCCGTGTATATCGCCCGCACGCAGGAGGACGTCAGGGCCTTCGAGCGCGAGGCGATCAGCCTCCTTGACGAAGTCCACTCCGCAATGCCGCATGTAGCGAAGGTCCACATCTTCCCTGCTCTTCCCGTCAGCATGGCCGTCACGCTAGGCGGCCTCTTCAACCGCAACCTTCTCACCAAGGCCGTCGTCTACGAGAAGACCGACGGCAGATTCAGCCAGTCGATAGAGATCGGAGGCAGCGATGACTAGCCATAACCTGAATATCCTTTACTCGAAGCTCGCCGAGTCCATCAGCATAACCGACGCGATGGCCGATGCCGCAGAGCGCAGCTACAAATCCGTCGGGAGGCACCTAGACGACGATACCTCCCTCGGCGAGACCGACGTCTACACCCAGGGCTCGTTCGCGCTAGGAACAGTGATCAGGCCCATAAGCGGCGAGGACGAGGATTACGACATCGACCTGGTATGCGAGATGGAAGACGCGGCCTCTGCGCCAGCATCGCACATCAAGAAAGCCGTGGGGAGAAGCCTTAGAGGCTACCGAAAGGACACCGAGGACGAAGGCAAGAGATGCTGGACATTCCAATATGACAAGTTCCACATGGACGTGCTGCCCTGCTCGCCAGACATCACCCACTGCAGTGACGACACGGCGATCAGGCTCACCCACAAGAACCCGGACGGAAGCTATTCCGACAGGTACAGCAACCCGAAAGGCTACCGCGACTGGTTCATCGCCAAGGCCGGTCGCCCCTACGAGGTCGCGAGGTCGAGGGCATCGTCGACCATCTCCTGCTCGCTGGAAGAGGTTCCCGAGTACTCCGTCAAGTCGCCTCTGCAGCAAGCCGTCCAGATACTCAAGCACCATCGGAACATCATGTTCGCCGGCCGCGACGATGCGCCGATATCGATAATCATCACAACGCTAGCCGCCCGCGCCTACAGAAACGAGCAGGGCACGTTCGACGCGATCCAGGGGATTCTGAGCCGCATGGACCAATACGCGGAGTGCCGAAACGGCGTCTACCGCATCAAAAACCCGGTGGACGAATACGAGAACTTCGCCGACAAATGGAACGATTGCCCCGAGAAGGCAGCCGCGTTTCACGATTGGCTCGCAGCCGCGAGATCCGACCTCGTTGATACGGCGTTGAACACCAAGGGCATGGACAAGCTCAAGGAGCACCTGGGAAGCTGCATGGGAAATCGCCAGGCCAATGCCGCCTTCAAGGAGTTCGGCGGCACGCTAAAGAGCAAGCGGGAGAACGGCAAGCTCTTCGCCTCAGCGGCCGGCATCGCCCCTCTTGCGCTGCAGGGCGAGAAGGCAATCCCCAACCACACGTTCTTCGGTCTATGAGGCATGCGACGAGATCGCTGAGCATGGGGCAGCAACTTTTCGCTTTAAAGCGCCGCTTCCCAAACTCGAGCGTAACGCACAGCAAAGGGAAACTGAACTGGAAGGCCACGCTCACCCCGACCGAAGGATGCGAGACATACGAGCTTCGGCTGACTTGGAGCAAGGGGAGATTCCCAGAAGTCTGGGCCAGAGCCGGGGCACTTGAGCGATGCGAAGACCTCGGCTCGATACCCCACCAATTCGGATTTGATGAAAAGTCAAAGAGCGTGAAGCTTTGCCTCCAAAGGCGGGATTGGGACAGCGGACAGCTCATAGCCGACACGTATGTGCCGTGGGCCATGGAGTGGCTCGTCTTCTTCGAGCTTTGGTTGGCAACGGGAGAGTGGCTCGGTGGCGGCGAGCACGTCGAGTAGTTGCACAATCGCCACTGCCCGCCTCGACATGGCGGAGATCAGGGCATCGGCGCCCGTCCCGCTCGGAGAGATAGACAGAGCGGTCGTAAGCGGCTGATGTAACTTTTGGCACCCTAGAACTTACATCGAGCCCCGATCTCATAGCAAAATCGGGGCTTTTCTCACCCACATGTAAGTTTGATGACGCATCTATCTGACAAGCAGCGCGCAGCGAGCATGCAGCGAGATCGTTCTCCCCGGCTATCATGTCAGCCCCGCTCATCGATGCGGGCGAGGCGAGGGCCGGCGCCATAGCAGCCCGACAAGCGCGCCTTCGGAAGAGCCCGTTACCGTAGATAATTGCAGGGGCTTCCTCGTCGGCAGGCGCTCAAGCCCGCCCCTCGTGGCATTTGAGCGTTTTGGGCGGATCATGCCCCGTCCAGTAAAAGGTCACGAGCGATTGCCGCCGATGCTTGATGGCAACGAACAGGCTGCGAAACCAGCGCTGCGCATTTTGTCCAACAAATGGCGAATCGCGCCTATAGGCAGAGGGGCGCCACGCCCAGGGACAGCGCCGCCTCCACAACCGGCCTCGACGGCAAGCTGGAGGGTCGGGCCGAGCCCGAAGACGGCTTTGCCCGCTCCGACGCGCCGAGGCGGTCAGGGCATCAACGCGGATGCCGTACGAGCATGCGCAGAGGGATGTCTGCTGTAGGCCGTGGGCCTACAGCAGACATCCCTTTTGTCAAGACGAAAAAACAAGATTACCTGCAGAAATGCTCCGACTAGATAGCCGAACTATCTGTTTCCTGGAGTTTGAACCTCCAGACTTTTGCAGCTCATTCCGACCGTCATCGACGATGAACCAGCTCCGAAAAGCTGCCTTCGAATCGGATAGAAAATCGTCCCATTGGGGCAGATTCCCAATGGGACGATTCTTCGCA
>NZ_CAKTVU010000010.1 GCF_934630535.1 uncultured Senegalimassilia sp.
TTCCTAGCCACGGCAGGGCCTCCTTCCCTCGGCCTTAGTCGGGCAGGCATAGCGGTTGCGCGCAAGCCCCTCGTTGGCCTCCTCGAACAGCTCGCGGCCGACCAGCGCCGGGTGGTGTCCCTCGATGACGGGGAACGACCCGATCGAGATGCCGCTTTTGCGCATGCGGATGCTGGCGAGGCGCTCGGGGGCGAAGTCCCCCGTGTAGAAGGGGTTGGTCACCATGCTCCTGATGGCGGCATAATCCCAGCCTTCAATGGCGTGCCGATTGTGGCCGTAGAGCTCGTTGGCCCTCTGCCTGGGCCCGGGGCACCCAAGCTCGCGCACCTGGCCCTCCAGCTTGCTGCGCCACCAGCGCCCCTGGGCGGCAAGCTCGAAGATTCTGGGGACGAATGCCGCCACCTCGCCGTCCACGCGCACGCCGCATGGCGCGTCCTCGTCGAAGACGTAGCCGAAGGGCACGTTGCGCCTTATAAGCCCGCCGGAGACGAGCCTGCCGTGCTCGGCATGCAGGGCCAGCGCGTCGGACATCTCTGTCTGCAGCCCCTTGAAGTACGCCCGCACGTCGCCGCCCTGCGTGTCGAAGCCGCGCGCGCAGTCCACGAAGCGGAAGCCCATGGGCACCAGCACCTCCTCGACGTAGAAGCGGGCCTCCGAGAAGCACGGCGCGAACACCGCTATGTCGGGCACGACCACGCAGTCGGCCCTGCGGTTCTCGATGACGCGCATGAGCTCGTCGAAGGCGGCGCGCACGTTGCGCACGGCGTTGCGGTTCCTGATGGTCTCCACCTTGCGCGCATCGCCGTGGGCGGAAAGCCATGCCTTGCACGCCGCCGACTGCGCCGCCATGTCGGGGACGCGAAGCCAGCCGCTCATCCAGTCGTAGGCGGAGAGGTACACGACGCAGCGCCATCTGCCGTCCTCGCGCGCGCCGGGAATACCGCGCGCCGCCGCCAGCACGTCGGAGAGGTCGAAGCCCGCCATCACGCCACCCCCTCTTGCTTCGAGGCGCATGCGGCGACGGGGTCGCCGAACCGGAAGACCACCTCGATGTCGCCGCCCTCGCCGACGAGCACCCTGTCGATGAGCTCGACGACCATCACGCGCTCGAGGCCCTCGGCGTCGCGGTAGCGCGCCAAGGTTTGCTCCCAGGTCTCCGCGCGAACGTCATCCAACTGGGCCGATTCCCGCTCGATGCCGGCCTTCTCGCCCTTCAGCTCCTGCAGCCTGGCGTCGACGGCCCGGGCGAGCTCGGCGTACTGGGCCTTGTCGATGACGCCCGCTGCGTAATCGGAGTACATGCGCAGCCGCAGGTCGCCGTTGTGCTCGATGCGCCCCTTCACCGACTCCAGGCGGCAGGCGAGCTCGGCGCGCCTGTCGTGGCGGTACGCCTCGGCGCCCCTCACGGCGCCATCGCCGTCGACCGCCGCGAGGGCATGCCCGTGCACTGCCCGCATCACCGCCGCCGAGAGCTCGTCCTCCCACACCTTGTGCATGCCGCACTCGGCGCGGTTCTTCCTATGGGTCTCGCAGGAGTAGTAGAAGCGCTTGCCGTCGGAGCAGCGGCTCGCATGCCGCGCCATCGTCGCGCCGCAATCCGCGCAGAAAAGAAACCCCGACAGCGGCAGCGACCGCTTGGCGCCGGGCGACAGGCGCATATCGCGCCGCGCCAGCTTGCGCACCAGGCCGAAGGTAGCTGGGTCCACTATCGCCTCGTGAGCGCCGGGCGAGCGGTCCCACTCGGACTCGTCGACGGGAAGCACCGCTTTGCGCCGGAAATCGGGCTTGCAGGTCTTGCCCTGCACGAGCGTGCCCGCATAGGTCTCGTTCGACAGGATGCGCAGCACCGTGCGCGCGTCCCAGGCGGTCCTCTCCCCCTTGCAGAAGTTCGAGCTGCGCGCCGCGCCCTTCGCCGAGAAATACTCATAGGGGCTCGGTACGAGGCCCTCGTTGAGCATGGCGGCTATACCGGCGGCGCTCATGCCGCCGATGCGCGCATCGAAGATGCCGCGCACAACGCCGGCGGGTTCCGGGTCGATCACGAGCCTGCCGCGGTCGGGGCCCGACCCCTTGGCGTAGCCGTATGGGGCGAAGGCGCCAACGAACTCGCCGCGGCGGCGCTTGGCGGAAAGCGACGCCTTGGTCTTGGCGGAGGCGTCGCGGCAGTACATGTCGTTGAAGAGGTTCTTCACCGGCAGCAGCAGCGCGTCGGTCGGCGTCTTCTCGGCTACGGAGTCGTAGCCGTCGGCGATGGCCACCACGCGCACGCCGAGCGCCGGGAACACCTGGTCCAGGTAGCGCGACACGTCAAGGTAGTTGCGGCCGAGGCGACTCAGGTCCTTGACCACGATGCAGTCGATCTTGCCGGCCTCCACGTCGGCGAGCAGGCCGCCCCAGCCGGGACGGTTCTCGAAGGTGGAGCCAGAGAAGCCATCGTCGGAGTACTCGGCGACGATGCTCAGGCCGCCGTTCGCGTCGGCGAAGTCGCGGATCATGGCATGCTGATTGAGCACCGAGCCGCTGGTGCCGTAGCTCTCGTCATCGACGGAGAGCCTGGCGTAGCTGGCGGCGCGATAGACCCTGGCCGCCGGTTTCGGCATTTTGGTTTTGGGCATGAAAAGGCCTCCTTTTGCACATGTGTGTACGTGCGCCAGGAGGCTCTGAGGATGCCCTCGGGATGCGCTGCGCTTCCCGCCAAGAAAACAACCGACGCCGAGGGCCCTTGTATGCGTCTGGCGCAATCGTACCACGCCTTCGGCGGCTCGGCGCCGGCGAAGGCGGAAATCTCGGGATTGATGAAGATGTTGGCCGATGCCGGCCTAATCGCGTCAGGCAGGTTCGTCGCCTATGACGTCGCGCACGTTCTCGCGCGCGGCAAGGTAGCGCGACACGGCCTCCTCGATGCTGCACTCGCCGGCGTAGGACACGCGCACGCCGATCGATCCGCGTCGGGTGCAAGGCTCATCGCAGACAGCCGCAGAAGCACCCTGCTGAAGCTCGCGCGGCAGCACGCCGACAGCCGCGGCTTCGTTCGATCCGTTGCCAACGAACGGCTCGTCGCCGCTGCGAGGGAGCATCCCACCCTGTACAGCTTCCACCTGCTCACTTCCCATCGCGACCGCCGATCCCGAACATAGCCTCGAGCTCGACGCGCGTCTCATCGTCGAGTCCCTCCAACTCCTCAAGGACGATCTCTTTGATGACGGGATACGAGCGCGCAAGGCGCTTGTAGATCGCGTAGACGGTGACGTACTCCTCCTCGCTGTGCTGCTTGACGGTCTTGCCCTCGAAGTAGATTGCGCGTATGGTGCCCTGGCTGGACTCGCTCAGAAACGATATCGCCCAGTCCAATATGCTGCGCATGAGCGAATGCAGCTCATCCTCGTGGACGCGCTCCTGCTCGGAGGCGGGGCTGCGGTCGTCTGCGAACAGCTCCTCGGGGTTCATCGCCCCCTCTCCGTCGCTCCGCATGAGCTGGCTGAACAGTATCGGACGTGTGGTGACGCCCTTGATTTTGACGATGCAGTCGTAGCTGCTGATGCAGCCTCGCGATGAGGGCATGTTTCCTCCCCTGGGTCGGGGAGCGCGGGATTGCGCTCCTGCCCAGAGGCGGAAAACGGAATATTTTGGACGTGCCCTAAGGGCGAACGGCGGCCACGACGAAAGAAGGCCTTTTGCCGATTGTCGCCCCCCGGTAGTTAGCGAACGTTAACCGTCGGCGAATAATCCGCCCAAAGAACAAGAAACCCCGCAACTCGGTTTGAGTTGCGGGGAAAACGGCAGAAGCACAACGGGCCAGATTCGGTCAGCTGCGCAACCTCGGTCTCTCGGTCGCATCTGGGGCTTATGAGCCCTGAACCAACAAGCACGCCCGAGATAGCACGAGGTTAAAAGACACACTCAAGGTGTTCGCCTCGCTCTTTCACTTGCTTATCCTCTTCAGCGACTCGGCCATGCTCTCCGTCGCCACGACCATATTGTGAAAATCGCTCATCGTGTACAGGCTCCCTGCAAACGACCCCATGTCCAGCAAGAACTCCTCTTCGCGATGCTTGGGCCTGCCTAGCAGCCCGCGCTCGCTATAGCGCAGCGTCACAGAGCAAGAGACGTCGAGCCGCTTCTTCGTATCGTTTGCCCCACTCAGCAGAAGGGTGTCCCTTCTGGCGCTGGGGACCAGCATGGGGATACCGGTTTCGACGAAGCTGCGCTCTACGTTCTTCTTCTCGCCCTCGCCCACCAAAGCGTAATCGAACCCGCTAATCTCAATGTTCGAGGCAACCCCGGTACCGAAGTTTTCGATGACAAACAGGATGCACGACTTATCACGAACGTGCTCAAGGAAGGCGACAGGCTGTGGCCGCCGGCTCTCATGGACGGTCCAGATGGCAATCCCCATCGCGCCGATGCTGCACAAAGTTGCAAGCGCGCAGGCAAAAATCTGGACGATAACGCTCGCATCCATTATTTACCTCCTTACATCACAATATTATTAGTCCCTCTTGAACAAATCGCGCGTGTACAGGGTGCGATCAGCGTCAACGATGGCTCTGATCAGGTTCCTGGCGCGTCCTTATGGTCCGCCGGCAACTGCTCGGTATCTTCGGGCAGGCAGTAGTATAGCTTGGGTTGCCATTGTTGGCGCCAATGCGCGACTCCACGCCGTCGATGGCGTCGCAAGTGTCAAGACCGCACGAAACGCCATACCCACCAGAGCCCGAAGTATCTACCACGTTATGTGCCATTTGGAGCGTTGGAAAACGTCTTGGGCTTCATCTTCAGGCGGGGCAGTCAGTCAGTTTGCTTTTGAGTCAAAAGCAACGCTCAACCATTCGAAAAGCGCCACTATGTTTTATTGCGATGAGTAAAATCACTTACATACCTATGAAGCAGGGCATCACTGCAACCGTCCTCGACTACCGCAGATCCCTATAACACCGCTCGCGCTTCTCGTAAAACAATGTGTTCGCAGGTACGTCTTTTGAGACGACGCTGTTCGCGGCAATAACCGCATTATCCCCGATGGTGACGCCCTTGAGCACAACAACGTTCGCGCCCAACCACACATTGTCTCCGATGCGGACCGGCGAGGTCTTGGTCGGCTGGTCGCGGTACATCATGCCGTCCTGCGCCATGCCGTGGTCGAAGTCATATACATGCACGTTAGGCCCGAACAAGCATCCCTTGCCGATGTCGATGCGTTCGTGGGCAATCAAAACACACCCGTAGTTGAATGAGGTCCGCTCTGCCACGTTGATGCGTCCCGTAGCCGACACGCGACAGTAAAAAGGCCGCCTAAACGCCTTCGTCATAATAATCTGGCCGGGAAACCTGCCCATTAGGAATGCAAGTTTGCCGCGAACGTAAACCCAACACGCTGCCCGCTCGATGAATTCCATAGGATTCAAAGGAAGTCACCCTCTCCTTCTATTTGTTTGTCAAACTCTGCCCATAAGTCGCTTAACCAGAGTCTTAACAGTCTTGACGAACCCGTAGGCCCCCACATAGCGCGCCGCCCCTTCGAAGCCACGCTTTTCATACGCCCGCCAAAAATCCTCTACGTCGTCCTGGGGCGCTGAGGGCCTTTGCAGCATGGGGTTGCCGGGAATCACCTCGTCGATTGTTATCTCCACAGCCCCAGGCTCGAAAATACCCTGGTCTACAATATCCTTCGCAAGCTCACTATTGACCATGATGACAGAGAGGCCTCTTCGGTCATTAAGTTCTTTACGGCACCTGTCCACACCAAGAAAGTCAGCAAGAGTGAAATCGGCAACCCTACGAGTATCGGTGTAGAGGCAGCGGTAGCAGCAAGAGTTCAGCCCATCGTTGCTGTAGAAAACGTCTCGCCACGCATTGCTCTCAATCGTATCGTAGAGCGTGCTGCCATCTTCCAAGGCCGCCTTCTCAACATGAACCCCCCAACCCCTGTCCTTCGGGCGATGGCAGTAGCCGACCACCTTCTTGCCACTTTTCCGTTCGAGAAACGCGATGTACTCGCGGAACAGCCGGTTGCTCGGCGTCCCGTGGCATATCAGGTCACAGGTTATCAGCTGCCCAGAATAGCTCTTCTTGGAAAGGAAGCTCCGCAGACCCGCAATCTGGCAGGGGGTACCTGTATACAGCACGCACCTTCCCTGCCTCAGGTCTTCATAAACCTCGCCGTACGTCGTCCCCGTAAGACCCTGTGAATACTTCGACCCCCTACACGCCTGCGCCTCGCTCTCGGTGACGCAGCGCCTCTGCACAACCCGGAACTCGTCATCGAAACAGGCGCCGTACACCACGCCGCCTCCGCTAAGCGCGTATTGCGCCAGCGTCCAGAAGGCGGCACCCGAGGAACTCTTGGCCCTCTCTTGGTCGGCGCTCTTGTACGCTAGCACTTTGAGCGGGCCCCTCTTCAGTTCCTCCGCCATCCCCCCATTGGCAGGGCACACCGCCTCGCACAGGCCGCATTGCACACACTTTGCCTCATCCACGTTGGGACGATAGAACCCCCGGTCATCCTCGACTACAGTGATTGCCGAGCGAGGACAAGTCGATTGGCACGCCGAGCACCCACAGCACAGCTGCGGATTATTGCAGATTTCCATGGACCTCCCCGTCCTTGCGCTTGACGTCGATCCCGCATATAGCAAACACGGTGACGCACGATATGAAGTACGGCACGTAACACTGCGGATCGTAAAGAGGGTTACCCGAAAAACAATAGACCAGGAAGAAGATCTGCGCGCCCACGCAGGCCCAAAGGCAGAACGACTCCCCGTAAAGTCCTCCCCCGCGATGCGCGGCCGAGCGCCGCATCGCCGCGATTAGCGTGACCGCGGCGGGCACTAGGAACAGGGCCAACCCCACGATGCCCGTCTCGGCCAAAAGCTGCAGATAGACATTATGGGTACTCATCGACGTGAAGCCCAAATTGTTATACATGGCGCCAAGCGATGTCGTTGCAACGTACTTCGAATACGACCCCCACCCACTTCCAAACAGGGGATTCGAATAGAACATACTCCAGGCGCAGTCGTACAGCTCGCTCCTGCCGTTACCAGTCTCGTCTTCCGACAGTTCTACGAATCTTTGAAGGGTTGCCTCGACGCCCGGCACAAATGTCGCCAGCACGCCCACGGCAAGAATAGCCAGCATAACGATAATCAGGGCTTTCAACGCTGTACCCGTGAACTTATCTCTGTTGACGAAGAGGTAGCATATCGAAACGGCAACGACGGATGCGACGAGCGGTCCACGCTTCGTCGTCAAGAACAAGGCGAACAGAAACGCCACGCCCAAGATTATGTCTTTCGCTCGCGGCTTGGATTTCTCCCCAATTAGTCCGCACGCCCAACACACCAGGCCAAAGCTCAAATAGATGGAGTTGGTGCTGTAATGGGCGGTGAATCCCGATCGGTAGTCGCTTGCCATATAGCTCGAAGAGAAAAACGTCGCCTTCACAGGCGCATACAATGCGGGAAAGAGCCAGAAGGCTATCGTGCACGTGGCGTGGAAGGCCGCAAACGCAACCAGCACCTTGATACACGTCGAAATCCACCCCCTTTCCCCCGATGCGGCGTACATGCACACGAACAGGATGGTGTAAACCACCAGCAGCGTCAGGTTGTTCACTCCAAAAACGAAGCTATGTACATAGAAAAGAATGAAGAATGGGATCCACACAATCTCCAGGCCGAACTTCTTATTGGCAAACCTGCCGTTGGCCAAAAAATGCATGACGAGCGACACGAAGGAAACGGTGAGACACGCATAAAGCACCACGGAAGACGAGGCAAGGGATTGGCAGAAAAAGGCGTAAAAGAGCAGGGGGATGAAGACCATCGACCCATTCTTTAGGGAGAAACGCGCTCCACGCTGAGCAGGGAGCGCCGCATCGATTTGCGACGAGGATGCAAGACGCATGACTATCTATTCCTTACGAAGCGTTTGAAGATGGAGCGGAAACTGTTCTTGTCGAGCAGGGCGAGCGTCAGATACACGACGACAACGCCCCAAAGAACCAGAGCGGCGGCGACGGCAGCCCAAAGAGCCCAGGTGCAAGCCAAGCTCGAGAGAAGATACCCAGGCATCGCGATAAGAGCAGTCTGCAAGACGTACAGCCCGAAGGCCGAAAGTGAGCTTAACACCGTGTCCCTGGAAATCCTGGTGGGCTCGAACAACAGCAAGTCAACCACACGGTAGGCGTTCGACACGCAGGAAGCTACGATGGTGCCTACGATACCAAACCCCATTGTCAGGGGGATGCCCAGGACAACGATAATCAGCGCCTGCATGCAGGTCTGCCACCTTGTCTCATGATACATCCCTGCGGCTATGACAAGAAGCCCCTGGGAAGACTTGCCATGGTAGAGGAACACGTTCAGCACCACGAGAAAGCCGAGAAGCGCGTTATGGTAGTCCGCGTCGCGAAAATCCCCTGCATATAAATCAACAAAAGGCAGTATCAGTGAGAAGGCGCATCCACAGGCAACAGCTGACACCGAATAGACCAGCGCCCTGTAAGGCTTGTACGAAGCGCGAAGCGCCCCGTAATCGCCATTTGCAATCTGTCGCCCAAACGAAGCCTGCAGGCCCGTACCCAGCACATTGGGAATCATCTGCAATCCGTTTGAAATCAGCAGGTACACCGCCAAAACGCTGACCTCGCTCATGCTTCCGCACAGCACGGTGGCCAAGATAACGGGCGCACCCGACTGCACCGCACCCAGAATCTGCAGGAATAGAGCATCCCAGCGCTGCGGCAACTTGAAGTCCCCGTAATCTACCTTACAGTCAAACTCGGAGTAGCGCCGTCGCGTATACACAGCCAGGATGGCGCTTCGCGCGAACACGGCCGCGAGCGCCAACGCGTAGACCGCCACGACAGGCGTGCGCAAATACGAGAACACGATGATGATTGCGGTATTCAGCAGCGTGTAGACAGTCGAGGCGAGCTGGATGAGCCAGTTTTTCTTGTCGGCAGTGAGGAACACCCTATACTTCGAGAGCGAGAAGAAGTCAACAACGACCTTCGCGCCCAAAAGGAAGGTCAACGCCACGATCTCCCATGGCAGCAGCGCGCCCGCCGAAACAAACACCGGGTAAATAACCGAGAGCCCTACCAGCAGGGCCAGGAATACAGCGCCCGATTTCTGGTAAAAGGCCCGCGACGCGGACGCGACAATGTTGACGCCCCTCCAGTCGTCCTGGGCGAGCGGCTTGTACAGGGCGAACGTCGCCGCACCCGATATTCCGGCCTCCACGAGCGCAAAATATCCGATGAACTGGGTAAGGGAGGTCACCAGGCCGTTGACCTCGGAGCCGTACACTCCGATGATGGCCCTTGGGACCAGGAAGCCGGCGACCACGGCGGTCAGCTGGTAGACAAGGTTCCAGAAAGTATTCTTGGCAAACATAGGATAGTACCGGCCCCTAAAGCCCTGCGCACTCGGCGATGAACGAAAGAGCGTTAGCGCGGTCGCGATCCAAAGCCTGGTTAGCACGGCCGTAATCCACATTGCGTACCGGCGTCTCGCCGGCGGCGTATAAGCAGTCCTCGATACCGTAGCGCGCCAAAAGGTCGGTGATTCTAACGTTACTCTGAACAGCAGCGTCGGAGGTCTTTACAACAAATTGCTTATTAAAGTTCAGGGAAAAGCATGCGCCATGGAAGGAATCTGTGCACACGAACGCCGCCCTACGCACCAGCTCCAGAAAAGCACCGGGACCAACGTCCCTCACATTAAGCACGCCAGGAAAATCTTTGGTGTTGTAATGCAGGCAGACGACGGGAATGCCCAACCGCCCCGCAACCTCCAAGGCCCTGTCCAGAAGCTTCTGCTCAGAGTTGAGCGTGTAGAGCAGCACGTATTTCTCGGGGATGGAATCAAGGCCTTCCCCTGTGGCAAGCTCCGACCAATCGTCGCACGAGAGCAGAAGCGTCGGATCCGGCATGAAAACAGGCTCAAGACCCATGCTGCGCAACACTTCCATGGAGCTAGGTTCCCTCACCGAAAGGCCCGAAAATGTGGCAAGCCTCTCCGCAGCTTCCTTATCACACGCAGTGATTGCCTCGGCCGTCGCATCGCCCAGGCTAGCCGCATACGAGGCGACGCGGGCAACATCTGCAATACCTGCACCCAAGAAAACGGGGTCGTGTCCGTTTACGCGAGGGTTGAAAACCTGATCGCTGCCGATAAAGACGCAATCAAGCGTCTTGGCCTCATCGATCAGAGCCGCCCGGTCGAGTTTGCTCGTAAGATTCAAGTTGGCTTCGGCAAAGCACGAAAACGCCGCTACCCTGCGGCGTTCGAACCCCCGCCTCAAAAAGTAGCGCGCAGCCCCCGATGGGCTAAGCGAGAAATGCGTTCCCAGCTCGCGATCGTCAAGCTCCCTGTTGCTGTAATTGAGGATCTCACAGTCGCAGCCCAAAGACTCCACGGCCCTACGAAGTGCGCACGCCTGGAGCGACGCCCCATAGTTCACGGTATTAGAGAATGTGAGTATGCCTACGTGTTTCAAAATGCGTTTCACCTATCCTGAAGCCTGAACTAAACCAGGTTAATGATGTAACCCTCGGTCGCATTTTGCCTTTCGATAATCCTGCAAGGATTGCCAATGACGATCGAGTGGCTGGGAATGTCTTGATTGACAAACGTGTTCGACGCAATGAAAACGTCATCGCCGATGGTAACGTTCCCCGCAATCGTGGAGTTAATGCCTAGATAGACACAGTCGCCTATCGTGGGAACGCCCTTTCTTTTTCCACGGTTTTCCTGGCCGATGGTGCACCCTTTGTGAATGTTGACGTTGTGCCCCAGCTTAGCATCCACGTTGATCGTGATTCCATAGGGATGGCCGATATAGAACCCCTCGCCAATCTGAGTTGATGGGGAGATTTCAAGCCCGCATTTCCTTGAAAGATGCTTCCTAGGCAGCGTAAAAATAAGCTTTCGCAATCCCCCCGCCTGGCACATCCTCAAGTAGAAAACGTAACGGTACCCAAAATCGCCAATCAGGCGCCCGAATTTCACACCCGGTGCACCGAAGTAGTGGATTGTGTCTTTAGAGAAAGTGCCCACGTTAGTCTTCCCGTCCTTTCGCGACCTTCTCTCGAGCAACACCGAGGATGCGCTTCGACCCTTCAATCAAACCCCCGTCGCTCACTTCCATGAGAACTCGTCCGAGAATCTGCGCAGGCCGCCTGCCAATAAAAGGCGAGCATTTGCGCACTACGCTCCTCTTGATACGGTACTTGGGCTCGACCCAGCTGCCTGAAGAACGATGGACGCTGTATGTGCACGACTTAATATGATACCCGCCGAAACCGTACACGGGGTTGAATGCCCTGGAGTCCATAACGCGCCAATCTCCGAAAGACTGCTCTTTGTCCTCGCGTCTGAATCCAATTTTCTCAAGCTCAGCCGTGAACACCTCGTTGACGGTAGTCTTATCGAGAAAAACGGGATCGGTGGAAAACCGCATCGATTCATATCTGGCAACACATGCTCCGATTATAGGATCATGCGGTTCAACCGCAACGATCAGTCCAGTCGTGGCGGTCAACGAAGATTCTTCTATTGCGGTGAAGGGAACGCTACCTAAAAGGGGCGTTATGTCGCGGATGAGCTCACTGCCCACGTCCATGTAGACTCCGCCGTATTCATGCAACACCTTGAACCTGGCGTAGTCCGCAACGAAAGCCCACATCTTTGCTGCGTAGGCGTCCCTAGACCACGCACAGGTTTCGAAATCGAAGTTATCTTCATTCCATTGTCTCAACTCGAATCCGGGCGCAAACCTCTCCCATGAAGCCAAGGACTTCTCGGCTGTATCAGAAAGAGGCTTGCCCCCAAACCAACAGTAATGAATGACCTTTTTCATAGTCGCATCGTACCTAAATAGCTGAAATCGAACGAGATCATTTACGGATGATCTCGTAAATTGTATCGATTTGGTCCATATAGGCATCGAGGGAAAACGACTCCTCGATACATGCGCGACCGCATTTGCCAATTCTTTCTTTCAGGGCATTATCACTCATGAGTACATCGAGCTTTTCTGCCAGGGCAGTGACGTCACCGACTGAAGACAGGAAACCGTTCACGCCATCGTTGATGATTTGAGGAACGCCTCCAACAGGAGTTGCAATCGTGGCCAAACCGTACGACATTGCCTCGAGCACACTCATAGGCATACCTTCGTTTTTGGACGGAAGACAAAAAATACTGCTGCCTTGAAAAGCCTCAACTTTCTTTCCGCCAGCCGCCCATCCGATGAAATGGCATTTATCGCATATGCCGAGCTCATCTGCCAGCTTCTCATATGCACGCACATCACCATCTCCGCCGAAAATAAATCGAGCATCTGGATGCGTAGAAAGAGCGCAAGCCGCAGCACGCAAAAGCACGTCTGGGCTCTTGCGCTCGTCAAGGCGTCCCATGAACAAAACAGTATTAGAGGTATAGTCCGTCACGTTTTCGTCCGGAATATCCACTGCGTTATGAAGAACCTTTACTTGTTCAATATCGCAGATACGCCTGTTAAGCAGGAAGTCCCTCCACTCCTCGGACAGAACGACAATCCTGCTGCAAAGACGAAATGTTTGGCAGATATCACGCCTTTGGCCCTCTGTGCATTCCTCGTCGTACCACATAGCAAACTCGCTACCATGCAAATGAAGAAGAACCGGCTTTTTATGCGCAGCGGCTGCTGCAATGAAAGCCTTTTTCCGAAAGTAACTGCCGCGCGAAGCCATGTGAACGTGAACGAGGTCACAACTCTTCAGCCTTCTTAGGTACCTCGCATACGCAACCATAGCCGTTGCCAGCTTCCTAGCCTTGCCCCCTTCTATGGTCGTTGGTAGAAAGGTAACTTTTTCGCCTCTACGGTGCGCCGCCTCAAGCATGTTCTTCTCAACTGTTGCAATGCCGCCCATAGATTCTGGACTAGGCCCAACCATCAAAATGCTAGGCATCGCTATCTCCCGCAAAACTAATACCTACCTGCCGGGATAAAGCACTATTTGCATTGGAGTCACTTCCCTCAGGCAACACAAAGAGCTCGCCAAGCTCTCGGTCCAGCTTATCCGGCTGCTCTTCAAGAGCATAGAAGGGATCGTAGCCTCCGCCTGTGTAAAAAGTCATCTCACCAAAGTATGGCTTTCCGCCGATGTTGTACCAGTCAACACGAACGTGCGGGAAGTCCGCAGACAATCTCTCGGAAAGTTCAAGCATGAGCTCATAGTTCTCAGGCTTAGGCGTGGGTTCATGGTCGGAAACCTCGTGATTAATGTCGCCGCGCTGCTCCCACTTTGGCGAAAAATACTGCATATCGTGGTTGGTGAACCGGTCAGCGTCCGTCTGCACGAGCGCCGCTTTGCCATCGAAACAATAAAACTTATAGTCAGTCGGGGTCTCCCTGCCAGGCTCATCAAGGTACGCTTCGGCAACTACACGCGGCACAATATCAAGGTATGCCCACTCACGACCTTGCCAGTACCAATTGCGGCCAAGAGCCACACGCAACCGTCTCTTGGCCTCCTCGAAGTCGAACTTCGCCTTATCGGTGCACACGAAAGTGCTTTGCGAATCATGGGTGCACTTAAGCACAAACTTCTCAGGCAACTTTTCCAGGTCAATCTCTTCGACTGAGCCATACACACCGTAGAGGGGGACCAAATACTCGGCACCAACAAGCTCTTCAACGAAGGAACGGACACCGTACTTGTCGGCGAGCTGCGTCAAGACTGGATTACGATAATTAAGTTTATACCACTGAAGCTTTTCATTAAAAGTCTTGGGGTTCTCAAAATCGGGTTCGTAATGGAGCTTCGCTTTGAAATACATGCACATGTACGCTTCATCAGGTATGAATCGTAGATTGTTCTTGAGAGAAAGGGTGAACCTCTTCTTCAGTTTCATCGATTGCCTCCCAGCACATCCGCAATGCGCTCGCTCGCATGCCCGTCGCCGTAAGGATTTGAAGCCTGGCTCATCCCTACGTACTCATCCTCGTCGGATAGCAGCCTGCTAAACTCTCGGTAAATTATATCCTCCTCGGTTCCGACGAGCTTCAGGGTGCCAGCAGCCACGCCCTCGGGGCGCTCGGTGGTGTCACGCATCACCAGCACTGGCTTGCCCAGGCTCGGGGCCTCCTCCTGGATGCCACCCGAGTCCGTAAGGATGAGATGGCTCGCTGCCAGGAAGTTATGAAAGTCCAACACCTCCAACGGGTCGATGATGCGCAGCCTATCGAAGCCATCCAGCTCCTCATGGGCCGCCTTCCTCACGAGTGGGTTCATGTGTATGGGGTAGATGGCCTTGGTGTCGGGGTGCTCCTCCATCACACGTCGGATTGCGCGGAACATATGGTGCATAGGCTCGCCAAGGTTCTCACGACGATGCGCCGTGATTAAGATCAGGCGGCTGTCGCTAGCCCACTCCAACTCCGGGTGGGTATAGTCCTCGCGCACCGTGGTGCGCAGAGCGTCGATGCCGGTGTTGCCGGTCACCCAAATCTTCTCGGCACACTTGCCCTCGTCGAGTAGATTCTGCTTACTCGCCTCGGTGGGCGCGAAGTAATACTCGCTAACGATATCCACGGCCTGACGATTGAACTCCTCAGGCCACGGACTGTAGATGTCGTAAGTGCGCAGGCCCGCTTCCACATGTCCCACGGGAATCTGCAGGTAGAAGCAAGCGAGCGCCGCAGCAAAGCTCGTGGTCGTGTCGCCGTGCACGAGCACCACGTCAGGCCCCTCCTCCTCGAGAACGGCCTTGAGCTTCTGCAGCACGTCGCACGTGACGTCAAATAACGTCTGCCCCGGCTTCATGATGGCCAGGTCGTGGTCTGGCGTCACGTCGAAGACGCGCAGGACCTGATCAAGCATCTCGCGGTGCTGGCCCGTTACGGTCACAACCGTCTGAAACTCGTCGGGGCGACTCTTGAGCTCGTTCACGAGCGGACACATCTTGATGGCCTCCGGGCGCGTCCCGAAGACAAGCATCACTTTCTTCAAACCTGCTTCTCCCCGCATCTCTAAAATGGCTTACAGCTTATAGACGTTCTCGCCGTCGCCGCACACGTTGCGCGGGTCGATCAGAATGCGCCCGCCGAAGGCCTCGGGCTTGCCCTTGATCTGGGAATGGCCCACCATCACTATCACCATCTCCAGGCCGTCCAGGAATTCCTCCATGGAGTGCACCTGGTTAGGAACCTCGTCGCGCTCGACCCACGGGTCGTACACCTTCACGGCGCCGCCGCACAGGTGCTCCTCCATGGACTCGAGCATCTGCAGCGTCGGGCTCTCGCGCACGTCGTCAACGTCCTCCTTGTAGGTCAGGCCGTAGATGCCCACCTTGGAGGCATCCCTGATCCCACGCTCGGCCATAACCTCGTGGGCACGATACAGCACATACTCAGGCATGCCCGCGTTGGTCTGAAGCGCCAGACGGATGAAGTTTGCCGTTTCGGGGTAGTCGCCCACCAGGAACCATGGGTCGACGGGGATGCAGTGGCCGCCCACGCCAGGGCCGGGCTGCAGAATGTTCACGCGCGGGTGCTTGTTGGAGATGCGAATGACCTCCGCCACGTCCATGCCGCCGATACGGCAGATCTTGGCAAGCTCGTTGGAGAATGCGATGTTAATTGCGCGGAAGGTGTTCTCGACGACTTTGGTCATCTCGGCGGTGCGGATGTCGGTCACACTGATTTCGCCCTGACAGAAGGTTGCGTAAATCTTAGCAACCTCCTCACCCACCTCGGGGTCGTCTGCACCAATCGTACGGTTGTTGTGCAGCAGCTCGTAAACCATGTTTCCGGGGATGATGCGCTCCGGGGCGTGCACGAGCTTAACATCCTCACGCTCAGCCTCAATGAGCAGCGGACGCACAAAGCGATCCACCGTGTTGGGCGAAATAGTCGACTCGATTACGAGCACGGCGCCCTTCGGGGCGACCTCGAGCACCGTCTTGCAGGCGGCAATCACATAGCAGGGGTCAATCTTCTTGTCCAGCTTATCGTAGGGCGTCGGCACGCTCACGATGTAGGTATCGCACACCTGATACTCGGTCGTGAATTTGATGCCAGATTTCAACGCGTCGGCGAACAGCTCGTCAAGCCCCTCCTCCTTGAAGGTGGTATGCCCGGCATTCAGAGTTGCCACGAGTTCCTCGTTGTAGTCAGTTCCCACGACCTCCACGCCGTGCGTGGCCATCATGAGCGCGGTGGGCAGTCCGATATAACCGAGACCGATAACGTTAACCATTCTTTATTCGCCTTTCCCTGAGAACTTATATCGGTATGTAAGGGCAACAAACTTTGCGTTACCCACGATGTAGCGCTTCCAAAGCCTGCCAGGCTCCTGTATAAACCGGTAGAACCATTCCAAGCCGTGATTCTGCATCCACTTTGGCGCGCGATCGGTCACCCCAGCCACCACGTCGAAACTGCCGCCAACGCCCATCACGAAAGGAATTCCTATTTGATTAAGGTATTTGTGCACCCAATACTCTTTCTTAGGAGAGCTGAACGCGACAAACATCATGTCCGCCCCAGATGCAGCCATGTCCGCCACAATCTGCGGCTCGTCGGCCTCAGTGAAGTAGCCATTGCGATAACCGACTATCTGAATGCCGGGATAACGCTCCTCGAAAATCGCCCTGACCCTCGAGACAACTTCCTCCTTCGCGCCGAAGAGGTAAACCTTGTAGCCCTTCTCAGCGGACAGCTCCACCAGACGCTGGAACAGGTCAATGCCCGTCACACGCTCGCTCAGGGGCACGCCCAGCTTCTTGGCAGCCCACACGATGGAGGCGCCGTCGGCGTTGATAAGCGGGCAGGCGTTAACAATCTCGGCCAGCTTCGGGTCGGCCTCCATCAGGTTCACCTTCGAGGCGTTCACCACCACATGTTGGGTGGGCGCGCCGGCAGCAATAATCTTCTCAACCTCGGCAACCGTCTCGTCGAGCGAGAGAGCATTAACGTATGTGTTGAGAATGGGATAGCGCCTGGATGCTTTTATAGTTTTTTGAGAATTCAACAATTGCCTAACTTCCCTGTGCCGTAAGCACGACGCCCACGGTCTGAATAATCAGCTTCAAATCGCTCCATACGGAGCACTTCTTGATGTAAAGCAGGTCAAGGTCGACCCACTCGTCGAAAGTGATGGAGTCGCGGTTGCGGCGCGTCTGCCAATAACAGGTAAGGCCCGATTTGACCAGAAGCCTCTGGCGTTGGTAGTCGTCGTAAGTCGCAACCTCAGCCGGCAATGCGGGACGCGGGCCCACGATGCTCATATCCGCGCGTAGGACATTGATGAACTGTGGCAGCTCGTCGAGCGACAATTTGCGCAGCCACTTGCCAACGCGGGTGATGCGTGGGTCCTCAGCGATCTTAAACACCGGGCCGGTCTTCTCGTTGAGCTCCCTAAGCTCGGCGAGCCTGTCCTCGGCGTCCACGCACATGCTGCGGAACTTCAGCATCCGGAAAGTTCTGCCGTCCTTGCCCACTCGCTCCTGGCTGAAGAACACGGGGCCCTTCGGATCGTCGACCTTGATGAGGACCGCGATGATGACATACAGCCAGCAAAACACGATGAGCACCGCCGCACTGAAAACGATGTCGAACGCACGTTTAAGAAGGCGGTACGCCACCCTGTCCTCGATGCCGGTAACCGGCACACTCCCAAGCTCCTCCTTGAGGCGCCTGGCGCGCTCGGAGCTTTCGACTGAGCCCCCGCCGCCATTGATGTCGTACGCAAAGCCGCTACGAACAGTTTTCCGCCCCAAGTCGCCGTTGCCCGCCGTCGCTCGGCTGGCTTCGCCTGACGACGAATAGCGGAGGTCGGACCTTGCCTGCGCGGGTTCGCAAACGGCCGTAAAATCACTGGCCACTATGCGCACACCGCCCTAAAAACAGGTTTTGCAAGAAATTGCCCCTCCATGCTGCCAACGCGTTTACAATTGAACCAAGAGATGCGGTGCATCCGCAGGCCGCTCGCAAAACAGCTCGTGGCCTGCGAAAACACCTTTTTCTTGTTCGTGCTAGATTTGGCGGGAAGCGCGAACGCACCCATAGATTCCTCAGAGAACTCCGGGCGCGTTTTTAATATGCGCAAAGGGATATCCGAACGGAGCACGTTGATGAACTGCGGCAGCTCGTCCAGGCTCAGCTTGCGCAGCCACTTGCCTACGCGGGTAATACGAGGATCCTCTGCAATCTTGAACACCGGGCCGGTCTTCTCATTAAGTTCTTTAAGCTCCGCCAGCTTCTCCTCGGCATCAACGCACATGCTGCGAAACTTCAGCATCTCGAATTCGCGGCCGTTTTTGCCCACACGCTTCTGCTTGAAGAACACGGGGCCCTTGGGGTCGTCGACCTTGATCACGATGGCGATGACGACGAACAGCCAGCTCAGCAGCACGACAACCGCAGCGCTGAAAACGAAGTCGAAGACTCGCTTCACGAAGCGGTAGGCGATCCTATCATCGGTTCCCGTTATGGGTTCATCCCCGAGTTCCGCCTTCAGTTTCTCAGCGCGCTCAAGGTTTTCGCGACGACGCTCTTGCATCTTGAAATCGTAGACGGTGCCGCTACGCACGGTCTTGTTACCGATCGAGCTTTTGCTGGCCGACGAGGTTTCCGGCATGGTCACGATGTTGCATTGCTCCCTGCGTTCCCCCATCGTTTCCTTAACAGCTGTAGCTTCCCCGGACATTACGAATGCGCCATCCCATACGCCAGCGTCTCCAACAGCGCCATTGCGCCCGTCATCGACACCCGCGTCGTCATTCCGTATTCCCTTTTCAACCTGTTCTTGCTGCTCACTTTTCCCTGCCCATTAGTTTGCCTTGGGTTTTGCTTACCATTTGCAGGCCTGCTTGGGCTCGCACGGTGCGGCCGCCCATCGGCATTTCCAGATACGCTAGGCGCTTGCGGTGATTCACCTTGCGCACCCAGTCTTCCCTGCCCTTTAGCGGGCCCTCCACGATCACCAGCTTGCCGTTTTCCATGTAGCCCACGGATTCCCCAACGGTTCGCTGGTCTTTTTGGGTGACCTTCTGCACCCACGCTTGCTCGCCTTCGGTCAGGGGGATGAATGCGTTGTCGTTTCCCAGGATCTTGGTGAGGCTTCTCACGCGCCGCAGCTTGTCGGCCAGCTCGTCGACCTGCGACGTCACGCAGATCAGATAGCCGGGGAACAAGCACTCCTTCAAAGCCCTCCAGGTGCCATCGGCCTGCCTTTTGCCGGTCAGGTACTGCGGGACGAAGCATTCGTCCAGCACGTCCTCGGCTGCCTGCTTGATGTCGCTGCATGCCTTCTTCTCGCGGCCGGTCTCAACTTGCACGACGTACCACATGGCCGCCCCTTTCCGCTTGGCTTCCTGATTTTGGGAAGGCTTCGCCAACCCGCCATGGACGTGCGCGGGTGACTATTGGAAAACGCATTCATTCCCCTGGCACCAACGAGCATCGAACGCGATGCTGTTCAGGGCACCCAGGTATGGTGCAGGCCGCAGCGCCTAGGGCGCACAGGCCTACGGAAAACGCGCTGATGGGGTTTCGCCACCATGTCGGTGGCACGACATCTTTTGCGATGCGGTGGCCCCGACACGATGCAGGAAACGGGCCATCGGCTTGTTTTCCATCACGCAATAATACACGAGAATGTATTTACTGCTGTAAAGAATCTGTTACGCCCCCCTACATCTTCGCATGCTATGTCCCAAGAGCGCGTCTTTCTGCAATAAACGCGCTTTTATGTGGCTCTTTATGAAACCCGTTTCATATCGGGCGGAGGGGCGCCACGGACACGGCACGCGGGGGCCGCTTCCGCTTACCCCCACTGACGTTTTCGCGCTTCCCCTGCCGCCATCTGCATGGTTTCGCCAGCGGCCTGCTAAACGGCCTGTTGGGGTGCCCCCCGCGCAGGCTGCGCGATTTCCGCGTCCTTTGCTGGGGCCGCTCCCCTCGTATTCCCCGGTTCATCTGCTAGAATCGCTTGTGCATCGCTTCTGTGCTTTTTACTTGGGGGAGACCGCCTTGAAACACTTGTACACGCTCCGCGCCGTTGGCCGACGCGCCGCCGCGCTTGCGTTGAGCGCGGTACTGGCCGTCACCTGCATCTCGCTGGCGCCGCTTGGCCTGGCATCCGCCCATGCCGAAGCGGCTGACGTCCCTTCCCAATCCAACGCCCCCGAAATCAAAACCGTGCGCGTGGGCTGGCTGCTGAACAACCAGGGCTTCCAGACCGGCACGCCCGGCGACTACCTGTCCGGCTGGGGCTACGAGTACCTGCAAACGCTGTCCTACTACACCCCCGGCTGGAAATACGAGTACGTCACCGGCACCTTCCCCGAGCTTATACAGAAGCTCAAGGACGGCGAGATCGACCTCATGCCCAACATCTCCTACACCTCCGAGCGCGCCGAGAAGCTGCTGTTCTCGTCGAACCCTCAGGGCATGGAGCACTACTACATCTACGCGAAACCCACCAACGATGCGCTGGGAGCGGGCGACCCGGCCGCGCTCGACGGCCTGACCATCGGCGCCAACCCAGGCGTCGTGCAAACCGAAGTGGGCAAGCAGTGGATCGAGAACCAGGGCATCACCTGCGACTATCGGTATTACAGCAGCGGCAACGAGCTGTTCGACGCGCTTTCCTCCGGCCAGGTGGACGCCATCATCATGAACGACACCATCTCGTCAAACGACGCCATGCCCGTGTTCTCCGTGGGCGAGAGCAACTACTACTTCGCCGTGCCCAAATCGCGCCAGGACCTCATGGACGACATCAACGCCGCCATGACCATGCTCAGAAGCACCAACCCGCGCTACAACGACGAGGTGAAGGCGCGCTACTCCGCGCGCGACAGCGGCTCGGCGGCGCTGACCGGCCCCGAGTCCGCCTGGCTTGCCGACCACGGCAACGCCATCACCGTCGGGTACCTGGACAACCTGCTGCCGTTCTCCAACCAGGGCCAGGACGGGCAGATGGAGGGCTCGCTTTCCGCCCTGGTGGCCACCTTGAGAGAGCAGTTCGGCATCACGGTGAACGAGGTGGCGTTCGAGTCGAACGAGGAGCTGACCGACGCACTGCGCGACGGCAGCATCGACGTGGCCATGCCCATCAACAGGGACTATTGGCTTGCCGAGCAGGCCGGGTTCATCCAGTCGTCCATGATGAGCACCACCTCGCTCGTGGCCATCTACGCAGGCGGCAACCTTGATGACGCGCTGAAGAACATCGCGTACCACGACCGCTCGCTGCTGGACAGCATCGACCTGAAGGTGCGCTACCCCGAGGCCACCATCACGCAATACCCCGACGCCCGTGCGTGCATCGATGCCATCAAGGCAGGCAAGTCGACATGCATGATCATGACCGTCACCGGGCTTGACACGCTGCGCGACCAAGTCGACCTGGGGAACCTTGTCACCTACGAGATGCCCAAGAGCATCGCGCTGGCCTGCTGGCTGCGGCAAGGCGACGCGCAGCTGCTCAGCATCGTGAACAAGGGCATCGTCAACGCTGCCGACGACATCGCGGCAAGCGCGTATTCGCATTATTCCTACTCGGACGATCGATCCGACTTCGCCAAGTTCGTCGAACGTTACCGCGTGTCCATACTCACGCTGATCGGCCTGCTGCTTGCGGGCACGATCGCCGTCCTTGCGTGGTCGCTGCACAGCGCACGCGAGGCACAGCGCAGGGCGCAAGAGGCAAACGCCGCCAAAACCGCGTTCCTCTCCCGCATGAGCCACGACATCCGCACGCCGCTCAACGGCATCCTGGGGCTTTTGGAGATCAGCGACCAGCACCCCGACGACGCCGAGGCCAATAGCGAAGACCGCGCGAAGGCCAAGGTGGCGGCCAATCACCTGCTCACGCTGATCAACGACATCCTGGAGATGAGCAAGATCGAGGACCGCGCCGTGGTGCTTGAGCATGTGCCGTTCAACCTGACGGACCTGTGCCGCGACCTGTACGTGCTGGGGCAGATCCGCGCCAAAAGCCGCGACGTCACGCTGACCACCAGCGGCCCGGACACCTTCGCCTATCCCGACGTGTACGGCAGCCCCCTGCACGTGCGCCGCGTGTTCCTGAACCTGGTGGAGAACTGCATCAAGTACAACAAGCCTGGCGGCACCGTGCACTGCACGGGCGAGATGATGGACCTGGTCGGGGACAAGGTCGTCTACCGCTTCACCGTCAGCGACACGGGCATCGGCATGTCGCCGGAGTTCCTCAAGCACCTGTTCGAGCCGTTCGCGCAGGCCAACGACAACGCGCGCAGCAACTACCAGGGCACGGGCATGGGCATGCCCATCGTGAAGGCACTGGTGAAGAGCATGGGCGGCAGCATTTCCGTGGAAAGCGAGCTGGGGCGCGGCACCACGTTCACCGTGGACCTGCCGTTCACGATCAACCGCTGCCCTGAGAAGGCCGCGGAAGCGGCGGCGGACGCCGCGGATTGCGACATTTGCGGCATGAGCATCATGCTGGTCGAGGACAACGAGCTGAACACCGAGATCGCCCGGACGCTGCTGGAGAACGAAGGCGCGCTGGTCACCACCGCCGCCGACGGCAAGGAGGCGCTCGAGCTGTTCCGCGACAAACCCGCCGGCGCCTTCGACGCCATCCTCATGGACGTCATGATGCCCGAGATGAACGGCTACGAGGCCACGCGCGCCATCCGCCTATGCGACAAGCCCGACGCCGCCGACGTGCCCATCATCGCCATGACCGCCAACGCCTTCGCCGAGGACGTGGAGCGCGCCAAGGAGTCCGGCATGAACGACCACCTGTCCAAGCCGATCGAGCTGGAGAAGCTGAAGGCCACGCTGGCGAAGTATCGGGTGAGGTAACGCACGGGCGCGCGTCGGGCTTGCCGCGTCGGATGCCCAAGCGCCAACTTGCGGCGCGGCGGTAGGCGCGCCTCAGCCTCCTTCCCTACCCCCTTCGCCACCTTCTTCACCTGCGGAAACGCTGATATACCCTACTCCATGCGATTCTTTTGCCCGGGTGTTTTCCCTATTCTTTTCCCTGCTCGCACGTAGCAAGAGAAAAGGAATTCAAGGAGAGGAGAACATGTGAGCGAGAACGAGAATGCGCCTGCGCCGAAGCGCGCGCGGCGCGGGGCCATCGTGGGCGGCGTGGTCGCGGTCGTCGTGGTGGTTGCCGCGATCGGGGCGTTCGTCTGGCACGGGCAGCCCAGCTTCTGCAACGCCATCTGCCACACGCCGATGGACGGCTACCTGGAAACCTACGAGGCGACGCCCGGGCAACCCGCAACCGACAAGTGGGGCAACCCCGTGGCCGACGCGTCCGGCATGCTGTCCGCCGTGCACCGCACCAACAGCAGCGACGCTAACTGCCTGACCTGCCATCAGCCCGTCATGAGCGAGCAGATCAACGAGGGCATGGAATGGCTCGGCGGCAACTACACGCTGGTGGCCACCGACGGCAACCCCGACGGTGTGCTCACCGAGCGCAACACCGACCAGCTGACCGAGGCGCGCGGCGTCGAGGGCGACCAGTTCTGCCTGAACAAGGACTGCCACAACATGACGCGCGAGGACCTGACCGCCATGACCGAGGTCAAGACCGACAACCCCGCCATCAGGATCCGCAACCCGCATTCCTGGCAGCACGGCCAGCAGGCCTGCACCGATTGCCATAAGGCGCACCGCGCCAGCGTGCTCACCTGCACGCAGTGCCACGCCGACATGCAGGTCCCCGAGGGCTGGATTTCCGCCCAAGAAGCGAAACTGCTTCCCAACCAGGCCTAACGCGAAACAGGAGCAACCATATGAGCAATAAGACGTTAAGCCGCCGAAGCTTCCTCACCGGCTTCGGCGCAGCAGGCGCCCTGGCTGCCGCAGGCGCGCTGACGGGCTGCGGCGCCCCCGCCGTGACCACGAAGGAGGACCTGGAGCGCCAGAAGGCCGCCGAGAAGGCCGATTGGTGCGAGAAGCCGGCCGTCCCGCAGAAGGTCGCCGAAACCTTCGACGCCGACGTGGTCGTGGTCGGCGCCGGCAACGGCGGCATGGTGGCCGCCACCACCGCGGCGCAGGCGGGCGCGAAGGTCATCGTTCTGGAGGCGTCCAACGGCCTGGCATGTGCACGCGAGGCCATCGGCGCGCTGAACTCCAAGCTGGCCGGCGAGCACACCGAGGACGTGGCGAAGCTCATCAACTACGCCAGCCAGGTCGAATCCGGCGACATCAACCCGCCGCTGTACCGCACCTGGGCCGAGAAGTCCGGCGAGATGATCGAGTGGATGGCCGAGACGTTGGCGCCGCTGGGAATGGTGTTCCCGTTCGAATGGCACAAGCCCGACGACGAGCATGCCTACTACCCGGCCATGTGCTACAACCCCTGCCTGGGCGAGTACAACCCCGACGGCCCGAACTACACCGCCTACATGCACGTTAAAATGCTGCAGCAGGTGTTCGAGGGCCTGGGCGGCGAGATCAAGTTCCTCACGCCCGCCGAGCAGCTGATTCAGGACGCTGACGGCCGCGTGACCGGCGTGTATGCCACGCAGGCCGACGGCAGCTACATCAAGATCAACGTGGCGAAGGGCGTCATCCTGTGCACCGGCGGTTACGGCGCCAACGACGAGATGCTCGAGGCCCTGCAGCCCGGCGTGACCGACTGGTGCGTCACCGGCAGCGCCACGTGCGAGAAGGGCCAGGGCATCAAGATGGCCCTGTGGGCCGGCGGCCAGCTTGAGGCCGGCGGCGGCTCGATGATCTGGAACCGCGGCGGCATGACCGACGACACCACGTTCGGCAAGCCCTACAACGGCGAGCTGTTCATCATGGGAAGCCAGCCCTACCTGCACGTGAACACGCGCGGCGAGCGCTTCATGAACGAGGACCAGTGCTACCCCATGAGCTACGCCATGGGCTGCAACCAGCCCGGCCACTACAGCTGGGAAGTGTTCGACGGCAAGTACTACGAGGACGCCGAGCGCTTCGATACCTGCGGCTGCTCGCGCATCGTGCCGGCGCCGTCGGGGACCGCGTTCAACGCCGACGTGTACAGCCTTGAAGCGGTCGGCAAGGACAACCTCGACAACTTCTGGATCGGCCCGGCGCTGGAGAAGGGCGTGCTGAAGAAGGCCGACACGCTTGAGGGGCTGGCCGACATCATGGGCTTCACCGGCGAGGAGAAGAAGACGTTCCTGGCCACGGTCGAGCGCTACAACAAGCTGTACGAGCAGGGCGAGGACGTGGACTTCGGCAAGCCGATGTACCGCATGAGCTCCGTGACGCAGCCGCCGTTCTTCGCGGCGCGCATCGCCGGCACCATGCTCGTGACTCTCCACGGCGTGATCACCGACACGAACAGCCAGCCGCTGCGCGAGGACGGCAGCGTCATCGAGGGCCTGTACGTGTGCGGCAACGACCAGGGCGGATTCTATCCACACAACTACCCGAGCAACTTCACGGGCATCAACGCCGGCCGCACGGCCACGTTCGCCCGCATCGCCGCCAAGCACGTCTGCGGCGTGGAGTAGGAAGCGGAGCGCGAGGTGCGGGCGCTCGCGAGGCGCGCGGGGCCGGGGCCCACGGGGCATAGCAGGATTGAGCGATGCCGGATTTGGGTTTGCCCCGCGTGCTTGCGCGCGGCGAGAGCGGGAGCGAACGCGCGGAAACGCTTGCAGGGGGCGTCCTTCGGGGCGCCCTTTTTAGGTTTGGAGAGCGGGAGCGCGCCGCATTGCCGACGTGCCAGCCGCACATGCAAGCGGGGTTCCCACCGTGAGTTTTGCGTGCGACAAGCATTTAGCATGTCGCGCGCTTTTCGTTTTGGGATAGGTTTGCGGGGTGCGATTCGGGATTACAGTTCGTCGCTCATGACCAGGTCGATGAGCTCTTGGCGCGAGTGCACATCAAGCTTCGCGTAGATATGCTTCGCATGCGTGGCGGCCGTGTCGCGGCTGATGATGAGCGCATCGCGGACGTACGGGATGGAGCGCCCGTGCGCCAGAAGGCCGAACACCTCGGTTTCGCGCGGCGTCAACTTATGCTCGCGAGCCAAAAGCGCCACCCGCTGCCCGATGGAGTCCACAGGTTGGGGGTTTTGCGAAGAGGAAGCGGACGCCGAAGAGGAAGCGTTGCTCGCAGCAGCAGCGCCCGCCGCTTGCGCCTCAGAGACCGAGCCCCCTTCGCCTTCCCCTTCCCCACCTGCATTCCTGACACTTTGGGGACGTAGCACTAAGTGTCCGGCCTCTGCTTCGCCAGCTGCGCCTGCGCCCGCCACCGCGCCAGCCGCCGCGCCGGTACCCGTTGTCATGTCCGCACCAGCCGCCGACGCCGCGCAAACCGCGCCTGCGTAAGACCGGGGCGTTTCCCAGGACAAAAACCTGGTTTCGTCGTTGAGCGCCAGCATGACCGCGGCCACCAGCGCGACGATCAACACCGCCGCCACCCCAGACGGCTCGATGGCGCCGGCGCCTATCGCGCCCTGCAGGGGAAACGACACCAGCAGGCCGAGCAAATCGCCCACATGCACGAACAACCAGCCCACAGCATACGACTGCACCGGGGTGGCCGCACCGCGGGCGGCGTAGGACGCGAAGTACATCTGCGTGATGACGCAGAACGCGAAACGCGACGCGATACCCACGCCCGCTGCCGCAAAAGCCCCCGTTTTCGTGCCAAGCACGATGATCGCGGCGAATCCGGCGACCATGAGCGGGCACATCCATCGATACGCGAACGACAGCGACACGCGGCGCGGCCCGGCGGTTGCGGACACGCTGACCACCGCCATGAACAGGGCGCTTACCACGAAGATGATCACGGCATGGGACGCATCGGCCGAGGCCGATGCCCAAAACGAGCCCTCGATGCTCACGAACATGCACGCGGCCAGGATGCCGAAGCCTCCGCGGCCCATGGAGCCGAACGCCTCGCGCAACGGAAGCGGGGCGGCCGGCGGGGACGCGTGGTCGGCCGAGGCCGAGGCGCTGGTTTCAGACCACGCGCGCCAAAGCAGCGCGCCGCTGACCAGCGGAAATGCCGAAACAAGCGCGATCGACGCACCTTGCGGCGCCGCCATGGCCGCAATCGACAGCAGCGCCGCCACGAACGCGGACGCCGGCGCGCACGATTCGACGGCATCTTGCGGCAAACGCGCGTACAGCTGACCCCACATCACCCACATGAGCGCGCTGCCCGCGCCCGTGAGCACGGCCGATACAGCGAACAAGAACGGCGTTGCGGCAAAGCCGTACGCCGGTAGGAACAGCATCGGCGTGGTGACGGTCACCGCCAAAGGCGCGGCAACAACGAGCGCACGGCAGTTCGTCGGCGGTCCGAGCCGACGCTCCGCCGCAACGATGACGACCAACGACACCACTGCGGAACCGACCGGCAGCACGCTCATCGCCAGGCGCCGGGCAACGCCGCCTCCCATCGCATCGACCACCATGGATAGCCCGTCCATGGACCCGGAATAAAACGCGCAAAACACCCAAGCAAGCAGGAATCCCCATCCCAGGCAGCGGGCGTTCGCTTTCAGCTCATCGATCATGATTCCCCTTTCGCTTCGCCTATCATACGGTAAAACACCAGGTGAAAGGAACCACCCTCTTTCGAGCATTGACGCAAGCCGAGCACAGGGAGCGCGTCAGACCCAAAGTGTCCGACGCGCAAACCCGCAGCATCCGATGTGCAAACGGTTAATACCCCGCGCCTCGTGTCAAATGTGCTGGCCTGTCCTTATTCCCCCATCAGTCGGCCTTTCCTCGCTTCCCCGCCAATCGGCTCTCAGCAGCCTCCTTAACGTTCAATGTACCCCTACTTCCCCGCTAAAATGCGGCGGATGCCCTGCATGGAGGACACGTCCTCGAGCACGGCGATTAGCTCGTCGCATTGGTAGAACACTCCGCGGCGACGGTTTCCCATGGGGCTGAGCATCCCCATCTCGCACGCCCTTTCGATGATCGTTGCAGCGGTGCGCGTGGAGATTCCCAGCTCTGCGGCCACGAACGAACCGTTCACCACCGGCTGCTTTGCCAGCAGGTTAGGCAAGCGAAGCAAGGCGGACCCTTTGCGCTCGTGCATGCACTCCGCCCATTCCGCGAACACGCCGTCGATGTCCCGCGCGACCATGTTCCCGACGGCCACCGCAAGCTCAAGCGCGTCGACCAGCTGCTCGACGATCGCAAGCGGATTGCCGGCCTGGAACTGGACGATAGCATCCATGTACGCGTCGATGTTGTGCAAAAGCCCGGCTGAAATGGGCAGACTTGCATGCCGCAGCACGTCGGAGCTGCGCAATATCGCATGCAGAAGGACCCTGCCCGTGCGGCCGTTTCCGTCTATGAACGGATGAATCGTCTCGAATTGCGCGTGCGCGACGGCGGCTTTCGCGATAGAGGGCATGTTGCCGTGATTCATGAAAGAGACCAGGTCATCAAGGCAGCCGAGCACACGGCTGACGCATGGTGGCACAAACAGCGCGCCGTGCGGACTGTACGCGGTGCCGCCGACCCAAACCTGCTCATCGCGCAAGCAGCCGCCGAACGACAAACCTGCATCTTGCCCATCCTGCCCGCCACGCGTGATCAGGGCTTCATGCACCTCGCGGATGCGCTGGACCGAAAGTTCTCCCGAAAAGCCGAGCGCGGCGCGCATGGCCGCAACGTTTCCAGCGATAATGCGGGCGTTTTGCGCCACATCGCCTGACAGCTCGGCCAAGGCAACGTTGCGCACGCTCGACGTCATGTTCTCTATCTGCGAACTTGCCGCCGACTCGCTGCGCAACAGCAAAGCCGGCAAATCGTAGCCGCGAGCCTCCTGCTGCGTATCGAAGCGAACAAGCAACAAGGCGACTTCCTCCATGCGGCTTTGCAATTCGGCAGGGACGGAGATGTCTTTGTCGCGCAACTCAAAGGGGACCGCCGCGCGATACGTTCCGGTGATTTTTCGGCGACGCGACTTCGGCACGCCCTCTAACGCATCGGGATCAACCCGCCACGCAAGCTCTTCGTAGCCCACGGGCTCCCATTGATAGCCCAGCTCGCCGTTGCCACCCATACGCCCCTCCGTTTCGCGTCCATGATGCTTTTGAATAGGGAACCGATGTCGTTTCGTTTCTCTTGTGACTAGTATAACGGAAGCGAATCGCGCTTCGCTTCCGTTAAGTAATGGTTTACGGAAGTGTAATGAGTTTCACTTCCGTTAGATGCACATTTGCGGAAGTGAATTGCGTTTTGCTTTCGTTAGACACACGTTAGCGGAAGCAAATTGCGTTCCCTTCCGTTATTGGTGCAATATTTGAAGCAAAACCGCGTCTCGGGCGTTCTTACACATCGACGAAACTTGTCGGATTTGCAAGTTTCGTCGATGGCATAGTCAAAACTTGCAGCAGATGCAAGTTTCGTCGATGCGATGGTCAAAACTTGCAGCGGAAACGGGCTTTGACAAACGACGGTGCAGCAGTGAGCGTTATCGACTCTCAGCCTGACGACCTTCGCAGCAGGTGTTGCGCGACCTGATCTTTACGGCTTTTACGACGGGTATTGCCCGCACTAAACCTGACGGCTTTTGCGCCAGGCATGGCCTAGCGCAAAAGCCGTCGATTCGTTCGGAAACCCTTAGGCTTCCACTTTTGCGGTAGAACCTGACTGGGTTTTGGTCACGATGATACGCTTGGGGATGTTCGCCTTCAGATCCTCAACGTGACTGATGATGCCCACCAGCTTGTTGCCGCCCGACAGGTCGGACAGCAGGCTGATGGCATTGCCCAGCGCACCCTGGTCGAGCGAGCCGAAGCCCTCATCCACGAACATGGTGTCGAACTCGATGCCGCCGGCGTGCGCCTGCACGATGTCGGAAAGCCCCAGCGCCAGGCACAGCGACGCCTGGAACGATTCGCCGCCCGAAAGCGACGACGCATCCCTGGCGCGGCCCGTGAAGCTATCGATAACGTATAGCCCCAGGCCGGCCTTCGAATTGCCCGTGGACTCCGACCAGCGAACCAGCTCGAACTGACCCGCCGTCAGCACCCGCAGGCGTTGGTTGGCCGCCGCGATGACCTTGTCGAAGTACATGCCCTGAACGTACGCCTCGAAGCGGACTTTTGCGCGCCCGGTCAGGTTGCCGTTCGCGGCATCGGCCATCAGCTTGATCCGGCCGTAGCGCTCCTCGATATCGCCCGCGCGCTTCAGCGTTTTGCGCAGCTGCTCAAGGCACTCCCCGTTCGCGGAAACGCGCAGGTTCACGGCGCCAAGGTGCTCGTTGGCCAGTTTGCCCTGCTCCTCGTAGTCGCTGCGTTCCTTTGCCGCTGCGGCAGCGTCGCCGGCAGGCAGCTCGGCCAGCTGCTTGTCCTTCGCGGCCAGCAGCTCGCGTTTGGTTGCAAGTTGCTGCGCATTTTGCTCGACCGCCTGCTGGGCCGCATCACGCCTGCGCTTCAGGCCATCCGCCCGCTGACGCAGCCGCGCGGCCTCGGTTTGAGCCGCCTCGAGCGAGGGGAAGTCCAGGTCGGCGCGCAGATGCTTCGCCTCCTGCTCGGCAAGCTGTTGCGCCTGCGTTTGGCTTTGCAGCGCCTCCCCGGCCTTGCGCGCCTGCTCAGCCGCCTGTTTCGCGGCTTCTTCCGCAGCCTGCTGGTCGCGTTGAGCGGCGGCGAACGCGGAGACCGCGCGTTCGGCATTGTTCAGCTCGGTTTGCGCAACACCTGCATCATGCTGCGCGTTCTCGAACGCACGCTGGGCTTCGTCCACGGAAACGACCGCCAGGCGCTCTTTAAGAGCGCGCGCTTCGGCTTCGAGCGACGCGTAATCGCGCTCCGCAGCCTGGCGAGCGTCCTTGACCTGCAACAACGCCGTTGTAGAACGCTCATGCGCCGCCTCAGCGTCGGCAAGCGCCTTCGCAGCGTGCGCCGCCTCGTCGCAACGCAGCTGCGCATCGGCTTTCGTGCGCTTTGCGGCCGCAACGCCATTGCGCGCCTGCTCAAGAACTTGCGCGATGTTCTGCTCGCCGCCGTGCTCCTTGTCAAACTCACCGAGCGCCAACCGTGCAGCTTCGCAGCGGGCCTTTGCGCCCTCGGCTTCGCGCGCCGCCTGATCGACCGCCTTTTTGGACGCAGCCTCGACGGCCGCTGCTTTGTCGATCTGATCATCGCTCGGGATGCTGCCCGCCGCCTGCGCCGGCATGGGATGATGCACCGAACCGCACACCGGACAGGGCAAACCATCCTGCAAATCTGCCGCAAGCAGACCCGCACGACCCGCACGCTGGGCCTTTTGCAGCTTCTGCACCTGCGCCAAGTCCTTATCATGAACGACTTCCGCAGCTTTGAGCCGCTCGACGGCACGAAGGTGCGGCTCGGCCGCAGCCTGAGCCGCCTGCTGCAATTCGCCGCGACGCTGCACCGCGCGGGAAGCATCCTGCTCCGCACGCAACGCGCGATCGAGCGCGGCGCCCGCTTCGCTCAGCGCAACGTCAGCACCGGCGAACGACTCGCTTGCCGCCTTCGCCTGCGCAACCGTATCCTGCGCTTTGCGTTCGGCCGCAACCAGCGACTCTTCCTGCTCCAGCAAGGTTTGCACCTGCTTTCGGGCCTTTTGCGCCGCCGCAAGCTTGGCAGCAAGGTCTTTTGCGCCCGCAAGCGCCTCGCCCGCGGCATTCACGCGCAGCTGCGCCGCATCGAACGCCGCCTGCGCCTGCGCCTGGCGAACGTCCGAGCCCGCAAGTTTCTCCACGGCCTGCGCCGCCTGCGCCCGCTGCTCTTCCGCCTTGCCGGCAGCTGCCTGAGCAGCCTTGGAAGCCCGCTCAGCACGCGACAACGCTTCCTTCGCAGCCGAAAGCCCCTGATCAGCACGCTGCAGTGCCTGATATTTCGCAAACGTCCCCTCGATAACCGCCGCGCGCTCGGTTGCCTCCAGGCGCTCGGCATCGTGCGCGCATTCCTGTTGCAGCGCCGCCTGCAAACCTTCCGTCCGCCCCTCGTGCTGAGCGACCTCTTCGGCAAGCGCCGCGCGTTCCTGCTCGTAACGCGGACGGTTCTCCACCTGCTTCACCAGCGCGTTAGCGTCCGCCCATTTGCGACGCAACGCCTCCACCTGCTCGCCCAGCTGCGCAGACTCCGCCTTATCGCACGTCAAAAGCCCCTCAAGCAGCTCGACCAGCCACGCGCCCATGGGCGCCCCGCTGCGACGGCGCTCGTCAAGCTCCTCCTTGCGCGCATCCTCTGCCGCAAAACGGACGGTTTGCGCGCACCGCAAAACCTCGCTTTTCAGCTTCTCGTTCTCGCGCTCGAGCTTGCGGCACTCCTCGCCCAGGCGATCTTGCAGCATCTCGTACTTTTGCGTGGCGAACAGCTTGCGGAAAATGCCCTCGCGCGTTGCCGTGTCGGCCGTGAGCAGCTTGCGGAACTCGCCCTGCGCCAGCATGACGATCTGCTTGAACTGGTTCGCGTCGATGCCCAGCAGCTCTTCCACCTGCATGTTCACCTTGCGCACGCCGCTGATGCAACGCCCATCGGGCAGCTCGATCTCAGCGTTCGCGGGCTCCTTCGTGGTGCCTTCGCCGCGCTTCTTCGCGCGCTCGTAATCGGGATTTCGCTTCACGCGATAGGTTTGTCCGCGGTAGGAGAAGTCCAGTTCAACGAACGTTTTGCTCGCGGGATCGGCGAAATCGCTGCGCAAACTTGCGGAAGACCGGGCGCCGTTTCGGCTGTCGCCGCTTGCCTCGCCGAACAGCGCGAAGCAGATGGCGTCGAAGATCATGGTTTTGCCCGCGCCCGTGTCGCCGCACACCAGGTACACGCCCGAGCGTCCAAGCGTTCGAAAGTCGATTTCCGTCTCGCCGGAATACGCCCCGAATGCGGACATGGTCAGCTTCAGCGGCTTCATTTCGCACCTTCTTCCTGCCCATCGGGGCCTTTTGCGGCCGAATCCTCAACCTTCGCGATCAGATTGCGCGCGAAATCTTGCTGCTCATCATCCAGGGGATTGCCCACCTGGCTTTCATAGAAGGCGCCGAACAGCTCCAACGTGTCCATGCTGTCGGGGTCGGCCGTAAGCGGGGTTTGCGGGCGATCGATCAGCACCGTCACGTTGTCATAGTCCAGCATCATGGCGTTAGGGAACACCTCGTGGATCTTCGCCATGGCATCCAGCTGCGGATGCTCGTCGGAGAGCGTGATGTGCAGATAGTCCTGCGAGGCATCGCGCACCGCGGCTGCCGGAGAATTCGCTTCGCCATCCTGCGCAGCCGCATCACCGCCGCTATCGGCCAACGCAGCCGCGTCGCCAACGCCATCGGCCTGCGCCGCTTCGTCGCCAATGCCGCCAACGAGCACCCCGGCACCCGCCAGCGAACCGCCCGCTGCCGCACCCATCGCCAGCACATCGGCCAGCGTGCCGCGCACCTCGCGCACGTCATGCAGCGGCACGAGCGGAATCAACTCGAACGACACGCATTCGCCCACGTCGTCGCCCGGTTTCTTCTCCCCCAGCTCAACCAACGCCACGCTCTTGCCATACCGCGCTTCGCTAAACGAATACTTCAGCGGCGACCCCGAATAACGCACGGTGTCGCGCCCCACGCGCTGCGGGCGGTGCACATGCCCGAGCGCCACGTAGTCGAACGCGCCGTATACCGACACGTCCACGTTGTCCATGCCGCCCAGCTTGATCTCGTCGTCGGCGCGATCGGGCGCCGTGCCGTACGCTGTCACTAGCTGGTGCGACAGCACAACGTTGCGTTTGCCCTGATCGATATCGCATGCACCCAACACCGCACGCAACGCGGCCGAATAGTCATCGCCGATTTCCTCATCGGGGAAGAACCTGCGCACATCGCCGGGCTTCAAAAAAGGCAGCAGCCAGAACTCCACCGGCCCGTGCTCATCCTCAAGCTCAACCCGCTCGACCGTACCCGCATACACCGGAGGCAGGCAAACGCCCTGCTTCTCCAGCAGCCCCTGCGCGTACGCGATGCGCTCGGCGGAATCGTGGTTGCCGGGAATGGCCAGCACACGCAAACCCGCCGCCACCGCATCGGTCAAAAACGCGTCGAACACGGTGACCGCCTCGGCGCTAGGCGATGCCTTGTCGTAGATATCGCCGGCAATCAGCAGCACGCTGACCTGGTGCTTCTCCGCAATATCCAATATCTGCCGCAGAATATAGCGCTGATCGTCCAGCATCGACATGCCGTTAACGCGCTTCCCGATATGCAAATCGGAAACATGCAGCACCTTCATACCGCCACCTTCTCTCAAGCCTTAACCCCGAGCCATCCCATCACGCCGACAACGCTGACCATGCCGGCCGCCCAGCAATGCAACATCCCAGGTCAACGCTGGATTTTATCACTGCAGAATCATTGCTTCCCTCGCGTGATTCTGCAGCACATCTACGAAATGCAGGTTTTTCACAGCCGTCTTTCCGACGAAATGCGGAATTTCTAAAGCCGGAAATCCTACGAAATGCAGATTTTTTACCATCAGCCCTTCAACAGGACGGCGGCGTTTTCCCGAACAGCACGCCCGAGCGTAAGCAAACGCTGCTCCGAAAACACAAAACCATCCACCTGCCGCCCCACGCGCGCCAACGCGGCATTGTCGAACGCGAAATCATGCAAACGCTCAAGCTGCGCTCGCTGCTGCGGACCCAAAGCCGCACGAGCCTGCTGATAAGCCGTCGGGCCAAATGCACCGGGTGTGACAACAAAGCGTTCACGCAGCAGCTCCCTAGAAAGCGCTTCCGCGCCGTACTGCGGCAACAACGCTAAGTTGTTATCAAAAACGGGCGCAAAACCCAGCACACGTCCAGTGCGATTGTCGCGAAACACGCCATAATTGCCCATGTGGCGATCAGGGTTCATAATCACCGCGTCGAACACTAACATGGACCGGAACCGCTGCGCAGCCTCTTCGCCAAGTTCATCGAAGAATGCCAACGCGCGCTCCAGGTTCATCCCGTCTTTCGCATCGCGATCAAGCATATAGGCGAACGGCACGAACGACGTTTCCGCATCGTTCATCAAAACACACGTCGAACATAGGCGCCCTTGCCAAACGTCCAGGTCATACGCAACACGCGGCAATCCCATGGCAGCGGCAACCTGGCTTGCCAAGTACTCGGACACAGGTTCAAGCCCCAAGCCATCGGCGTGCGCCGCCTTATAAAGCACGCGCTGCCCGTTCGCAACGCGCCACGTCTTCGGAAACGACCCCGACGGCGACAACTCGCTGGGAATACCGGAACCCACCTGGCTTGAAGGAATGCGTCCCGTGTACGCAATGATGGAAAGTACCGTATCGAAGCTGTTGGAAAACAGGTTATACTCGGCGAAGCAAGGCCGTTCACCTGCGGGAACAATGCAATAGGAATCATTGATCGACATGCCCTTCGTCACATCGATGATTCCTTTCGTGTCGGAAGCCTGCAACCCGAACGGCGCAAGGATGCGCTCAACGTACGCGCGATTCTTCGGGATTCTGCGCGAATCCAGGAATCGCCGCAACTCGACATCGTTCGAGCAGCCCACCAGGTTCATAGGCAGCAGACGCTCCGCCCCCGGCTCTACGCGCAAGCCGACGGCGCAAGACTCGCCAAAACAGTTCGTCTCGAACACGAACGAGGCGATTCGCTTGTCGAACAATCGTATCTCGTAATCCTGCGACGCCATGTTTCTCCAAACTGCTTTCCGCTGACCTACCAGGACGAACGCACCCTTCTCGCCTAGCCCGCACGGCACACCCGACGCCCAATGCATCTCGCGCACTCGGCACACCCTTTGTGTTGGCCGCGCACCGCACCCAGCACGCCCAGCACGCCGAGCGCGCTGCGCGTTCGCCCCGCTTCGCCGGTTGTTACTCTTCCAAGTCGAACAGGCTCTTCATGTCCGTTTCCTTCATAGGCGAGCCGGAGGAGGGCAGGCTTGCCGCGCGGAACTTCTCCACGCTGGCGGTGCCGCCCAGGAACTCCTCGGCCGTGCCCACCATGGTCACGATGCGGCCGTTCTTCGCGGTGAACGCCTGGACGCCCTGCGTGCTGTTGGTGGTCTTGGTTTTCAGCAGCGACGTGTTGAAGTTGATCAAGCGCTGATCGCTTGACACCAGGGCCAGGTCGCGGTCCTCTTTCAGCACAGTTGCGAACAATAGCTTGCTACCGCCGTAGATGGCGTTCTTCAGGCGCTTGCGATTGGTCTTCGTGACGTAACCCGCCAAGGCCACGCGCGCCACGCGGCCGTTCTCGAACACGAACAGCACATCGGCCTTGTAGTCCTCGGGATCGATCACCCAGGTCACGCTCTCGTCGGGGTCCATCCCCAGGTCGGTGGGCAGGTATGAGCCCAGCTGCGCCGACTTGGTGTCCTCGAACTGCGCCACCTTGCACTTGTACACCTGGCGCTGGTCGGTGAACACCAGCAGCTCGTGGGTGTTCGACGACGGGAACTCGATGAAGGGCTCGTCGCCGTCCTTGTACTTCAGCGTGGTAGCCTTGCGCAACACACGCTCGGTCATCTTCTTCAGATAGCCGTCGCGCGAGAGCATCATGGTAACGGGGTATTCCTCCACCTCGGGCTCCAGGCTGACCTCCACGATGTCGCCCGGCTCAACCAGGCCGGTTTTGCGCGGCGTGACGTGCTTCTTGTTCACCGCGGCCAGCTCGTCGCTGATGACCTGCTTGATCTTCTGCTCGCTGGCCAGGACCTCCTTCAGCTCGGCGATATCGCCTTCCAGCTTCGCGATGTCCTTCGTGCGGTTGAGGATGTACTCCTCGTTGATGTTGCGCAGCTTCAGCTCCGCCACGAACTCAGCCTGCACCTCGTCGATGCCGAAGCCCTTCATCAGGTTCGGCACGACCTCGGCCTCCAGCTTGGTGTTGCGGATGATGGCGATGGCCTTGTCGATGTCCAGCAAAATGGCCTCAAGACCATGCAGCAGGTGCAGCCGGTCGCTTTTCTTCCCCAGGTCGAAGCTCATGCGGCGTCGCGTGGAATCCACGCGCCACGCAACCCACTCCTGCAGAATCTGGCGCACGCCCATAACGCGCGGGTACCCGTCCACCAGCACGTTGAAGTTGCAGGAGAACGAATCCTGCAGCGTGGTGGAACGGAACAGCTTCGCCATCAGCAGCTCGGGGTCCACGCCTCGCTTCAGGTCGATGGCGATGCGCAGGCCCGAAAGGTCGGTCTCGTCGCGGATGTCGGCGATCTCGCGCACCTTGCCTTCTTTCGCCAGCTTGACGATGCGCTCGATGATGATGTCGGTTTTCGTGGTGTAGGGGATCTCGTACACCTCGATGATGCGCTCGTCGGGCAGGTAGCGCCAGCGCGAGCGGATCTGGAAGCTGCCCAGGCCCGTGTTGTAGATGCGATCCATCTCCTCGCGGCGGTAGATGATCTCGCCGCCGGTGGAGAAGTCGGGCGCAGGCATGTATTTCTGCAGGTCGCAGTCCGGGTCCTCAAGGAAGTGCATGGTGGCTTCGCACACTTCGTTCAGGTTGAAGCCGCAGATGTCGGAGGCCATGGCAACGCCGATGCCCTTGTTCGCCGACACCAAGATATTGGGGAACGTGGTGGGCAGCAGGCGCGGCTCCTTCATGGCGCCGTCGTAGCTGTCCATAAAGTCGACCGGGTCCTTGTCGATGTCCTTGAAGATCTCGGCGCAGATAGGGGAAAGCTTCGCCTCGGTGTAACGCGAGGCGGCGTAGCTCAGGTCGCCGGAGTAATACTTGCCGAAGTTGCCCTTGGATTCCACGAAGGGCGTGAGCAGGGCCTCGTTGCCCGTGGCAAGGCGCACCATGGTCTCGTAGATGGCCGAATCGCCGTGGGGGTTGAGCTTCATGGTCTGGCCGACGATGTTGGCGCTCTTTTGGCGCGCGCCGTTGAGCAGGCCCATCTTGTACATGGTGTACAGAAGCTTGCGGTGCGACGGCTTGAACCCGTCGATCTCCGGGAACGCGCGGGACACGTTGGTGCTCATGGCGTAGGGCATGTAGTTCACTTCGAGGGTTTGCGTGATGGGCTGCTCCAAAACCTCGGAGTGCAGGCCGATCACGTTGGGGTTGTCCACATGCTTTTTCTTCGGTTGTGCTTTGGTCTTTCTTGCCACGGTCTCCCCTTGATGCGAATGGGCGGGCGCCGTCTTGCGCGCGCCCGCCGGTTTAGATCTTCAACAGCCTTGCGAAAGGTGCCTTATTGCAGGTCAAGCTGGTCGAGGTATTCCCTACCGTGCTCGGCGATGTGGCGCTTGCGGCCCTCGTCGTCGTTGCCCAGCAGCAGGTTGAACATGATTTCCATACGCTCGACATCCTCGGGCTCCACCTTGATCAGGCGGCGCGTCTCGGGGTTCATGGTGGTGAGCCACATCATGTCGGGATCGTTCTCACCAAGACCCTTGGAGCGGTTGATGGAGCACTTTTGCCCGTCGATTTCCTTCAGGATGTTGTTCTTCTCAAGATCGGTGTAGGCGAAGTAGGTCTTCTCCTTGCAGTTGATCTCGTACAACGGCGATTCGGCGATGTAGACGAATCCCTCGCGGATGAGCGTGGGCACCAGGCGATAGAGCATGGCCAGGATTAGCGTGCGGATATGGTAGCCGTCGACGTCGGCGTCGGTGCAGATGATGACCTTGCTCCAGTTCAGGTTGTCCAGATCGAAGGTGCCCAGGTTCTTCATGCGGCGGTCGTTGACCTCCACGCCGCAGCCGAGCACGCGCAACAGGTCCATGATGATCTCGGACTTGAAGATGCGCGGGTAGTCCTCCTTCAGGCAGTTGAGGATCTTACCTCGCACCGGCATGACGCCCTGGAATTCGGCATCGCGCGAGGTGCGAATAGCGCCTGCTGCCGAGTCGCCCTCTACGATGTAGACCTCGCGGCGGCCCTTGTCCTTGGAGCGGCAGTCGATGAACTTCTGCACGCGGTTGGCCATGTCGGTCTTCTGCTGCAGGTTGGTCTTGATGCTCTGGCGCGTCTTCTCCGCGTTCTCACGCGAGCGCTTGTTGATGAGCACCTGCTCCATGATCTTGTCGGCGGACTCTTTGTTCTCGATCAGGTACGTACCCAGGCGCTCCTTGAAGAACGCCGTCATAGCCTGCTGGATGAAGCGGTTATTGATGGCCTTCTTCGTCTGGTTTTCGTAGGACGTCTGCGTGGAGAAGCAGTTGGTCACGAGCACCAGGCAGTCCTGCACGTCCTGCCACTTGATGGCGCTCTCGTTCTTGTTGTATTTGCCCTGTTGCTTGATGTAGGCATCGATTGCGCTGGTCAGGGCGCTGCGTGCGGCCTTCTCCGGCGAACCGCCGTTTTCCAGCCACGACGAGTTGTGGTAGTACTCCTGCATCTGGAACGTGCGCGAGAAGCACAGGCACGCGGTGATCTTCACGTTGTAATCGGGCAGGTCGTCGCGGTCGCGGCCACGGCGATCGGCCTGGATGAAGAAGGGCTCGGTCAGGTAGTCGTGGCCCACCTTCTCCATCACGTAGTCCTCGATGCCCTTGGGGTAGCAGAACTCCTCTTCAGAGAAGACGCCTTCCTCCCCCTCGATGCGCAGACGGAACGTGACGTTGGCGTTGACCACCGCCTGGCGGCGCATGGTTTCGCGATACCAGTCGTCGGGGATGTCGATGGCGGTGAAGACCTCCAGGTCAGGGCGCCATTTGATGGTGGTGCCGGTGCGCGCCTCGTCGGTGGGCTCGACCTGCAGCGCCTTCTTCTTGGCGCCGACGACCTTGCCCTTCTTGAAGTGCAGCTGGTACTTGTTGCCGTCGCGCCAAACGGTGACGTCCATGTATTCGGAAGCGTACTGCGTAGCGCACGAGCCCAAGCCGTTGGTGCCCAGCGAGAAGTCGTAGTCGCCGCCCTGGTTGTTGTCGTATTTGCCGCCCGCGTACAGCTCGCAGAACACCAGCTCCCAGTTGAAGCGCTTCTCGGTGGGGTTCCAATCCAGCGGGCAGCCGCGGCCGTTGTCCTCCACCTGGATGGAGCCGTCGGCGAAGGCAGTGAGGGTGATCAGGTTGCCGTAGCCCTGGCGCGCCTCGTCGACCGAGTTCGACAAGATCTCGAACGCGGCATGAGCGCAGCCATCTAGGCCGTCGGAGCCGAAAATGACCGCCGGACGAAGACGTACGCGCTCCTCGTCCTTCAACTGGCGGATGCTGTCGTTACCGTAATTGACCGTGCTTTTTGCCATACCGTTCTTTCGCTTCTCGTATTCCCCTTGTGGTGTGTCTACCGCAAGTTACCACAAGGGTTGCCCGCCCCACAGCAACATCACGGCAAAAACATCGTACACCTGTTCGCTGATTTAAACAAGCGACTGTGCAGCAAACGCGAAAAGCGCCTTACAGCCCCGCCTTCGCCAGTTCGTCGAGAAGGGCGACCTTGCGCGGATATCTCGCGCGCAGCTCGTCGGCGACCTCTTGGGCCGCATCCTTGCCGCCGGGAAGCTCGAGCAGCCGCACAAGCTCCTTCGTCTTGCGGCGGTAGCCCTTGCGGTCATGCGCTTCCTCGAAATCCCTCAGAACACGACGCTTGTGCCACGCAAGAACAAACGGCGCATCTATCTGCAGCAACGCATCTTGATAACGCTCAACGTCGAAACGTTCCTCGGCTTTCGCAATCTGATAGATGCGCTCCGGCATGCCCTCCGCCAGCAGGCAATCGCATAACGTATAGCGATTCGCCATTCCCGCAAACAGCTCCTCGCGGGCCTGCGACCACGATTCCGCCGAGACCGTAGCTTTATAGCGCGCCAGCAGCTCAGCCGCCGACGGCCCGCGAAACGGGAGCTGTTCGGCTTGCAGCATGGCGCGCAGCAGTTCGCGCAGTTCAGCGTCCATACCGCATTCGGCATACGCATCGAGCAGGCACAGGCGAACCAGATTCATGCCGCCTGGACCCAGCCGGCCATCGTTCGTCCCAGCCTCCAAATCCGCAACGGCCACGCACGGCTCACCGGCTCGCGAGCATGCGTCCGCAAAAGCCACGAGCACGCTCGAGTCGTCGAAGAACGGGTGCGCGAACTCACGCAGCGCGGCAACGCCCTCCCCCAACGACTCCATGGCCTCCATGCGCGCAAGCGCCCAGCGAGCCGCCTCGTAATCGGACGTCGTCTTCGTTTCCGGATTCTTTTGCGCCAAGCCGGGCCACCGCCTCCGCAACTCCTCGCGCTCGTGCTGCGCACGAAGACGCAGACAGGCAATCCGTTCGTCGGCTAGTCCAACGATTTCCGCCGCGAACTGCGAGTTACCGGCGAAAAGCCGCGCGGGGATGAAGCGCAACTCGGGAGCGATCAGGTCGTCGAAGTCGCCTTCGCGCTGAGCTCCTTCTATTTTGTCCGCCAATTTGCAAACGTCGCGGATCCGCGCCGGCACGCAATCCGCCGGCGTAGCGGAAAACGCCTGCTCATAGTATGCGTTCAGCATGTCCATCGTTCCGGTGACGAACCCGTTCGAATCATCGATATGAACGCCCCGGAAATGCATGATCGCCACATCCAACAGGGCGAACAGCGCATCGGCGTCGCCGCGCTGCGCCGACGGCTCGAGATACGACTCGAGCACGTCCTGATAATCGACCTCAAAACCCCAGGAATCGCGATAGTCGATAAAGCCACCGCGGGCATACTCCTTGCGAACCGCCGCTAACTCGGAGCGAAGGATTTTCTTCCGCACGGCAAAATCCTGCTTGCCGAAGCGAGCGGCGAAACGCATCGCCATACGCTCATCGCGTTGCATCTCGTCAAGGAGAAACGCGCGAACATCAGCATCAGAAGCCCCGGCGAGCGCATCCGCAACCGCAGGCGGTATACGTGGCTCGGTCACCCCACCGCACAAGCCGGAAGAAGCCGATTCAAACCCAACGCTTTGCGCCATAGCAAGTCCTTTCGCACCGAAACCACAGCACGCCCCAAAGCCGCAAGCCACTCGAGAAGAACATGCCGCCAGTATACCCGCACATCAACGAATGACACTTCGGAGACGTAGCATTAAGTGTCCGGAACCAATGGCGCACGCCGGACGCGAGCCCGGACGAATAACCCCGCGTCCCCGAAGCGTCAGAATTCGGCCGATTGCGAACGAAACGACGATGAAGCGATAACGGAAACCGACAGCAACCGGAGAGACGGCAACCCCGCGTTCACCGGTATCTCGAGATACCTCAGAGTTAACTCAGGAATTCTGAGTTAACTCACAATTCCTGAGTTAGTTAAGACATATTTTCTGAGTTATACCTATTTCCGCAGGTCATCTGCCAACTATGCATATCAGGATTATCCCATTATATAAAATGCATCTGGACCGTTCTTTTCCTTTTTCAGCACACCTTGTCGTATCAACTTGCTGATTTCGTAATACGCCTTTTGCTTCTCGACATGAAGCAAATCGCTCACATCAGCCGTCGTCACTCTTCCCTGGCTCTCAACAAGCTTCATAATGAGTTCCGAGTACCTTAGCTTGTCAATTTCGGCTTGCCGGACGTACTCTTTCGCTTTCCCCGCTTTTCTGTACACGTGCGAACTCAGCATATATACACGATTCCGACCCGTTCCAGACGTCTCCAGCAATCCCGCCTCCACTAGCATCTCGACCGTTTGTCGCAGTCGAGCCTGACGCATGTCTATCTGAGATTGCATCTCGCCAAGGGTTAAACGTCTAGCATTTCGAACAGCATCGAGAACGAGTAGCGATTCAAGGGACAATGACAACCCGGTTTTTTTCGCCTCCGACGCCAGCAAGCTGATAAAAACCTGATCGGGCTTGCTCCTAGCAAGATACAGCGAAACACGCGTCGTGTTCGAATCGGAGTAATCCGGAGCCGGGCGGCCGTATTGCAGCGAACCTTCAAAAATCCTGTCAATACCTCTTCCCGTGCGCTCCGCCAAACCCACGCGCTTCAACGCGTCCATTAGACATTGGTTTCTACCCCGGGGATCGGCGGTCAGCAGATTATCCACCGATATCCCTTCGATAAAACCTCCAGGATTGGTTATCGTAAGCCCAGAATCATCAATCAGGATTCTTACTTCTCCCAAGACTGAATAATCCCTATGCCCAAACGCGTTTACTATTGCCTCGCGTATCGCACGCTTATCGAATAGCGGAACCGGCGCGCTATATACGCCTATAGCTATTTCGGTTACAGGGTTCCAAGGCTCAATATTGTCGAACAGCCGCTCTATGATGCTGAGAAGGGGGGCGTTTGATGCTATATTCACCTTCACGTCCGTTCCTTGTAACACCTGAAAACTGGCACCATGAGTGGGTACAAACCTTTTCAGAGAGTCAGTTTTTCCTAGAAGAAGCATGCCCGTTAACGTAGGGACGCTTTCGCCGCTCACGTTTGCCGTTAGGGACAGCGCTCGCTCGAGCTCTTCATCAGGCAGTTCTAAGAGCGTTTTATCCCCTCCGCTATACTTTTCTATAATCGCACGAAGTCTCTCGCGCTCTAAGACATCAAAATCCTCCCTTGTTGCATCGGGAATAGGTTGAGCCGAAAAGTCCAGTCGACCCAAATCGGTCAACCTCGATGTGATTTCATAGGGGAACATGGGCACGGTCTCAGGTTCGCCATTTGGCTTCAGCCGGCGGCGCAGCACTTTTCCAGACGACGTGGCAACGACGCTTTTCGATTGCGCAACCTCCAACCTTAGCACCGGCATTTCGTAATCAAGAAGCACTGCCCTAACCGAAAGCGGCGGCACCGTTCTCCCCGCAATCAATGCCGCAATACGAATAACATCCCGATGCGCGGGCTGAACTCCGGTTATTTCCCCATTATCCTCCACGCCAATATACAACTCGCCACCATCGGTATTGGCAAGGGCAACGATTTCTTCCACGATAACCGATTCGCTAATCGTTTTGCGATCGCTCTTAAATTCAACCGTTAGCGATTCTGACATCGAGATATTCGACATGGCAATCTCCTTGCTTCCCAATGCCTAAATCATATCTCGATACATCTCAGAGATAACTCAGAATTTCTGAGTTATCTCAAGAATTCTGAGTTATTTAAGATATATTTTCTGAGTTAAATCTGTTTCCGCAGGTCATAGGTATATCTACTCGTGTGTTTTATCTCAGGATTCAGAGATGTTATTCTGAGATATATCGGAACGAAGTATTATAAGCCCGCGCTGAATCGCCCATGGATGCGTGCGAACCCCCGATACGATACCGGGCACTTCGAGGAAGTGGGGTTAAGCGTCAAGGAGCACCGCGCAAGAGCGCGACGCTCGAATCGCAACTTGCACGGGCACGCTCACCACACCCCCGGATAGATAGCCCCACGCCCCAAAGCGCCCTGCCGCATTCGACCCCAAGGCAAGGCGCGCTAGGCGCAAGCCAGACGCGAACCCTGACGCTTGGTACTACGTCCCCGAAACGTCCCCGAAGCGTCAGGCACACGGAACTCGCTAACGCATTTCGCGAACGGCTTGCTGAAGTTCCCGTTTGCTATGCACGTCCATCTTCGCGTAGGCGTTTTTCGCGTAGCCGCGCACGGTGTTCTCCGAAAGCACCAGCAGCTCGGCAATCGCCGCCTTGCTTTTGCCCTCCGCGAGCATAAGCGCCACTTCGGCCTCACGGCGCGTCAGCCCGAATCCCGCGATCAACCGTGCAATGCCCCCATCGTCGGCCGCATGCAAGACCGCCTCGGGCTCTGGTCCCGATTCGGCAACATCGCCCGCAAAACCCGACCCGGCACCGCTTTCCGTCTGCGCTTCGCGACGCCCGGCAATCGGCAGCTCGACGGCATCGCCTTCGCCGCCGGCAATCTCAACGGCAACGCCCGCGCGACCAGCGACCGCGCCCTCCGCAACACGGCTCGCAGGCCTCGCATCGCCTTCATCAGCTTCTTCACCGGGAAAGCCCACCAGCAACGCTCGGCTGCGCGGAACGTTATCGCCAAGCAGCACCGCGATGGAAACGGACAGCACGCACACCATCAACGCGGCCAGCAGCGTCATCAACGAGCTTTGCGGCGCGAAAACCAAGATGCCCCAGCGCCCGACTTCGCGTGCGAGCAGAAACACCGCCCAGCACACGCCGAGCACCGCGTACGGGTTCCACGGAGAATGGCGCGCGACGTCGTAGCAGATGATCCACAGAATGCCGAGCGTCATGGTGTTGGCGATGGACACGAGCGCCGCACCGCCGGCAAGACCCCACCATTCCAGCGTGGCCATCAGCACCACGCCCGCCGATGCCGCAACCACCTCGAAACGCCACAGCGTCGCCGACGAAACCGCACGGCCACGGCCCAGCGCAGCCCAGGCCCACACCGCGCACAGCACGATCACGCCGCCTTGGTGCAACAGTTGCATCCCCAGCGGCAACGCGATGGACTCGCCGAACGGGAAACCTCGCGACACGCCCATGACCAGCATGAACAACGCCAATCCGGCCAACAGCCGCAAGAAATCGACGCGCGACCCCGCACCATACGCCTTCTCGGCGATCGCGAAAGCGGGGCACTCGCGCGACGACGAGAAGCCGCCTGGCGCCTGCGACCACCCGCGCTCATCGGCCACGCGCATCGACCGGCCGAAGCACACATATGAAACGGTAGGGAGGAACACGCCCACCAGATAGCATGTCGAACGCGGCAACGCACCCATGACGAAGCCGCCCAACGACCCCAACGCCAGCGACCCCAATGCGCACAGCAAAGCTGTTCGCGGACGTAAGCGCAGGTAGAACGCCATCCACATACCGCCGCCCCACACGATGCCCAGCCCCGCGCACGTGCACGCCGCGTACAAGACCGCGTCGGAATCAAGCGTTCCGTTTAAGAAGAACAGCACGCTGCCCAGCGTCATGGCCGTAACGGAGAACCATTCGAGCGCCTTCGCGAACCGACGCCCCATCAAACCGCGCAGGGCGAACGCCACCAGCAAAACGGTAAACGCGATACGCACGAAATTGATGACGACGCTGACCAGCCCGGCATCGGACAGCACGTAATTGCCGTACAGGTTGCACTGAATCCAAATACGAACCACCGCAAGGCCGAAAAAAGCAAGTGTGCAGCCGTCGAACGCCTGGCGCAGCGCCGCGCACGCTGCCGCCCTTTCGACGACGCGCCGCCCGCCGGCATCGGCCTTGCGAACTTCTCGTATGTTCTCTAAATCGCTTCCCACTGAGCCCTCTCCCGGACTTCCCTTCTCCAACCTCGGCAGTATACCGCTTCCTGCAGCCTGCGAAAATCAGCGGAAACGAGATGCCGGGGCAAAGCGCAAGCTGAAAGCACGACAAGCTCGCCCAAGCCTTTTCACGTCGACAAACGCAAAGGCGTCGCACCCCGAAGCACGGGCCGCGACGCCTTATCGGCTTGACATCTTCTCCAGCCGCGGACACGCAGCCCGAAACCATGCTGCGCAAACGATTGCAAGGACGTAGCGGCTCGCCGATCACCGCCGCATTCCGCCGACGTGGCAACCATGCGATGACCTACCTGGCCCCGCCACGCTGACCGCGTGCTCCCACTGCGGCGGTCTTACGCGCCAAGCGCCTCCCTTGCCGCGTTCGCGCCCGCAAAACGGCCGGACGTGTATGCGAAGTTCAGACCGCAGCCGCCCGCCGGGTAATCGTCGTAGATGAAGGTGCCGCAGCACACCTCGCCGGCGGAGTACAGGCGCGGGATGACCTCGCCCTGCTCGTTTTTCACCTGGAAGTCGGTGTTGATGTCGAAGCCGCCGAACGAACCGTGCGTGCACACGCCCATCTTGAGCAGGTAATACGGCGCCTGCGTCAGCGCCACCAGGTTCGCCGCACCCTTCTTGAACTGCGTGTCGGCGCCCGATGCGACCATCTCGTTGTACGCCGCCAGCGTCTCGGCGCACGCCGCGCCGTCCACGCCCAGCTGGGCCGCTGCGGCCTCGACGGTGTCGCCCTTGGCGAACATGCCCTGCTCAAGGCCCATAGCAACCTTCTCCTTGAGCTTATCGGTCAAGCCGTCGACCATTGCCTGGTCGTACACGGCGAAGAACTGCTGGTCATCGAAGTGCGCCACCTGATAATAGATGTCGTGAGTCTGGCCGCCTTCATTCACGAAACGCTTGCCCTTCGAGTCGACCCACAGCGCCTTGGCGCTGATCAACTTGGACTGACCAGGCTCGACCGGACACGCCAGAATGCCGTTCGTGCCGCCGTGACCCGTGTAAGCCGCGCCGATGTCCAACCCCATCTGCAGCCCGGAACCGTCAAGGCCAACGCCCACTTCCGTGTAAACGCCAACATAATCAGGGCAATACTTCGCGATCATCTCGGGATTGCGGCAGAAACCGCCCGACGCGATGATAACGGCCTTGGCGTTGTAGATGACCTCCTTGCCCGCCTTCTCGGCACGCACGCCCACAACGCGGCCCGTTGACTCGTCCACGATGAGCGCGGTGGCGTCGGTATCGAAATGGAAGTCCACGCCCTGCTCGTTGGCGAACTGGGTGACGGCCTTCAGCGCGTCATCGGCGTTGTTCTTGCACATGTGGCCGCGCTTGACCTTGTCCTTGCCGTTGCCCTTGATCTCGTCCTTGAACGGGACCTTCAGGTCCTCGCGCAGCCAGTCGATCGTCTCGCCGGAGTGATCGGCCATGAAGCGATTCATAGCCAAGTCGACCTTGTCGGCGTTACGCGTGAGCAGATAGTTGTAGTAGTCATCCGGCGTGTCGTCGATACCGAGCTCCTTTTGCTGCACCGTGCCCGAGCCGTAGAACGTACCGAGCGCCAGCGAGCTGGAACCGCCCTGCCAGCCGAGCTTCTCGATGCACACCGTCTTCGCGCCGTTTTTAGCGGCGAAGGCTGCCGATGTGGTTCCCGAACCACCGGAACCCACGACCACCACATCGTAGGTGTACTGCGTCGCGCCCTTCGAACAGCCGGTCAGGTTGCCAAGCGCGATGGTAGCCAACCCAAGGCCCGCAAGGCCGACGAACTGGCGGCGGCTCATGCCGCGACGTGCGTCAAGCGTCATATCGTTCGTAGTCATTCCGCTCCCCCTAGCTCTGCTTCGCGCTCATGTAGTCGCTGTACGACATCCAGCCATCGGGCACCTCGGCCTCGGCATGGCACTGCGTGCAGTACATCACGGACTCGGAATGCGCCTTATGGCATTCGCCGCAGTCGATATCGCCATGCTGCTGCACATGCGGGTTGAACGCCATATCGCTGGTGGATTCGGTGAGCTCGTCGCGCGTCATGTTGTGGCACGACTCGTTCAGGCAGAAACTCTCGTTGTATTGGAACGTATTCTCGGCAACGGGGTCGGTGAAGTCGCCGGATACCCACGCGGTGGCCTCGGCGACCTGGTCGTCGAGCTTCGCCTCATGGCAATCCAGGCACACTTTGCCCTGCTTCGCGTGAACCGCCGACAGCATCGACGAGTTGCCGGATTCATACGTTTCCACGTAGCGGTCCATCGGCTTGTGACAGATTGCATTGCAGAAGCTCGGCTGCTGATGCCATACCCAAAAGCCCGCACCCGCAAGCGCGATCACGACGATCGCGACAACCGTGACGATGAGTCCCTTGCGCCCTTTTTGGGCGTTTCCGGAGACATCCGTTTTGCTCATGGCCCTTCCTCTCCCTCGTGAAACCATGCAAGATCCTCGCGCATCCTTGCGGAGGACATGACGAAGGATAGGCTGGGGACAAAGCGACCAGCAGACACGAAGCAGGGTGGTTTACCAGGCAATTTCGAAAACGGGTGGGCAAACGGGTGGGCGAAACGTCCAGGATTACGTTACGCCAGTGCGACCTCTCGAGTCGCGATGCGGGCGGTGAGCGCAGGGGTATGGGACACCAGCAACATGCCGGCGTTTTCTTGGGCGACGTAGTCTAGCAGCACGTGCCAGATGTGGGCTTGGGTGACCGCGTCGAGCATGGTGGACACCTCGTCGCAGATCAGGTAGCGCGGGCGCGTGGCCAGCGCGCGGGCGATGCAGAAGCGCTGCAGCTCGCCGCCGGACAGCTCGTGAGGAAAACGCTGCAGCCATTCATCGCGGATGCCCAGGTCGTCGAGCAGCTGCTGCGGCACCTCGCCCGCCTCCGCCAGCGTTTTGCGCATGCGCAGGCGTGGGTCCACCGCCTGCTCGGGATGCTGCTGGATCAACTGCACCGGGCACACGCCGCGGCGCGGGAGCGGCTGCCCATCCAGCAGCACCTGACCGGATTGCGGGCGCTCAAACCCGGCAAGCACGCGGCACAGCGTGGTTTTGCCGAACCCCGAGGGCGCCTGCAGCGCCACACGCTCGCCAGGTTCCACCTGCAAGCTGAACCCGCTGTACAGGGGTTTTGCGCCGGGATACCCGAACGTGATGTCTCTGGCCTCTAGCACGCGCCACCTTCCTTCCCGTCGAAACCGTCCGCACCCTCGCGCGCCTGCGCCGGCTCGTGCTCATCTTCACGCTCGGACTCTGGCGCCAGCTCCTTCTCATCCTCGCCCGTGCGGACTTGCTCCGCTTCTTTCCCATCCTCGCACCCGAGCGCCGGCGCCGACACCTTCTCGTCCTCGCGCTCCGGCGCCTTCCCGCCAGCACCTTCGCCCACGGCGAAATCGTGCTCGGGGAGGGCATGCCATAGCTCGCGGGTGAACGGATGGCGCAAAAGGCCGGGATCGGCGAAGCTCGCCGTCGCCGTCTCCTCTACCACGGTTCCGTCCTTGAACACCGCCACGCGGTCGGCCACGCGCAGCGCCAGCTCGATATCGTGCGTGATCAGCAGCACGCCGTTGCCCTCGTTGGCGAAGGCGCGGAAGTCGTCGAGCGCGCGAACCGCCAGGTCAAGATCAAGGCCGGGCGTGGGCTCATCGGCCACGATCACGCGCGGCGAATCCATGAGCGCGCAGCACAAAAGCACGCGACGCGCCATGCCGCCCGACAGCTCGTGCGGGTACAGGCGCGCAACCTCAGGCCCCAGCCCGTAGCGCTCGAACAGCTGCTCGCGGCGCGCTTTGCGCTCGGCCTTCGACAGGTCGTTCGCAAAACCCTCGACCTGCTTGCCCACGCGCATCATGGGGTCCAGGTGGCTCACGCTTTGCGGCACAAGCGACAGCCCATGCCCGCGCAGGGCGCGCAAACCCGCCGCATCCATGCGCTCGCCATCGAACCAGATGCGCCCCGTCACCGTGGCGTTGGGCTCGAACAAGCCCAAAACCGCATCGGCAAGAAGCGTCTTGCCCGAGCCCGACGCGCCCACCACGGCCACGATCTCGCCCGCGTGAACGGCGATGCTCAGCTCGTGAAGCACCTGCACATCGTGCTGTTTCGCCTTGAAATAAGGCGCGTCCTCGTCGTACATGCGGAAGCCCACGCTCAGGTCCTCCACCTGCAGCAAGTGATGCCCGCCGCCGTGGCTCGACGTGGCCGCATGCGTATGATGATGGTGCAGCTGCGCACCCTCGTGCGCGGTGCGCTCGTGCGCCAGCTCGGCGGCTTTGCCCGCCGATGACGTCTCCATGGGTGCACCGCCGTTCGTCTTCGTCATCATCTTCCCTACCTACTTTTGCGCGGTATGCGGGTCAACCAGCTTGCGCAGGTTCTGCCCGGCCACGTCGAACAACAGCACCGTCGCCATGAGCGCCAGACCGGGGAACACCGCCAGCCACCAAGCGCCCGTGGACAGATAGCTCATCGATTCGCTCAGGATCACGCCGATGGCCGGCTGCTCGGGCGGCAGGCCGAAGCCCAAAAACGTGATGGACGCCTCATGCAAAATGGCATGCGGGAACAGCAGGATCAAACCCACCACGAACTGCGGCAGCACATACGGCACCATATGGCGAAGCGCGATGCGCGCCGGGCTTTGCCCCAGCTTGCGCGCAACCTCCACGAACTTCGATTGGCGGCATTGCAGCACCTCGGCGCGCACCACGCGGGCAAGGCTTGCCCAGTGCGTCACGGCAACGCCGATGGTCACGCCCCAAAAGCCCTTCCCCAGCGCGAATGAGATGAGCACCAGCAGCACGATGTGCGGAACGCCCATCATCAGATCGATCATCCAGCTGACCACGGCGTCCACGCGCTTGCCGCCGAGCGCGGCGGCGCAGCCGAGCACCAGCGCAATCACCGACGACACGGTAGCCGCCAGCAAGCCCACCAACACGCTGGTGGAAAGGCCGGCCAGCGTGCGCGCCAGCATGTCGCGGCCCATCCAGTCGGTGCCGAAGGGATGCTCAAGCGAAGGCGCCAGGTTCTTCGCGGTGAAATCGGTGACCGTCGCCTGGCCGTACAGCGCGATACCCGCCGCAACCACGGCCAACAGCGCAAAAGCCGCCAAAACGCACGCGGCCAGCGTGGCTGTACGGTTTCCGCCCCTGCGCTGCGCGGGAGCATGGAGCACGTTTTCCATTACGCCCTCCCCTCGCTCACGCGCATGCGCGGGTCCAAAACGCCGTACAGGATGTTCGCCAGCAGGTTGCCGCCGAACACCAACGCAGCGCTGACCAGGGCGATTCCGGCCAGAAGCGCCACATCGCCGCCCAGGCCGGCGGTGACGGCCGCCTGCCCCAGGCCCGGATACGAGAACACCTGCTCGACCAGCACCGAGCCGCCGAAGATCTCGGAGATGAACGCGCACTGCAGCGTGACCGCCGGCAGCGCCACGTTGCGCAGGCAATGGTGCAAAACCACGCTCAAATCGGATTCGCCGCGGGCGCGCGCAAAGCGCACGTAATCGCTTTCAAGCACGTCGACCACCTTCTCGCGCGTGTGCAGCGCGATGTTGGCCACGCCCGTCACCGAAAGCGTGAGCGCGGGAAGCACCAGATGGTGCGCCGCGTCGGCCAGCGTCACGTCGGCCGCCGACACGCCGATGGGCACGGAGAACCCGATGGGGAACCACCCCAACTGCACGGCGAAGATCATCAGGATGAGCAAACCCAGCCAAAACGTGGGCGTGGACGCCAGCAGAAAGCAATAGCCGCGCACCACGCGATCGACCGCCCCACCGCGGCGCGCGCCGGCGACGACGCCCAGCGCGAAGCCCAGCACGCCGCTGACCAGCCACGCGATGCCCATGAGAGCCAGCGAGTTTGCCGCGCGGTGCGCGATCACCTCGGACACGGGCGCGTTGAACCTGAGCGACGTTCCCATGTCGCCGTGCAAAAGCGCGCCCGCCCAGTTGGCGAACCGCTCCCAAAACGGCACATCGCCGCCCCAGTAGCTGGCCAGCTGCACGCGCTTGGCCTCCGACATGTTCACGTATGCGGCCTGCCCCACGTTGGCCTGAACAGGGTCGATGGGCGAGGCGCTCACCAGCGCGAACACCACCAGCCCCACCGCCAACATGAGCAGCGCGAACCGCACGATATGTCGAGCAAGATACTTCGTCATACCTACTAATGTCCCAAATCTCGAAACCTCGCCCGGAAGCCCTTCGGCCCCCGAGCCCAAAAACCCCTTCAATCGCCAAAAGGGCCTACACCCGCCCGCCTTCAGGCAGGCGAGCGCGCCACCCGAATCCAAGCCGCTAGAACCGCAAAAGCGGGGCAAGCCCTACGGCAAGCCCCGCCCCTACCGGTGAACAGGGGACGGAGGTGCGTTCACGCGCCCCGCCCCTGCGGCGTTCAGCCGGTTGCTACCAGTTCCACTTATCCACGTTGTTCACGATCGACCAGCCGTGACCATGCGGATGCGGCTTCTGCTCGGCAACCTTCAGGCCCTCGGCCACGAAGTACAGGTGGTCGACGTTGGCGAACCACACCCACGTGGCATCGCCCTGCGGCGCCACGCCGTTCTCGCCGTCCCACATGGCCAGCTTCCATTCGTCATACGAATCGGCGACCACGGGATCGGCCAGCGCAGCGTTCAGGTGCGCATCCACCGCGGCGTTCTCGTAGCAGGAGTAGTTGCCGTTGCCCGTGGAGTAGTTCAGGTTGTACACCTCGATCGGGCTGTTGGAACCCCAACCCCACACGACCGGGTCGCTGAACTGATGCTGGTAGATGTCGTCCCAGCTTGCGCCCTTCGGCGACACCTTGATACCCAGCTCGTTCATCTGGTTGGCGAACTCCATGGCGATGGCCTGGCGCACCGAGTCGGAGGACGAATAGTACAGGTCGAACGCGGCCGTCACGCCGTCCTTGGCGCGCACGCCGTCGGCGCCGGGCACCCAGCCCGCCTCGTCGAGCAGGGCCTTTGCGCGTGCAAGGTCCTCTTCGCACTTCATGGCATCCGTCGACCAAGGCATGTTGTCGCCCACGCTATAAGCGATCTGGCCGTAGCCGTTCAGCACGTTGTCGATGAGCGTCTGGCGCTTCACGCCATAGTTGATGGCGCGGCGCAGCGCCAGGTCCTGCGTGACCGCATTGCCGGCAGGGTACTCCTCGCCCGTCTGCTTCTTGGTGGCGCCCGGCGCGATGGTGGGCAACGAGATGCCGCGCGAGTCGACGGAAGCGCAGTTCAGCAGGTCGTAGCCCTTCGGCTGCTGGTTGGCGAAGGTGGCCGACGTGAACGCAACGTCCACCTGGCCGGAACGAGCGGCCGCCAAGCTGGCGTCCTCCTCCATGAACACCACCACGACGCGCTCGATCTTCGGCGCCTCGCCGTAATAGTCGGGGTTGGCCTTCAGGATGACCTGCTGGCCGCGGTCCCACTGCTCGAGCATGTAGCGGCCGCTGCCCACCGGGTTGCTGCCGTAGTCGGCATCATGGCCGCCATCAGGCACGATGCCGATAACCGCCAGCGTGTACAGCAGCGCATTGAACGGCTTGTTCAAGTGGATCTCGCAGGTCTCGTCGTCGATGGCGACGGCCTCGTCGACCATGGTCAGGTCGCACTCGCTGGCCTCGTTGTTCGCCACGCCGTTGATGGTGTAGGCCACGTCATGAGCGGTAACCGGCTTGCCGTTGGTGAACTTGGCATCGGTGCGAATGGCGAACGTCCAGGTCAGACCGTCGTCGCCGCACGAGTAAGCCGTTGCCAGGTCGTTCTCGAAGCCCATGTCGGCCTTCGTGGTCAGAAGCGTGGACTGGATGAGCGGCTCGTGCACATGCTCGCCGCAGCCCCAGGAGACGAAGGGATCGAAACCGGCAGCAGGCTCGCTGCTCACCGGCATGGAAACGGTAACCTGAGAGGCGTGCTCCCCGCTAGCGGCGGAGCCGGAACCCGCATTGGAGCCGCCGGCGCAGGCGCTCAGCACGCCGCCGAAGCCCACTGCAGCGGCACTTACGCCCGCCACCTGCAAAAACGTACGCCTGGAGAAGCTCTTCATCAAGAAATCCTTTCATCGACCAGGCGAAGGCGCGCGACGTCTGCGATTTCATTGCGCGCCTGCCTGGTGTTACGAGATATCAATCCGTAACACACTATAGCAGGCGCGCCGGTCGATTCGATGTTACGAATCCCAAATTCGTAACTCCTTCATGCGAACGGCCCCGAAACACCGGCATCTGGTAGGTTTGCGCGGGCGCAACACCCGGAGAAATGCCCCAGACAACGCAGTCGCGCTATTCCCCATCCGCCGTCGGCACTTCGCCCGTCTCGATGATGCGCAGCAGCGCGGCCTCGTCCAGCACGGGAACGCCCAGCGCCACGGCCTTGTCGTACTTGCTGCCCGCCGCTTCGCCGGCCACCACGAAGCTCGTCTTCTTCGACACGCTGCCCGACACCTTCGCACCGCGCGCCTTCAGGGCCGCACCGGCCTCGTCGCGCTTCATGCCGCTTTGCGTCAGGCTGCCGGTCAGAACGAACGTCAACCCCTCGAGCGTCTGCGGCAGCGCATCGGCGGCTTCCGCCTCCACGTCGTCGGCCAGGCGAACGCCGTGCTTCGCCAGGCGCTCGATGACCTGCACGTTGTCGGGCGTGCGCAGGAACAGGTACGTGGAATGCGCGATCTTCGGGCCCACGCCGTCCACCGCCGCCAGCTGCTCCTCGGTGGCCGCCATCAGCGCGTCCATGCTCGGGAACGCGCGCGCCAGCGTTTCGGCCATGGTTTTGCCCACGTGGCGCATACCCAGTCCGAACAGCGGGCGGGCGAACGGGCGCGTGCGCGACTCGTCGATGGCCGCCACCAGCTTCTTCGCGATGGTCTGCCCCAGGCAGATGGGCTCACCCTCTTTGTTCGTGCGGCCCGTTTGCAGCTGCGCCAGCTCCACCTCGTCGAGCGTGTAGTAGTCCGCCACGTCGCTCACGCGGCCGGATTCCACCAGGCGGCGCACGATCTCCTCGCCCATGCCGTCGATGTCCATGGCGCCGCGGCTGGCCCAATGCAGCAGGCGCTCAAGCGCCTGAGCAGGGCAATCGATGGAGATGCAGCGGTAATCCGCCTCGCCGTCCTCGCGGACCACGGGGCTTCCGCAGCTCGGGCACTCCTTGGGCATGCTCCAGGGCTGCGCGTCTGCCGGGCGCAGGCTGAGCACGGGGCCCAGCACCTCGGGGATCACGTCGCCGGCCTTGCGCACGATGACCGTGTCGCCCACGCGCACATCCTTGCGCAGCACCTCGTCCTCGTTGTGCAGCGTGGCACGGGCCACGGTCGAGCCCGCCACCAGCACCGGGTCCATCTCCGCCACCGGCGTCAGCTTGCCCGTGCGCCCCACTTGCACGGTGATGTCACGCAAAAGCGTGGTCTTCTCCTCGGGCGGGAACTTGAACGCGATGGCCCAGCGCGGCGCGCGGGCCGTGTAGCCCATGGCCTCCTGCTGCGCGAACGAGTTCACCTTCACCACCACGCCGTCGATGTCGTAGGGCAGCGCATCGCGGCGCTCCAGGCTTTTGCGGCAGAACTCGTGCACCTCCTCCGCGCTGCTTACCAGCGCGATATCGGGGTTCACGTGGAATCCGGCTTCGCCCAGCCATTTGAGCAGGTCCCACTGCGTTTCCGCAACCAGCTTGCGCTCGTCGCCCACGGCGTACACGAACGTGGAAAGGTCGCGATGCGCCGTGATTTGCGGGTCCTTCTGGCGAAGGCTGCCCGCAGCGGCATTGCGCGGGTTGGCGAACGGCTGCTTGCCGTTGGCCTCAGCGGCGGCGTTGAGCGACTCGAAGCTGGTCTTGGGCATGTAGCATTCGCCGCGCAGCTCGATGGAGACGTCGGTGTCGCGAATCCCAGCCAGGGCACCGTCGCGCAGGCGCAGCGGCACGTCCTTCACCGTGCGCACGTTCACTGTGATGTCCTCGCCCGTGGTGCCGTCGCCGCGCGTGGCCGCACGGATAAGGCGGCCGCCCTCGTAGGTGAACGCCACCGACGAGCCGTCGATCTTCAGCTCGCACACCAGTTCGGGGATGGTGCCGAAAAATTCCTTGACGCGCGCCAGCCATTCGTCGAGCTCCTCGGCGCCCATGGCGTCGTCAAGCGAGTACATGCGTCGCTCGTGCTGGATGGGAGCGAACTGCTCGCCCACGTAACCGCCCACGCGCTGCGTGGGGCTGGATGGGTCGATGAGCTCGGGGTGCGCCGCTTCGAGCGCGCGCAGCTCGTGCATCAGGGAGTCGAACGCGGCGTCGCTGATGGCGGGCGCGTCCTTGGCGTAATACAAGTAGCTGTTGTGCTCGATCTCACGGCGCAGCGCCTCGATGCGCGCCGCCGGATCGCCGGTCGCCTCCGCCAGCGCCTCCCCGCTCAACAGGGACTGCTGCTCGATGACCTGCTCGTTCGCCTGGTTGTTCGCCCTATCGTCCATCTGGCCGTCCACCTGCTCGTTCGCCATCTCAAGCCCTTTCGCTCGCCGCCTCGTTCGCAGCTTCTGCCGCCGCCTCATCCGCAGCTCCATCCGCCACTTCGTCCGACACGACGCCGCGCAACCGCGCGATGCCCGCCGACAAGAAAGCCTCGGGCACGTGCCCGAGGCCCATTTTTCCGTTGCGATTTTATCACGCGCGCACAGCGCCGGCCGAAACCCGACGCAGCGCACACGCTACATCGTGATATAACGGCCCGCGTTCCAACCGTACACCATCAGGGTTGCAGCGCGCACCAGCAAGATGATGGCCAGGAACACGCTGAGCATCTGGGGCATGACGAAGAACGCGACGCCGCACAGCACGTTCAGCACGCCGCTGAACAGCGCCCATCCCCACATCGGCACGCCCCAGCCGTGCGCCTTCACCGAAGCGACCACCTCGAACACACCGAACGCCACGAAGCACACGCCCACTAGCCAAGGCACCACCGCGGAGAACGCGATCGGGTGCAGCAGGAAGATCAGACCCAGCAGCACATCGATGATGGCATAGGCAAGCTCCCAACCGCTGCGCGGCAGGATGTTACGCAGCCTGATGTAGCTGATGATGTCGAACACGCCCGCCACCAGGAAGAACGCGCCCACCACGGCCGCGATGGTCACGATGGTCAGCCCCGGTGCCACCATGCAGAAGAAGCCGGCCGCCGCCAAGGCGATACCTGCAACGATCAATCCCCAGTCATGCTTGCTCGCGCTCATGATGCGCCCCTTTCCCCGATAACCTTTCATGCGAGACGGATATCTCCGCCCCAATCGCACCAGGCGGAATCTCCCACCCGTATCGCGTTGAGCGGGTTCCCCCACCCCCAACGTTTCCTTTATTGTACCCAAGGTCGCGCGTGCGCGGCGATCGGCAAGCAAATTGTAACGGGGTCGTATCTCGCGCCGACCGCAAAAGCCCATCTTGCACGCGAAGCGCCCCGTTCCTGCTTGAAATGGGGTATTTCCTCCGAGTTCTCCCATTCGCCCTATTGCACCGAAATTGCGCCGATACCGCAACCGATGGGCGAATCATCAGGAATCGAAGCCCCGTATTATCCGGCATGGCCTACCTATCGCACAAGGCGCCCCGCTCCTGCTTGGAGCGGGGCGCCTTCGCCGAGTTCTTTCTTATTCGCCAACCTGCAGCTTTCACCGCAAAGCAGGCGTTTTGCGATTCCTAGAAGTTGAACATTGCCGTGGACAGGTAACGCTCGCCGGTGTCGGGGAGCACCGCCACGATCAGCTTGCCCTTGTTCTCGGGGCGCTGCGCCAGCTTCGTTGCGGCGGCAACCGCGGCGCCGGAGGAGATGCCCACCAGCAGGCCGTCCTTGCCCGCCAGCTCGCGGCCGGCCCGGAACGCCTCCTCGTCGGTGATGGGCAGCACCTCGTCATAAACCGACTGGTCCAGCGTGTCGGGCACGAAGCCCGCGCCGATACCCTGGATCTTGTGCGCGCCGCCATGGCCCTCGCTCAGCACCGGGGAGCCGGCGGGCTCCACGGCGACCACCTTGATGTCGGGGTTCTGCGACTTCAGGTACTTGCCCGTGCCGGAAAGCGTGCCGCCAGTGCCCACGCCGGAGACCAGGATGTCCACCTTGCCATCGGTATCCGCCCAAATCTCGGGGCCGGTGGTGCGCTCATGGACGGCGGGGTTCGCCGGGTTCGTGAACTGGCTGGGGATGAACGAGTTCGGGATCTCCTCGGCCAGCTCGGACGCGCGGGCGATGGCGCCCTTCATGCCCTTGCTGCCGTCGGTGAGCACCAGCTCGGCGCCGTAGGCCTTCATAAGGTTGCGACGCTCGACCGACATGGTTTCCGGCATGGTGATGATGATGCGGTTGCCGCGAGCGGCGGCCAGCGAGCACAGGCCGATGCCGGTGTTGCCGGAGGTCGGCTCGATGATGACGGTGTCGGCATCCAGCTTGCCCTCGGCCTCGGCCTGGTCGAGCATCGCCTTCGCGATACGGTCCTTCACCGACCCTGCCGGGTTGAACAGCTCCACCTTGCCCACGATGGTGGCCTCAAGGTTGTGATTCTTCTCGTAGTTGGACAGCTCCACCAGCGGAGTGCCGCCGATCAACTCGGACACGCTCTTGTAGATGGCCATGATGTTCCTCTCTCGCTTGTCCGCCGTTGATTGCCACGTGCGGAACGCCGTTTTCATGCCTGTTATCCTACTATGTCTCTAGGCAATGTCAATATCTATTTCGAAAAATTATCCCGTAATCCCGGTGGTTTGGTGGGTTATCTCGTTTTCCTCATGAATAGCGAAAAGGGCGCAAGCTTGAACGCTCACGCCCTTCCGTTAGATCGAATAGCTGTCCGCCGCAACCGCTGAATGCTCGTCGATGATGCTCTGCAGCGTGATGCCGCCCAGATACTCGTTGATCACCTTGTACAGCCCGCGCCATACGCCCAGCTCCATGCAGGGAACCGGCATATTGCAGTCGAAGGTGTCATCCTCCAAGCACGACGCCGGCGCAAGCGAACCCTCGGTGACCCGCAGCACATCGAGCACGGTGATCACGCTGGCCGGCTTCGCCAGTTGATAACCGCCGGCGGCGCCGCGCACCGAGCGCACCAGCTTCGCCGTGACCACGTTCGACACGATCTGCTCCAGATACTTCTTCGAGATGCCCAGCGACTCGGACACCTCTTTCAGAGACACGGGGCCACCGCCGTCGTGCTCCGCCAGATACAGCATCAAGCGAACCGCGTACAGGCCCTTCGTTGAGATCTTCATGCGCGCTGCCGCCTTTCTTCCGCAGGGGAAAAGCGTCGGCGGCTCAAGCGCCGACGCCGTTGATTGCAACCCTTATATTATACCCTCTCCACCTAGGGAATATGCTGTGATTCAGCTAGCGCCGGGTTCCTTTCTCGCGCGTGCCACCGCTCTTGCCGCCTCGTGCGCCGCTCGGGGAGCCGCCGCGCTTGCCGGCGTTCGCGCTACCCGAAGAGCTTCCCCGGCCGCCCGCGCCACCTGCAGCGCGCTTCCCGGCCCCGCCTTCGCGGCCCTTCGACCCACGCATAGCGTTCTTCGCGCCCGCCACGCCCTTCTTCGCGCCAGCGCCATGCCCGCCTTCGCTCTTATAGGGCCTGATCAGGCATTTCGGACCGAACCCGATCAAGTCGGTGCGGCCCGCCTTGCGTAACGCCTCCATCACCAGGTCGTGGTTCTTCGGGTCGCGATACTGGATGAGCGCGCGCTGCAGCGCCTTCTCGTGCGGGCTTTTCGGCACGAACACGCGCTCCATGGTGCGCGGGTCCACGCCCGTGAAGTACATGGCCGTGGACATGGTGGACGGCGTGGGATAGAAGTCCTGCACCTGCTCGGGGTTGAACCCCATGTCGCGCACGTATTCCGCCAGCTCGATAGCCTCGTCGAGCGTGCTTCCGGGGTGCGAGGACATCAGGTACGGCACCACGAACTGCTTCAGCCCGCAAGCGTCGTTGGCCTGCTGGAACAGCTTCACGAACTTCTCGTACACCTGATGCTGCGGTTTGCCCATCACGCCGAGCACGGCGTTGGAAACGTGCTCAGGCGCCACGCGCAGCTGCCCGCTCACATGGTGCTCGCACAGCTCGCGCACGAACGCCTCGCCCTTGTTGCGATCCGCCAGCACGTAATCGAAGCGGACGCCCGAACGCACGAACACCTTCTTCACGCCAGGTAACTCGCGCAGTTCGCGCAAAAGCTGCAGGTAATCCGTATGGTCGGCGTTCAGCTTGCGACACGGCTGCGGCGAGAGGCAGTGCTTGTTGCGGCACGCGCCGCGACGCAGCTGCGCATCGCACGCAGGCTGGCGATAGTCCGCCGTCGGGCCGCCCACGTCGTGGATGTATCCCTTGAACTCCGGGTCGGCGATCATCTGCTTCGCCTCTTCCACGATGGATTCATGGCTTCGCACCTGCACGATGCGCCCCTGATGGAACGTCAGCGCGCAAAACGCGCACTCGCCGAAGCAGCCGCGATTGCTGGTAAGGCTGAACTTCACCTCGCGGATCGCCGGGATGCCGCCGGCCTCCTCGTACATGGGGTGGTACGCGCGCGCATACGGCAGGCGATACACGGCGTCCATCTCCGAGGTGGTCAACGGCTTGCTCGGCGGGTTCTGCACCACGAACTCGTGGTCGGAATAGGGCTCCACCAGGCGTTTTCCCGTGAAGGGGTCGCTGTTGCCGTACTGCACGTTGAAGCTGCGCGCGTACTCGAGGCTGTCCTTCTGCATGTTGTCGAACGAGGGCAAAAGCTCGTAATCGTACACGTGCTCAAGCGTTTTGGCGCGATACACCGTGCCGTCGATGAACGTGATGTCGGACACGTCAAGGCCGGCCGCCAGCGCATCGGCGATCTCCACGATGGAGTGCTCCCCCATGCCGTAGCTGACCAGGTCGGCGCCGGAATCAAGCAGGATCGAGCGCTTCAGCTTGTCCGACCAATAATCATAATGAGCCAAACGGCGAAGCGAGGCTTCGATACCGCCCAGCACAATAGGAACGTCTTTGTACGTACGTCGAATCAGGTTGCCGTAAACCACCGCCGCGCGATCGGGCCGAAGGCCCATCTCACCGCCGGGCGAGAACGCATCGGTGCTGCGATGCTTCTTGGCAACCGTATAGTGGTTCACCATCGAATCCATGTTGCCGGCGGAGACCAGGAATCCCAGCCGGGGCTTTCCCAGAACCGTGATGCTTTCGGGGTCGCGCCAATCAGGCTGGCAGATCACGCCGACCTTATAATGGTTCGCCTCAAGCAGGCGCGTGATGATGGCCATACCGAACGAAGGATGGTCGACGTAAGCGTCGCCGCACACGAACACGAAATCGCAGCAGTCCCAACCACGCTCTTCCATATCGGAACGGCTAACCGGCAAGAACGCGCTGCGCGGCGGCAGGGACGCCTTAGGCTTCGCTTGATTCGCCGCAGGCGTTGTCGCGGAATCGCCACGCGATGCGCGCGCCTTACCCGAACCTCGGGAACCTTGCGTCTTGTTCAACCCAGGCGCGCTCTTCGGTTTGCCCGAGCCGTGCGCTTTCTCGAAATCGCAACGGCCAGCGCTAGCAACGGAGCCTTCGCGCAAACGTTTATCCTCACGCGACGCGCGCCGAGAGTCCCGCTTTCCCGACGCAGTCCGTTTACCCTGTCGCCCCGAGCCGCGCTTCGCGCTATCCTGTGCGCCGCTACGGCGCGACGGCTTACCGCTGCGATTGCCTGCATGCCCCTCGGATGCACCGCGCGACCCTTGGCTTCTATTCCCTTGTTTCACGGAACCGCCTATCTCGGCGCCCCGCTGGACGCCATCTCGAACGGCATGGGGTCATCCTGACCGCGCCACGCCGGAACGTCGAATTGCCTTGTCCAGTATCCCACGGCACGCGCCTGCATCACCACCGCGAACGCCGATGCCGCCGAAACCACCACAGCCAAGGCAAGACAAAAGATGATCAGCCCCATGCCCGCAGCAACGATCATCATCATGTCAGGCGAAGCGCCGTTCGAGAAGAACCCATACGCCCCCACGCTGATAACGCCCGCAAACAAAAGCGAGCCGATGATTCCCGTCACCACTACCGGCACGATAGCAAGCACGATCGAAAGCCCGAGCACGCGCAGCAGGCCCTTCATATCGTGGCGCATCATGGCCCACAAGCGGGGAACCTGGAAACCAGGCCCCAACCTGCCATAGATGCTCGCACGCATGGAGGCGACCAGGAAAAACATGACGGATGCCAAGGAAACGGCAAGGCTGAACAGGGAATACACCGGACTCACGACCACAGCACCACCTGCACCGCCCCAGACTGCATGCGAAACGTTGCTCAAGCCGCGTCCTGCAAGCGCATCCCAGCAGCCCTCGAGCGCGGCGGGGATCACCGCGCAGCACACGATGCAGATTGCAAGCACGATCAGCCCGCGGCGATACAGCAGGCCGTCCTCGTTCCCGAAGATGCGCGCAGGCATGGGCATATGCACGCCCCAGGCGATATCGCGCGCCCAACCGAACGCATAACCCAGCAGCACCACCGGGCCGAAAACCGGGATGAACGCGATCAGGCCCAGCAGGAGCATCTTCCCCAACCAGCCTTGCGAGCTTTTCACATCGTTCCATGCGGCGCTGAAATACCCTGTCTGCATGGCGCTTCCTTCCCGTCGTGCCTCTTTGCGCGGTATACATAATCGTCTTCCCGGAACGTTACACGCCCTATGCAAGCAACGCCGCATCCGTAACCATTCTGTTGCGTTCCGAAGCACGCGTGAACAGGGGACGCCCCCAAACAAAAAAGGACCCGCTGCAAGCAGCGGGTCCCGTAAAAGCAGTCGGAAGACTGAATTTACTTCAGGGTCACAGCAGCGCCGGCCTCTTCCAGCGTCTTCTTGATCTCCTCAGCCTTGTCCTTGGCCACACCCTCCTGGATGGTGGAAGGAGCACCCTCGACGGTCTCCTTAGCTTCCTTCAGGCCCTGGCCGGTGATCTCACGGACAGCCTTGATGACAGCGATCTTGTTGTCGCCGAAGCCCTCGAGCACGACGTCGAACTCGGACTTCTCCTCAGCGGCAGCAGCGCCAGCAGCCGGAGCAGCAGCAACGGCAACCGGAGCAGCAGCGGACACGCCAAAGGTCTCCTCGATGTCCTTGACCAGCTCAGAAGCCTCGAGCAGGGACATTTCCTTCAGAGCCTCGATGATCTCTTCGCGAGAAACAGCCATGTTAGTTTCCTTTCAAAGGGGCTGGATCATCCTTATGTTCCAGCCGAAATTTCAAATGCATTACGCGGCACGTCTTATGCCGCAAGAAGCTTGCTTACGCAACCTTCTGATCGGCAACGGCCTTTGCAACCTGTGCCAGGCCACGCGGCACGCCGTTGATGGCGGTTGCCAGACCCTGAGCCACACCGTTGATGGCAGCGGCGATGTGAGCGTACAGCTCCTCGCGAGAAGGCAGGGAAGCGATGGCCTCCACCTCTGCGGCGCTGACTGCAGCACCCTCCATCAAGCCACCCTTGATCTGCAGGTTCTCGTTGGACTTGGCGAATTCCTTAACGGCCTTCGCGGCAGCAGCCACATCGGAACCGGCGAACACGAATGCGCTCGGGCCATGCAGCATGTCGTCCAGCGTAGGCAGCTCGGACTCGGACAGGGCGATGCGCATAACGGTGTTCTTGTACACCTTCATGCATGCACCGGACTCGCGGACTGCGTTGCGCAGAGCCTCGACCTCCTTGACGGTCAGACCGCAGGCGTCGACGACCCACACAGCACCCGCACCCTCCAGATCCTCCTTGATCGCGGAAAGCATGGATTGGTTCTTTGCGTTCGGCATTGTTACACCTCCTTCTTCTCAAACTCGGGTTCCGCCCCATGCGGGTGGAGTCGCGCTTGAGAAAAAGAACGACCCCTGCCGTCCTAAGACACAGGGGTCGTTGAAGTGCGATACTTAACAACCACCTCGGCGGGCCGCAATTGCTTGCGATTGAACCTTTCGGTGCCTGCTGTCTCGGGCAGCGGAACTATTGTTGTTGCTCCGTCTTCTTGTCAGCCGTTTCCGCGGTTTGATCAACCGTCTTCGCGGACTGCTCAGAAGAAGACTTATCTAGAATATCAGATTTATTCTGTGTGTCAACAAGTTCTTGAACGGAATTTGTGGTATCGCCGACGATGTACTTGAAGGTAATGGTATCGCCTTCCCTATAGCCTACGATGCCGAGCTGCGCGGGCAGGGCGAAATCGTAGATGCCCTCAACGCCTTCCAGCGTCACATAGAAGTGCGAGTTGCCGTCCAAGACCGCCTGCGTCATACTGCGGATCGCGCCCGTCTGCTCCTGCGTGTTCGCCTCCGCGGCATCGCCGGAAAGGGTTCCGCTGGTTGCCAGCATGGCTTGGTAGGACTTCTGCGTTTCCGCGACCGTATCGCCCGTTGCCACGTTCTGGTAATGCTGGATATCCACCATCGCGAACTTCTTCACGGTGCCCGCGTTGTCCTTCAGCGCCATGAAGTACGTCGGCTGCTCGGACACGTTGATCAGGATGGGGAACGTTGCGGAGTAGCGCAGGTTCTGCACCGCGCCCTCGGCCGACTGCATGGCCGATTCCTCGGTAGCGCCCGCCACCGGATAGTAATGGGATTCCGCCGTGCGCTGGTTCACCAGCACAAAGCCGACGATCGAGTTGTCCGCCGTGGCAGACGTCACGCCCGTGTACACCCACACGTCATCGTCCTTGGCGATGTAGTTGTAGCCCACGTTGCCATCGGTGCCCGGCGTGGTCTGCACCACGTTCTTCTGGCCCAGCCAGCTGTTCAGCCAGCCGTCCTGGTACTTGCCCGACCAGTTGTACTGCTGGATGAGCAGCTCGGCCGGATAGGCGCGGTCGACCCATTGGGGCACGTCGTCGATGGCCAGGTCCGTGCACTCGCCCGTGGTGGCGTTCACCATGACCACGCGCTCGATGGTGGTGCCTCCGAACAGGCCGATGGTACGCGTCTGCACCGGGCAAATCCACCAAGGCTGACCGTCCTCGTCGATCTCGAACGACTTCTCATCGAACATATAGAAGGGGTACTTCAGCTGCACGTAACGGTCGATGTTGCGCGCCAAAGGCTCGGAGCGCGAATAGAAGATGGCGCGGTCGCCCAGCTTCACGATCTGCGCATCCTGCGTGGTCATGTCCACCAGCGCGTACGCCGGGATGCCCTCGGCGCGGTTCGTCAGCCACTTGAACAGGTCGGCATAGCCCAGCGGGCTCACGCGCACGGGCGTGCCCTGGTAGTTGATCTGGCTATACGTACCCGCGATCTCGAACTGGCTGACGTACTCGGGGATGTTGCCCATGGCGCGATTGCCCAGCAGCGCCGCGGAATCGCGGTCGATGATGGGAATCTCGGAGTAGTCGACCTGCTGGATATCCTGCGCGAAGTCGGCATCCTGCGTATCCAGCACGCTTGCGTACTTGGCCGCGTTGCCTGGGAACACCGACAGCGACGCCACAGCGCCCAACACGCCGACCAGCGCGATGGCCACGGGAATCCACGATGCCACCTTGAACGCCTTCGCCTTCGTGCGGTTGGGGTCCACCTTGCTGTTGCCCGTTTCATACGTGCGCGACTTCACGTTCCACAGCAGGAACAGCGGCAGCAAAATGAACACGACCACGAACATCCACGTATCCACGCTGTGGATGTTGATGGGCGGATGGAACCACCAGTAAGCCGCCGCCACGATGAGCAGTACCAACACCGCGGTGATGATGAGCGCCTTCTTGCCCATCTGACCCATTTTGTCGCCGAACGAGAACTCGGGGATGCCCCCGCCGTTACCGTCCTTGTTGCCGCGGCCGCCGCTGAACGCGGTGAACGGGTTTTCGGAGCCTTGGCTACCGGCGCCGTTGCCCGACGAGCCGCCCGCACCCCCTTCGCCGGAGGCGCCAGCGGGCCCTCCGAAGCCTGCGCCCATGTCGAAGCCCGATTGCTTCAGGGCATCGATGAGCGACTCAAAACCGGATGTCTGTTTCACGGCATCCCTTTCTCCATTGATGGATGAACAATGTTCCACATTGTAGCGGAACGCGTCCAGCTTCCCTTGAAACCGAACGCGTTCCGTTACCTTTTATATTCGTTGCGATGACGGCCGATCGACACCGCGCCCCTCCGTGGTGCGCAACACCAGGCCGCCGCCCCTATTTCGCCAGCTGGCGAAGGACATACTGCAAGATTCCGCCGTGCTCGAAGTACTTGCCCTCCGTGGGCGTGTCCACGCGAACCGTAGCCTTGAAGGCGATCTCGGTCCCGTCGGCCTTCTTCGCCGTCACGTCCACTACGCGCGGTTCGGGCAGGCCCTTCGAGAAGTCCACGGCGCCGACCGTGTACTGCTCGGAGCCGTCCAGGCCCAGGCTCTCGGCGCTTTCGCCCTCTTCGAACTGCAGCGGCATCACGCCCATGCCGATAAGGTTCGAGCGATGAATGCGCTCGAAGCTCTCCGCGAACGCCGCACGGATGCCCAACAGCATGGGGCCCTTCGCCGCCCAGTCGCGCGAGCTGCCGCTTCCGTACATCTTGCCGGCCACCACGACCAGCGGAACCTCGGCCTGCTCATAGTCCATTGCCGCATCGAACAGCGGGGTGATCTCATCCTTCAGGAAGTCGCGCGTCCAACCGCCCTTCTTGCCTTCCGCCAGCTTGTTGGACAGCTTCACGTTGGCGAACGTTCCGCGCATCATAACCTCGTGGTTGCCGCGACGAGCGCCGTAGGTGTTGAAGTCCGCCGGAACGACGTCGCGCTCCTCCAGGTACTTCGCCGCCGGGGAATCCAGCGCGATGCTGCCCGCGGGCGAGATGTGGTCGGTGGTGATGAAGTCGCCCAGGAAGGCCAGCGCACGCGCATCCTTGATGGGCTCGGCCGGCGCAGGCTGCGCGCCCATGCCATCGAAGTACGGCGCGCGGCGCACATACGTGGAGGCCTCGTCCCATGCGAACGTGTCGGACGGCTCGCTGCCAAGCTGCTGCCAGGCGGCGTCACCGTCGTACAGGCCGCGCGAACCCTCTTCGAAGAGCTCCTTCGTGGCGAAACGCTCCAGCAGGTCGGCAACCTCGGCATCGGTCGGCCAGATGTCGGCCAACTTCACCGGCGTGCCGTCGGCGCGCTCGCCGAGCACGGCGTTGGGCAGGTCCACATCCATGGTGCCCGCCAGCGAATAGGCGATCACCGTTGCCGGAGCGCCCAGATAGTTCTGCGACACGTCGGGCGAGATGCGGCCCTCGAAGTTACGGTTACCCGAAAGCACGCTGGCAAGCTCCAGGTTGTCGGCGATGTCGTGCAGCGCCGGCAGAACGGGGCCGGAGTTGCCGATGCAGCTCATGCAACCGAAACCGCACGTGTAAAAGCCCAGGTCGCGCAGGCCATCCATCAGGCCGGCATGCTCAAGCAACAGCTCGGTGGCATGGCTGCCCGGAGCCAGGATGCACTTCACCCACGGCTTGGGCTTCAACCCCGCCTCGGCGGCCTTCTTGGCAACCAGGCCCGCCGTTAGCATCATGGAGGGGTCGGTGGCGGTGGTGCAGCTGGTCACCGCGGCGATGGCAAGCGCGCCATGGCCCAGCTCGCATGCCTGGCCGTTCACGTCGACCGTTTCCTTCTTGCCCAGGTCAAGGCCGCGATCGGCGCAAATCTCATGGAAGCGTTCCTGTGCCTGCTCGAGGAAGATGCGGTCATGCGGGCGCGACGGGCCGGCGATGCTGCGCTTCACGCTGCCCAGATCCAGCTCGACCACGTCGGCGTACACGCGCTCGGGCGCCTGCGGGTCGTTCCAGAAGCCCTGCGCCTTCGCATACCGCTCGACCAGCGCAACCTGCTGCTCGCTGCGACCGGTCAGGCGCAGGTACGCCAGCGTCTGGTCGTCGACGGGGAACAGCGTGCAGGTGCTGCCGTATTCCGGAGTCATGTTGGAGATGCACGTGCGCTGGGTGGCGTTCAGGCTGTCCAGACCGGGGCCGAAGCACTCGACGAAGCAGCCGACCACGCCCTTCTCGCGCAGCATCTTCGCGAACGTCAACGCCACGTCCATGGCCGCAACGCCCTCGGACAGCTTGCCCGTCAGGCGCACGCCCACGACCTTGGGAACCAGCGTGGTGATCGGCTGGCCCAGCGCCGCCGCCTCGGCCTCGATACCGCCGACGCCCCAGCCCAGCACGCCGATGCCGTTGGCGGTAGGCGTGTGGCTGTCGGTGCCCACCAAGGTGTCGAAGTACACCGTGGGGTTCTCCCCTTCCGGCGTTTCCACACCGGCCGCGGTGGAGGTCATGGCAACCTGCGCGAACTGCTCGATGTTCAGCTGGTGGCAGATGCCCGCTCCCGGCGGGACGATACGCACATTCTGGAACGACTTCTGCGCCCACTTCAGGAAGTTGTATCGCTCGCCGTTGCGCTGGAACTCCAACTCCATGTTTTTCTCCATGGCGCAGGAGCAGCCCGCCACATCGGCGATGACCGAGTGGTCGATGACCAGATCGCAAGGAATCTGCGGGTTGATCTTTGCGGGATCACCGCCCAGATTCGCGCACGCCTCGCGCATGACGGCGAAGTCGACGAACACCGGCACGCCCGTGAAATCCTGGAACAGCACGCGCGCGGGGCTGAACTCCACCTCGCTGCCGATCTCGCCGGCACAGCCGGCCTCGACCACGCGCTTGGCCAGGTCGGAAGCCGCCTCCGGGCTCTCTGCGTTGCGCAGCACGTTCTCAAGCAGAACCTTCAACGCATACGGGAGCTTCTCGGAGCCCTCAACCTGCTCAACCGGATAATAGGTGTAAGCCGCATCACCCACGGACAGGGTAGCGGCGAACTTCTCGTTCTTCATATCGTCCCCTCTTGGTGCGTGTTGCACCCTGATATCGATCTTGCTGAGCATGATTCACGGCAGCCGCGCGTCGGCTCAACCTACCTGAAAATCGTTAGCAGCCCGCAGCCGCACGCATCGACGGGAGCCAACCTGGCGATCAACCCCAACCACTGGTAGCTCCTCCCGTCTCAAACCCGCTAGCGGGAGCGAGCGCCGACCGGCATCCCGCTTCTCACAGATTACCGGCCGGCAATTACCGCACGATTACGCCTGAGCCTTGATGGCGGCGATGAGCGCCTCGGTGAACTCGGTGCAGCTTGCGGCGGGAGCGCTGCTGCCGGTGGCCTTGCGGATGTCGCCCGTTAACACGGAGCCGTCAGCGTACACGGCGCGCACGCCGCGGCGGATGCGCTCGGCGATCTCCAGCTCCCCAAGATGATCGAGCATCATGGCCGCGGACATGATTTCCGCGGTGGGGTTGGCCTTGTTCTGACCAGCGATGTCGGGAGCGGAGCCGTGCACGGCTTCGAACACAGCGTATTCCTTGCCGATGTTCGCACCCGGGGCGATGCCCAAGCCGCCGACCAGGCCCGCAGCCAGGTCGCTGGCAATATCGCCGTACAGGTTGGGGAACACCACCACATCGAACTGCGCCGGGTCGATGACCATGTTCATGCAGAAGGCGTCGATGATGCGGTCATCGAATTCAACACGACCCTCGTATTCCTTGGCCACCTCGCGCGCCGTACGCAGGAACAGGCCGTCGGAGTACTTCATGATGTTGGCCTTATGGGCCGCAGTGACCTTTTTGCGGCCATGCTTCAGCGCATATTCGAAGGCATAGCGCACGATGTTCTGGGTAGCCGTGATGGAGATGGGCTTGATGGAAATGCCGGAATCGGGACGGATAACGCCCGCGCCCTCGTCCTCGCAGAATTTGATGAGCTTCGAGGCAGCCTCGGAGCCTTCCTCAAATTCCACACCTGCATACAGGTCCTCGGAGTTTTCACGGACGATGACCAGATCAACGTCGTCATAACGGCCGCCGGCACCGGGCATGGAAAGCACCGGACGCAGGCACACGTACAAATCGAGCGTTTTGCGGAGCGCAACGTTGACGCTGCGGAAACCGGTTCCAACGGGAGTGGTGCACGGGCCCTTGATGGCAACCTTGTTACGCTTCACCACCTCGATGGTCTCATCAGGCAACGGAGTGCCCGTTTTCTCGGCGCATGCTGCACCGGCCTCAGCGACTTCCCAGATGATGTCCGCACCTGCGGCTTCCACGACCTGCTGCATTGCAGCAGACGTTTCCAAGCCGATGCCGTCACCCGGAATCAAGGTTACAGTATGCTGTGCCATTGCCACTCCTTCTGTCCTGCGCCGCAGCGCATACGGGTTGAAAGAAACAGGCTGCACCGCAACGCGGCACAGCCCGAGGATCCAAGCTTATTGGCCTTGAACGTTGTCAATAATGGTTTGCGCCTTGCGCTTCAAGGCACCTTTGCCATTATGCGCATCAAACGACATACGTTCAACAAGTGCTTCCTTAACGTGCTCCGAAAGCTTGCCAGTGGCGAACTCCGCAACAGCGTTCAGCATGTCGTTGAACTCGACATCGCCGTGATAGCACTGGATAGCCTCGTCGATCAGCGGCCAGACATTCTCGCTACGCTTTTCGGTGGTGGCGCCATACGCGCAGAAGAAGCGCATAGCCGCCAAGCGGACGAAACCGTTTTCCTCATCGAACAATGCGTTCTCGGCACCGGCAAGCGCCTTGTCGGTGCAGCGCGATTCAACGGGAACGAGCGCGGTAAGCGCATCCAGGCTTTCCCAGCGAGTTTGAGCCTCAGGACGATTCAGGGCATCGATCAGATCCGATGCATGGGGCACAAGCAGCTCAGGGCTAACCTTCGCGATAAAAGCCAGCGATCCTGCAGCATTCTGCCGATTACGACGCGAAGAGTCGCCCAGCTGCGTGACTAATCGTTTGAACTTATCCTCGTTCGTAAGCGCCTCACGCGCCACGAACTCGATGACATCCATGCTTCCAGCCATGTAAAAATCCTCCATACCACCTAGTATTTTCCAAGGTCATTATACCTTTTTGCAATTACAAGCCCGGTATTCAGCGCAGAATTAACACGGCGGTAAACTGGGTTTTACGGGGTTTTGCGGCGAAGGTCTCGTGCCGGCAAGACCCTTTGAATCCGTAGAGGGATTTGATCACTTACCCCAGAATGGACTCGCACCTTAAAACCCGATCGAGAAGAGAAGCAACGCGCCGCGCCCTGCGCCCCACAAACCGAGCGCGGCAAACCGCCCCGCCGTCAAGCAAACAGGATTTCGCGCTCCTCGAAGGAAACGAAACCCGATGCCGCAGCAACAACCAACGTCAATAATGGCAGATCGCATTTGAGCAATTTGCCACCTCGATTGAATACCCTACGCACTCACGTTCGCGATACCCGCCAACACTCGATTCGCAGCGCGCATCGCATTGGCAGGAATCCAACCCTAAACAGAATCAATCAAACATGTTTACAAGCTCAATGCACAAGCAAAGCTCAGCAAAACACCGCATCGGGCGCCTTCAACCACATCGCACTTTAAAGCGCTCAGACCCTATGAAGAAAAAACGGCTAGGGCCGAAAGCCCTAGCCGTTCGTTCAAATAATCACGGGGCACTTTACGAAAACCATTTAGAGAGGTGCCCGCGATTAATCCGAAAAGCTATTCGAAGCAGCAATGCCACCCAAGAGCAGCCATCGCCCAGAAAAGATGCTACGCACGCAGGTCAACGCCCAGCTCGGCCTTCACCAGGTCGAACGCCGCGTCGATGGCCTTGTCCATGTCGTAGTACTTGTACCCGCCCAGGCGGCCGGCGAACACCACGTCGCCCTCCTGCTCGGCGAGCTGCTCGTACTGCGCGTACAGCGCGGAGTTGCGCTCGTCGTTGATGGGATAGTACGGCTCGTCGCCGGGCTTCCAGTCGGCCGGATACTCGCGCGTGATCACGCTGACCGGCGAGGTCTGCGACTCGAAGTGCTTGTGCTCGATGATGCGCGTCCAGGGCACCTCGCGCTCGGTGTAGTTGACCACCGCGTTGCCCTGCCAGTTCTCGCACTCCACGACCTCTGACTCGAAGCGCAGGCTCCGGTACTCCAGCGTGCCGAGCTTGAAGTCGAAGTACTCGTCGATGGGGCCGCAGTAGATGGTGCGGTCGGCGATGCCCGGGTTCTGCTCGCGGAACTCGCGGTACTCGGTGGACAGCAGGATCTCGACGTCGCCGAACATGCGCTCGACCATGGCGGTGTAGCCGCCCATGGGGATGCCCTGCCAGCGGTCGTTGAAGTAGTTGTTGTCGTAGGTCAGGCGCACGGGAAGGCGCTTGATGATGCTCGGCGGCAGCTCGGTGCAGCTGCGGCCCCACTGCTTCTCGGTGTAGCCCTTGATCAGCTTCTCGAACACGTCGCGGCCGATCAGCGACAGCGCCTGCTCCTCGAGGTTCTTCGGCTCGCCCTCGCCGATGAGGTCTGCGGCCTCGGCCTTCTGGCGCTCGATGATCTCGACGGCCTCGGCCGGGGTGCGGATGCCCCACATCTTCGAGAACGTGTTCATGTTGAACGGCAGGTTGTAAAGCTCGTCCTTGTAGACGGCGACGGGGCTGTTCACGTAGTTGTTGAACTCTGCGAAGCGGTTGACGTAGTCCCACACCGGTCGCAGGGAGGTGTGGAAGATGTGCGCGCCGTAGCGGTGCACGTTGATGCCCTGCACGTCCTCGGTGTAGATGTTGCCGGCGATATGATCGCGGCGGTCGATGACGAGGCAGGTCTTGCCGAGCTTGGCGGCCTCGTGGCAGAACACCGCCGAGGAGATGCCGGCGCCGACAACCAGGAAATCATAATGGGACAGCTTCATGCGTTTCCCCTTTGAGCTAAATACCGAACAGTAGTTGTCCCTATGGTACCAAATACAAGAAACGCCCCGGCAAGACCAGGGCTGATTACACGGAGCGCATACAGCGCACGAACATGGCGCGAACAAGAGTTGGAACAGAAAGCCGCATAAACCGAGGAGGGAATCTGTGGATGCGGAAGCGCTACTCAGCCCGCAGCTACTCGCAAGATACCACAGCAATCGCCAAGCCGATACGGCCGCCTCGAAAACACCCCCAGCCGCAGAGATGATACACACGAAAACCTTCGTATTTCGCTTGGCTCCTGCAACGCGCCTGCGCAACTATCCCGGTCGAACCAACCCCGATGCACTGGGCCGATGCAGCCCGGCGAGCCTCTCGATGCCATACCCGGCAACGCGGCGAGCGCCCTCCGGCGCGCCGTTGCG
>NZ_CAKTVU010000011.1 GCF_934630535.1 uncultured Senegalimassilia sp.
GTCTAGATTATTTGCCAGCATCCGAAATCGGTATTGGCAAACGATGCGAATCTTGCTATGAACGCATCGTTTTGTGTGGGGTTGTGATGTCCGAGGGCTGTTGCTTCGCCCATTTCAGAAACGTCGTATGTGAAACCCCCAACGACTCCGCCGCTTGTCGGCTGTTCAAGCAGCCGTCTTTCCACTTGCGGTGCACCGCGTCGAACTCTTCGGGCACGACCAGCGCCGGCCGCCCCAGCTTCACGCCTCGCGCTCGCGCTGCCGCAATCCCCTCCGCCTGGCGCTGGCGGATGTTATCGCGCTCCACATGCGCCACGTAGCTGAGCAGCTCCAGCACGATGTCGGCGATCAGCTTCCCCGTCACCCCGTGGCCGGACGTCGAGCGCGTGTCGAGCAACGGCATGTCCAGCACCACGATATCGACGCTCCTCTGCTTGGTGAGCAACCGCCACTGGCCGAGTATCTCGTCGTAGTTGCGGCCAAGGCGATCGATGCTCTTCACCACGAGCACGTCGCCAGGTTGCAGGCGCTCGAGCAACGATCGATACCCGGGGCGGTCGAACGTGCGCCCGCTCAGGTAGTCGACGAACACCGCCTCCCCCGAGACACCCACGGCTGACAGGGCATCGATCTGCCTGTTCAGGTTTTGATCCTTGCTTGACACCCTTGCATATCCATACATGGTCATGACTCGCTCCTTTCTGCGCCCGAAAGCGCACCAAGAACGGTCGGCATCGGTCAGTCTATCGATATTGCGTCCGGATGCAAGCGGGTTTCGCGCATGTTGCGGAACGGTTGATGATTCGAACTTAGATCGTGATGCCAGGACCAACCCGCCCACCGCAACTACGTGACGCTTTGAGTGTATCCAGCCCTAACATCCCCAAGGAGCATCCGGCTCTGCGTGTACCGCCTACGCGCCTTTGCGACGGCGAAAGGACGTGGGCATCGCCAAGTCCGCAGGATATAAGACGTTTGCGGAGCGCCCAGTTTACCGATGCACATGCGCCGACGTTCGGCCCACCTCGATTGGGCCGGAAAAAGCAAAGCCTCCCGCTCCCACGCTTCGTCAGAAGCCGGAAACGGGAGGTTTCTCGCTGATACGCGCAAGTTACGGTTGACCAGCATGCAGGTCCCGAGATTCGCGAATAGACCCACCAACGAAAGAAGCTGGTGGGACCCGCAGCCCAAAACGCCCTGCCGGCTTTCGCCGGCAGGGCGTTATCGATCTTCAAACGCTGAGCCGGCCGAATGGCCGGCGCATTCGCGTACTAGTCCGTGAAGTACTTCACGCCGCTTTCGAACAGGGGCATGAACTTGTCGCCCGGGACGTTCTTGTACAGACCGTCGCCGCGACGCTCCACGTGGCCCATCTTGCCGAGCACGCGACCGTCGGGGCTGGTGATGCCCTCGATGGCCATGACCGACCCGTTGGGGTTCACGTTCCAATCCATGCTGGGCTGGCCGGCCTCGTCGACGTACTGCGTGGCGATGCGGCCCGTGACCTCGAGCTCATGCTGCAGCTCGGGGCTGCACACGAAGCGGCCCTCGCCGTGGCTGATGGCCACGGTATGGATATCGCCGGGCTCGCACTGGGACAGCCAGGGGCTCAGGTTGCTTGCCACACGCGTGCGCACCAGGCGGCTCTGATGGCGGCCGATGGTGTTGAACGTGAGCGTGGGGCACTCGTCGTCCATGGGGCGGATGTCGCCGTACGGCACCAGGCCCAGCTTCACGAGCGCCTGGAAGCCGTTGCAGATGCCCAGCATCAGGCCGTCGCGGTTGAACAGCAGGTCGCGAACGGCCTCGGTTACCTCGGGGGCACGGAAGAATGCCGTGATGAACTTCGCCGAACCGTCGGGCTCGTCGCCGCCGGAGAAGCCGCCGGGCAGCATGATGATCTGGCTGTTCTTGATGGCCTCCACCAGCGCCTTCGTGCTCTCGGCCACGGCCGAGGGCGTGAGGTTGTTGATGACCAGCGTGTCGGCCACGGCGCCCGCCTGCTCGAACGCGCGAGCGGAATCGTACTCGCAGTTCGTGCCCGGGAACACGGGGATGATCACGCGCGGGCGCGCGATGGTGCCGTTGTAGGTGAGCGGCAGGCGGTTGTCCACCGTCACCTGCTTCACGGCTTCGCCCTGCTGGCGGTACGGGTACACGCTCTCGATGGCGCCCTCCCATGCCTCCTGCAGCGCGGCCATGTCAAGCTCCTCGCCCGCGGCGGTGAAGCAGTAATCCTCGGTGGTGGCGCCCAGCACGACCACGTCCAGGTTGTCGGTTGCGGCGGGCAGCTGCGCGCCGTCGGCCAGCTCCACCAGGAAGCTGCCGTACGCGGGCGCGAACAGCGCGTCGGCGTCGACGTCGTCGAGCTTCACGCCCAGGCCGTTGCCCACGCACATCTTGAACAGCGACTCGGCCATGCAGCCGTAGCCCGGCGTGCAGACCGCCAGCGCGGCGCCGCTGCCGATGAGCTCCTGCACGGCGTCCATGGCCGCCAGCGCGTCCTCGGCCGCGGGCGCGATGCCCTCGGCGTCGTAGCAGCGCGGGGCCACCAGCGCCACGCGATGGCCGGCGCCCTTGAACTCGGGCGACGTCACGCGGCCGACCTTGCCCACCGCCGTGGCGAACGACACGAGCGTGGGCGGCACGTCGAGCTGCTCGAAGCTGCCGGACATGGAGTCCTTGCCGCCGATGGAGCCGATGCCCAGGTCCACCTGCGCCATGAGCGCGCCCAGCACGGCGGCCGTAGGCTTGCCCCAGCGGTTCGCGTCGCCGCGCAGGCTTTCGAAGTACTCCTGGAACGTCAGGTACATGTCCTGGCGCTTGAAGCCGGCCGCCACCAGGCGCGCGACCGATTCGACCACGGCAACGTAGGAGCCGGTGAATTGGTCGGCCTCGGTGAGGTAGGGGTTGAAGCCCCAGGCCATACCGCTGCACGTGGTGGTCTCGCCGCCCACGGGCAGCTTGGCAACCATGGCCTGCGCCGGCGTCAGCTGGTTCTTGCCGCCGAAGGGCATGAGCACCGTGGCCGCGCCGATGGTGGAGTCGAAGCGCTCGGACAGGCCCTTGTTCGAGCACACGTTCAGGTCGGTGACCAGGGCGTTCATGCGCTGCGCAAGGGTATCGCCCTCCCACGTGCGCTCATAGGCGCCCGCCTGGCCCACATGCACGGCCTGCTGCTTCGGCGCGCCGTTGCTTGCCAGGAACTCGCGGCTGAGGTCGATGATGGCGTTGTCGTTCCACATGACGCGCACGCGCGCATCGTCGGTGACCTCGGCGACCACGGTTGCCTCGAGGTTCTCCTCGCGCGCATAGCGCAGGAACTCGTCCACGTCGGAGGCGGCGATGGCGCAGGCCATGCGCTCCTGCGACTCGGAGATGGCCAGCTCGGTACCGTCGAGGCCCTCGTACTTCTTCGGCACCTTGTTCAGGTTGATACGCAGGCCGTCGGCCAACTCGCCGATGGCGACGGACACGCCGCCCGCGCCGAAGTCGTTGCAGCGCTTGATGAGGCGCGTGGCCTCGCCGCGGCGGAACAGGCGCTGGATCTTACGCTCCTCGGGCGGGTTGCCCTTCTGCACCTCGGCTCCGCAATGCTCCAGCGACTCCAGGTTGTGCTCCTTGGAGCTGCCCGTGGCGCCGCCGATGCCGTCACGGCCGGTGCGGCCGCCCAGCAGCACCACCACGTCGCCCGCTTCGGGCGTTTCGCGTCGAACATGGTCGGCCGGCGTTGCGGCCACAACGGCGCCGATCTCCATGCGCTTGGCCACATAGCCGGGGTGATACAGTTCGTTGACCTGGCCGGTTGCCAGGCCGATCTGGTTGCCGTAGCTGGAATAGCCGGCGGCTGCCGTGGTGACCAGCTTGCGCTGCGGCAGCTTGCCGGGCAGCGTCTCGGACACGGGCGCCAACGGATTGGCGGCACCGGTGACGCGCATGGCCTGGTACACGTAGCTGCGGCCCGACAAGGGGTCTCGGATGGCGCCGCCCAAGCACGTTGCCGCGCCGCCGAACGGCTCGATCTCCGTGGGATGGTTGTGCGTCTCGTTCTTGAACAGGTACAGCCAGTCCTGCTCCTCGCCGTCGACGTCCACCTTGCACTTCACCGTGCAGGCGTTGATCTCCTCGGACTCGTCCAGGCCAGTGAGCACGCCCTTGGACTTGAGCCACTTCGCGCCGATGGTGCCCATGTCCATCAGGCAGACGGGCTTGGCCTGGCGACCCAGCTCGTTGCGCATGTCCATATACTGGTCGAAGGCGGCCTGCACGCGCGGGTCGTCGATGGCCACATCGGTCATCTCGGTGCCGAACGTGGTGTGGCGGCAGTGGTCGGACCAGTAGGTGTCGATCATCTTGATTTCGGTGATGGTGGGGCAACGGCCTTCGCTCTGGAAGTACTGCTGACAGAACGCCAGGTCTGCCTCGTCCATGGCCAGCTCGCGGTCGGCGATGAACTGCGCCAGGCCCGCGGCGTCAAGGTCGAGGAAGCCCTCGAGCACCTCGACCGGCTCGGGCTGGGGCTGCGCCATGGCCAGCGTGTCGCGCTGCTCAAGCGAAGCCTCGCGAGCCTCGATGGGGTTGATGACGTAATGCTTGATGGCCTGGACGTCTTGATCAGACAGCGGGCCGGACAGCAGGTACACCTTCGCGCTGCGGACCTCGGGGCGCTCGCCCTGGCTGATGAGCTGGATGCATTCGCTTGCCGACGCTGCGCGCTGGTCGAACTGGCCGGGCAGGAACTCCACGGCGAACACCTGCGCGCCGTCGGCCTGGGGCAGCTCGGCCGAGGCGACATCGACCTGGGGCTCGCTGAACACGGTGGGAACGCACTGATCGAACAGCTCCTGCGAGATGCCCTCCACGTCGTAGCGGTTCACCAGACGCAAACCCTCGAGCGAGGTGATGCCCAGGATGCTGCGCAGCTCGTGCGCCAGCTGCTGGGCCTCAACGTCGAAGCCGGGCTTCTTCTCCACATAGATGCGGGAAACCATGGACGTCCTTCCTAGTCGTCTATGCGGATGGCGGGCCATCCGCGATCGGGCGGGGCAAGGGCGACGGCCCTGCCCCGCTTCCTTCCTAAAATGCAAGCGGGCACCGCGTGGGCACCCGTTTGTTTTCCGTCTTGCTGGGCCGAGACGGGCAGACGGCCTGCTTGGCCGCGCCTACTCGTCCTTCTTCTTTTTGCCGAAGCCGAACAGGCCCTTCTTCTTGGGCTCGGACTCGGCGGGCTGCTCGGCCGCCTGCTTCTCGGCGGCGCGCTGCTGCGCCTTGGCCTTCTTCTCGGCCGCGCGCATCTCCTTGGTGGGATGGCTGAGCACCTCGTCGGCGTACTTCTGGCGCAGCTTGCGGCATTTGCCCATGTCGATGTACAGGGCGGCGATGATGAACACGTAAGCCAGGCCCAAGGTGACGTACATGATGGGCGCGGGCATGCCGAAGTTGTTGCCTGCGAAGCTGGTTATGGTCAGGATGATGGCCAGGATCAGGCAAACCCACCAGATTTTGCGCAGGCGCTTGTATTCAGGGGTGGGCGGATTGTAGAACTGGCGGTCGCGCTCGGCGGTTTTGGCGCGCTGCTGCTTGCGCTCGGCCTTCTTCTGCTGGGGCGTCTTCTTCGTGGACTCGATGCGCACCGAGGATGCGGCCTTCGAAACCGGCTTCGCGGAAGCGGCCGATTTGCGCGTAGCGCCCTTGCGGTCCTCGGATTGGTAGCGCTCGTTCATGGGGTTGCGTTGTGTCATTCTCACTCCTTCGCCCGCCTGCCGGCAAGCGAACCTACTCCTGCTGCGGTCGCGTGCGGCGCCCCGCATCTCCTTCGGCGCGCGGGCCGGCTTGACGCCGACGCCGCTTGCCTGGGGCCGATCCGGAACGCCGCATGCGCCCTTGCGAACCTTTACTGCTTATGCGGCCCTGCCGGGCCCGGGGCTTAGAAGTCGAACTTCTTGCCGGAAATCTTCTCGTACGCCGCGATGTACTTCTGGCTGGTGCGCTCGATGACCTCCTGGGGCAGATGCGGCGGGTTGCCCTGACGGTCCCAGTTGGCGTTGAGCCAGTCGCGCACGTACTGCTTGTCGAAGCTGGCCTGGTCGCGGCCCGGCTCGTAGGCGTCGCCCGGCCAGAAGCGGCTGGAATCGGGCGTGAGCACCTCGTCAGCCAGGATGATCTCGCCGTCGATGACGCCGAACTCGAACTTCGTGTCGGCGATGATGATGCCGTTCTCGGCGGCGTGGTCGCGGGCGACGGAGTACACCTTGATGGCCAGGTCACGCAGCTGCGTGGCGGCGTCCTTGCCGAGGATTTCCGCGCAGCGCTCGAAGCTGATGTTCTCATCGTGGTCGCCGATCTCGGCCTTCGTGGAGGGCGTGAAGATGGGCTCGGGGAGCTTGGAGGAGTTCACCAGGCCCTCGGGCAGCTGGATGCCGCACACGGTGCCCTGCTGCTGGTACTCCTTCAGGCCGCTGCCGGCAAGGTAGCCGCGCACGATGCACTCGACGGGGAACATTTCAGCCTTCTTCACCAGCATGAAGCGGCCGCGCAGATAGTCGGCGTAGGGCTTGAACTGCTCGGGCAGATCGGCCACGTCGGCGCTGATCAGATGGTTGCCGATGACGTCCTTGAGCTGCTCGAGCCAGAACAGCGAGATCTGCGTGAGCACCGCGCCCTTGTGCGGGATCTCGTCCTCCAGGATGTAATCGAACGCCGAGATGCGGTCGGTGGCCACCATCAGCAGCTTGTCGCCCAGATCGTAGATGTCGCGCACCTTGCCCTGTGCGTCCGGCTTGATATCGATTCCGCTCATGCCTGCTTATCCTTTCCCCATGAGAGTTGCGCCGGGCGCGGGCGGCGCCCAGCCGGCATTTGCGCGCCGTTTGCGGCGTGACTGTAACGTTGCCATTATCGTCTATTTTCCGTCGTCGTGCGACCGCCCGAACGGTATCCCCGTTTTCTGCGCATGTTGCTGCGCGCGTTGCTGCTCCTTCTGGTGCCGCTGCGCCTCGCGTTGCTGCTGGCGCTGCTGTTGCTGCTGCTCGCGCTGTTGCTGGCGTTGCTGCAGCTGCTGCTCGCGTTGCTGCTGTTGCTGCTGGCGCTGCTGCTGGCGCTGTTCGCGCTGTTCGTCGCCCTCGCAGTACAGCGGCAGGTTGATGGTGAAGCAGGCGCCCACGCCCTTCTCGCCCTCCACGTCCACGTGGCCGTTGTGGCGGTCGACGATCTCCTTCACCACGGAAAGGCCGATGCCCAGGCCGCCGCTCTCGCGCGTACGGCCGGCGTCCGCGCGCCAGAAGCGGGAGAACACCATCTTCGCCTCGTCGGGCGAAAGGCCGATGCCCGTGTCGCGCACCGCGATGGCGCACATGCCCTCGTGGCTGGACACGCTGACGGTGATGGTGCCGCCCTCGGGCGTATAGCGCACCGCGTTGGAGATGAGGTTGGCCGTGGCCTGGCGGATCATGTCCGCGTCGCCGCGCACGCGCACGCCGCGCTCCACCTCGTAGATGAGCTTGAGGCCCGAGTCGGACACGTAGGCCTCGTGCGTGGAGATGATGCCGCTGATAAGGTCGCCCACCTCGAGCACTTCCTTCTTCATGGGCGTGCTGCGATTCTCCAGGCGCGAGAGCTTCAGGATGGCGTCGACCAGGCGGCTTAGGCGTTTGACCTCGCCGTTCACCGTTTCAAGGCGCTCCTCATCGGCTTCGAAGACGCCGTCAACCATGGCCTCGACCGTTGCCTGGATGGCCATGAGCGGCGTGCGCAGCTCATGCGCGACGTCGGTGGTGAGACGGCGTTCGAGCTTGCGGTCGCGCTCGATGGAGTCGGCCATCTCGTCGAAGGTCATGCCCAAGCGCGCGATCTCGTCCTCGCCGCGGATGCCCGTGCGCGCCGACAGGTCGCCTTCCTTGATGGCGCGGGCGGTCTGCGCCATGGTGTTGACGGGGCGCACCAGGGTACGCGCGAACAGGAAGCCGATGCACGACGCCAGCACGATGGCCAGCACCGTGGCGAACACCATTGCCTGATAGGAGTTGTTGGAGAACTGCTCGTCGGCCTGCGTGAGCAGGGTTTCGCTTCCGTACACCCAGATGCGCACGGACCCCACCGCCGCGCCACCGTACTCGATGGGCGCGCTGGCGAACTGCTGGCTGGCGCTGGCGGGCGGCGCCAGCGTGCGCCCGCTGCCCGAGCTCGACGACACGCCCGCGCCCGATTCGCTTCGGGACGACCCTGTGCCGTCGTCGATGGTGACCGCCGAGGAGTCGTACACAGCCTTGCCCGTGGTGTTGTCGACGACCGCCACGCCCACGCCGCTGTTCAGGCTTTCGGCATACTTCGCCACGGCCTCGACCTGCGGGTCGTGCAGGGTGTGAGAGGTGCTGTACACCTCCTCGATGCGCGTTGCCGTGCTTTCGGCGAGCGACTCCATGTTCTCCTGCGTGTAGGTATGGAAGTGCTGCTGCCACACGAACGACAGCACGCCGATGGCCACCATGGCGGTCATGGCGGCGATCAGGGCGAAGGCCATGGTCATGCGCGTGGTGTACGTCAGGCTGTTCCACCAGTTCACCACGCCCTGATACGGCTTGCGCCTTTTCTTTTCCTCGGAGGGTCGCTCAACCACGACCGGCCCCGTGGTGGCGGAGCCGGTCGAAGGAGCTTCTTGCGTTGTATTGGTATCGGTATCCACGTGGGCTCGCGGCCTTTCTTCCAGGAAGGAGGCGCGGCCGCGCGCTTGCGGCCGCGCGCTTGCTAGCTTACTGACCCTGCTTGGTGGGGTCCTCGAAGCGGTAGCCCACGCCGTGCACGGTGTGCAGCCACTTGGGGTTGCGCGGGTTGTCGCCGATCTTGGCGCGCAGGTTCTTCACATGGGAGTCGATGGTGCGCTCGTAGCCCTCGAAGTCGTAGCCGAGCACCTTCTCCACCAGCTCCATGCGCGAGTACACGCGGCCCGGGTAGCGGGACAGCGTGGTGAGCAGCTTGAACTCGCTGGCCGTGAGGTCGATCTCCTTGCCGGAAACCATGACCTTGTGGCCGGACACGTCGATGGTGAGCTCGCCGAACTCGAGCACCTCGCGCTGGGGCTCGGAATCGGCGTGCACGCGGCGCAGCAGCGCGCGGGCGCGGGCGACCAGCTCGCGCGGGCTGAACGGCTTGACCAGGTAGTCGTCGGCGCCCAGCTCCAGGCCGATGATGCGGTCCTCGACCTCGCCCTTGGCGGTGAGCATGATGATGGGCACGTCGGAGTTGTCGCGGATGGCGCGGCAGACGCGCTCGCCGGGGACGCGCGGGAGCATAAGGTCGAGGATGACCAGGTCGAAGTGGTGCTTGGAGAACTCCTCCAGCGCCTCCTGGCCGTCGCCGACGGCGGTTACCCAGTAGTTCTCGCGCTCAAGATATGCGGTTACGGCATCGCGGATGGCCTTCTCGTCCTCCACCAGCAGGATGCGCCTAGTTTCGTTGCTCATGGTTCACTCCTTAGGAAGCTGTTGTCCATGCTTTCATCACCTCGCACGCACGTCCCCTTGCGCGGCCGTGCGGGTGAAGGGTGTTTGGGTTTATTGTAACAAGTCAAGTCAAACCCCTTCGCGCCTGTAGGCGAAATGACATAATTACCGCCATGGCAACCCGAAGGACACAACAGGGCGGCGCAGGCCGCCAACCCTCCCGAGCAACCCGCACGAGCAGGAGCGCCGCGCAGCCGGCCCGCCCCCTGCGCGGCGCCTCGGCGCGCCCGCGTACGGCCGCTCGCGGCGTTTCCGCACATGGGACGGCGAAAAGCACGGCCCCGCGCGCCGCTTCCGCACCCCGGACGGCGGGCAAGGCGGGCGCCCCTGCGGCACGCACCGCGCAGCGCACGCAGGTGCGCGCCCAACGCGCCGCGGCCGGTCGCGCGCGCCGCGATACCGGCACCTACGTAGGCGCCGCCACGCCCACCCCGCTCTCCGGCACGCCGGGCCTGGGCGGCATCGGCATCTCCGGCGGCTCCCCCACCGGCCGCGGCACCCCGCGACCGGCCATAGGCGACGGCGCCCAAACGCTCATCACGCGTCGCGGCCTTTTGCTGGGCGCGCTCGGCGTGGGCGTGCTGGCGGCCGCCGGCGCAGGCGCCGCCGCGATCGCGGGCGGCAAGGATTCCTCCACACCCGATATCCAAACGCTGAAGGTGCCCACCGACGCCGTCTTCACCATCTCCGACCTGTCGCAGGTGGAGAACACCGACGATTGCGCGGAGCAGCAGGGCTCCTACGACCTGCCCTACGGCTCCCTGGTCTGGTGCAACGATTCAAAGTTCGCCTGCTGCCTGATTCCCACGGAAAAGGCCCGGCCGCTGGCGCAGGTGGCCACGCTGGCCCTGTCGTCGGGCACGTCGGCCGTGGTGCTGGACAAGGCGCGCGGGCAGGACGAGGGGTTCGAGATCTACGACGCGCGCTGCACCTCGCAAGGCGTGGTGTGGACTGAGGCGAATATCATGGACGGCACCTGGCGGATCTTCGCCGGGAAGCTGAACTCCAACGGCGACGCGCTCTCCAACATACAGCAGCTCGACGAGGGGTCCACCGATCGGTTCGAGACCCCCACCATCGCCGCCGTGGGCGGGCATGCGTTCTGGCAGGTCATGCCGCAGGCCGACAGCACCGTCACCGCGGCATCGCAGATCGCGCAGCTCAAAAGCGCCTCCATGGGCAGCTCGGACGCCAACGTGGTGTACGAGTCGGCCGGCCGCATGGCAACGGCGCCGTATGCGGCGGGCGACGGCGTGGTCATCACACCGCGCGTCACCGGCGCATCGTCGTATTACCAGCTCACGCGCGTAAGCGAGAACGGCGACGTCACCGACACGCTGACGCTTCCCGCGTCCATGAAGCCGCTCGAGGCGGGCTACGGCAAGACCGGCTTCACGTTCGCGTTCGACGCCACGTACAGCTACGGCGATGGCATCGCCAGCCTGGGCACGTACGCCCCCGCCGAGTCGCCGGGCAGCGGCGGCTACAGCGCGCAGAAGTGGCTGCGCTTCGACCGCACGCCCACCACCGCGCCAGCATGGTGCGGCAACTGGCTGATGGTGAAGTCCACGAGCGCCGTGTGCGGCGTCGACTTGCAGGGCAAGCGCTACTTCGCGCTGTCCGCGGAGAACGGAGCCGACGACTACGGCGAGTGGCTGGCCTCCAGCGGCCAGAACGACACGGTGGTCACGTACTCCAATATCGACTACACGCCCATCGGCGGCGAAGCCGTGAACTGCTGCCGCGTGAAGGTATGGAAAACGAAATAATCGCAGGTTGAGGGCCCCGCGAGCGCGGGGCCTTTTGCGTGGGCGGGGGTTGCGGGGCCCGAGCAGGCCGCCTCGGCGAATGGAAGACCCGAGCGAAAACCAAGCTCGAGCAGTTTCCGAGGATGAAGCTGAAAGAAAGCTATGTAGGGGAACTATGTTTTATGTGGCAAACATAGTTAACTATGGGTTATCATTACCGTTTAGTTAACCTGCGCATACATCATCGCCAGTCATCGCAGCTGGAACAGGGGCCCTGTCCGCAGCTTCGCTCCAGCGAACCCCAAATGGTATAGGCGCGAGGAAACGCATCCGCACGGACAATCAAAGAAAGGAAACAGGATGATCGAACGCAACGCGATTCGACGGGTCCTGGCCACGGCAGGAGGCAATGCTTCCAAAGGCGTGATGGCCATGGCGCTCACGTTGTCGCTAACCCCGGTGACGGCACTTGCCCAAACCGACGGCAGCGAAATAGAAGGGGCAGCCGGCTCCGATGCTACCAACACTGAAACGGCTGCCCCGCTAGCGAGCGAAGACGCGGAAACGTCTTCTAGCTCAATCGAGGATTATACCTTGTCGGGAGGCGAAAATCCCGTTTCCGCGCAAGAAGCATCCTATGATTTGACCAAAATCGCAGACGGCGAATACCAGGGCAAGGCCGTAGCCGATTCCAACGACCCCCTGAACAAGGGCGATGAGTGGAATGCGAATAGCTACGAGGTTTCGGTCACGGTAACCGTCGCAGGCTCCAAGATCGCGAAAGTCGAGGTTGCCAACTATGACACTCTTGGCAACGACGACTGGGACCGCATGGACAAGGCCGTGAACGGCTTCAAGCAAAAAGGAACTGTCCATGAGGGCGTTGTCAGCCAAATCGAAAAAGCCGGCAACACCAGCAACATCGACGCCGTTACCACGGCGACCATCTCCTCGAACGCCATCAAGACCGCGGTCGATAACGCGTTGCAGACCGCTTACGACGAGCAGAACGCAAAGCCGGCTGAAAGCGAGTACACCTACGGCTATGCGGGATTGACCTGGGCAGAGTATTGGGCAGCCGAGGGAGTTCAGGCTGCAGGGTCTACGGCGTCTTCCAGCGACCTTGACTCTCGAAGCGAGGCCGACAAGGGCGCATTCGATGCCGTTACCCGTGCCACTGCGAATCATGGCCTGCATCGCGGCAGCTATCAGTGCATGGCCACCATTTACACCAACGAGGGTGCAACCTTCGAGTTGGCGACCTGGGCAGTTGACGGAACGTCCTTCACCACTACCGATGGTAAGACCGTAACGTGGAATCGCGGCAGCATGACCTGCGATGGCGCCAGCTACACCTTGAAGGACTACGAGGTCACGGGTCTGAAGTACGTGCCGGTGAAGGTGAAGACCTCCGACCTGGATGCCTTTAAGGCGACGCATCGTTTCGTCGCCAACGGCGAGACGTTGGCAGGCGGTTACGGCGAGGGGCAGCTATCTTCGTATTCCGGTTTGGTTGCCGATGTCGATGCTGACACCAACGGCCTGAAAACCGTCTCCGTCTCCGATGGCTCTTGCAGCTTCTCCGCTGCAGCCGTTGGCACGGACTCCGGCATCAAGGACCAGGCGCTCAAGACCGCTGACCTAGCCAACATGGGCGCAATCGTCAAGGAAGCCTCCGGCTCTTACGGCGAGTTCCTTCGCGTTGACTTCACGCAAGGGTTCGCAGATCTTGGCGCCAACATGCAGGCAGTGACTTGGACGTATTACGGCGATGACGCAACGCGCACCAACGCGCTTGCCACGTTCGGCACCAAGTTCGCCGCCGACAACTGGATGCACAAATCCATGGGCATCCAGCTTGGCCTGACCGACTCGCTGCGTTGCCAGCTTCCCGCCGGCACCAACGGCACCGGTTACTGGACCGTTACGGTGCATGCGCTCGGCTACGCCGACGCTTCTTGGGATTTCCAGGCAACCGAGGACAACATCGTCGGCGCCAAGGCGCCTGTGACCGAGGCGACGAAGGCGCAGCTGCAAAGCCTGTACGACAAGGCCGCCGCTCTCGATAAGTCCAAGTACACCGAGGACTCCTGGACCGCATCGTCCATCGAGACGGAGACCGCCGAGACCAAGGAGCTGCTGGAGAAGAAGAACCTTGGCGAAGCCGAAGCCGCCGAGCAGATCACGCACCTCCAAGGTGCTCTTGACGCGCTGGTCAGCCTGTATCCCGAGGCTGGTTCGTACGTGCTCATGAACATCCCGTACAGCCAGTTCTATGCCGCAGAGCAGAACAACTCCGGCACGGACGTGGTGACGTCCGCTACCAAGCAGAAGACGCTGGCCGGTTCGCTGGTTTCCGGTTCTTATCACGTGAACGCCGACGGCAGCGACATCACGGGCGCCACGTTCGCCGTTAAGGTCGGCTCCGAGGGCATCGATTGGTCGAAGTTCAAGCGCGTGACGGATTCCGACTCCGTCGACATCACCACGTCCATCAAGGGCAAGACGTCCACCACGACCTATACCGGTCGCGACGCCCTGTTCCAGGCGCCGAGCTACTCGTACTACGTGCTGCCCAAGGGCGAGACGCCAGTCAATTACAAGGAAGTCACGGTTGATGGCTCCGGCAACTTGAAGTTCGGCGCGGTTGAAGGCGAGGCTGCCGTCGCCCTGCCCGACGTCACCGCGGAGTTCACCACCGACAGCAAGTACGGCGATTACGAGATCGACTTCAACAACCTGCGCGAGCAGATGGTCGATACCGACGGCAACCAGGCGGTCGTATACGGCGCCGTGGTGAACGCCGCCGACGAGGCCGGCAACATCGAGGGCTACGGCATGCGCGCCCTGGAGAACATCTGGAAGAGCAAGGAGCTTGCTTGGAGCTGCGGTTTCGTGACCGAGTCTCACAGCAGCCCGCTGAGCTCGCGGTACTACACGTCCATGATGGGCAAGACCATCAAGTCGGTGGTGTTCTACACCTCCACCGGCACCTACACCGTGGCGATGGACCAGTACGTTCCGGTCAAGGTTTCCGCAGATAAGGGCGCTATCTCCATCCAGAAAAGCGCTTCGCTTGACGACGCTTCCCTCATCGGCATGAGCCCGACGCTGCCCGAAGGGTTCGCTGCGCAATACAGCATCGAGGGCTGGAACGGCGATGTCGAGGTGTCGAACCCCTCTTCCGGACCGCACGCTTCCGTCGCGAAGATCCCTGCCGGCACGCAGCCTGGCAGCTACACGATCGTTGCCACCGACAAGAACGGCAAGTACGCGCCCTTGAGCGCAACGTTCACGTTGACGACGGCGAAGAACGCTGCCGCGTTCGATGCTTCCAGCTTGAAGCTGACCGCCGCCGACGGTGCCACCGAGAGCGACCTTGCAAACTATCTGGGCAACATCTCCCAGGTGACGGTGAACAACGTGGTGTACAACGCGCAGGGCAAGGGCGCCGTGAAGATCATCAACGAGAACGGTTCCCTGAACCTTGCCGCGAACAAGGACGGCTCCTTGGTGTTCGCCGCGAACGGCGCGTACGAGGTCGAAGTCGTCGCAACGGGCTACACCAGCAACCTGAAGTTCACGTACGCCAAGGTCGCCGACAAAGCTGCGCTTGAGAGCGCCATCCAGTCCGCTCTGAAGCTCGACAACGGCCAGAACGCCTACACCGCAAGCAGCTGGTCTGCCTTCCAGGCGGCGCTCAAGGATGCTCAAAGCGTGAACGAGTCCGTTTCCGCCACTGACGAGGAGGTCGCCAACGCGCTTTTCGCCCTGCAGGGCGCCCAGGCCGCACTTGCCGCAACCCCCACCGCAGATCAGCTTGCCGACCTGCGCGCGGAGATCGAGGCCGGCTCCAATCTGAAAGAGGCCGACTACACGTCCGAAAGCTGGGCTGCGTATCAGCAGGCCGTGAAGGCTGCGGAGGCGCTCTTCGGCGATGAGAACACGTCCGCCGCCGACGTCGAGTCCGCTACGGCCGCCGTGAAGAAGGCCCGCGAGCAGCTGGCCAAACCGATCGTCGAGAATCCGCCTGCCGGCGGCACCGGGACGGATAACTCCGGCAACGGTAGCGGGACGGATGGCTCCGGCAACGGTAGCGGAGATGGCACCGGGACCGGGACGGACGGCGCTGGCAACGGCAACGGCGCGGCAGCGAGCGCAACAGGCGCGGACGCCACCTCCGGCCTTGCCACCACGGGCGACATCGCCCCGGTAGCGGCAACGGGTGCGGCCGCCATCGGCGCGGCCGCACTGGCCGCAGTGGCGCGCTTCATACGCCGCCGCACGCGGGAATAGATTCCGCACAATATGAAAGCGCAGGTGGCGAAGAGGCCTTCGCCGCCTGCGCCAAAGCGATGCATTGCAGATTATGGCGGAGCCCAGGCTCCGCCATAAGGCCGTTTGAAGGAGACGCGAAGAACGTGACGGATCGAAAGACCGAAGAACGCGCCGAAGCGAAGACGCACGGCGCAACGCCGGGAAACGAGGAGAAGGGGACGGGCAAGCACGCAGCGTTGCCGCGAAAGGCGGCTACGGCGGGCCTGTTGATGCCGTCGGTGCTGACGGGCGTGGCCGTTGCGCTGGTCGTGGCGCAATACCAGCCGCTCGTGTTCAACCCCGACGCATACGCATCGACCGAGCAGGCCACGGCCGAGATCAAGCCCGTCGAGGTGACGGCGGAACGCCAGGATGCGCAGCCCGCCACCGATGCGAACTATAGCGCGGCGGACTACGGGATCGATGCCTCCAACCTGAAGGACGGCACGTACACCGGCTCCGGGCAGGGATTCAAAAGCACCATCACGGTGGCGGTGACCATCAGCGGCGGGAAGATCGTCGCAATCGAAATAGTGTCCGCGGGCGACGATGAGCCGTATTTCAGCAATGCGAAGGGGCTGATAAGCTCGGTCATCGCTGCGCAATCGACGTCGGTGGACACCATTTCAGGAGCAACCTACTCTTCAAAGGGCATCCTCGTCGCCATCAAGAACGCCCTTGAAAAGGCCGCAGGCGGAACGGGATCGGACACGGGCGCCTCATCCGCCCCGGCTTCCGCCGCCTCGAGCAAAAGCCACGCAACGCTGAACCCGACCCAGGTGCCGGCGGACGGTTACGCCGACGGCACTTACTACGGCGAAGGAGAAGGTTACAAAAGCACCATTCGCGTGGCCGTGACCATCGCAGGAGGGAAGATCTCCAAGATAGACGTCCTCTCCCAAGACGATGATGCCGCATATTTCAACCGCGCGAAATCGCTGATCGCAACCGTCGTCGACAAGCAAACGACGGCGGTCGACACGGTGTCTGGCGCAACGTTTTCCTCGGAAGGCATCTTGGCCGCTGTCGAAGACGCCTTACGCCAAGCGGCAGTCAAGACCGGCAACGGCACCGCGGCAGACAAACCCTCGGGCGATTCCGGCAACACGGGAAGCGGCGACTCGCCGAGCAAGCCCGACGTCGACAAGCCTTCGCAAGGTGGGCAAACCGAGACCCGCTACCTTGACGGAGATTACACCGTATACGTGAAGTGCGAGAACACCGAGGACCCCGACGCGTTCGAACCGTATTACCTGGCCATGACCGTTACGGTCGAAAACGGCAAGGCATCCGCGATCAAGGACGTGCACGGAACGAACAAGGCGACCGACAAGGACGCGGTGCTCGAGGAATACGACGAATCGAACGATGCGTATCTTGAATGGGCGGCGTTCGGACGCGTCGTTCGCGGCAAGGAGTACGTCGGCGTCGTCAAGCAGCTGATCGATCTGCACGCGGCCCCGAGCAACGTGGACGTCGTATCCCGCTCCACCTATTCCTCGAAGGCCATCGTGAAGGCATACGAGAAGGCGCTCGAGCTGGCCAACGAAGCCTACAAGAAGGCGAACCCGTCGGACGACGCCGCAACGGGCGATGCCGGCGGCTCGGACGCTGCGTCCGGGAAGGGCGAAACGGGCAGCGCCTCGAACAGCGGAGGCGAGGCCGACCGTGCTTAACCTTCTCGCACGCAAGCGAAACCTTATAGCGAAAACCGTGAACGTTGCGGTTATCGGAGCGTTGGCGGTCGGCTTCAGCCTATGGGCCGCCGACGCCAACGCCGCCGATGCCATGGTTCAAAAGCAGATCCAAGAGGCCGAGCGCGCGGCAACCCGCGGGCCGTATGCCGTCGACGGCGTGTTCACGGGCACCGCCCAAGGATACGGCGGGCCGGTGACCACGCAGGTCACCGTGAAGGATGGCTACATCGACGCCGTTCAGGTCGTGGACGCCCCCAACGAGGACGGCCCCTACCTGGAACAGGCCGTCAAGCTCATCGACGACATGCTCGCCAGGCAAACACCGAACGTGGACACGGTATCGGGCGCCACGTTCTCGTCGGCCGGCATCATCAACGGCGCGGTTCAAGCGCTTGAAGCAAGCAACTCCGGTCAGGCAGGCGCCGCAACATCGGCAGAGGATGGCGAATAGCATGGCGAAGATCAAGACGAAGGCCCTGGCGCGCCATCGCCGCCTCATCCTGGATCGCGGAGTGCGCTGGGCGGTGCAGATCGCGTTCTTCATAGCGTTCCCCGCCGTGTTCAGCGCAGCGTTCAACGGCGTGAAATACGCATTTACCCAGATCGGCGCCATGCAGCCGATCGGACTGAGCGCTTTTATCGTCACATTGGCGGCGGTGCTGGCGTTCACCGTGGTGTTCGGCCGCTTCTTTTGCGGCTATGCCTGCGCGTTCGGAACGCTGGGCGATGCCCTGTTCGCCTTGTTCTCCCCCGTGCGCAAGAAGCTGGGCATCGGCGCCAGGAAACCGCTCCTGCCCCCGAAGCTGCAGCGTGCGCTGCAGCTGCTGAAATACCTGGTGCTGGTCGCCATCTGCGGGCTGTGCGTCGCGGGCTCGTGGTCGAGCGTCTCGGGGTACAGCCCCTGGACGGCGTTCGCGGGCATCATCGCCGGCAACGTCGACGGCGTTGCGACGGGCGCGTTCGCCATCCTCGGCGCCATCGCGCTTGGCATGCTGTTCGTGGAGCGTTTCTTCTGCCAGTTCCTCTGCCCGCTCGGCGCGGTGTTCAGCCTGCTGCCGGTGCTCCCCTTCTCCGCTTTCCGCCGCGATACCGCGCGCTGCGCGAAGGGGTGCGGGCTGTGCAAGCGTTCGTGCCCGGTATCGGTGCACCCCGATCCCGATGCGCTTGCCGCGGGCGAGTGCATCTCGTGCGGCCGATGCGCCGACGGATGCCCTCTGGAAAACGTGGCGATGCTGCGCGTGCCCAATCCGAACACTACGGTGATGTCGGAGCTCGCGGAAGCGCCCGGCGCCAAGAAAGCCCAGGTCAAGAAATATCTTGTGCGTCTACGCGGCACCGAAATCCCCTTGGTGCTGGTCAAGGCCGCAGCGCTTTTCGCGTTGTGCTGGTTGTTCATATAGGAAACGAAAAGGATTTGGTCGATGGAGAACGGAACGCTCTCGCGCCGAAGGTTTCTCATGCTTGCGGCGGGCTCGATGTGCGCGATGGCCGCGCCCGCATGGCTGGCAGGCTGCTCGGCGGGGCAAGACGACGAAAACGACGGCGCGACCGCAAACGACGGAGCCGATAGCGCAGCTTACGAGGTCCAATCCCTCACGCTGTTCCTATTCGACACCGTCATCCAGATCAGCGCGTTGTGCGCGCCCGAGCTGATGGACCGCATCTCCGAGCGCTGCCAGTTCTTCGAAGACCGCTTCTCGCGCACGAAGGAAGGCAGCGACATCTGGAACATCAACCAGGCGCACGGTGCGCCGGTGGAGGTCTCCGAGGAAACGGCGCGATGTATCGAGGCATCGCTTGCGTATTCCGAGGCTTCGGGCGGCCTGTTCGACATCAGCATCGGCGCCGTTTCCAGCCTCTGGGATTTCGTCGAGGGCGTCAAACCCGACGACGAAGCGATCGAAGAAGCGGTCAAGCACGTCGACTACCGCGCGATCTCGGTCGACGGCACCACGGTGACGCTCTCCGACCCCGACGCGATGCTCGACCTTGGCGGCATCGCAAAGGGGTTCATCACCGATGACTTGGTCTCCATGTTGCGGGAAGCAGGCTGCAAAAGCGCCATGCTCTCCCTGGGAGGCAATGTCTACGTGCTGGGGGAAAGCTTCCGCGGCGACGACTGGAACGTTGGCGTGCAAGACCCGAACGGCACGGCGAACGACGTGATCGCAAGCATTCCGGCACGCGATAAATCCCTGGTCACGAGCGGGCTGTACGAGCGTAGCTTCACCGTTGGCGATGTGCTGTACTACCACATCCTCGACCCGCGCACGGGATACCCGGTGAAGACGGACCTGGCAAGCGCCTCGATCGTGTCCGACAGCTCCACCGATGGCGATGCGTATTCCACCACGCTGTTTTTGATGGGCCACGACAAGGCCATGGAACTGCTGAACTCCGATGAGCGCTTCAGCGGCCTGCTGGTGGATATGAACGATACGGCCACGGCGTCGGACGGCTCCGGGTTCACGCTCCTGAGCGAATAGAAGGAGGCAGATGCAACATGACGGTTGCTCAAAAGAAGGCATACAGGCGAATGAGGCTCAACGTCGTTGCGGTGCTGGTCATTGTGGCGGTCGCGTTGGCCGTCGCCGCAGCCGCCAACGCCCTCGGCAGCGCGGTGGACGCGCGGACCGCCGTCATCCAAGATGCCGACGGCAACACCTTCACGATGCCGCTTTCCCAAGATGACGTCCTTACGGTGGCTTCGAGCGCCGGCACGAACGTGATCGAGGTGCAAGCGGGCAAGGTGCGCGTGAGCGAGGCGGATTGCCCCAACCAAGACTGCGTCGAGCAGGGCTGGATCTCTAAAGCGGGCCAGCAAATCGTGTGCCTTCCGCATAAGCTCGTCGTGAACATAACGGATGAGGACGCCGCATCGGCCTACGATGTCGTCGGGCAATAGCGGGTCGGACGCTTCGCTATGGCCGTAAATCCCCGCATCATCGCCACTCAGCGCCTTGCGCGCATCTCGCTTTTGAGCGCGCTCGCGCTTGTCCTGAGCTATATCGAGACGATGATCCCGCTCCCCGTGGCGCTGCCGGGCGTGAAGCTCGGCCTGGCGAACGTGGCGGTGGTGGTGGCGCTCCTAGGGATCGACGTGCGCGCCGCGGCCGCAGTCGCGGTGGTGAAAGTGGTGGCATCAGGCTTCCTGTTCGGGTCGCCGACGATGCTCATGTACAGCCTGGGCGGCACGGCGCTCGCGTTCGCGGGGAGCGCGGCGATATCCCTGATCCCCGGCTTGGGCGCGGTGGCGACGTGCATGGTGGCGGCGATTTTGCATAATGCGGGCCAGATCGCGGTCGCCGCCCTGCTGCTGGGAACGCCATCGGTCCTGCTGAGCTTGCCGCCGCTCGCTTTGGCGGCATGCGCCACAGGCTTCGTCACGGGCGCCGTCGCAACGGGCGTGCTGGCGTCGCAGCCCGACAACCCATATGCAGCCGAAAGCATCGAAATCCCGCGGCCCCGCATGAATAGGCGCGCGCCTTCGAGCGGTAACGGCTTCACGCCGCTTGCCGCCGGCGTTGCGACGTTTGGAGCCTATCGCCCCGGAACGACGACGGCCCACAAGCTGGACCCACGCGCGAAGATCGTATTCGCGGCGCTGTTCATCGCGACGGCATTCGTCGCGCAAGGTGCGCCGGCATTGCTTTTCCTGCTTGCGGCCGCCATGGCCGTGCAGGCGGCCTCCGGTTCGAGCGCGCATGCGGCGCTGCGCTCCTTGAAGCCGTTCGCATGGCTTATCGCCTTCGTCCTGGTGTTCGATACGCTGTTCGTGAACTCGGGCGATGTCATCTGGTGCGCAGGCCCGGCGACGATCACCGCGGGCGGGGTATCATGCGCGATCGAGAACGTGCTGCGCTTCGTCTGCGTGCTGCTGGGCACATCGGCGCTCATGACCACCACGTCGCCGACGCAGCTCACCGACGGGTTCTCGCTGATGCTACGCCCCTTGGACCGCTTCGGCGTACGGACGGCGTCCGCCGGCTTGGCCATGAGCATGACATTGCGCTTCATCCCCACGCTGACGAAGGAGTTCAACAGGGTGTGCGTCGCCCAGATGTCGCGCGGCGCCGATTTCGCAAACGGCGGCGTGCTGCAGCGCGGCCTTGCGCTCGTATCCGCCCTCGTCCCCATGTTCGCCAGCGCTCTGCGCCGGTCGGAATCGCTCGCGTATGCGGTCGAGGCGCGTGCGTTCGGGGCCGTCGACGCTTCGCGGACCTGCCTGCGCGGCTACCGCCTTCGAGGTATCGACTGGGCGGCCCTTGCGCTGGCGGCGGCGCTCCTTCTCATCGAGCTGGCGTTGCGATGATCGGCTCGATCCGCTTCGCCGATACCGGCACGACCGGCCCCAAACGAAGGAGCAGGAGCCGGCGCGGTTGATACGAGGTTGACGCGAGGGAGATGCGAAGCCGTTCTGTTGAAGTCCGGGCTATCCGGTTCGGAACCGCTGCATTTGGCGCGAAGGGGGTGCCGGGGAAACGCACCAGGAACGCATGCCCAGGGGCGGACCGCCGCGTTTGCCGCAAGCGGGACAGCCTTATGCCTGCTTGTCGGTTTTCACCACGAAGCCGAAGTAGATGATATGCCCGATCCACACCGCCGCCAGGATGATGCGCCCGGCGGGGACGCGGCCCATCAATGCGAAGCCGACCGCCAGAAGCACCGTCACCGGGACGAGGATGGTCAGCTTAGCGCACAGCGTCATGGAGCGCTTGGTCACGTAACCCTCCAGCACCTGCTTGTACACCTTCGTGCCCTTGAACCAATCGTTCAGACGCGTGGAGCTGCGGGCGAAGCAGAACGCCGCCACCAGGATGAACGGCGTGGTGGGCAGGATCGGCAGCACCACGCCGGCCATCCCCAACGCAAAGCACAGGAAGCCGCCAACGGCCCAGAAGGTTTGGCTGACACGGTGGCTACCGCCCGAGCATGCCGTTTCCGCCGATCGGACGGCATCGGAATATGCCGGGCCGGAAGACGCCGCCTGCTCGATCAAGGCAATCTGCTCGTTCACGTCTCACGCTCGCTAACTGTTTCTAATCGCTAACAAATCCTGAGAAGTTTACCACGGGTTCTTCAGTGAGGCAACCAAGGCAAACTCTTTGGCGCCAGCTGTCTCCTATTATCGCCAGCGGCCGCCTTGAGCTATTCGGGCCACTCACCAGGCATCACGGCAAAACCCCGATCGAGCACGGATCAACGGCTTCGCTTTAAGGCAGACTGCGTCGTTTTGCTCGGCCCCGGCAACCGCGTCCCATGATGGCCACATTGAAGTTACCCGCGGCTATCCGTGTGGCGGTTGTGCGGAGCCGGGCGGTTGCGGGCGATTGACGCTTGCGCTCGAACGGGAGGCCGAGTATTCTATAGCTATTGAGATTGATTCTCATTAACGATTCCGCCAGAACCACTACTTCAGACGAGAAGGAGTATCACCATGAATAAGCGCACCGAGCTGCCCACCGCAGAGAATTCCTCCAACTTCAACCGCGTCGCCGGCGCCACCTGCCAGGTCGGCACCACGCTGGAGAACCTGAAGGCCGCCGTGTGCGGCGAGACGGGCGCTTCCGCCAAGTACGCCGCCTGCGCCAAGCTTGCCAAGGAGAAGGGCTACGAGCAGCTGGGCCGCCTGTGGGAGGCCACCAGCGCCGCCGAGCAGGTGCACATCCGCCTGGAGGCCGGCCTGGTCGAGGAGCTTGAGCCGGGCTACGAGCGCCCCACGGCCGACGCCCCCGAGCTGGAGGAGATCGACCTGAACCTGATCGCCTCCGCCAACGGCGAGATCTTCGAGACCTCCGACATGTACCCGGGCTTCATCGCGAAGGCCCAGGAGGAGGGCAACGACAAGGCCGTCCAGGTGTTCACCAAGGCCAAGCTGGCCGAGGCCGTGCACGCCGAGCTGTACCTGCAGGCGTACAACAACATCGACGCCGCCGATGACGACTCCTACTTCCTGTGCCCGGGCTGCGGCTACATCGAGAAGGGTTCCGCCGCCCCCGAGAACTGCCCCATCTGCGGCGCTCCCGCCAAGGTGTTCAAGCAGTTCTAAGCTGCAGGCAAACGATTCGAGAAGGCCGCCCACCGGGCGGCCTTTTTGCTACCGAGCGACTCCACGCGGGCGGCTCGCACGCGGGGATTCATCCGAAGGTACCTGCTTTGATAAGAACAAGGCAAGTAGATGATAAGTACGTGATAAGTAGAATCAGCGACTCGGAATTGCGTTTTCCCAGGTCAAACGATTTCGGCACCAAAGCAAGCCGCGAAAATGTAATTGAGTGATAAGAAGAAACCAGCATCGCACAGGCGGCCGCCCGATCGGGCGGCCGCCTCGCTATCTACTTCCCCATTTCCAGCAGCACCTCGCCGTCGAGCGATTCCACGCGGGCGGCGCGCACGCGGCCCGCTTCCAGCTCGATGAAGCCGACCGATGCCGGGAACCCGCCGCGCGGGCGGCTGCAGCTTCCCGGGCAGATGAGCAGGCTGGCCGGATACGCATCGCGTCCGGTGAGGATCTCGGGGATGTGAGTGTGCCCGTGCACGCACACCTGCGGCAACGGGTCGCCCGGCGCAATGGCGCGCGATCCGTTGAAGCCGATGCGCACGTCGTTGGGGTAGTGAGCCACCAGAAAGCGCACGCCGTCGATGACCGGATAAGCGAACCGCGTCACGTTCTTGCCGTACTCGTCATAGTCGTTATTGCCCAGCACCGCCGTGGTGGGCGCCATGATCTGCAGCTCGCGCAAAATGCCGGGGTCGCAGATATCGCCCGCATGGATGATGTGATTGCAATACGCCAAAGCGCCCAGCGCCGCATCGGGCAGGCATCCATGCGTGTCGGAAATCAAGCCAACCAGCTTCATAGTGCGACTCCTTCTTCTAACGCGCCGCGGACGGGTGGAACACGGGGACGCCCCTACTCTTTCTCCACCAGATCGATCAAATCTTGGTGCGAGTGAATGTCCAGCTTCGCGTATATGTGTTTGACGTGGGCTTTTACCGTGTTGCGCGATACCACCAGCTGCTCCTGGATGTAGGCGCGGTCGCGGCCGCGCGCGAGCATCTGGAACACCTCGAGCTCGCGCGGGGTCAGGCCGTACTGGCTTGCCAGCGCCTGACAGCGCTCATCAAACGTCTCCTTCGGTGCTTCCACCACGGCAGTTTCCACCGGTGTCACGCCGTCGATGGCCTCGCGGAAGCTGAAGTTCTTCAGCCCGATAAGCGCGTACCCCACGAACAGCAGTACCAGCACGGCCGCGAACACGTCGAACAGCGGCGTGCCCATACCGGCCAACGTGTTGGCGTGCACGCCCACGGCCGCGCCCAGCGTGGTGCCCAGGCTTGACACGCCCCGGCCCCAGGCAAACGCCGCCACTGCACCGCGGCTGTTGCGCGACGCCACCGCAATAAGCACCAGCCACGCCACCATGTCGAACAGCGTGTTGCCCGTGCTCAGCAACAGCACTGTTGCCGTTTTCGACCCTTCAATTTGCATGGTCATGGCAAGGAATCCCGCCACGATGAACAGCACCGACACTTGCACCAGCAGGTCGGTGGGGAACCGTTTGCTGGACAGCAGCACCCAAATGGCCACCACCGCCACAGGCAGGATCACGAAGAACGACGACAGCGGCGCGCCGTCAACCTCGCCGAAACGCAGCGAGCAGCCAAACGCCACACGGAACAGGAACAGGCACACGAACAGCTGACTGGCCAGCGGCAGAAACGACGACGGGCGCGTGACGGAAAAGTCGTGCGGCGCTTCGCCGGCCTGCGTTTCCTCGAACACCGGACGCGCGTCGCGCCACGAAAGCGCCCACGCCGCAAACGGCGCCACCAGGAAAAACAGCATGCCGAACCATACGGGCAGCAGCCACGCGAACGCCGAGGCCGCGCACTGCACCACAAACGCCAGCGGCACCAACACGCTGGCTTGCGCAAGAGACAACCGCGAAGCAGCAATGCCCGCAACAAGAATGCACCACGCGCGGCCAACAGCAAGCGCGCACGATGCCAAGACCAGCAGTGGAACACCACCAAGCCCCAGCGCCAACGGCAACGTGCACCCCAGCGCCAATAATGCAAGCGCACCGATGTTCAGCGCATTCACGCGCAAAACCGCAGGTCGGAAGGTTGCAACAAGGCCCAGCGCTATCAACGCCACCGCATGCGACGTCACAGAAATGTCGCGCGCATAGGCGAACACGGCATCGAAGCCGGGGAACACCGAAACGTTCATGAACGATGTGGTGGCAAACGCCAGCGAAAGCGCGGCGAACGAACGCCAAAACGCCGGCGTGAACAAGTCGCGCACGTTAGCGCGGCCGGCTTCGGTATGCAGCTTCTTATCGGTCATGCCCGCATTCTATCATGGCGATATAGCGAAAGCGCCGTGCACCCAAAGGTGCGCGGCGCTTCATACGCTAACTTCCCGGCTGGCCCTACGCTTGGCCGGTTGCGGCCAGCATGCCGGCGCGGCGGCCGAACGTCATGGTGCGGCCGCAGGCCAGGCCCGTGAACAGGTTCGGGTAGCTTACGCTGAAGAAGCCGCCCGAGCAGTCGCCGGCCATGTACAGGCCCTCGATCTCAGAGCCGTCGGCGCGCACCGGGTGCATATTCGTGTTGATGCGCACGCCGTCCAGCGTTGCCAGGAACCACGCGCCCGTGCGGATGCCGTAATACGGCGGCGTCTTCAGCGCCATCAGGCGATACGGCTCCTTGTTGTAGTCCTCGTCCTTGCCGTTCTCGGCCATCTCATTGTAACGGTTGAACGTCTCCACGAAGTTGTCCACCGGGATGTTCAGCTTCTCGGCAAGCTCCTCGGGCGTGTCGGCCTTCTGCAGGTAGCCCTTCTCCAGCAAGCTGTCGAACAGGGCGGGCATGTCGTCGATCGAGCGGTTCGACGGGCTGCCGTTGTCGAACGGGTACAGGCGGCAGCAGCCAACCTCGTTCATCTGCTTGACCTGCGCGGCGTAATCGCTGTCGAAGATGTCGCAGTACGTGTGACCAGGCTGCATGATGGTAGAGTGCAGCATGTAATCGTACGGGCCGGACTCGTTGCAGAAGCGCTTACCGTTGAGGTTCACCTTCATGAACGGCTGCTCGCCGAACCACCACCACTCGCCGACAACGCCGTCGCCGGCCAGCTCATCGGGCTTGACGCATGCGCGGTTGAACGTGCACGCCGCACCCAGCGGGTCCATCTCACCACCGCACCACAGCGCAGCCTTGATGCCGTCGCCGGTGGGGTTGCCGCCCTTGCCGGGAGCTGCAATGCGAATCTTCTGGTTCCACGGCTGGCGCGCCTGCATCATTTCAAGGTTGTTGCCGTAGCCACCGGTGGTCAGAATAACGCCCTTGCTCGCGTTGATGCGGATGTAGTGGCGGTCCTTCACGTCGCGAGCGATGATGCCGGTCACGCGGCCATTCGCGTCCTGCTCGCACTTGATAAGCTCAGTTTCCCAGCGGAACTCGGCACCCTTTTCCTCGGCGTATTCTTTCAGAGACACGCCGAACGTGAAGTTCTTGTCCTGCTTGCCAAGCTCGGTCTTGTTCGGGGAATGGCCGGTTGCCCACGCCTTGTCACGTGCGCCCTGGCCCTCGGTGCCCACGGAGCCCTCGAAGTCCATGCGCAGGCGGCCATCGCGCTCAACAATCTCGGTCAGCCAGTCGAGCATGGCGCCGGATTCGTTGGCCCACAGCTTCACCAAGTCGTAGTTCACAAAGCCGTTCGCATAGCGGACGATGTCCTCCATGGCTTCCATCTTGTCGATCTTGAACTGCGGATACTCGTCGAACGAGGCCAGCTGCAGCTTCGAGTCGATGGCGCCGATGTCCTCACGCGGGTTGCTCACCTTCGAAACGCGGTCGATGCCCAGTACGCGCGCACCGTTTTCAGCTGCAGAGATAACGGCCGGCAAGCCGCCGGTTTTGCAGCCGCACACGACCACTTCGTAGTCCAGCGTTTCGGTGATGTCGCGCTCGGCAATTTCGGGCGCCTCGCCCAGCCAGCCAGTTGCGCTTGCCTGACCAGCGGTTTCGCGCACCGGCTCTTCGCTTTCGGCAACCGCGAAGCCGTTGCCGCAGCCCGTGAGCGCGCCCATGGCGGCCGCGCCGATGGCCGTGATGCCCGCACCCTTCAGAAACGTGCGGCGATCGAGTCCGTTATGCTGCATGAGGAGCCTCCCATCCCTCGGGCATGTTCAGGTCGTGGCACTGGTTGCACATAAGCACGCTGGTTTCGTGCGCCTTGTGGCAGTCGCCGCACTCAAGCGCCAGGTCCTGGTGGCTGCTGTGCGGGTTGTACTTCTCGTCGTTGCCCTCAAAGCCCCAGGTTGCGGCCACAACGTCGTCCATGTTGTGGCAGCCGCTCTTCGCGCAGAACTCCTCGCTGGCCATGTCGGCGCCGTCAGCCAGCTTCGCGCCGTCGGCCGTCATCGGGTAGTCATCGGCAACCCACTTCATGGCCTCGCCCACCTGCTCGGTGATAATGGGCTCGTGGCAGCTCAGGCAGTTGTTGCCCGCCTCGGCGTGGGCAGTCACCAACATGCCCTTGTCGCCGGAGTAGTACGTGTCAACGTAGCTGTCCATAGGACTGTGGCAAATGGAGTTGCAGAAGCTGGGCGTTTCGTGCCACACCCAAAAACCTGCACCTGCCACCACGATCACGGCAGCCACGACGCCGCCGATGATCCAGCCGCGCTTGGCCTTGCGCTTCGGGGAAGGCGTTTGCGCGCCCTCCGCGGGCTGGGAGAACTTCTCGTCTTCAGCCATTCGTTCCTCTCCTTTTCCTTGAGACCTTCGGCAAGCCCGGCGGGTGCGACGACGCTCGAGGAAGACGTCCGCGACCGGATGGCGACCGCATGCTGGCGAAAGCGACGCACTGCGCCGTGCCCCGCCCGCCGGACTTGCCGCGGGGCCCTCCACGGCCCCACCCAACGCGCACATCATGCGCCCGCGCAAGCGCGCACGCCTAGTACCCCCGTGGGGTAAACTTCGCGTTTACCCAGGTGAGAGCGGGGTAAGGAAGCGCAGAAGACCCCGCCGCGGGCATGCCGCGACGGGGTCTTCGTGAGGAGGTGAGAGTTGAGAAAAGGTTCGAGGGATCAGGAGGAGCCGATCCGGAATCGCTAGCTTCGTCGGAGAGAAGCCAATCCGCTACCGCGAGTCGCGCAAGGGCAAGCGCCGCTCGCGATCGGCCGGAATCGCTGCTCGACCCAGTTAGTCGATCGAGATGGAACGCGAGGTTTCGGGCTCGGGCTTGGCAATCTTCTTCGGCACGTCGATCTGCAAGGTGCCGTTGTCGAACTTGGCCTTGATGTCGCCTTCCTCGATGTCATCGCCGACGTAGAAGGTACGGCTGCACTTGCCGCTGAAGCGCTCCTGGCGCACGTAGGTGCCCTTCTTGTCCTCGGTCTCCTGCTTGGTTTCGGCGGTGACGGTCAGGTAGCCGTCCTTCAGCTCCGCCTGCACGCCTTCCTTATCGAAGCCCGGCAGGTCGATGGTCAGCTCGAAGCCGGTCTCGGTTTCGCGGATGTCGGTGCGCATCAGGTTCGGCGTGGTCTTCACGCTCGGCGCCGCCATGGTGCCGAAGAAGTTCTCGAACGGATCGGTCATAAGGTCGTTGAAAATACGATTAGAGCGGGGTACCAACATGGACATCATCGTCATCTCCGTTTCTTGGGGCGAATCTCGCTGCCCGGCACCGGCCGATCCCCGGTCGGGCGCCGATGCCCGATGCGCTTGTCCGACAAGCGGTTGCGCTGCGTTGCGCAACGGCCGTCGAGCTTGCGAACGGGCCGGCAGGTTGTTCCGCCGCCGTTTCGGTTGCTTTCGTTGCGGCCCCGTTCAAGGGGCCGTTCCTTTGAACAGTTATTGTTATAGTCCTCGCGTTAGCACTCTGCAAGCGAGAGTGCTAACGCGTTACCTTCACGTCATTTTCGCGTCACGATGCGGGAACTTGAGGGGCCGAAGGCGCCCGCAAACCGCGCGGCAAGCGAAGCGCGGCCGACGAGCCACCCGCAAGCGTCGCGCGACCCCGACCCCATCGCCCGCCCCCCATCTTCACGCGGCGTTCATGCTTCTTTAAGGCTTCTTTCAGGACGCGCACCTACTATATGAACCGTTCCTTATCCCTTCCCTTTACGGATCGCGCCCTCCCATCCGCGATCCGGCCGAGCGGAGTCTCCCACTCCCGCTTGGCGCGCGAGGCGCGGGATTCCCGCTCGCGCCCGCCGAATCCCATGGCGCCGTCTTCCCATCGGCGCCGCTTTCGCCGCCTCGTCTCCCATCCCGGGGCGGCGAAGCCCATCGCGGGGTCTCCCTCCCCGCATCGCAGAGGACCACCGCGGCTTCCCACCGCGGCGGTCCTGCGTTTAGGCGGGGAAGCGCTCCGCCCGCGCTTGCGCTACCATGTCGTTAATCGACAGGAAGGAACCCGCTATGCGCGAAACCCCGCAGCTGAAGCATATCGAGCAAGTGTCCGATGGCTGGATCAAGAAGTACATTCTCACGTACGTGCTGCCCGACGGCAGCGACTACATATATGAAGCGGCCTCGCGCAAGGGCCTGGAGGCGTATCGCGCCGAGCTGGCGCGTCTTGAGGCGCGCAGCAACACGGCCATCGCGGCCATCGACGAGGGCGCCGACGATTTCGGCGCCGCAGCCATCGCCGCGGCCGAGCAGGCGACCGGCACCAGCGGCAAGCGCACCGCCGACGCCGTGTCCATCGTGCCCATCACGCGCGACGGCAACCTGGTGCTCATCCGCGAGTTCCGTTATCCGCTGAACAGCTGGGTGGTCGGCCTGCCCGCGGGCCTGGTGGAGCCCGGCGAGGACCTTGCCGTGGCCGTGGACCGCGAGCTGCGCGAGGAAACGGGTTACGGCCTGCGCACCGACATCCCGGAAGGCGCCGTGGAGCTGCTGCCGCAAGCCGGACATTCGTCGACCGGCATGAGCGACGAAAGCGTGCAAACGGTGTTCGCCCAGGTGGAGAAGGATGAAGCGGCCCATCCCGAGCACGGTGAGCTTATCGAGGTGTTCACGTTGCCGCTTCGCGAGGTGCCGCGATTCCTGAAGCAGAACCCCTTGCCGCTGGGCACTCGTCTGCAGCTGGTGCTGGAGATTTTCGCGCGAAACGCGAAATAGCCCGCGCTTTACGCGAAGCGCGTGTGCGGCCGCGTCCCTTCGCGGAACGCTGCGCACACGGCAAGCATCCGGCCGCGCCGCCCGCCGCGAGCATCCGCACCCTTACGCGAAGCGCAGCGCGTGGGTGAAGCCTGCCCAGGACAGCGGGTCGGTGTCGCGCACGAAGGCGCCGAACGTGGGGGCGTGCACGTAATGCGTGCCGCCCTCGTTGCAGGCGATGGCCACGTGGCCGTTGTAGCCGTCGCCGTAGCTGATCCACAGCACGTCGCCGGGCTGCGCATCCTCCACGGGCAGCTGCGCCGCGGCGGCATAGTACAGCGATTCCGTCTGATGCGGCAGCGAGATCCCCACCTGCAGATACGCCCAGCGCACCAACCCCGAGCAGTCGAACGTCTCGGGGCCCTCGGCGCCCCACACGTACGGGCAGCCGATGCGCGAGAGCGCATAATCCACCACCGAGCCGTTAGCCGGAATCGGCACCGACGGGATATTGTACGCATATGCGCGCCTGACCTGCGCCGACGACGCTTGCGCCGCCTCGGCGCGGTCACGGTCCTGCATGGATTCCAGCGCCGCCTTCGCCTCTTCGTCAAGCTGCTGGAGAATGGCCTGCATGGCGGCCACCTTCTCCTGCGCCTCGTTCTTGACGCGCTCGGCCTCGTCGGCCGCCTCCTTCGCCACCTGCTCCTGCAGCTCGAGCTGCTCCTTGTCGGCAGCCACCTGGTCGCGCAGGGCCTTGGTCTCCTCGATCATGCGCTCGTCGTTCTCGTTGAGCGCGTCGTACATGTCCAGGCCCGTGGCGAATTCCTTGAACGACGCCGAGCCCATGAGCAAGTCGATGACGGTGAACTTGCCCGCTTTGTACATGCCCACGGCGCGTTTGGCCAGGCGGTCCTGCAGCGTGTCGATCTGCGTAGAGGCCTCATCGATGCGGCGCTGGGCGTCATCGACGGCGTTCACCGCGGCCTCGTGCTCGTCAAGCGCCTGATAGTAGGCCTGCGCCGCCTCGGCCAGCTCGTTTTGCAGCGACGTCACGCGCTGGTACACGGCGTCTGCCTGCGCCAGCTTCTCCTCGGCATCGGGCTCGTCGGGGTTTTCCTCCTCGGCATCGGGATCCTCCCCTTCGCCAGCGTCCTCGTCATCGGCCCAGGCGGGAACCGTGCCAAGCACCGTGGATGCGCCGAACAGCGCAGCTGCCGAAACGAACAGGCGACGATCGATTTGCGGACGGGGACGAACCATGTGACACCTCTGAAACGCCCTTGCGGGCACGTTGATTGCATTTTGCCATCGGCATTGTAATACACGGTGAACTTTTCACCTGCAACGCCACAGCATTTCCATGCTAGCTTATTCTCGGTTCAGGATGATATTGCGCGGGAGCGCCCCATGTAAGTTCCGCATCATCTGCGGTTCGCGCATCCAAACGGCGCGTTCGCCGGTTGCTGGGGGTGAGCAGGCGGCGAAGCGGGGGCGCAAGTGACGAAGAGATGCACGAACCGTCGAAGAAAGGAAGGGAGCGAAGCAAAAGGCGACAAAGCGGAGAATGCGTACGGCGAAGAGAGGGCGAAATCGCGCGAGAACGCAAAAACCCGCCGCCCTCGAAGGAGGACGGCGGGTTCGATGCAGCCGTATCAGCGTGTTCGCGGCGGATGCGCCGCAAGGAGCACAGCGACGGGCGCCGATTCCGCACCCCGCCGCGCAGGGCACGGAGGCTCCGGTTCTGCCCTACCGTGCGGGAGCTACTTCCCCTTGCGGGCGTCATCCAGGATGTTGAGCGCCATGGTGTAGCCGCCAGCGCCGTAGCCCAGGCATTTCGACACGCGGGCGATGGTGGTTGCCGATGCCCCCGTGGCCTTCTCGATGGACGCGTACGAGTTGCCGGCGTCGAGCTGGCGCGCAACGGCCAGACGCTGCGAGGTCTCGCGGATCTCGCGGATGGTGAACAGATCTTCGAGCAGCAGGAAGATATCGTCCTTGTCCTGGATTTTCGAGAAAACGGTCAGCAGATCCTCTACCTCGGGGGTTCTCAGCTCGCTCATTCGGCATCGCCTTTCCGATTCACCGGGTCCTTTGCTTTTATTGTACTCCATCATGGTGGAGTGCTCGAGAACTCCGCAAACCCTGCCGCAAACGGCATGCGAGCAAGCAAGACGCTCAGGGGGTCGGACGCTTGGGGGACAGCGGGCGAAGACGAACCGGACAGATAAGCCTCCGTCCCCTGAACGTCACATGGGGACGGAGGCTCCTGCGGAATCCGTGCCTCTTACTTTCCGCCGCCTGCAGCAGGACCGCCAGCCGCTGCCGGACCGCCCGTGCCCATGCCGCCGGCTCCATCCATGCCGCCAACGCCCGCAGACGCCGTGCAGCTGGCCGTGATCGCGGTTTCGCTGCCGCCGCTCACCGTGCCGGAATCCGTGTAGCCGTCGGTGTTGGCGTTCGCCACTTCACCGCCGATGACCAGGGTGTATTCGCCGCCTTCAGCAAAAGCCGGGCTCGACGCCAGCACCATGCCGAAGCGCTTGGTGGCCGTGAACGACGCCACCACGTTGCCGCTGCCGTCGACCACGCATACGCTCTGGCCGGCCTCGCCGCTTGCCGAGGCCATGGCGAAGGCCTGCGTGCCGCTGGTGAAGTTTTGCGCCATGCCCGTGGAACCCACCATGAGCACGGTGCCGCCAGCGACGGTCGCGCTGCCGTCGTAGTCGAACGCGCCGTCGCCGTCGCTGGTGGGCCCGGAGACCAGCAGCACACCGCCCGTCACCTCGACGTTGCCGTTGCTGTCGATGGCATCGCCGACGGAATCCACCACCAAGTAGCCGCCGTTGATCTGGATGAGACAGTCGTCATCGGCCTGGCCCATGCCGCCGCCTGCCGCGGGGCCTCCGCCCTGCTGGCCGGGATCGGCGGCACCGCCCGCATTATCGCCGGCCGGCAGCTCGGGCGCGCTTCCGCCCTGCTGAGCACCAGCAGCATCAGGGGCTTGAGCGCCTTGCTGCACGCCCACAGCTTCCGGGGCCTGCCCACCCTGCGGGGCACCTGCGGGAGCCTGGCCGCCGGCGTTCGGAGCCGCTGCCCCATCGCCCTGGCCGGGCGCACCGGGCGTGCCGCCGTTGGGCAGCGTGCTGCTGACCGTATCGGCATCCGCGTCGTCGGACAGGTCGGCGGCGCTGGCGTTCACGCCGTCATCGCTTGCCACGATGTGCGTGTCGCCGCCGTTGACGTAGATCTTCTCCGCTTCGTAGCCCTCATAACAGCTGGTCACGTTCACGGTTCCGTCGTCCACGGTCAGCTTCGTCTCCGCATGGAACGCGTCGTCGCCGGCGCTCACCTCTATCGCGGAGCCCAGCAGATGCATCTCCAAATCGGAATGGAACGCGTCATCGTTGGCCGCCACCGTCAGCGAGCCGCCCGCAAGACGGACGAGCGTCTTGCCCTGCACCGCATCGTCGCCCGCCTGGATGGCGAACGTGCCGCCGTCGATGCTCACGAAGCCCTTCGTCGGCTTGTCGTCCTTGTTCGACTTGATGCCGTCGCCGCCGGCTTCGATGACGAAGATGCCATCGCGGATCTTCACGCAATCGCGACCGCGCAAGCCGTCTTCCACAGCGCTGATGTTGTACGTTCCCGATACAACTACCAGATCGTCCTTCGAGCACACCGCGTGGCGATACGCGCTCGTCACGTTCAGCGTCCCGGACCCGTTCAGCGTCAGGTCGCAGCGGCTGAACAGCGTGGCATACGGCTCATCGGAATCATCTTCCAGCGCATACGACGACCCATCGGACAGGCTGTTCTCCGTCCCTGCGTCCAAGGTGACGAAGCACTTATCCGCGTTGCGCACGTAGATCGCCGAGCCGTCCTCGTTATGAATGGTCGCGCCCGTCAACACCAGCTGCACCTTGTCATCGTCGCCGGCGTCGACCAGCAGCTGCCCGTCGGTCAGCTCGCCCGACACCACGTACGTGCCCGCCGACGAGATGACCACGCCGTCGGCGGACGCCTGGGCGCCCGTCCCCTGCACGCTGGCCGAATCGCCGGACAGCGTGATGACGGTCGCCGACGACGCGTCATAGGAAGCGTCCAGGTCGCGCTTGGAATAGTCCAGGTCAAGGGCGCTTTCATCGAACACCGCGGCAACCTCCTCGAACGACGCGTAATCCGCGTCGGAAGCGCTTGCCGCAGCAGCCTGCTCGGACGCAGCCGAGTTTTCCGCATCCGTCGAAACCGCCGCGCAGCCTTCCATCGCAATCGCGCCGCTCGAGGCCAGCAAGGCGATCGCGCCGCACGCCAGGCGCGTCAGCCCGCGCACGTTGGTACGCTCCGGCACCGATGATCCACCCACCGCCGGCGCAGCGCCGCAGCCCTGTTCCTCGTCTTCGCGCGCCGCCAGGGCGCGTCGGTTCGCAAACCAGCCCATTTAGAGCACCTCCTTGGAAATCTGCGCGTTGCTCAGGCTGACCTTCAGGTTCCCGTTCAGGCAGCGCACCTCGTCCATCAGGCGTTTCTCGACCCCGGGCTGCGCCAGGCGCACCCGATACTCAAGCTGGTACAAACTGCCCATGTTCGTGGTGCAAACCTCGGTCAGCTCATGCTCGGCGGTATAGCGCGCCAGCACGGCGTCGAACATCCCGTCGAACTCCAGGTCCTCAGGCACCGTCACGCGGAGCATCTTCTCCGGCTGCTGCGGCCGTCCGAACGGCGACAGCACATACACCACGTTCACCACGCCCACGATGAACGTGAACAGCACGGCCAGCGCGATGAACCCCATGCCCGTGGCCAAGCCGATGGCCATGGCAAGGAACACGCTGCCGATATCCTTCGCGCTGCCCGGGATGCTGCGGAAACGCACCAGGTTGAACACGCCCATGACGGCGATGCCCGCGCCAAGGTTGCCGTTGACCAGGGTGATCACCATCTGCACGATCAGCGGCAGCAGCGCCAGGGTCACCACGAAGTTCTTCGAATACTTGTGGCGGAACATGTAGATGCAGGCCACGGCCGCGCCGAGCACGATGGACGCGGCGCAGCACATCAGGAACTGCACGGTGGACACGCTTGCCACCAGGGAATCGGTCGTTCCGAAGACCGAGGAGAGTGCGGAATCAAGCACAACGATCATCCTTTCGGGAGGTCAGGGACGGGAAAGCGCCGCGAGCAAAACGGACGCCGGCAAGACGCTCGCATTCCTGGTAGGCGGCTCCGTACTTGCTGAACGACGACGGGTACGCCTGGCACCCGCCGAGCACCTCGACCAGCCAGGACGGATAAGCGCCGGCGGTCTTCACCTCCATGATCGTCTCGCCCAAGCTCAGAAGCGGATGGAAGGTGCTGCCCGCCTCGCGCTCGCCCGCCAACACGTCGCGATACGCGACGCCCGAGTCGAACGTGATGCGCAGCTCATCGGCGTCGGCACCCGGCACCGGGGCGTACGCCGTGCGCTCGCACACGATGTACATGGAAGGCCGCAGATTGCGATAACGCTCTGTGAACGCATCGATCTCGCGAGCGATCTGGATGCTGTGCAGCGTGAGCGCCTCTTCCTGTTGCAGCTGGTCGGACAGCGGATTCTGCACGCAGGCGTTCTCGTAGGGCACGCGCCCCATCAGGTACGCGTACGCCGCCGTCAGCGAGCATCCCACGCGACGCTTGTACACGATGCCGTCGTACTTCTTCTTGATTTCCACATACACGCGCTCGCCCGAAGTCGGCGTCCCGTACCAGCGCACGCGCAGCTTCTCCTTGTACAGGGGTTTTTCCAGGCTGCGCGCGATTAGGTCGCGCGTCGGCGTGTCGAAGTACAGGCTGGTGATGCGCGTGCGGCCGTACTCGTCGGCGGCCATGCGCCCCGCCAGCGCATCGAGCACTTCGCGATGCTGCTTCGCGTTTAAGCGGTATTTGACCTCTTTGCGTTCAAAGGTGTCGGTGAATGAAGCCATCGTTTCCTCCCAAGGGCCCACGGCCCAGGCTCGGGGAACATTTCGAGGCTAGATACTACGAACACACCCTTAAAGTTGACTGAAACCTTACATTCGGTGCTACCTGCAAAGCGGCGCCGGAAACACGAAAGCCCGCCGGCGGCGGGCTTTCGAGCGTTGCGGTCGCAATCTTCCGGGATCGGCGTTATTCGGGCTTCTTCGCCACGTGGACTGAGGCGATGCCGCCGGTGTAGTTCTTCCAGGTGACGTCCGTGAAGCCGGCGTCCTCCATCATGCGGGCCAGGCCCTGCTGGTTGGGGAACGCCTTGATGGACTTCGACAGGTACACGAAGCCGTCGCGATCGCCCGTGATCAGGCCGCCCCAGAACGGGATGAGGTGCTTCAAGTAGAAGTTGTACAGCGCGCGCCAAACAGCATTGGGCGGGGTACTGAACTCAAGGCACACCAGGCTGCCGCCGGGCTTGAGCACGCGATACATCTCCGACAGCGCAAGCGGGCGATCGGGCATGTTGCGGATGCCGTAAGCCATGGTGATGGCGTCGTAGCTGGCGTCGGCGTAAGGGATGTCCTGCGCGTCCACCACCTCGAAGTCCACCGGCACGCCGTCGGCCGCGCCGTCGGCGTAATGCGCGCGGGCCACGTCGAGCATCTCGTTCACCAGGTCGGTGCACTGGATATGGCGCGGGTGCTTGGCGCGCGCCACGGTGAAGCTGACGTCGCCCGTTCCGCCCGCAATGTCCAGCACATCATCGTTTGCGCTGATGGGAGCCTGCTTCATCATGCCCGCCAGCCACATTTTGTATGCGCCGAAGCTGGAGATGGCGTTGAAACGCTCGTACTTCTTCGCGATGGCGGAGAAGATGTCCTTCACGCGTTCGGACGAGATCTCTGCCGGCGCTTCCTTGCCGGTGGCGGTATCGATGGCCATGCGGTGCTGCTCCTTGCGTATCGTGCGCGCCCGGCGAACCCGGACGCGTTTCATCAAGCTGGCCCTGAGCGGGCCGTTCGTTCAGCATTCCAGTATAGCCGTTCGCGCAGCCGCGCCGCGCGTTCGGCATGAAGCGAACACGCAAGCTGCGGTTGTTAGTACTCCTGTTCCAGGTCCGCGTGGGCCTGCGCGTCGGTTTCAAGACCGTAGAACTTCCCTTGGCGGAAGCGGTCGAGCGCCACCAGGGCGATCATGCCGGCGTTGTCGCCGCAAGCGGAAAGCGGAGGCATGACCAGGCGCACGCGCATCTTCTTGCACAGCTTCTCGTACGCCGCGCGCAGCACGGGGTTCGCCGCCACGCCGCCGCCCAGGCAGAACGTGGGAGCGTCCGTTTCGCGCAGCGCCATCTCGGCCTTCTTCACCTGCACGTCCACCACGGCGGCCTCGAAGCTGGCGCAGATGTCCGGCACGTTGAGCTCGCGGCCCGCGGCGCGCTCGTTGTTGATGTAGGTGACCACGGCGGTTTTCAGCCCTGAAAGGCTGAAGCGCATGTCGCCCGAATGCATCATGGCGCGCGGGAACTCGATGGCCTTCGGGTTGCCCTTGGCACCCTGCGCCGACACCACGGGGCCGCCCGGGTAACCCAAGCCGAGCGCCTTGGCAACCTTGTCGAACGCCTCGCCCACCGCGTCGTCGATGGTGGCGCCCAGCACGCGGTAATCGCCCCAGCCGCGCATGTGCACGAGCATGGTGTTCCCGCCGCTGACCAGGGAAACCACCGCCGGAGGGGCGAAATCGGGCGCGCCGATCTTGTTGGCGTACATATGGCCCTCAAGGTGGTTCACACCCACCAGCGGCTTGTCGGCGGCCCAGGCAGCGCCCTTGGCGAACGCCACGCCCACCACCAGCGCACCCACCAGGCCCGGCGCGTACGTGACGCCCACGCCGTCAAGGTCAGCCCAGGTCAGACGCTCCATACCAAGGCGCTGCGCCGCAACGTCCAGGCATTCGTCGCACACGCCGCAGATGGCCTCGATATGCTTGCGGCTGGCGATCTCGGGAACCACGCCGCCGAAGCGGGAGTGGAAGTCGATCTGGCTTGCCACCACGTCGGAAAGCAGGTTGCCCTCGCCGTCGACGATGGCCGCTGCCGTCTCGTCGCAGGAGCTTTCGATAGCCAGGATGAGCGGGCGCTCGAGCTGCGCGGCGGGCTGAGCGGCCTTCTGCGCATCGTGAGCCTCGTCCACGCGAAGCGTCATGCCGGCGACGTCGACCGGGGATTCCTGGATTCCGGCATCCTCGGTGACGGCGCGCAGCGCCTTCGCGTCGGCGGCGCCGCCAACGGCCGAGGAACCGATAACGCCCTGCAGCGGGCCCTCCATGATGACGGCGTCCTCGCGATCGGAGTAGTAATGCGGGCGCTTGCCGATGGAATGCATCCCGAGCGATTCGTAGAACGCCTGCGCGCCGGCGTTGGAAGCGCGAACCTCGAGCGAGCACGTGGTGGCGCCCAGGTCGCGAGCGTCGGAGGCCACGCGGGAAATGAGCTGGCGCGCGATGCCGCGGCGGCGCCACGCCGGATCGGTGCCGATCTTGAGAATCTGCACCTGCCCGTCGATCACCATGCCGCCGGCATAGCCGACCAGCACGGTTCCTCGCACGGGAGAGGCGCCGCCCTCGGAACCTGCGGAACCCGCATCGGGGCCTTCCCCGCTTGCATACGCCGCCCACCAGGTGCGGTCGGCGCGCGGAAGCTCATCGGCCACCAGCGCGGCATTCCATGCGTCCGAGCCCATGACCTGGGATTCCATGGCCGCAACATCTTCGGCGTGCGCAGCGTCGAGCGGCTTGTACGTGATGCCGTGCTCGTCGGGGCGGGCGTTGAGCACCGCCGTGTCGTGCATGGTGGCGCGCTGGTCGCGGCGCGGCGCGGCGTCCTGCACGCCGGTAGCAAGGTTTTTCGGGTCGTTCTTCGCCAGGCGGATGCGCTCGTTCTCCTCGGCGTCGGACAGGCGCGTGTACACCGGCAGCAAGAACGCCGGGTTGTGACGCTGTGCGTCCAGCGGATCGGCCGCGCCCGTGCGCCACGCGTCCTGCAGCGCCAGCAAAAGCCCGCGGCCCGTGGGCGCCCACAGCTCCTCGGGCAGCAGCGTGCCCGCGGGGGCGAACAGCTCCGCGTACTTCGCAAGCCCGTCGCCCGTCAGCTGCAACGCGTCGGCCGCAGCGCCGGAAGATGCTTCGCCGGCCAATTCCTGGGCTGCCACCTGGGCTTTCACCACGCGGTCCGCCTCAAGGCGGCACACGCCCGCATCATCGAGCGCATAGCGGACGGGATAGACCTCCTTGCGCATGGCGTCGGCGACCACGGCCAAGCGGCCGCGCACGCCCGAGGCCCACGCATGCCAGGCCACCACATCAAGAGACGACACGCCCACCAGCGCGGCGCCGAGCGCCTGCGCCGCGCCCTTGGCCGTTGCCATGGCGATGCGCACGCCCGTGAACGACCCCGGGCCGCGGCCGACGCACACGCACGCCAGCTGGCCGCGCTCCACGCCGGCCTCGCGCAGCAAGGCGTCCACCCGCACGAGCAGCTGCGTGTTCGACGCGCGATGCGCCGCCACCTCCACCGCGGCCACCGGCTCCACCGCGCATGCCGCGGCGTTCAAACGGCCCAGCCCGATGGAGATCACCTCGTTCGCCGTATCGAACGCCAACGCATATGCGGTTTCAGGCACAGTGCTCCCCTTGCTTTCGAATATGGTTCCTATATGGCCGGTTTCGCCGCAAGACGCCGCTTGCCGTGCGGCGTCCATCGGGCCGCCTCAGGCGCGGCAGCGGACGATTACATCGTTTCAGCAGGCGAAACGGCGGATTTGCCCTCCGCGACCTTAATCGGCGGGATAGAGCCCGTGTTCATAGGGGCGCCTCCCGGCACGATGAAGCCGCCGGCGCTGGCCGTGGTCTTCGACAGACGCGCCTTCGAGTCGTTGGCCCACACGGTGAGCAGCTGGCGGGCACGGTTTCCCAGCGCATGCGCAAGCACGCGACGGCCGCCGTCCTCCGCCACCAGGATACGAACCTCCAGGTAGCCGTACGGCAACGCGCCGGGGAACTTCTCGCCCCACTCGATGAACGACACGCCGTCGGCGTCGATGGTGTCGTAATAGCCCGTGTCCTCGAGCTCATCCTGCTCGTCAAGGCGATACAGGTCGAAGTGGTACAACGGGATACGCCCCTGGTGGTACTCCAGCAGGATGTTGAACGTAGGGCTGGTAACCTGGGCGGAAATGCCCAGGCCAGCGGCCACGCCTTGCACAAATTGGGTTTTGCCGGCGCCCAAATCGCCCGAAAGCACCACCACGTCGCCCGGATGCAGGTACGGAGCCAGCGTTTCCGCCAGCTGCTTCGTCGCCTCCGTGGACGCGGTTTTACGTGCGTATGTCAGTCCGTTAGCCATAATGCAGCACATCATACGCCAATAGGCGGCAACATGCATCCCGCGCACGAAAACGGCGGATAAGCAGGGGAAAACGCCCGCCGCAAGGGCGGGCGCTCGGCTAGCCTTTCAGGCTTTCCTTCAGCTGGGCCTCGGCGGCGGCCACGGTATGCTGCATGGTCATGCTGGTGGTGACGGTGCCCACGCCGCCGGGAACCGGGGTGATGGCGTCCACGATGGGCTCCACCTCGTCGAAGTCCACGTCGCCGCACAGCTTGCCGTGCACGTCGAAGTTGATGCCCACGTCTAGCACCGTCTGACCCGGGCGGAAGTACTCGCGGCCGTACGCGCGGGCGCGGCCCGTGGCGCAGATGACGATATCGGCCGAGCGGCTGATCTCCTGCAGGTTCTCGGTGCGGCTATGGCAGATGGTGACGCTGGCGTTGCGGCGCAGCAGCATCATGGAAACGGGCTTGCCGACCACCAGGCTGCGGCCGATGACCACCACGTGCTTGCCGGCGATGGGCACCTTGTAGTGCTCCAAGATGGCGACGCACGCCGCCGCGGTGCAAGGGGGGAAGCCGTCCGGCGCATCGGTGAACACCGCCGCAAGCGATGCCAGCGAGATGCCGTCGACGTCCTTCGCCGCGGACAGCGTGTTGCACATGGCCTTCTCGTCCATGAACGTGGGCAGGGGACGGAACATCAAGCAGCCGTGCACCGTCTTGTCATAGTTGATGGATTGCAGCGTGGCCTTGAGCGCGGCCTCGGGCGCGAACTCGTCGAGCACGTAGGGCTTGGTGTGAATGCCCAGGCCAGCGGCTCGTTTGACCGCCGTGCGCTCGTACGAGAGGTCATCGGGACGCTGCCCCAGGCGCACCAGCGCCAGCGTGGGTTTCACGCCCTGCTCCTCGAGCGCAGCGATGCGCCCCCGCATATCCTCTGCCATGCGGTCGACGACCGGCTTGCCCTTCAACAACTCTGCCACGTTTTCTCCACCTTCATCTATCGGCCTGCAGGCCGTTTACGAGACCGCATCCTTCACGAACGCGAACACCGCATCGCAGCGCTCGCGCGTCTGCGCGACGAGCCGGTCGGCCTCGTCGCGGTAGCGTGCGGCGCGTTCGGCGTCGTCGATGGACGCCGCGTTAATGTACACGTTCAGGCTGGCGCCGTCCACCGCGGCTCGGGCGAACGCCACCGAAACGCCCGCATCGCTGCAGGCCATGCGGCTGCCGTTGCGCGCCAGGAAATCGGCATGCTCCACGCACGCAGCGGCCGTGCGCATGATATCCAGCGGCACCTCGGTGGCGCCGATGAGGGCATCCTGGACGGCGGCCTGCTTCGCCGCAAGCTGCTCGGGGGTGTCCTTGGGCATGCGGTAGGCCGTCGCCAGCGGGCCGAAAGCCTCGGCGTCGGCGCCCACCAGCTCGAGCAGGCGCCCGCGCAGGTCCGCCAGCTTCTCCAAGCGCATGTACACTTCGGGTTCCACCTGGGCATACGTCTTCTTGCCCACGGTCAGGTTGCCCACCATGGACGCCAGCGCGCAGGCCAGCGCGCCGCAATATGCCGAGGCCCCGCCGCCGCCCGGCGTGGGGGCCGCCGAGGCAAGCTCCTCGACGAACGAAGTATCCATACGCTTCCTTTCCATCATCAACCGCACAAGCGGTCTGCAAGCTCGACGCCGAGGCCCAGCAACCCTACGAGCAGTTTACCCAGCTGAGTGGCTGGGTGGTGTCCACAAAGCGAGTTCCGCACGACGCAAAAGCCCCAGTGGGGCTTTTGCCAAAGCAGGACTGTCTGAGCGACTGGACACCACCCAGTCGCTCAGCGTCCGGGACTAGAACAGCCCCGTGATCTTACCGGTCTCGTCGACGTCGATCTTGAAGGCCGCGGGGCTCTTCCCCAGGCCCGGCATGGTCATGATGTTGCCGGTGAGCGCCACCACGAAGCCGGCGCCGGCGCTGACCTTGACGTCGCGCACGGTGATGCGGAAGCCGCGCGGCGCGCCCAGCTTCGTCTGATCGTCGCTGAAGCTGTACTGGGTCTTGGCCATGCACACGGGCATGTCGCCGAAGCCGAGCTTCTCCAGCTTCGCCAGCTCCTTGGCCGCCTTGGCCTCGAAGTTGACGCCGTCGGCGCGGTAAACGTTCTTGGCAACGGCCTCGATCTTCTCGCGCAGGCTCAGGTCATCGCCGTAGGAGAACTGGAACGTGTCGGCGCTGCGGCCGGCCTCATCGCCGTTCTCGCACAGGCGCACGACCTCGTCGGCCAGCGCCAGGCCGCCCTCGCCGCCCTTGGCCCACACCTCGGACAGGGCCACGTTCACGCCCAGCTCGCGGCACTTGTCCTCGACGAGCTTCAGCTCGGCCTCGGTGTCGGTGGGGAAGCGGTTGATGGCCACCACGCACGGCAGGTTGTACACGTTCGTGATGTTCTCCACGTGCTGCAGCAGGTTGGGCAGACCGGCCTCGAGCGCCTGCAGGTTCTCCTCGTTGAGCGCGTCCTTGGCCACGCCGCCGTGGTTCTTGAGCGCGCGGACCGTTGCCACCACGACGACGGCGTCGGGCTTCAGGCCGGTCAGACGGCACTTGATGTCCAGGAACTTCTCCGCGCCCAGGTCGGCACCGAAGCCGGCCTCGGTGATGCAGTAGTCGCCCAGCGCGCGCGCCATCTGCGTGGCCATGATGGAGTTGCAGCCGTGCGCGATGTTGGCGAAGGGGCCGCCGTGCACGAACGCCGGCGTGCCCTCGAGCGTCTGCACGAGGTTGGGCTTGAGCGCGTCCTTGAGCAGCGCGGCCATGGCGCCCTCGGCGTGCAGGTCATGCGCGGTGACGGGCTGGTCGTCGAAGGTGTAGCCGACCACGATGCGGCCAAGGCGCTCCTTCAGGTCGGTGATGCTGGTGGCCAGGCAGAAGATGGCCATGATCTCGCTGGCCACGGTGATATCGAAGCCGTCCTCGCGCGGCACGCCGTTGGCCCTGCCGCCCAGGCCGCACACGATGTTGCGCAGCTGGCGGTCGTTCATGTCCACCACGCGCTTCCACGTGATCTTGCGGACGTCGATGCCCAGCTCGTTGCCGTTATGGATGTGGGCGTCGAGCAGCGCCGCGAGCAGGTTGTTGGCAGCACCGATGGCGTGGAAGTCGCCGGTGAAGTGCAGGTTGATGTCCTCCATGGGGATGACCTGGGCGTATCCGCCGCCCGCGGCACCGCCCTTGATGCCGAACACAGGGCCCAGGCTGGGCTCGCGCAGCGCCACGACGGGGTTCTTGCCGCGCTTCTGCAGCGCGTCGGCCAGGCCCACCGTGGTAGTGGTCTTGCCCTCTCCGGCCGGCGTGGGGTTGATGGCCGTCACGAGCACCAGCTTGCCCGGCGCGTGCTCCTGATCGCGCAGCAGGTTGTAGTCCACCTTAGCCTTCGTGGTTCCGTACTGCTCCAGGTACTGCTCGGGCACACCCGCCTTCTGCGCGATGGCGCTGATGGGTTGCGGAGTCGCTGCCTGGGCGATTTCGATGTCGGTCAACACGTCGGGGCCTCTCTCTCGTCTGGATGCGGACGCGCCCCGTCCCTTTGCGAGGCGCATGAACGTAGGTGCCATTGTAGCGGCGGGCCTTGCCCGCCATCGAACCGCAACCGTTAAGAAACCTAGATTTCAAGGCAACGGCGAAAATGCGGTCAAATTTGTTGCAATTATGGAGAAGCAGGCGCGGGAAAGCGCCTTGCAGGGGGTTTCCAAGGCGCAACGGGGGCGCGAAACGCCGACAGAGGACCGCACGCAAGCCGCGCGGCGACCGGCGAACGCGCCCCGGGGCCGGCGGACGCCGCCAACGGCCCGGGGCGCAAGCGCGCCTTAGCCCAAGTCTTAGTCGGGACGGCCGTACAAGCCGGTGGTGTCGTTTTCCATGAAGTTGTCGTAGACCAGGCGCAGGCCCTCGAGCGTCAGGTCCTGGTTCACATGCGTGATGGTGCGCGAAAGCGGCGCCACGCGGCGGGCCAATCCGCCGGTGGCCACGACGGCCGCCTTGTAGCCGAGCTGCTCGAACATGCGGTTGACCAGGCCGTCGACGCGATCGGCCTCGCCGTAGACGATGCCCACCTGCATGGCCTGCGCGGTGTTGCGGCCGATGGAGGTGTGGGGGTTGACCAGGTCGATGGCTCCCAGCTTGGTGGCATGGCTGAACAGCGCGCGGGCGCTGGTGTCCACGCCGGGGGCGATGACGCCGCCGGCGAACGTGCCCTTCCCGTCGATCACCTCCATATTGGTGGCGGTGCCGAAATCGACCACGACCACGGGCGCCCCGTACAGCTTGTGGGCCGCCACGCAGTCGGCGATGCGGTCGGCGCCGATCTCGCGGGGGTTGGGGTAATCGCCGGCATCGAACAGCCCGGCGGCGTTCTCGGCGGTGCACACCACCGCGCGCACGCCGATCATCTGCTTGGTCGCCTGCTGCCACGCGTCGGTGAGCGCCGGGACGACCGACGCCAGCGCCACGCCGCTGATGTCCTCGAACGACACGCCCTCGGAGCTGAGCAGCGGGATGAGCTTCACGCGCAGCTCGTCGCACGTGTGCAGCTTGTTCGTGGCCACGCGCCAGCGGAAGCGCAGCTTCTTGTCCTCGTACACGCCCAACACGGTCTGGGTGTTTCCCACGTCTATTGCCAGCAGCATGGCGCCGCTCCCCTCGTTCTCAGGTTCCCCGCCGCAATGCATCGCAACGGGGTCGATTTTTCCGTGCATCAGTATAACAGCAGGCTGCGATGCGGTTCGCGAACATGCGGGAAGCTTCCGGAATCATACCCGGCATGCACCCGCGCCGAGCGTTCGGGAACGGGATCGTCCGGCCGCCATGTCGGCCGGACGGATAGCGCTACGTCCCCGAGGTGTCCGAACCGGGCCGTTTTGCCCCGGGGAGGTAACGTGTTTTTGACGGGAAGGCCACTTGTCGCGCCGATGCGGGTATAGTTGTCGCAAGAACACGGAACGGCTGCCTTCCTGCGGCGCGGGGCGCTCGGCATCCTGCGCCCCGCGTACCGCACAAGCAGCTTTCGCAATGGAAAGAAGAGGCCCATCATGAACGAAACGCCTTCGCGCATCCTGGTCGTGGACGACGAGCCCTCCATCACGGAGTTCGTCGGATACGCCCTGAAGAAGGAGGGCTTCCAGCCCGACGTCGTGGACAACGGCGAGGACGCGCTTGCAATGGCCCAGGAAAACGACTACGACCTGTTCGTCCTGGACATCATGCTACCCGGCATGGACGGCTACGAGCTGTGCCGCCGCCTGCGCACCAAAACGTCCGCGCCCGTGCTGTTCCTCTCGGCGCGCGACACCGAGCTGGACAAGGTGGTGGGGCTCGAGATCGGCGGCGACGACTACCTGGCCAAGCCCTTCGGCGTGCGCGAGCTCATCGCCCGCGTCCGCGCGCTGCTGCGCCGCAGCCAGGGCAACGAGCTCACGGCGAACAGCCACGCCATCACCGCCAGCGGCATCACGCTCGACGAGGACGCGCACACCGCCACCGGCCCGGCCGGCGACATCGACCTGACGCCCCGCGAGTTCGAGCTGATGGCGTGCCTCATGAAGAACGCGGGCAAGGTGGTCTCGCGCGAGGAGCTGCTGCGCGACGCCTGGGGCTGGGAATACCTTACGGAAACCAAAACCGTGGACACCCACATCAAGCGCCTGCGTGATAAGATCGAGCAAGCCGGATACGATCCCGGTCTTGTTGAAACAGTTCGCGGTTACGGATATAGGTTCAAGCTATAAAACGGCTGCAGACATATTTCGCGCTCCTGGCCACGCTGCTCAGCCTGCTCGCAGCGGTGGTGACGGCCGTCGTGTGCATGCTCGTGTACGACGCCTCCATAGCGATCCTGCTGACGCTGATCCCCATAGGCGTGGTCATCTTCTGCATCAGCCTGCTTATCGGGCACTTCCTGTCCGAGCCGCTCAGCGACCTGGCGAAGAAGACGGCGGCGTTCCGCAACGGCGCCCCCGTCACGTTCGAGCCCGACGGCCGCATGTACGAGGCCGACCTGCTGACCAGCGATTTCAAGCGCCTTGTGCAAACCACCACCCAGCAGCAGCACGACCTGGCCATCAAGGAACGCCGTCAAAACGAATTCATCAGCGACGTCGCGCACGAGCTGCGCACGCCGCTGACCGCCATCCGCGGCAACGCCGAGATGCTCGCCGACCCCGACCTGCCGCCCTCGCTGCACGATAAGTTCTGCGACATCATCGTGAACGAGAGCGAGCGCCTCAGCCGCTTGACGCACGACCTGCTCACCTTGCAGCGCATAGAAAGCTCGCCCATCCCTGAAACCATGCAGCGCGTGAACCTGCACGATCTGGCGAACAGCGTGGTCGACGCGTTGTCGCCCATCCTGCACGACCGCCAGGCGAACACGAAGGTCTCGGGCGAGGCGCCCGATGTGCTGGGCAATCCCGACAGCTTGCGACAGGCCGTCACCAACCTGGTCGAGAACGCCAGCCGCTTCATCAAGCCCGGCGGGCATATCAGAGTCGAGCTGTTCGGCATGAACGGCAACTCCATCATCGCCGTGAAGGACGATGGCTGCGGCTTCGGCGATGTCGACCCGAAGCTGCTGTTCGACCGCTTCTACCGCACCGACGCCAGCCGAACGCGCGGCACGGGCGGCACGGGCCTAGGCCTTGCCATCGTGAAATCCATCGCCGAGGCGCATGACGGCACCGTCGAGGCCGTCAACCTCCCCGAGGGCGGGGCGTGCTTCATGATCGCCATCCCCTCCATCCCCGCCGACATCTCGGTGAAGAAGCCCCATGGGAAGACCAAGGCCATCTAAGGACAGCCCTGCTCATTAAGCCGATAGCCGGCAAACAAGCGGGCCGCTTCCGCAGGCGGTCCCAGCCCATCCGTCACATGCGCTTGCCGCTTCCGCCGGCTGAAGCGTCCCCAAGCCCCCAGGCATTTGATTCACCTGCGCATCGATTCCAGTGCAGGCAAGGGCTATGACGTGGGGATTCGCAGGGGCCAACGCATGCGATGCTATACTCGAACGCAATCGACACGCATCACTTCCGAGGCGCATCGCCTCGCATACCAAAGGAGCATCATGGGTTGCACCATCATCGGCTGCGGCAAGCAGCTGCCCGCACTTGACGTGCCAAACGAAGAGCTGACCAAACTGGTTGACACCACCGACGAGTGGATCTCCACGCGCACGGGCATTCTCTCCCGACGCGTTTGCGTGACCGAGGGCAACGTGGACATGGCCGAAGGCGCCGCACGCCAGGCGCTCGGCTGGGCAGACGGCGGCTATTCGCAGTGCAAGGTGGCTCCTGAGGACATCGACCTCGTCATCTACTCCACCATTTCGCCCGACGAGATGGTCCCCACCTGCGCCGCCGTGCTACGCAGGCGGTTGGGCCTGGTCAACGCCGCGGCGTTCGACATGAACGCCGCATGTACGGGCTTCATCTACGGCCTGACCATCGCCGAGTCCATGATGGCCGCAAGCGCCCCGAGCGCTGCAGGCGCAGCGGGCCGCAACCCCATCAGGCGCGCGTTGGTGGTCGGCGGCGAGCGACTGACCCGCGTCGTCGACTGGGCCGACCGTAACACGTGCGTGCTGTTCGGCGACGGCGCCGGCGCCGCCGTAGTGGAATGGGACGAGCGCAAACCCGGCATCCTGTCGTGGTTCATCAAAAACGACGACGACCACACCAACGCGCTCACCTGCCCCGCCTGCTTCGACGCGCCCCAGCCGTTCACGCCCGAAGGCGTCGACCCGAACGCATTGCAGCAAGCCGATCCCAGCATCGCCCTCATCGATGCCGAGCTCGACACCACGGAGCGCATCGCCGCCGGAGCTCCGCGCCAGGTCCTGAGCATGCACGGCCAGAAGGTGTTCAAGTTCGCCACCAGCGCCATGCCCGCCGCCATCGAGGAAGTGCTGCACCGTGCGAACCTGACCATCGACGACGTGCAGTTCATCGTGCCGCATCAGGCGAACCTGCGCATCATCAAGTACGCCGCCAAGCGCATGGGCCTGCCGCTCGAGCGCTTCCAGGTGTCCATCGCGCATCGCGGCAACTCGTCATCGGCATGCATCCCCATGACGCTGTGCGATGCGTACGAGAACGGAAGCATCCACCCCGGCGACAAGGTGGTGCTCGTAGGCTTCGGCGGCGGCTTCACCAGCGGCGCCGTGCTGTACGAGGCATAACAGCCCGCCGACCTCGGCTCTCCGACTCTGCGAGGGCAAGGCGGCGCAGCAGCCGCGAGGTCGTCCAGCAAGCCCGCGTGTGCGGGTGCGCCAAACCCCTCCTTTGCGCACCCGCACGCCCGACAGCCGGAAACCCCGTCCGCAAACCTTACGCCCCGCACCCTGCGCCAGAACGCGAAAAGGCCCGCTCATGCGGGCCTTTTCGTTGTGCTTGGGATATGCTTAATCGCTTATGCGCGATGCCCCACGGCGGCGTTGACGGCGCGGGCGCAGATGACGGCCGCGACCAGCTTCGCCAGGTCGACCAGGATGAACGGCGCAACGCCGGCCGCGAAGGCGGCGGCGGGCGTCATAGACGCCACGGCCATCAGCTGAGCCCAGCCGCACACATAAGCGACGGCAAGGAACACCAGGCCGGTCAGGAAGTCGATCGCGAACGCACGGGCGCCCTTCGCCTGGCCATCGCGAGCCAGCACGGCCTTCAGGCCGAAGCGCACGGCCACGGCAAGGCCCACGCCCAGCAGGTAGCCCCACAGAAAGCCGCCGGTCGCACCGGCTAGAACGCCGATGCCGCCGCGCATGCCGCTGAACAAGGGCACACCCACGGCGCCCAGAACCAGGTACGCAGTGATGGCCGCAACGGCCTCTTTCGGCTGCAGCACCAGCACCATGAACGCCACGGCGAAGATCTGCAGCGTGAACGGCACGGGGCCCAGGGGCACCGTCACCCACGCCGATACCGCCGTGATGGCGACCGTCAATGCGACGAACGCGATCGAACGCGTGCGCGACCCGGCGGCCGTCTTCTTCTGAACCTGTTCCACAACTTCCCCTTCCTTGTCCTCCCGGTTCGCCCGGAAGGCCCATCCGCGACACCATCGCGGCGATCGTTGCGCCGAACGCATCGATCCATTTCCTACAATTCACAGCGGAATTGTAGCACGCGCACAATTTCCCTCGCCGGTTTTGGCCGCAAAAAAGCCTTGCAGCGCAAAATCGTTGCAAGGCTGAAACAAATGAGCTTACCGAAGCGAGCGCCATCAGCGGCAAGAAGAGGGCGCTACGCTCAAGCTGGGCGCCCTCGGGGAGGATGCGGACGGCGCCACCAGCAACGGCAATGGGGCGGCATATCCCCGATGAGCATTCGCCCTTCGCACCGTTAGAACTTGGCCTGCAGCTGGCCGTTCTCCAGCTTGCGCAGGCGCTTGAGCTCCAGCAGGACGAACACGCCGGTGGTGAAGATGGCCAGGAAGTCCGCCACGGGGCACGCGAAGTACAGCGCGTCCAGACCCGTATAGCCCGGGAACCATACGGGCATGACCATGGGCAGGCCGATATAGAGCGGGATTAGGAACAGGATCTGGCGCGTGAGGGACAAAAACACCGACTTCGCCGGCTGGCCCGTTGCCTGGAAGTAGTTCGAGCCCACGATCTGGAAGCCCACGAACGGGATGAGGAACAGCTGCACCTGTAGGGCGAACACCGTGAACGACAGCAGGTTCGGGTCGGTGATGCCGAAGAAGCCGACGATTTGGGCGGGGAACAGGTGCACGAGCGCCCACAGCACCACGGCGATGACCGTGTTGCCCGCAATGCCCCAGGCCAACGTCTTCTTAACGCGCTTGAACAGGTGCGCGCCGTAGTTGAAGCCGAGCAGCGGCTGGATGGCGATCGACATGCCGATGAGGGGCAACACCACGAACGATGCCACGCGCTGCACCACGCCGATGGACGCCAGCGCGCCCTCCGCGCCGATGGGGCTTTGCGCGCCGTACATGTTCAGCAGGTTGTTCAGCACGAAGTTCACCGCGGCCATGCCCGCCTGGACGGCAAAGCTTGCCAGGCCCAGCGACAAGATCAGGCGCACGGTCTCGCCGTGCAGCGGCATCATATGCAGGTGCAGGCGCATGGGGACGCCCTTCGTCAGGCAGAAGTACCACAGCACCGTGGCGCACGAGATGGCCTGGCCGCACACGGTGGCAAGCGCGCTGCCCACGACGCCCATGCCCATGACCAGCACGAACAGCGCGTTGAACACGGTACACGCCACGGCGCCGATGATCATGGTGCCCAGCGCGCGGTTCGGGGCGCCGGCGGTACGGATGAAGTTGTTCACGCCCATGCCGATGCACTGGAAGATGAAGCCCAAGCTGATGATGCGGATGAACTGCATGGCGTAGTCCCAGTCCTCGGGAGTGGCGCCCGACACGCTGAGCAGCGCGTTGATGCAGGCAGGGATGAACATGGCGATGGCCACCACAACGGAAGCGATAAGGGAAAGCGTGACCGTGTTGCCCAGGCTACGCTCGGCCTCCTCGGGCTTGCCCTCGCCCATGCGCAGTGCGGCCAGGGCGTTGCCGCCGTTGCCCACCAGCATGGCGATGGCCATGAACACCGTCATGATGGGCATGGCCACCGTGGCGGTGGACAGGCCGATCTCGCCCATAGCCTGGCCCAGGAAGATGGAGTCGATAACGTTGTACGCGCCGTTGACCAGCATGCCCAAGATGGAGGGGACGGCGAACTCGGTGATAAGGCGCGGGATGGACTCCGTGCCCATACGCGTTACCTTGTCGTGCTGCTTAGGTTTGCCCTGGTGGCCGGAGACGGCGGGCTTGCCCTGGGCGTCCGCCGGATGGGCCGATGCCACGGATCCGTCCTTCGTTTCTAGCTCTTGCGTCATGCTTACGTGCTGCCTTTCGAAACCTTTTACTACCTAAAATATTCGTCAGCTTTCCATTGTATGACCGGCGGCCTACAGACAGCGCACGCGGAAAGATCCCGTGCCGGGATTCCATCGTTCATGCATATCAAATCGAGAAGGGAAGACGGGCGACGCCTAGCGGATATGGGCCTCGCCCGAGCTCGCGAACACCTCCACACCCTCCGGCGTGCGCAGCACCAGCCTACCGTCCGGGGCCACGCGCGTCACCGTGCCCGCCGCCAGCACGTTGCCCGAAAGGTCCTCCATGCGCACGAAGCGGCCGGACAACGCGGAGCAAGCGTCGAACTCGGCCTGGAAGGGCTCGAAGCCCTGCTCGCACCACAGCGGGTATACGATGGCAAGCTGCTCGCACAGCGCATCGGCCACAGCGCGGATGCGGTCTTCGACAGAGCCTTCGCAAAATCCCAGCTCATCCAGGTACACCGGGATGTTCTTCCCTGCCGGCGCGGATGCGGCATCGGCCGGACGGGCAACGTTGACGCCCACACCCACGCACAGCGCCCGCGCGTGCATCTCCGTTGAGATGCCGCACAGCTTATGGAAGGGGCGCCTAGGCTGGGAGTCGCCGTCGGGGGCAGCGCTGTCGAAGCCAGCGCCGCAAAGGAGCGAAGACCCCTTCCCGCAAGCGGAACCCTCGCCTGCCGCGGGCGCGGCTTCATCCAGGGAAGCGGGCGCTTCGGCAACCACGATGTCGTTCGGCCACTTCACCTGCACGCGGCCGTCAAGCTCGGGGACGAGGCTTGTAATCGCGCGGCGGACGGCCAGACCCACCAGCAAGCTGAGCGTGGGAAGCTGGGCCGGCGGCACGCTGGGGCGCAGCAGGAACGATTGGTACATGCCGCCGATGGGACTTTCCCATGCGCGACCCTGCCTGCCGTAGCCGGCGGTCTGCCGTAGGCCGCGCACGGCCAGCCCCTCGGGCTCTCCGATCTCGATGGCGCGTTTGATCAGGTCGTTCGTTGACGTGACGGTCTCAAACGATTGCACGCGGAACTGCATACCCAGCACCTTTCTCCCCCTATATGACGCCACGGCACAAGAACGCCGTGAAGCAATGGCAGGCCCAGGATCGCCCGGCAGCCGAAAGTCTGAGACCCCCTCCGCCCGAAGCCCGGACCTGCAGCCAAGCACCAAAGCCTGCGAGCCCGAAGCCCGGACCATCAAGTGCGCCCTGGCGCCCTTCGGTCATCCGCAAGCCCTACCGTTTTCCGCAGCTTAACGGCTGACGCGCTCGGCCTTCCCGTAACGCTCGGATTCCGGCTTGGCCGCCTTCGCAACGCACACGTCGTCGGCCAACACGTGGTTCGGGCGCAGCTCCAGCAGCGGCTTCAACACGAAGTCGCGCTCGAGGATGCGCGGATGCGGCAGCGTGAGCACGTCGTTGTCCGTGACGTAGAGCTGATAGTCCAGGATATCCAGGTCGCACGTGCGCGGGCCGTTCTCGATCTCGCGGACGCGGCCCAGGCTGTTCTCGATGGCGTGCAGGTATCCCAGCAGCTCCTTCGGCGCGATGCCCGTGCGCAGCAGCACCACGGCGTTGACGAACGTGTCCTGGTCCTCGTAGTACGCCGGCTCGCTCTCGTAGAAGCTGGAGATATCGATGATCTGCGAATCGGGCAGGCTGCACAGCTCGGTGATGGCCTGGTTGAGCATGGCGATCTTGCCCTCAAGCTCCTCGCCGGGCTCGGCCACCAGCGGCACGTTGCAGCCCAGGCCCAAGAACGCATACGGGCGCATGTCGGACAACGCCTTCACCGTTTCGGCCACGTTGTGCGCACGCACGACGCCGGCGCCCAGCTCGCACGCCATGAGCGCCTCGGTGGCGCTCACATGGTCGCGTTCGACCGGGTCGTCGATGCCGTAGGCGAAGCCCAGATAGCTTTTGCGGGACACGGCCACCATGACCGGATAGCCCAGACGCGCAAGCTCCTGGAAGTTGCGCACGAGCTCAAGGGTCTGCGACGCCGTTTTGCCGAAACCCGGGCCCGGGTCGACGCAGATGCGCTCGGGCGCCACGCCGGCGGCCTCGAGCATGGCCGCCTGATCGCGCAGATAGTCGCGCACCTCGGCCACCACGTCGTCGTACTGCGGGTTCTGCTGCATGGTGCCCGGCTCGCCCTTCATGTGCATGACCACCACGCCGCAATCGCTTTCGGCGGCGACCTGCACCATAGCCGGATCACGGAAGCCCGAGACATCGTTGATGATGGCGGCGCCGGCTTCCACGCACGCCTTGGCAACAGCGGCGTGACGGGTGTCGATGCTCACGCAAACGCCCTGCTCGGCAAGGGCACGCACCACGGGAAGCACGCGAGCCGTCTCCTCCTCGACGCTCACCTCTGCCGACCCGGGGCGCGTGGACTCGCCGCCCACGTCGATCATGTGCGCCCCCTCGTCGAGCATCTGCTGCGCCCAGGCCAGCGCCGCCTCGGGCGTGTTGTGCGTGCCGCCGTCGCTGAAGCTATCGGGCGTGACGTTGAGGATGCCCATGACCACCGGCTTGCGCGTATCGAACTCGAACGAGCCGCATTTCCACATCATGCTGAATGCCTTTCTTTCAAAAGAAGGCGAGCCTGACGGCCCGCCTTCTTGCTGTACCTTGACGTTTTCACATCGCGCCCGCCGCACCGGGGCTAATGGCCCGATGCACCGCGCACAAGCGCTCCCGCCGCCGCCCACCGCGAAGGTGCGGCGCGGCACCACGCCGGCTTACTCTGCCGGCGGATACGGGGGCTGCTGACCGCCCGTGGGGGGAACCGGCGGCTGAGCGCCGGCCGGTTGCGCAGGCGGCACCTGGCCGGCCTGCTGGCCGTTCCAGTTCGGGTCGGCAAGCTGCTCGTCGCGAGCACGTGCCGCCGCCTCCTCGGCCTCCTTCGCGGCGATGATATCGCCCTCGCGCTGGAGATAGTCGCTCCAGTTGTTGTCGAGCAGCGCCTTGCAAGCCTCGCCCTCGACGGTCTCGCGCTCGATCAGCACGCTTGCCATGAGGTCCATCTGCTCGCGATGCGTGCTGAGGATCTCGTAGGCGCGGTCGTGCGCCTCCTTCATGATGCGCGCGACCTCGTCGTCGATGCGGCGGGCCGTCTCCTCGGAGTAGTCCTGCGTGTTGCCCATGTCGCGGCCCAGGAACACCTCGTGGTTAGGCTGGCCGAACACCTGCGTGCCCAGCTCGGCGGACATGCCGTACTGCGTGACCATGGCGCGGGCCATCTTCGTGGCGCGCTCCAGGTCGTTGCTGGCGCCGGTGGTCACATCGTCGCAGAAGATCTCCTCGGCCACGCGGCCGCCCATGAACACCGCCAGCTCGTCGCGCATCTCGCCCACCGAGTTGAGGACCTTGTCCTCCTTGGGGATGGACAGGGTATAGCCCAGCGCGCGGCCGCGGCTGATGATGCTGATCTTGTGCACCGGGTCGGCCTTCGGCAGCAGGTGACCCACCAGGGCGTGACCGCTTTCGTGGTAGGCGATGGTGTGCTTGGTCTGGTCGTCCATCACGCGGCCCCTGCGTTCGGGACCGGCGATGACGCGCTCCATGGACTCGCTAACCTCTTGCTGCGTGATGATCTTCTTGTTGCGGCGCGCGGTCAGAAGGGCAGCCTCGTTAAGCAGGTTTGCCAGGTCGGCGCCGGAGAAGCCGGGGGTGAGCTTGGCAACGGAGGGAAGGTCGACGTCGCTGCCGAGCGGCTTGTTCTTCGCATGCACGGTCAGGATGCGTTCGCGGCCCTTCACGTCGGGCACGTCCACCACGATCTGGCGGTCGAAGCGGCCGGGACGCAGCAGCGCGGGGTCGAGCACGTCGGCGCGGTTCGTGGCGGCGATGAGCACCACGGAGTCATTGGCCTCGAAACCGTCCATCTCCACGAGCAGCTGGTTGAGCGTCTGCTCGCGCTCGTCGTGACCGCCGCCCAGGCCGGTGCCGCGCTGGCGACCGACGGCGTCGATCTCGTCGATGAAGACGATGGAGGGGCTTGCCTCTTTAGCCTGCTTGAACAGGTCGCGCACGCGGGAGGCGCCCACGCCCACGAACATCTCGACGAAGTCGGAGCCCGAGATGCTGAAGAACGGCACGCCCGCCTCGCCGGCCACGGCACGGGCCAGCAGCGTTTTACCGGTGCCCGGAGGGCCCACCAGCAGGCAGCCGCGCGGGATCTTCGCGCCCATGGACTGATACTTGGCGGGGTTGGCCAGGAAGTCCTTGATCTCCTGCATCTCCTCGACGGCCTCGTCGACGCCGGCAACGTCGGCGAAACGCACGTCAGGGCGCTCCTCGATGCTCTGCTTGGCCTTGGCCTTGCCGAAGTTCATCTGCGAGTTGTTCGCCTTCGCCATTTGGTTGAACAGGAAGAACAGCATGGCGCCGATAAGGATGATGGGCAGCAGCGTGGTGAGGATGTCGCCCCACGGGCTGGGGGTTTTCACCTCGTACTTGATCTCGGGGTGCTGCGCCATCAGCTCGGACAGCGAGCTGCCGGCCCACGTGCACGTGAACTTATGCTCCTGGCCGAGCGTTTGGGATTCGATGTCTTGCGTGCCCACGCCCGAGAGCGCCTTGCCCGTATACGGGTCCTTCAGCGTTGCCATGCCGGCGTTCATGGCGTCGATGGCGCTGTTGAACGCATCGGCGGCGGAATCGCCGGCGGTGACGGCGGGGTAATACGTGCCGGACACGGTGTAGTCGCCGGCGCTGTACGTGACCTCCGTGACGCGGTTCTGGTCGACCGCCTGCAGGAACTCGGATGCCACCAGCTTATCGGTGGTGCCCTGCGAAGCTTCCGACATGCTCATGAACTGCTGGCCCACGAAGAAGGCCACCAGCAGGAAAAGGACAACCGAGATGATGGTTGTCCGGGGATTGGGCTGCTGGATCTGGGGTTTGTTGTTTTGCGGCATAGGCCTTGCTTTCCTAGTTGTAGAGCTCGGGCTTCAGGACGCCGATGTACGGCAGGTTGCGGTAGCGCTCGGCGTAGTCCAGGCCGTAGCCCACGATGAACTCGTCGGGGCACTCGAAGCCCACGTATGCGCAGTCGATCTTAGCCTGCGCGCGGGTTTTCTTACGCAGCAACGTGGCGACCTCGATGGACTTCGGGTTGCGCGCCTTCAGCGTTTTCAGCAGGTAGGTGAGCGTGAGGCCGGAGTCCAGGACGTCCTCGGCGATGACCACGTTGCGGCCCTCGATCTGGGAGGACAGGTCCTTCAGGATGCGGACCACGCCGGAGCTTTTCACGCCGTTGCCGTAGGACGAGACGGCCATGTAGTCCATTTCGCACGGCAGCTTGATCTGACGTGCCAGGTCGGCCATGAAGATGGCCGCGCCGCGCAGGACCGAGATGAGGATGACGCCATCGGGGTCGTCCTTGTAATCCTGCGTGATGCCCGCGCCGATCTCGGCGACGCGCTGTTTGATTTCATCCTCGGTGAACAGGATTCGATCGATGTTTTCGTGCACGATGATTACCTCTTCGATGCATTTCGCCTGAAGAGCGTCCTAGACGCCCTTATATGAACGAGCACAAGTGTACCATTCGCCCCGAGCGGGCACATGACAATACCGTAACGCCACATAAATATGAGCGCCTGTGAACCGACCGAAACCGCCGGAGGCGGCGCGCTGCGCATGCCCGCCGGGACAAGCAGGCGATGCCGCCAAGGCGTCGGCACGCCCTAGACGCGAACCGGGGCGCCGCAGCGCCCCGGGATGCCGAGGGCCCGCCGCTCGCAGGAGCGGCGCAGCCGGCTATTTCAGATCGGGAAACTCCTTGAGCAGGCGCGTAACCGGAAGGCCGATGACGGTGTCCAGGTCGCCCTCGACGTGCTTAATGAGCTTGGCCCCATTGCCCTGGGCGGCATATGCGCCCGCCTTGTCGAACGATTCGCCGCACTTCAGGTACTCGGCCAGCTGCTCGTCGGTCTGCGGATGGAACGTGACGGCCGCGCGGTCCACGAACGTGCGGAAGCCAAGCGACACGTCCTCGGCGTTGGGCGCGGACACCAACCACACCGACACGCCGGTGAGCACCTCGTGCGTGTTGCCCTGCAGACGGCGCAGCATGCGCTTGGCGTCGGATATGCTTGCCGGCTTGCCGAAGATCTCGCCGTCGCACACCACCATGGTGTCGGCGCCGATGATGGCCGCCATGCCCGTGTAGCCCTCGCCGAGCACCTCCTGCACCACGGCGCCGGCCTTGCGCTCTGCCAGCTTCTTCACCGCCTCGGGCGGGTTGGCCTCAAGGTCGGGCTCCAGCGACTCGTCAACCTCGGACACGCGGATGGTGAAGTTCACGCCCTCGCGCTCGAGAAGCTCCTTGCGGCGCGGGCTGCCGCTGGCAAGGATCACGTCGACGGTCATCGGCTGCTCAGCGGCCTGCGCCTGCTCGGCTGCGGCCTGTTCGTTTTCCTGCGCCGCGTCTTGCGGCATGGGCTGTTCGCTCATTTCCTTCTCCTTGCTCTGAACGCGGCCATGGGCTCGAGCCTCACGCCGCGCTTGTTCGCACTGATCGCCAGGTTTCCCTGGATGTTGACAACGTATCCGCCATGCGGGGCGGCTTGCGGGGTGCCGGGCGCGTCCCATGCCGCCAGCACCGCGTCGATCGACGCCGTCTCCACGCGCGCATCGGGGCCCAACATGGCCTGCAGCACCCGCACGGCCGCGCGGCGCTGCAGCGGCACGGGCTGGATGCCCAACTCGGGGGCGAGCACGCCGCCCTCCTCGTAGGCCGGCGGACGGTCGGGCAGCGCCTCGGTCCACGCCATATGGCGTTTCACCAGGTCGGATGCCATTTCCTCAAGCATATCGTCCTCATCGGCGATCAGGTTCATGGTTCGCCCGAGCACCTCGAGCAGCTGTGGGCTGCGCTCCTTCACGTGCGGGATGACCTCGTGACGCACGTAAGCGCGGAACCGATCGGTATGCGCATTGGTAGCGTCCTCGCGCCACAGGCAGCCCTCGGCGTCGCATGTGCACGGCAGCCCCTCGCGCTCGCGCTGCCGCACGTAGCCGCGCAGGTCCTGGCGGCCGACATCGAGCAGCGGGCGGACAACGGGGCCGTTGGCGTATTTCATGGCGCGGAAGCCGCCCGGCCCGGTGCCCACCATGGAGCGCATGTAGAAGTTCTCCACGCGGTCGTCGGCGGTGTGGGCAGTGAAGATGCGGCCCTCGGACAGCGGCGCGGCCGCATGGCGGCACAGGCTTGCGAGCGCCTCGTTGGCAGCAAGGTAGCGCTCGCGGCGCGCGACCGCCTCCACGTTGCCGCCTTCGCGCTGCGCCTGACCGGCTACGTCGATCTGGCAGCTGAACAGGGGAATTCCCAAAAGCTCGGCCAGCTGCGCCGTGAACGCCTCGTCCTGATCGGCGGCGTCGGGGCGCAGCCGATGGTTCACATGCAGCATGGCGATGGGCCCGATGGCCCCTTCATCGGCTAGTTGCCGCGCAACGTACGCCAACGCCGTGGAGTCCGAGCCGCCCGACACCATGAGCAGCACTGGCGTCTCGGCGTTCGCCAGCCCGCGTTGCTCGATCGTACGCCGCGCCACGGCGAGCACGTCCTTGGGACGCGCTGCCGCATCGGCGCCGAGCCCGGCATCGCCCGCCGCGGCCGCCCCGTTCCCCGTTCGCTGTTGCTCTGCCATTTCCTTCCCTACCTATATATATGGTTGCCGCTACATGCGCTCGATGAGCGCGATGGTCTCGATATGGTCGGTGTGCGGGAACATGTCCACGGGCTGCACTGTTCGCACGCCGTAGCCGAACTGCTTGAGAAAGCCCAGGTCACGGACCTGCGTTTCCGGATTGCACGAGATGTAGACGATGCGCTCGGGCGCCAGCTGCACCGCGGCGCGCAGAAACTCCTCGGTGGAGCCGGCGCGCGGCGGGTCCATGAGCAGCACGAGCGGGCGGCCCTCCTCATCGGCGCCCGCACGTCCCGCCGCCGCGGCCTGCGCAGCCATGTCGCGCATGAACGCGCCGGCGTCGGCCACCGCGAAACGCGCGTTGTCCACGCCGTTGTGGCGCGCGTTCTGCCGCGCGTCGCGGATGGAGGACTCCACGCAGTCCACGCCCGTGACCTGCGCCGCGCCCATGGAGGCCGCCACCAGGCCGATGGTGCCCGTGCCGCAGTACGCGTCGATGGCGTGCTCGGCGCCGGTGAAGCCCGCCAGCTCGATGGCCTGGCGGTACAGCACCTCGGTCTGCACGCTGTTCACCTGGTAGAACGACTGCGATGAGATGCGGAAGCTCAAGCCGCACAGCTTGTCCAGGATGAAGCCGGGGCCGTAGAGCACCTGCTCGCGCTGGCCGAGCACCACGTTGGTCTGGCGTTCGTTGATGTTCTGCACCACCGTGGTGATGAACGGGCAGCGGCGCACCAGTTCGCGGCAGAAGCTTTTCGCGCCGGGGAACTGCTGGCCGTTGGTGACCAGCGTGACCAGCACCTCGCCGGTGGTGTGCCCCACGCGCACCACAGCGTGGCGCATGAAGCCGGTGCCGCGGTCCTCGTCGTAGGGCGGGATGCCGAATTTGAGCATAAGGCTGCGAACCGCGCGGATGACCTGCTTGGCCTGGGCGTTCTCGATCAGACATTCCCCCGTGTCGATGATGCGGTGCGTGCCGGCGGCGTACATGCCGCACAGGATGTCGCGCTGCGGGGAGACCGAACGGCTGGGACGCTTGCCGCCGCCGCGCTTGCCGGGCGCGGCCTTGCGCGGCGCGCCGGGGGCGAACGGGGACATCACCTTGTTGCGATAGGCGTACGGGTCCTGCATGCCCAGGATGGGACGCAGCGCATCGGGGGCCGCCACCCGGGAAAACAGCTGAGCCACGCGCTCGTCCTTCGCCGCAAGCTGCTGGTCGTAGGGCTGGTTGACGTGCTGGCAGGCGCCGCACTGGCGCGCAACCGGGCACTGCGGCAGGCCGCTTGCCGCCACGTTGCCCTCCTGCCTGCGCTCCTGCTGACGCCGAGAACCGGCCTGGGGCCGTGCCGCCTGCCGCGGGCGCTTCCCGCCCTGCCCGCCTGCGCGCTTCTGGCCGTTTTCCTTCATGAGCTCCCCTTGTCCGCTTGCATAAAACCGTAACTACCTAGTATACGCACATGCGCGGCCGGCGGGGCTGCGCCGCCGGCAACCTCAAGGCAGAATCCACGCCTGCCCGTAACGGGCCGTCAACGGACGCGGCACGGTTCGGCACACGTTCGCCCGCGCCGCCGCACGCCACGTCCGGAGCGCATATGATGGTGCGGACGACGGCTCGCCCAACGCATGCGCGCCGGGCTCGTATGCGCGACGGGCCCGGCGCGCATACGCCGGCGCCGGCCGCCGAAACCTTCGATACGCCCCGCGCGGGCATCGCTCGCGCTTTCCCGAAACGAGGTCCCATGCAACGACGATCCCTCGCCGCCGCCATCGGCATCGTCATCGTGACGCTTGCCTGCGTGTGCGGCCTGTACGTCCATTTCATCCAAGAGAAGGTGCATGACGAGAGCGCCGACCACCTGAAGGAGATATATTCCCAGGTCAACAACACGTTCTCTATGCTGGTGTCCGACAACTGGAACCACTTGAGCACCTGGAACACCATGTTCGAGGACTCCGCCGCCCACTCGCCCGACGGCGCCGTATCCGGCGACGACGCCGAGCAGGCGCGCAGGTTCATCGATGGCGAACAGGCCAAGTGGGGCTTCACCGACTTCTACTTCATCAACTCGCAGGGCGCCTACGCCACGCCCGACGGCGAACGCGGCACCCTGAACCTGGGCCAGCAGCTCGACCAGCTGAACGGCGGCAACAGCATCGTGGCGGACACCGTCCCCACCAGCGGCACGGGGCTCACGGTGTTCGCCACACCCGTGACGCCCGCCTCGTTCGACGGGTTCGAATACTCGGCCATCGCCATAAGCTACAACAACCACGACATGGAGGCGGCCCTTGACGTGAACGCCTTCGATGGGCAGTCCAGCTGCTTCGTCATCACACCGGCCGGCGACCTGCTGTTCTCCGCCACCGACCAGTACTCGCAATCATCCAACCTGCTCGACTGGCTCGACCAGATCGCCTCGTTCGGCGAAGACGGCGGCATCGACGCCATCCACTCCGACATCGACGCAGGTCAAAGCGGCACCACGCAGTTCTCCACCGCCAACAACCAGTACTACCTCACCTACATGCCCGTAGGGTTCCAGGACTGGGTGATGGTTGGCGTGGTCCCGAGCAACGTGGTCAACGCCAGCATGTCGGAGGTGCAGCTGCTCACCATCGCCATCGTGTCGGTGGTGCTGTTCGCGCTTGCCGCGCTCGTGGTGGTCATCCTGGTGCAGCACGGGCGCCGCGTGCTCGACCAGCAGGTCAGAGAGGTGAAATACCGCGAGCAGCTGTTCAGCGCGCTGTCAGGCAGCACCGACAACATCTTCGTCATGCTCAGCCCCGACGGCGGCGCGGTGGACTACGTCAGCCCGAACACGAAGCGCATCCTGGGCATCCCCGCCGCCGACATCGCCAAGGACGTGCGCAACATCGACCGCTCGCTGGAGCCGGGATCGGAAAGCTTGCTCGAATCCAACATGCACACGCTTCCCAGCAACGACCACCGCGACGGCGACAGCACGCGCCGCCATCAGGAAACCGGCGAGCTGCGCTGGTACCACGAGACGCTGTTCCGCGCGAAGGTGGGCGACACAGAGAAGCTGGTGTACGTGCTGTTCGACCGCACGAAGGAGACTGAAAGCCGCGAACGCCTGCAGCAGGCGCTGGCCATTGCCAAGCAGTCCAACCAGTCGAAAAGCACGTTTCTGGCGAAGATGTCCCACGACATCCGCACCCCCATCAACGCCATCATGGGCATGACGCAGATAGCGCGCGACAACGCCGGCGACTGGGAGAAGACCGACGAATGCCTTGCCACCATCCAGGCCTCGTCGCAGCACCTGCTCAGTCTGATCAACGACGTGCTCGACATGTCCAAGATCGAAAGCGGCGCCATCGAGCTGCAGGAGGAATGCTGCGACCTGGACACGCTGCTGCGCGACGTGGACGCCATCATGCGGCCGCAAACCGCCGCGAAGGGGCAGCTGCTCACGCTCGATGCAGTGAACGTGCAGCACCGCAGCTTCGCCGCCGACCAACTGCGCGTGCGCCAGATCCTGCTGAACCTGCTGTCGAACGCGGTGAAGTACACGCCCGACGGCGGCATGGTGGCGCTTCACGTGGAAGAGCACGAGCAGACCAGCCCGAATTTCGTGCGTCTGAGCTTCATCGTGCGCGACAACGGCATGGGCATGCCGCCCGAGTTCATCGACCACGTCTTCGCCCCGTTCGAGCGCGCCGAGGGCAGGCAGATGCAGGGCATCCAGGGCACCGGCCTGGGCATGACCATCACGAAAGCCCTGGTAGACGCCATGGGCGGCACCATCGACGTGGAGAGCAAGGAAGGCCACGGCACCACGTTCACCGTGAAGCTGAAGTTCAAGCTGGGCGAAGGCGAAGGGGCGAAGCCGTGCCCGTGCAAGGCCGCCGACAACGACCCCGGCAAGGGCAAGCGAACGGGCAAGGATGCCGAGCGCGACGACGCGAAGGACGATGCGGACGAGAAACGCCCCTCCTATACCGAGGTGTTCAAGGGCCGGCGCTACCTGGTGGCCGAGGACAACCAGATCAACCGCATCATCCTGGCCGAGATGCTCACCGAGCGCGGAGCGACCCTCGAGCAGGCGCAAAACGGCAAGGAGGCCGTGGAGCTGTTCGCCGAAAGCGAGCCGCAGCATTTCGATGCCGTGCTCATGGACGCCATGATGCCCGTGATGGACGGCTACGAGGCCACGCGCGCCATCCGCAAGCTGCCGCGCCCCGATGCGCAGACCATCCCCATCGTGGCTCTGACCGCCAACGCCTACGCCGACGACGTGAAGAAGGCGCTGGACTCGGGCATGAACGCGCACGTGGGCAAGCCGTTCAAGATCGCCGACCTGGCGAAGGCCATAGACGAGCTGCAGCGCGACGACGATCGTTAGCGAAGCAGGTCGCGCCGCGCGCCGCGGCGTGACCGTGCGGCGCTGCACACGCCCTGCGCATAACGCGAGGCTATAATCGAAAGCGAACCGCCTTAACCTATGTACCGCCGCACTGAAGGGAGACGCCATGCAATTCATCATCCGTTGGCTGGTCACCGCCGTCGCCGTAGGGGCCGCCGTATGGCTGGTCCCGGGCATCGCCGTGCTGGGCACCACCGAAAGCTGGATCGCCGTGGCCATCACCGGCCTGGCGCTGTCGCTTATCGACATGAGCATCAAGCCGCTGTTGCAGCTGCTCAGCCTGCCCATCACGTGCCTGACGTTCGGCATCTTCTACCTGGTGGTGAACACCGCCATGCTGTACCTGGCCGCATGGCTGAGCAACGGCATGTTCCACGTGGGGTTCTACATCTCCAGCTTCGGCAGCGCGTTCTTCGCGTCCATCGTCATCAGCATCGTGTCCGCGATCATGAACTCCGTCGTCGCCGACAACTAGGCGAAGAAGCAACCGGGTTAAAAATAACCGAGACAAAATCTCGTTAAGACTTCCATTTTCTCGTTTCGCGACGTATTATGTTACTAGTTTAGTAGCATATGAACATAGGAGGGGGTTCTCATGGATATGCTATCCGACGTCGCGCTGCTCTCGCGAATCCAGTTCGCGCTGACCGTGGCGTACCATTTCATCTTCGTCCCGTTATCCATCGGCCTGGGCCTGATCTTGGCCATCTTCGCCACCAAGTACCACCGAAGCCGTAGCGAGGCCGACGGCAACGCCATGCGCTTCTGGGTGCGCATCTTCACCGCCACCTTCGCCATCGGCGTGGCCACGGGCATCACCATGGAGTTCTCGTTCGGCACGAACTGGGCCGACTACTCGCGCTTCGTGGGCGACATCTTCGGCGCGCCGCTTGCCGCCGAGGCCCTGTTCGCGTTCTTCCTGGAATCGGTGTTCCTGGGCGTGCTGCTGTTCGGGCGCAACAAGGTATCCAGCCTGTTCTACACCGTGTCCGCGTGGCTGGTGTGGGCCGGTTCGTGCCTGAGCGCGCTGTGGATCCTCATCGCGAACTCGTGGATGCAGACGCCTGCCGGAGCCGAGCTGGCCGCCGACGGTTCGAAGGCCGTCATCACCGACTTCTTGGCCGCGGCGTTCAACCCGTCCACGCTGCCGCGCTACACCCACGTGGTGGTGGCGCTGCTGATCCTGGGCGCGTTCGCCTCCTTGGCCGTGGGCGCATGGTACCTGCTGCGCGGCAAGCACGCCGACTTCGCCATGAAGACCATCCGCGTTGGCGCCGTCGTGGGCATCGTGGCCTCGTGCGCCCTGATCGTCACCGCGCACTCCTCCGCCGTGGAGGTGTCGCAGGAGCAGCCCACCAAGCTTGCCATGATGGAGGGCATGTACGACGACGAGGTCCCGCCGCTGTACGCCTTCGGCTGGGTCGATGAGGAGAACCAGCAGGTCATCACCCCGTTCTCCATCCCCGGCGGCACCAGCTTCCTGGCAACGGGCACGTGGGATGCGCAGTACCAAGGCCTGAACTCGCTCGCACAGACCGAGAAGTACGGCGACATGGACGTGGCCGACATGCCCGTGAACCTGGTGTTCCAGTCGTACCACCTTATGGTGGCCATGTACGGCCTGATCATGATCACGGCCATCCTTGCCGTGGTGTTCTCCCTGCGCGGCGGCCGCATCCGCTCCATGCGCTGGCTGCAGAAGCTGCTGCTGGTCAGCCCCCTGTTCCCGTTCATCGCCATCCAGGTTGGCTGGATCACCGCCGAAGTGGGTCGCCAGCCCTGGGTCGTCTACCCTTCCACGTCCGGTCCCGACGGCGTGAGCCTGCTGACGAACAACGCCATCTCGCAGTCGGTGTCCGCACCTGAGCTGCTGCTGACCTTGGCCCTGTTCGCAGCCGTGTACGTGTTCCTGTTCATCGGATGGGCGCGCGTGATTTCGCGCTTCATCGAGCGCGGCCCCGTCGGCGATGCCGCCCCCGCGGCCAACGCCGCCGATAACGACGCCGTCAAGGAAGGGGAATAGCCATGAGCGCGCTTGCAGTCCTTTGGTTCTTTCTGATTTTCGTGCTGATCGCCGGGTACTTCGTGCTCGACGGGTTCGACCTGGGCGTGGGCGTCCTGTACCGCGCGCTGGCGAAAGACGAGCGCGAGCGGGCGCTCGTGCGCCGCAGCATCGGCCCGGTTTGGGACGGCAACGAGGTGTGGCTGCTCACCGCCGGCGGCGCGCTGTTCGCGGCGTTCCCCGCGGCGTACGCCACCACGTTCTCGGGTTTCTACCTAGCCGTTATGCTGGTGCTGTTCGGCCTGATCGTCCGCGCGGTATCGCTTGAGTTCCGCGCCCACGACCCGCAATGGGCGCGCGCCTGGGACGTCTGCTTCACCGTGGGCTCGTTCCTGCCGGCGCTGCTGCTGGGCGTGGCGCTGGGCAACGTGATCGCAGGCATCCCCATGGCTGCCAACGGCGATTACGCGGGCGTGCCGCTTCTGGGCCTGCTGTCGCCGTTTACCCTGGTCGCCGGCCTGCTTGGTCTGGCCATGTGCCTTTCGGCAGGTGCGGCATGGGTGGCGCTGAAGGCGCCCGCCGGCTCCGCCGTGCATGAGCGCGCCGCGAAGCTGCGCGTGCCCTGCCAGATCGCGGCCTTGGCGCTGTTCGCCGTTGCGACGGTCCTGGCGTTCGCCGTGGTGAAGCCCGTGTTCGCGCCGGGCATGCTCGCAGCCGGCGTGGTCATCGCCCTGGTGTTCCTTGCGTGCGTCGTCGCGTCGATCGCGCTGGGCCGCAAGGGCAACGACCTGGTGGCGTTCCTTCTGCAGTCGGTGGCGGCAGCTGGACTGGTAGCGCTTGCCGCGGTCACGCTGTTCCCCAACCTGGTAGTTGCCGCCCCGGGCAGCGTGGGGGCATCCATCACGCTGATGAGCGCGGCGTCCTCCGATACCTCGCTGGCGTGGATGACCGGCATCGCCTGCGTGGGCGTGCCGCTGGTGCTGGCGTACCACGTGATCGCGTACCGCGTCTTCCGCGGACGCCTGGACGACAAGGATGTGAACTACTAGATGGACGCGCGGGGTTACATGAAATGGCTGAGCATCCTGTGCCTGGTCATGGCGCTGTTCGGCACGGCAATCATGCTTGTCGGGTACAAGGCGCCCACCATCGGCCTGGTGGCAACGGTAGCAGCGCTCATCATAGCCGCGGCCGCGCTGGCATGGAAGGCCCAGGGGCGCTAACGCCGCCGGCCTGACGCCGGAAGCGCGAAACCGAGTCAGCCAGCCGAAAGCCAGACAACCGATCCGCTAACTTCTCGCAGGGGGGCGATGGGAAGCGATTCCCATCGCCCCTTTCGCGTGCCCGGGTTTTGTGAGGTTCCGCTGCACGGCTTATGCCGGTCGCGTGGATTCCCCGGCAAACTTTTGAAATGCCGGATAAGCGTCCTAGTATGAAACCCTACACAAACGGTACCTATTCCCAAAAACAGGCAAGGGGTTGTTCCACGCATCATGAAATCGAATAACGACGCCGCAAGCGTCAAGTGTTGTGCGCGCAAAATCTGGGCACACTTCAAGGAATTCGTCGCTTCAGTCAAAGGCGATTTGAGGGAAACGCACGACGAGATGTTCAAGGGCGCCGACACCCCCAAGCAGCGCCTGCAGCGCTCCGTGAGGCACGGATTGCTGCTGCTGGCACAGTTATGCCTGATCATGGGCGTATACGCCGCCGGCTGCGCGCTGGCCTCCGTGCTGCCCATCACGCTTCCCGGCAACATCCTGGGCATGGTGCTGCTACTCGTGCTGCTGGGCACGCACATCCTGAAGACGAAATACATCAGCGAGGCATGCGATTACCTTATCGACAACATGTCCGTGTTCTTCATACCCGCCGGCGTGGCCATCATGGGCTGTTTCTCCATGCTGCAGGCCGCAGCGGCGAAGTTCGCGTTCGTCTGCATCGCCACAACCGTCATCGTGTTCCTGGCCACTTCCTACACGGTGCTGTTCGTGTCCTGGGTTATGGCGAAGATGGGCAAGGACACCGCACTGGCCCCCGCCGTTGAAGCAGAGAATGCGGCAAAGTCCCAGGTCAAAAACGCCGATTCCGGCAATACGCATGGCGAAGGCGCCGACAAGCACCATCCGCATACACCCGCAACCGGCGTCATCTCCCCCGTTGCCGGCAAGGAGGCCTAACCCATGTTGAACCTTATCGCAACCCTGGCGGCGGGCACCGTCGTCTCCTTCATCGTGTTCAAGCTGGCGGTGGCGCTGTACAAGAAGGTGCGCTCCCCGTTGCTCAACCCGCTGCTGGTGACGGTGGCGTTCATCATCGCGCTCCTATGCGTCTTCCACATCCCGCTGGATTCCTACGAGTCGAGCGTGCAGCTCATCTCGTTTCTGCTGGGGCCGGCAACGGTCGCCCTGGCGTACTCGGTGTACCGCCAGCGCCAGATCCTCAAGCAGCACTTCATCCCCATCTTCTGCGGCTGCCTGGTAGGCTCGGTCGTGTCGATGATCAGCGCATACACGCTCTGCGAGCTGCTCGGCCTGGGCGACGAGATGGCCACGTCGTTCATTCCCAAGTCCGTGACCACCCCCATCGCCATCGCCGTGTCGGAGCAGCTGGGCGGCATCACGTCCATCACCGTGGCGGCCGTCATCATCACCGGCATCCTCGGCGCTATCTTCGCACCGCTCATGTCGAAGATCTTCCGCGTAAACAACCGCATCGCCAAGGGCGTGGCCATCGGCACGTGCAGCCACGCGGTGGGCACCACGAAGGCGCTTGAGATGGGCGAGCTGGAAGGCGCCATGTCCGGCGTCAGCATCGCCGTATCGGGCCTGCTCACCACCGCCATCGTGATTATCGCCAGCTGCTTTGTGTAGCCACTTTCCCGGCGCACTAGCTTCGCGGCGCTCTCCCGCCACACCGACGCGAAAGCTAGGGCAACGGCCTCGATTCCCGCCTCAGCCCCCGCAAAACCCGCCGAAAACCGCGAAGGGCCCTGCGGCTTCCCTGATTCGCTTCCAACCACGGCGCCAGCCTTCCGGCTACGCCGTGCGATTTGAAATCGAGGGGAGCCGCAGGGCCCTTCCCTATTCGCAATCGCCCGCCTGCCGGACATCGACAGGCGGGCGATTCCATTACAGCGCCAAGCGGTAAATCTCGGCGGCGTCCTCCATGGTCAGCTTCTTGAAGCTGCCGAACGGCTCGCCCTTGTTCTCACGCAGGGTGGGGATCATTTCGGCGATAGCGTCCTCGATGTTGTCCTCGTCAAGGCCGAGCTCGCCCAGGCTGATGGGCATACCCAGGCTGGCAAAGAACATGCGCGTCTCGTCGATGGCCGACAGCGCGTCGGATTCGATGTCGCCCGTGGGCGCCAGGCCGAACACCTCATAGCCGTACTGCGCGAAGCGCGCCGGGTTGGCGTCGTAAACGTATTCCATCCATGCCGGGAACAGGCAGGCCAGGCCGGCGCCGTGCGTGACGGTGGTGTCGTAGGCGGACAGCTCGTGCTCAAGGCCGTGCGTCGCCCAGTCCTCGTGACGGCCCATGCCCAAAAGCCCCTGATGGCACAGCATGCCGGCCCACATGATGTTCGCGCGGGCATCGTAGTTCTCGGGCTCGGCCAACACGCGCGGGGCCTCGGCGCGGATGGTGCGCATGACGGACAGGTTCATGCCGTCGGTGACGGGCACGGCTCCCACATCGTCGAAGAAGCGCTCGAGCAGGTGGCAGTACATGTCGGTGATGCCGGCTGCCGTCTGGAACGGCGGCAGCGTGAACGTGAGCTCAGGGTTCATGAACGCCAGCTTCGGGCGCTGGTAGTTGCTGGCGTAGCCGGTTTTCATGCCCAGCTCGTCGTTGCTGATGACGGTGTTCTTCGAAGCCTCGCTGCCGGCGGCCGGGATGGTGAGCACCACGGCGATGGGCAGCACCTCGGTGTTCAGGTGCTTCTTGGTGATGAGCTCCCACACGTCGTAATCGATGCAGGCGCCGTTGGCGATGGCCTTCGAGGAGTCGACCACCGAACCGCCGCCCACGGCAAGCACCCAGTCCACGCCGTTTTCTTTGCACAGCGCAACGCCCTCGCGCACCAGGCCGATCTCGGGGTTGGGGCGCACGCCGCCCAGCTTCACGTACTCGATGCCCGCCTGCTCGAGCGATGCGCACACGCGATCGATAAGGCCCGACTTGATGGCGCTCTGCCCGCCGTAGTGCAGCAGCACCTTATGCGCGCCGCGCTCAGCCAGCATGGGGCCGACCTTGCTTTCGGCGTTATGACCGAACACGAAATGCGTAGGGGAAACGAACTCGAAGTCTTCCATGGGAACCGCCTTCCTTGGTTTCGGGACGACGCGCCGCCCACCCTCGCCCGCAAGCAGCACGATGCGCTCAGTATAACGCGTACGGCTCGTGTTTCTTGCAAGCGCACAAGGAGAAAAGAATAAAGCCGGGCAGGAAGGACCCGGCTTTCGAAAGGAATCCCGACAGGCAATGTGCGGGATCTTGGCATCCCACGTTCCGCTTGGCAACGAAACCTGCAAACCCGAGACAGTCGATTTGGCGAAGATAGTCGTTTGAGTTTTGCAATTTGTCTTCTGTCGGACGAGTAGTATTCTTGCACGATGATTCATTTCTCGCAACTTTCAAGGATGCCTGTTAACGTGGATGAAACAGTCGATTTTCGCTGTCTGACCTCGCGTTATAGCCACACGCCTGACATTTCTCGCATTTTATAGAATTGCATAATAATCTACGATTTATGCATATTCTGTTCACCAAATCCCGCAATCGATAGGCGCTGTGAATGATACGAAGCAACAAAAAAGGCGCCGCCGATTCGCATCGGAGCGCCTTCTCAGCATGGTTTTGCGTTTGTTGAATCCGGGCGAACCTCCCGCAAAAAGCGGCACCCCGCCTTCGCCGCGAAGCTACGCGTTCGCCAGCGGGCTGGGAACGGTGTATACGCGGGCCGCGTTCTCCTGGTCCAGGTCGTAGAGCGCCTTGGCATCGCTGCCGAACAGCCTCATGCGCGACACCTGCTTCTCGGCATTGTCCTCTTCCTCCTGCTGCTCCTCGATAAACCAATCCAGGAACTTCATGGTGCGGTAGTCCTTCGCCTCAAGGGCGGCGGTGTAGATGTCGTTGATGGTGCTGGTGATGTACTTCTCATGCTCCAGCGCGGCCTCCAGCGGCCCAAGATGGTTGCTGAAGGTCTTGTCGGGCTGGTCGATGGCCTGCAGCTTCACCTTGCAGCCGTTCTCATGCAGGTACTTGCGGAAGATCAGCGCATGGTCGCGCTCCTCCTGCGTTTGGATCTCGTACCAATGGGCGAAACCCTCCAGGCCCTCTTCCTCGTAATAGTCGGCAAACGACAGGTACAGGTACGCCGAGTACAGCTCCTTGCGAATCTGATCGTTGATCAGCTCGTACACCTTTGCATCCATGGCATCCTCCTTCAGGACACGCGCCCGAACCCACCGCCGGGCTTCCCTTACCGTTTCATACTACCCCAGACGCCTCGGGGACGTAGCACCAGGCGTCCGGATTCCCCAAAGCAGCCACTTCAAGACGTCCCAAAGTCAATCCAACGCTTCAGCCGAAACCCCAAGTGTCGGGACCCGAAGCCGCCGCGCAAATCGCCCCCGAACGCAGGAAGGCCGCCGCCCGGGGATTGGGCGGCGGCCTGGGGAAGGGAGGGCGGCGGCTCGGGTGGCCGCCGCTCCAAGGGAAGGGGCCCGCCCCGGGCGCCCGCCCCGAACGGGGACGGGGCTCGGGCGGGAAGGGCACCCCGCTCCCCGCGGCAGGCGCGGGGCCGGGCGCCCCGCCCCGCGGGCGGCTAGAGCGTCCAGGCGACCGTCATGGTC
>NZ_CAKTVU010000012.1 GCF_934630535.1 uncultured Senegalimassilia sp.
GAGCAGCCGGTGTTCTTCTCGTTCAACCGATTCGACGCGCATAACCCTGCGCCGGCCGATGAGCTGTTCCAGTCGTTCCCCAATCTGCATTTCATGCTGCCCGAGGTGGTGCTCATTGAGAACGAGCGCGGCGCATTTCTGCAGGTGAACTCTCTTGGCCCGGTGTACGCCGGCCGCGTCGAGCGTTTCGCGCGCCTTGCCCTGACGGCGCCGCGACGCACGCGACGCACCGTTTCGTACCAGCTGGAGCTTGATTCGCGGTCTGCCTGGGAACAGGCGGTGGGAAGCGGGCTTGACGCCATCAAGGAAGGCCGCGTGGAGAAGGTGGTGCTTTCCCGCCGCTTGAAGTTGCGCGCCGATGAGCCGTTCTCCTCGAAGGACCTGCTGGTGAACCTGATCGACGGCACTGCGCACGGAACCGTGCTGCTGTACCGATATGCCGACGTGTTCTTCTGTGGCTGCACTCCCGAGCTGCTCGTGCGGAAATCGGGTTGCGAGTTGGAAAGCATGTGCTTGGCCGGAACATGCCCGGCATCGCCCGATACCGCTGAGAACGAGCGTCTTGCACAAGGTTTGCTGAACGACGCGAAGAACCGCGCCGAGCATGACTACGTCGTGCGCTTCATCCGAGATGTGCTGGGCCGCACGTGCTATGCGGTCGATGTCCCGAAGCAGCCGACCATCATGCCGTTGACGCGTATCCAGCATCTGATGACGCCCGCGCACGCAAAACTGCTCGAAGGCGTTGACCTGTGGTCGATGATGGGCGATCTGCATCCCACGCCCGCGGTTTCGGGCACGCCGGTCGGCGAGGCGAAAATGCTCATCCGGCAGATCGAGGCCTATAACCGCGGTTTCTTCGCCGGCGCCTGCGGCTACGTGGATGCTGCGGGAGACGGCGAGTTCAGCGTGGCGCTGCGTACCGGCGTGTTCGACGGCGAGATCGGCTACGTGTACGCCGGATGCGGCATCGTCGACGGCAGCCGTGCGGCGGACGAATACGACGAGATCGCGCTGAAGCTGAAAACCGTGCTCTCGGCATTCGACGGCGAAGCCGGCGCCTCCTCGCCTGCCGCGCAAACCAGCCCGCAAACCACGACCGCAGGGGAAGGAGAAGCTCGATGACCGTCGCCGACCCGCGTGCAACCGCGCGCTTCCTGGGAGCCTTCTTCGACGAGCTTGCGAAATGGGGCGTGGAAAACGTGGTGATCAGCCCCGGATCGCGCTCTACCCCGCTGTCCATGACCGCCTACGAGCTGTCTTGCCGCGCTCCGCAGCGGATGAGCACGTACGTGGACATTGATGAGCGTGGTGCTGCCTTCCTGGCGCTGGGCATGGCGAAGGCATCCGGCCGTCCGGCGGCGCTGGTGTGCTCGTCGGGCACGGCCATAGCCAACTATTACCCAGCCATCCTTGAGGCGGAGTCGTCGCGTGTGCCCCTTATCGTGCTGACGGCAGATCGCCCGCCGCAGTTGCAGGGGCTGGGCGCTCCGCAAACCTGCGACCAATCGCATGCTTACGGTACGCACGTGCGCGCCTATCGCGGTATGCCTTTGCCCGCAGATGACGAAGGATCGCTGCGCTTCGCCCGCCAAGCCGCCCGCGAGGCGTGCATCGCCGCGCTCGGTTCGTGCGAGCTCCCGCAAAACCCTTCGTCGGCGGCGACCCACGTGTCCCAGCGCCTTGCCGGAACCTGTTTCGGCGGTCCGGTGCACCTGAACTTCCCGTTCGACGAGCCGCTCAAGCCCGACGTGACGCTGCCCGATCTGTTCGATGCCGGCATTCCCTGCACCGAGGCCGCTGCGGCTGGCGAAACCCTCGGGGCAAAACCCGCCCGCAAGCCGCTGCTTCCCGTCGGCATTGCGCAGGTGCTCGGAGGCATGGAAGGTGCCGCGGCGGCGCAGCTTGCCCGCGAGCTGCTCGCCAACAACGTGTTGCTGCTGGCAGGCGAAGGCTCCTGCGCCACGCATAAGGAGGCGCAGCGCGTGCTGGCCTTCGCGCGCGCATTCGCCATCCCTGTGCTCGCCGACCCGCTCTCGGGACTGCGTTCCCTCGACGACCCGCTGGTGATCGGCAACTACGACAGCGTGTTCCAGCCTGGCGGCATTTCGCCCGACGACAGCCTGAACCCGCAGGTCATCGTGCGCTTCGGTAGATATCCCGTGTCGAAGCGCGCGACGCAGTGGGCTCGTGCACGCGAGGATGCCGGCGTGCTGCAGGTTGTGGTCGATCCCCTGGAAACGCGCGACACCAACGCCGCTACCACGGTGTTCGTCCGCATGAAGCCCGCCGATTTCGCGCAAAGCATGGAGCGCGCGCTGCGCACGGAGGACGGTCCTGCGGCCGCGGACGCCAACGACCTGTCGTTCGCCAACGCATGGCAGCGGGTGGAGGAAGCCGCCGCGAAACGCATCGCTGCGGTGGATGCCGGCGAAGAATCCGGCGCCGACGGCTTCGAGGGCGCTTACGTTCGCCGCGTACTGGAGCTTGCCCCCGAAGGCTCGTGCCTGTTCGCGGCAAACTCCATGAGCGTGCGCGCCGTGGACACCTTCTACCTGAAGGGCGGCAAGCAGCTCACCGTGCTGGCGAACCGGGGTCTGAACGGCATCGACGGCACGGTTTCCACGGCCATCGGCGCCTCGCGTTACTTCGGTCGGACCACGCTGATCACCGGCGACCTGACCATGCAGCACGACCTGAACGCCTTGGCGCTGCAGCGCGAACTGCGCATGCAGCGGCAGCTGTCCGGCATCGCGAGCGGCGCAAACCGCACACCGGAGCAGGATGCCGAGTGCGATACCCGCGAAACAAACGCTGGCGTCCAGGGCATTACCATTGTGTTGCTGAACAACAACGGCGGTGCCATATTCGACATGCTGCCGCAGAAGTCGCAGGAAGCGTATTTCGAGCGCCTGTTCCTCACGCCTCAGGACGTGGACTTCCAAGCTGCTGTCGCCGCATTCGGCGTGCCCTACAGCAAAACGGCCACGCTGGCCGAGTTCGACCGGGCATATCGTGGATCGCTGGACGTGCCGGGCATCAGCTTCATCGAGGTGCCCGTGCCGCTGCAAGGCCTGCGCGAGCGTTACGCCGGTTATTGGTAGACGCCCAGCGCACCTTCATCGTAAGGCAAGGCTTCGTACCCTGACCTTGCGAGCATGCTGTGTTGTACGCAACGCATACAACAACGAAATCGCAATAGGACCGAGGAGGCGCTTATGCAAATGCTGAACGAGCAGTCGGAAACCGCCTGCTTCGACGTTGACGGAGTCCGATATCGTTACCTGTATATGAAGGAGGAAGATCCCGCCCGCGGCCGCCGCCGCTCTCTGGTGCTGTTCGTTCATGGATTCGCGCAAAACGCGCTGTCCTGGTTCCCTGCAAGCCGCATCATCTTCCTTGAGCGCGACGTGTACGGCATCGACCTTGTCGGCCACGGAGGGTCGGCGGTCCCGTTCCACCCCGCGCCGTACAGCTTGATCTCCATGGGCGAGGCGCTGCTTGCCCTTATCAAGCTGATTCCGGGAAAACCCCTGGTGGTTGGCTATTCCATGGGCGGGCGCGTTGCGCTTTCTGCGCTGCTCGAGGCAGGCCCCGCCGCTTTCGCCAAGCAAACGAGCGGTTTGCTGCTGGAAAGCGTGGGCATGGGGCCGAAAACGCAGGCGGAACGCGATGAGGCAATCGAGCGCGATGCCGATACGGCGCGGCGCCTGCGCGAGATGCCGCTCAAGGACTTCATGACCTATTGGGAGAACCTGCCGCTGTTCGCATCGCAGAAGGCGCTGCCGAAGAAGGTCCGCGCCGCGGTGCGCGCCAACAGGCTTGCCAACGATTCCGAGGCGTTGGCGAAATGCGTGGAGTGCGCCGGGCAGCATCGCATGCCCTCGTATCGCGAGACCACGGCGGCGCTGCGCGACCTTGGCCTGCGCGGCTACCCCGCCCTGTACCTGGCCGGCGAGAAGGACGTGAAGTACAGCAAGCTTGCGAGGGGCTTGCACGAGGATGGGATCATCAGAACGCGCATCGCGCCGAAGGTGGGGCATAACGTCCATCTGGAAGCCCCGGATGTTTTCGCCGCCTGCGTGCACAGCGTGGCGACGCGCTAGCAAGGGGTCAGCGGCCTAATCGGGAGGGCCCCTCCCAACCGCATCATGGGCGCTTGCCGCGAACGTCTTCCGAAACGCTTGCGGCAAGCGCCCCGTTTCGTTCGCTGCATCCCGCACCATGTTCCCGTGCATTGCCCGATCAAGCGGTTGACGTGGTGCGGCTTTGCTACAATACTCTCGCTGGAAACCAGCGTTCCCGCATATCCGAATCATCTCGAAACAGAGGCTCACCGGCTATGGACGACGACAAAAAGCAAGGTATCGAGCACCAAGATCAGCTACCCGATATGTCACGGGGCGAACTGGACGCGGAAATCGGTCGCTTGCTCGGGACCTACCCTGTTGTGCGCTTTCTCGATGAGGAGGACATCGAGAAAGAAGATTCCTGCCTTCTGTACGGCAGCTCGTGCGTCTGCATGCGCGGGGTGTGCAAGGATATCCTACGCAACGGGGGCTCCCGAACCGACAGGGTTCTCATGGGCGATCTGGTCTACCGCGCGTCGGCGCAGCATGTGAACGTCGACGGCAAGTCGGGCGTCCTTATGTGCGCTCAACCCATCGATGAGATCGCCGGCAGCATGCTCTCCGAAGAGCTGCTCTATCACGATGCTTTGTCGGGTGCTTACAACCGGCGTTTCTACGAGGACAACCTGCGCAACCAGCACATGTTCGCCGGCGTGGCGGTTTTGGACCTGGACGATTTCAAGCTGGTCAACGACACGCTGGGCCACCACGCGGGCGACGTCGCCATCAAAACGGCCGTGAGCGTGCTCAGAGGCTGCATCCGGTCCAGCGATATGCTCGTGCGCTACGGCGGCGACGAGTTCGTGCTGGTCATCCCCGGTATCTCCGCCGATGTGTTCGCGCGCAAGCTGCACGACATGGGCGATAAGCTGGCCGAAACGCCCGTTCCCGGGTATGAACGCCTCAACCTCACCGTCAGCATCGGCGGCGTGCTGTCCGAGGGGCGCACCGTCGAGGAGGCGGTACGCCAGGCCGACGGCCTCATGTACAAGGCGAAGGGCCGCAAGAACCTCGTCATCACCGATTCCGACGACCTCGATCCTTACGAGTTCCATAAACCGTTGCTGCTGGTGGTGGACGATTCCGAGATGAACCGCGCCATCTTGAGCGAGATGCTCAAAGAACAGTACGAGATCATCGAAGCGGATTGCGGCGAAGCGGGCATCGCGTGTTTGGAGCAGCATGGAAGCGGCATCTCCATCGTGCTGCTCGACATCGTCATGCCCGGCGCCGACGGCTTCGACGTGCTTTCCCTCATGTCGCGCAACGGCTGGATCGACGACATCCCCGTCATCATGATGTCCAGCGAGGATTCCGACGACTCGGTGCTGCGCGCCTATGAGCTGGGCGCTTCCGACTACATCAGCCGCCCCTTCGATTCGCGCATCGTGCGCCAACGCGTCAGCAACATCATGCGCCTGTACACCAAGCAGCGGCGTCTTTCCAGCATGCTCGCGCAACAGTTCTACGAGCGCGAACGCGAAAGCCGCATGCTCGTCGACATCATGGGCGGCGCCATGGAACTGCGCAACGGCGAAAGCGGGCCGCACGTGCAGCATGTGCGCAAACTCACCGAGATGATGCTGGAGCATCTGATGCGCAAGACGGATCGCTATCACATCAGCTCAAGCGAGCGTGCCACCATCGCCGCCGCTTCAACGCTGCATGACCTGGGGAAATTGTCCATTCCCGATAACATCTTGAACAAGCCGGGCCGGTTGACGCCCGAGGAGTTCGAGATCATGAAGACCCACACCACCATCGGCGCCGACATGCTGGAGGGCATGGTGCAGTACCGCGACAGCGCCCTGGTGCGCGCGGCGCGCGATATCTGCCGTTGGCATCACGAGCGCTACGACGGCGGCGGATACCCCGACGGGCTGAAGGGCGAGGCCATCCCCATTTCGGCGCAGGTCGTCTCGCTGGTGGACGTATACGACGCCCTTACCAGCGACCGCGTGTACAAAAAGGCGTTCTCGCATGAGAAGGCCATGCACATGATCTTGAACGGGGATTGCGGCGCGTTCAATCCGCTGCTGATCGATTGCCTTATCGATCTGCAGGACCGCATCGTCGCCGAGAAGGACGAGCAAGGTCCACCCCCCCCCTATTTCAGTGAATGACACGGAATGCGAATGATGATAACAACACGCCGGTAAGGAAAGGCTAGGTAGGCCATGAGTGCGATTGAGAACGCGTATAACCAGATAGGAGCAGATTTCGACGATGTGCTGCGTCGCTTCACCAGCGAGGAGCTCGTCGTGCGCTTCTCCGAGAAGTTCTTGGAGGACGGCAGCTTCGAGCAGCTGGGCGAGGCGCTGCGAAACGATGACGTGAACGCTGCGTTCCTTGCCTCCCATACGCTGAAGGGCATCGCACAGAACATGGGCTTCACCGGCCTGTACGAGCCGTCGAACGCGCTGACCGAGGAGCTGCGCGCCAACCCCGCCGATCTTACGCGGGCCAAGGAGCTGCTCGTTCCCGTAGAGGCCGAATACGGTAAGACCGCGCAGGCCCTGCGCGCAGCCCTATAGCAGACAGGTGCGCCGCTTGGCTGCGCACCGAACGAAGAACCGGCCCAGATGCTCCGTACGATGCTGATATCGTGCGGAGCGTGCTTATGTCGGGCGAATTCGTTACCATTGTTACGTACACGTAAAACTTCGCGCAAACCCTTGCGTTTTCGCGTAGCAGCGGAAGGAATCACATGAGCGACATCCAGTGGCAACCTGGAAAGCAGTACCGCGAGATCGTCTATGAAACGTACGAGGGCATCGCGAAGATCACCATCAACCGCCCTTCCAGGCGCAACGCCTTCACGCCTCTCACGGTGAACGAGATGTACGACGCGTTCTCCGTGGCGCGCGACGACGCCTCCGTCGGCGTCATCATCCTCACGGGCGCCAACCATGGCGGCCGTCATGAGGACGAGGCGTTCTGCAGCGGCGGCGACCAGAAGGTCCGCGGCAACGGCGGCTACGTCGGCGAGGACAACATCCCCCGCCTGAATGTGCTCGACCTGCAGCGCCTGATCCGCGTGGTGCCCAAGCCCGTCATCGCCATGGTCAACGGCTACGCCATCGGCGGCGGCCACGTGCTGCACATCCTGTGCGACCTGTCCATCGCCGCGGAAACGGCGAAGTTCGGCCAGACGGGCCCGAAGGTGGGCAGCTTCGACGCCGGTTACGGTGCGGGCTATCTGGCGGCCATGGTCGGCCAGAAGAAGGCGCGCGAGATCTGGTACCTGTGCCGTCAGTACACGGCTCAGGAGGCACTCGACATGGGCATGGTCAACAAGGTGGTGCCCTTCGAGCAGCTTGAAGAGGAAACGGTGCAGTGGGCGCGCGAGATGCTGCAGTTCAGCCCCACGGCGCTGCGCTTCATGAAGGCGTCCTTCAACGCCGCCACCGACGGCCTGGCCGGCCTGCAGCAGTTCGCCGGCGACGCAACGCTGCTGTACTACACCACCGCCGAGGCGATGGAGGGCCGCGACGCGTTCAAAGAGAAGCGCAAGCCCGATTTCTCCAAGTACCCGAAGTTCCCGTAAGTCGTTTCAGCAGTTCAAGGCAAAGGTAGGCGCAGAACCCTCATGATCGGCGTATTCGAAGGCATGGTGCGGCAGAACCCGCAGCGCACGTGCTTCACGTTTGTCGACAAGGAAGGGAACGTGGAAGCGTTCTCATATAGGGAAGCCCGCATGATGGCGGCGGGTCTGGCCAGCCTGTTGCGTCGAAGGGGCGTCGAGCCGGGCGATGCCGTGGTGGTCGATTTGCCGAACAACCCGGCCTTCGTCATCATGCTGCTTGCGGCAGCCTATGGCGGGTTCTCGCTCGTCACCATGAACACGCGTCTGACCGATGCCGAGAAGCAGGCGCGACTGCTCGACCTGCAGCGCTCCCGCGCCATGACCGTCGCCTACACCGTCGATACGGCGAATGCGGGTCGCCTGCTCCAAACCGTGGCCGACGAGGCCACCGGCACCGCCGAGACGGCTGCGCACGGTCGCGGCCATGCGCAGCGCACGGCCTTCGCGGCGCGCACCAACATCGCCACGGCCGAGGCCCGCACCACCCGCGCGCTCGGCCGCGCGGGCCACGGGCGCCAGGCGGCGGCGCGCCGTCGCGAGGACGTCGCCCGGCAGGACGCGGTGGAAAGCGTCATCCATTTCGCCGAACGCGGCGCGCACGTGTTCGACCATGGCGCCGTGGCGGTGGTCATGTTCACGTCCGGCACCACCGGCCGCTCGAAGGCCGTGCCCCTGACCTGGGACAACCTATGCAATTCGGCGGCGGTCTCGAACGCTGCGCTCAATCGCCGCGGCGAAGGGCTGTGGCAGGCGGCGCTTCCCCTGTACCATGTGGGCGGCCTGCAAATGGTGGTGCGCAGCTTCCTGAACGCGAACCCGTTCATCCTCTACGAGCGCTTCGATGCCCGCCGCGTGCTGGCCGATGCCGCCCGTCGCGGAGCCACCCACATCTCGGTGGTCGACAAGATGCTGCAGGACATGCTGGCGGCGCCGAACGCCGATCAGCTGCGCCGCTACGTGTGCATCCTGCTGGGCGGCGGCCCGCTGAACGCGCAAACGCTCGGCAGCGCTTTGGCCGCCCGCGCCCGCGTATACGCCAGCTACGGCATGACCGAGACGTCAAGCAATATCGCGAACTCCCTGGTGACGCCCGGTTTCACGGGCGGCATGCAGCTGCTTTCCGGCTACGAGGCCCGCATCGTGGACGCCGGGCCCGACGGGTTCGGCCGTCTTGCCGTGCGAGGCCCCGGGCTGTTCTCCGGCTATCTGAACGCGCGCGCCGCCTATACGGCCGACGGGTTCTTCCTCACCGGCGACACGGCGGCCATCGCGCCCGATGGCAAGCTGTACGTGAAGGAGCGCACCGACGACATGTTCGTCTCGGGCGGGGAGAACGTCTACCCCGCCGAGATCCGCGAGAAGCTGCTGCGCGTGCCCGGCGTGGCCGACGCGTACATCTTCGGCGCGCCCGACGAGAAGTGGGGTCGCCGCCCCGTCGGCTTCATCGAGCGCGACGCGGCCTTCGACCCGAGCAAGTCCATGCCCGCACCCATCGTGTCAGGCGTCGCTGGAAAGCGCGGCCGCACCGTTTCCGACCGCATGTTCGCCCAAGAGGCGGCGCGCAGCGTGGCCTCCCAGCTGTCGCGCGTGTACCAGCCGAAGCACCTGTTCGTGCTGGACAGCTTCCCGCGCACGGGCATCGGCAAGGTGGATCGCTCGGCCTTGCGCAGCCTTTACGACCAGCGCATCGAGGTCAAGCGCGTGAACCTGTACCGTATCCGCCTGCCGTTCCGCAAACCCTTCGCCACGGCGAAGGGGACGCTGTCGTTCCGCGAATCGCTGCTGGTGGAAGTGGTGGACCATGCCGGGCGCACGGGCTTGGGCGAGTGCGCTGCCTTCCCCACCGACTGGTATCTTCCCGAAACGCTCGATCAGGACCTTCGCATCCTGCAGGAGCAGCTCATACCCTTGGTGCTGAACACCGTGTTCCTGCACCCCTCCGAGGCCGATGGCCTGCTGGCGGCGTGCCCGGGCGCCGATGCGCTGCCCATGGCGCGCGGGGCCATCGAGCCGGCGCTGTGGGACCTGTACGGCAAGATCGTCGGCCAGCCGCTGTGGCGGCTCATCGGCGGGCAGGCGCCCGAAGACGGCCGGCCCGCCTCAACGTCGGCGGGCGCCGCAGTGCCCGTAGGCTCGGTTTCCGACACGCTGGCGGCCGTGCAGCGTTGCGTGGACGATGGATACACGCGCGTGAAGCTGAAGGTGACGCCGGGCACTGCGCCGTTTTGCGTGCAAGCGGTGCGCGAGGCGTTCCCCGACTTGGTCATATCGCTTGACGCGAACCAAAGCTTCACCGAGCGGGACCTCGACGTGCTGCGCGGGTTCGATGCGCTGGGCATCGCCTGGATCGAGGAGCCCCTCGACCCGCGGCGCGCGCCGGCAAACGGCCCGCACGACCTGTTCGCGCGCCTGGCCCAGCTGCAGCGCCGCATCCAAACGCCGGTGTGCCTGGACGAATCCATCTTCACCGCAAGCGATCTGGCGAAGGCGCTCAAGCACCAGGAGTTGAAGTGCTTTGCGCTCAAGATCGGGAAATTCGGCGGCATCCAGCCTGCGCTGCAGTTCGTCCGCATGGCGAACGCGCGCGGCATGAGCGTGTGGATGGGCGGCATGTACGATACCGGCATCTCGCGGCGCGTCCATTCCGCGTTCCAGATGCTGCCCGGCGTGATCGACGCGGGCGACGTCGGCGCCACCTCGCGCTATTTTGACGTCGATGTCACCGATCCGCCCTACACGGTGGAGCGCGGGACGGTCACGCTCGAACGTCGAGGTCACGAGCATGGTCTGGGCTGCGCGCTCGATCGGTCCGCCTTGTCGCGCGTGCTCATCGACCAGCAAACCTACGAATAACCTGCGCCGCTCCCGGCGGCGCTATAGCGGCTCGAGGCGGCATCGCGTTCTCGGGTTGCCGCGATTCCGGCGTCCGGCATCGCCTTCCGTATAAGCTGCCGCTTTGACGTGCGCGGCTTCCGTGATGCCGCCCGGCTTCGCGCTCCGTCCCGTCGTGTGAATCGCATCACGCAAAACCGCGCATACACCCGAGGCATTATTCATTTGCATCGGAAAATATCCCATACGAATCCTTTACAAAGCCATGTGTGGGGTATAGTGAAACGGACTGTTTTTTCCGATGAGGAGGGTTTGATGAACAACGCTAACGAAGCGGCAGGCGCTTCTATGGCCGCTTCCGGCACGGTGGCAACCGGGTCCGGCGCGCTGCATGATATGGAACATCACGGCAAGCTGGGCATCTTCCGTCTAGTAGCGTCGGTCATCACGCTGATCCTCGGCGCCGGAGTGTTCACGCTGTCCGGCGACCAGGCCGCCCATGGCGCCAGCGGCGCCGCCATCCTCACGGCTTGGGGCATCTCGGCGGTGGGCGTGCTGTGCCTGGTTATGACGTTTTTCGCGTTGTCGCGCCTTAAGCCCCAGCTCAAGGGTGGCATCTACAGCTATGCGGCCGCCGGCTTCGGCGACTTTTTGGGCTTCAACAGCGCTTGGGGCTACTGGATATCGGCCATCCTGTGCACCGTCAGCTTCTCCGCGCTCCTGTGCGGCGCCTTATCCTACTTCTTCCCCGTCTTCGGCGCGGGCAACAACTTGCCGTCCGTCATCGTGGCCAGCTGCATCATCTGGTTCTACGCGTTTCTGGTCAGCCGCGGCGTGAAGGAGGCTGCGGGCGTCAACCTGATCATCACCATCAGCAAGTTCGTCCCCATCTTCGTCGCGCTCACCGCCATCATCTTCTTCCAGAAGTTCGATGTGAACATCTTCATGGAGAACATGGCGCACGGCTCGATGGAAGGTATGACGTTCTTCGAGCAGGTCAGCGGCACCATGATGGTCACCATCTGGGTGTTCCTCGGCATCGAGGGCGCCGTGGCCATCTCCGGCCGCGCCAAGAAGGATAGCGACGTCGGCAAGGCCACCGTCATCGCCTTCGTCTGCGTGCTCACCATCTACCTGCTGGTCTCCACCCTGTCCATGGGCGTCATGCCGCTGTCCGAGCTGTCCGAGCTTTCCAACCCGGCGCTTGCCGGCGTCATGGAGCGCGCCGTGGGCCCGTGGGGCGCCACGCTCATCAACGGCGGCGTGGTGCTGTCCCTGGTGGGCGCCATGCTCGGCTACACCGTGCTCTCCGCCGAGTGCCCCTACGAGGCGGCAGCCCAGGGCGGCTTCGTGAAGGCGTTCGCCCGCGTGAACAAGAAGGGCGCGCCCATCGTCACGCTGGTCGTCACGAACCTGGTCATCGAGGCGTTCCTCGTCATCATGCTGTTCTCGGACAGCACGTACCAGTTCTTCTATGCGCTGTCCGCCGGCATGATCTTGCTGCCGTACCTGCTTTCGGCGGCGTATTTCGCGAAGGTCGCCTTCACCGAGGCCGGCTCCTTCAAAGGCAAGCTGGGCGTTCCCGTGCCCGTTTGGCGCGTGTTCGCCATCCTCGGCGTCATCTATAGCGTGTTCCTTGCGTGGGCAAGCGGCGCCGTCGGCGTTACGCTCATGTCCATCCTGTATGCTCCTGGCATCTTGGTATATATCAAGGGTAAGAAGGAGCGTAGCCAACCGTTCTTGGACAACACCCGCGATCGCGTGGTGGCCGGGGTCATCATCATCGCGGCCATCGTGTCGATCGGCCTGCTGGTCACGGGAACGGTTTCCATTTAACGCAAGCCGCATGATATAGATCGGAATCGGAAGAGGGACAAGACAGTGGAACTGCTTGAAGAGCGCATCAGGCGCGACGGTGTGGTGAAGTCGGAAGGCGTTCTGAAGGTTGACGGCTTTCTGAACCACCAGATGGACATCAACCTGTTCAACGAGATGGGCAAGGAGCTCAAGCGCCTGTTCGCCGACGCGCCCATCAACAAGATCCTCACCATCGAGGCGTCGGGCATCGGCATCGCCGCCGTGGTGGCGCAGCATTTCGACGTGCCGGTGGTGTTCGCGAAGAAAAGCCAGTCCATCAACCTTGACGGCGACGTGTACTCCACCAAGATCCAGTCGTTCACGCATCAGCGCATCTACGACGTCATCGTGTCGAAGAAGTTCCTGAGCGCCGACGACCACGTGCTGCTCATCGACGACTTCCTGGCCAACGGCTGCGCCCTGAACGGCCTTATCGACCTGGTCGAGGAAGCGGGCGCCACGGTCGAGGGCATCGGCATCGCCGTGGAGAAGGGCTTCCAGCCCGGCGGCGACGACCTGCGCCGTCGCGGCTACCATTTGGAGTCGCTGGCCATCGTGCAGTCCATGAACCCCGAAACCGGTGAGATCGAATTCCGTCGATGAACATGCGCATGAAGCCCTTCGACCACGACGAGCTGCTCAAGCTTGACGGCGATGTCCCGTTCGTCCGTTCCGTGCCGTACGGCATCCAGCATATCCTGGCCATGTTCGTGGCGAACCTGGTGCTGCCCCGGGATATGGAGGTCAAGGTCGCGGCTTCCCCAGAACCGCAGGACGGCTCCGAAAAGTAACGGTTCCGTAAAACGCGGCCTAACTTTTGGATATAGCGTAAAGGAACCCCGTGTATGCGTGTTCGCATGCCACAATAGAAGAGCTACGTGATTAGCAAGCCTCCGGCGCGCCGGAGGGCTGGGAGGCGGGCCAAGTGCCCGCTTCTTTGATATGCACCCAACATAAGGAGACCCGCTTTTATGCACATAGGCTTAAGCCTGATTCTTGTCGTTTTGTTCCTGGCTATGAACGCGTTTTTCGTTATCGCCGAATTCGCTTTGGTGCGCGTTCGAAAGTCCCAGCTCGAGCTGGCCGTCGAGCAAGGCAAGAAGGGTGCGAAAAGCGCCATGCACATTGCCGAGAACGTCAACCAGTACCTGTCCGCCTGTCAGCTGGGCATCACGTTGGCGTCGCTGGCATTGGGCTGGTTGGGCGAGCCCGCGTTCTCCGCGCTCATCCGCCCGCTGTTCGAGATGCTGCACCTGCCCGAGGCGCTGATCAGCGTGGTGGCCGTGGCCATCGGCTACTTCGTCATGACCACGCTGCACGTCGTGGTGGGCGAGCTCATCCCCAAGTCGTTCGCTATTTTCGCCACCGAGCGCTACGCGCTGTTCACGGCCGGCCCGCTCATGGCGTTCTATAGGGTCACCTATCCCGTCATGATCCTGTTCAACGGCATCACCAACGGCGTGGTGCGTCTGACGGGCCATGACCCGGCCAACGAGCGCGAGGTGTACACGGGCGACGAGATCAAGCTGCTCATCGACGAGTCCACGGAAAGCGGCCTGATCGACCCCGAGCAGAACGAGTTCGTGGACAACATCTTCGACTTGGGCGATAAGGACGCCGAGGCCATCATGACCCCGCGAACCGACTTGGTGTGCATCGACCTTGAGGACTCCCTGGAGGAGAACATGGCGCTGGTCACGCGCTACAAGTACACGCGCTACCCCGTGTGCCGCGAGACCAAGGACCGCATCGTGGGCTTCGTGCATGTGAAGGACCTGTACCTGATGCAGAAGGGCTCCACCATCGATGACCTGCCCGTGCGCACCATCGAGGCGGTGCCCGAGAGCATCCCTGTGGCGAAGCTGCTGCAGGTTCTGCAGGAAGGCGCCACGAAGATCGCTGTGGTGGTCGACGAGCACGGCGGCACGGCGGGCATCGTCACCATGACCGACATCATGGAGCAGATCGTGGGTCACGTCGACGACGAGTACCGCCACGCCGACAGCGAGTTGGTGAAGAAGCTCACCGACGACACCATGATGATCGACGGCGGCATGGCCGTGGGCGACTTCGTGGAGCTCATCGGCTTCGTGCCCGAGGACGCCGAGGACTGCGAGACGCTCGGTGGCCTGATCATGGACGTGCTCGACCGCATCCCCTCCGAGGGCGAAAGCCTGACGCTCGAGGGCAAGGAGGTCACGGCGAAGCTGACGGTGGTGCGCATGGACCGCCATCGCATCGACCGCGTGAAGCTGGTGCTCACCCCGAAGCCCAAGCAAGAAGTAGACGAATAGCGCGAAGGCCTCCCAACCGGGAGGCCTTCGTTTTGCTGTGCGTTCGCGAGTTCGGGCGCTGCTACTCGACCTTCACGCCGGAGAAACGCTCGGCGTTGTGCCACAAGATGTTCTCCAGCTCGTCGCCGGTGAAGCCGGCGGTGGCGAGCGTATGGAACTCCTCGGCGGGGTCCCACATGGGGAAATCGCTGCCGAACATGATGCGGTCGGTGCCCCACATGCGCGCGAGCTCCACCGTGCGGCGCTGTCCCAGGAAGAACTGCGAGCTGGACTCGTCGAGGAACACGCGGTCGTTCATGGCAACCTCGTGCAGGATGTCATAGCCCACATCGAAACGCGACCAGCAGCCGAAGTGCGCGGCGTCAACCACCAGATCGGGAAACGTGCGCAGGATGTTCACCAGGCGGCGCGGGTGCGAGTAGTCGTAGCGGTAGTCGCCCGTATGGATGACCACGGGAAGCCCCAGCTGCTCGCAGATGGCATACACCTCCATGAGCTTCGGGTCGTCCATGTTCACCTTTTGCGTGTCGGGATGGAGCTTCACGCCGTGCAGGCCCAGCTCAACGGCGCGCTGCAGCTCGGCTGCCGGGTCCTCGAAGTCCTGCTGCATGGTGGCGAAGCCGATGAACTCGGGGTGCTCTTGGCATTGCTGCGCGATGAAGTCGTTGATGGCGGTGACGGCGTGCGGGGTGGTTGCCACCGAATGCACGAGGAAGTGCGTGATGGGTGCGCGGTCCTTCGCCGAAAGCAAGCCATCGGCCGTGCCGTCGCCGAACATGTCCACGCTATAGAAGTCGCCAACGGCATCAACGGCCTTCGAGGCGATCTTGTCGGGGTAGATATGCGCATGCGCATCGATAATGGCCATATTGCAACTCCTTGTTTCGACAGTTTCCCCGATTGTACGGCAGCGCGCAGGTGGGTTCGCCGGGCATTTCGGGAAATCTGCCGGTATCGCAATCATGCTTTGGCTACCGGTCTGCTGCGCATCATGCGGACGCTGTCATACGAGTAGATCTTCTGGGCGGTTTTGCAGAAAAAAGGGTCGGATTTGCCCGTCCCTCCCGGACTTCTGGGCGGTTTGAAGGGGCTGTTTTGCTTCGCCGAAGGTAAAACCCCAGGTCACAATCATGCTGAAAACCAAATTACCTCGAAATCGCCTGCAAAACCGCCCAGAAGTTTGGAAGGTGCAGCCTCGAAACGCGCGCAGGGGGCGCGGCTGGTGCCGCGCCCCCCGCGCTTGCGGGTTGCGATCCACGCGAACCCGCTCATATCCGATTGCGGCCTAGTTCAGGCCGTACTCCGCCAGAAGCGCCTGGCCGCCCATGGTGGTGGGGGCGGCGTCGCCGGCCTCGCCCAGGAAGCAGGACGGGCGCACGATGGCCATGCGCTTGCCGTTCTCGCTCTTCACGCGCACCACCTGCATCTTCGTGCGCTCGGCCAGCTCCAGCTCGGCCTTGCTGAAGTGCGACAGCACCAGCAGGTGCTTGGCCTTCGCCACGCCGCCCATGAAGTCGCGGCGCTCGGAGTCCATGATGCGGTTGCGCTCGCCGTCGGTGCTGATCACCTCGAAGGCGTTGCGCTGCGGGAAGAAGCCATCGATGCAGCCGACCACGAACATGTTGTCGTACTCGGTGCCGCACAGGTTCTGCGGCAGGCAGATGTGCACGACGTGCGGGTCCTCGGTCCACACTGGGTCGGAGATGGCGGCCTGCTCGAGCTCGAGCAGGGTCTTCGCCGTCTCGTCGCCCACCATGTCGGCGGCGACGGCCTCGAACTCGCTGATGCCCTCGGCGCCGATAGCCTTCATAAGGCCGAAGCCGCGGCGCGTGGCGTTCTTCTCAAGGAAGTCCTGGCCGGAGCGCCATTTCTCGGCCAGCGTGCGGGCGCGCAGGAACGGCTCTTTCGCGCCGAAACCGGCGTTGCCGATCTGCTGAAGCGCCTGGTAGAGCGTGAGACCCTCGGCCTCGGCGAAGTCCTGCAGGCCCATCCAGGCGTCGGAGTTCGTCAGCGCGTTGTCGAAGCCGCACCAGCTGCGCCAGGCGATCGTGTCGGTGGGGTCGGCCAGCAGGGCCAGCTTCGTGTACGCCACAAGCGCGCGGGAGCGCGTGGAGTCGCGCGGGTCGCCCGCAAGCGTGCCGGCAGCGCCGGCGGCGGACACGTTGAAGCCGCGGCGGCGCAGCATCTTCTCCACCATGACGGCCCAGCGGCGGTTGGGGACGACGACGCAGGTGAGGGCCTCGCGCGCGTCTTCCTGGCCGTCCATCAGCTTGCGCAGGTACTTCGTCAGGCCGTTGAGCTCGTCCTCGGGCGTGTTCCACTTGATGGACTGCACGCCCTGCGGCAGGCCTTCGGCCCCGGCGGCGCGCTCGATGGGCGTGACGGTGCCGGCGATATAGGCGCTATCCATGTCGCCCTCGGTGCACAGCGCATCGGCCAGCGCGATGACCTGCGGGTTTCCGAACGCGCCCTGCAGGTGGAACACCTCCACGTCGCGGCGCACGGCCTCGAACTTCAGGAATCCCTCTACGTAGGGGTGGTTGCCGCGCTTGGACATCATCTGGTTGGGGTTGCCCGTCACCATGATCTGTTTGTCGGCCAGCAGGCACAGCACCGTCTGCTCGGCGTGGGAGAAGTTCTGGAAGTCATCGGCCAGCACATAGGCGAAGCTGCCGCGAGCACCCTCGCCGGCATCGCTTTTCAGGAAGTCGGCGGCCAGCATGGGGACCTCGCCAGCCAGCATGGCGCCGCGCAGCTTCAGGATGCGCGTGGCGTAGGCGAGCAGATTGTCCGCGGCGGTGCCGGCGTTCCATTCCTCGCGCGGCTCGTAGCCGGCCATCTTGCGGTCCAGGAAGCCCAGCATGCTGCGCAGCTTGCGCGGATGCTCGCCGATGGTCTTCAAATCCTCCAGGAAGAAGTTGTACTCCGCGCTGTTCAGGATGCGCGGCACGCGGCCGGTGGCCTCGCGGGCGGCGGGCTCGTCGAGCACCGACACGGCGGCGTCGAGTGCGGTGCTCACGCGCACCGACAGGGCGGCGCCGACGAGGTTTGCGGGAAGGGCGCGGCGCAGACGCTTGCGGAAGGCCTGCGCGGCGAAGTTGTTAGTGACCGCTACCAAGATGGATGCGGGAGCTTCCCCGTTCTGGATAAGGTGCGCGCAGCGCGCCACGAGCGCCTGCGTCTTGCCGCTGCGCTCGGCGCCCTCGACCTTGGCGAGGCGCCCATCGAATGCGGCGATGGTATCTATCATGTGAAACTCCCTTCGGTAGCGGCTATTTGGGGCCCCGTCGCCTGCGCGTAGCACGCGGCGGGGCGGTTTTCAAAAGGTGGCGAAGGCGTTGCCGCGCATGCGGCGCCTTCAGGGGAGCGCGGCGGTTCGGCGTCGGGGCGCGCTCGCGGGCCCCGCAAAAGGCCTTTAGGCCTCGAACACCTTGCTCGTGCCGTCAGTATACTCCACGGTCCACGTGCGGTACGTCGGCGTGAACGTAGGCTCATCAAGTTCGAACACAAGCTCCGGCGGCTCCATGCCGCCGCCGTCGACGGCGCCTTCGCCCGCAGCGGCGCGCGCGTCGGCCTCCACCAGCTCGGGCGACTCCAGGAACGCCTCGGCCGCGGCCTCCTCGGCGGCGGCGCGCTCGGCCTCGGCAGCTGCCTCGGCCTCGGCGGCGGCAGCCTCCTCGGCGGCCTTGCGCTCGGCGAACGCGGCGGCGCCGGCTTCCACCTGCGCGGCCCAATCGTCGTCGGAGGGCATGCTCACGCGGGCGATCGAGCCGGCATCGCCCAGCTTGCCCTCATTGTAGGCGTCGCGCACGAGCGAGAGCATGTCGGCGGCGTCCTCGGCGATGCCGCTCACGTCGTCCATATGCAGGCGCACGGGCAGTGTGCCGTTCTGCAGGTCCACCTCAAGCCACGTGAACGCAAGCTCGCTTCCGTCCTCCATCTCCTTCTGGCGCTTGTTGTAGATGAGCGCCTGGTTGCCAAGCTTGCGGAACTGGTTGCGGAACCAATCGCGCATCACGTCGTTCCACAGCTCATCGGAGCCTTCTTCGCCCGCCGCCAGGTACTGGCGCGTGCCCAGCTTCACCAGCATGCGCATGGTGTTCTCCACCGGGGCGCCCTCGCCTGCGGCGGCGTGCGTGCGCACCAGCGTCGACCCCACGTAGGCGTAGCTGCGGCCGATCTCCAGGCGCAGATCCTCGGAATCCACGCGCTCGTCCAGGTCCAATATCAGCGTCATCGAAGGCCTTGGTTTTGCCATGTCCTGTACCCCTAACTCTTCGTTCGGCGAATGCCCGGCGGGCTACCAGAATCGGGCCCGCCCCAGGTCATCCGCCTGTGTCCTCTTCGCTAAGCAAAGTATAAATGCCCTGTTCAGCGCAAAATCATCCCGCAAGGATGATATGCGCGCGCTCATACAATCCCACCCTTATGATTCCCGTCCGGCGCACCGCCGTACCATCGGATCATCGCATTGGGAACGCCGCGCCGTAGCCGCATCCGGCCCGGCCGCCACCTCCTCCCTCCCTTCCCCCTTGCAGGCGGAGGCAGGGTGCCGGCACGGCGCCGCGTTCCCAATGCGGGAGACGAAGGAGAAACGAATCAGAAAAGGAGAGGAGGGGCATATGGCGAAACTTTCTTTGACTCGCCGCAGCTTCCTGAAGGCGTCCGCTATGGCGGGTGCTGCCGCAACCGTGGGGTTCGCAGCAGCGCCGTCCGCGGCTCTGGCCGAGGGTGCTGATCCGACGGCCGGTGAAGTGAAGCGCATCCGTTCTTGCTGCCGCGCTTGCGGTAAAGTTGAGTGCGGTACGTGGGTTACCGTCCAGGACAACAAGGTGATCAAGGTTGAGGGCGACGAATCCAACGCTCACAGCCGCGGCCACTGCTGCGCGAAGTCTCAATCGTCGATGCTCGCACTGTACCATCCCGATCGTTTGCGCTACTGCTTGAAGCGCACGAAACCCAAGGGCGAGGACGATCCCGGTTGGGTCCGCATTTCCCTGGCCGATGCCTTTGACGAGGCTGGCGCCAAGTTCAACGAGATCGTCTCCAAGTACGGCGGCGAAGCCAACTTCGCCATGGGCGGCACGTCCCGCGTGTGGGCGCAGCCCCCGTACGGCACCCTGAAGTCCATCTTCCCGACCCCGAACGCCCACCTGGCGTACGAGATCTGCAAGGGCCCGCGCCACTTCGCCGGTATCCTGACCGACGAAATCGGTTCGCCCTGGATGGAAGTCGAGCAGGGTCCGCTCGTGTACGTGCAGTGGGGCACCGCAGCTGAGTATTCCAACTACGACTCCACGAACCGTACCGTTGTAGACTGCAGCCAGCGCGCTTACAAGCATATATTGGTTGACCCGCGCATGACGCCGCTGGGAAAGGAAGCCGACCTGTGGCTGCCGCTGCGTGTTGGTACCGACCTGTGCTTGTCGCTGACGTGGCTCAAGTGGATTCTGGACAACGAAGCTTACGACGATCTGTTCGTTCGCCGTTGGACCAACGCCCCGTTCCTGTGGAATCCTGAGAAGGACGGCCGCACGAAGAAGGGCTGGTTCCAGGAGATGAACGGCGGCATCGACATGGAGTCCCGTATCCTGACCGAGGCCGACGTTGACCGCGAATGGATCAGCCAGTGGTGGGAGCCGGCGCCGGAGCAGTACAGCTACCGCCGCTTCATCTGCTGGGATGAGAACAACAACAAGCCGACCTACTGGGACGCCGAGGCCTGCCAGTGGGAGGGCGAGAAGCACAAGATCCCGACCACCGGTACGTGGATCGAGCACCCCTACAAGCCCATCATCGCCGACGCGTGGCTGCCCGACCCGTCGCACTTCGCCGACCCGGCCGACCCCACGTACGACGCGTACTGGAACGAGGGCAACGAGGGCGGCAAGAAGTCCAACCCCATGGGTCTGCCGAAGAACCCCGCGCTGTTCCCCGGCGGCGTTGACATCAAGCTGAAGAACGGCACCACCATCAAGGCCGGCACCGTTTGGGAAGCTTTCTCCGACAGCCTTTCCGAGTACACGCCCGAGTACTGCGAGAGCGTGACCGAGGTTCCGGCTGAGAAGGTTGTCGAGGCCGTGAAGATCTATACCACGCGCCTGAACCCGCTGCATGGCAACGGCGGCATCCACTATCAGCTGGCTCCCGACCAAACGGGCCACGCGGTGCAGAACTCCCGCGCCCTGCAGATCATCGCCTGCATCACCGGCAACTCCGACGAGCCCGCCGGCAACCGCGGTTCTTCCAAGGCCGAGGTCGACGGCTGCTGCGGCCGCGCGAACATGCTGGTCACCGACCACGAGCCGCGCGACTGGGGCATCCGCGACGGTATTGGCACCATGGAGCTGGGCAACACCCCGCGCGACCTGTCCATCGAGGACCAGATCCCGCTGATCCAGAACTTTGTGCAGTACCTCATCGACGAGAAGTCCCCGCTGGCCGAGCGCTACGGCAACCATGTGCCCACGCACGACGAGGCGCACTGGATTGCAGAGCGCAAGGGCGGCGCGTATAAGAGCTCGCGTTCCTGGCCTGGTCTGAAGACCTCGTTCCAGAGCAACGAGAAGCAGATTTCCGCTGAGCGCTTCCCGCTGCTGCGCTACTGGAACCGCTGGGCTGACTCCGCAACCATTTGGGACTCCATCAACGGCATCGACACCCCGTACCAGATTCACGGCGGCGTGTGCATGTCCGGCGACTTCATGAACGAGTCCAACCTGCTTGAGGCTTGGGAAGCACTGACTCGCCTGGACTTCTGGCTGGACTTCAACCTGTGGAGCTGCCCGAACAACGGCTGCGCCGACATCGTCATCCCCGTCCTGCACTGGCTCGAGGTCAACACCGGCCGCGTGTCCCAGGGCGCCGGCGGTCTGTTCGGTGCTGGTCAGCGTGCTGTCGAGCCTATGGGCGACTGCATCTACGACCCGGTTGCCGTTATCTGCCTGTACAAGGCCATGGGCGTGGTGTGGAACAACCGCGACCCCGAGTACGACGAGTGGAATAACCTGGACTACAACAACTTCGTGCAAATGGGCGGCAACGTCACGTACGAAGAGCAGGAGTACCGCGTGCTCAAGGACGCCACCGACTGGTGGAAGACCGAAGAGTTCCCGGACGGCCCCGACTTCCCGCAGTACGCTGCGAAGTTCCAGAAGGAAGGCTGGTTCGACTGCCGCAAGTGGCATCCCGAGCGTTGGGGCACGTATCGCCGCTGGGAGATGGGCTACCGTCGTCAGCAGGGTGGTTACAACCTGTACGCCGCCGTCGACGAGAAGTGCGCGTTCATGACCCCGACCGCCAAGGTCGAGATCTGGTCCACCATCGCCGAGACGTACATCCCCGACAGCACGAAGACCTTCGCGGAAACCTGCAGCCCGGACCGCGCCGCCTACGACGGCAAGATCCCGGATATCGACAAGTTCCCGCACTGGTTCGAGCCGAAGAACTCCAAGGTGGAAGCTCCGCGCTACTACCACAAGGACCAGGCCGACCAGATCAAGACGAGCGACTCCTACATCAATGACAACTACAAGGGCGATCATTTGATGGAAGAGTACAAGGAGAACCTGCAGAAGTACGGCGACGACCACGCGTTCATCATGACCACTGGTTCCCGCCAGCCTGTGTACTTCCACTCCGAGCATCGTCAGCTGCCGTGGTGCCGCGAGTTGTGGCCGTCCCCGCGTGTTGAGATCAACCCGAAGGACGCTGCTCGCATGAACATCGAGCAGGGCGATTGGGTCTGGATCCGCACTCCGTGGGGCGCTGTCCGCGAGGTTGCCGACCTGTACTACGGCATCAAGGAAGGCACCATCAACGCGAACCACGCCTGGTGGTACCCCGAGATGGACACCGCAAGCCACGGCTTCGAGCTGGTCGGCATCAACTGCTGCATGGACAAGTACGCCCAGTGCTGGGTGTGCGGCGCCTCGCAGCTGCGCGGCATCCCTGCGCTGATCTACAAGGCCACGCCGGAGAACTCCCCGTTCAAGAACCCGGTGCCGTGCGATCCGAAGGGCAACCCCGCCATCACGAACGCCAACGACCCGCGTCTGAAGGAATGGCTGTCCAACGACCCGCGCTTGGCCGACGCCAAGGTGGAGCTGACGTTCGCCAACATGGATGCGAAGGGCTGCCAGCCGTCCATCCAATCCCCGGAGGCTCTGGTCACCGGCAAGCTGCCCAAGGGCGAGCGCGGAAGCGATGCCCTTGGCCAGTACAGCAATAAAGGCCAGCTGAGCGACAAACTCGGCTCTTACAAATAAGGAAAGGAGGTAACAACCCATGGCAAATTACGCGATCATCACCGACCTGAACCGTTGCACCGGCTGCCTGGCCTGCACGGTCGCCTGCAAGGCGATCAACGGCGTCGACGTCGGCAACTTCTGGATCAAGACGCTGCGCATCGGTCCGCACCCCATCGAGGGCGGCTCGGGCGATTACCCGGACGTGGAGATGTACTTCCTTCCGGTCCAGTGCCAGCACTGCAAGAACCCCGAGTGCGTGCGCGTGTGCCCGACGGGCGCATCCCACATCCGCGAGGACGGCACCGTGCAGATCGACAAGTCCAAGTGCATCGGCTGCCGTTTCTGCGCCCTGGCCTGCCCGTACGGCGTGCGTTACCTCAACGAGGAGGAGCGCGTCGTCGAGAAGTGCACCATGTGCGAGCAGCGCATCAGCCAAGGCGAGCTGCCGCAGTGCGTGGCCCAGTGCGGCGCCCGCGCCCGCTTCTTCGGCGACCTTGACAAGGGCGTCGACAACTTCGAGGGCCCGGCGCATCCGGACAGCCCCGGCTGCCAGTACGACGAGATGACCAAGACCCGCGTCAAGCTCAAGGACTACGTCGAGGCGTACAAGGAAAGCGATATCCATCATCTCAAGGATGCAGGCAACAAGCCCAAGCTGATGTACCTGCTCCGCGAGGGCCGAAAGTGGAGGGAGTAGACTCATGAATCCGGAATGGCCTCTAATCCTCTTCACCTTCTTCCTGTGCCTGTCCGGCGGCATCTTGGGCGCACAGGGCCTGCTCACCGTGCTCGGCAAGGGCAAGAAGATGCAGAACGTGGCGCTCATCGCCGCGCTGGCGACGCTTGTGATCGGCGGCATCTGCGTGTTCATGCACCTGCAGCATTGGGAGCGCATCTTCAACGCGTTCGGCGCGCTGCTCGCCGGTAACGGCTACGGCGTGTCCGGCATCACCCTCGAGCTGTGGGGCTGCGTCGTGGAGTTCATCGCGATCGTGCTGTTCTTCCTGTTCGCCCGCCGCGCCGAGGACGGCGTCGCCCCGAAGTGGGCCGGTATCCTGGCCATCATCGTGGGCCTGGCGCTTCCCATGGTCACCGGCGACTCCTACCTGATGCCGTCGCTGCCCACGTGGGACACCCCGCTTCTGATCGTGTACTACCTGACGAACACGGTCTTCATGGGCGGCCTGGCCGCGCTCGTGATCGCCGGCCTCACCGGCGACGTCGAAGCCCGCGACTTCATGGTCAAGACCGCTCTGGTCGGCGCCGTGGCCCAGCTGGTCATTGTGCTGGTGTACGCGATCGTGATCAACGGCTCCGCCGGCACGTACTCCGCCGACATCGCGTTCTACTTCGACCCGACGCTGCCTGACGTGCCCATGGTCGACCGCGCAGCCGTTGTCGGCAGCCTGCTGGCCGGTTCCAACGCCCTGATGTTCTGGCTGGGCGCCATCATCGTCGGCATCGTCGCCCCGGCCGCCATCCTGTGGTTCGGCAAGGCGAACGAAGGCCAGCAGCTGGCCATCTACGCCGGCGGTGCAGGCGTGTGCTGCATCATCGGCGGCATCATCTGGCGCGTGCTCCTGTACTCGGCGGCGGTGCATATCTTCGCCCTGTTCTAGGAAACGAAGGCGCAAGGCCGGTTCTGGTCGGCCGGCCTTGCGGGCGAGTTGGCGGGAAAACGCCAGCTCGCAAGCTGAAAAGGCGTGTTGGAGGGGGCTTACCTGAACGCCCCGCTTTCGGCAACGGAAGCCCCCTCATATACGCGTTTTCGCAAAGCCCCGACCGGGGCTTTCACGCATAGGAAGAGGAAACGGAAAGACACGGAGAGGGGTCTTCATGAGCGAAGAGAAGAAGGAGGGCGCGCAGCCCGCCGTGGCGAAGGACGTCGGCGCGGCCGATGCTGTGCCCGCGCAGCCTGCTGCGAAGAGGGCGAAGGAGCCGATGAGCGTTTCGCGCCGCTCGCTGCTCATCGGCGTGGGCAGCACGGCTGCGCTGCTTGGTTTGGGCGCCCTGCGCTATGCCGGGCACGTGCCGCTGAACCGTCCGCCGGGAGGTCAGGACGAGGCGCACTTGGTCAGCGCCTGCATCCGCTGCGAGAAATGCTACGAGGCGTGCCCGCGTCACGTCATCAAGCCGGCCAAGATCGAGGACGGCCTTCTGGGGATGCGCAGCCCGCAGCTGGACTTCAGCGCCGATTACTGCGACTTCTGCGCCGAGGAGAACGGCGGGGTGCCGCTGTGCGTGGCATCGTGCCCCACCGAGGCACTGCAGCTTCCCGCCGGCGCCGATGCGAACAACACCATCATCGGCCTGGCCGAGATCGATCCCAAGACGTGCCTGGCGTTCCGCGACACGGGTTGCCATTTCTGCTTCGACGCCTGCCGCGATGCCGGGTACGACGCCATTCAGCTCGATGGCAACGGCTACAGCCCGCGCCCGTACGTGATCGAGGACAAGTGCGTCGGCTGCGGCGCCTGCGAGAGCGTGTGCGTGTCGCTGCAGCAAGGCTCCATCGTCGCGGGAGCCACCGAGCGCGCCATCGTCGTCCGTCCTGCGTCCTCGCTGTAAGGGGGTTGTCATGAAATTGAGCAAGATCCGCACCATCGTGGCGGCCGCCGTGTTCTGCATCCTGGCCGTGTGCTTGATCGCGGGCATCAACATGGGAACGCTGTCCGGTTTCGGCTTCGATTCGTTCAGCGCGCTGTGCCCGCTCGGCGCGATCACCACCATGCTGGCCACTAAGACCCTGGTCCCGCGCGCCGTGTTCAGCATCGTCATCATGGCGCTGCTGGTGTTCCTGTTCGGCCGCGCGTTCTGCGGCTGGATCTGCCCCGTGCCCGTGCTGGGCAAGCTGCGCGCGTTCTTCCGTTCGCCGAAGAAGCGCCGCGAGCTTGAGCAGGCGAAACACGACGAGGCGCTCGATATCGCCAAGTTCGAGCTGGGCTGCGGCGGGAAGGGCGGTTGCGAGGGCTGCAGCGCATGCAAGCAGCAGCGCACCAAGCTGGACTCGCGCCATTACGTGCTGGGCGGCGCGCTGCTGTCCACGGCCATCTTCGGCTTCCCGGTGTTTTGCCTGGTATGCCCCATCGGCCTGACCTTCGCCACCGTGCTGGTGTTCTGGCGCCTGTTCGCCAACGCGGACATGACCGTTGCCGTGGTCCTTATCCCGTTGATGCTGATCATCGAGCTGGTGTTCCTGCGCAAATGGTGCACGCGCTTCTGTCCCATGGCCGGCCTCATGAACCTGATGGGCCGCTTCAGCCGCACGTTCAAGTCCGTCATCGACGACGCGAAGTGCCTGGAGACGTCGAAGGGCACGGCATGCAGCCGCTGTGCGATGGTGTGCGAGGCCGACATCAACCTGCGCCATCCGGACTACGGCGAGCGCACGCTGGCGGACTGCACGCGCTGCAACGCCTGCGTGGACGCGTGCCCGGCCAGCGCCATCACCATGCCGGTGGTCGCGAAGCGCGGGCAGAATGTGAAGCTGACGCCGAACGAGAAGTAACCATTCCGAAAGGCAAGCGTCCCTTGTGCATCCTCTTCGCGCCAAGGGGCGCTCTGCCGATCGCCGCGCGTTGGGCGCTCCCTCCCTCCAACATGCGGCGCCATCCGCCCCGGGCCTCATCGGACCGGGGCGGTTTTCTTTGTGGGAAAACCTGCAGGATCGCTAGGACGTGGCAAAATACGTTCCGTACCACGGGTAAGCGTGCTCAAGCCGTGCATTCGCGCATCCCGCGCCGCACGCGCCAGTTTGCCGGGGGTTCCAGAACACAATCGATATGCAGGGGTTTTGCCCGCGTGGGCCTCTGGGTTTTGTGCATATTTTCTCTGGCGCCGCTTCCGGTCCTTTGCATTCGATTGTCCGGTCAACGTGTGCGAAAGGATGCGGAATGCAAGGAAGATCATTGGTTGCGCTGTTGGTCGTTCTATACGCCAGCGCGTTTTTGGCAGGGTTCAACGAGAACCTGGTGAACATGGCGCTCATGTCCATCATGGGCGAGTACGGCGTCGATTCAGTTGCGGCGCAATGGTTGGTCACGGGCTATATGATCGTGGCCACCATCGTGGTCATGTGCATGGCGTTTATGTACCGCCGCTTCAAGTTGCGCCCCCTGTACTTCGCCGCGGCGGCGTTCACGCTGGTCGGCTCGCTCATGGGGCTGTTCGCCACAAGCTTCGAGCTGCTCATGGCGGCGCGTCTGGTGCAGGCCGCGGGCTCGGGCATCTTCATCCCGCTCATGATGAACACGGTGCTGGTGGTCGCGCCGAAGCACAAGCTGGGCACGTTCCTGTCCATCGGCGGCTGCATGATCACGTTCGGCCCCGCTCTGGCCCCGACGGTGTGCGGCGCGCTAGTCACCTCGTTCGGCTGGCATAGCGTGTTCGCGGTGCCCCTTGCCGCCATGGCCGTGCTCGCCTTGGTGGCGCTGTTCGCGGTCGAGAACATGGGCTTCTCCCCTGCTCACCTGGACATTCCGTCGACGGTGCTCTCGGCGGTGTTCCTGTGCGCGCTGAGCCTGGGTCTTGTCGAGCTGACCATCGACGTCGCGCTTGCGGTCGGGTCGCTTGCGGTGGCGGTGGTCACGGCGGTGCTGTTCGTGTTGCGCCAACTGCGCTGTGAGCACCCGCTCATCGACCTGACGCCCATGAAGAGCCGCGCGTTCTGGCCGTCGGTGGTGCTGACCACCATCGCCATGATGGGCAGCTTCAGCATGAGCGTGCTGCTGCCGCTGTACCTGGAAGGCGGCACGGGCCTGACGGCGTTCGCGGCCGGTTTGCTGATGCTGGTCCCGGTGTTGGCGAACGCGGGCACCACGCTTTTGGGCGGCCGCATCATGGACGCGCGCGGCGAGTGGCCGCTGCTCCCGGCGGGTTTCGCCGCCATCGCCGTGGGCTTCGCCGTGATGGCGGCGCTGGCCCCCACGTTGTCGCTGCCGGTGGCGTTCGTCGCGGCGTTGCTGATCATGGGCGGCACCGGTTTCATCTTCTCGCCCTCGCAGACGGCGGGCCTGCGCACCCTGCCTCAGGAGATGAACCCGTTCGGAGTTGCCATCTCCACCACGTTTGTGCAGATCGCGGCCTGTATCGGCCCTTCGCTGTACACGGGCATCATGTCCACCGCCCAGGCGGGCGCCTTGGCGGCGGGCGTCGATGAGGCGCTTGCGACCGCGCAAGGCTTCTCGATCGCCATGGTGGTTGCCGCGTGCATCGCCGCGGCAGGTTGTGCACTCGCGCTGGTTTATTCGCGTGCCGCGGTGAAACGCGATGCGAAACGCGCACGAAGCATGTAAAATAGACGTAAGCGAATCTGCGGCGCGCCTTCACGGGCGCGCCGCTTTAGCGTTAACACACGAAGAGAAATGAGCGCAATCCATGGCTATCACCGGCAAGCAGGTCCGTCAGCTGCGCAGCATGGCGAACAACTTGAAGCCCACCGTCATCGTCGGCAAGGAAGGCGTCACCGCCAACATCCTCAAGCAGGTCAACGAGGGTCTTGAGGCCCACGAGCTCATCAAGGTCAGCGTGCTGTGCGAAACGGGCAGCCAGGCCGCCGAGGCCGGCCGCGAGATCGCCGACCAGGCCGAGGCCGAGCTAGTGCAGGTCATCGGCAAGCGCGTGGTGCTCTACCGCGAGACCACCCGCGACGACATCGAGAAGATCCAGCTGGTCAAGTAAGCAAGCTGGCAAGCTAGCGAGTAAGCAGGCAGGCGAGCTGGCAAACCGGCAAGCTGGCAAGCGGGCAAGTTGGCGAGCTGGCTAGTGAGCTAGCAGGCAAGCTTTCCAACATCGTTGCGCGGCTCTCGGCTGCGCAAAGCAAATCGGGCCCCGGCAAACGCCGGGGCCCGATTGCGTTCAGGGAGCGGCGAAGCCGCACAGGTCCGATCGGCTCGCCGTATTCGGCGTGCCGATCGGACCTGGTACGACGTCGCGGTGCGCGCCACCCTGCGGCGGCCGTAACTCGTTATGAGCGCCGCTACGGTGCTTTGGTCTTGCCCCGACGTTGCAAGCCCCTGCTCCGAGGTATGCGCACCCCCTCTCTAGCGTCGTACGCCCTCGGGTTCTGGGGTCAGGACCCCGCTTCGGCGCCGCACCGCCGGGTTCTGGGCGGTTTCCCGCCGCGCGCTTCTCTCGGACGCCGCGCCCCTCAACTTCTGGGTCGTTTCGCAGGAAAACGGGCCCGAATTTGACGTCTCTCCGGAGTTCTGGGCGGTTTCCTTGGCCCTTCACTGCGATTCTCGCCGGCGACTGCAGCATAAACCCAGGTCAGGAGCACCCGCATCGTCGGCGTCTCGTTCCGCAGCCTACGAAACCGCCCAGAACTTTGCTCGCGCTATTGGGGCGGCATGTTTCGGCCTAACGACTCGGGGGAAACCGAGCTCGGGCAGCTTCCCGCCCAGCTTCGCAGCCTACGAAACCGCCCAGAACTTCGCTTGCGCGCTAGCTGCGAGATCCTTTAGCGCGTCCTACCCGATATGCGCGCGTTGCCGAGATGCGCCGTCTACTTCAGGCACCTGCACAGCCATTGGTTGCCGGTGTTGGCGGCGTGGGGGCAGTCGATGCAGGTGGGCGCATCGCATAGCTGCGCGCTTTCGGGTGCGCCGCAGAAATCCCGCAGATCAAGCGCGGGATTGGCGATCTCGGGTTGCGTTCCGGCGGTGATGCCTTCCAGCGCGCCCGCCGCATCTGCCAGCTGCATCGCGCGCACCACCATGCTGGCGAACTGGCGCATGCCCAGATTCGTGGGGTGCGTGCCCTCGAGCGAGTCGTAATCGCGACCGAACGCGCGCACATCGGCGATGCGGCAGCCTTCGGCCGCGGCAGCCTCGCGGATGGCGGCGTTGTATTCGTCCAGGTGATGGCCGCGCAGGCGGTAGCAGAACTCGGGATGGTCGACGCCGTGCGTGCGACCGGGCAGTAGCGTGATGCAATACACCGCGGCCGCGGGCGCCGCCTCATGGATGTTGCGCAGCATGGTGCGATACGCTGCGCCGAAACGCTCCACGGCGTCGGCGGGCGCGGCGCCGGCTACCTGCTCGGGAACGCTTGCCGGGTCTATGCAGCGCGGCATGGCGTGGCTGCGGCCGGCGGCCTGCGCCTCGGCGCCGCCCCAGCCGTAGTCGTTGATGCCGATGAACACGAGCACCGCATCGGGCGCCTGGCCGTTGGGCCCCAGCAGGGCGGCAGCGCGTTCGGGGGTGCTGGCGGCGGGGAAGCCCGCGCCCTCGACCATGCTGCCTGACCAGGCGCTATCGGCAAGCACGGTGCCGCCGAGCGCGCGCACCGCGTGCGACCACCAAGTGTCCTCGGGACACAGCACGCCTGATCGCTCCAAGCGCTCATCGTTGTAGAACAGCGTGTAGCCATCGGGTACGCACCCCTCGAAAGTGCTGATGGAATCGCCCATGATGGAGAACGTTTTCGCGGGCATGCCCGACCGCCTTCCTTACATCATTCGTTTTTGCGCCTCGGCGCCGTGCGTCGGGCTGTTTTCGTCCAGTAGCACATGGTAGCAAAACCTCGCGCACGCTCTGTTAACAGTCTATGTAAGCTCGAATCTTAGGCTGGCTCCTCCAGCCTTTTGCCAACGCCGTATTCGCTATCAGAATAACCCCAGGTGAACCGCATAAAAACTTATGTGCAACCAGTGAATGCCGCCGTCTGTCCACTTGACGTTGTACGCAAAACGTTGTACAATAATACGAACCACGCACTCACACAAGTTGCGCCGGCGGAGCCCGGCGCAACGCTGGTAAACGCTGCGGGAAACAATGGCCGGCCAAGCGGCCGTCCGCCCGTTTCCCTGTGCAGCGAAGCGGGACGATCGGAGGTTGCAATGGGCGAGGCAATGGTCACCGGCCGCATGGCGCTCGGCAAGAAGCGCCGCGGCGGCCTTGTGCTGCAGCGGGAAGGCCTCACGGCCTCCCAGGCCATCAACCGCATGTACGACAAGCTCATCGAGAACGGCGACGCGTCGTTTCTCACGGGCATCGTGGCGGCGGAGGACGAAGCGGCCTGGGATAACGCCGTGGAGTTCGTCGATTCCCTCTCCGAACCCGTATCCGACGGCGCATCCGACGCCGCCGATGAAGCGCCATCGGCGCTGGCCGACCGCGCCTTCGAGCACGGCGACCTGCCGGCCGACGGCCCGGACCTTGCGGCCATCGCCCGCGCCGCGCGATTCTCCTCACGGGGGGTGATCTAGCATGCCTCAGGCCCGTGTCCTGCTTGGTACCGAAGTCGTCATGGACTTCATGAACGAGCGCCAACCGTTCTATCAGCAAACGCGCATGCTCATGGTGGCCGGCCGCGTGGGCGAGTTCGACCTGTGGGTAACCGCCCCGCAGGTGGTCGACCTCGTCTACCTGCTCTCCGAAGGCGGCAAGCCCGAGCTGCTGCCGCGCGCCATGGAGCGCATCCGCGGCCTGCGCACCTTCGTGCAGGTGGCGGACCTCACCGCGGCAAACGTCGACCGCATGCTGGCCTCGTCGGGGCAAAACCCCGAGGGTCAGCTCATGGTCAACGCCGCCATCGACCTGCGGGCGGATTTCCTGCTCACGCACGAACCTGACGGCCTGGAAAACGGCCTGGTCAAGGTCACGAACGTGCCGGGTATGTTCGAATGGCTGTGCGAGAATCGCGATCTGGACTACACGCAAATCGAGATTTAGCGAAGCCTTTTCGCTGTCACCTTCCTGTCACTTGACACTCTCAAGCGCCAGACTACAATCGAAATTAGCACTCAAGCTGTGAGACTGCTAACGCGCCCCGCACCTGCGGGGCGTTTCATTCGCTGGGGCATGCACGGCTCGGCGCTCCGCCTGCGGGCGGGCGTCGCAAACCGACATCGCCGCAGGTGAGCGAAGCGCCCCTCGCGCCGCGCGACAGGTCCCGCAGCGCCAAGCACGAACGGAAAGGAAGCGCCGCACCTATGCGCAAGTTCAAGACAGAGAGCAAGAAGTTGCTCGACCTGATGATCAACTCCATCTACACCAACCGCGAGATCTTCCTGCGCGAGCTCATCTCCAACGCGTCGGACGCCGTCGACAAGCTGTACTTCAAAAGCCTCACCGACTCCAGCATCCAGCTGACGAAGGACCAGCTGGGCATCGACGTCGCCTTCGACAAGGACGCCCGCACCATCACCGTGTCCGACAACGGCATCGGCATGACGCAGGAGGACCTGGACCGCAACCTGGGCACCATCGCCCATTCCGACTCCATGGCCTTCAAGCAGGAGAACGCCGAGCAGCAGGGTGACGACGTCGACATCATCGGCCAGTTCGGCGTGGGCTTCTACAGCGCGTTCATGGTGGCCAAGTCCGTGCGCGTGGTGTCGAAGGCCTACGGCAGCGACCAGGCCTGGGCCTGGGAATCCGACGGCGTCGAGGGCTACACCATCGAGGAGGCCCAGCGCGAGGGCAACGGCACCGACATCATCCTGACCTTGAAGGACAACACCGACGAGGAGAACTTCGACCAGTTCCTCAGCGAGTACGGCCTGAAGGACCTCATCAAGCGCTACAGCAATTACGTGCGCTACCCCGTGCGCATGGAGGTTTCGAAGTCCCGCCAGAAGCCCAAGCCCGAGGACGCCGGCGACGACTACAAGCCCGAGTACGAGCAGTACACCGAGGTCGAGACCATCAACTCCATGGTGCCGATCTGGAAGCGCAGCAAGTCCGACGTACAACAGGAAGAGTACAACGAGTTCTACAAGCAGACCTTCCACGACTTCACCGACCCGGCTGCCACGTTCTCCATCCACGCCGAGGGCGCGCTGTCCTACGACGCGCTGCTGTTCATCCCCGGCCGCGCGCCGTACGACCTGTACAGCAAGGACTACAAGAAGGGCCTGGAGCTGTACAGCTCCAACGTGCTGATCATGGAGAAGTGCGAGGACCTGCTGCCCGACCACTACAACTTCGTCCGCGGCGTCGTAGACAGCCAGGACCTCACGCTCAACATCTCGCGTGAGACGCTGCAGCAGAACAACCAGCTGCACGCCATCGCGCGCAAGGTGGAGAAGAAGGTCACCAGCGAGCTGAAGAAGATGCTGAAGAGCGACCGCGCCGCCTACGAGAAGTTCTTCGAGGACTTCGGCCGCGGCCTTGAGTACGGCATCTACACCAGCTACGGCATGCTGAAGGACGAGCTGGCCGACCTGCTGCTGTTCTACAGCGCCAAGGAGCAGAAGATGGTCACGCTGGCCGAGTACCTCGAGGCCATGCCCGCCGACCAGAAGTCCATCTACTACGCTGCCGGCGACAGCATCGACCGTCTGGCCAAGCTGCCCATCGTGAACACGGTGCTCGGCAAGGGCTATGACGTGCTGCTGTGCGCGAAGGACGTCGACGAGTTCTGCTTCCAGTCCATGATGACCTACGGCCCCGAGGCTGAGCAGGACGCCGAGGGCAAGGACATCGAGGGAACCGGCCCCAAGGAGCTCAAGAACGTGGCGTCGGGCGACTTGGACTTCGCCTCCGAGGAGGAGAAGAAGGAGGCCGAGGAAGCCGAGAAGGACAACGAGGCCCTGCTCGCCGCCATGAAGGAGCAGCTCGGCGACGCGGTCACGAAGGTGGCCGTGTCCACGCGCCTGACCGACGCGCCGTCGGCTGTCACCACCGAAGGCCCCGTGTCGCTTGAGATGGAGCGCCTCATGTCGCAGATGCCCGACGGCATGGGCGAGGTGAAGTCGCAGCGCGTGCTCGAGCTGAACGCGAAGCACCCGGTGTTCCAGGTGCTCAAGGACGCACAGTCCGCCGGCGACGCCGAGAAGGTGAAGCTCTACACGGAGATCCTGTACGACCAGGCGCTCATCGTCGAGGGCATGCCCATCGCCGATCCGGTCGCCTATGCGAACGCGGTCACAAAGCTGATGGCCTAAGCGCCCGCGTCGCCCGACGGTCCGCGGCCTGCGGGCTCTTCGTCCCGAGCAGCGCCCCGCCAGCAGTCGACGTCCGCCTGCCACCTGCCGAAACCCATTCCGAATGTGAAGCCTGCCGGCCCTCAACAGGGCCGGCAGGCTTTTTGTATTATGATGTTCACGCTATGCAGAAGAACATTCACGACATATTGCAGATGATCGAAACGCCGCTTATCAGCTTCACGGTGGTGGTGCTGAGCTGCGCGTGCTTTCTGCTGTCGCTGTGGGTCATCATGATCATGGTTAGGCTCGTGGTGGGATGAGCTTGCAACGGCACATCTCGCGCGTCGGGCGGCGGGGGTAGGCACCGCTATGTGGCAGCGCTTCACTTGGTATGACGTCAGGGTCATCGGCCATTATCTGGGCATGCTGGTGCTTTTCTCGTCCGTGGCGCTTATCGTGCCGTTGGTCACCGCCATCGTGTTCCGCGAATGGGTCCCCGCAAGCCATTACCTGCTTTCCATAGGATTGTCGCTCATAGTCGGCTCGGCGTTGCGCTTTTTGCGTATCGAGCCCGGTCGACTGAACCGCCAGCAGGCGCTGGTGGTCACGGGCTTGGCGTGGGTGGTCCTGGCGTTCATGGCCACCATCCCGCTGTATCTTTCGGGCCACTACAACACGTTTTTGGACGCCATGTTCGACGGCGTCTCAGGCATCACCACCACAGGGGCCAGCATCATCTCCGACCTCGACCATCTGTCCTATGCCGACAGCATGTGGCGCTTCATCATGATCTTGCTGGGCGGCTTGGGCCTGGTAGTGGTGGCGCTGTCGTTCGGCCTGTTCGGCAAGCGCTCGGGCGCCAGCCTGTACATGTCCGAGGGCCGCAGCGAGCACGTGGTCCCCAACATCGTGCAAACCGCCCAGTTCATCGCAAAGCTATCGCTGGGCTTCATCTGCGTGGCCACCGCCGTGCTGGCCGTCATGTGCGCGTTCGCCGGCATGGAGGCGCCGCGCGCGTTCCTCAACGGCCTGTGGCTGGCAATCTCCAGCTTCTGCACCGGCGGCTTCACGCCCATGAGCACGTCCATCCTGTACTACCACTCGTTCCCCATCGAAGTGGTGCTCATGGTGCTCATGATCATCGGGTCCGTGAACTTCGTGCTGCATTCCGAGCTGTGGAAGGGGCACCTGAACGTGTACTTCCGCGACATGGAGATCCGCACCATGTTCATCTGGATCGCCGTGATGACCCTGGTGTTCGCCGCATCGGTTTCGGCAAGCTCGGACTTCTCGAACCTGGCAACCATGATGCGCCGCGGCGTGTTCCTGATCGTGTCGGCGTTCTCTACCACGGGTTTCCAAAACGTCACCACCAACCAGCTGACCACATCGCTGACTTCCGGCGCGTTCTTGGTCATCGCCGCGCTCATGTGCGTGGGCGGTGGCGCCGGCTCCACGTCGGGCGGCATCAAGTTCAACCGCATGGGCCTGATCATCAAGTCGCTCGTGGCCACGGTGAAGGAGACGCTGGCGCCCGACTCGGCGCGCGTGGTGGTCTCGTACTACCATTTGGGAAGGCGCATCCTGTCGCCCGAGGTGGTCAAGCAGGCCATGACCGTGTTCGTGCTGTACGTGGTCACTTACGCCGTGGGCGCGCTCGTGGGCATCGCGCACGGCTACGACGCCACGCAGTCCATCTTCGAATCGGTGGCCATGGCCTCCAACGGCGGTATCTCGTCGGGCGTGTGCTCCCAGGGCATGCCCGCGTCGCTCGAGCTGTTCTACATGCTGGAGATGTGGGCCGGCCGTCTGGAGTTCCTCACGTTGATCGCGCTCATCGTCGAGGTCGTGGTGACGCTCGATCCCCGCAGGGTGGTAAGGAACAGGCTGGTGAGGCGCTCATGATGCGAAAGGGAATGGCCGCTGCTGCGCTGGCGTTCGCGTTGGCGCTTCCTGCGTTCGCGTGTCCGCAGGCCGCGTTCGCCGACGAGCCCGCCGAAGGTGACAACGCCGTCAACGTCGCGCAGCTGCCCGACAGCTCGTTCATCTACGACACGTCCATCACGGACCTGAGCACGGCGGACACCTATTACGACAAGCAAACGGTGCAGGTCACCGGCGAAGTGGTGGGCGACCGCATCAACGCAGGCGACGGCCGCCACTGCTGGCTGCAGCTGGCATCGCCCTCCGATTCGTCCACGGCGTCGGTCTACCTTACCAACGAATCCGCCGACAAGGTGGACACGTATGGCGCCTACGACCGCAAGGGCACCACGCTGCAGGTGCGCGGCACGTTCAACTTGGCGTGCTCTGACCACGACGGCGCATCCGACCTGCACGCGCAGGTGGTGACGGTCACGGAGAAGGGCAAGGCCACCCCCGACGAGTTCGACATCAACGCGTTCATCCCGGGTATGGTGACCGTCATGATCGGCCTGGCCATGATGGTGGTGTTCTATCTGCTGCGCGAACGCCAGCGATAAGGCTACAAGGAGGAGAGCTTGCAGAGAGCGCAGGTTGTGAAACTGGACCGCGGGTATCCGCTCGTGCGATGCGAGGATGGGCGCCTTGTGCGCTGCGAACACGCAACGGCCCTGGTCAAAGGGGAGAAAGTGCGCGCCGTCATCGGCGATTACGTCGAGGTGAACGCGCCGGAGGGCCACGACAAGGGCATCATCGAGTCCATCTGCCCGCGCGAGCGCGCCTTCGTGCGCAAAGACCCCACCGAGCGTGCCGTCCCTCAGGTGCTGGCGGCGAACTTCGACCGCGTCATCCTGGCCCAGCCGCTGGCTGAGGTGAACCTGCGCCGCCTGGAGCGCGAGCTGGTGCTGGCCTACGAGACCGGTGCCGCCGTCACGGTGGTGCTCACGAAGGCCGACCTGGCAGAAAGCGAGGCGCAGGTGGAGCAGGTGGCCGACCGCGTCCGCGCGCTGGCGGGCCCGGACGTGCGCACGCTGGTGGTGTCGGACGGCAACGCCGAGAGCGTGGAGGCAGTGCGCGCCCTCATGGCCCCCGGCACCACCACGGTGCTGGTGGGGAAATCGGGCGTGGGGAAGTCCAGCCTGGTCAACATGCTTGTTGGCGAAGAGGTGCAGGAAACGGGCACGGTCCGCGAGGGCGACGGCAAGGGCCGTCACACCACGGTCAGCCGCGAGATGGTGGCCATCCCCGGCGGCGGGTACGTGGTGGATATGCCCGGCGTGCGCGGCCTGGGGCTGTGGGACGCCGATACGGGCATCGGCGCGGCGTTCGCCGACATCGAGCAAGCGGCGCAGCAGTGCCGCTTCCGCGACTGCAAGCACGAAAACGAACCGGGGTGCGCCGTGCGCGCCGCCGTCGAGTCCGGCGAGATAGCCCCCGAGCGTTTCGCCAGCTACCAGGCCCTGAAGCAGGAGACGGCCACGTTGCGCGATCGTCGCGAGGAGGCCCGCCGCATGCGCGGCGAGAAGGCCAGCGACAAGAAGCGCGGCGGCCAAAGAGGTCGCGCGGGCCGCGGCAAGCGCCGCCGCTAGCGCCTGCGGGCAAGCGTGGGGCGGGCATCTCCGCCGTGCGCGATTGACGGCGGGCGAGGGGCGCTCGTCCTTGCGCCGCAACCGCAACGCCGTCCTCTCCCAGCTTGCGGGCCTATTTCGCTCCCCTGCGCCCTTGCGCCGCGCATAGCGTCTCCATCCGGTTGCCGGGCCGTTTCGCGTTCGCTTGCCAAAAACGCTACAATATAAGGGTTAACCGAAAGCAACGCGCACGTCGGCGTGCGGGTTCCGCGCCCGGTCCATGGCCGCGGCCCGGCAACCCGCATTCGGCGTAAACGGACCCGAAACAAAGGACGTGCATGAATCCGGTCATCGTAATCCCGACGTTCGTGTCGCCGCGCCGCCGAAAGGATTCCGGCAGCGTGATCGCCACGTACGACCACACCACCCCGCTGAGCAATCCCGGCGAGCTGCCGCGTCTGCTCACGTCTTTGCAGAAGGTTCGCGGCATCGGGCAGATCATCGTGCTGGTCGCCGCCGAGCCCGCCATCTCCGATCAAGCCGCCGAGAAGGTGCAAGACATCGTCTCGCGCTTCCCCAGCCTCAACATCGCCATCATCGGCGCCGACGAGTGCAGCCTGGTGCAGCAGCGCATGGAGCAGCTGGGCCTGGGCAAGCTGTCGAAGGAGATCGGCCTTGCCGGCTACGGTGCCATCCGCAACTTGGGATTGGTGCTCGCCAACGTCATGGGCTTCGACTCCATCGTGTTCCTCGACGACGACGAGGTCATCGACGACGCCGACTTCCTGCAGAAGGGCGTCTACGGCCTGGGCAAGCTCACGCGCAAGGGCGTGCCCATCCTGGCGAAGACCGGCTACTACCTGAACTCCGAGGGCTCGTACCTGTCGAAGAGTCAGGACAGGTGGTACAACCATTTCTGGCAGCAGGGCAAAGCGTTCAACAAGTGGATCACGAAGGCCATGCGCGGCCCGCGCCTGTCGCGCAGCAACCATGTGTGCGGCGGCTGCCTGGCCATTCACAAGGAGGCGTTTAAGCGCCTGTCGTTCGACCCGTGGGTCGCTCGCGGCGAGGACCTGGACTACATGCTGAACCTGCGCATGTACGGCAGCGACATCTGGTTCGACAACCAGTGGAGCCTGCGCCACCTGCCGCCGGCGTCCACCAGCGAGGGCACGCGCTTTCGCCAGGATATCTACCGCTGGCTCTACGAGTATCGCAAGATGGAGTACAGCCGCACGCAGATCGACTTGATGCAGGTCAAGCCGCAGTCCCTTGAGCCTTATCCGGGCCCGTTCCTGGAGCCGGGCATCACGAAGCGCATCCGTATCACGGCCATCCTGCGCAGCCTTGCCCGCAAGGACAAGAAGGCGTACCGCCAGGCCGCCAAGGCCGCGCGCACCGAGGCCGTCATGTACGCGCAGCGCAACTGCTCGAAGTACTTCGAGTTCCAGTTCGTGTGGCCCGAGCTCATGGCGCGCATGGACAGCGACCAGATCCTGCACACGGCCATCGTGCAGTCTGTGGCACGTCGCCAGGCGGCGGCGAACATGGCGGCGGCGTTCCCCGTGGCGGGAGCCGGCGCGGGCGTCGATCCGGGCGTGACCAGCGAGATCCGCCTGAACATAGCCGAATAGGGAAGGTGACGCGGCGCAATGGACGTGTTCGCGGCCTTCATCGCGCCCGCTTTTGCGGGCGTGTTCGTCGGCGTGATGTCGGGGCTTCTCGGCGTGGGCGGCGGCACCATCATGGTGCCCATCTTCCGCCTGGCGTTCGGTATGAGCCCGCTGGCCAGCACGGCTACCAGCCTGTTCGCCATCATCCCCACGTCCATCTCGGGCGTGGTCGCGCATACCCGTGCGAAAACCTGCGTACCCAAACTCGGCCTGGCGCTCGGCGTGGGCGGCGCTATCATGTCGCCGGTGGGCGTGTGGCTGGCAAGCGTCTCGCCCGGCTGGCTGGTCATCTGCGTGGCGGCGCTAGTCATCGGGTTCAGCGCGTTCAAGATGTTCAAGAAGGCCGTGAAGTGCGCGCCCGCGCCCCGCGCGGGGCAGGCGGGCGGCAGCGCGAAGGCAGCGGGTTCGAGCAACGTCGCATCCGCGGGTTCGAGCGCCGAATCCGCGAACCCGGGCGCCGCGCCGGCAGCATGCGCGAGCAACGCTGCGCCCGCAAGCTCGAGCGCCGCGGCATCGCAGGCAGCATGCACGGGTGCCGCCTCCGCCCGTTCAGCAACCCCCAAACCCGTTCCCGACCAGCCCGTTCTCTCTCGCAAGCAGTACCTGCAGGGCGCGTGCATCGGCTTGGTGGCCGGCCTGGCCTCGGGTTACGTGGGTGTGGGCGGCGGCTTCATCATGGTGCCGCTTATGCTGGCCGTTCTGGACATCCCCATGAGCCTGGCCTCGGGAACGTCGCTTATCGCCATCATGATCTTGGCCATCCCCGGCGTCATCGAGCAGGGCCTGCTCGGCAACATCGACTATCTGGCGGGCATCGCCATCGTGGTGGGCAGCATCCCCGGCGCCCTGGTGGGCGCGCGGCTGGTGCGCGTGGTGCCCGAGCGACAGCTGCGGTTCATCTTCGGCGGCTTTCTGCTGGTGGCGGCCGTCATGCTCATGCTCAACGAATTCGGTATACTTGGCTGACGCCGCACGCGGGCCTTTTCGGCCGGCCCGTCGTGCCCGATAAGGAAGGAGTCGGCGTATGAACGTCGATATGGAGGACAATCGCGCAAGGCTTCCGCGTTATTTCACGCTCGAGATGCTCATGTCGGTGATGGTGGCGCTGTCGGGTCTTGTGCTCATCTGGAACCTGGTGTCGCCCGTCGTCAGCGTGTTGGCGCTGTTCATCGCGGGTATGGTGTTCACGTTGTCCATCACCGTGCTCATCCGCCTGCTCATGGATCCCGACTCCGTGCGCGCTCGCCAATCCAGCAACGTGCTGCAGTTGGCAAGCCAAACGCTCGAGGCCATGGGCGAGGAGGGCTTGGACAGCAAATCCGCCCAGCGCATCTGCAGCCTGCTTCTACCCTCCACCGCGGCCATCGCTATCGCCATCACCGACGATCGCTTCATTTTGGGTTACGCCGGCTACGAGGAATCGCACAACCTCTCGGGCAGCATCATCCGCACGCATGCCACGTATTCCACGCTGTCCGACGGCAAGACGCGCGTGCTGTTCACCCCCGAGGAGATCGGCTTCCCCAAGGGCACCCACGGCATCAACGCCGCCATCATCGTGCCGCTGACCGTGGGCAAGGACGTGAAGGGCACGCTGAAGTTCTACTATCGCCGTGCCAACCACATCAGCGAAACCCAAAAATCCATCGCCACCGGCTTCGGCCAGCTGCTGTCCACGCAGATGGCGGCATCGGCGCTCGAGGAGCAGACGGCCCTGGCCACCAAGATGGAGCTCAAGATGCTCCAAAGCCAGATCAACCCGCATTTCCTGTTCAACACCATCAACACCATCGCGTCGTTCACGCGCACCGATCCCGCGCGCGCCCGCACGCTGCTGCGCGAGTTCGCGAAGTTCTACCGCAGCACGCTCGAGGATTCCGGCGACCTGATCGAGTTCCGCCGCGAGCTCGAGCAGACCCAGCGTTATTTCATGTTCGAGCTGGCGCGCTTCGGCGAGGACCGCTTGGAGCTGGTCTGCGACGTGGAGCCCGAGGTCGAGGACATGATGGTGCCGCCGTTCTTGATCCAGCCCCTGGTGGAGAACGCGGTACGCCACGCCATGCCCTCCGAGGGCAAGCTGACCATTCGCGTGGAGGGCGTGCGCCAGGGCGACGACGTTATCGTCTCCGTCATCGACGACGGCAACGGCATGACGCAGGAGGCGTGCAACAACATCCTTCATCCCGGTTCAACGACGGGTTGCGGCATTGCCGTGGGCAATGTGCACGATCGTATCTGCGGCTATTTCGGCCCGGGCACGCATTTGGAAGCGGAGAGCGAGCTGGGTCAAGGCACCACGATCCGCTTGGTGCTGATCGAAGGCGGTTTGAGACAGTATTAGGAAATGAAAACGGCCCCGCGGATGCGGGGCCGTTGATTACGAATGGTGCCCGAGGCGAGAGTCGAACTCGCACGTCTTTCGACAACGGTTTTTGAGACCGCCGCGTCTGCCATTCCGCCACTCGGGCATTGAGCTTTACCATTGTACCGGATGATTCGGGTCCGCACAACAGGAAATGGAGATGACTTCATGGTTGAGAACGCAGCATTGACGGAAATGCCGTCGGACGAGCTGCTTGAGCAGTGCATCGACCGCTACCTTGAGGAGCACTGGGAGGATATCGTCGCCGACATCGACAAGCTCGTGCGCATCCCCAGCTTCGAGGATCTCGGCGCGGCGGCCGAGGGCGCGCCGTACGGGCCCGGCCCGCGCAAGGCGCTCGACGCCGCACTCGCTATGGCGCGCGACATGGGTTTCGAGGTCCACGACGACGCCGGCCATGTCGGCTACGCCGATCTTGCCGGCGCCTCCGAGGAACAGCTTGGCATCATCGGCCACATCGATGTGGTGCCGGCGGGCCCAGGCTGGCATTTCGAGCCGTACCAGGTCACGCGCAAGGACGGCTACCTGCTGGGTCGCGGCGTCATCGACGACAAGGGCCCGAGCGTGGTGGCGCTGCACGCCATGAGCCTGTGGCGCCGCATGCAGCTCGACGGCCAGGCGCCGCAGCTTCCCTACACGCTGCGCTTCATCTTCGGCGTGAACGAGGAAACGCGCATGGATGACGTCCATTACTACCGCGCCCATCACGCCGACCCGGCGTTCCTGTTCACGCCCGACGCCGAGTTTCCCGTGTGCTACGGCGAGAAGGGCATCTACCACAGCCTTATGACCAGCTCCGATGTGCTCGTCGAGCAGCGCACGGTGCTTTCGTTCGAAGGCGGCACGGCGGTGAACGCGGTGCCGGGACATGCGCAGGCGGTCGTGCGCGCGGGGGCATGCGAGCTTCCGGCGACGCAGGGTATCGAGGTGGAGTTGCTCGACGAGCGCGATGCCGCGGCGGCTTTGGAAGCTGCCGGCGCACATGCCGACGCGGCCGGGTGCCGCCTGGCGCGCATCGCGGCCACGGGCCGCAGCGCGCACGCGAGCCTGCCGCAAGGCGGCGTGAGCGCCATCGGGCTGCTGATCGGCTACTTGTTGGAGAACGATCTGGTCGGCGAAGGGGAGCGCGCCTTCTTCCAGACGGTGGCGCTCATCGCGGCGGCTACGGACGGCAGCACGGTCGACCTTGCCTGCTCCGACGCCGACTTCGGCGAGCTCACCATCGTGGCGGGCCGCGCCGCCATGCAGGGCGGCTGCTTCACGCAGACCATCGACGTACGCTACCCCACCACCATCACGGGCGACGAGGTGCACGCGAAGCTGGAGGCGCTGGCAAAGGCGGCGGGCGGCGCGTGCGAGAAGACGCGCGACGACGCGCCGTTTTTGCTCGACCCGCAAGGCCCGGCCATCCAGGCGCTGCTGGCATCGTACAACCAGGCAACGGGCGAGGATGCCAAGCCCTTCACTATGGGCGGCGGCACGTATGCGCGCGAGTTCTCCCGCGCGGCAAGCTTCGGTCCCGAGAAACCGTGGGAGCAGGCGCCCGAGTGGGTGGGCGGCATGCACGGTCCCGACGAGGGCGTGAGCGAGCAGTTGCTGAAGGAGGCCTTCCGCATCTACGCGCTCACCATCGGCAAGCTCATGCAGCTCGACTTGTAAGGCAAGCGCGGTCTTGTCAAGCATGCGTGTGAAAACAGCCGTTTACCGCTGAAATCGACCGCTCATACCCCTAACTCGACCGTTCGCAGCGCAAATTCTTGGGAAAAACGGTCTGCTTTGCGTAAGGGAACGCCCCAGCGCGTTGCCGTATGCTACACTGCAGGAAGCAATGATTCTCAGATTCGCCATCTGATAAAAGGAAAGCAAGGAGGCCCTACTTATGTTGAAAGCGATGATCGTCGACGACGAGGCCCCTGCGCGCTCCGAACTGAAGTTCCTGCTCGACGAACTGGGTCAAACGGAGGTCGTCGCCGAGGCGGCAAGCGTGCGCGAGGCCATCGAGAAGCTGAAGGAATATCCCTGCGATGTCATGTTCCTTGACGTGAACATGCCCGAGGCAACCGGCTTGCAGCTTGCCGAGGCCCTGCAGCACCTGAAGTTCCCGCCCGCGGTGGTGTTCGTCACCGCCTATAGCGAGTTCGCGATCGACGCGTTCAAGGTCAACGCCATCGATTACCTGGTGAAGCCGGTTGAAACCGACCGCCTGTCCCAGGCCATCGCCCGCGTCCGCGAGCACGTGCAGCTGCATGCGCAGGCCCAGAAGTCCGAGCGTATCCCGGTTGAGAAGGCCGGCAAGAAGATTCTCATCAGCATCGACAAGATCCGCTTCGTCATGGCGCGCGATGACTACGCGTATCTGCAAACCGACACGGACCGCTACTTCAGCACCGTCAGCCTGGCGCAGCTGGAGAAGCGTCTGGACGGCCACGGGTTCTTCCGCGTGCACCGCGGCTACCTGGTGAACCTGTCCATGGTCGAGGAGATCGAGCCCGTCGCCGGCGGCACCCTGCTGCTCACGCTCAACGGCGTGGACGAGAAGATCCCCGTCAGCCGCCGCCGCGTCTCCGCGCTGAAGAAGGCCCTGGGCCTGTAAGGTGTGGAGCAGCCGAGCTGAGCTATCAAGGTTAATCGGATCGGCAAGGCGCTAGGCAAGCGCGTAAAACGATTGCCGCTAATGGAAGCATGGCGATTTAAGGGTCGATGCCGCACGGCATCGACCCTTTTGCTGCTCGGCGAGCCCGAGCTTCCCGGCGGCAGGCGTCGGTTCATTGCCTCAAGAAGCACCGATCTTCTCGCCGATATGCTTGCGGCGTTGAGCCGGATCGCGGGCGGGATAGCGGCTCGCCGCCATAATGAGAAGGGAATCGGTAAGTTGCTGCCAAAAATCGCGCGAGTGCGTTCTTTTGTGATCGATTAGGGTCGCGGTAGTGCGGAAAAGGGCATCTAAGGTGTGGCCGTAAGCCGTTTTCGGCGAAAATGGCTTTGCTTGGGACTGTTTTGGCTTGCAGATACACGCACTCGTGCACTTTTTGGCAGCAATTCATTGATACCGTGCCAAAAGCCGGGTGCTTTCGATCGTGCGCCGAAAGTGGCTGCATAGGCGGCATTGAAGCGGCGGCCATAATCGTATGCCGAAGGTGGTCGCCATGGGCCGCTTTGAGGCATCGGAGGTCATAATCGCATGTCGAAGGTTGATGCCCCAGATCGCTGCTATCTTAAAGCGGTATCAACAGCTACCTTCGACGCGCTCGTTGCCGCTGCTAAAAGAAAGGGCATGTCAGGTGCAAAAAGAGATAAGGACACCAGCGGGCGGAGTTGCGGTCTTCGCTGCTTTCGTCGCCGTGTTGATTGGATCGTTTGCGGTCATGAATGCACTGCCGGCGGTTGGGCTGCCGGCTGCGTTGCTGCAGGAAGCGGTGTTGGCGTTGGTGGCGGTTGTGACAGTGCGGCTAGCTACCCCTGACGCGCTTAAGCGTTGTACGTATATTGTGCAACAACAGGACCTGATTCATTTTGTGGTCGGCTCGCTGGTCTTAGTCGGCTTTGTCGGTGGTGCGATTTCCTTTGCGACCTGGAATATTAATCACGCTGGCGCAATCAACGGCCTGGCGTTTTCTCAGCTGCCTTCGGCTAGCGAGATTGCGCAAAACCTGTTGCTCCTGTTAGGAATCTGCCTGCTCGCTGGCCTGTACGAGGAATCGTTCATGCACGTGCTGGGCATAGAGGCGTTCGAGCGCGCATTCGGGCAAGGCAGAGCCGCTTCCGGACGCGCTATCGGCGAACGCGATGTCTGCCCTGCTGCCTCCAAGCACGTTGCCGGTGGACGCTCTGCCCATCCTGTCGCCTCCGGATACGCAGCTGGCGGACGCGTTGGCGTCTCTGGCGAAATCGGGCACGGTGCCGTTAAATCGCCTATCTCTTTCGATCCCGCCGCAAAGCGTGCCATCCTGGTTTCCGCTTTGTTGTTCGCGCTGTTGCATGTGGGCGTGCCCGATGCATCGGCCGATCAAATGGTGCTTATGCAATCAGTCTTGAAGTTCGCGCAGGCGCTGCTGTTCAGCGTGATCTTGGGCGTGTTGTACACGCAAACGCGTCGGCTATGGCTCTGTGCGTTCATCCATGCCGGCTTCGATGTGCTGTATCTGGCCCCAAACGTGCTCCTAACAGGCACGATGCCCGCAACATACGCATCGGGAGCGGTAGGCGACACCGTGCTGCTTGCGGTAACGGTGCTTATGCTCGTGGGCATTGTTATAAAAATAAGCAAAGAAATTGCGCGATAGTGCTTGCATGTGTCCGTTTAAACGTGTAATATACATCTTCGCATTGAGAAATCAAGCGCCAATTCGCGGGCGTGGCGGAATTGGCAGACGCGTACGGTTCAGGTCCGTATGGGGGCAACCCCATGGAGGTTCAAGTCCTCTCGCCCGCACCATTCGAAATCGAAAGACCCGCTTCGGCGGGTCTTTTTGCGTCTAGGAAGGTGCGCTGCTTTCTGCCCATGGTATGGCTGAAGACAAGGAGCTCCAGCCAGCGCTTTGGTCCTGATGCTTCGAGTTCGTCCGCATCTTGACCGGATATTTCAAACCCTATCTTGCGCAATGGAAGGACTGTCGTTCATTGGGCCCTGCATCTTGATTCGAATGTCCCGATGCTCGTCTGCGCCTTAGTTGAAAGCCTTGAGTTTCGTTTTTTATAATGGTGTGATCATTTCATATCCCGCCTTGCGTTTTGTCTCCGAACGCTCTGCAATCCAGCTCGGAAAGTTCGTTCCTCTGTACTGCAAGAAGGACGCAAGATGATTTTGAAATTCACTCTTGCATATGACAGACAAATGACGTAATATACCTTCTTGCCTTATTAAGGTGCCAATTCGCGGGCGTGGCGGAATTGGCAGACGCGTACGGTTCAGGTCCGTATGGGGGCAACCCCATGGAGGTTCAAGTCCTCTCGCCCGCACCATTCGAAATCGAAAGACCCGCTTCGGCGGGTCTTTTTCGTATGCAGGGACAATTGCGGCGCTTTGCCATTCGTTCCGCAAACCTACCCGTTTCGCTGTGAAACGCTGTGCTTCATTCTTGTTGATGCAGCGTTGCTTTCTTCGGGCCTGGCCGGCTTGCTACTATAGTGCGGAAACCTTAAACCGTGGCGAAGATTCCCGAAGGAAGTATGCTTATGGAAATGCTCGAGTTCGTGTTGCTGTTGTTGGCGGCGGTGCTTGTCTCCGCCGTGCTCGACCAGGTCACCCCGCGCGTGTCGCTGCCGCTTGTGCAGATCGCGCTGGGCGCCGTCATCATCTTGCTGGTGGGCACGCCCGTCGACGTGGCGATCGATCCTGAGCTGTTCTTGGTGCTGTTTATCGCTCCCTTGCTGTTCGACGAATCGCGGCATGCAAGTAAACGCGGGCTGTGGGACAACAAGGGGGCCATCGTGTCCCTTGCCGTCGGCCTGGTGCTCGCCACGGTTCTGGTGGTCGGCTTCGTGCTGAATTGGTTGGAGCCTTCTATCCCGCTTGCGGCGGCATTCGCCCTGGGCGCGGCGTTGGGGCCCACCGACGCGGTGGCTGTTTCGGCGCTTGGTAAGGACATCCATCTGTCCAGCCGCCAGAAATCCCTGCTCTCCGGCGAGGCGCTCATCAATGACGCATCGGGCGTCGTGTCATTCCAGTTCGCAATAGCCGCGGCAATCACGGGTTCGTTCTCGCTGGCAAACGCGGCGCAAAGCTTCGCTATCAGCTTTTTCGGGGGTATTGCGGTCGGCCTGGTGGTGGGCCTGCTGGCGGTGCTGGCGCTCGGTGCCATCCGTAGCTACGGCTACGAGAGCATCACGGTGCACGTGGTGTTCGAGGTGTTCACGCCCTTCATCACGTTCCTGACGGCCGAGCATTTCGGCACGAGCGGCATCCTGGCCGTGGTGGCCGCCGGCCTGTTGATCGCGCTGATGCCGCACAAGCCCACGCCCGCCGCCGCGCGTCTGAAGATCGCATCGAACAGCGTGTGGGAAGCGCTTGTGTTCGTCATCAACGGTGTGGTGTTCGTCATGCTGGGCATGCAGCTGCCAAGGGCCGTTATGCCGTCGTGGCATAGCAGCGAGACCAGCTCGCTTCTGCTGTGCGCCCTGGTGCTGCTCGTCACGGTGCTGGTGGTGGGCGTCCGTTTCCTGTGGGTACTCGTCATGGAGCGCGTGCACCGCAGCTCCAAGCCGCGCACCGGCGGGCAGCTGGTGCGCGATGCCCTGGTCACCACGCTTTCGGGCCCGAAGGGCGCCATCACGCTGTCCATCATCATGACCATCCCGTTTACCCTCTCGACGGGCGAGGCGTTCCCTCAGCGCGACAACCTGATCTTCCTGGCATCGGGCGTCATCCTGTGCACGCTGCTTTTGGCGAACTTCGTGGTGCCGCTGCTTGCTCCGAAGGAGCAGGCTGACGAGCAGGACGAACAAGCGGTGAATGCGGCGAACATCGAGATTCTCAAACGCGTCATCCGCCAAATGCGCGAGCAGAAGACGCCGACCAACGAGGCCTCCACGCAGATCGTCATCCGGCAATACAGCGAGCGCATCAAGCGGTTGCGCCGCAAGAACACCTCCGCCCCGTGTTTGCTCGAGCTTCGCGCTACGGCCATCGAGCAACAGAAGGACCAGGTCGACAAATATATCCGCGAAGGGCGCATCTCCCGTGCCGAGGGCGAACGCGAGATCGAACGCTTGGAGAGCTCTCGCCGCACGCTCCTGCGTGCGCATACGCGTCGCCAGGCGTTGGGCGAGGTGTGGAGCCGCTTGAAAGTGGGCGCCGTGCACACCGCGCGTCGCGTCGACCGCGCGGTTCGCCATGTGGTGGACGACGAGGCGCAGATCGAACGGCATCGCCAGCTGCGTATCGAGCTGGAGGAATGCGCGCTTGCCTACTACAACCTTCGCATGAGCGATGAGAACCTCGAGATCGCTGACGGCGCAGGCGTGCTTGCGGCCGAGTGCCGCTCCACGCTGGCGTTCCTGCGCGCGGTAAACGAGCCGGAGAAGCTGGCGAGCGCCAACGTTGCGGGCAGCGTGGTCGGCGTGGACGCCGGCGGCATGCGCGGCGCGCTCGAGGGCATGGACACGCAGAAGATCCAGGTGATCAAGGCCCGTGTGTCCGACGTTGAGGCCGAGGCCCTGCGCATCGAGCTCGAGGAAATCCAGGCGATGCGCGATGAGGGCTCCATCAGCCGCGAGACTGCGCGCAACCTGCGCGAAGAAGTATACTTGCTTCAAATGGCCATCGGAGAATAGGAATCGAATGAGCTCGTACACCACCATCGAGGGGCGTGCCGTCGCCGAGATCGAGGAGAAGAAAAGCCGTTTCATCGCCAGCCTGGCCCACGTGGAGACCGAGGAAGAGGCGCTGGCGTTCCTCGAGGAGATCCGTGCGGCGAACCGCATGGCGCGCCACAACGTGTACGCGTACATCCTGCGCTCGGGCGGCGCGGGCGCTGCAGGGCGCGTTCGCTATTCCGACGATGGCGAGCCTCAGAAAACCGCGGGCCTGCCTACCCTTGAGGTGCTGCAGCATGCGGGGCTGACCGATGTGGTGTGCGTGGTCACGCGCTATTTCGGTGGGGTGCTTCTGGGCACGGGCGGCCTGGTGCGCGCATATACGCAGTCGACCCAGGCGGGCATCGATGCCGCGCAGCTGGTGGTGGTGTCGCGCTGCGTTGACCTGCGCATCCGCATAGCGTATCCGCGTTACGAGCAGCTCATGCGCTTGGCGGAAGACCACGGCGCCAAGGTGCTGTCCACCGACTTCGCCGATGCGGTCACCATGAACCTGCGCATGCTCGACGGTACGCAGCAGCCCCTGCTCGATGCTCTGACGGCGCTGGAGCGCGGCCAAGAGGACGTAGAGGTAAGCGACCCCATCGACGCAGCGTTTTAGGACGTGTACTGATCCATGAAGTCCAGGATTTCCTGGCGGGAGTGCAGACCTGTTTTCGCGTAGATGCGCTTGATGTGGGCGTGCGCGGTGCTGGGGCTGATGTAAAGCTCCTCGGCGACGCGCTTCTGCGTCCAACCCAGCGCGTAAAACGCAAGCACCTCTACCTCGCGATCGGAGAGCAGGAACTGCTTGCCCATCTGTTCGGCGTTGCTTCGCATGGTGGCCTTGCGGATGTCGGCTATAGAATCGCCCTCGTCAAGGCCCATCAGGCGCACGAGCCTCATCCCGTGCACGGAATCGGGCTGCGCGGCACTGCTTTCGTCCGCTGTTTCATCCGGTTCCGTGTTCTCGACAGGCGTTATCCCCGCGCATTGCAGGGGGCTTGCGGTGCCGGCGCCCACGGGCGTCGTATTCGCGCATGCGGCGCATTCGCTGTACCCGCCTGCGTTGTCTTTCAGAATCGTGAGCGCCTCAACGTTTGCTTGCGCCCGTGCCAGCTGCTTCTCCAGGCGCTCCATGCGGCGCACGTGCAAATCATGGCGCTCGTCGGCTTCCATCTGGGAAACCTTGAGGAACTGCCCGAGCGCGACCTGCGTCGAGATCACCACGCAGGTGCCCATGACGGCGTTGATGAGCAGGTCGTTTGAGGAAAGCGATTGCACGTTGATCAGCGTGACGCGCGCGATGGCACGGCAGCCGAGCCATACGATCCAGCCGCCCAGGGCGTAGTAGTACGGGTCGCGCCAGCCGAAGCTCATGAACGCGATGATGATGTACCAGGTAAACGCCACCAGCAGCGCGTTGAGCGTGGTGGTGAACACCGCGCCGATGTCCGGCATGCCGGGGAAGGCCGCGTACAGCACCAGCGCGGCGCACGCGAACAGCTCCAAGAGGATGAACATGCCCACGGTCATCACGCTTTTGCGCTTGCGCATCATCATGGAGATGATGATGCAGCAAATGGCTATGGTGAGCAGGCCATATGCAACACGGGTGACGGGATGGAACGCGATGGGCGTGCCATCGGGGTAGCCGCGCAAAAAGCCGTCTACGATGGAGAGCACGCCGATGCTCGTGGCCGTTGCCGTGAGGAAGCGCTTGCTCGACAGCAGCGTGGTGGCGAAGCCGAAGAAGTCGTCGTTGGGCGTGAACGACTCGATATCGTTCGCCAGCTTGTTCTTGCGTGCGCTTAGCATGCAGGGGAACTGCAGAAGCGTGAGCGCGGCGGCGAGGTAGAAGCCGTACGTGCCGATAAGCGAGCAGATGTAGATTTCCACCTCGCTGATGGCAAGGGCGCTGAACACGTACAACACGGCGGTGGTGCTGCCGCATCCGCGGGCGCGGCGCAGCCAGTAGAAGATAGCGAACGACCCGAAGAGCGTGACGGCGACGCAAAGCCAGTAGTGCACGTTCGGCGAGAAGGCTCCTGCAAGGTGGACCAGGGGCAAGGCGAGGACGCATGCCGTTTCCAGTACGATGCACGTGCGCATGATGCGGTTGGTGGTGCGTTTCTTCAGGCGGATCTTCCGCGTTCCGATGACCGGCAGGATAACGGCCATGATGGAAAGCGCCACAAGCATGGCGCCATCGGTGAATATGCCCTCGTCGGTGTGGGTGTAGCTGCCGTAGCCGGCGACGATGAGGCCGGCGCGCGCGAAGCACAGGCCCAGGATAGAGGGGACGAGCGGGATGTACAGGCTGAGCAATTTCATGCCGGTTGGCATGGGGTGGGCAGCGTCATCGGGCACAAGGTGATTCGTGCGCGTTCGAGCGCTCGGCTTCGCACCGGCGGCGCTTGAGGCGCTTGCCGGTTGTCCCGAGGCCGATATCCCTCCCTGCCCTTGTACGCGCTGAGCGATCGAATCGCCCGCTTCGTTGATCCTCACTGATCCTCCTGGTGTATGCGGCGCGTTTTGCCAGGTGACCGACCCTCTCCCCAAAAAGCCGGCTTACTTATCCGCAAATTCCCTCAAAGAGGGTATGCGCGAAACGCCATGTTCGCCATCATACCATATGGGAAATAATGCATCGTAACAGCAACGTTAACAGTAGGGGGTATCGAAATGGCGAACGAGCAGGAAATCACGTTCGATGAGCCGGATGAGGGCCGTGATATCTATCACGAGCCGGACGACCGCGCGCTCATCCGCACGAAGGACGTGTATCAGACCGAGCTGGACAACGGTGTGGAAGGCTACTCGGAAACGATGCTCGCCATCGTGGCGAACTTCAAGAACGCGGGCAAGCCCGAAGGCTTCAACGTGCAGAGCATGGTGGGCAAGTCCAAGCGCGGCGAAGTGGCGCTGCGCCTGTTCGCGGTGGTCGACGACTCCGTTGCCGACCCGGTGTTCGTGAAGGTGGGCTTCAAGAGCCGCGGATGCCTGGCCATGACCGGCTGCGCAAGCGCCATCTGCTCCATGATCGAGGGAAAGACGTTCTCGCAGGCGCTCGAGCTGACGCCTAAAGATGTGGAAGCCGCGGTCGACGGTGTGCCGAAGGGCAAGGGGCATACCACCTTGTTCGCCATCGAGGCCGTGCGCGGCCTGGTGGGCGACTGGATGTACCGTTGCGGCATGTCGCTGGCGGAGATGGACGAGAAGCTGCCGTGCGACGAGATGTCGGTGGCATGCCTGATGTGCGAGCATTGCAGCCTGCGCGACACACGCGTTGAGATGAGGGTTAACGAGGCAATCGCGAAGCAGAAGGCCGGCGAGGCGAAATGAGCGAGCAGATGAAGACCGCCGAAGAGGCTGTGGGCCAGGATATCGTTTCAGAAGCCGTGGAATCGGATGCGGGGGAGACGGCTGCCGAGCAGGGTGCCGCAAGCGCCGCTGATGCGGAAGCCGCCGCAGCCGACGTCGACGAGGCGCCCGATGGGGAAGCGGCCGACGAGCCCACGGAGGAGGAGCTTGCGGCGGCGCGCGAGCTGGCGGAGAACAACGCGCTCGCCGACGTGTTCGACGACGTGCGCAAGCAGTCGGCTGACAGCCATCTGGTCACGCCCGAGCGCTGGCCCGAGATCGGCCTGGTGCCTGACCATATGACGGCCGAGGACTTCGAGATGTTCGTGTACGAATGGCTCGAGGATTACCAGGCGGAGCACAAGGACGAGATCGAGGCGGAACGCGCCGCCGAGCGCGAGAAGGCTGCCGCGGTGCGTTCGGCCACCCGAGCGGTGGGAGTGCCTCCGAAAATCCCGAACCGCCGCTTGGCGCAGATCGAGGCCGACAACGAGGAGAAGGCGGCCGAGGCCGCCGATAAGGCGCCGGAAGCCGCTGACCAGGGCCTCGCCGAAGTTGGACCCGCCACGGCCGATGCCTCCACGCAGTCCGGCAACGTCGCGCAAGCCGCCGTCGCCGCCGTCGCTGCAGCGCCCGCAGCCTCCGAGCCCGCCCCGGTTTCTCCCGACGAAGCAGAAGCCAACGACGAGCAACCCGTCGAGGACGATAGGAGCCCCTTCGCCGGCCTGCGCATTCCCGAAGGCTATCGCCTCGAGCAGATCGAGGGCGAATGGGTGCTCGTGGAGGACGAGAACGCGGTGCCCGTGCGCAAGGAGATCAAGTGCAACCGCATCAAGGTGCTCATGGGCATGCACAGCTACTATCTGTATGACGAGACGCTCATGACCGCCAGCTATGCGCGCTGGGCGTTCCTTGCCGCCGAGGACAACCCGGTGGTCACGTTCGTCGAGTGCGTGCGCGAGGATTCGCGCGTGTACCCGCGTCCTTATGCCGCCGAGTGCCTGAAGAACCCGCCCTTCCGCATGACCGACGAGCAGATCGAGGAAACGTGGCAGGCTGTGCGCGATTCCGGCAACTATCCGGACATCGAGCGCACCGAGGCGTCCAACGGCGATGTGTACTACTATTCCACGCAGTATCTCGAGTCCGGCTATGCGGCATCGTTGGCCGAATACGACGCGGTGGAGCGTCCCGCTGACGTGTAGAGCCTGATGAGGGCCTAACGCGCAGCAGCCATACATAACGCAATGCGCCCCGAGCGGTTTCGCCCGGGGCGCATTTTTTCGCTAGCCCTAGAACGCAAAAAACGCCCCCCGCTGTCTGCGCAACGGGGGGCGTATGCGATTCAGGCTTGCTTTGCCGGTCTAGCTTGCCAGCTTAGCGTTTACGGCAGCAGGTTCAGGCTCTGCAGCTCGGCCTTGACGTCGTCCATGCCGTAGTAGTCCAGGCAGTCGGCCGTCGGGCAGCCCTTCTCGGAATCCCAGCCAAACTTCTCGTACAGCATGGTCAGGCCCTTCTGGAAGTCTTCCTTCTCCATCTTGTCGGTGCCCTTGGTGAACGGCTCCTTGTCCGGGTCCTTCGTGAACGGCCACTGGGTGATGACGTCGTGGATGGTGCGGCAGTCGTTGCAGCCGATCTTGCCGTCCTTGTCGGTCATGCCGCGCACAGTGTTGGCGCGCTGCAGCGTCATGATCTTAGCGGCGCGCTTGTACAGCTCGTCGGTGGTGACGTCCTCGCCGGTGACGGCCTTGTAGAACTTGGCCTCCAGGTCGAGGTCGCCGCGGTAGTTGCGGCTCTTCGACGGGGACTGGGCCATCGGCCACACCCAGTTGCACAGCGTCAACGAGTCATGCAGCACGTCGGTGACGATGGACCACCAGCAGAAGTTCGCCTTGTGCTCGTTCATCGGCTTGTAGTCCTTGGCGTCGTCCAGAGCGTCCTCGCCGCCCCACAGCTCGGCAGCGATCTGCTGCTTCAGCTCATGCGGAAGGCCGCACTGCAGCATGTTCTGATGCGAGTGGATCATGGGGTCGCGGTTGAACACCATGTTCAGCAGGCCGCCGACCTGGCCGTAGGACTCGATTGCGTGGTGCACCGGCCAGCCGCGGTAGTTGATTAGGCAGCTAGCGGTGGTGTCGAACCACTCCATGTCGTCCCAGCGCGGGCACCACACGAGCGGGCCGTGGCCAAGGTAGGACATCTCGTTGTCGTTCTGGGCGATGTGCTTGAGCAGCTCGACCATGATGGTCGGGTCGTTCTTCTCGAACTTCTCCCAGTCGAACATGTTGTACTCGGCCTCGGGCAGCACCTTCTTGAAGATGCCCTTTGCCACGCAGTGGGCGATGTCGCGGTAGATCTGAGCGTAGTTGCACCACATGCCCAGGTCGTCCATCGTGCCGCCGACAACCTGGTCCCAGATCAGGCCGTCCTCGGTGGAAGCCTTGACGGGGGTGTGGTCGCCCAGGATCTTCACCATGTAGATGGAGAACGGGAAGTTCGGCACGCAGGTGTTGCCGGTGATCTCGAAGCCGCCGTTCTTCTTAGCGTTCGGCACGCGCATGTCGGAGTAGCAGTGGATCGGGCAGCTGTGGCAGCCGTTCATCTTGATGGTGTACTTCTCGGCCTCGGGACCCTCGTCCTTGGTGGTCTTCATGCAGCGGTAGCCGACGGTGTTGATCTCGCCAGGCTTCGGCTCGCCGGTCTCGATCGGCTCGCCCTCGGCGTCGGCCCAGTACAGGCCCTTCTTGGCGGTCCAACGGGTGCCCTTGTCGTAGTACTCGGCCCATTCCTGCTGGGTGGACGGCACGACATGGTTGTTGTTGGAGCCGACGATCTCGCGCAGCATGTAGTCGGACAGCTCGGCCAGGGCCTTCGGGTCCTTGACGTTCACGCTGCCGTTGCCCTCGACGACCAGGGCCTTGAGCTTTTTGGAGCCCATGATGCAGCCCAAGCCGGCGCCGGCGGAGTGGTTACGGGAGTTCATCATGACGGCGTAGGGCAGCAGGTTCTCGCCGGCAGGGCCGATGGTGGCCACGCAGGCGCGGTTGCCCTCGAGGCGGTTCAGGGCCTCGGTGGTGGAACGGGTGCCCATGCCCCAGACGAAGGAGGCATCCTTGATCTCGACCTGATCATCCTTGATGTGCAGGTACACCGGCTTGTCGGACTTGCCCTCGACGATGATGGCATCGTAGCCGGCCAGCTTGATGCGGGCGCCGATCATGCCGCCGCAGTGGGCGTCGACGACCAGATGGTCCTTGCTGAACGTGGACAGGAAGCTGATGGTGGTACGGCCAGCAAGCGGCACGCCGGAGGCGGTCAGCGGGCCGACGGCGTAGACGATCTTGGATTCCTCGGACAGAGGATCGGTACCAGCGGGCACCTCGTCGTACATGATCTTGTTAGCAAGGCCCATGCCGCCGATGTATTCCTTATAAGGTGCGGTGGACTCGGTGGTGATGCTGCCCGTCGTCAGATTGACGCGCAGGATCTTGCCGGCCCAGCCGTATGACTTCTCGTCAGCCATGTTGCATCTCCAAATCTCTTCTCGATACATGCGTTGCGTGACATGTCGGGCGATTCGGGTGCAGACGACAATTCGTCACTGGGCAGTGTTGCGCACCTTGTGAAACGGGCATCCCCTCTTTGAGGGTAATTTATGGAAATGGCCTGGTAAACGGCGAACGGAAGCGAATTTTCGGCGAATGAGGGGATAAAAGCGGCGGCATTGACCCCCAAAGAGGGGATACCGAAAAACTGATGAGCCGCATACTACTTACTGTTGCGTGACCCGGAAAGGGCGAAGAGTGTGCGCCGGAAATCAGAAGGGACGAGGCGGACGAGGCCTCGGCTGAGGGAGGAACCGGCGCAAGGTAGCGACTCACCAATATATGTGAGGGGGAGTACTGAGAATGTCAGATACGAATACAAGCGGCAGCGCCCCGGTCAAGAAGAACATCACCCGCCGCGACGTGCTGGCCATGGCCGGCTGCGGCGTTGCAGGCCTGGTCGTCGGCGGCGCGCTGGCCAGCTGGGGCGTCACCCAGGAGTCCATCGCGTCCGGCCGCATCGAGCTGCGCACCACGCCCACCAAGATGATCGTCACCGACCGCGCCCGCTGCTCGGGCTGCCAGCGCTGCGAGATGATGTGCACGCTGAAGAACGACGGCCGCGTGTGCCAGCACATCGCCCGCGTGCGTGTGTGGGATAACTATTATTGGGGCACTTCCGCCGACACCGGCGAGGGCTCCTTCGGTGAGGGCAAGCACGGCGCTTGCGAGTTCACCGTCGAGCACTGCAAGCAGTGCGCCGACCCGCAGTGCGTGAAGTACTGCCCGGTCCACGCCATCTACGCCGACGAGAAGACCGGCGCCCGCACGGTCGACACCAAGAAGTGCATCGGCTGCGGCATGTGCAGCCAGGCGTGCCCCTGGAACATGCCCCGCGTCGACACCGAGACCGGCGTGTCCACGAAGTGCATCTCCTGCGGCCGCTGCGCCGAGCAGTGCCCCAACGGCGCCATCCAGTTCATCGATTGGCAGGATATCGCGCAGAAGATCATCGACGAGGGCATCGTTCGCACGACGACCGCGGTCACCGCGTAATCGTTTCGGGGCGATACACCCCGCATGATGCGAACGCCCGCGCGGCAAGCGCGGGATGTGCAAGGTTGCATACCTTATAACCGCGACCAAGGAAAGGAGTGAGCGCGAGATGATGGACGACGCAGCGGTGTTCTCGGTGCTTTCGAAGTGCTTCGGTTCCGTTGAGAAGGACGAATGGAGGCGCCTGACGCGCAGCGCGACCTGGGCCGAGTTCACGGACGGCGTTCGCCGTCTTCTGCAAGACGATACGCGTTTCGGCAAGCAGGCAAGCCCCATCGAGCGCATGCATGTGCGCGTGCCCATGCAGGAATTCCTTTCCAGCAACGAGGTGGACGAGCTGTTCTGCCCTCCGCTTTTCGACGAGAAGCAGGGTTTTGCGGCGCGTCACTTCACCGGCGGGCTTCCCCAGTCGGCGATTCCCGTGGAGTCGCTGTACACGGATTGGAACACCCCCGGCAACGTGAATCCGCTTATCGGCAAGCAGAAGGGCCTGTACCTGGGCGCTTCGGCGCGCTACATGCGGGCGTTGATCGAGCAGCTGGGCCTTGAGGTGCCGGCGGAATACGCCGACTGCCCCGATCACCTGGCGTTGGAGCTCGATCTGGTGGCAGTTCTGCTGCGAAGCGGCATGGACGCCGAAGCTCGACGGTTCGTGGCCGAGCGCTTCGATTGGCTGACCGACTACCGGTTGAAGCTGCTCAAGCTTGACGATGACGCGCGGTTCTACATCAGCCTGGTCGACGTGATCTTGGGCATCTGCGCGGAACAGCGCGCGGAGTCCGAGTTCGGCCAGACGGCTTGATGGCGGTTCGCATCATGGATGAAACGATGACGCAGGATGCATATAGAGAGGAATCAGCAATGTCAGAAAACGCTATTACCAGGCGAAGCTTTCTGGCCGGCAGCGCCGGGGTCGCAGCAGTAGCGGCCGGCGCGGGCTTCATGAGCTTCGGC
>NZ_CAKTVU010000013.1 GCF_934630535.1 uncultured Senegalimassilia sp.
AAGAAAGGAGACAGTCATGGCGAAGATTGTCAACTCTTGGAACGACTGGGATCCGTTGAAGCGCGTCATCGTTGGCCGCTGCGATAACTCCATGATCCCGCCCGAGGAGCCCGCAACCTCTGAGAAGGTGCCGGTCGACTCCGAGATGCGCGGCATGTGGGGCCTGCGCCCGCTGCGCACCGTCGAGCGCGGCAACGAGTGCCTCGAGAACCTGGTCAAGGCCGTCGAGGAGCGCGGCGTCGTCGTCGACCGCCCGACCCCTCTGCAGTGGAACCAGGCCATCGGCACGCCGGACTTCCGCAACGACTCCATGATGACCTGCATGCCTCCGCGCGACATCCTGCTGACCGTCGGCAACGAGATCATGGCCTCCGCCAACTCCTTCCGCTGCCGCTACTTCGAGTACCTGGCCTACTGGCCGCTCATGAAGCAGTACTTCGATGAGGATCCCGAGTTCCTGTGGACCCAGGCCCCCCGTCCTCGTCTGACCGACGCTTCCTACAAGCACAACTACTACGACGAGAAGATCACCCTCGAGGAGCGCCTCGTCCGTACCGCCAACAAGGACTTCGTGACCACCGAAGTCGAGCCGATGTGGGACGCCGCCGACCTCATGCGCATGGGCAAGGATATCTTCATCCAGCACGGCCTGACCACCAACCGCACCGCCATGGAGTGGTTCCAGCGCTACTATCCCGAGTACCGCATCCATGCCATGAACTTCCCGGGCGACCCCTACCCGATCCACATCGACGCAACCTTCGTGCCGCTGCGTCCGGGCCTGATCATCAACAACCCGCACCGTCACCCCGCCGAGGGCCAGAAGGAGATCTTCGAGGCCAACGATTGGCAGATCGTCGACGCTGCCCAGCCCGCCCATGACGAGCCGCCCGCGCTGTGCTACAGCTCCGTGTGGCTGTCCATGAACTGCCTGGTGCTCGATCCCTCCACGGTCATCGTCGAGGCCTCCGAGGTCAACCAGCAGGAGCAGATGGACTCCCTGGGCATGAACGTCATCCCGGTCGACCTGCGCGACGCCTACCCGTTCGGCGGCGGCCTGCACTGCTCCACCGCTGACGTCTACCGCGAGGGCGAGTGCCTTGACTACTTCCCGAACCGCGTCAAGGACTGCACGCTCATCCACCCGGAGATGTGGGAGGACTAGGCCGCTAGCCTAGAAATCGTTTGACAACGAAAAACGCCCGGACGATGAAAATCGTCCGGGCGACTCAAAGCAAAGCATGCACTCGCGCAATGTTGCGCAAAAGAAATCCTAGGGCTTCGGATCAAAGGTAGCCGTTGCAGCGGCATCTCCTTATGCCTTTATTCGAAGCCCCGGGGCCATGGATGAGGATTTTACCTCAATTTCAATTATTAGTGCAGAGTCAATTCTTGATTTCTGTAAGCAAGTATCCTTACTTCAGCAACCCGCCTACACTCTCAATCGCGGCGACGTCAGACTAGGGCGCTTGTTTCCCACCCAATACGTCCACTCGATAAGAGAAGGCCGACGTTTGAAGGGACACCCCCATGAACCAACAAGCAAAGTATAAGCTCATTGGCTTTATCATGATGTTCTGCTCATCATCGCTGATGGGCGGTATCGGTGCATTTGCCCGATTCATCGATGCACCTGGCGACTTCATCTCCTTCTGGAGGAACTTCGCCGGTCTGATCGCTTTGTCGATCATCTTCCTGTTCATCGGCGGCTTCAAGAAGTTGAAAGCCACGAAGTTCTCGGCAACGATGTTGCTGTCCGGTATCTTCCTTGGCCTGCTGTCTGGTCTGTACTGCCTCTCCACGCAGTACACCACCCTGGCCAACGCTTCTTTCCTGATCTACACCGGCCCCATCTACTCGACGATTCTGGCTGCCATCTTCTTGAAGGAAAAGATTAACATCAAAGGCGTCCTGTGCATCGTAGCGGTTGTTATCGGCATGCTGTTCATCGTCGGTATCATCACCCCGCAGGGCCTCACGCTCGACCTTGATCCGAAGTACTCGTTCGGCAATGCAGTCGCTTTCGCCTCCGGTGTCGCCTATGGCCTGTACCTGTTCTTCTCCCGCTATCGCGAGGATTGCGACTCCAACGTTCGCAGCTGGTGGAACTTCCTGTTCGGCTCGCTGTCGATCCTGGTTCTGCTGGCTTGGCACCACTTCTTCCTGCAGCCGCTCGCCTACACCGAGAAGATCAACGGCGTTACCCAGTTCGATGCTAACGGCCAGATCATCACCCATGCATGGAACATGTTCACCATGAGCGGCTCCTCTTGGGCAGTGCTGATCGCTGCCGCCTTGATCACCGGCTTCGGCGCCTTCTACCTGCTCACCTTCGCGACCAAGCGTCTGAAGGCCGGCGAGCTGGCAGCCATCTCCTACCAAGAGACCATCATGGCTTCCCTCCTCGGTCTGGTGATGTTCGGCGAAGTCCTGACCGCCTTCCAGATTATCGGCGGCGCCCTGATCATCATCGGCGGCGTGGCGCAGATCTTCTTCTCCACCAAGGCTGCCAATAATGGCGAGGTCGAAGCCGGTGCCGCGGTTCCCGCGCAGGTCGGTGCTGGGGGAGCAGGCGTGATCGACGCCACCCCCGACGGAATGGATCCGAAGCTCGAAGCCATGAGCGCGGCAGCGCAGAAGGCAGCTGAGGAGTTCGACACAAAGTCAGCTTCCTCAGAAGCTTAATCCTTTAGTAAATCGCAAGGGGATGTTCACCCCCTAAGGATGGGCATCCCCCCACATAACCCGGTTGATTCCGAGGTCGAAGGGAGACGATTCCTATGAAGCCCAGCGTGTACATGGAAGAAATGGACGCGTTCACCTATCGCGATAAGCTTGAAGGCGATTCCATCTTCTTCATCCCGGTCGGAGCGCTTGAGCAGCACGGATCGCATATGGCCATGTGCGTTGATGCCGCACTCACCAAGACCATGGCAGGCGAAACCGCCAAGGCTCTTGAGGAAGCGACCAACGGCAAGGTCCACGGCATCGTTACCGCCCCGATCAATTACGGTTTCCGTTCCCAGCAGCGCAGCGGCGGCGGATTCCATCTCACCGGCACCACCAGCCTTCGCGGAACCACGCTGATCGCGCTGGCACGCGACATCGCGTACAGCTTGATCCGCCAGGGCGCCCGTAAGATCGTCCTCATGAACGGTCATTACGAGAACTACCAGTTCGCATTCGAGGGCATGCAGCTTGCCATCGAGGATGCTCGCCGTGAAGGCATCGACGATGTGAAGATCCAGCTGCTCAGCTATTGGGACTTCGTCGATGACGCCACCATCGAGCGCCTTTATCCCGATGGATTCACCGGTTGGGACCTCGAGCATGCAGGCGTTATGGAAACCTCGCTCATGCTCCTGTTCTTCCCTGAGCTTGTGGATATGAGCAGGATGGATGAGAAGCTCTACACCGGTCTTCCGGCAACTCTTCCCAACTACGACGTTCTGCCTATCGTTCCCTCCTACACTCCGCCTTCGGGTTGCCTGTCTCACCCGGGTGAGAGCTCCAAGGAAAAGGGCATCATTCTGCGCGACGTCGCTGTTGCCAACATGGTCGAAGCAATCAAGCTTGAGTATCTGTAAGACCAGATCATCGTAAACAGTCGGGTGATACAAGCGCTTGGCATGTATCACCCGATTTTCCAAATGACCCTGCAAGAGCGCAGGACATCGGGAGGTTTCATGCTTCACTACACGGACCGACGTTTTGACGCCAACGAGCGGGTTCATTCCCTAGGCGATTTCCATGAAATCAGTTAGGAGCACGAAATGAGTGCTGTCACCGCTGACATTCCGAGTACGGATGTCGAAGAGAAAAAGGTCCCGCTTAAGGTTGCGTTCTCGTCCTTTTTGGGCAACTTCATCGAATGGTTCGACTACGCAACGTATACGTACTTCGCGATCACCATCGGCCAGGTGTTCTTCCCGGAATCATCCGTGGACTCCACCCTTATGGCTTTCGCAATCTTTGCTCTCTCGTTCGTTTTCCGTCCGCTTGGCGCTGCGTTCTGGGGCTCCATGGGCGACAAAAAGGGCAGGAAATGGTCTCTGTCCGTCTCCATTCTCTGCATGACCGCTGCAGCGTTCCTTATCGGCTGCCTTCCGTCTTTCGAGACCATCGGCATCGCTTCGCCTCTGCTGTTGCTTGCGCTGCGCAGCATTCAGGGCTTTAGCGCCGCCGGCGAGTATTCCGGCGCGGCCGTGTTCTTGGCCGAATACGCTCCCGCGAACCATCGCGGCAAGTACTGCTCGCTTGTTGCCGCATCCACGGCATGCGGCCTGTTCGCAGGATCTACCGCTGCACTGATCATCAAGATGAGCATGCCCGAGATCGACGTGATCTCGTGGGGATGGCGCATTCCCTTCCTGCTGGCAGGACCGCTCGGCGTTGCGTTCCACTTCTACATCAAGAACCATGTCGACGACTCTCCCGTGTACGAAGAGCATGAAGAGGAAATCGAAGAAAACACGGTTCCTGAAGTCGAGCATCCCACGCACCTGGTTTTCACCAAGTACCGTAAGCGCCTTCTTTCCAGCATCGCTGCGACCATGGTGAATTCCGTTGGTTTCTATCTGGTGCTGACGTATCTGCCGACCTACCTGACGCAATATGCGGGCGTGAATGCAGGCGATGCTCAGCTGGCCACCGATATCGCGCTGCTGGCGTACATCTTCATCGTGCTTGCGGCTGGTAAGGTCTCTGACATCATCGGACGACGCCGCATGATGCTCGGTGCATGCTTGATCTTCATCCTTCTGAGCGTGCCTGGCTTCTTGATGCTCAACACCGCTTCGCTGCCGATCATCATCGTTGCAGAGCTGATGCTGTGCATCACCCTTTCGATCAACGACTCGAACATCGCCTGCTATCAGGCCGAGATGTTCCCCACTGAGGTTCGTTACACCGGCGCTGCACTTGGCTCGAACATTGCCTACGTTTTGTTCGGCGGCACGGCATCCATGGTGGCAACCGCGCTGATCGACTTCACGGGCAACGGCATGGCCCCGGCTTACTACATGATGGGCATCTGCATCATTGCCGGTATCATCCTTTGGTTCACCGCGCATGACTATAACGGCATCGAGTTGCACGACATCAAGTAGTTGAGTAGCCGACGAGCTGCCTCATTTCCGTAGGTTAGATCGCAAAGCTCTACCAAACAGAGCTTATGGCGCCGATGGCAACGTCGGCGCCATTCGATTCCGATTGTTTTGCTGGCATGGTGCCCTAGATTGCGGGCTGATATGACAGAGCAGCTTTACCGATGTGGCGTTTGCGAAGGTCAAGTGAGGGAGTGCGCTCCAGCTCTCGTCTTCGCCAACGGATTCAGATGTGCTTTCGTCCAAACAAGCCGAATCTAGCACAGCCTGCAACGGTACATGAAAGGGGCCAGGAAGCCCCGGCCCCTTTCATTGATTTGATTTGACAATGCAATCGAATCTAAATGGTATTTAGCGCTTCCTGATACCGCCACGACGCATCGTATAACGGCCCTGGTACTTGCCCATGATACATGGGTTGGACGCGCAGGTGCCTGCCGCGGCAAAAGAAGAACCAGCCTTATCTTCCTCTTTTGCGTTCATCTGATCGCATGCGACGTTCGCTAACGGCTCCTTGCTCATGTCCGATGTCCTTTCGTGCCTGTTCTGTTCAAGATTGGGGCAATCCCCAACTTTCTTGCTATGCATTATAGTCCCCTCGCTGCTCAAAGCAATGCAATCGCGTACGAGTATAAAGTGAAATCTATTTTTTTGCGGTTTGCGTTGCCGATTATGGAACGCGTAATCGGCTTCAAGCCTTTCGCTTTATCGAAAGGGAGGGAATGGTTTCCGCCTCGATCCGAATATCTGAGCGAGCGATCGATGTCTGTGCGATTCGGGCAAATTCGAGATTAACGTAAGCATTCGCTTGTCTGCGAGCGGTGATATGTTGGCTGGCCGCGTCGGCACGCTCTTCGGTACTGGTTTATGAAGGGCGTGTGCACACCCTGTGTGCAAATGGGGCGAATCGGCCTGTTAGCGGTCGTATACTGGACCAAAAAGCGGTGCGCGCAGGACAAATCCGTTCCTTGCCGCTATACTTCTATAGGTTTAAACGTTCCGCTTATAACGAACTTACCATTACAGCACATGCGCGGGACGTTGCCTGATGCCGCATGGGCATCCGGGGGCGCCGCAGGCGGCGTCTATGGTCGGCCGCGAAGCGAGTGCGGCCCGTAAAAGGAGCAAAGGTGCTAGATCAGTTCTTCTCGCATATCTCGTTCGTGGATATATTCAACTTCTGCGTCTTCTTGGCGTTCACCATCTGCTATACGTATCAGCTTTACTACGTGTTCGTGGTGCTTACCCGCAAGCCCAAGAAGCTTGTCGCGAGGAAGAACCACAAGTTCGCGGCCGTCATCAGCGCACGCAACGAAAGCGCGGTCATCGGCCAGCTCATTCATTCCATCAAGGTGCAGAACTATCCGAGCGAGCTTATCGACGTGTTCGTGATCGCCGATAACTGCACTGATAACACCGCCGAGGTTGCCCGTGAGGCCGGTGCCATCGTGTTCCCGCGTTTCAATACCGAGCAAGTGGGTAAGGGCTATGCGCTCGACTACGGCTTCAACGTCATCCGCAGCCAGTACGCCGATCGCGGGTATGAGGCGTATTTCGTGTTCGACGCCGACAACGTCCTTGATGTGAACTACTTCCGTGAGATGAATAAGACCTTCGATAACGGCGCTGTGGCATCCACCAGCTACCGTAACTCGAAGAACTACGACAGCAACTGGATTTCCGCCGGCTACGCCGTGTGGTTCCTGCGCGAGGCGAAGTTCCTCAACCAGGCCCGCTTGACGCTCAACACCAGCTGCGCCGTTTCGGGCACGGGCTTTTTCGTGTCCGCGAAGATCATCGAGCGCAACGGTGGCTGGAAGTGGCACCTGCTCACCGAGGACATCGAGTTCTCCGCCAACTCCATCTTGGAGGGCGAGCGCATCAGCTACACGCCCACGGCCGTGCTCTACGATGAGCAGCCTGTCACGTTCCGCGATTCCTGGAACCAGCGTTTCCGTTGGGCGAAGGGTTTCTACCAGGTGTTCTGGCATTATGGAGCCCGACTGGCCAAGGGCATCGCCACCAACCCCAAGGGCAGCCGCTTCGCTTGCTACGACATGCTTATGACCATCGCCCCGGGCATGTTGCTCACCATCATCAGCGTGACGTTCAACGCCATCATCATCGCCCTAGCGGCGGCAGGCCTTATGTCCACGGGCGTCATGGTCGCCTCCTCGGTGTCTTCGATCTGCTTCTGCCTGATGAACTACATGGTGTTCATGTTCATGTTCGGCGTGTTGACCACCTTCGTGGAATGGGATTCCATCCACTCCACCACGGGCAAGAAGATCCGCTACATGTTCACGTTCCCGTTCTTCATGCTCACCTACGTGCCCATTGCGCTGGTGGCGCTGGTGAAGAAGTGCAACTGGAAGCCCATCAAGCACTCCATCAACGTGGACGTGCAGGAATTCGCCGAAAGCGAATCCCGCCGCGAGCGCGCCTAGCGCTGAACGGCGAAACAACGTACGAAATGGAAAGGCGGCCTTGGGGCCGCCTTTCTTGCGCTAGACGCGTGCGAACACCAAACAGTGCAGCTCGACCGCGCCCGCCGCGCGAAGGGCGTCGCAGGCAGCGTTCATGGTGGAGCCTGTGGTGCACACGTCGTCGATGAGCAGGATACGGGCAGGAACCGTTGCGCCGGGCAGCGTTTGGAAGCGGCCTTGCAGGTTGGCGATGCGCCCGCGCCGGCCGAGTGCGCGCTGGTCGAACGTGCGGGGCCGTGCCAGCGCTTCGATCAGGGGGATTCCCGCCAGGTCGGCGACCGTGCATGCAAGCTCCCGGCCGTGGTCGAACCCGCGTCGGCGGCGTGCGGCGGCGCTTGCGGGTATGGGCGCCGCTACCGCGTTTGCAAACCATGCGGGCGGCACCTGGGGCAGCATGAGCCGTGCCATCTCTGACGCCAGGCGTCTCTCCCCGGCGTCTTTCCATGTGCGCACGATGCGCGCGGCGCCTTCGTCGAACGACACCGCCGCGGCCATTCCGTCGAAAGCCGGCTGCGTGCGCCCTTGCGCCGCAAGCATCACCTCGTTGCATTCGCAGCATTGCACGCGTCCGAACGGTGCCCCGCAGCGGGGGCATGCGCGCCACCAGTCCACGTAGGGAAGCGATGCGCGGCACGAATCGCAGAGCACCTGACCGGGCGCATCGCAGATTGCGCATCGCGTCGGCCATACGGTTTCGGCCAAGGCCTCGACGGCCTCGGCGGCAAGCGGCGCGCAGGCGCCTGCTATGTTCGACATCATTCCCATGCCTTGAAGCTTAAGCGCACCGTCTTGCGAAACCCTTGCGGAAAACGCCTCGCGAAACCCTTTGGTCCTTGCGTATCTGATACACTACTAAGGCTTCTTTCGAGTCTGTAGTTGCGGGCTTTCCACGAAGGCCCTAGTCCATGGCAGATGCGGTCGAAAGGATCCACGTAAGTCCCGCGGCGCGTCCGCGAAGGCGAGCACGGCGTATCCTAGAGGTAAGACGCACCCTCCGTTTATACGAGCGGCATACCGTCGCGACGGGGGAGAGGGTGGCGCGAAAGCCAAGCCCCGGTGCGCGAGTGTGGGGTCGAAAACTAGGTCAGTCGGAAGAAGCTTGTTTTACTTGCACGAGATGGAGGAAGTCGGAACATGAAGCATCTCAAGCGCTTTGCCGCATGCTGCGCCGCTGCTGTCTGCTGCGCCGCCATGCTGCTGCTTGCCACCGGTTGCCAGCAGCAGCAGGAATCGTATACGCCGCCCGAGGCCACGCCTGCGGTCAGCAAGCCCGTTATCGCGCAGGAAGGCGTCTTGCGCGTGGGCGTCAACGCCAGCAACGCGCCTTTGGCCGGCCAGCCCTCCTCTTCCACCAAGATCGTCGGCATCGACGTCGACATGGCCGCCGCCCTGGCCGATCAGCTTGGCCTGAAACTCGAGGTCGTGGACGTGTCCACCGATGCCGCCGGCGCGCTCACCTCCGGTAAGGTCGACGTGGTCATGGGCGTTAACAAGTCCGATTCCCCCAGCTTCTGGACCTCTGACACCTATCTGCCCACGGCAGTGGCCCTGTTCGCGCAGTCCTCCAACTCCACGGTGCCGGCGAACGCGGAATCCACCAAGATCGCCGCGCAGGTGTCTTCCAATAGCGCCTGGGCCGTCACCAACGAGTTCGATAGCTCCACCATCACCACCACCGAGGATCTGAAGAGCGCCTTCTCCGCGCTTGAGTCCGGCAAGGTGCAGTATGTGGCCGCCGATGCGGTCGTGGGTTCGTACGTTTCCAACAACGCCGGCATGGATGTGCACATGGTCGCGCTCATGCAGCAGGCCAGCGGCTACTGCGTAGGCGTGCTCGACGGCAACACCCAGCTCAAGCAGGCGGTGTCCAACGCGCTTTCCGCTATGAACTCCAACGGCGTGTCCTCGGTCATCCAGAAGAAGTGGCTCGGCACCACCATGGACCTGTCCGGCATCAAGCTGACCGCCGGCGCCTCCGATGACAAGGACGACATGGGCGAGGTTCTCAACTCCGCTAATGCGGCTATCGGCACGCTTACGGGCAACAACGGCTCGAGCACCAACAAGACCAACTCCGACAGCAGCTCTGCTTCGAACTAATCGACTGCAAGCTGCAACCGGCTTCATCTTCGGTCAAGGCCCTCGCAATCGCGGGGGCCTTGCTGTATGGGTGGCGCTTGCTCGTGAGATCCTTGCCGTCCAGAGCGGCGGCTTGCGGGGGCGTTGCCGTATCGGGCTGCGATCGATCGTGGAGCTTTTCCGTGCAGGGCGGCGGCCCTCAAGAGCATTGCCGTATCGGCGGCGATCGATCGTGGGGGCTGTGCCGTGCCGCAGTCGCGTTGCGGCGCAGCGCCTATCGGGTCCGTGGCATTTCGCCATGTGTCTATGACGAAAGCATGCAGTCCCTTGATGGTGCTTGACCTGAAGTTAACTTCCGGTGTTTCAATAGGTTGTGACATCAACGACGGCTCGCTGCTGGCGAGCGGGGAAAGGAGCGGGTTCATGGAACCGCAGCAAGTCCTGCGCATGCTCGAGCAGGTGGCTTCAGGCTCGATCAGCCCGGCGGCCGCGCAAAGCAAACTTGTCGATCAGGGTTACACCGACCTGGGCTTCGCGAAGGTCGACACCGATCGCGCTCAACGCACGGGTGCGGGCGAGGTGGTTTACGGCGCCGGCAAGACGGCCGATCAGATCGCCGATATCTGCCTGGCTCTGCATGCCGCTGGTCAGGCGTGCGTGCTCGTGACCAGGCTTGAAGCGCAGAAGGCCGAAGCGGTGCGGGCCGCGCTGCTTGTCCGCGACTCGCAGGCCGCGGCGGCGTTCGAGTATCGTCCCGTTCCCCGCCTGGGCCTGCTCGGGATCCCCGCAAAGCCTGTGCGGGATAGCTACATCGCGGTAGCGTGCGCCGGTACCAGCGACTTATACTGCGCTGAGGAGGCTGCCGTCACCGCCGAGGTGCTCGGTTCGCGCGTGGTGCGTCTGTATGATGTGGGGGTTGCGGGCATTCACCGCCTGCTGGCTCGTAAGGACGACATCGCAGGTGCCAGCTGCGTGGTGGCGGTGGCGGGCATGGAAGGCGCGCTTGCCAGCGTGGTGGGCGGGATGGCCGCATGTCCCGTGATCGCCGTTCCCACGTCGGTGGGCTACGGCGCCAGCTTCGACGGCGTGGCTGCGCTTCTTGCCATGCTCAATTCTTGTGCGTCGGGCGTTTCCGTGGTCAATATCGACAACGGTTTCGGCGCGGGGTATCAGGCCCACATGATAGAGCGCGCGGGCAATCAACACGGAAAAGAGGAAGCCGACATGCAGATTCTTAGATGGAACCTTGCCGAGAACGCCACGCGTGGCCAGCTTTTGAGCGACACCCTGTTGCAGTTGCCGCCTGATGCTCGGGAGCGTCTTGAGGCTGCGGCCGATGCCGCAGGCGTGCCCGATTGGCATCATCATGATATCGGGGAGGTGCTTGCCACCATCGACGGTTTGGCGGTATCGCAGGCGGTGCGCGACCATATGCGCGCCATCTACACCATCTTGGCCGAAGCCGAGGCCGCTGCGCATGGTTGCGCGGTTGAGCAGACCCATTTCCACGAAGTCGGCGATGGCTCCCGTATCCGCAATACGCTGCTTGTCTGCTTGGCTGTGGAGGCAACGGGCGCGAAGCGCATCGTGGCCACGGCCGCGCAAACGGGGCAGGGGACGGTGGAATGCGCCCATGGCACGATTTCCATCCCGGCACCGGCGACTGCCGCCATCATCGCACTCGGTATCCCCGTGTGCGAACGCACGTTGCCCGGGGAGCGCATGACCCCCACGAGCGCGGCGATGATCTTGCATTTCGTGGACGAATTCGTATAACCACTGGTTTTGCTTGAACGCGGCCCAGGCAATCGAGCCTGGGCCGCGTTCGCGTTTCGCGCCAAAAGGAAAGCGCCGCAGGCGCAGTCTCGCATCTTGCAGCGGGCCTTGCCTGCGGCGCTTCGCCGTTTCCAGGGTTTTCGGGCGCTTCAGCCTTCTGCGACGCTAGCTATTGAGCAGGTCGATCACGTCCAAATCGGTTTTCGCGCCCTCGAGGATGGCCTTGTTGCCGAACACGCAGACGGCTTCCTTGTCCAGCGCCTTCTTGATGACGCTGGCAAGGTCGCGGAGCTTTTCAGGCGTTGCCTCGATCATCTGGGAGCGAGTCTGCGCACGCGCTTCGGGCGAGCGCCCACTAAGGAAATCTCCATCCTGGCGGCGGATCTGCATGCGTTCCTTGAGCGGCGCATCGAAGCTGGCCACGGTGCTGACCACGTAGCCGTCCATCTCCTCGGTCGTGGGGTTGAATGCGGCAAGCCAAGCGGGCGTGCCGTTGAACCGCTCCAGGGTTTCGTCAAGATGCGGGTCGCGATATGAATAGAAGCGAACGGTGCCGGTGCGCGCCGCTTGGAATCCCGCTCCGTAGGCGCCGCCCTTCACGCGCACTTCGTTCCACAGGTAGTCGTAGGAAAGCACGCGCGCCGCGATCTGCCATACGCCGGTGTAGGGCGCACCGAGCGAGCGGCGGTCGAATCCCGTGGAGGCATAGCACACGTCGGTGGGGACGATGAACGCCTCGTTGCGCATCTGGGGCTTCGGGATCTCGAATACCGTCGGGGCCTTCCTGGTGCCCGCGGTGATGCCGGCGTTTTGCCAGAAGCGCATGATGCACTCGTCGCTGCCGGCGAGCGACACCAACAAGTTCGAGCCGTCGAAGAGCTTATGCGCCACCTGCTCAAGGCGTTTTGCCAGCTCAGCGGCGCGGTCGTCGAAGTTGTCCAGCACATCTACCAGGAAGCGGTGGAAGTCCACGCCGCCGAGTTGCTGGCGCACCACGCCGGCCGGCAGGAAGTACGACGTCAGACGCGCCATGGCGGCGGCGTGCCCGGCGTTGGCGAAGCTCTGCTCCATGCCGATGCGGCGCTGCTGCAGCGCATCGCGGATCTTGCCGGTGTCGCTGAAGTCGGTTCTCTCCAGAATCTCGCTTGGCAGCTGTGCCAGCCATTCGACGTTCTCGGCCAAAGCCGAGGCGCTTGCCACGAACGTCGGCGTCACGACTTCGGGGTCGTACTCGTCCTCGTACACCTCGCAGAAAAACGAGCAGTTGCCCAGCTTGCCGTTGGTGAGCGTGTCGATCTCGGCCGCCGAATGCGCGTCGGTGCCAAGTTTGCCCAGCACGATGCCGAGCACCGCCGCATAGGGCAGGTCCTCGAACTCAAGGCAGCTCATATCGAAGTAGCGGTACGCGAAGACAAGCCCACGCGTGTGCAGGTGATGGCGGATGCAGGGGACCGGCGTGCCTTCTGCCAGGCCGTAGGCGGGCTCGGCGGGCGCGGGCCCGATGTCTGCGACCGTCAGCTGCGGCAGCTTCGCCACGTCCTCGGGTGCATCCGGGGCTTCCTGCATCTGGCGAAGCAGTGCGACCTCGTCCTCGACGCGACGGAAGTCGTCATCGGCGAAGTCGGCGGCGAGCTGGGCGAGGCGGCGCTGGTTGGAATCGTCCTGCTGCTCGACGGGCACCACTTCCACTTCAGCCATATGGGCGTTGTCCAGGAATACCTCGCGGATGAGGTTCTCGAAATACCCCTGGTCAAGCGCGCGGCGTAGGAAGGCGAAGTCGTCCTCGTAGCGCAGATAGGCCGTGGCGAGCTCGTCGTCGTAGAGCCAACCGCACAGCGACGTCATGGCAAGCGCTACGCCGTCTGCCATGCCGAAGTCGCGTTCGCGCATGACGAACTCGGCTCGGGAGATGGATGCCTCCACGAGCGCATGGTCCAAGCCGCCCGCGGCCAGGCGCTCAAGCTCGGCCTCCACGACGGGACGCAAGCGTTGCGCGGCGTTTTCGCCCAGGTCGCGAACCTGCAGCACGGCGAAGGGCTGCTGCACGGAATCGGCCAGGTAGGACTGCACGTCCCCGGCGATGCCGGAGTCGAGCAGCGCGCGCTTGAGCGGCGCCTCGTTGCTGCCGGCGATGGCATCGAGCAGGATGTCGGCGGCTACGATGCGCGTGCGCTCGCGCACGTGCCCGATGACCCAGGCCAGGCCCATGCAGGCGTTGTCCGGCGCGGTGGCCATCTCGCGGCGCACGCCCAGGGCGCGCACGGGCTCTTGCACGGGCAAGGTGCGCGGCGAAAGCTCCGCAAGCCCCTCGGCTGCGCGCTGCTCGCGGCGTTTCGCCTGCTCGGCGGCTACGGGCGTCAGGTAGCGCTCATCCAAGAACGCCAGCATGCGATCTAGGTCCAGGTTGCCGTACAGCACGATGTAGCTGTTGTCCAGGCGGTAGTGGCGCTCGTGCTCCTCCAGGTAGTGCTCGTAGGTGAGCGTGGGGATGGCCTCGGGGGTACCGCCGGATTCGAACGCGTAAGGGGTGTCGGGGAACAGGCTTGTCTGCAGCTGGTCGTACAGCACGCTGGTAGGGTCGGACAGCGCGCCTTTCATTTCGTTGTACACCACGCCGTTGTAGGTGAGCTGGCGGCCGGCTTCGGCCTGGCCCTCTTCGGCGTCGGCCACCTCAAGGTGCCAGCCTTCCTGCTCGAACACCTGACGCTTTCGGTAGATATCGGGGTGCAGCACCGCGTCCATGTACACGTCGGCCAGGTTCATGAGGTCCTGGTCGTTGGTGGACGCCACGGGGTAGAGCGTCTTGTCGCCGAAGGTCATGGCGTTCAAAAACGTCTGCATGCTGGTTTTCAGCAGGTTGACGAAGGGCTCCTTGACGGGGAACTTCTCCGAACCGCACAGCACGGAGTGCTCCAGGATGTGGAACACGCCGGTGTCGTCGGCAGGAGGGGTGCGGAAGGCGATGGAGAACGCTTTGTTGCGGTCGTCGTTGCGCAGGTATAGAAGCTTTGCGCCGCTTGCCGGATGGGAAAGCGTATAGGCATCGCCGTCGATCTCGGGCAAGGGCTCGGCCGTGAGCACGGTGAACCCGTGCAGTTCCTGGCCTTGTTCAAGGTTCATGCAAGCCGCCTTTCTCTTTACTGGTTTCGCCCGCTATTGTCGCACAACGGCGGCGGCGCCGGGCAAGGCGCCAGGGCTGCTCCGTGGTTTTTCTACCTAGGTGCCGGGGCGTGCCGGCCAATCCTTTATAATCGGGGGCATACACAGCATGGAAACGCACAAGGCAGGAGGTTCGGCATGGCGCAAGATCAGCGCTTCTCCCATATCACGGTCAATGCCGGCGATGACGACGATGTGGTCATCCAGGCGGGCGCTTATGGCCGTCACCAGGGCGAAGATGTTCCCGAAGAGGCTGTTCACGCGAAGCGCGAGCCTCAGGTTGCTCCCGTTGGGGCGCCCAAACCGCAGCATGCGGTTCAGCAGATGCCTGCCCACGAGCCTGCCGCGAAACCGCATGCCGAACACGCCCGCAAGGCGCAAGCCGCCGATCCCGATAGCCGATTGAAGTCTGCCCATCGTGCCGAGCAGACCCTTGAGGACCTGGATGCGGGCCCTATGTCGGGAATGCAGAAGGCGGTGCTCGTCGGCATCGGCCTTATCATCGTCGCGGCGGTCGTCTACTTCGCCCTGTTCATGCGCTGATCGGCTGTTTTCAAGAGAAAGGCCTGACCATGTCCAAACATAGCTTCAACATCGCTCGCGGCGCCCGCAAGCAGCAGCCCGAAAGCGACGCCTCCCTGGGTTTGACCGAGGCGTTCGCGCCCATCGGGGCCGGCGATGCTCCCGAGCCGCGCGCTGCCGCCGACGGCGATACGTCGCTCGGCCTGACCGAGGCGTTCGCGCCCGTTGCCGCCTCCCATGGCGCCCATGCCGCCGGATTCAGCTATCAAGGCGACACCTCGGAGGATTATTCCGACCCGGTGGAGAGCCTCGAGCCGCGCGACGAGCCCGTGTTCGGCGACGAGGTCCCCGCACCTGCGCCCGCTCAAACCAGCGGCCGCCACGGCAAGCCCGAGCCGGTGGAGCATCCGCATCTCAAGAAGTCGCGCCGCGTGCGCCGCGTGCTCGTGGTCATCGTCGTCTTGCTGGTGGTGCTGGCGTGCGCGCTGGGGTATTTCGCCTTCCAGCTGTGGAACGAGTCCAGCCGCGCCATGGTGCAGCAGACCCAAGCCCAGCAGCAATCCACCGACGTGGGCAACCTGTCGCAGGACAATTCCGGCAAGGATGCGGCAAGCGCCACCACCACCAAGAAGACCGAGGTTCCCAACCTGGTCGGCGTGCTGGGGCAAACCCAGGATGCGGCCGTGACCGCGCTTGCCCATGGCGCAACGGTCACGTCCTCCAAGGATGTCAACGAGGAGGGCAATTCCGTGAAGAAAAGCGTCACGGTGGCCCTTACCGCAGAGCCCGCCGACTCCCGTTCGGGCACGCCTACGGTCTACCTTGGGCTTGATGCCGACGGCAAGGTCATCCAGGCCGGTTACTCCGCCGCCACCGCGTCGCTCGGATACGGCTCGCTCAGCTTTGCCGATGCCGTGAAGAACGAGCACATCGTCGAGAAGACGCTGCGCGAGGCGGGCGTGAACGTGGCGGATGGGTCTGCAACGCTGCCCGCCGATAAGACTTCGTACTCCAGCTACGCATCCGACGGCACCACCCTGGTGAAGGAGAACTGCTCGTTTAGCGGTACCGTCGACATCAACGGCGCCCCCCATGCCTGGTCGAGCGTGCTCATGTACGATTACAGCACGGCAAACGCCTCGGGCAACCTGGCCGACACCGTGCGCATCATCTATATCTACGTGAACGCGTAGCTTGCAACCGGCGGCCGGATGGCCGCCGGTGCTGTTTTCGGCCGTGACCAGGGATTTTGCGCTTGGCATGTCGGGACGCAAGAGCTTGGTCGATAACCTGGGCTGGAGCCGGGCAGGCCTATCGCGGCGCGTGTCGGCGACCGGGGGCTTGGATCTGCCTCGTGCGGCTTTCGCTTCTTGTGTCCATCTTGTGAACGCCGGCCGGCGAAAAGGGAGGTCCCTTGCGCTGGTCGGCGTTCGCGCTATAATAAACGAGCTGTTCACAAGCGGGGGCATAGCGCTTCCCACCTAGTTCGGCGCTTTCAAGCAGCTGATGGGTCGTATGAATACCTGAACATGGTTCGTTCATCACACCCGCATGCTTGAAGCTGTGGGTTTTTTTATGCCATGCGATACCGCATGCAAGGAAGGAAGGTGAGTGCGATAGCCGCTCAAGAGCCTAGGCTCAACGAACAGATCACGGTGCGCGAGTGCCGCCTGATCGGGTTCGACGGAACGCAGCTGGGTATCTACCCGGTTGCCCAGGCGCAGCGCGTTGCTGACGACCAGGGGCTTGATCTTGTTGAAATCGCCCCGAATGCGGAACCGCCCGTGTGCCGCATCATGGATTACGGCAAGTTCAAGTACGATCAGGCCATCAAGGCGAAGCAGGCTCGCAAGAACCAAAGCAAGATCGAGACCAAGGAAATGAAGTTCCGCCCGAAGATCGACGTGGGGGACTACACCACGAAGAAGAAGCATGTGCTTCGCTTCCTCTCCGCTGGCAACAAGGTCAAGATCACCATCATGTTCCGCGGCCGCGAGATGGCCCATCCGGAACAGGGCCTGACCATCCTGGAGCGCCTGGCCGACGACCTGAAGGACATTGCGGTCATCGAGAGCCAGCCGAAGATGGAAGGCCGCAACATGCACATGCTCATCGCCCCGCTTCCCGCAAGCATGGCGGCGAAGAAAAAGAAGGCAAACGACAAGAAAGACGAAGGAAAGGACGAAGGCAATGCCTAAGATGAAGACCCATCGCGGTACGGCAAAGCGCTTCCGCGTTACCGGCTCTGGCAAGATTATGCGTGCTAAGGCCTACAAGAGCCACATTCTGACGAAGAAGTCCCAGAAGCGTAAGCGTAATTTCCGTCACGAGACCGAGCTGTCCGCCGCTGACCGTCGCGTCGTGGCCCGCAACCTCGGCCGTCGCTAAGTTTTAAAGGAGCAGTGATAATCAATGGCTCGTATCAAGCGTGCAGTCAACGCCAAGAAGAAGCGCCGCACCGTCCTTAACCGTGCAAAGGGTTACTATGGTGCCAAGTCCCGTTCCTACACCGCTGCTAAGGAACAGGTCCAGCACTCCCTGCAGTACCAGTACCGCGATCGCCGCAACAAGAAGCGCGAGATTCGTCGTCTGTGGATCACCCGCATCAACGCCGGCGCCCGTCTGAACGGCATGAGCTACTCCGCCTTCATGAACGGCCTGAAGAAGGCTGGCGTGGAGCTGGACCGCAAGGTGCTCTCCGATATGGCCATCAACGACCCCGCGGCTTTCACCGCCATCGTCGAGGTCGCCAAGAAGGCCCTGTAAGCTACATATAGCTTCATATATGCAACACCCCGCTTGGGAATCCAGGCGGGGTGTTTTGCGTTCCAGCGGCGTGTTGCTTCGAGCGTGTTCGATGATCGCTTGCGCGCGGCCTGTTGCGGACATGGATTGGATCGGCATTAAGCCGATCGACCCGAAGTGTTCGGTTTGCGAGTGGATGCTTTTGAATCGCAAGCACGTTACGGTGTTCGATCCTTCAAGGGTTGAGAATAGTGCATCGTTAAAGGCGCGGCCCTTTTCTGTGGGCGTCTTCGCCATCCTTTAGATGCTCCGGGATTTCGGACGCGAAAAAAGCGCCCCTTAAGGGCGCTTTCCACGTGCCATGCTATCGCGTGGCGCAAAAGCGCCTACGATGCCTCCAGCTCTTCGTGCGTTCCGGACAGCGTGCGGCCGATATACGTGCGTGCAGCAGCGGACGCGGTTCCGGTGTAGCCGGTTTGAACCTCGATGCCGGCCGCTTTCAGGGCCGTCTCAGAGGTTGGATCGATCCTGTTGACGATCATGACGCTGACTTCAAGGTCTTTCAGCACCTGAGCCAGCTGAGCCGGAGGGAACGAAAGATTCGGCATGTTCTGGCAATCGGCGAACATGCCACGGTCAACGCGATAGCACATGAAACTAGAGCTGCGTGCGAATCTTGGCGCCACATCAAGCCCTTGGCAAGCTACCGCTATGCGCATGGCGTCCTCCCTCCTAAAGACGTATACACTTTACCGATAGATTACCGGGCTTCTATGCGCCGGCCCCTTAACCGGCGCAATAGCATCTGTTAGCGGCGTCTGTTGCGCTGATGCGCAACCTGGGCGCGATGGGCGCGTCCAGGACGGAAATCGCCGTTCTGCGTTCCGGCGGCGTTTGTCTTCGCGCGGTTGGCGGAAGCGTTCTTCTGGCCGGCGTTGCGCTTGTGCTGCGAGCCGTGATCGGCGTTGCTGTGCCTCCTTGCGGCGTTGGCCGTCCCGCTGGCGGGCTTCTCCGCGCCCTTGCGGTTGCCGCGCTTGGTGCGGCGGGTGTTCACCTCTTCGGCCTGTGCAGCCTCGCGGGCCTTGTCCTTCCTGCGCTTGCGGGCAGCTTGCTCCTTTTTGGCCTGCTGGATCTCGGGGTCGCGACGCGCCTCGGCGCGCTGCGCCCTGGCCGCGGCCTCGTTCTCGGCTTCGTGCATGTCGAAGTTCTGAAGCTCAAGCTCGGGGATGGTGCGCTTGAGCAGCTTCTGGATGTCGCGAAGCGCGTCGGCGGTTTCGGGGCTGACGAAGCTGACGGCGAAGCCCGTAGCGCCTGCACGGCCCGTGCGGCCGATGCGGTGCACGTAGTCCTCGGGCTGCGTGGGCAGGTCGTAGTTCACCACGTACTCGACTTCCTCCACGTCGATGCCGCGTGCGAGCACGTCGGTGGCCACCAGCACGTCGGTGGTGCCGTTCGCGAAGTTCTCAAGGGCGCGGCGGCGCTGGTTCTGGCTGCGGCTTGAATGGATGGCCTCGACGGAGTAGCCGACCTTCTTCAGGCGGCGGCACGTGGCGTCTGCGCGGCTGCGCGTGCGGCAGAACACGATGACGCGCCTGTGGCCGCGTTCTTTCATAAGGCCCTTGAGCAGCTCGGGTTTCACCGCCTGCTGCACGTGCATGACGTACTGCTCCACCGTATCGGCGGTTTCGCCCTTGTGGGCGATCTCGACCATGGCGGGGTTGTGCAAAAGCTTGCCGGCCGTGTTCATGATGGTGCGGTCGATGGTGGCGCTGAACAGCAGGGTTTGGCGGTTTTGCGGCGTTGCGCCGATGATCTTGCGCATTGCCGGCCAGAAGCCCATGTCGAGCATGCGGTCGGCCTCATCGAGCACGAGCACTTCCACGCTGCTCAGGTGGGCGGCCCCTTGGTCCATAAGGTCAACCAAGCGGCCCGGCGTGGCGATGAGCATGTCGACGCCGCGATTGAGCGCTTGGATCTGCGGGTTGTAGGAAACGCCGCCGACCACGGTAAGGATGCGATGGTGCGTGTTCTTCGCGATGGTGCCGCACACCTCGCCGATCTGCTCGGCAAGCTCGCGCGTGGGGGTGACCACCAGCATGAGCGGGCCCTTGTTGCCCTTGGCGTGGCCGAGCTTATCCATGGTGGGCAGGCTGAACGCGGCGGTTTTGCCCGTGCCGGTCTTCGCGGCGGCGATCAGGTCGCGGCCTTCGAGCACCTTGGGGATGGCCTGCTCCTGCACAGGAGTGGGGGTGCTGTAACCGAGTTGGGCCACAGCCTGCAATGCCTGGCCCGAAAGGCCGAGGTCGTCGAAATGCGTCATGTAAGGTAGATCCTTTCCAGATGCGCGCGGCTCTATCGCACGTGCGCGGGTTTATGCCCCCAATAGAAATGGAGGAAATGCTTCTTGTACAGCGGGTTTGCCGGGTCCTTCTCGGCGTTTGCCAGCTCCATGGCCGCGCACGCTATGTCGCGTGCCGCGTCGGGGCGGCGAAGGAAGCTGCCGTTGACCAGCATGGAGCGAGCGCTTTCGGGGCTGCGCGAGATGTGGCGCAGCGCTTCGAGCAGCTCTCGCCAGGTGGTGACGTGCATGGCCGCGCCGTGTGCGGTGAGCAGCCTGACGTTGGCGTTTTCCTGGCCGTATGCGCGGCCCAGCAAGATCATGGGCACCTGCGCGCACAGGCATTCGGTGACGGTAAGGCCACCGGATTTGCAGATGACCAGGTCCGATGCCGCCATAAGCCCTGCCATGCCCTCGACATATTCAAGCACCGTCACGTAATCGGAGATGCCCAGGTCGCTGCAGGCCCTTCGCAGATGACCGGCGTATTCCGCATCGTTTCCCGCGACGAACACGAAATGCAGCGTGTCGCCGAACGTGTGCAGGTACGGCAGCAGGTTGTCGAGCGCCGTGCGGAAGTGCACATAGGGCCGTGGCAGATAGGCTCCGGCCAGTGCCAGCACGATGCGCTTGTCCTGCGGCAGCCCCAACCGTTGACGGGTTTGCTCGCGGTCATAGCTTGCGCGGAAGTCCTCGCGCGTGGGGATGCCGGTGATGCGGATGCGCTGCTCGGGCACCAGGCGCGGGCGCAGCGTTTCGGCCATGCTCTCCGTTGCGACGCAGAACAGGTTGCTGGACTGATGCGGCCAGAGGCCCTCGGTCTCATAGTCGGTGGGGACGCACACGATGGGGAAGTGCTGTCCGGTGAGCATGCGCGCCGCCACTGCCACGTTTGCCGCGGTGATGTGCGTGCAGATGATGGCAAGCGGGCGGCGTTTGCGCACCAGTTCGGTGAACTTGCCGTACATCAGGTGCGACCATATGCTGCCGCCTCCCCACAAAAGCCTGCCGGTAAACGTGAAGCGCCACGTCAGGTCGTATATGGGGCGGGTAGGGCCGGTGAACATGGAAGCGGTTTTGTCGCCATCGAACACCACACGGCCGAAATCGAGCACGTCAAGCACTTCGACCTCAAGTCCGTCAGGGAGTTTCGGCACATCGGGAAAGGCCTCGGTAGGCTGCTCGCGTCCTTCGGCCTGCTCGACCTTCATGTATTCGAAGGCTTGCGCGACAGCGTTCGCCGCGCTGCGATGCCCTGATCCCACCGAAGCGTGCATGACGATGACCAGCGGTGCTGCCTGCTCGTTTCGCGAATCGGTTTCGGCGGGGGTAGCGATGATGATTGCCTTCCCTTCAAGATAGCGAAAAAGCCGGCGAGCCGGCTTTCACTAATAAGAAGGGCCGGTACTCGACCGGCCCTAGCGTTCGAATGGTGCCCCCAACGAGAATCGAACTCGTGTCTCAGCCTTGAAAGGGCCGCGTCCTGACCTCTAGACTATGGGGACGGTTTGCGCTTCCGTCTCGAAAAGCAGCCCGTTTAGTATGCCAAAAAGCAATTCGTTTCGCAAGCCCCCATTGGGCGGTTGTGCATATTTCTTACACAACCTGATTCCGTTTCAACATACCGGATGGGCTCGTTTCGCAAAAACCCCCGTAGACTGATGGTTGTCGACAAGGGCGTGAAACGATCGGGTGCATTGGCCTGCGCTGATGGGGACGCCCTTGCCGACGGAACAGGAGGCGGGGAGCCCGCTGCGGTGCGTTAGCGTCCGTAGCGCTCGTAGGCCTCCGTGACCTCGATCTCGTACTGCTTACGGTTGCCCTTGACCACCGTGTCCAGGATAAGCCCGCACGCGAAGCACAGCAGGCCGACGAACACCAGGCCCACCGCCAGAAGCGCCGTGGGAAGCTTCGGCACCAGGCCCGTGGCGGCGAACTGCGCGATGACCGGCACGCCGGCGACAAGACCCAGCACCACGAACAAAAGCGCCACCCAGGAGAACAGCGCCAGCGGCTTGTAGTCCTTGAACAGCGACATGATCATCATGAGCACCTTGAAGCCGTCGGAGAAGGTGGACAGCTTCGACTCCGAGCCCTCGGGGCGGTCGCGGTAGTCGATGGGCACCTCGGCGATGCGCCAGCGCTTGTCGACGGCGTGGATCGAAAGCTCGGTCTCGATCTCGAAGCCCGGCGAGAGCACGGGCATGGTCTTGGCGAACACCTTGTTGTAGGCGCGGTAGCCCGTCATGACGTCGGAGAACTCGAAGCCGTAGATGGCCTTGATCAAAAAGCGCACCAGGTCGTTGCCGAAGCCGTGGAAGGCGCGGTCGTTCTCCTCGCCGTAGGTGCCGTTGGACAGGCGGTCGCCCACCACCATGTCGGCCTCGTCGGCGAGAAGCGGCGCGAGCAGGGCCGGGGCGGCCTCGGCGGGGTAGGTGTCGTCGCCGTCGACCATGAGGTAGGCCTCGGCGTCGATGTCGCGCATCATCTGGCGCACGACGTTGCCCTTGCCCTGGCGGCGCTCCACCTTGACGATGGCGCCGTGGGCGCGCGCGATGTCGCCCGTGCCGTCGGAGGAGTTGTTGTCGTAGACGTACACGGCCGCCTCGGGCAGCACGCGGCGGAAGTCGTCGACCACCTTGCCGATGGTGACGGCCTCGTTGTAGCAGGGTATGATGACGGCCACGCCTTTGCCCGTGAGGGCGGCCTTGTCGGTTTCAGTCACCGGGCGCTCCTTCGGATTAATTGAATGCACAAAGATATAAGCCATGCTACTCGAAACCGCGTGGTTTCGCCACGTGAATGCCTTGCTTTCCGCAGTATATGCGCGGAAGGCGTGGGATTGTTGTGCCGATAGGGCAAGGGATGCCATAATCATCAGGTTGCGCTGCGGCGGTTTTCGCGTTGTGCGCGGGCTGTCGGCCTGCCGGCGGCGCGATGTGCCGCCTGAGGTTCTTGGTCGGCAGCGCAGTATGCGCAACGTTATGTGAAGTTGAACCGAGGCGAGGCCTTTACCGAAGGCCTCGCAGGTGCGGGTCGCTCCCGCTTTCGATGGAGAGGAGCACTGCGTGAAGAAGCTTATCGCGCAGCTTATGAAGTTCGGCGTGGTCGGCGTGATCGCGTTCGTCATCGATTACGGCCTGCTGGCCCTGCTCACCGAGGCGTTCGGCGTGAACTACCTGGTCAGCGCCACCATTTCGTTCACGGTATCGGTGGTGTTCAACTACGTTGCCTCCATGCGCTACGTGTTCACCCATAAAGAAGGCATGTCCCGACGCCGCGAGTTCATCATCTTCGTGGTGTTGTCGGTCATCGGCCTGGGCATCAACAACGCATGCATGTGGGCCGGCGTCGAGCTTCTGGGCGTGCATTACCTGATCACCAAGATCTTCGCCACCGCCATCGTGATGGTGTGGAACTTCGTCACGCGCAAGATCTTCCTGGACGCCGGCGATGCGCCGCAAGAGCAAAAGGCGTGATGTGGTTACGGGGTTCCCGTGCGCGCAGTTTCGAGCGTTCGCGTTTGAAACGAGAACGGCCCAGGTAGATAACCTGGGCCGTTGCCTATGAAGTGGTGCCCTAGGCAGGGTTCGAACCTGTGGCCTTCTGCTCCGGAGGCAGACGCTCTATCCAACTGAGCTACTAGGGCGTATCTACCTATTATACGCTACTATCGCCCGAATGGGCATGAAAAAGAAACGAGTGTGAACATGACCGAAACCATCACCATCGAGCGCATGGGCTACGGCGCCGAAGCGGTCGGGCACCTGTCCGACGGCAAGACCGTGTTCGTGGAAGGCGGCGCCCCGGGCGATGTCGCAAGCGTGGAAGTGGTGGAGGACAAGCCCACGTTCGCGCGCGCCCGCATCGCCAAGCTCGAGCAACCCGGCGCTTGCCGTGTGATGCCGAAGTGGGCCGAGCCCGCGGCAAGCGGCGCGGCACCGTGGCAGCATATCGCCTATGATGCGCAGCTTGAGGCCAAGCGCGCCAACGTGGTGGCCGCGCTCGCCCGCACGGGCGGCTTCGGCGATGCGGCCGCCGAGCTGGTGGCGCCGTGCTTGCCCTCCAAGCGCCAGTGGGGGTACCGCAACAAGCTTGAACTGGGCGCGCAATGGGACGCGAAGGGCACGTTCAACCTGGGCTTTCATCAGGAGGGCAGCCCCGATGTGATGCAGGCGCTGTCCTGCCCGCTGGCCCATGACGCTATCGCCAAGGCCCCCAAGGCGCTGCGCGGCGCGCTTCGCTATCTGCAGGGTTCCGATGACCTGGGCATCTTCCGTGTAGGCGTGCGCACGAGCGTGCGCACCCGCGAGACCGAGATCGCGCTGTGGACGCGCCCGTCGGGCTTCCCGCGCGCCGCGGCTGCCAAGATGCTCAAAAGCTCGCTTAAGGCCACCAGCGTGGTGCGCGTCATCGCCGACCCGGGCAAGGCGCGCAAGATCAAGGGCCTTGAGGTGCTCGACGGCAAGGGCTGCTGGCAAGAGCAGCTGCTCGGGGCGCGCTACGTGGCGCATGCGCCGTCTTTTTTCCAGGTGAACACCGCGCAGGCTGAAAAGCTCATGGAGCAGGCCATCCGCATGCTCGGCGGCAGCGTGGGGGAGGGCGGCCCCGAGGGGCTCGACGGGCTGCTCCTCGCCGACCTGTACGCGGGCTGCGGCACGTTCGGCGTGGCCATGGCGCGCGCCGGCGCCGATGTGATCGCCGTGGAGTCCGCCGCGTCATCGGTGCGCGACCTGCGACGCAACGCCGACGAGAACTACGTCGACATCGACGTGATCGGCGGGGACGCGGCCCGCGAGCTGCCCGAGCTGGGCGGGCTTGACGCGCTGGTGGTCGACCCGCCGCGCGCCGGCCTTGCCGACGGCGTGCCCGCCGACATCGCCGCCGCCCGCCCGGGGCGCGTGGTCTACGTCAGCTGCAACCCCGCCACCTGGGCGCGCGACGTGCGCCGCTTCGAGGATGTGGGCTATCGCCTCGAGCGCGTGCAGCCGGTGGACCTGTTCCCGCAAACCTACCACGTGGAGCTGGTCAGCTGCTTCATGCGCGGATAGGCGCCGGCGCGTTCGCTCCTGGCCTGTCGGGGAAGCGTGCCAAGCGTCGTCGCGCCGCTTGCCGGCGCTCCGGTCCCGTTTGTGCGTTCTACGGTTTTTCCCCGCAGGCGTTTTCAGGTTTCGCCGCGCCCGGTCCCAAGCTGCTAAACTACGCATCACGAGATTCGTTTAAAGCAACGCCCGCCATCTGCGCGGGCGTTTTCGCGAAGGCTTCCGGCAAACGTCGGGGCCGGCTTGAGAAAAGGAGAAGTCCCATGGCTTTGTACACTCCCGCGTACCAGCCCACCGGCGAGGAAGTCGCCGTCATCAAAACCTCCAAGGGCAACATCCGCGTGCAGCTGGCGGGCAAGGACGCCCCCATCCACGTCGGCAACTTCGTCGAGCTTGCCGCCAAGGGCTTCTACGACAACCTGAAGTTCCATCGCTACGTGCCGGGCTTCGTCATCCAGGGCGGCTGCCCCAACACGCGCGACCTTGATACCGACCAGGTCATCGCCGCTGCCGGCAACCCCTTCGCCGGCCTTGGCACCGGCGGCCCGGGCTACTGCATCAAGGAGGAGTACTCCACCAACCCCAACAACCATCACGCCGACGGCGCGCTGGCCATGGCCCGCAGCCAGAACCCCGATTCCGCGGGTTCGCAGTTCTACCTGTGCCTGGGCGCCCAGCCCATGCTGGACAGCGGCTACACCGTGTTCGGCCAGACCATCGAGGGCATGGACGTCATCGCCCAGCTTCGCGTCGGCGATGTGATCGAGGGCATCGAGATCGAGAACGCCGCCGAATAACCTGCCTCGCGCAGCATTCCCAAGCGTACAAGATAACGAAGGATCCAGATGAACAATCAGTTATTCCAGCAAGCCCGCGCAGCTTATGCGCAGAAGGACTTCCAAGGCGCCTTGGAGGCTTACCAGCAGTGCTTGCAGGACGAGGCCAGCCCCCTTGCCCCCGGCGAGACGGGCAAGCTGTACCATCAAATGGGCAACTGCCTGGTGAAGCTCAAGCAGCCCAACGAGGCCATCCAGGCCTACGGCCAGGCCGTTGCCGACGAGGCCTACGATGCTCGCGGCGGCGTGCATTACAACCTGGGCATGGCCTATGCCGCCCTGCACGACTATGAGGATGCCGTGGCCAACTTCGAGGCTGCCGCATCCGACGCGAAGTACGATTCCGCTTACAAGGCCTACACGGGTATGGGCAACGCGCTTCTGAAGATGGGCAAGTCCGCCGAGGCGGGCGTGGCGTTCCGCAACGCCGCCCTTGACGAGGCCAACCCCGATCCCACCAAGGCCTTGCTGAACCTGGGCGTGTGCTTCATGGCGCTCAACCGCGCCGCCGATGCGGTGTCGTCCTACGAAAGCGCCCTGCAGTTCGACATGCAGCCCGAGATGCGCAACCGCCTGTACGCCAACCTCGGCCAGGCTTATGTCGCAACCGGCCAGATGCAGAAGGCCGTCAACGCCTTCGAGGAGTCCATCGCCGACAAGACGTACTTCCTGTCCGATTCCGCAAGCGTCGATTACCAGCGCGCGGTGGCGGCCGTTGCCCAGGGCACGTCCGAGATCACGCAGGTTATGGCCCCGGTTTCGGTTCCCGGCAGCGCAGCGCCCTCCGATTCCGCGGACCTCTCCGGCATCGATGTGGCTGCCGACGGTTCGGGCATGTACGCCGAGCAGAACCCCTACGCCGCCCAGCAAGCCGACCCGTACTACTACGGCGATCCCTATGCCGCCGATGCCGGCCAGTACGGCGCGGCAGCGGGCGACGACCGCTTCTTCAGCGCCTCCGACGAGGAGCTCGAGCAGTGGTCCAAGGGCGTTGCCAAGCGCGATCGCAAGCGCCGCAACGTCGGCCTGAAGATCTTCGTCGTCATCATCCTGCTTGTGGTGGTGGCCTTCGGTGGCGCTCTGCTCTTGTACACGCAGGGTTGGGGCTATCCCAGCCAGGACAGCGTGGCAACGCAGTTGTTCGCTGATCCCGATAACGCCTCTGCGCTGTATTCCGCCGAGGTCAGCGACACGTCGGCCGCTTCCATGACCAACTCGCTGGTGAAGGATTCCGCTCCCACCATCAATGCTGTGGAGAAGTCCATGACCGATTCCACCGTGTACGCGACCGCTGAAACCGACGGCGGCGGGCAGATGCAGTACAAGGTATCCATGGTTCGCGACCTCATCGGTTGGAAGGTCAGCAACGTGGAGCTGTACTTCCCCAGCCAGAACTAACGGCTTGACGAGCTGCGGACTTCGCGTTCGGACCTGTCGCCAAACGGCTTGATGCGCATATCGGGCATCGAAGCCGCAACCAAGGTAACCTGCGCCCGTGGAAACGGGCGCTTGGGATAAGAGATAAGAAGAAAGGTACCAATCATGGCTATCCAGAAGACCTACAGCATGATCAAGCCCGACGGTGTGCGCAACGGCCACATCGGCGAGATCGTCAACCGCTTCGAGCGCGCCGGCCTGACCGTCGAGCGCATGGAGCTGGGCATGGTGACGCTTGACCAGGCCAAGGCCAACTACGCCGAGCACGAGGGCAAGCCGTTCTACGACGGCCTCATCTCCTACATCACCTCCGGCCCGGTCGTGAAGATGGTCATCTCCGGTGAGGGCGCCGTCGCCAAGGTGCGCACCCTCATGGGCGCCACTAATCCGGCTGAAGCTGCCCCCGGCACGATTCGCGGCGATTTCGGCCTGATTATGGACGAGAATGTTATTCACGGCTCCGACTCCCCGGAGTCCGCTGAGCGCGAGATCGGCATCTTCTTCGCATAAGCCGACCGGCATCCTGCACGTTTGGAAGCCCCCTGCCCGCTCAAGCGGGCAGGGGGCTTTTTCTTTGGGCGGGATGTTGGGATACTGTTCGCGCGTGTTGCCGTCGGTACGCTGCCCTAAGGGGGTGGCCGTGCCGCCTGCAAGCGCCCTGCGGTTCGCCGTGCAGGTGCTTGCGATATCGGAGCCCGCAATGCCGTAAGACGAGAAACGGATGAAACATGCTCTATCGAGTTTTCGATGCCGCGGAGCTACCCGCATTGGTGTCGGCATTCATGGACGGCTACGAGGTCGTGGCCCCCGTGAAGCGCGGTGCGCACTATTCGTTCGAGGCCATCAGCTCGCCTGACGAGATGGACCTGGCCTACGACACCACGCTCGCATCGCCGAAGCGCTACTTCCTTCCTCCCACCGAAACGCTCATGCGTTACAACGCCGTCACCAACGAGGTGGCCGATTTCCAGGAGGAAGTGGTTCCGCGCGTGATCTTCGGCGCCCATGCGTGCGATATCAACGCCATCAACCGTCTGGACCTGGTGTTTAGCGACGGGCGTTATCCCGATCCCTACTACAAGGCCCGCCGCGCCGCCACGTTGATCGTGGGCGTGTCGTGCAGCCCCGACTCCGATTGCTTCTGCAATCTGTGGGATGCCGACGAGGCGCGTTTCGGCTACGATTTGTTCCTTCATCGCCTAGGCGACAAGTTCCTGGTCAGCATCTCCAGCGTCGAGGCCGCCAATATCCTCGAGTCCGCGGTCGACCTGCGCGACGCCACCAACGAGGACCGCATCGAATTCCGTCACGCCACGCGTGCACGCCAGGCTGCGTTCAATCCCGAGATTCCCGAGATCCAGGACGTGGCCATGCTCATGGACGCGTTCCACTCCGATCCGTTTTGGGAGGAGCTGGGCAGCAAGTGCCTGGCCTGCAACGCCTGCGCCGCCGTGTGCCCGACGTGCTTCTGCTTCGATATCCAGGACGTGCTCGACCCCGACGGTCAAACCGGCGAGCGTCAGCGCATTTGGGACGCCTGCACCTCGCCGCAGTTCGCCGTGGTGGCCGGCGGCCACAACTTCCGCCCTACGGGCCGCGAGCGCGTGCGCCATCGCATGTATCACAAGCTCAACGGCTTTCTGGCAACTTACGACCGCATGCTGTGCGTGGGCTGCGGACGCTGCGTGAAGGCGTGCAAGGCTGACATCAACCCCATTCGCGTGCTGGAGTTCTTCGAGAAGAAGGGGGCCGAAGGTGCCTGCTAACACCGATTTCAACCCCGTGGTCGTATCGCCGTACCACGATGAGCCGGCTGCCATGACGGGGCAGGAGCTTATGGCAGCCAACCCGTATCGCCCGTGGCCGGCGCGCATCACGTCCATCACCGAGCTGACGGCAACCGAGAAGCTGTTCGAGTTCCGCCTGATCGATGAGCGCATCCGCGAGGCGTTCCGCCATGAGCCGGGCCAGTTCGTCGAGCTGACCATCTTCGGCGTGGGCGAGGCTCCCATTTCCATTTCGTCGAGCCCCTCGAAGCGCGGCTTCATCGAACTGTGCGTGCGCCGTGCCGGCCGCTTCACCGAGGCGCTGCACAAGATGCAGTGCGGCGACATCGTGGGCATCCGAGGGCCCTTCGGCCGCGGCTTCCCGTTCGAGGAGATGAAGGGTCACGACATCCTGCTGGTTGCCGGCGGCCTGGGCATCGCGCCGCTTCGCAGTCTCATCAACAACATCCACGACGAGCGCAGCGACTTCGGCAAGGTCACCATCATCTACGGTTCGAAGAACCCCTCCGAGGTCATGTTCCGCAACCAGTTCGAGATGTGGCGCCACCGCAAGGACTTCGACCTGTACCTGACCGTCGATAACCCCGATGACACGTGGGATGGCGAAGTCGGCCTGGTCACCAAGCCTTTCGAGCATCTGGAGATCAGCCCGGCGAACACCTTCGGCGCGGTGTGCGGCCCGCCGGTGATGTACCGCTTTGTGGTCGCCGAGATGCGCAAGAAGGGCATCAGCTACGACCATATCTACATGAGCTTCGAGCGCCACATGAAGTGCGGCATGGGCAAGTGCGGCCACTGCCAGATCGGGCATCAGTACTGCTGCATCGACGGGCCCGTGTTCAACTATTGGGAAGCGAAGAACATCCAGGGGTCGATGTAGATGGGAGGCACGAACATGGGATGCGGAAACGACGAGCGCCAGACGCGCGACCTTCCGCGCGTTGTGGTGGTCGGGCTTGCCAGCTGCTTCGGCTGCCAGCTGCAGATCACCAACGCCGAGGAATACCTGACCGACGTGCTTGGCCAGATCGACCTGCGTTATTGGCAGCTGGCCTCAAGCGAGCCCATGCCGGAGGAGTTCGACGTGGCCGTCATCGAGGGTGCCGTGACCACCGAGGAATCCGAGGCCACGGTGCGCAAGCTGCGCGAGCGCGCCAAGTGCGTCATCGCTCTGGGCGCCTGCGCCGCAACGGCGGGCATCCCCGGCATCGCCGCGCGCAACTTCTTCAAGCGCCCCAGCCAGGTGTATCAGGATGTGCCCGCAGCCTGCGGTTCCATGGTGGTGCCGCGCCCGGTCGGCGCGGTCATCGACGTCGACTACACGGTGCGCTGCTGCCCGATCGACACCATGGACTTCATCGACGTGCTGCAGCGTGCGCTGTACGGGTCGAACAAGTTCGACCGCACGGGAACCATGTGCGGCCAGTGCAAGCGCAACGGCACCGATTGCTTCTTCGACCAGGGCCAGCTGTGCCTGGGCCTGGTGACGGTGGCCGGCTGCGGCGCGAAGTGCGTGAACTTTGGGCGGGCGTGCAATGGCTGCCGCGGGCTTTCCCCCGACGCCAACCTTGACGCTGCGCGCGCCGCGTGCGAGCGCGCCGGCGTGGACCCGGACGATTTCGACGAGGCGCTGGCGCTGTTCAACCAGGTTGAACGCGTGCAGTCGGCGCGCGAATAGGAGACGAATCGATATGACGAGGACCGCCATTTCGGTAGACCATATCGCCCGCGTTGAGGGCCATGGCAACGTGCATCTGTCCATCAAGGACGGTGCGGTGGAAACGTGCGAGATGAACGTGGTGGAGCCAGCGCGCCTGTTCGAGTCCATGGTGGTGAGCCGCAAGTTCGCCGACGTGCCGTATATCGCCAGCCGCGTGTGCGGCATCTGCTCGGCAAGCCACGTAATCACCGACATCCTGGCCATCGAGCGCATCTTCGGCGTGGAGGTCACCGACCGCACTCGCGCGCTGCGCGAGCTGTTGGTGTACGGCAGCTACCTGCAAAACCATGCGTCGCACCTGTTCGTGTTCGCCGCGCCCGACTTTCTGGACATGGCAAGCGTGTTCCCGCTGGCCAAGGCAAACCCCGAGCTGTTCGACCAGGCGCTGGGGCTGAAGTCGTTGGGCAACCAGCTGTGCAACCTGGTGGGCGGGCGCTCCATCCACCCGATCACCGCTGTGGTGGGCGGTTTCACCCACGAGCCTACGCGCGACGAATACCTGGCCATGGCCGACAAGCTGGACGCCGAGCGCGAGTTCGCCCGCGCGGTGGTGGACCTGTTCAACGGCTTCGCCGTTCCCGATATCGCCACCCAGGGCGACATGATGGCCATGGTGGCCGAAGGCCGCTACCCGGTGGCCGACAGCCGCTGGGCGCGCTTCTTGGACGCGGGCGTCACGTTCGACGTCGATAGGGCTTGCGAGCAGGTTGAGGAGTACGAGGTGTCGCACTCCGCGGCGCTTTTCGCCCGCTGCAGGCAGACGGGCAAGACCTACTTCACCGGCGCGCTGGCGCGTATCAACGCATCGTGGGGCGCGCTTTCGCAGGAAGCGAAGGTTGCAGCTGCCAAGGCCGGCCTGCGCCCGCCCGAGCGCAATCCGTTCTTGAACAACGTCGCCCAGGCGGTGGAGGTGCTCGACTCGCTGGGACGCTGCGCCGACCTGTGTCGCAAGCTCGCCGAGCCCGATGGCGCGTTCGAGGGCGGCAGCGCCCCGGTGCCGTTCGAGGTGCGCGCGGGCGTGGGCACGGGATTCACCGAGGCGCCGCGAGGCACGGTGTTCCATCAGCTCGAGCTCGATGACGCCGGTCGCGTGGTGCATGCCACCATCATGACCCCCACGGCGCAAAACTGCGCGAACCTGGAGGCCGATATGCGCGTGCTGGCTGAGAAGCTCATCGCCGACGGCGCGGAGGCGCCGGAGGTGCGCGCCGAGGTCGAGAAGCTCGTGCGAGCCTACGACCCCTGCTTCAGCTGCAGCGTGCACTAGGGAGTCGAATAGCAGAAACGAAGGCGGCCCGCGGAATGCGGGCCGCTTTTTCGCGCATAGGTAAGAAGGCGTTTTGCGAGAAAGCGTTCAGCATGCGTTCCCCTTTCAGGGGCTGATCGCGTTGATCGATCGCGGCGTTGGTGCGCATGGTAGCCCGAAAACAAGAACGTTGAAGGCTAATAAAGGTGCTCGATATACAATGGTCGCAGGTAGCATGCCTTGGCGTGGAAGGATTCAGCATGGCGAACAAGCCCAACCAAAAGCTTCGGATGTTGTACGTGCTCAAGCTGTTCTTCGAGGAAACGGATACGGAGAACGGTCTGACGACGCAGCAGATCATCGATGAGCTTGCGAATCTGGGTTTGGAAGCCGAGCGTAAAACCATCCATCGCGACATTCGCGCGCTAAAGGATTTCGGGCTGACGATCGAGCAGCGAGGCGGGCGGGAATGGTACCTGGCAAACCGTCCGTTTCAAATCCAGGAGCTCATTATGCTGGTGGACGCGGTGCAAAGCACGCCGTTTCTGACAGAGGGTACAACTGATAGGCTCATCAAAAAGATCCAGGGCCTTGCAAGCGAAAGCCAGCGCGACCTGCTGCATCGCCGTATCGAGGTCCCCGGTCGCGTGAAGATGCATAACGCGGCGGCGTTGGAAAACGCCGACATCATCCAGCAGGCCATGCGCATGAAGCGCAAGGTGTCGTTCAAGTATTTTCACTACAACGCCGCGAAGGAAAAGGTTCTCAACCACGCCGGCGAACCGTTTTCGGTGACGCCGGTGCGCTTGGTGTATGCCGACGAGTTCTACTACCTTATTGCCTTCATGGATCGTTGGGCGAATGTCGAAGGCCATCAGCCGTTCAGCCCGTTTCGCGTTGATCGGATGCTTGACGTACGGGTTTCCGACGAGCTTGCCACGAAGGATGCGCGCATCGCCACGTATCGCTCCGACGAGCATATCTCCCCTTCGTTCGGCGTTTTCGCAGCGGAGATGACGAATATCGTCCTGGAGTTCGACGAACGGGTAATGAACCCCGTTATCGATAAATTCGGCTTGGATGCGCTTGTGTTCAAGCAAGAGGGTGTGATGATGCGGGCGCATGTGAAGGCACCGCTGTCGCCGCAGTTTTTCGGCTGGCTGCTGCAGTTGACGCCTTGGGCGAAGATCGTTTCGCCTACGAACGCGCAGCAAAAGTATACGGAATGGCTGAAGGACACGCTGGATATGTATGCGGAGGATCAACGATGATCGATTGCGCGCATTTGCAGGAGGAAATGGACCGCCTGAACCTCGAGCAACTTCAGGCCGTCGAGCACCTTGATGGACCGCTTTTGGTTATCGCCGGTCCGGGAACAGGGAAAACGCAGCTGCTAAGCCTGCGCGCCGCCAACATATTGGCGAAGCGCGATGTTTCGCCAAGCAATATCTTGTGCTTGACGTATACCGAAGCCGGCGCCGAAGCCATGCGCAAGCGCCTTATCGAGTTGGTGGGGCGTGATGCGTATGGCATTCAGGTATGCACGTTCCACGGGTTCGCGAATGCTGCGCGCGCGTTGTATCCGGATGCGTTTTCGCGAGCGGCTTCCGACAAGCTGGTCACGGAATTGCATCAGATGGAGATTATGGACGGGCTGCTTCAGCGGCGTTCGTTTCGTCAGCCGCTTTCCGGCATTTACCAGGGAATGGCCAGGTATACGCATGAAATGCTCGCATTCGTGTCGAAGGTGAAACGCAGCGGCGTGTCGTATGAGCAGCTGGCTGCGATTGCACAGCAGAACCTGCAAGCCGCCGATTGGCTTGAGCAGCACTCCCTGCTGTGCGATTTGGCTGCGCAACGGGCAAGCGTTGCGGTTGCGGAGCGATTCGAAGAAGAGGTGTTTCGCGCTCATTCCGCGGCTCCGCGCGAGCTGAAGCATGCGATCGTCGCAACTCCTGGCGTGTATGTTTCGTTTATCGAGCAGCTCTACGATACGGTGGTGCGAACCGAGCTTGTCAACGAGGAGGGCAAAACGCCCGGTTTCCGCGAGGTGCGCGACGAGTTCTTCGCTGGCACGAACAAGGATGGTCGTTTCTTCAAGGTGCGCAAGCAAAGCGAGAAGCTGGCGGCGGCGTGCGAGGTTGCTCGGCAATACCAGGCGGTGCTCGATGAACGGGGGCTGTACGACTATGACGATATGATCTTTGATTTCGTGCATGCTGTCGAAGAAAACCCTTCCCTCCGTCAAACCTTGCAGGACCGTTACGCCTATATCCAAGTCGATGAATTCCAAGACACCAATGGCGCGCAGATGCGCATTGTCGAGCTTTTGTGCGATGGTTTGGAGCAGCCAAACGTTATGGCCGTTGGCGATGACGATCAGGCCATCATGCGTTTTCAGGGTGCAACTATCGAGTGCATCAACCAGTTCGCTGATCGCTACGAGCCTTGCAACGTTGTTTTGCGTACGAACTATCGATCCACGCCGGCTATCGTCGATTTGGGACAAAAGGTTGCTTGCCAGGTTGAACGACGTTTGGGCGCTAGCGAAGGCAAGCAAATCGTTGCGAATCGGGCGCAAGGCGATCAGGTGATGTTTTCCGAAATGGTCTATGAGACACAAGCGGAAGAGTATCGGGCGATCGCGCGCAGCATTCGCGAACGCATGGACTCCGGCTATGCGGAATCGTGCGGAAACGCTGACGAGGCGATTGCCGTGATCGCGCCGAAACATGCAACGCTTCGGGCGCTTATCCCGTACCTGGTTGCAGAGGACGTTCCCTTCTCGTATAAGCAGACGCAGGATGTGCTTACGGCTGAATGCATGCAGGCGGTGCTTGCCGGTATTCGATGCGTTGCGGCGTTGTCGCAGGGGCGCGAGCAGCTGTCCGATGGCTATTTGCCCCAGGTCGTGGCGGCGCCGGAGTTCGGCGGCTGCCATGAATCGTCGGTGGCATTCGCGCTATGGGCACGGCGAGAGCATCATGGGCACTGGCTGCGCGCAATGGGCGAATCGTCGAATGCGCGCATCAAGGGTTTGCATGACGACTTGATGAAGTGGGCGGCAAAGGCCCCGTGTGCGCCGGTTCGCGAGCTTCTGTTCGAAATCGTGGCAAAGCCCTTGGCGTATTATCGTCGTCTGAACGAGGTAGATCCGCTAGCGTCCGCGGAGTTCAACGCTGGAATGCGCGCGTTGCTGCGCTTTGCCGAGGGCGAGCTGGATGTTGCGGGTCGTTGCGGGACTGCGCTTCGTCTGGCGGATGTGGTAGACCGTCTAGATGCCGCCGAGCGGTATAAGGTCGCCATCGATGCGAGCTTAAGCTTAGGAAAGCCCGGTGCTGTGCGCCTGACCAGCGCGCATAGCTCGAAGGGCCTGGAGTTTGATTGCGTGTACTTGGCGGATGCCGATGACGGCACGTGGCATAAAGGCGCAGCGGGCGGTGGGCTGTATCCGGATAACCTGCTAATCGGCGACACCAAAGATGAAGACGATGCGCGCCGCCTGCTGTTCGTTGCCCTGACCAGGGCCCGGCGTCATCTGCTGCTGTTCCGTGCTGCGGGCCAGACGCTGCAGGAGCTTGTCGGCGAGGTTTCGACTGAACATGTCCCTCCGGAGCCCGAGTGCCTGGATGCGGCAATCGAGTGCGATTGGCGCGCGAGCTATAAGCTGGATACGCCCCAGCTTGCCGCGTTGTTAAGTGCGGAAGAAGACGTTTGCTGGCTTACTGCTTCGAAGCTCAATGCTTTCGTGACATATGAGCCTGGGTGCGCTAATAGCGCAACGTTTCCCGAGCGCGAGGTCGTTCGTTTGCCCAGTATGCCTAACATCACAACCGAGTTCGGCACTGAAGTGCATGCCATGCTCGAAGATGTTTCGAACATGACCCTTGGCGCAGCCCAGCGCTCCCTTAACCAAGTTATTGCAGCTCATAGGGTAAATATCGCGAACTTGGATTTCCCTGTGGGGGAGGTTTCCCAATATCTCGAACGCTTTGATGCCATATGCGAAACGTTTGTGCCGTGGCTTGTGGGACACGTTGCCGGTTGCCGTTGCGTTGCAGAGGCTCGTTTGCACGCCGCCACGGCGGCGGGGTCGCCCATATACGGTATTCAAGACTTGCTGCTGGTTGATGATGCGGCGAGAACGGTACGCATCGTCGATTACAAAACAGGCCTAAAGCACGAGGTGCCCACGAAGTACGAGCGTCAACTGAAGTTCTACAAACTGCTGGTGGAATCGTCTGCGGAATTCGAAGGCTACACGGTGGAGGCCATGGGGGACTACTACGTTGAGCCTGATAAGAAGACGGGTGAGTTGAGCAAGCCGTTCATGGCTACGGCAACAGCCGAGGAGGTTCGTGAGCTTGAATGGCTTATCGACGCGGTGTGGGCACGCGTCCGCGCAGGCGCATGGAATACGAGCGCGTTCGAGCAAAGCCAGCTGTTCGAACGCGCGCGTGAACAGCAGGAGAGCTGCCGCAACAAGAAAGATAAAGCTGCAGTGATGCAGCGAGCTTACGAGCAATGGCTCGTGGAAACCGCGCCGGGGTTCTAAAGAACAGCTGTCCTGGGATCCGCTCCCGGGACAGCCGTTGGTTTCTTAGTCATTTGGATTGCTTGACAGGATGGTCAGGTCGTCTATCCATCGGTAACCGATGGAACTTTCTACCCAGGAACGCGTGGATTCGTGAAGGGCTTTGCTTACTAACGCGGTGTAACTGTTCAGAAGGGTGTCTATGAGGATAGGCTTGCCCGCTCTGCATTGCTTGAAGTAATAGCTGATGGCTTTAAGGGGTTGATGGGTCCCTTCGAGGGGGTTGCGGGCTAGTTCGATATCAAGGTAGTCGACCCCATCAACGTAAGCGACGAATAGCCCTCCGTTTTCGCGCTGGTCCCACATGCTGTACCCGTAGCACATCATGTCGCTGATGTCGCCGTCTTTCTCGTGCTCTGCTAGCAAACGGTCATAGGCTGCGGCTTCTTTTGCTGTTTTTTGCGGGAACTCGTCGCTCGCTTGCTTTGCGCCCCACGTTTTCATGGTGCTAAGCACAAACGGGTCGTTCGGCTCATCGACGTTGCATACGATGTCGCCGACATGAAACGGCGTGGGAAAGGCGAAAAACATGCCGTTGAACGTATTGTCCAGCGATGCATTTTCTTCATTGTCGCAAACGCAGCTTATGGCAGTTATCTGCCCGCGGTGATTGAAAAGCAGGCAGTCGGCTTGTTGCTCTTCGCTTGAGTCGACGAGCAGTTTCTCGATAATGAATCCCAAATGGTCTTCGTTGCAGGTTTCGTTTCCTTCGCATTTGGCCATCCATTCCATGGCTTTGCCGAAGCACTGCTCGTACATGATGTAGACGTGCGGGTCAACTTCAGAGCGCTCGTTTCCGTGTGTTTCCTTCCACCGGTAAACTACATCGCCGCCGTTTTTGAACTTTTGTACGCAGCGGTTTTGCAAAGCGATATATCGCCGGAGAAAATCGTGAAAGTCAGGAATGCCTTGCCCATGCCAGCAACGGCGTGCATCCATGGAGCAGTTCGGCATGGTGCTGATGATTTCCCACCACGCCGCGATTTTTTCGTCTATCGTGGCCGTATGGCAGTGCCACACCAAAAACGCCGCTTCAGGTGTGGTGAACTGATAGTTGATCGTCCCGAGGTGTTCCCGAATGTCGCGGGAATCGATGAAACGGTAGATGTCCATGACTATGCCTTTCGACGGAGATTGGCGGCTAGTTTGTTGCGCGCTGCTCGCGAGCGCCTTTCGCTATGAGCGTTATGTAGCTGTTCAGCATGTCGTCTATGGCTACCGGTTCTCCCGTTCGGCGTTCTTTGAAGTAAGCGCCCACAACCTCAAGAGGGCGATAGCGGTCGGGTAGGGGCTTGCAGGCGAATTCTAGGTCCAGGTAGTTGCCTTGACTGCCGTGGCCGTCAACAAGGATGACCCCGGCTTCTTCGCCGCTCTCTTGCATGGCGTAACCGCTCCACGACATGTCGGTTATATCGCCTTCTGCTTCAAGCAATGAGACGATATGGTCGTAAAACTCCGCGCCTCGTGGCATTTCGCTTTGCGGGAGTTCTTCACGCGCGTTTTTCGATGTCCAGGTGCACAAATCGGCGAGAACGTGCGGGCGGTCGGGGTTGTGGATATCGCGCACGATGTCGCCGGCGTGAAACGGTGTAGGAAAGGCGAACCACATGCAGGTAAACATTATGGAAAGGTCGGAGTCTTCCTCGTACGCATCAAAGCAATGGACGTCAACGATTTGGCTCTTGCGGTTGAAGCGAACGCTGTCCGCCCAGCTGCGTTTTTGATCAGTGTCAATAAGATTTTTCGAAATGATAAATCCAGTACAACCATCGTCGTCGGCTGCCCAATCTTTTGCTGCATCAAGGCAGCGACAATAGCTGGCGTAAACGGTCGAGCTGACGTTTTCTTTCCGACATCCAAATAGGGCCCTCCACGAGTAAACTCCGCCTGTTGCATCCCTAAACTGCTTCAGATAACGCATTTGCAAGTTGATATACCGTCGAAGGAACTCGTGAAAATCGGGAATATCAAGCCCGAGCCGGCGTGGGCCTATGGAGCAGTTCGGCATGGTGTCGATGATTTCCCGCCATGCGGTGATCTTCTCGTCAAGCGTGGCAGCATGGCAGTGCCACACCAAAAACGCCGCTTCAGGTGTGGTGAACCGGTAACCGAGCTTCCTAAGGTGCTCTCGGATGTCGCGGGAATCGATGAAACGGTAGATGTCCATGACGTCAGCCCTCTTTGTTCCGGATTGGTGCAGTTCGCTGGTCTGATTGTACGAAGGACTTATGTTGACCTGGGATCAATAAAGGGTCCGAACACCGCGGGTCCCATTATTGACCCTTTTGCAATCTGCGTTCTCCATATCATCTGCTCTGCAAGGCATAGACCATCAGAAAGGAGAGTGTATGGCCGATGTAAAGATTTTTGCCGAGAACATAGAGGATTCCGCGCAGGAGCAAATCGACGAGATTGTGGCATGCCCGGCGTTCGAGGGCGCCAAGATTCGCATTATGCCTGACGCGCACAGAGGCAAAGGATGCGTTATCGGGTTTACCGCTAAGCTGAACGATAAAGTGATTCCCAATCTGGTGGGCGTGGATATCGGGTGCGGCATGTTCTGCATCAAGCTTGCCGAGCATATCGACCATGCAGATCTTATCCAGTTCAACCGCGACGTTAAGCGTGCCGTGCCTACTGGCTTCAAGATTCACCGCGACCCGGTGTGCGAACTGTCCGATTTCGGCATGGACGCCTGCAAGTGGCTTGAAGGGAAGCGGCGCGTGGAGCGCTCGCTGGGCACGCTTGGCGGCGGCAATCACTTTATCGAGCTTGACGAGGACGAAGAGGGCGCGCAATACCTGGTTGTCCACACCGGTTCGCGCAACCTTGGCAAGCAGGTTGCGGAACATCACCAAGCTCTGGCGCAGGCGCTTTGCAAAGACGAGGTTCCCGAGGAGCTTAAGTACCTTGAGGGTGATTACACGCTTGAATACCTTGCCGATATGCACAATTGCCAGCAGTTTGCCAACAGGAACCGCGAAGCAATCATCGCGCAGATTCTTGAGCGCACGGGTATTCGCGTTGACGGTACGGGTTTCACCACCATGCACAATTACATTTCGGATGACGGGGTTATTCGCAAAGGCGCAATCAGCGCTCAAACTGGGGAAACGGTGTTTATCCCCTTCAACATGCGCGACGGAGCCGTTATTGCCACAGGCAAGGGCAACGAGGATTGGAATTGCTCGGCGCCGCACGGTGCCGGTCGTGCTATGAGCCGTGCACAGGCGTTCGCAACGCTTGATGCGGAAGCGTTTGTACAAGAAATGAAGGACGCCGGCATTTATAGCCCAAGCGCCTGCGACGGAACACTGGATGAATCGCCGGAAGCATATAAGGCTGCGGAAATGATCATGCGTCTGATGGAGCCTACGGCTCAAATCGTGCACTGCCTTAAGCCTATTTGGAACCTGAAGGCAACCGGCAGACGCGGTAGCAGGCGCTAAGGCGCTTGAAACAATGTAGCGTAAGGGAAGGGGTAGTCATGCAAGAAATAATGCTGCATCTAGTGACGAACAGCGCCGGAATGGCGGAAGCTTGGAAAGTCGCTTTCAGGGGCTATGATGGTGTTGTCGTATATTGCACGGATTTTAGGGCGTTTATCCAACAGCACCCTGAGATCGATGCTGTTGTCTCGCCAGCGAATTCGTATGGTTTGATGGACGGTGGCTTCGACAAAGCGATAATCGATTCGTTCGGGCGCGATCTAGCCGTGAAGGTGCGAGAATGCATTCTGGAGCGATTCTGCGGAGAGCAACCGGTTGCTACGAGTTTTTCAATTCCCATTCCTGGGCGTGAGGACGTGCTGCTCATATATACCCCGACTATGCGCGTTCCTAGCCGCATAGTCGACCCTATGGTTGCCTATCAGTGCATGAGGACTTCTCTTATGGAAGCGCTGCGCACAGCGCGCACGCAAATCGTGGTTCCGGCTTTTGGCGGGGAATGCGGCCTTCTGCCGTTTATGAAGATCGCACAGCTTATGTGGGAGGCCTATCGGCAGGTTTCGAATCCTCCTAGAGAGATCACCTGGGACTACGCGGAATCGCGCGACTTGGAAGAATGGTATCGCTGAAGCGTTTTCGGTTGTAAACGTTGGCGACAGTAGCGCGTTTATCACGCCGCGTTTCGATAGGCGATTCGCCCCGGATGGACTTGCTGAGCGTTTGCGTGTCGAAGACTTCACGCAAAGTCTCGGTGTGTCTCGCGATGTGAAATATGACGTGGAAACTGAAACGGTTATTGCGATGCTGAAGCACGTAGACCCAACGTGTTCGCTTTGATATGACTGGCTTGCGCAATTCGCCTTCAACGTGATGGTTTGCAATGCCGGTGCCCATACGAAGAATTACAGCCTGCTACTTGAGGTCGAAAAGGTGAAGCTGTCGCCTTTATGCGACGGCCTAGCAACTTGGTATTGGTCGCAATATTCCAAAGCGCTTGCTATGCTTGCTATGTCGGTAAACGACGTGTGGTTCACGAATGAGATCACATTATCTGATTGGGAAGCGCTTGCGCGTCAGAATGGGCTTGCGGTTGATAAGGCTCTTGATGTGGTTAAGCGCATTGCAACGGGTGTGGCTGCGCACGCGCAATCCGCGTTTGCGGAAATCCCTGGTTTAGCCAATATCGTTTTAGAGGCAAATAGGCTTTTGCTCGAGGACTTAAGGTGCGCATACAGCGTGAACCACGGGGAGGAGTAGAGCGTATGGACGAGCAGGGTACAAGGGCGGAAGGGCTTGTTCCCGTCAATGATGATAAGGGTATGGCTGCCAGCGCAACCTCACCGGTTGAATGCGCTGCGGGGTCTGATTTTGCTGCAACGATAGAATCTACAGTGCGTGATGTTGAGGCGCGGTGGGGCAATACGCTTCGGCTGTTGGAGGACGCGTGATGTCGTTGCGGGCGCGTGCGGAAGCTCCGTTGTGCTTCGATGGGCAGGAAGAGGCGCTGTCCTCTGCTGTCGTGTCAATCCATGATGGTCTTGTTGCGAAGCGTGGGTTTGCTCCTGAGCTTTCGAACGAAAGGCAGGAGGAAATTACAAGCCGCGTTCTGTCCGTGGTTGTATCTGCCTTCTGCACGGTATATGGTGCGAGGCCAGAGCAGCATTTTTCTGACTTTTTCGAGCAAGTCACCGTTTTCGCGGTCCATTAAGCTAAAGATCATATTTTCCCGGACGGAAACAAACGCACTACGCTTGTGTCCGCGCTTTCTATTCTGCAGTTAGCCGGTTTCACGCTTGATTTTGAAGACGCCAACGAACCTGTTTGCAGCGGCTTGTATGCATGGGTGCTAGCCGCTGCCGCAAGTGGTAAAAGCAACGACGAGCTTGCTGCGGTTCTAAGAAACCATAAGCAAGAGATTGCTTGCGCATAGCTGTTGTAACGTTTTACGGTAAAAGGAATTAGCGGCACCTATTCTCACAAAGCACCATTATTGGTACCGTTGATATTACTTCTGCCTATAACATTCCCAACATAACGACTTTCCTTAATTGAAAGAGGTTGGGATCATGACGATCGACATCCTTCGTTTCGTTGGCTCGCCCGATGTTCGCCAGCATATGCGCGATATCGGGTACCAGCCAAGCACGCCTGAAGCGGCGTTTTTGGTGTGGCACTGCCACGATGCAACGCTTCAAGAGCGTTTTGCGGCGTGGGAGCAGATTATCGCCACCATGCCGAATTGCGGGTACCAGACAAAGCGTCTTGAGATTGAAATCTCTGATTTCCATGAGTTTCTGCATCGCTATATAGCATTGCAGAAACGCTTGCTTGAGAACTTCAAAAAGCCGGGTGGGTGCCTGTTCATTCCCGGCCTTCGAGCCTGTCAGCGTGCAGAAGATCAGAGCTGGGGGCTGTATGGCACGTTCGAGCGTTGTGTGACGGCGGTTGTCGAGGATGCGCGAGAGAGCAGGTGCCTTGCTGGTTCGCATGATGGATGCTGCCCTGAAATGTGCCCGGGCGGTTCGTTTCAAGACGATGTGTACGAGCGCTATATCGTCAAGCGCCGAATAGATGATGGAGACGGTCTCGGTGAAGATGAATGCAGCATCAATGCTGCCGGCGAGGTTTTGAGGCTTGATTGTCGCAGTGGGCTTTCCGACGATGAGGTTAACCTTGACATGGCCTTTTGCGAGATGCTCTTCAAGTTCCCCTTGCCGTTTCATGCGGGCGATATCCTGTTCGACTGGCACTACGGCGGTGCGCCGTATGTGCTGACCGAGGTACGCTTGTGGGGAACCGAGGAGAAGCGTCGCGAAAATCTGTCTTTAGAATCGAGCGAGGAACGCATCAAGGCTGCCGACAAGAATCTCGCGCGCTATCTTGCTCAAGGCGGGGCAGAGTATATAGATGGGTACGGGTACGTGGTTGAAGATTCCGGTAATGGCGAGCCGTATATATTCGATGATGGTTTCGGCATGCACGACATGCTGAACGCGGCTTATTGCAACCGTCCATTATCCGGTAAATACCGCCTGCTCAAACCCGTAAGCGAATATTTGAAGGGGAACATCGACGTTGGGGCGGTGGCGAATGCGGCCATTGCCTTGACGCAGCGGATAAGTGCGGAGAATCGCATGGACGCATTGCGCTCGGAATACGCCCCGAGCGTTGTAGCAGGTCTGGGTTTGGCCGAGAAGCCGCAAGACGGGCAGGACCGAATGAGCGAGTGTCTCAATCGCACGGACTGCTTGTTCATAACGGCGGCGGTGCCGGGGCAATCGGCGTGGCGTGCCTGCGAGCAAAGGCAGTTGCTTCGCACGGAGATCCGGAAATCGGGGCTTGTGCATTGCAGAGCGCGGGGGAGGTTCGCCGCAGCATCCGGCGCTACCGATGCCGCAGAGGCGGATGCCGAGGTGTTCTTGGTGGCGAACAGCCGCTTTTCACCGCTTGACTTCATCACGTTGGCTACGCATTGGTGCGGCATGTTCGGCCAAAAAAGCGTGCTGGTCACCTGCCCCGAGCACGTCTATGACACGAAAGGAGCTCCCGAAAAGGGTGTTGAGGCGGAAGCGAACTTCTACGATGAACGACGCGATGTTGCGGCCTCTCGGCCTTATGTGGCCGGCGAAACGGCGCGTGAATATTTCGCTGGTCTTCTAGGGGAAGATTTCGCTTTTACCGCATCTTGGCGGATTTGGAAAGATGGGAGTATTTGCCGGTGCACCACAAACCTTATGTCGGCGTCTTGCGGCTATCATCTGTTCAAGCATTGCTATCCGGGATTGGAAGCGCGAGCCTGGAATCCCTACAATCATAAACCGGTGCCCGATGGCGCTTGGCCGCGTCATTTGTTTGCGAGCGAAGAGCAATGATCGCGATGACGGCACTGTTCAAAGCGTCTGCGGCGTTGTGCAGCGCATCTATGCTGCTCGTGGTGATGGAATACTTCTCTCTGGTTCCTTCGCGCTTTCGGCATCCACGATGCTTTGAACGCGATTTGCACGGTGCTTGTCGGTTTGGCGCTGATGTACGGTATGACACAGGGGGTTTCCGTGCCTTTCCCTAATGCGTACCCCTGATGGATTTCCATGCGCAGGGAAACCGGGCGAAATCGCCTGTGCTAGAATCTGGTTTCACTAGAAACGTAGCACAAGGGGTTTGCCTACATGTCATTCTTGGATTTCTTCTCGGGTCTTACTGGCCAGATGTCGTGCGACATGGCCATCGACCTCGGCACCGCGAATACCCTGGTCGCCATTCCCGGCGAAGGCATCGTCGTCAACGAGCCTTCCGTCGTCGCAATCGAGAAAAGCACCCATCGCGTCCTGGCCGTCGGCCACGAGGCGAAGAACATGATCAACCATACGCCCGACGCGTTCTCGGCCGAGCACCCGCTACATGACGGCGTGGTGGCCGATTACGACGTCACCGAGGCTATGATCAGCGCATTCATCAACAAGGCCGCGCCGCGCAAGTATCCGTGGCAGGCCAAGCCCCGCATCGTCATCTGCATCCCTTGCGGCGCCACCTCCGTTGAGAAGCGCGCCGTGTTTGAGGCCGCCGTGCAGGCGGGTGCCCGCCAGGCGTACCTGATCGAGGAGCCTATGGCCGCTGCCATGGGCGCCGACCTGCCCGTCACCGAGCCTACCGGCTCCATGGTCGTCGACATCGGCGGCGGCACCACCGAGGTGGCCGTCATCTCCTTGGGCGGTATCGTCACGTCTTCCAGCCTGCGCTTGGCCGGCAACCGCATGGACGAGGCCATCGCCATGCACCTGCGCGACCTTCTGGGCATCAAGATCGGCGAGCGCACCGCCGAGATCATCAAGATCAAGATCGGCTCCATCCTGCCGTTTGAAGACGGCCGCGAGCGCGACATGATCATCTCCGGCCAGGACGTCATCACCGAGCAGCCCAAGGAAGTCACCATCCAGTCCGAGGATGTCCGCCAGGCCCTCATCGCCCCGTGCGAGGAGATGGTGGTGCACATCAAGGAGACGTTCAAGAAGACCAACCCCGACCTGGCGTCGGACATCATCCAGAACGGCATCCTGCTCACCGGCGGCGGCGGCCTGCTTTCCGGCCTGGACCGCTACCTTACCGATAAGCTGGAAATCCCCGTGTGGGTGAGCGAAACGGCTTTGACGAACGTGGTCATGGGCTGCCTGAAGGTTCTCGAAACCCCGCAGGCGCTCAAGCAGACGCTCATGCGATCGAAATAGGACAGCCTCAACGTTATGGCTCTTAATTTTCAACAACAAAGCTCGGCGCTTATGCGCCGAGCGCTGCTTATAGGCTTGATCGTGGCCAGCATCATCATGATCACGGCTTACGGTCGCGAGGGCTCGGCCGGTCCGCTGCATACGCTGCAGTCCGCCGTGTCGGGTGCCGTCAGCCCGCTGCGCATCGTGGGCGGCTCGGTGGAGGCGGCAACCTCCACGGTGGGCGACACCATGGAGAACATCACGGCCGACCAGAACACCCTGACGGGCTTGCGCGAGTACAACAGCCAGCTTGAGCAGCAGTATGCCCAGATGGAGGAGTACAAGCAGGAGGCGCAGCGCCTGCAGAAGCTGCTCGACCTGAAGGACAACTACCAGATCGAGGGCACGGGCGCGCGCGTCATCGGCCGAAGCTCCGAGGCCTGGAGCCAGACGGTCATCATCAACAAGGGCGCCAACGAGGGCATCTCCACCGGCCAGACGGTCATCGGGACCTCCGGCGTGGTGGGCCAGGTGGTCTCGTGCAGCGGCAGCACCGCAACGGTGCGCCTGCTCACCGACCCGCAATCCGGCGCCGCGGCCATGGTGCAGTCCAGCCGTGCCGAGGGCATCCTGCGCGGCAGCCTGGTGGGCCTTCTGTACCTGGAGGATTTGGACGCCGACGCCGAGGTGAACGTCGGCGACGTCATCGTCACCTCGGGTTTGGGCGGAAGCTATGCGCGCGGGCTCATTATCGGCACGGTGGTGAAGGTGGATGCCCAGCAAGGCGATACCAGCCGCCGCATCGTGGTCTCCCCGAACGATTCCATCGACACGCTCGAGGACGTGCTCGTGGTCTCCAGCGTGGGCGCCTCCGATGACGACGATTCGGATTCCAGCAGCTCCTCGAGCAGCTCGACTGCTTCTAGCAGCTCTAGTAGCTCCTCGTCGAGCTCGAGCAGCTCTACTAACTCCGGCAACGGCAATTCATCCAACGAAGGGGGGCACTAGCCATGGGCGAGAAGAACAACCTGGTGCTGGTGGTGGGCGCTATCGTGGCGTTCGTGCTGCAGATCGCCTTGGCCCCGGCCGTGGCGCTGTTTTCGGCGCAGCCGAACTTCCTGTTGGCTTATGCCCTGGTCGTGGCCATCGTCATCCCCACGGAGGCGGGTCCGGTGCTGCCGTTTATCATGGGCCTTCTGTATGACCTCACGGGCACGGGCCCGGTGGGCGGTATGGCGCTTCTGCTGGTCATCGCATGCTTTTTGGCATCGCGCGTGTTCTCGCTCATGGATAACGACACGCTGTTCATGCCGCTTGCCATCTTCACGGCTTGCGCGCTTCTAGCCGAGCTTTCCTACGGCATGCTGCTCATGGCATGCGGGCTTGCCGCCAATCCCCTGGAGGTGCTGTTCACCCGCGCCCTTCCGTGCGCGCTGTACGACTGCGCCGTGGGCCTGGTGGTCTACTTCGTCATGGCGCGGCTGCTTGCCTCCGGCGCCCAGGACCGCGGTCTGCGCACGCCGAAACTGCGATAGGGGGCGCGCATGTTCGCAGCTATCGTAGCCGGCTTCGTGGCCCTTTTGGTGGTCGCTGCCATCTTGGTGGCGGTTTACGTGGTGCTTCGCGGCCGGAAAACCGAGAACGTCAGCGTCAAGCGCGACGTCCGCTCTATCCAGTCGGTGGGCGTGATCAGCTCGCTTCCCGATTCGCATCGCGTGCCGGCCGGCGGCGTCGCCCGCGGCGGTACGCCCGCTCAACCGGTGGCCAACCCCGGCGATAACCTGAAAAACCGTTTCACCGCCATGGGCGTTGTGGCCGGCTTGATCTTCGGCACCCTTGCCACGAAGTTGTGGAGCATGCAGGTGCTTGCCGGCGCCTCGTTCAAGAAGGAATCCGAGGACAACCAGTACACCACGGTGTACACTCCCGCGCCGCGCGGTTACATCCTCGACGCCGACGGTAACGTCATCGTGAAGAACCGCACGTCGCTCACGGTTCTCGCCGAGCCCGACGTTGCCAACGACCACGACGTGGTCGCACGCCTGTCCACGGTGTTGGGCGTCCCGACCGGCATCGTGCGCAAGCGCATCGCCGACGCTACCAGCGGCGCGCAAAGTCAGCGGGTGGTGGCAAGCGACGCCAGCATGCGCAACGTCGCCTTCATCGCCGAGCATGCCGACGCGTTCCCGGGCATCACCGTGCAAACCCGCACGGTTCGTGATTACCCCCATGGCGCCCTTGCGGCGCATGCGGTGGGCTATACCGGTAGCGTGACCAGCGACGACATCGCAAGCGTGGCCGAGGGCCGCGATCTTGAGCTGGGCGACTCGGTGGGCCGCAGCGGTATTGAGCAGATGTACGACAACCTGCTCGCTGGCGATCACGGCGAGCGCAAGGTCATGGCCGACGCGCAGGGCAACGTGGTGGAAGTGGTCAGCGAAACGCAGCCCGTCAAGGGCTCGGACGTGCATACCACCCTGAAGTCGCACGTGCAATACGTGGCGGACAAGGCGCTTGCCGATATGATCTGCCCCGATGGCGGCGCCATCGGCTCGGGCAAGGGCACGGGCGGCGCGGTGGTGGTCATGGACGTCACCGACGGCAGCATCGTGGCGCTTTCCAGCTATCCCACGTTCACGCCCTCCACGTTCGTTGGCGGCATCACACAAGACGAGCTCGACCTGTTGCAATCTTCCGCCGCGTTCAGCCCGCTGCTCAACCGTGCCATCCAGGGCACCTATCCGGCTGCGTCCACGTATAAAACGTTCACCGGTTTGGCGGCGCTTGAAAACGGCATGGCAACGGCAACCGAAACCTGGGACTGCACCGGCAGTTGGGACGGCTTCGGATCGGGCGATGTGCAGAAGTGCTGGAAGAAGCAGGGCCATGGTACGCTCGACTTCCGCGGGGGCATCGTGAACTCCTGCGACACCGTGTATTACGACATCGGCTACAAGTTCTGGGATGCCGCGGCGAACAAGGGCAAATCGGCAACGCTTTTGCAGGATTTCCTGAAGCGCTACCGTTTGGATCAGACCACCGGCATCGACCTTAACGGCGAAACCTCGGGTCGCATTCCCACGCCCGAATGGAAGCAGGAGTACTTCCGCGATACGCCCGAAGACGCCCAGTGGAAGGGCGGCGACTACACGAACATGTGCATCGGCCAGGGCTACGTGCTTGTCACGCCCATGGAGATCGCGGTCGCTTACGGCGCCATCGCGTCGGGAAACATCGTTAAGCCGCATCTTCTTAAAGAGGTGCGAAACGCCGCCGGCGACGTGGCGCTTACGTATCAGCCGCAGGTTCTGGACACGCCTGACGTCTCTATGGCCGACCTTGCCGTGGTTCGCAACGCGCTGCGTGGCGTGACCGCCGACAACGACGAGATCGCCAAGCTGTTCAACGATCAAGGTATCGACCCGGATACGGTTGCGTGCAAAACCGGTACGGCCGAATACACTGATATGGAGGACACGGCATGGTTCGCCTGCTACGCCCCCTATGACGACCCGAAGTACGTGCTCGCCTGCGTCGTCGAGCACGGCGGCGGCGGTTCGTCGGTGGCGGCGCCGATCGGTGCGCAGGTCATGGCCGCGGCGCTTTCGTCGACCAACGTCTCGGATGGGGAAGTCGGCGATATCGCGGGTTCGTCGGGCAAGTCGGAGGCCGGCGCCGGCAAGGGCACGTCGAGCGGACGTTCGGACTAACGGAAGGAGGGTGCTGTGGCGCAGTTACCGCAAATTGATTCGCTTCGCCGCCCCAATGCGGCGGCAACAGCTGCATCCAAGCCGCGTCGTCTTCCGTGGCTGCACCTGCCGCTTGCCATCGTGGTCACGTTGCTGGTGGGATACGGACTGATCATCGTGTATTCCGCAGTCCGCGCTGACGGCGATTACCAGTACAGCCGCCAGCTCGGCGGCGTTGCCGTGGGCCTTGTATTCATGATCTTGGTGTGGCGCTTCGATTACCGGCGCCTGTCGGATTACACCACGCTGTTCCTTATCATCAACGTGGTGCTCATCATGTCGCCGCACATACCGGGCCTTGGCACCGATGCGGGCATGGGCGCGAAAAGCTGGATCAAGCTGGGCATGCAGATCCAGCCCGGCGAGTTCGCAAAGATCACCGTCATCTTGATGGATGCCGCGGTCATGGCGCGCTACGGCGGCAACCTGGACGATCCGCGCGAGTACGTGAAGGCCCTGGGCATCATGATGGTGCCGTTTCTGTGCATCATGACCCAGCCCGACCTGGGCACGGGCCTGGTGTATCTGTGCATCGCGGCGTTCGCCCTGGTCATGGGCGGTGCCAACCCGAAGTACCTGCTGATCACGCTGGGGTTGCTCGTAGCGGCCGTGGTGGCGGTGTTCGCCATCGACGAGGTGATCAAGTCCTCCACGGGCGAGTACAAGCTGCTCAAGCAATACCAGCGCAACCGCCTGCTGGTGTTCATGGACCAGTCCGGTACGGCCACCACAGACGAGGGCTACAACCTGCAGCAAGCCAAGGTGGCCATCGGCTCGGGCGGTTTGTTCGGCAAGGGCCTGTTCCAGGGCACGCAGCATTCGCTGGGCCTTCTTCCCGAGGCGCCCACCGACTTCATCTTCTGCGTGCTTGCCGAGGAGCTGGGATTTTTGGGAGCGCTTGTGCTGCTCGGTTTGTATGCTGCGCTGGTTTTGATAAGCTTCCGTATAGCCCGCAGCTCCGGCGACCTGTTCGGCATGGTCATCGTGATGTGCGTTGTGGGCATGTGGTTGTTCCAGATCCTGGAGAATATCGGCATGGACTGCGGCCTGATGCCCATCACGGGCATCCCGTTGCCGTTCATGAGCTACGGATCGTCGTTTATGGTGGTGAACTTCGTCATGCTGGGCATGATCGGCTCGGTATGGGCCCATAACGCGACGCTCAAGCAGCACTAAGCGAAAGGATGCCCTATGCAGCTTCCTGTTGATATCGGCGCGCTGTTGGAAGAGGCCGTCAACGTCGAGGGCGCCCGCGCCACGCCGCTCTCGGTAAGCGTTTACGTTGACGAGACGGCCCCGGGCGACGTTGCCGCGCATGTGCGCCAAGCGTTCGCCAGCGCCTCCGATACGGCGCGCGTTTCGCTCATCTACCTGGACGGACGCGAGTTCGCGCCCAGCTCCGGCGACGACATGGCCTGCATTGTGGCGGGCTTGAACGAGAACGTGGGCGCCTATGCCCGCGCCTGCCGTAAGGCCGGGGTGCCCGTCATGGTGGTCACCACGCTGCCGCAGCTGGTGGGGGCCATCGCCAAGGCGTCGGGTTGCGTCATCCCCGAGGCCGACATCGTGGCGCCCAAGCTCACGGCGAAGGTGTACGAGCACGTGTCCACGGCGGCGGGGCAGGGGCCGGCCATCACGGCTTCGTGGGGCGCGCCCAAGCCTCCGGAAAACGGCGATGTGGGCATCTACGAGCCCATCGAGCTCATCTACGACGCTCGAGCCACGCTCGATGCGCGCATGGGCCAATGGGTGTGCGCGGCATGCCGGGCAAAGCGCCTGGCGTTCGCGCAGGCCTTTCCGTTCGTGCGCCGTCCCTTGGCGCTGGAAACGGTCAACGCCACGGCCGTGCAGAACGCCGGCGTGGGGCTGCTGTTCCTCATCCCGGGCGCCGACCTTCCCGTCATGACGCTCAACCAGGCCAAGATGCTGCTTCAGATCGCGGCGGCCTATGGGCAGTCCATCGACGCTGGGCGCGTGCGCGAGCTTGCGGCCCTGGTGGGCGGTGCGTTCGCCTGCCGCGCGGTCGCGCGCCAGCTGGCCGCTGCCGTGCCGGTGCTCGGTTGGGCGGTGAAGGCCGCGGTAGGGTACTCGGGCACGCTTGCGATGGGCCGTGCCGCCGTGGAGTTCTACGAAGGCGGGCCTACGGTGGCGAAGTTCGCCGAGTACGTTTCGGCTGCGCGCGATAAGGTGATCGCCGCTGCCGCGAAGCAGGCCGCAGGCGCTGCCGCCGACAACGGTGCGGCCGCCGTGGAAGCCGTTCGCCAGAAGGCAACCGATGCCGCCGCGGGTCTGCGCGCCCGCATTTCCCGACGCTAATCTTGTTTCCGAGGGGGTAACAGTGACAGATTTGTGGCCGCGGCTCAAGCCGCTGCTTGCCAGCGCCGAAAGACCGGCGCGTTACCTGAACCACGAGTTCGGCTGCGTGTACAAGCCCGAGGCGGACTTCCGCTTCTGCATGATGTATCCGGATACCTATGAGCTGGGGCAGGCCAATCAGGCCCTGCGCATCCTGGTGAACGTGGTGAACGCCGTGGACGGCATGGTGGCCGAGCGCGCCTTCCTGCCGGCTGCGGAGTTCTGCGACACCATGCGCGCCGAGGGGTTGCCGCTGTTCTCCATCGAAAGCTGCGCTCCCGTGGCCGAGTTCGATGCGCTCGGCATCACGCTGTCCCACGAGCTGGTGGCCACGAACGTGCTCGAGGCGCTTGACCTGGCGGGCGTCCCGTTGCACGCGCAGGACCGCGGCGAGGACGACCTGTTCGTCATCGGCGGCGGCCCGTGCTCGTTCAACCCCGAGCCCTATGCGCCGTTCTTCGACATCTTCAGCATCGGCGAGGGCGAGGAGGCGCTGCCCGAGTGCCTGCAGGCCATCCGCCGCCTGCGCGCCGAAGGGGCCGGCCGCGCCGACATCCTGCGCGCCATCGCGCGCATGGACGGCTACTACGTGCCCAGCCTGTATCGCTGGCGCGAGGAGGAGCAGGCGCAGCAGGCGGGCAGCTGGATCGAGCCTATCGAAGAGGGCCTTCCTACGCACATCCAGAAGCGCGTGTTCGAAGGGTTTGCGGAAAGCCCCGGCTGGGAGCCGTGCATCGTGCCGTTCACCGAGGTGGTGCAGGACCGCTTGAACGTGGAGGTGCTGCGTGGGTGCGCCCGTGGCTGCCGCTTCTGCCAGGCAGGCATGATGTACCGCCCCGTGCGCGAGCGTTCCGCAGACAACATCGTGAACTCGGTGGTGTGCGGCTTGGCGCAAACCGGCTATGACGAGGTCAGCCTGACCTCGCTGTCCTCTACCGACCACTCGCAGATCGCCGACGTCCTCACGCGCCTGAACAAGCAGTTCCAGGGCAAGGGCGTGCGCATCTCCGTTCCCTCGCAGCGCCTTGACAGCTTCGGCGTGGACATGGCGGGCCTGGTTGCGGGCCAGAAGAAGGGCGGCCTGACCTTCGCCCCCGAGGCCGGCACGCAGCGCCTACGCGACGTCATCAACAAGCAGGTGACCGAAGACGACCTGTTCGGAGCCGTGGACGCGGCGTTCGGCGCCGGTTGGCGTCGCTGCAAGCTGTACTTCATGATCGGTCTGCCCACCGAGACCGACGACGACATCAAGGGCATAGCCAGCCTGGTGCAGCGCGCCTACGATAGGGCGAAGAAGGCCGTGCCGGTCGAGCAGCGAGGCAACATCCGCATGTCGGTGTCGTGCGCGCTGTTCGTGCCGAAGGCCCAGACGCCGTTCCAGTGGGACGGCCAGATCGCCCCGGAAGAGGCCCTACGCCGCGTGTCGCTTCTGCGCCGCAGCGTGAAGTACCGCGCTATCGACGTGCACTGGCACGACCCGTCCACCAGCTTCGTCGAGGCCGTCATGAGCCGCGGCGGGCGTGCGGCTGCCGCTTGGGTGGAATCCGCGTGGCGCCATGGCGCGCGCTTCGACGCATGGACCGAGCACTTCAACGAGCAGGCATGGCACGATGCGGCCGCCGAGGTGGGGCTCGACCCCGCCGCCGTGGCGCAAACGTCCTACGATACCGGCTACGTCATGCCCTGGGAGCACATCTCCACGGGCGTTTCTACGCGCTTCCTGGCGCATGAGCGCAAGAAGGCTGCGGCGGAGAAGACCACGCCGGACTGCACCTTCGAGCGCTGCGCCGCATGCGGGGCGTGCCCGGGCCTGGGCGTCGACAACCAGCTGGCGCAGCCGCGCATCGCCGGCGGCTCGAACGCCCGCCCGCAACAAGCTGGCGAAGAGGCCGCGCCCGTAGACGCCGAGCAGGCCGCAAGCGGTCAGCCCGCCGCCGGTTCGCAAACCGCCCAGAAAGGGGAGTAGCATGGCCGAGCAGCAAACGTTCCGCATGCGCATCACGTTCGCCAAGCAGGGCCGCCTGGCTTTGCTGTCGCACCTTGAGGTTGCGCGCGCCATCGAGCGCGCCGTGCGCCGCGCCCAGCTTCCCTTCGCCGTGTCGCAGGGCTTCAGCCCGCATATGAAGATCGCGTTCGGCGCCGCGCTGCCTGTTGGCGTCGGCGGCACGCACGAGATGGTCGACCTGCAGCTTCTGCGCTACGTGCGTCCCGAGGAGGCACTGCTCGCCCTGCAGAAGGAGAGCGTCCCCGACCTTATGGTGAAGGAATGCGTCTACATCGAGCCGAAGGCCCCTGCGGCCTCGGCGGCGTTCCCGCTGAGCACCTATCGCGCGCTGCTGTCGGCCGCGCCGGCGCAGCTGCCGGTTCCCGCGCAGGTGCACATCATCCGCAAGAAGAAGGAGAAGGTGCTCGATGTTGCCGACTTCCTGGTGGGGGAGATGCTGCTCGAGGGTGCGTCGCTGACGTTCACCTTGGAGCAGAAGCCCACGGGCAGCCTTCGCCCCGACAAGCTGCTGGCCGCGTGCTTGGAGCAGGTGAACGTGCCCGATGGCCAGGAGCAAGAGGTCCCGCTGGCGTTTCTGGTGGACAATGCGTGGACGCAGTCCATCGAACCGCCCGCCGATGACCAGCCGCTGCGCGTGCTGTCCATGACGCGCATCGCGCAACGGGCGAAATAGATCGAACGCGAACGCTCCGGAGCCTTCCGTTTCTCGCAGTAAGAGATGGGAGGCTTTCTTGTGCGCGTGGGTCTTGGGTTGTGCAGCGTCCATGCGGGGGATAGCTGCCGCAAGGCCGTTCGATGATGGGGGCGGTTGACGATAGGGCGGTCGCCGGGAGGCTGCTTGAGCAACGATGCGGGTTCGGCTCCTTGAGCGAACTCTTTGCGGGTTTAATATCGCCGGAGGGGCAATTTTTTGAAAATAGTACTTGCATCGGATCGCTAACTGCTGTATTGTACTTTCTCGCAGCTGAACGGGGTGTTAGCTCAGTTGGTTAGAGCGCCGGCCTGTCACGTCGGAGGTCGCGAGTTCAAGTCTCGTACATCCCGC
>NZ_CAKTVU010000014.1 GCF_934630535.1 uncultured Senegalimassilia sp.
ATCCCGGTTCTTGCATAACCAGGTACACGCGCCCCGCCCGTTTCCTTGCGCGAAGCGGCACGTCGTCGACCTCGATCGCCCCCGCCTTTTCCTTGAGAAGGCCGGCCATGCACCGGGCAAACGTCGTTTTCCCAGCCCCGTTGTGCCCCACGATACCGACGACGCTACCCGGAAGGAGGCAGAAATCGAGACCGTTCAAGACCGCAGGCGCACCGCGATATCCGGCAACTACGCCCCTCATACGTACGACGGGTTTCCCGCAAGAAGGCAAGCCGGAAACGGTCGAATCGGACGCATCGCTCAAAGACCGCATTGTCACAACCGAATCGATTTCCGAGAGAGAGGCGGCGCGCAGTCCCATATCACTTCTCGTTTCGAACGGCAGTGCAAGAAATTCTCCCGCCGTCCAGTCCCCCATGACTTCGCCATCATCTAAAACCACATAGCGGTCTGCGATGCCGTCAAGCCACCACAGGCGATGCTCGGAGATAAGCACGGTCTTCCCCTGACTCTTCAGAAGCGCAACCGTGCGCGCAAGATTCCGCATCGCATGCACATCGAGCGACGCGGTCGGCTCATCAAGCACGAAGATGTCAGGATGCACCGCATAGGCCGATGCCAGGATAACCGACTGCTTCTGCCCGCCGGAAAGCGCCTCGGTGCCGCGCCCGAGCAGGCCCTCGATACCGAGCGTTGCCGCTGCCTGCGCCACACGTTCGACCATTTCCTCGCGATCGATTCCGAAGTTCTCGCATCCGAAAGCGATTTCCGAGGTCACGTCGAGATTGACGAACTGGCTACGCGGGTTCTGGAACACCGACCCGACATGCGCGGAAAGCTCGCCCATCGTCCATGCGGAAACGGGTTTTCCCGTAACAAGCACCTCACCTTGAAGGTCCCCTTCGTACATAAGAGGAATAAGCGCATTAACGAGGCGCGTAAGCGTTGTCTTGCCACATCCTGACTGCCCAGTCACAACAACGCATTGACCGCGAGGGATCTTCAGCGAAACGTCACGAAGCGATGGACGGGAAGCGCCTTTGTAGCAAAACGTGCATCCATCGAGCTCGATAGCATAGGGCGAAGCCTTCGCCGCGGCGGCATTTTCCATCATCAGAGCACCCCCGCTCTAAAGCAAACGGAAAGCGCAAGGAGCACCATCGCAGCGATGAGACACGCAACATCGATAGCGCGCACCCTTAAGCGGTAATACGAGGTGCGGTGCGCACTCGCCCCCACGCCGCGAACAACGACCGCGTTCCCCAGTTCGTCGGCGATCTGGCCCAAACGCGCGATCACGGGCACAAGGAAATGTTCGGCGGTCTTCGCAGGATGGCGCACGACCGACCTCGGCGTGAGCGCGATACCGCGCGTCTTCATAGCATCGGCGACGGCGGAGAATTCGCGTCCCATGGTGGGAAGGAAACGAAATGCCACGCACACGCCAACCGACACGTTCGCGGGAACGCGCATCGCCTGCAGCGCGCAAGCGAGCTCGCCGAGACGCGTGGTTGCGATCATGTTGAAAGCGAACATGAAGGCGGGCAAAACATGGCGGTACATGAGAAGCGACGCCGCAAAGGGCGAAAGCAGGGTGTTCCCGCTCGCCACGAACAGCTGCGCCGTCACGGCGAACAGCGCATAGAAGGCAAGCCAGCGCACGATCGCGGAGAAGCGACGGCAATACGCCATCACGACAACGGTAAGCGCCAAAACGCCCATCTCGGCGAACAGGCTTTGCATAAGCGCCATCTGCACGTTGATCGCCGCCAGAACCGCAAGCGACGTACGCGGGTCAAGATGACGCGGTGCAGCGTTGGCAGACGTCGAAGGCTGCGTCTGCGCTACTGCGTTCAAGGGCAAAGGCGCACCCATCGAAAGAGCCATGCGATCATCGTCCTTCTTCCTACTAGTTAGCCATCTATAACTATTTACGATAAAATACCGCTCGATAAGGCAATGCGGAAGACGGAACGGGAAGATGGAAAACTACGCCGAAAAGAATTCAAGTTCTACCGAAAAATCAAACGGAAGCTACGCCGCAGGAAAGGGAAACCCGCTTTACGACATGTTCGTCACGCAGCTTTCGCAGCTACACACCGTATGCGCGAAGGAAGCGCTCGCGCGCGGATTCGGACGGGCCGACCTGGTGCGAAGCGTCGGCGAGACATGGTTTGTCGACCCCCGATACGGCAGGGGCTCTTATTGGTTCTACCTCATGGACCGTGACACCATCGTCGTGTCGATGGACATCACATACGAACGCGCCGTGGAGGCAGTCATAGAGACTATTCCCTATCTGGGGTTCGGCCTCTATGAGCATGCGATGCCCATGTATTGCTCGCCTGAGTGCGCTGGATCCAACTGCAAGCTCATGGGACATGACTGGGATGGCGGCCCCTACATAAGCTCGTTCGGGCCCGACAAGCGGCTGTCATCGGCGTCGATCACCATAGCCCCTGAAGCGATACACCGCTATGCGGATGCCTTGCACTGCGATGAGAAGAAACTGCACCGCGCCATCGGACGGCTCACCACGTCGGAGGGCGTGCCCGGCTTGCCCTCGGCGCTTCGAGGGCTCGACATCACCTACCCCGCCGCATCGGTCGCCGATTCGTATTATCACGCCAAGGTGATTGAATGCCTCGCGCTGCTGGCAAGCAGCATTCCCGAAAGGGTCACGTCAGCCGATGCCGTGAACATAAGCGACAGAGACTGCGTCGAGTGCCTCTGCTCCTACATCGACGACAACTTATCATCCGATCTCAGCACGAAAACGTTGTGCGACATCGCCCATGTAAGCGAGGGGAAGATGATATCGGCGTTTCGCAATGTGCAGGGGGACACCCCGCAAAGCTACATCCGCGCACGGCGCCTGGAGCACGGACGACGCCTTCTCCTTGATGAAAGCCGCAAAATCAGCGAAATCGCCAAAAGCGCGGGCTACCGCAACCAGGGAGCGTTCACTGACGCGTTCAAGCGTGCCTACGGCACGACACCACGTGCCTATCGCAAAAGACTACGAATCGAATAGGAACAGCATCGAGCGATGCCCGCTCCCCAAACAAAAGACAAGGAGCGCTCTGAGGATGAATGAGCTGCCACCCATTTCTTGGACACGAGAAATGGGTGGCAGCTCAAAACAGGACGCTCCCCGTTAGAAGGACCATTAACCAACAAAGGACTTAGGAAACCAGCCTTCTTGCTTCGACAAGTTCTTCTGCTACCTCGTCGAGTAATTTCGGGTATGTAAAATTACTGGTTGGATTTGTTAAACGAGTGGTTGGAATACGCAGCCGCCAGCACGCCGGCACACCAGCCGAGCCGCATACGCAGCCGCCAACCCGCCGGCTCGCCGATTCGCTATCCCAAGCGGCGCGACTTGGTCTCGGGGCCGATTGCCAGCGTGACGGCCGCCGCCACCAGCGCGATGGCCACGATGCCGAAGTAGATGACGTTGGGCTGCAGGTTCGTCAAAATCCACGTGACGGCGAACGGCATGACCACGTTGACGGCCTTGCCGGCGCCCTGCGAGATTCCCGCGCCGCGGAAGCGGTACCTGGTGGAGAACAGCTCGCCCACGTACACGCTGATCACCGACGCGTTCAGCACGTAGAAGCCGATGGTCATCAAAAAGCCCAGCACGGTGATGAGCGCCGTCGAGCCGGCATTGAGCGCCATGGCGTAGGCGAACGCGAACACCGCAACCCAGATGAACGCGCCGGAAACCTCGACGCGGCGGCCGAGCTTCTCGATGAGCAGCGCGCCGATGAGCGCCCCGAGCGGCGCCGCGAGCATGGTGATGGTGGTGGACAACAGCGAGGTCTGCGTGGCCAGGCCGATGTTCTTCAGGATGGACGGGCCGAAGGTGGTGTAGGTGTACTGCGTCAGCGACGTGCCGATGACCACCACGATGCCCAGGAACAGGTTGCGCGCCAGATGCGCATCGGAATCCATGGCGCTCTTCTCGAATACCACCTGTTCAGCGGGCGAAATGCCAGCATCCGCCATTTCGCGCTCGATACGGGAGATGATGCCCTCCGCCTCATCGAAGCGGCCGTGCTGGATGAGCCAGCGCGGGCTTTCCGGCATCGCCTGGCGCGCGATGCACACGATGATGGCCGCCACGCCGATGACCGCGAACACCAGACGCCACGATTCCTGCCCAAGCGGGCTCCAAATGGTGATGAAGAACAGGCACAGGAACATGCCGATGGGCGAGCCGCAGTTGGCGATGGTCGAGCCGATGGCGCACCAACGGCCGCGGCGCGCGACGGGCGCGAACTCGTTGATCATGCTGAAGCTGGTCACCAACTCCGACCCCAGGCCCAAGCCCACGAAGAAGCGCATGGCTATCATGAACGTCATGTTCGGGGAAAGCGCGCCCAAGATGGTGGCGAAGCCGAACAGCAGCAGGTTGAACTGGAACGCCTTGCGACGCCCGAGCTTGTCGCCGATAAGACCGGCGATCAGCGAGCCGATGAACAGGCCCAGAAAGCCTGCCGACAGAAACGCGGCGGTCTGCTCGTTGGTGGCGAACCCGGTTTCGGCCAGCGTGCTCTTCACGCCGCCTGCCAGGTAGACGTCCATGGCGTCCACGAACACGCCGGCCGAGGTCAGCGCCATCACCTTCTTGAACGTAGCCGTCGGTTGCGTGGCGTCCATGCGATGCATGAGCTGCGCGGCGCGGTCGACGCCTTCGCCCATCTGCCCGCATGACGCAGTTTCGTCTGCTTGCGACATGGTTTTCCCTTCTGCTTCTCCCTGCAACCGGGAACAAAAAAATCCGCACGAGGGCATGCACGGCTAACAACAATGCGGTTAGCGTGCAGCCGACGAGCGGATTCATCGTTCTTGGTTGCGGGCTCCTTGCCGATGGCCGAAGGATCGCTTCGGGCAACGCCAAAGAGCCTGTTTCGTAACACCTATCGTTCTACGGCGCCAAATCATACTACTTTGCTTTGAGTTTGGACGCATTTCGGCGCAATGCGGAAAGCACAAGACACAAAGCCGTCACATCCGAGGCCCGCCCCGCCGCTTCGCCGACTACCCGGGAAGGCGACAGGGCCAGCTTCGAGCCGCGTTCGCGATCAGCCTATGGCGCAGCACTGCAGACCCTTCTGCCGCATACCCCCTTGCTGCCGCCGCACCATCCCTCCCCATCCTGATTCTCCGCTATCATCCCATCCGATAACCAATTACCTAGTATTCCCATATGCGTGGCATAAATTCCCTTCTTTACATTGCCTACCATTCCTGTAGTATTACCAGGCATACAAGACGAGAAAGGAATGTCGCATGACCACCAACGAGCAAAACCACGCAGATCGGGCCATCCAAACCGGGCATGCCGCGGCATCCCAGACGTTGCCCGCGCAGCCGGCTCCTGCCGCCAACCCTGCCGAATGGCTGTCCGACCCCACCGCCGCCGCGCCGTCGGCTTTGGCTGCCGAGGTCGCCGAGAACGCGGGAACGAACAGCTATGACCTGCTGAAGCAGCTAACGCAGACGAAGCGCCTTGGCAACCAGGTTCCCGTGGCCGGATGGTTCCACTTCCCCCTGGCCGACGCCGACCCCGATGAGTTCATCGCCGAGACCGAGCGCAGCACCGCAGAGCTTCGCTGGGACCTGGTAAAGGTCATGGTCAATGGCAACTACCTGCCCATCGCCTATGGCGCCGGATATCGATGGTCGACAGACCCCGAGTCGTGGGACGGCCCGTTCAGCAGCCATCCGATAGCCAGCGCGCAAGATGCCGCGCAGCTGCCCGTGCTCGACCCGACCACCGGCATCTTGGACCGCGAAGTCGAGGTCGCGCGCCGCTTGGTGGAGCACTATCGTGGCCGCAAGCCGGTGCTCGCAACGCTGTTCGACCCCATCAGCTGGGTCCAGGAGCTCAGCACGCCGCTCGATCCGCGTTACGTGCTCAAGCTCATAGAGGAGGACCCGGCCGCACTCGAGCACGCGCTCGAAGCCATCCAGGAAACCAACGAGCGTTTCCTGGAGCGCCTCATCGATGCAGGCATCGACGGCATCTTCTACTCCGTGAAGTTCAGCACGTCGCAGCTGCTCACGCCCGAGCAGCACGCACGCTTCGTGCTTCCCTACGTCAAACGCACCGACGATCAGCTTGCCGGCCGCACATGGTTCAACATGCTGCACGTCCACGGCGATGCGGGCCTGTACTTCGACGACCTGCTCCCCTTCGACAACTTCAACGCGCTGAACTGGGAAAGCGAGGCCCCGGTGGAGGGCGCCGCGTCCATCGCGGAGCTGCGTGCCAAAACGGACAAGGTGCTTATCGCCGGCATCGACCAGCACCGCGACTTCGACGGCACGGCGGCCGAGGTGCGCGAACGTCTAAGCGCCAGGCTCGAGCGCGCGCTTGCGCAAAACGACGGCGGCGCGTTCGTGTTCGGTCCGGGCTGCACGCTGCCGCTCGACCGCGACAGCTGGCTGTTCGGCCAGATAGCCGAAGTCGCAGGCCGCAGGTAGGGATCGTCATGATCAGCATCCAAGGACTGCGCAAGAGCTACGGCGACGCACCGGTGCTCAAAGGCGTGGACATCACCATCGAGGACGGCGAGATCTACGGCTTGGTAGGCGTCAGCGGCGCCGGGAAATCCACGCTTTTGCGCTGCATCAACGGCCTGGAGTCGTTCGATGAGGGCAAGCTGGAGGTCGACGGCACCGACGTGGGCAAGCTCTCCGAACGCGACCTGCGCCTGTTCCGCAAGAACGTGGGCATGATCTTCCAGCACTTCAGCCTGCTGGAGCGCAAGACGGTCGAAGAGAACATCGCCTTCCCCATGAAGTGCTTCGGCATCCCCAAGGACAAGCGCGCGGCGCGCACCGCCGAGCTTTTGGAGCTTGTGGGCCTTGCCGACAAGGGCAAGGTGCGCCCACGCGAGCTTTCCGGCGGCCAGAAGCAGCGCGTCGCCATCGCCCGTGCGCTTACCATGAACCCCTCGATCCTGCTGTGCGACGAGGCCACCAGCGCCCTGGACCCCAACATCACCCGCTCGATCCTCAAGCTTTTGCGCGACATCAACCGCGAGCTGGGCATCACCATCGTGGTGGTCACGCATGCCATGTCGGTAGTGAAGGAGGTGTGCGACAAAGCCGCCATCCTCGACCACGGGTCGGTCGTCTACACCGGGGACGTGAAGGAGCTGTTCCTCATGCACTCCGACAAGCTCGAGCCGGTTATCGGCAAAACGCACGGGTTCACCGCCGCCCCTGGTGAAACGGCGTATCTGATCGCGCAATGCGTGGACGACGAGACGCTGCTGTCCCGCCTGGCCATCGGCTCGGGCGTGCAGTTCCGCGTGGTCTGGGGCGGTTTGGATTCGTATCGCGGCCAAATGGCCGGCAGCTATGTGGTGGCGGTGCCCGACGAGCAGCGCGACGCGCTCGAAGGCTTCTTCGAGAAAGAGCCGTCCGCTACGTGGGAACGCCTTGACGGCGGGGAAAGGTAGGCGGTTGCTATGGGATTCAGCTGGGATGTGATTATCAACCGGATCATCGTGCCGGGTATCTGGCAGACGCTCGAGATGGTGCTGTTCGGTTTCATCTTCTCGGTGGCCATCGGGTTTTTACTGGCGTTGGTGCTGGTCATCACATCGCCGAAGGGCTTGCGACCGTGCGTCCCCCTGTACCGCGTGCTCGATTTCGTCATCAACGTGCTGCGCTCGTTCCCCTTCATCATCCTGATGATCGCCATCATGCCCGTGTCGCGCTTCCTGTTCGGGACGGTCATCGGGCCGAAGGCGGCCATCTTCGCCATCACCGTGGCCTGCGCTCCGCTAATCGCGCGCTTGCTGGAAAGCTCGTTCCGCGAAGTCGACCCGGGCCTGATCGAGGCGGCGAAATCGTTCGGCGCCCCGAACTGGCGCATCGCCTGGAACGTCATCGTGGGGGAATCGGTGCCTTCGCTGGTGTCCAACATCACGCTGGGCACGGTGTCGATCCTGGGATGCTCGGCCATGGCGGGCGTCGTGGGCGCCGGCGGCCTGGGCGCCATCGCCCTGACGTACGGCTACCAGAACTTCAACGACGAGATCATGTACAGCACGGTGCTCATCTTGGTGGTGCTCGTGCAGATCATCCAACTCGCAGGCAACAAGCTGTACCTGCGCATCAAATAGCCGCACCCGCCATGGCGCGCCGCCGGGCCCGGGCAATCGCCCCCTGGCCGCGCGCCGCAGAACGAACGCGCCCGACAACGGGGGAAACGGCATTCGAAAAAAGGTTTTAACGGCAAGGCGGAAGCCTTACGAGAGGGGAAGGACCCTATCATGCAGCATCGATATCTCACCCGACGTTCGTTTTTGAGCATCTCGGCGGTAGCCGCGATGACGGCGCTTTCCGGCGGTTTGCTGGCAGGCTGCTCGTCGACGACCGCATCCAGCGGCGACGCCGCGCCCGACACCATCGTGATCGCGTGCCTGGCGCGTGAGGAGCCCGACGTGCGCTTCATCGCCGAGAAGCTGGCCGACAAGTACACCATCGAGCCGAAGGTGTTCGGCGACAACAACGCCATCAACGAGGCGACGCTCGACGGCAGCGTGCAAGCGAACTACTTCCAGAACGTGCCGTACTTGACCGCATGGAACCAGTCGAAGGGCACGAACCTGCAGACCTACGGCGATGCGGTGTTCTACACCATCGACATCCTGGTGTCGAAGAAGCACAAGACGCTCGACGATCTGCCCGAGGGCGCGAAGATCCTTGTGGCCAACGACAACGCCAACCGCGCCCGCGAGCTGAAGCTGCTTGAGAACGCGGGCTTGCTGAAGCTGACCGAGGGCGTTGACCTTCCCACCACCTTCGACATCGTGGAGAACCCCAAGAACCTGGAGATCGTGGAGGTGGATCCCCGCAGCCGCGTGGGCGCGCTGCCCGACGCGGACGCCATGGTGGCCCCCTCCATCACGGTGTATCAGATGAACGATCCGGACCTGTCGGTGGAGACGGCGCTGGCCAAGGAGGAGCCCGAGGCCTACGAGGCCGCCGGCGGCACCATCCTGGTGGTCACCCCCGAAGTCGGCAACGCGGCGCCGCAATGGCTGCAGGACGTCGACAACGCGTTCCATACCCAGGAGTTCTCCGACTTCCTGCAAGAGACCTACAAGGGCGCCAAGGCGGCCAAGACGCGCTAAGCGCGCATCCCGCCGCGCGACGTATCGCGGCGCGCGGCAACCCGACCGCTTTTGAGCGGGCGCCTCATCGGCCCAGGTGGGCGGTGGGGCTTTAAGAACAAGAAAAACACGGTCAAGCGAAGCGACGCTGGCCGAATCGAGCGAAAGGCACGGTAACCATCATGGCAACAGTCATCATCACGGGCAACGCACAGGTCGAGCAGCAGCACGAGGAGGAATTCGTGGCGAAGGTGGGCGACGCGGTGACCAGCGCGCTCGGCCTGCCGTCCAACCTGAAGAGCATCCACTTCTACCCGCTGGCCGCAAGCCGCTTCACGAAGAAGGAAAAGCCGGAGCTGACGTTTTTCGTGTACACCGCGCCCGATAAGACCACCGAGCAGAAGCGCCAGCTGGTTGCCAACGTCGGCAAGGCGGTCGACGCGTTCTTCGGCGAAGGGAAGGTGACGAGCGTGGTCATCGTCAAGATCCACTCCGACGAGAACGTGGGCGTCAACGGCGTGCTGCGCCTGGACGCCAAGGCGCAGGGCTAGGGCACGGCCATGGAATACGTTGAGATCGGCGCCACCGGCATCAAAGCAAGCCCCATCACGTTCGGCGCGATGGGCATCGGCGGCGGGTTCCGCTACCCGGATGCCGACGACCAAGTGTCCATCAAGGCCGTGCAGCACGCGCTCGACCAGGGGATCAACTTCTTCGACACCGCCCCCGTGTACGGCTTCGGGCATAGCGAGGAAGTGCTCGGCCGAGCACTGAAAGGCAGGCGCGACAAGGCCGTGATCAGCACGAAATGCGGCCTGTGGTGGGACGACGACGAAGGCAGCTACCGATTCACCTGGGACGGCCACGCGGTGAAGCGCAACTTGAGCGCCCGCACCATTCGCCAAGAGCTCGAGCGCAGCCTTCGCCTGCTGCAAACGGATTACATCGACATCTATTACGTGCACAATCCCGCCTGCCCGCCGTTCCTCACCCCCGTCGAGGAGACCATCGACGTGCTCAAGGAGTTCGTGAAAGAGGGCAAGGTCCGCGCGCTGGGCGTGTCGAACTGCGACACGGCTTATGCGCAAAGCTTCCTCGATCGCGGCGCGAACCTCGCCATGATCCAGCGGCATTTCAGCATCCTGGAGCGCGGGCCCGAGCAAGATATCCTTCCGTTCGCACGCGAAAAGGAGCTGTCGGTGCACGGCTATTCCCCGCTGGAGAAAGGCCTGCTGGCAGGCACCATCGGCCTGGGCTACGACGTTTCGCGCGACGAAAGCCGCAAGGACGGCGGCGCGTTGTGGCGCCAGCCGGCGCTTGACCAGGCGGTCGCGTTCGCGCAGGGGCTCGAACGCGACGTGGCGGCCCCGGCGGGGCTGACGCTGGCGGAGCTGGCCGTGGCGTACTCCATCGCGAAGGGGGCCATCCCCATCGTGGGCATGCGCAAGCCCCATCACGTCGACGCCGTGGCGAAGGCGGCGGACGCGAAGCTGTCCGCCGATACGCTGGCGGAGATCGACCGCCGCTCCGACGAGCTTTTGTCGAAGATCGGCGCCTGATGAGCTGCGGGGATGCGGCGGTCGAGGCGCTTGCGGGGCTGGATGCATGGATCGCCGGGCACGAGGACGAGCTGGTGGATGTCGTCAGCCGGCTTGTGCGCGTGCCCAGCGTGGGCGAGCCCTTCGACCCCAAGGCGGCGCAGCCGTTCGGCCCCGGGTGCGCCGCCGTCATCGACGCGACGCGCGATCTTGTCGAGAGCTACGGCCTTGCCTGGGAGAACCACGCGTATTACGCCATGGAGGCGCGCCTTCCCTGCGCCTCCATCGGTGCGGCCGACCAGCAAGACGAAGGCGTCGACGACGCAGGCACCGTCCCCAACCTTGCGACCAAGGCCGGGGACATCGCGTTTTTCTCGCATCTGGACGTTGTGCCCGCAGGCTTGCAAGGATGGAGCATCGACCCCTTCTCGCCCTACGTTCGCGACGGGTGGCTGTTCGGGCGCGGCTCGTCGGACAACAAGGGCCCGTTCTCGGCGGTGCTGTTCGCGTTGCGCTACCTGCGGGAGAAGAACGTGCCGCTGCGCCACGACGTGGTGCTGTACGGCGGCTGCGATGAGGAACGGGGCATGGAGGACGTCAAGTACCTGGTGCCGCGCATCTCGAAACCGGCGGCCAGCCTTGTCTCCGACGCGTACTTCCCCGTGTGCTATTCGGAGAAGGGCATCGCAAGCTTCGATCTGACCAGGCGCTTCGACGACGGATCGCTTGCGGCATTCGAAGGAGGCGCGTCGCACAACACCGTTCCCGACCGGGCCGCCTTCGCCGTACGCGGCGAATCGGGCCTTGTGCGCGAAACGGTCGAAGGTCATGCGGCACACGCGGCGTTCCCCCAACAGGGCGTGAACGCCGTGGCCTTGGCAGCGGCACGGGCGGCGCAGGTGGAAGGCGCATCGCCGCAGGTGCGCGAGGCGATGGCGTTCATCGCACGCGCCTTCGCGGGCTACGACGGCTCGGAGTTCGGCGTTGCGCGACACGACGTCGAACTCGGCGACACGACGTGCGTGGCAACCGGCGCCCGCTTCGCCGACGGGGTGCTGAGCGTGCACGTGAACATGCGCTATCCCGCTAGCGAGACGGGGCAGGAGCTGCTCGCCCGCGCCGCAAGCGCGGCAGACGCTGCGGGCTTTTCGCTGCACGTGGCCGACCAAAGCGAAGGTTACGTTATAGACGCATCGTCGCCACAGGTCGAAGCGCTAACGGATATCGTGAACGATCGGTTGGGCACGCAGCTCGAACCATACGCCATGGGCGGCGCCACACATGCGCGCTGGATCCCCGGCGCCATAAGCTTCGGCCCCGGACGCAACGATGTCCCGGGGCCGTTCCCCGATCAACCCGGCCGCGGGGCCGCGCACGGCCCCGACGAGGCGGTGCGCATCCAACGCCTGAAAGACGCCGTCGCCATCTATGTGCGAGCCATCCTCTACCTGGACGCAACGCTTTAGCGAATCGGAACGTTGGATGGCTCGCAAGCGGCGTTAACGGCCCTGATAACCATCGTTCGAAAATTCGGATATCTGGGCTATCTTGTTTCACGCGCACGACACCCGATCTCCGGTACACTATCCACCTGGAAATAAACCCTAGAAATCTAGTATGGCTTACCGCCACCACAACAGCGAAGGAAGGGACGCCACTTCATGAACGACTCGAGCTTCGAGGCCATGGCGCAGGAAATCGACGGCCTGCTGGGCATCGACCAGGCAAAACACGCCGATTGGCACGCGGACTCCATCGCCGTGCGCGGATACGAGGGCATCGATGCGCGCACCGGGTCCATCAGCTACCCGCTGTACCAGTCGGCCACGTTCGCGCACCCCGCCTGGGGCGAATCAACCGGCTACTGCTATTCGCGTTGCGGCAACCCCACGCGCCTGGAGCTCGAGAACACCATCGCGCTTTTGGAGGGCGGGAAGAAATGCATGGCGTTCTCCAGCGGCATGGCGGCCATCGCCACGCTGCTGAAGCTGCTGCGCTCAGGCGACCGCGTGCTCGTCAGCGACGACCTGTACGGCGGCACCTACCGCCTGTTCAGCAACATCTACGCGCAGTACGGGCTGGAATTCGACTACGTCGACCTGGCCGACCTGCAAGCCGCCGAGGCGGCGTTCACGCCCAACACCCGCCTGGTGTTCCTGGAAACGCCCACCAACCCCACCATGAAGGTCGCCGACATCCAGGCGCTCGCCAACCTGGCGCACAGCCGCGGCGCGGTGCTGGCCGTGGACAACACCTTCCTTACCATGTACTTCCAAAAGCCCTTCGAACTGGGCGCCGACGTGGTGGTGTACAGCGGGACGAAGTACCTGTGCGGCCACAACGACGTGCTGTCGGGCTTTCTTGTGCTGCGCGACAACAGCCTGCTCGAGCCGCTGTTCAACGCCACCATGAGCGAGGGCAACCAACTCAGCCCCTTCGACAGCTGGCTGATGCTGCGCAGCCTGAAGACGCTGGGCGTGCGCCTGCGCCAGCAGGAGGCCAACGCCAAGCGCATCTGCGAGGCGCTGAAAGCGAACCCGCACGTCACGGACGTGTTCTACGTGGGCGACCCCGACCATCCCGACTACGCGCTGTCGAAACGCCAGACCACGGGCTTCGGCGCCATGATATCGTTCAAGACCGACACGCATCAGCGCGCGCTGGACACGCTCGAGCGCACAAGGCTCATCCTGTTCGCCGAAAGCCTGGGCGGCACCGAAAGCCTGGTCACCTACCCGCTCGTGCAAACCCACGGCGCCATCCCCGCGCCCATGCTGGACAAGCTGGGCATCGACGACCGCCTGCTGCGCCTGTCGGTGGGCATCGAGGACGTGGAGGACCTGCTGGCCGACCTTGACCAGGCGCTCGCGTAGCACAGGGCGGGAAGCTGAACGGAGAAGGAAATGACGAAGTACGATTTCGAGACCATCATCGACCGCCGCGGCACGGGGTGCCTGAAATGGGACGCATGGAGCCGCCGCGGGCACGCCCCCGACGACCTGCCGCTTTGGGTTGCCGACATGGACTTTAAAACGGCGCCGGCCGCCATCGAGGCGCTCGCCGAGCGCGTGCAGCACGGCGTGTTCGGCTACACCATGGCCACGGACGGGTATTGCGAAGCGGTGCAAAGCTGGTTCGAGCGCCGTCACGGCTGGCGCCCCGAGCGCGAGTGGCTCGTCATGACGCCGGGCGTGGTGTTCGCCCTAGCGCTGGCCGTCAACGCGTTCACGCAGCCGGGCGACCACGTGATCATCCAGCCGCCCGTGTACTACCCCTTCCGCCTGATGATCCAGGACAACGGCCGCAAAATGGCCACAAGCCCGCTTTTGTGCGAAAACGGCCGCTACACCATGGACTACGAGGGCTTCGAGCGCCAGCTGGAGAAGACGGGCGCGAAGCTGTTCATCCTGTGCAACCCGCACAACCCCGTCGGCCGCGCTTGGACCGCCGACGAGCTGCAACGCATCGGCGACATCTGCCTGCGCCACGGCGTCACGGTCGTGGCCGACGAGATCCACGCCGACTTCGCGCGACCCGGCTTCAAGCACGTGCCGTACGCCTCGCTCGGCGAGCGCTACGCGCGCCACGCCGTGGTGTGCACGGCGCCCAGCAAGACGTTCAACCTGGCGGGGCTGCAGCTGTCCAACATCTTCATCCCCGACCCCGACCTGCGCGCAGCGTTCAAACGCGCCCGCAACCGCACGGGCTACGACGAGCCGAGCGTGCTCGGCATCACGGCAGCCCAGGCGTGCTACGAGCGCGGGGAGGAATGGCTCGACGAGCTCAAAAAGGTGCTGGATGGGAACCTCGCGGTGCTGCAGGCAGCGGTCGACCGCATGCCGGGCGTGAGCCTGGTGCCGCTTGAGAGCACCTATCTGCCGTGGCTGGACTGCAGGGGCCTGGGCCTGGACGACGCCGGCATCAAGCGCCTGGTGGAGCAGGATGCGAAGCTGTGGCTTGACCTGGGCACCATGTTCGGCCCCGAGGGCTCGGGCTTCGTGCGCATGAACCTGGCAAGCCCGAAAGCCCTGATCGGGCAAGCCTGCGATCGCTTGGAGCAGGCGGTGGCCAAGCTGGCGAAATAGCCGCACAGGCCGCAACAACGGCAGACGCCGGAGCAAGCGGCGGGGACGGAAAGCGAAAAAGGCGCGAACGGGGCAAAACTCGCCTCCGTTCGCGCCTTTCGCACGCTTGGCCCCGCCGGCAACCGCGCCTGCCTCCGCGCGCCCCTCAGCACCCTCGCGAGGTCACCACCCCACCTGCCATCCCGCACCCGCGCGCCCGCAAACCCCTTCGCTCCCGATTCTTCACCACCAAAATCCCTATTGCTTTAGTACGGTAGAGTGCTAAAGTGGTTTCATCGTATCCGCACTGCTGTCGCATGCCCGATGGGTATCGGGCATGCGACAGCACGCCGGCCCGCCAGCGCGGTCGGCGCGCTGAAAGGAACGCCCATGGGCAACCAACCGAACGAAGGCGGCGCGCAGCAAGCGCCCGCCGTCGGCCTCAAGCGCACGCTCGGCCTGCGCGAGGCCATCACCATCACCGCCGGCACCGTCATCGGCGTCGGCCTGTTCACCACCGGCGGCAACGTCGTCGGCGAGATGGGGCCGTTCGTGGTCCTGGCCACGGCGCTCGCGGCGCTCATCAGCATCTACCCGGCGCTCATGTACGGCGAGATGGGCGCGGCGCTGCCCTTCGCCGGCGGCACGTACCAGTACGCGTCGCTGGGCCTGGGCCGCCCCGCGGGCTTTCTGGCCGGATGGAACTTCATCATGTCGCTCATTGCCGTCACCGGCGGCGAGGCGCTGGCGTTCAGCTACTACTTCAAGACCATCTTCCTGGCGTTCGGCATCGAGCTTCCCGTCGACGACGTGGTCATCGCCATCATCGCGCTGGTCGCGTTCATCATCGCCAACGTGCGCGGCGTGGAGCTGACGGGCAAGCTGCAGAACGGCTTCATGTTCTTCTTCTGGGGCGTTGCCGCCATCTGGTTCCTCACCATGATCCCCAACGTGCAGCTGCCGAACTTCGTGACCGCGCCCGACTTCATGGGCGACCTTGGCACCGGCGGATTCATCGCCGCCGTGGCCATGATCTGGTGGTGCTTCGCCGGCTTCGAGACGTGCTGCGCCATGGGCGAGGAGATCCGCCACCCGCAGATCAACATCCCCCGCGCCATGATGCTCTCGCCGTTCATCATCTTCGTGGTGAACGCCCTGTTCCAGTGGTTCCTCGTGGGCATCGTGCCCGCCGACGGGCTTGCCGCCGTGGCCGAATCCTCCGCGCCCTACGCCGAGGCCATGATGAGCGCCGGCATCCTGGGCCTGCCGCTTGCGCTGCTGGCGCTGGGCGTGGCGTTCGGCGGCGACTTCTCCACCTTGAACGCTTCCATCGCGGTGCCGCCGCGCTATCTGTTCACCATGGCCCGCGACGGCAGCCTGCCCGCCGTGTTCGCCAAGCTGCACCCGAAGTACCGCACGCCTTACGTGGCCGTCATCACGCTCGGCGTGCTCACGGTGGTGCTGGTGGCCACCAGCACGCTGGACTACATCGCGTCGCTGTCGCTGTTCGCCGACCTGTTCTACTACGTCATCGGCATGGTGGCGTGCCTGGGCCTGCGCCGCAAGCTGCCCGATCTGAAGCGCCCGTTCAAGGTGCGCGGCATGGTGCCCGGCGCGGTGATCAGCATCGTCATCTACCTGGTCATGATGACGCAACTTGACACGGACGCCCTGGTCACCGGCGTGATCTACTGCGTGGTGGGCCTGGTCATCTACGCCGTGTGCGCGAAGAAGTACGGCGCACGCTCCATTGACGTGAACGCCGTGCAGGACACCAGCGAGCCCACGCCCGCCGAGCGCGCCAAAATGGACCGCGAGTTCCACATCTGGATCGCCGCGGCCGCCATCGGCTGCGCACTGGTAGCCCTGCTCTACCTGCTGCCCAACCTGCTGGGATAAGGCGGCGAAGGAGTAGGCGCGAAAGCGCCGGGCAGTGAAAGCGCGAAACGGCGCTTGGCGGCGGCACCCTTCACACCGCCAAGCGCTTCATCTTACCCGCTATGAAGTTCTCGCTCACCAGCGGTTTTACCAGAGCAAATGCACGAATCGGTAAATAGAATCGGCTGAATCCTGCACTTTTTCGCAAATAGAAATCGCCCCAAACCGCACTTTTTTAGAAATAGGAATCATCGGAAACTGCATTTTTCCGCAAATAACGCGAGAGCGCGAAGCAGCCATCGCTAGCACGAACCTCAAAACGCCCCGAAATCGACAACCGCCCGTTGGCCTGCTCCACGCAGGCACAACGGGCCGTTCTGCAATGCCGCGCCTTTCCGGCGTGCCGTTCACGTCGCCGTTAGCAGCTGGCGAACACCTCCGCCAGTTTCTCGCGGTCCACGATGCCGTCGGGGTCGGCCGCCTGCGCAAGCGCCCACATGGTCTTCGCCAGCAGCGCCTCGGTGGTGGCGGCGCCGCCCATGAGCACGCCCGGGCGGTCGCAGAACGCGCGGCCGACCTCGTACACGCTCAGGTCAGCGCCCTCGTATGGGCACTGCGTGGTCATAACCAGCGTTTTCCCGGCGTCCACCCATGCGAGCAGCGTGTCGGTGATGCCGTCGTACTCCGGGATGCCGCCCAGTCCGAATGCCTCGACCACCAGCGCATCGCACGCGGGGCGCAACGCGTCGATAACCAGCGCATCCATGCCCGGCGTAAGCTTGAGCACCGCAACGCGAGGGTTAAGGGAATCGTAAAAGCGCACGTCCGAAACCGCGCCATCGGCCTCCGCCTTACCCGCCGAACCGGCAATCTGCGATTCGGCTGATGCGCACGCGCGCCCCTCGCTTGCGTCGCCAGGTTTACCTGCCGCCGCAATCGACGCCGTGCCCATCTGACCGCAAGCGCCATCCGCCCACTTAACCTGCCCGTCGCGCACGCACCCCAGTTCGGGCACGTTCAAGCTGTCGAAGGCTTCGAAGCTGCGGGTGCGCACCTTGCGGGCCGCCGTGCCCGAGATCACCTTGCCGCCGAACGCCACCATCACGCCCGCGGCGGCATCGTCGCAGGCCACGAGCACGGCGTCGAGCAGATTGCGCTTGCCGTCGGTGCCGGGGTCGCCCATGGGCAGCTGCGAGCCGGTCAGCACCACGGGCTTCGGGCCGCCCTGCACCAAGTACGACAGCCCCGCCGCCGTGTACGCCAGCGTATCGGTGCCGTGAAGGACGACGAACCCGTCGAACTCGCCATAGCGTCGGCGCACCTCGCCCGCGATCGCCAGCCACCCTTGCGGGCGCATGTTCGTGCTGTCCACGTTCATGACCTGCGACACCTCGACACGGCACACCTGCGCCACCTCGGGAACGAACGCCACCAGCTGCTCGCCGGTCAATGCCGGCGCAAGCCCGCTCCCCTCCTCAGCCGACGCGATGGTCCCGCCCGTCGCGATAACCAAAATACTTTTCACGGCAATCCCCTATCGTCTCAGTGCCATATGCAGAATCGGATATGAACGCCCCTCACTGTCGCCCGCACCGACCGCTCCCACAACCCCAATAACTCGTACGGGTCAAACTCGCCTTGCGCAGCATCGAAAACCACACACGCACCGTTTTCCATATTTGTTTCCTTACAAGCGCTCTTCTTGCAAATGAATACAAAACTCGGCCAACCGCGGAATATCCTCAGTTATAGTTTCCCAAAGAATTTCGGCATCAACATTTCCATACGCATGGGCTATCACATTCCGAAAGCCCCTGATTTGATGCCAAGGAATCTCAGCATGCGCGGCAATAAATCCCTCTGATTAGTCGTTTACGTGTTCGCCGATTTGCTGCACATAGAACGCGCAGCCGTCTCTATAAAGCGCTTCCTCGTTGAACAGGTCTTTTGTCGGAAAGAACTTTTCCTGAGCGCGCTTGATTTTCTCGCAGTACATCGCAATGTGGGCGATGGCATCAGCTTCTTTCTCGTTCATAAAGAAGCACCTCGTCTTTCTTAATGGACGCACGGAAATCCTCAGACAGCGAAGACGTTGTAGAAACATCTACCGGCACGCCGATAAGTTGCTCCAAATCATACACGAAACCACCTATTTCAAGCCCTCGCATATCGCCTTTGTCGACACGCAAGTCAAGGTCGCTTCCCTCCTTTGCCGCATTGCGCGCACGAGACCCAAACGCCCAGACGCGTTCAACGCCATATTGCTTGGCTATCTGCTCTACCGCCGAACGCATTGTTTGGGTAATCCCACAAGCAGCTTCCGTTCGCGGCGCGTTCTGCTGGGGAAGACGAAGGGCGAAGGGTAAGCCCTGCTGTAAAACAATCTGGGAATACAGCGCCGAAATAGCTGCTGAGTGAGAAAGCCCCAGCTTGGACAGAATCTGCTCAGCCTGCGCTTTGATGTCCGAATCAAGGCGAGCGCTCACTGTTGTATACATCTTAGCCTCTTCTGTAATAGATATTATTACAATGTAATAATATCATGCATCATCGACTCCAAAAGCGCTCAGTTGCCATTTTTTGCTACCCGCTTCCGACCCCCTCCCCAACCCTTCGCACACAAAAACGCCGGCCGCAATTGTTTTGCAGCCGGCGCTTTTTGCGCGCACTTCGAAATGACGCCTACGAGTTTCTTTCGTTGCGGCAGGTTGTACAGACGAAATCCGCCCCTGACCCGCTTACGCCTTCTCCACCTTCACGGCGCACACCTTGTACTCCGGCGTGGCCGAGATGTTGTCGAGCGCGGCATTGGTCAGCCAGTTGGCGTTGCCGTCCTGGAAGTGGAACGGCATCCACGCCTCGCCGGGGTTGGTCTTGCCCGACACGCGCGCCTGGCTCTCGATGACGCCGCGGCGGCTGCTCACGCGCACGCGGTCGCCGTCGGCGATACCCGCGGCGGCGGCATCCACGTCGTTGATCTCGATGAACGACGTGCCGTCGATCTGGTTGAGCCCCTCGGTGCGGCCCGTCATGGCCTGCGCGTTGTACTGCGCCAGCACGCGGCCCGTCATCATGATGAGCGGGAATTCCTCATCAGGCTGCTCGGCCGACGGACGGTACTGCGCCAGCGAATATCCGCCCAAACCGCGCGAGAACTTCCCCTCGTGCATGATGCGCGTGCCCGGATGATCCGGGCCCGTGCACGGCCACTGCAGGCCCTGCCCCGCCACGGCGGCGGAATCCAGGCGCGCATGGCTGATGCCCGCATACGACGGCGTCAGGCTTGCCACCTCGTCCATGATCTGCGCGCCCGTGAGCGCCGGTTGGTCATACCCCATGCGGCGCATGATCTCGGCGAACACCTCGGTGTCCAGGCGCGCGCCCGCCGGGCCGTCCACCGCCTTGCGCACGCGCTGCACGCGGCGCTCGGTGTTGGTGAACGTGCCCTCCTTCTCCGCATAGCTGCGACCGGGCAGGATGACGTCGGCGTACTTCGCCGTCTCCGTCATGAACAGCTCCTCGCACACGAAGAAGTCCAGCGACTCCAGCGCGCGGATGACGTGGCCCGTATCCGGGTCGGTGCGCACCGGGTCCTCGCCGAACAGGAACAGGCCGCGGATGCGCCCGTCAATCATGGCAGGGAAGCACTCGGTGGCTTTCAGGCCCGCCGCCTGGTTCAGCTCGACGCCCCATGCGGCCTCGAACTTCGCACGCATCTCGGGGTTGGCCACCTTCTGATAACCCGTGAAGTCCGCAGGCCCCGCGCCCATGTCGCATGCGCCCTGCACGTTGTTCTGGCCGCGCAGCGGGTTGATGCCGCAGCCGGGACGGCCCAGCTTGCCCGCGGCCAGCGCCAGGTTCGACAGCGCCATAACGCCCTCGGTGCCCGTGGAGTGCTCCACCACGCCAAGGCAGTAGACGATGGGGGCGCGCTCGGCCGTCGCGTACATCTCAGCCGCCGCCTCCAGGTCGCGCGCGTCGATGCCGCAGATCTCGGCCACGCGCTCGGGGGTGTAGTCGGCCACCATGGCGGCAAGCTCGTCGAAGCCCTCGGTGCGACCCTCCACGAACTCGCGGTCCACCAGGCCCTTGCGAATCAGCACGTTCACCATGCCGTTCGCGAACGCCACGTTCGTGCCGGGGCGCAGCTTCAGGTGGATGTCGGCCTTCTTCGCCAGCCCGATCTCGCGCGGGTCCACCACGATCAGCTTCGCGCCGCGCTCGACCGCCTGTCGCAGGCGCATGCCCATGACGGGGTGCGCCTCTTCCGGATTGCTGCCCACCAGCAAGATGACCTGCGAATCCTCGCACACATCTTTGATTGAGTTCGTCATTGCGCCCGAACCAAGTGTAGTTGCCAGACCGGCAACGGTAGGGGCGTGTCAAACACGTGCGCAGTTATCGACATTGGGGCTGTCGAATGCGCACCTCGCCATCTTCTGGAACAGATAGATATCCTCGTTGGTGGAACGCGAGCACGCGAACGCCGCGATGCTCTCGCCGCCGTGTTCCTCCTTGAGCTCGGCGAACTTGCGCGCCACCAGGTCAAGCGCCGTATCCCAATCGGCCGGCTCGAACTCGCCGGTCTCGGGGTTTTTCACCAGCGGCGTGGTGATGCGGTCGGGCGAGTTCACGAAGTCGAAGCTGCCGGAACGGCCCTTCACGCACAGCAGGCCGTCGTTGGACGGGCCGTCGGCTGCCTGCACGTCCACGATCTGGTCGCCTTTCACCACCAGGTCGAGCTGACAGCCCACGCCGCAGTGCGGGCAGGTGGTGCGCACGGTGTGGGTATCCCATTCGCGGTACAGCCCGCGGCGCTTCTCCACCAGGGCGCCCGTCGGGCACGCCTGCGCGCAGTTGCCGCAGCTCTCGCAGATGGTGGCATCCCAGTTCGGCCCGAACGGCGCGCGGATGGTGGTGCGCACGCCGCGCTTGCCGGTTTGCAGCACATGGTTGCCGGCCGCGTTGTTGCACGCGCCCACGCAGCGCTGGCAGGCGATGCACAGGTTGGGGTCGAAGCGCAAGAACGGGTTGGAATCCAGCACCGGCTTGCGGGTTTGCTCCACGGGGAAGGTGGGGTGCGAAACGCCCACCTCGCGCGCCACGGCCTGCAGCTCGCAGGCGCCGTTCTTCACGCAGCTGAAGCAGTAGTCGGTCGAATCAAGGCCGTGGTTGGAGATCAGCAGGTCAACGGCCATGCGGCGGTACTTCAGCACACGCTCGGTGGCCGTTTGCACCTGCATGCCGTCGACCACGCGCGTGGTGCACGCGGGCACGGGGGCGTCCTGCCCCTCGACGTCGACCACGCACACGCGGCACGACCCGATGGCGCTGCGCTCGGCCAGGTAGCACAGCGTGGGGATGTGGATGCCGGCCTCGCGGGCGACCTCCAAGATGGTTTGACCCTCGCGCGCCTCGAGCGCGCGGCCGTCGATGGTGATGTTAAGCATACTGGATACGCCCCCTTCGCAGGCGCCGGCGCCGAAGTGGTCGCAGCGCAGGCAGCGGCCGCATTCCTGCATGGCCTCATCCGTGCTCATGGGAACCTCGACGGCTTCGAAATCGTTCTTGCGCTCGCGCGCGGGGCGCTCGAGCACCTCCACGCGGCCGTACGCCGCGCGGTCGTTGGGCTGGGCCGGCGGAACCGCCACACCGCAGTCGAGCGTGTGGTTGAAGCCCAGCATATGGTCGATGTTGCGCGCGGCCACCTTGCCGGCGGCGATGGCCTTGATGGCCGACGCCGGACCGGTTTGGCAGTCGCCGCCCACGAACACGTTCGCGCCCGCGGATGCGTCGGCGCCGCGGGCGGCAAGCGCCTCGGCGTCCATCTGCGCGTGCAGCTGCTCGTCGGCCTTGAACTCGCCCCATTCTGCCGCCATGCCGAACTCCTCGAACGGCGCGGACACGATGTTCTGGCCCACGGCGATCAGGATGATGTCGGCGGGGATGCGCATCTGCGGCTTGTCGGCGGCCACGGGCGCGGGGCGGCCGCGCTTGACCGGGCCGATCATCTGCGGGTTCGTCAACAGCGCGCAGCAGCGGCCCTGTTCGTCCTTCTCGATGGCGGCCGGCGCCTGCAGCGTGATCATCTCCACGCCCTCGGCGATGGCCGACTCGATCTCGGCCGGCAGCGCCGTCATGTCGGAGATGCGGCGGCGATACACCACCGACACCTCCTCGGCGCCGGCGCGCACCGCCGTGCGGCAGCAGTCCATGGCCACGTTGCCGCCGCCGATGACGGCCACCTTCTTGCCCGTGAAGTCGGGATAATCGCCGTCGCCGATGCGTCCGAGCAGGTCAACGGCGGAGAATACGCCCTCGGCGTCCGTGCCGTCGATGCGCAGGCTCTTGCCGGTTTGCGCGCCGATGGCCACGTACACGGCATCGTAATCCGCGGAAAGCTGCGCCATGCGCGCGGCGTCCACGGGGCTTTCGGTATGCACGGTGATGCCGCCCACGGCCAGGATGCCGCGGATGTCCTCGTCCAGACGTTCGCGCGGGAAGCGGTACGCGGGGATGCCGTAGCGGATCATGCCGCCCAGCTGCTTGCGCTCCTCGAACACGTCAACGTCGTGGCCCATCAAAGCGGCGAAATACGCGCAGGTCAAACCGGACGGGCCGCCGCCCACGACCGCCACGCGGCGACCGGTTGCGGGCAGGCGCTTCGGCACGGGCACCCGGTCGGCGCGCGCGTGCTCGCAGGCGAACTCCTTGATGCCGCGGATGTTGAGCGGCGCGTCGATGAGCGTGCGGCGGCAACGCTGCTCGCACGGGTGCTCGCACACCAGGCCGCACGCGGTGGGGAACGGATTGTCCTTGCGAATCATCTGCACGGCGCCGGCGTAATCGCCCTGCGCCACCAGCGCGATGTAGGCGGGCACGTTCACGTGCGCCGGGCAGAACGTCTCGCACGGCACCGACTGGCCCACGCTGCGCTGGCATTCATGCTTGCTCACATGGCTTTCAACCTCGGCGGCGAAGGCGTCCAGACCCTCCAACAGAGCGTTCGCCGACTCGTAGCCGATGGCACAATCAGACGTGTTGCGCACCATCTCAGCCAGCGCGCGCATGCGCTCGACCTCGGCGGCGCCTGCCTTGCAATCCACCAGATGGCGCAGCATGCCCGCCAGCTGAGGCAGGCCGTCGCGGCACGGCACGCATTTGCCGCACGTTTGCAGCGCGCCCTCCTCGAGCAGCGTCAGCTGCTGCGCCAGAGGGCACATGCCCGGCGGCATGGCGTCGACGCGACGCTTCTGCCGGTCCAGGAACCCGCCGATGCGGGCATCGTCCGCCGAAGCGGGCGCAATGGACAATCTCGTCATTTTTCCCCCGTTTCGCCCGCTTACGCAGGCTTGCAACGCTTGCATGGGGACGGCAATGGTATAAGCCGCCCCATCGTACTCCTAGTGTTTTGATACTTGCGCAGTATCCTATGGCATAAGGCGAAGGTTCAGGTTTCCGTTTCGTTAACCCTCCGAAGAAACACACGCCGTAAAGCGAAAAAAGGCCGCCGCCGAAACGCAAGCCGAAAACGGCAAACGCTCCAAGCAACGGCCCTCAAAACCCAGATACTTCGGAGACGTAGCGCTATCTGTCCGGAACCAATCTCAAAACCCAAACGCCTCGAGCGCGCAGCGTCAAGCGCCGGAAACCCCCAGCGCCTCGAGCACGAAGCGCAACGCACCCGGAACCAGTGCCGAAGCTCACCGGGCGACCCAAACGCACAGCGTTATCCACCCGGAATCACCCACGCGAGCCCGTGCCCCTTTCGCGCAAACCCGCCTTACAGCGCGGCCTTGATGGCGCGAGACAGGTCCTCGAAGGTCTCGTACGCGGGAATCTCCGGATGCTCGGCCTTGATGGTGACGGTGCTGCGGAACAAAAAGCCCGCCTTCGACGCCTTGATCATGCCCAAGTCGTTGTAGCTGTCGCCCGAGGCGATGGTCTCGAAGCCGCAGGAATGCAGCGCGCGGACCGTGGTCAGCTTCGTCTGATCGCAGCGCATGCGGTAGCCGGTGATGGTGCCGTCGTCGGCAACTTCCAGCGTGTTGCAGAAGATGGTCGGCCAGCCGAGCTTCTCCATGATGGGCTGGGCGAACTGCTCGAACGTGTCGCTGATGATGATCACCTGGGTTTGCGCGCGCAGGTCGTCCAGGAACTCCTTGGCGCCGGGCACGGGCTGAATGCCGGCGATGACTTCCTGAATCTGCGGCAGGCCCATGCCGTGGCGGCGCAGCACGTCCAAGCGGAACTGCATGAGCTTGTCGTAGTCGGGCTCATCGCGCGTAGTGCGCATCAGGTCGGGGATGCCGGCCTTCTCCGCGAACGCGACCCAGATCTCCGGTGCCAGCACGCCTTCCAGGTCCAGACATACGATATTCATTCCCATGAGGGTTCCTTTCACGCCGTCGTTGCTTTCGCAAGCCTCTTATGCGCATAAGCATAGGCCAGCCCGCCCACGCGCCCGGCCACGTTCCGGCCAATGCCGCGAGCGAACGGGAAACGGCAAGAAGACCAGCACGCTTAAACGACGGAAGAAGAGACAAAAGCCGATTCTCGCCTCACGCAGCCTTTCGCCCGCACTATTGTCATTCGGTCTTTTACAGGTTTTTCATTCGGTAAATTACATGCTTTTCATTCAGGATTTTCCGTACAGGGAGGCACACGGAGACTTCGCGCGAATCTCGGGCGAACACAGAAAGCCCCTTGGCACGCGCGATTCGGTTTGCAAGGGGGATGGGGTTGCGAACCGCGCATGCCAAGGGGCTTTCAGGTTGTAAAGATTGAAGGGATGAGCTTAGTGGCAGGCCGCCTGGGCGCCGCGGCTTCAGCGGGGGCGGAAATACCGCTGAAGCCGCGCCCGCACGGACACGATCGAAGATCGGGCCCTAACAGGCTCGAAGCCAGCAGGCTGACGAACCGGGCGATCAGCCAGAGGGGCGGCCGGGCCATTGGGCCCGGCCAGGCCCCTCGAATCCGCCTAGTAGAACATGAACACGGACAGGCCCACGTTGTAGAAGGCGACGCGCAAGCAGACCGCGCCGATAAAGGCCGCGACCACGGCCACGCCGCCGAAGAGCTTCCAGCTGGCGGCATCGCCCTTCTTGCGGGCCATCACGCAGCACACGAGCGGCACGATCGCGCCCACGATCACAGCGCCCAGCCACAGCAGCGGAGCCTGGCAGGCCAGGGTAGCGCCCGCGTCGACCACGGCCTTGGTGGGATGCGTCGGGTCGAAGTAGTAGCCCACCTGGGAGAACGCGCCGGCGCTCATCTGGATGAACAGCGCGTAGGCGGCGGTGCACACGGCGCCGATCGCGGAGCCGGCCACGGCGGGCAGGCCGCACTCGCCGGTCTCCTCGCCCTTGGCCGCCAGCACCACCGCGCAGGTGGCGGGGCCGAGCAGGCAGGCGGCGCCCACGATGGAGAGCACCTCGAAGATGCTGTCCCACGCCGGGCGCGCCGGCATCATGTAGGAGTGCGCGCAGACCGCGGCCAGGACCACGCTGATGGCGATGGCGACCCAGGCCATGCCCTTCGGCAGCGTGCCGCCGTCCTCGGACTTGCGGGCCATGACGAAGTACGCCACGGCGACCACCACGAACACGACGATCGCGATCAGCTCCTGCGTGATGCCGGAGGTGATGTGGCCGAAGCCGTTGAAGATGCGCTCCCAGTGCTGCAGGTGGAAGAACACGGCGATGCCGCCGAGCGCCAGAAGCACGCAGGACAGGATCGCCAGCAGCTGCTGGGACTTCTTCCCGGCGCCCTTGAGCGCCAGCGCGCCGGCGCCGCCGAGCACGCCGCAGCCCCACGCGGTAAGGGTGGTGAACAAAATCAGAGGCCATTGCAGTTCCATGATCTACTCCTCCCCTTGCCATTCCATGCGACGCAGGATGTACACGAACGACGGGTCGTTGCCCACGTTGCGCAAATGGTGCAGGTCGGCGTCGGTGTACGGCTCGACCTTATCCTTGAGCGTGGTGTTGCAGGCGCCGCGGAACCCGTCGATGCCCTTGTCCAGGTCGCCGAAGTAACGCGCGATGCCGGTGCACTGGGACACGCACTGGGGAAGCTCGCCCTGCGCGGTCTTCTGCTCGCACAAGGTGCACTTCTCGACGACGCGCTCTTCCTGATTCAGATAGCGCACGCCGTAGGGGCAGCTCATGGCGCAGAACTGGCAGCCGATGCACTTCGACTTGTCGATCTGCACGGTGCCGTCCTCGGCGATATGGCTGGCCTCGGTCGGGCACACCTTCACGCACTCCGGGTCCTTGCAGTGCTGGCACTGCACGGTCAGGTAGTACATGTCCATGTCGATCGCGTCGTAGGAATCGGTCTTCTTGTTCGGGCCGATGCGAAGCGTCTTGTTCCAGAAGTTGCCCGCATCAACGTCGTTGACCGCCTTGCAGGCGACCGAACAGGCAAGACAGCCCACGCAACGGTTCAAATCGGTAACGATTGCATAATGCGTCATCGCTTAGTCCTCCTTCACCTTGCCGTCGCGGACTTCCAGAATCGAGCGGTTCCACGTCTTCAGACGCGGGTCGGTGGCGTCGTGGATGATCTCGGTGCCGTCATCGCCGCAGGGCACGGGGTTGCCGAACGGGGAGTTCTCGGGCGTCGCCTTGTAGATGTTCACGTTGTAGGCGCGCAGGTTCGAGGAGCCGCAGACCGGGTCTCGGTTCTCGCCGTCCACCAGGCAGTTGATGCCGGAAAGCTGGAAGCCGTGATCGCCCTGATCCAGCTCGGGGAACCACCACTGATGCTCGCAGTTGATGACGCCCGGCTTCACGCCGTAGTACAGATCTGCGCACTGGCGGATCTTGGACTTGTTGCTCTCGACCCACACCCAGTCGCCCTGCTTGATGCCCAGGCGCTTGGCGTCCTCGGGGTTGATCTCCAGACGCGGCACCGGCCACAGCTCGCGGCACCAGGGAAGCTGGCGATGCTCGCTGTGGAAGTACACCGGGATGCGGCGGCCGGTCGTCATGAGGAACGGGTAGTCCTTCACGATGTCGGGGTTGGCCAGCTCGGTGCGGGGCGCGGGCTTCCACGTCGGCAGCTCCATGCCGGAATCGGGCATGGCGGACTCGATGGTGGTGTTCCAGAACTCCTGCTTGCGGGAAGGCGTCGTGAAGCCCTTCCCCTTGTCCGGGCGCAGCGCGCCGGTCTCGAAGCGGCGATACGTGCCCCAATCGTCGGGCGCGATGACGTGGCAATCCCACCAGCCATGCTCCTGGAAGCTCTTCACGTAGTTCTGCCAGGTGCCGCCGTCGGGGCTCGTCGCCACCGTGTAGTCCAGGTACGACTCCAGCGTCGGAACGTCATCGGATTCCAGCTTCATCAGCTGGCCGCCGGCGATGATCTGCGGCGCGATGGTGCCGTAGCTCATGGCCTCCTGCATCGGGATGTCCTTGGAAATCCAAGGCTTGCCGCTGTAGCGGTACATGTCCAGGACGATCTCCATATCCGGACGGCACTCGCCGGGAGCGTCCATCGCCTTGACGGTCGCGCCCTGGGCGCCCGTGGAACCCTGGCTCAGACGCGGGGAGTTGGTCTCCAGCCAGTGGTTGACCGGCATGAAGATGTCGGCCATGGAAGCCGTCGGGGTCATCCACAGGTCCATGATCAGGAAGAAGTCCAGCTTCGAGAGCGCCTCGTAGGACTCCAGCGAGTTCGCCATGACCATATGGTCGCCGGACTCGCAGATGGCGGCCTTCGGGCGATACGGCTTGCCGGTGAGGACCGCCTGCCACGACGTATGCGCATCGGCCCAGAACTGCCACCAGTTCAGCAGCGGGAACTGCTCGCCGCCCAAGCGGTACTTCGGCCAATCCTTGAACTTGCCCTCGGGAACGTAGCCGGAAGCCAGCATGGTCTGAGCATCGCAGGTCAGCGTGCCGACGGTGGCGCCGCGGTTGCCGGCGGGGGTGTCCAGGTTGCCCGTGATGCCCACGATCAGGTCCATCAGGCGGTTGTTCTGGATAGCGTTGTTCGCGTGCTCGAGCGCCAGCATGTACTGGATGCCGCCGTTGCCGTAGTCGCGGCCGTCATCGTGCGGGATGCGGTGCGCGTAGGTCAGCGCGGCCTTGCGGATGTTCTCCGCGGAGATGCCCACCGTGTCGGCGACCTTCTCCGGGGCGTAGTCGGCGGCGTGCTCCTTGAGCAGCTGCCACACCGGCTTCATCTTGTGCTTCGTGCCGTCCTTAAGGGTGACCTCGTACTCGCCTTCCAGCGCCGGGTCGATCTCGGGCAGGAACGACTGGATCTTCGCCACGCGGCCCGGGGCGAACGGGATGTTCTCCTGCGGGCTGGTGTAGAACTCGACCTCGCGGTCGGCGGGCTCGTCCTCCCACAAGCCGGTTTCGGCATCGTAGTAGGTCAGCTTGCCGTGCTTGTGCTCGGGGTGGGCCTCATCGGTGCCGGCCAGCGCGTCGTAGACCATCCAGCGCTGCGGGCTTCCGCCTTCGACCAGGTCGCATTCCTTGAGCAGGCGCGTCTTCAGGTTGAACTCGGACGACGTGGCGCCCTTGAACGCCAGCGGCGTGCCGCCGGAGGGCTCCATGCCCTCGACGACCAGGTACGGCGAGTTCGTCCAGCGCTTGATATAGGGCATGTCCAGGCCCTTGCCATCCTCGATGATGGTGTGGACCCACGCCAAAGCCAGCGCGCCGTCGGTGCCGGGCGTCATCTGCTGGTACACCGTGGCCTCGTGGCCCAAGCCCGTCATACGCGGGTCGCACACGATGTAGTCCTTGGCGTTCTTGGCGATGTCGACCGTGGTACGGCCCGACTCGTCGTAGTTAGAGATCTCGGAAGCGCCGCCCCAGGTCACATGCACCTCGGGGCGTCCGCCCGTCTCCATCCAGTACATGCAGAACTCGGACTGCAGCGCCGTCGCGAACGCGCGCGGGCCCTTGCAGATCTGCCAACCCAGCAGCGAGTTCGGCGTGTCGAACAGCTGGTTCAGCGCGCGATAGCACGCCATGGACCAGATGCGCGACGTGCCGCACATCAGCAAGATGGACTGGCCGCCTTCCTTGTCCTTGATCTCGTTAAGCTTCTGGCATGCCGTGGTCAGCGCCTCGTCCCAGCTGATGCGCACCCAGCCCGGATCGGCGTCGCCCTTGGGGTTCGTGCGCTTCATCGGGTACTTCACGCGATCGGGATGATACGCCGCCTGCAGCGATGCCTGGCCCTTCGAGCAATGGTTGCCCATGGAATGGAAAGCCGACTCATCGCCTTCGGTGCGGATGACCTTGCCGTTTTTGACGGTCACCCACACGCCGCATTCGTTCTTGCCGCACGCACGGCAGCAGCTGCGGATGCGCGTAACGTCGCCTTGCTTCTCGGCAGCAGCGCCCGTCTCGGCCAGCGCGACCCCACCGCTGGCGCCAGCGATGGTGGCAGCTGCACCGACCGTGCCGCTCACCTTGAGAAACGTGCGACGCGAAAGCGTAACCTTCTTCACGATTCCTCCTCCTAACTCCTCGTACCGCTTTGCCCTTGCTCGTCTTGGCAACGGAATACGGTCAGAATAGGGCGTGAGCGGCGGAACCCCGTTCTCAACAAAACGCCTCGGATTCGTTGCTTTGCCGCGTTTTCGCTCTTCTCTTTCAGGTTTCCTTTGGTAAGCTAGATTTCTGTTGGGAAATCTCAACGGGAACGCATGGGGGAACATATGATCGCGAATTACACCTATTTGGCGGAGTTTCTCGTTGCCGCGGAATCCAGCAACCTGGCCGAAGCCGCGCAACGCCTGCATATCTCGCCCGCGGCCATGAGCAAGCACCTTGCCGCGCTCGAATCCGACCTCGGCTGCACGCTTTTGGAACGCGATCGACACACGTTTCGCCTGACCGAGGCAGGGCAGGCGGTCTATGAGGCGGGTTCGCCGCTGCTAGCCATCGGGCCGCAAGTGGAAAAGGCCGCACAGCAGGCCAACCCGTTCCGCATCCTCGTGCTGTTCGACTCCAAGGACATCCACCAGCTGCTCACGCGCACGCTGCGGGCCCTGTATTCCCAGGACAAGAACCTCAACATCATGCTGGTCGAGAACTCGGACTCCCGCAACCCGTTCACCTCGGTCGCGGAAGGGGACATCGGCCTGGTGGTCCACCAGGCCGTCTCCAACCAGCCTGTGCCGAAGCAGCTGCAATCGAACCGGATCGCAACGATATCGTTCGTCGCGATCATGCGCGCAAGCCACCCGCTTGCAAACCGCAAATCCCTTTACATCGAGGACCTGCGCAACTGGCCGCTCATTCGCCTTGAGGGCAACTTCCAGCTGCTCGACCACATGTGGAACGCGGTGCGCGACGATTGCCTTGCCGCCGGGTTCCAGCCCACGTCGCACCTACAGCACATCTACCACCCCGCCGGCGGCGGCCTCATCGACGTTGCGGAAGACGAGATCTACATCCTGCCCGACGGGTCGCAGAACATGGCGACGTTCCGCGATGACCCGACGTTCGCCTGCCTTCCCATCGATGACATGAGGCACGACGCCTTCGCCACGTTCAACCCGAAAAGCGCGCGGGCGCAGCAATTCGCCGCCGTGCTCGAGCAACAGGCGGAAGCAAGCGCATCGGCAAGCGACAAGGCCGACCGCTAGGTGCCGTTAGGGTCCCGCACGCCCCGCCGCTTTCCGGCGGTTTCGCCCCGCCAAGTGCGTACTTGGCGGGCAACGTCATGGCCCCGAAACCTCGGGCCCATGACGAAACGGCGCCTGAGAGGCAAACCGCGTTCCTGACAGATAATGCTACGTCCCCGAAGCGTCCGAGCCAAAGCGTCCGAGCCAAAGCGTCAGGCCTGTGACGAAACGCCGGCAACCCGCGGCGTTGCGCTATCATCGGCTCATCCGTTCGATATGGAAGGAAACCGATGGCGCGATTGTTCATTGTCGAGGACGATGCCTCCCTGCGGGAGAATCTTGTGCGCATGCTCAAGCTCAAAGGGCACGAATGCCGTTGCTGCGAGTCGTTCGCGAACGCCGCGGGCGAGGCCTTGACCGCATGCCCTGATTGCATCCTGCTCGACCTTTCGCTTCCCGGCGCGTACGGCCACGAGATCTGCCGCTCCATCCGTCAGGGAAGCGACGTCCCCATCATCGTTCTGACCTCCTCCGATAGCGAGTTCGACGAGGTCATGAGCATGAACGTCGGCGCGGACGACTACGTGGTCAAGCCCTATCGCCCCGCCGTGCTGCTCGCCCGCATCGACCGCGCGCTCGCGCGCAGCGGCTCCGCCGACCCGGCGCGCGGGCGGCTTGAGCACGACGGCGTTTCGCTCGACCCCGTGCGGGCCGAGGTCTCGTATCGCGGCAAAACCATCGAGCTCTCGCGCAACGAGCTTCTGATCTTGCGCATCCTCATGGAGAACGCGGGCTCCATCATCTCGCGCAGCGAGCTGATGGACGAGCTGTGGCAAACCGACGCGTTCGTCGACGACAACACGCTCACGGTGAACGTGAACCGCCTGCGTCGCAGCCTGCAATCCGCGGGCGTGCCCGACGGCTTCATCACCACCCGCCGCGGCCTGGGCTACATGGTCCGATGAGCGCCTCGATTCGGGAAAACAGCGCGCCGGATGCGGCGCCCGGGTCGACGGGCGGCCCGAAACCCAGCTCGCCCGCCGCGCAGCCGCGCGGCCCCATACCCGCGCAACCTGCCGCCGACGGCCGCGCCGACCGCCCGGAGCGCGCCTACTCCTTCGGCGCGTACCTTCGCTCGCATGGCGGGTTCATGTTCGGCGCGGTCGTCCTGATAACCGTTGTCGCGGGCATCATGGCCGTCACCGGCTCAGGCTCTTCGGCGATCGCGCTCGTTTCCTTCTGCGAAGCCCTGTTCGCCTGCATCGCGCTTGCCGCCGGGTTTTTGCGCGATCGCGCGTTCTACCAGCAGCTGGACCTGTTCTGCAACTCGCCCGAAAACGCGCGCTATCTCTCGTCGATCCTAGACGAGCCGCGCACCCTGGAAGGCTCCATCGCCTTCCGCGCACTCGCCGTGCAGGGCAAAGCCGCCTCCGACGAGCTTGCCGCCCGTTCCCGCGACATGAAGGGGTATCGCAACTACATCGAGCTATGGGTCCACGAGGCCAAAACGCCCATCGCATCGGCGCAGTTAGCGCTGTCGAACCTTCACGGCCCCGAAATCAACAAGGTGCGCGGCGACCTAGACCGCATCGAATCCCGCGTTGAGCAGGCGCTTTACTACGCACGCTCGGCAACGCTGAGCGAGGACTTCTCCATCGAGGAGCTCAACCTTGCGGCCATCGCACGCAAGGCATGCCGCCAACGATCCCGCACGCTCATTGGCGCAGGGGTCTCGCTCGAGTTCGCCATCGACGACGAACTCAAGGTGCTCGCCGACGCGAAATGGACCGACTTCATCATCGGCCAGGTTCTGGAGAACTCGGCGAAGTACGGCTCGAAGACCATCCGCTTCGAAAGCACGGTGAAGGACGAAGGCACGAAAGACGGCTGCATCGAGCTGGCGATCGGCGACGACGGCGACGGCATCCCCGCCGCGGACGTGCCGCGCGTGTTCGACCGCGGCTTCACGGGAAGCCGGGGCCGCGCGCATCACAAGGCCACGGGCATGGGGCTGTACCTAGCCGCCGTTGCCTGCGAAAGAATGGGCCTTGGCCTGCGCATTTCCTCGGAAGAGGGCACGGGCACCACCGTCGCGCTGACCTTCCCGCTCGACCGCACGCGCATGGATTTGGCCGCAAACCTTACAACATCGTAAGATTGCGGTAAGGCCCTTCGATGGCTCCGTTTTCGCAAGCGCCGCATCATGGGGATATGCCGAATCAAAGAGAAAGGAACCCCCATGACCATAGTTACCGCAACCCCACCGGCAGGCATCGCGAACGCGGGCCGGCCCGACAGCCGCAACGTCCTGCTCTCCGTACGCGACGTTCGGAAGGTATACGGCTCGCGAGAGGCCGTCACGCGTGCGCTCGACGACGTGTCGTTCGATATCTGCGAAGGCGAGTTCGTCGGCGTGATGGGCCCATCGGGCTCGGGCAAGAGCACGCTTTTGAACTGCATCTCCACCATCGACACCGTGACCAGCGGAAACATCATCTTGAACGGGCTCGACATCACGCAGCTGCGCAGCCGCCAGCTCTCCAAGTTCCGCCGCGACGACCTGGGTTTCATCTTCCAGGATGCGAACCTGCTGGACACCCTGACCGGTTTCGAGAACATCGCCCTGGCCCTTACCATCAAGGGCGAGAAGGCCGACGCCGTGCGCGCGAAGGTCGACAGCACCGCCAACATGCTGGGCGTGACGGACGTCCTGCAGAAATATCCGCGCCAGATGTCGGGCGGCCAGCGCCAGCGCGTGGCCGCGGCGCGCGCCATCGTCGCCGACCCGAAGCTGGTCTTGGCCGATGAGCCCACCGGCGCGCTCGACTCGCGCAACGCCGCCGTCCTCCTTGAAACCCTCGAGGTGCTGAACGCGAAGCTGCATGCCACCATCATGATGGTCACGCACGACGCGGTCGCAGCCTCCTACGCCGACCGCATCTTGTTCATCAAGGACGGCAAGCTTTTCAACGAGCTGCGCCGCGGCGATGACGCCCGAACCGATTTCTACCAGCGCATCCTCGAGGTCCAGGCGTTCCTTTCCGGCAAGCAGGGCGACTCCCCCGCGGTCGGCTTCGCGCCCTCACACGCTGGCGCGCCGCGCAACTAGGCGGTGGCCATCATGTTGATGAAACTTGCCTTGCGCAACGTGCGCCGCAGCGTGCGCGACTACGCTGTGTATTTCGTTACCCTCACTTTGGGCGTGGCGGTGTTCTACGCCTTCAACGCCATCGAAGACTCCCGCGTGCTCTTCGAGGCCCAGGAAGGCGCCGCGAACGTGTTCCTAGCGTCAGGCGCGAGCATTTTCGACATCCTCGCGCAGGTCATGACCTATTTCAGCGTCGTCGTCGCCGTGGTTTTGGGCTTTTTGGTCCTGTACGCCAACCGGTTCGTTGTTCGGGCGCGCAAAAAGGAGTTCGGCACGTACCTGCTGCTGGGCATGAGCCCGCGCCAAGTCTCTTCGGTGGTGCTGATGGAAACGCTGATCGTCGGCGTGATCGCACTGCTGGCGGGCCTTGGGCTGGGCTTTTTGATTTCGCAAGCAATCGCCTTCGCCACGGCGGGCCTCATCGGCGTGGCCATCAGCGATTACCATCTGCTGTTCAGCGCCCGCTCCGCCGAGCTGACCCTGGGGTGCTTTGCGCTCATCTTCGTTGTGGTCGCCCTGTTCAACGCCGTGCAGATTTCGCGCTGCAAGCTTGCCACGCTGCTTTCGGCCAACTCCCGCAACGAGCGCATGCCCATGCGCAACCCCATCGTCTGCCTCGTCGTGTTCGTGCTGTCGTGCCTGGTGTTGGCGAAGGCGTATGCCGAGCTCAACCTCGACGGCCTCGTGTACTTCGGCGAGCACTTCCGCATCGCAACCGCGCTGATGCTCGTTGGCACGCTGGGCCTGTTCTGGTCGGCCTCGGGGTTCTTCATCCTGCTGATTCAGCGCCTGCGCAGCGTCTACTTCAAGGGACTGGCCATGTTCACCATGCGCCAAATCGCCGCGAAGGTGAACACCGCATTCGTGTCGCTGTGGGCGGTAAGCATCCTTCTGTTCCTCAGCATCGTCGTGTTCTCCACGGGCTTCAGCCTGGCGTCGCTCTTCTCCGACCAGCTAGAGGAGAACACCCAGTTCGACGCATCCATCCGCGCAAGCCTTATGTCGCTCGACGTTTCCGAGATAGAAGCAGTGCCGGCGGACCAGTATGGCGGGGAAGAGGAGAAGGCGGCCGCGATTCAGGAGACCGAGGCCCAGCGCAACGAGATCCACAGCCTGTGGCAGGCGAACGGCGGTTCCACCGCCGCGTATATGAAGTCGCTCATCCCCGATTGGGACGAGCGCGTGACCGGCTCAGCTCAGGTGGACACGTGGCTTGCGAATGATTTGACGGAAAGACAGCTTGTCGATGCGTGCGGCTTCACGCTTGCCCAAATCGGCTCCGACGAGAACTCCAGCATGGCCGACGAGGGTGTGCAGTACGTGCCGTTATCGCAGTTCAACGCCGCACGCCAGCTTATAGGCGAAAAGCCGATCGAGCTTGCTCCCAACGAGTACCTGGTCGACAACACGGTCGATAAATCTGCCGACTACGCGAAGGCCCTTGGCCAGAAAGGCCGCACCATCACCGTTGACGGCCATGAGCTGACCGCATCCGGACAGGTTGTCTCGCAATCGCTCCAGGTGAGCAGCATGAGCTGCCTGATCGCCGTGCTGGTTGTTCCCGACGAATTGGCGGCCGACAGGCTCGCCGCCGGCGATCTGCCGTCTATGAGCGAGTTGAACGTCAACCTGGTTGGCGACTCGCCAGAACAGGCCATGAAAGACCTAATGGCCGAGTACGGCAAGGCAGTTCCCCCGAGCGAAGAGCATGCAGAGATGGGCTTGACCTACGAGTCTCGCGCATGGCCGGTGTCTTACTACGACACGAGCGAGGGCATTATCGCCGATAGCATGGGGCTTAAGCTGCTCTTGGTTTACCTGGCGCTCTACATCGGGTTCGTCTTCCTCATGACCACCGCGGCGGTCCTTTCCGTCCAGCAACTCTCCGAGGTGGCGGACAGCATCCCGCGCTACCGCCTGCTGGCTCAGCTGGGATGCGACAGAAGCATGGTGCTGCGAAGCCTGCGCACGCAGATCGGCATCTACTTCGTGGCCCCGCTTCTGGTTGCAGGGTGCCATTCCGCATGCGCGATCAGCCTTCTGTACAAGAACCTGCTGTCGCTTTGGGGCGCTTCAGCGGTTGCCGGCACGCTTGCCATCGGCATCGCACTGGTGGTTGCGGTATATGCAATCTACCTGGTGTCCACGTACCTGGTCGCACGATCGGCAGTGATCTCCGGCGCAGGCAAGAAGCTGCTTGCGTAGCGGAAGGGTCGCGAAGCGTGAGCCGCGCGTAATGAAATCGTCCAAGGAACGCGGCTTGCAACTCGAAAAAAGCGAATGCTCGCAGGCCGGCCGAACGATAGCCTGCGAGTCGAGCTAAAGCGATCCCGCTGAACGACTATCGGATGCAAGAAAACGAAAGGGGCGGTTGCCTGCGAACGATTCGCACGGCGGCCGCCCCTTACTTTACGCGCAAAACCACGTATTCGTTCAAGTTGCCCGTCTTGCCATCTGCCTCAAAACGGCTTACCAGGTCCGCCGAATCCGCTACCGCCACCAACAGCCGCTCGATTTCCGGCTCGTCGAAATGGTGGCAATAGCGGTACAACCCCTGCGTGTCCTGCCAACCCAACAGATAATCGTTCGGCGGCAGCTCGGGAAGCCCCAGCTCATCGAGCGCACGGCTCGTAGTCTCCTGCGCCTTGCGCGCCAGCTTGTCGCTATTCAGGAATCGCCAGAAGCTCACGGCCACGAACCCACCCGGGCGTACCTTCGCGACAAGCGCGCGCAAAAGCCCCATGCGCCAACGCTCCAGCGGCACGTGATGCATGAACCCGAACGAAACCGCCAAGTCGCATGACGCGTCCGGCGCCTCAAGCGACTCCCGAAGGCAGCCAGCAGAAAGCCGTTCAATCGCGTCAAGATTCTGGAAGGCCATTCGGGACAGGGGCCCAAACTCACTCCGCTCCCCCGCTTCCACCAGCGGCTTGCAATTGTCCACCGCATAACCCGACAGCATCCTGTCAGGCAACGCGTCCGCCAAATACCGCTCGAAACGCAGATTGCCGCACGCCACATCGAGCACGCGCAGCAGCTCATGCCCAGCCGCGCGCGCATCCATGACCTCGAGCAATCGCACCCAACCTTGCCACGGCGACTGCCGCGTCTGCGAGAACGATTCGACGTTCGCGCGATAAAACTCCCTGGTCAGCGCGCACAACCGCAGCGCCAGCCCTTCGTCCATCTCGTGCAACTCCACGCCTTACGACTCGCGCATCTCTCGCGCGCATTGCGCCAGCACGGCAACGAAGCGATCGACATCCTCCGGCGTATTCTGATGGAAGAAGCTCACGCGCAGCGTTTCCTTGCCCTCGCGAAGCGGGATGCCCGCCGCCTGCAGCGACAGCGGATGCTTCGGACGCCACGTGCCCGGCGCGACGGTGGCGTGGTTCTCCTCGCACGCCGACGCGCGCGACACGCACACGCGGCGAGAGGACAGATACTTCACCGACACGGCATTGGGAAGGCCCGGCACGCTGGCACTCAAGATGTAGGGGCTTCCGCCTTCCGGCGCATGAACCACCACGTCGGGGATCTCGCGCCTCAAACCCTCGATGGCACGATCCCGAAGGCTTGCGGCGTATTCCGCATTCGTTTCCATATGCGCCGCCGTAAGGCGCACGGCCTCGGCCATTCCCACGGCAAGGAACACCGGCTCGGTGCCCGAGCGCAAACCGCGTTCCTGATTCCCACCGAACGCGGTGGTGTGCATGGGAAGCCCGCGCTGCACGTACAGGATGCCGATGCCGCGCGGACCGCCGATTTTATGCGCACCCGCCGTGAGCAGTTGCACGCCCCATTCGCGCGGGTTGACCGGCATCTTGCAAAACGCCTGCGTAGCATCACAATGCAGCGGCACGCCCGGCGCCAGCTCATCGCGCAGCGCCGCGATTTCGGGGATGGGGAAGATCCAGCCCGTCTCGTTTTGCACGCGCATCACCGAGATGAGCGACGTAGGGCCATCCTGCAACTGCTCGGCCAGTTGCTCCATGTCGAAGCAGCCATCCGGCGCGTCGACGTAGCGACAATCCCAGCCATGATCGCGACGCATGCCGCGAACGGTTCGGGTAACCGAAGAATGCTCCAACGTGGAGGTGATGATCTTGCCCGGGTTCTCACGCTGAGCCAGGCACGCTCCGCGAATGGCCAGGTTGTTCGATTCCGTCGAACCGGACGTGAAGTAGATCTCGTCGGCATCCACGCCAAGCACATCGGCGATGAACGCGCGGCTATCCTCGAGCATCTCCTTTGCGCGACGCCCCACCACATGCGGCGACGAGGGGTTGCCCCAACCGTCCATCATCACTTCATGCATACGAGCAAGCACCTCCGGATAAGGAGGTGTCGTCGCAGCGTTGTCCAAGTATGTAAGCGGTTTATCCACAGGGCATTCCCATCGTTGTTTCGTTCCTTTCGTTCTTTAATTCTAACGTGGCGGTTTAAATGGCACTAAACCAACATCACTTGGGAACTGATTTCTCGACAAGCGGATAATGCCTGGTCAAAAGACATTTTGCTTTTCCATTGATAAGCGCTCTGCATCATCTAAGGCCCAATCCGTTGAGCATTTGCATGAAACGGCCGCGCACGTTCCGCAAAGCCTTCACGAGTATGCCGGCATTGCGCAGAAAGAACCGGTGTCGAGCGCTCCCCAAAGCCCGAAACGCTTCTTGCCGCTTCCATGTCTGCCGCACGATCAGGCCCCGCGCTCGACCCCGTTACTACCATAGTCGTCGCACATCTGGTCCCTAGCTTCGCGCACAGGTCGATTCGCGCATAGTTGCACGGCTTTTCGCGATACCAACGCGCCGCACCTTCGCCCTTTTGCGCGATGCCGTACAATATCGCCTATGGAAAAGACACTGCAGAACATCCTCGGCGAGATCCGCCGCACCAACGCCCCGCTTGCCCCCGATGCGCTTGACCGCATCATCCGCGCTCGAAACCGCGAGGTAGCCGGCCCCGTCCGCTATGTGGCGAAGAAGAAGCTGCTGCCGTTTTATCAGGAGGCGAAGGAACACCGCCCCGAACAGTGGCATACCTGGGGAGTTTCGCCCGCCGAAGAGGCCCTGCTGGTGCGAACGCTGCAGGTCAAACCCCGCCGCACCGCATCCGGCGTGGCCACCGTCACCGTGCTCACGAAGCCCTGGCCGTGCTCGAGCGCATGCCTGTACTGCCCCAACGACGTGCGCATGCCCAAAAGCTACCTGCACGACGAGCCGGCCTGCCAACGCGCCGAGCGCAACTGGTTCGATCCGTATCTGCAAGTCACCGCCCGTTTGCGCACGCTGCATCAAATGGGGCACGTCACCGATAAGGTGGAGCTCATCGTATTGGGCGGCACCTGGAGCGATTACCCCGAGGCCTACCAAATATGGTACATGCACGAACTGTTCCGCGCCTTGAACGACATGGGATGCGAAGCCACGGTAGAACGCGAATCCGAAACACGTCGTGAGCAATACCACAGTGCCGGCATAGCCTGCGAGCGCGACGACCTTGCCGACTGGGCCGCCGAAGCGCAAGCCCGCGTCACCACCGGTAAAGCCTCCTACAATGAAACGGTCCGAAATCTATACGCCTGCGGAACCCGCGCGGGCGATGCCCGGTTGCACGCTCGAACGGATGACTGCAATGCTGCGATCAACGGCGCTTCCCTCAACTGCACCGTAACTAGCGATTCGCAGAAGGCCGACCCCGAATCGGCCGACCCCGAAGACCCGCAAGATGCAGCTCCCCGTAACGGCTGGGCCGCTGCCGCGCAATGGCAGACTGCAACGTTTTCCCAGCTGGAAGTCCTGCAGCGCAACAACGAGTCCGCAGAGCACCGCTGCGTGGGCCTTGTGGTGGAGACACGCCCCGACGCCGTCACACCCAAGCGACTTGCCACGCTGCGCCGCCTGGGCTGCACGAAGCTGCAAATGGGCATCCAAAGCCTTGACGAGCGCATCCTTGCCGCGAACCATCGAGGCATCGGCGTCGATCGCATGCAGCAGGCCTTCGAGCTCGCCCGCATCTTCGGCTTCAAAACGCACGCGCACTTCATGACGAACCTGCTCGGCGCAACGCCCGAAAGCGACGCCGCGGATTACCGCCGCATGGTCGAGCACCCCGCCTTCAAGCCCGACGAGATCAAGCTGTACCCCTGCGCGCTCGTGGACGGCACGGGGCTGGTCGCGCATTGGCGCGACGGCAGCTGGCGGCCCTACACCGAGCAGGAGCTGGTCAACCTGCTAGCCGACGACGTGCTGGTCACGCCGCCGTTCACGCGCATCTCGCGCATGATCCGCGACATCTCGGCGCACGACATCATGACCGGCAACAAGAAGGTGAACCTGCGCCAGCTGGTCGACCTGGAACTTGCCAAACGAGCCCAACCGGTGCAGGAGATCCGCTCCCGAGAAATCGCTTTCGGAGCCGCCGCAAGCGACGAGCTTTCGCTGTCCGAGGTCGCCTACGAGACAACGAACACCCGCGAGGCGTTCCTGCAGTGGACCACTCCCGACAACCGCATCGCGGGCTTCTTGCGCCTATCCATGCCAAACGCTGAATACGTGAGCGCGCACGCTTCCGACCTGCCCATTAACGCCGGCGAGGCCATGATTCGCGAGGTGCACGTATACGGGCGCGTTGCCGGCCTGCACCAAGGCGGCGAGAACGCCCAGCACCGGGGCCTCGGCCGCATGCTCATTGAGCGAGCCTGCGATATAGCCCGCGACAACGGGTACCAAGCCGCAAACGTGATCAGCGCCGTAGGCACTCGCGGTTACTACCGCAAGCAAGGCTTCGCCGACAACGGCCTATACCAGCAACGCAACTTATGAGCCAATGACTCCGTAGCGCTCTAGCTCGCCACCTTTTAATAGATGACGAGCTGGAACGCTACGGAACGCAAGCCCGCTCACATTGCGCGAACACTCACTTCTCGCAGGTACAGCTCACCAGTTTCGCGCCGCTCGAATACGTTCGCACTTTCCGCAAGCGCGACGCCGGGACGCATTTCGCGCAATGCCGCAACGCCGCCCAACGGAATCGCGACGCTCGGAATGCCTTCGTCAAACGAGCACGGCACACCGGCCGCGCAGGCCCAATCGCGCACGTGCGCCGCGTCATCCCCAAAAGCCTTCACGCATTTCAGCAAGCGGTCGCCTTCGTCGACCTCAAGCCACGGATAACACGCCCGCACCACGTCGTCGCAGGTGAACGCCTTATTCTGCTGATATACCTGTCCCGTATTCTTGTTGTCGGAACTGCAATAATGCACGCCAAGCAGCAAACTCTCACGCGCAGCATATTCCATCAACGTCAACGCCTCAGCCTCGCTGCCCGCAACGGGAACACCGCCGCCGCACCAGTAGTCATACAAGTAGTTGAAAGGGTGTTTGCGCAGTTCGAACCCACGATCGCGAAACGCTTCCGCATTGCACAGCGGAAAACAGAACTCCAGCAGGTTCACGCCGCGCACGCCCATGTCGTCCAAGCGCACAAGCAATTCCTGCATCTCGGAAAGCGTGCCGGGAATCACCGGCATCTCGACCATCACATCGGGCAGCGACGAAACAGCGGCCTCGATTCGCTCGAACACGGGCGCATCGGCGCGCGCGACATCCTCAGGCTTGATGCTAAATCGCACCTCGTCAAGTCCCGCGTCAGCCAACGCATCCAAGCACAGATCATCCAGCAAGTCACCGCACGTGTACAGGCGGATAAGCACGCCAGAATACAGTTCCTTTGCACGCCTCACGAACGCGACAACCGATTCCTTATGCAAGAGCGGCTCGCCACCCGTTATCGCCAAGCAATCGAACTGGGCGCCAACTGCAGCCGCTTGCTCAAGCTCTCCCACGATATCGCGACGATGCGACAAAAAATACTCGTAATGATCCTGATTCGGGTTGAAGCAGAAATAGCAATGCCGCGTGCAGTGCAAATCAACGAAAAATGTGGCCGTGCGCTCACCTGTACGGCACGCCAAGCATGCCGGTGAAATCCATCCACGCCATAGCGACCCGCCGCCGTTTTCGCAATGGCAACCACACGTCACCGCCGTTTGCGAACGCCGCTTGCGCGGGCACGACTCAGCCACCTCAAGGGGGATCCCAAACGCAGCAACCGTATCCTCATAGGCGTGCTCAACCTGATCAAACGCCTATGCATACTCGCGAATATCCGCAAATCCCCCTTGAAGCAAAACGCTATTCAGCCGAAAGCTCCGCCGCCAACTTCTCAACATGCGCAGCGTCAACATGCGCAAACGCCGCCATAGCACCCGCAAACGCAGCGTAATGTGCACGGATATCTTTGCGAATCACCTCATCAGCGAACGCATCGATCCACGTCAGCACATGCTTCCGCAGAAAGTCGCTCTGGGTACGAAGCGTCTTCACCGCATTCTCATCGCATCCATCAGCATACGCCTCATAAACGCACTGGCTCATGCGCACCATAAAATCCATCATCGCGGAAATATGGTCGTCGGGAAAATGCTGCTCGGTCTGCAGCCTGAAACCCGCCTGATGATAGAACGACCGAACATCAAGCGTGCTTCCCCTGAACAGCATGCCGTCGGTACTGGTATACGGAGACTCCCAGGGACGAACGTAGCTATCACCGGGAACCTGAAACAACTTGGGGAAATCTTCTTCCATGGCCACTACCGCCTTGGAAACCGCATCCCCTTCGCTATGCTCACCCACACACGCAACCGCTTCGGCAACGCACTCGGTCATCGTGCGGAGGGAAAGGCCCACGTTCTTCTCTGAAAGTCCCTCATCAGCGGCCACCTGGCCGGCAAGCCACGCCAACGCGCCTGCCGTGTTCTCGCCGAAAAGCTGCGCAGCTGACGCCTCATGCACTCCGCCGCCGAACACCACATGAAAGGTACCATATAAATACGCACGGCGCGCCAGCGTCATGGCAATGCGATTTTCCTCGTCTTTGCTGTCCATCCCCGCTCCTTCTGCGCCGTCGCCATCCAGGGCGTGGCACAACGAACCTGAAACAAAACCGCCGCATCGAGCAAACAGCGCGATGCGGCGGCAATCAACCTATTACCAGGTCAGCTCACGCGCTTCCTGGCTAAACGCGCAGTCCTTCGCCTTGATCAAGACGTTCGGATGCGTTTCCTCGGGCGAGGGCAGCACCACGATGCTACCGTTATCCAAGTTGCTACCATACTTCGCGCGCAGCTCATCCGTGTCGCCAAAATCAAGCGCGCGGTTCGGGCAGCCAGCCACGCAAGCAGGCTGGGAGCCCCCTTGACGCAGGCCGTAGCAACCGTCGCACTTACCGGAAACACCCTTTTCCGGGAAATACTTCGGCTGGCCATACGGACAGCTCATCACACACATGCGACAGCCGATGCACTTGCTCTGATCCTGAATCACCGTGCCGTCGGCAGCCTTGTAAATGGCGCCCGTCGGGCAATTCTTCAGGCAAATAGGATCCTCGCAGTGATTGCAGCTAAACGTGTAGCTAAAGCCCTGCACCTTCGGGAACTCGCCAACCGTGTAGGAATGCGCCTCGCGATACAGCGTGCCAACCTCAAGACGGTTCTTGTCCTTGCACACAATCTGACAAGCGCGGCAACCAGTGCAGCGGCTTTGGTCAAAATAGAATCCAACGCTCATGATTCACTCTCCTCTTCCGCAGCTCTAGTTTGCACTCCAGCGAGCCGGCTTGTCGCAGTCGCGGCCAAGCGGAGCGCCGGTGTACTTCTCGACATTGCAGATCTGGTTGTTGTAGCCAGATACGCCCATGCCACTATAATCGCCACCGATCAGGTAGTTGTCCGAGCCAGCCATATCGATGCCGGTTTCCTCGTCAACATCGACCCATGCACCATGAGGCACACCGACTACGCCAGGTAACAGCACATCCATAACGGCAGCGTTGCGCAGACCCTTTCCGTACGGCGAACTCAACAACACCGTGTCGCCGTCTTCAATGCCGAGGCTTTCCGCATCGCTGCGAGCCAAGAACACCGGGTTTGCCCACGCCTCGCGCAGCCACGGACAGTTGTCGAACACAGTGTGAGAACGACGCAGATAGTGTGGGTTGAACATCAAGAACGGATACTCACCCTTCTCGCCGCCAACCTTGCCGTCCTTGAACGTGGACTCATAGCCCGTAGGCGGAACGATATAAGTCGGATACGGCTTATACTGCTCGATTCCAGGGAAGCCGAACGACGCCATCAGGTCGTAGCGGGCCTGACAATAAATCTCCAGCTTGCCCGACTTGCTCTTCAGCGGATGTGCATCGGGGTCCTCGACGAACTTCTGGTAGCCGATATAGCCATATTTGTCGCCGTGCTTGCGCGGGAATTGATAGCCGCCGTTTTCCTTCAGCTCTTTCAGCGTAATGACGCCTTTTTGCGGTGTACCCTCGGCGTTGAGGCTCTTGATGTCTTCCGCTGTCAGCGTAACCAGGGTTTTCATCTTGCCATCATCACCCATAACCTTTGCGCCAGCAATCAACTCATAGTGATGCTGGTCTTCGCTTACCGGATACGCAACAGCAGGGTCTTTGCCTATTCCCTTAAGTAACAACGTTCCGATTTCCTGGTCACTTTTCGCTTCGCCCAAAGGTTCAGTAACGCGGGAATAGTACTGAAGATACTCGCGATTCGTTTCCCATGCTCCACCATCGAATCCGCCGAATCCGCCACAACGCTCCCAACGAGTCGTCACGGGAAGAACAATGTCCGAGTAGCGCGCATTCGTTGTCATGAACTGAGCCAGCGTCAGTACGAAATCAACTGCACGATGCGCCTCTATTCCTTCTTTTTGATTTGTCGAAGTCTGCAGCATTGCATCGTTGGTGTGATAGATACACTTGATAGCGCCAAGCTCAACCGGCTGCGGCTTACGGAAGCTTCCGTATTCAAGACATACATTCTGGGTCTTTCCGCCGCCATTTTTAATTACCTCATATATTTGCGCCTGCCGAACACCAATCGAAATCGGATTGCTCGCTTTGCTTGCCGTAGCCTTTCCCGGAGCAACCAATCGCGCACCACCGTTACCAGCATTAGCATGGTAACTGCTTGCGCAGGCATGTCCGGATTTGCCCATATGGCCGCCCATTGCGCCCAATGCCATAAACATCTGCGGAACCATTTCAGCACCATTACAACGAGAGAAGCCATAGTTGTGAAGAAGCATGACCTTATTTTCTTTTGACAGTTTTTTTGCCAAAGAGGTTGTCTGATCAGGAGCTATGCCGCAGATTTGTTCTGCCCATTCCGGCGTCTTAGGCACTCCATCATATTTACCAAGAATGTAATCCTTGAGATTCTCATTGATGGTCTTGTCCTCGGGCATGCTTTCAGCATCAAAGCCAACCGTATATTTGTGCAAAAAATCCCAGTCGACGATGCTACCCTTTTCTTCGTCAAGGCGAATCATTTCATATGCAACCGCCAGCATGAATGCCATGTCTGTTCCAGGGCGAATGGGGATCCATTCTGCATCAAGAGTTTGCGCCGAAGCATTATATACAGGATCGACACAAACAAACTTAGCTCCATGATCGCGTGCGTTCATCCAATAATTAAACGGCGTACCAGCTGCAGACCATGTCGGGTTTGAGGCCCATAGCACAATGTAATCAGCGTTTTCCATGTCGAAGCGGTCGTTGCGCGTGTCGCCATCTCCGGGAGATGTATCGTTCCCTGGTAATCCGCACAACGTCGTATCAAGAGTATAGGTTCCATAAGAGGTGGTATCCCAACCCCTTACAAACCCAGTCAACGCCGCCGGTATTGTAGAATCGCAGTCATAGTAGCAATAGAAGCCCGTGGGGCCGTACTCATCAGAGATGCGCTTGATTTCCTCGGATGCAAGTTTGATTGCCTCATCCCAGCTGATGACTTCCCATTCGTCCTTGCCACGCATCTGGCCGTTGGACTTCTCGCCACCGCCAGGCTGCCAACCCTTGCGCTTGAGCGGATGAAGAATACGGTCGGCGCCAAAGCACTGCTGCTGCTGGGTTTTGCCGCGCACGCAACCGCGCTGCTGCGGATACTCGATGGAGTCCTCGTGCGTGTCGTCGGTCTTCTGACGCACCACGGTGCCGTCCTTGATCATAACCTTGTTCATGCAGCGGCCGCCGCAGTTGTGCCAGCATGCCGCCGGTACCCACTCACCGTCTTTTGCCGGATCGACGGGCAGCTCGTGCTTATCAACTGCCTTAAGGCTCGATTCCGCAGAGCAACCGGTAGCGGTTAGACCAGCCACGCCTGCCATAACAGCAGCGGAGGCACCCAGGAAACCACGACGGGAAATGTTATTGGAATTCACGGTTATATCCCCCTTCGTCCCTATAGCGTGCACGTCGCGTAGAACGCGTAACGAGCGACGGCAACACCGATAACCAGAGCAGCGCACACGACGATCGCAAGCGTCTGCTTGTTTGCGAATTTGGAAGCCAGCAGCGTCAACACAGCAGAAGCGACAGGCGCAACCACCAGACCAGCCACCTGCATGACCGGGCTTACGCCAACAGCCGAAAAGGCCGCAACATCAAGCGCCAGACCGATGGCCAGCGCCACGTCAACAGCAACCATCGTGTATGCAACAGGCTTTTCGGACAGATTCGCGACACCAAGTGCAGCGCACAGACCAAGGCCCATGGCAAGATCGCCCGCCACGAAGCTCAGCACCGTTGCCGGAGCGTTCGTCCAAACGGGATTGCCGAACACGTCGGTGTACGCGGTGCCCATCAGCACCATGCACGCTACGGCAACCACAGCCGTTACCACGCGCAAGGCAAACGGGCTGTCCTTTTTCACAAAGGTGGTGATCATGTCGATAAGAGCCAGCACGAAGAACACGCCGGAAACGGCAACCTCGCGCACCATGCCAGACGCAAAGTTAACGGTTCCGCTTGTCAACGAGCCCATAGCACGCGGGATGCTCTGCACATGCATAGAAGCGGCAATCATGCCGATGGCGAACAAAGCAACTACGACCAGGGGCAAAAGCCACGGGCGATCGCCCGAGCGCTTACGGGCAAAGCACGTTTCAAACACGTACGAGCCCGCAGCCATACCTCCCAGCAGCGTGAATGCAAACAGGGATTCGAGACCCATGTTTCCCTCCTCTATTTCCTTGCGCCCACAGTAGGACGCGCCTCTCGCAAAACACACCTCGCCCGCGCGTTCTGCGTTCTCCTGCTTTTTCCGCGAGATATGCGAATACGCACGAAGAAAGCAGGAGGCTGAATATGATTGTCGGAAATCAGCTGACACCCTCCATGAGCCGTTATAGCAAAATTGTCGTGCGACAATCAATAGTGTCGCACGACAATTTTTTGGTATAATTATTCTATTCTAAGGATATACCGCAAGGGATATGCTCAACTATTTCAGCGGTTCATCAGGCCTTACGTTAAAACCTTCACTGTACGCGCTTGGCACCACAAGCGTGCTGTCATTGTCTTGCATACCCTCATACGTTAGGTGTAGTTTTCGCAAAGCAAGCGCCACCTCATCATGGTTATACTTCTGCGCAACCTCATCAAGGATTTCGGAAACATCACGTTCCGCCTCCATAAGCGTGATGCGCGCACTCTTGCGACATTCCGCCTGAGCCTCCAACGACATAACCCCCTGCAGTTCTTTGGGGATGATCAGGTCGCGCACTTCAACCGATACGATGGAGATACCCCAATCGGATACCTTTTCCTCAACAGCCTCACGCAGTTCCTGATCAAGCTGATGACGACGCATGACCACATTCGACAGCGATGCGCGACCGATGGCATCGCGCAATGCCGTTTGCGCGGAAAGCGCTACGGCAAAGTGGTAATCCTCGACCTCAGTACAAGCCTTTTCAGGATCCCAAACCACCCAAAACAGCACGGCATCGACGTCAAGCGGTACCAAATCGCTGGTCAGCGCCTCTTCGGCGCCAAACGGAGTTGCATTCATGCGCTGATCGACGCGCAGCGTGCAGAACTCAAACAATGGGATGGTGAAAAACAAACCCGGGCCCGCAAGCCGATTAAATCGACCCAGGCGCATGATCACGGCACGCTCCCAGTCCATGCAAACGTGCACCGATGAAAGCGCAGCAAGACCAACTACTGCGGAAAGCAGGATACCTGTGAGCGTCAAGCCAGACGCCAAGACCGCAGATGCTCCCAACATCAACGCAAATGCAACGATAGCCAAGGCTATCGTTATCACCACGGCGCCATTTCGCGTCGCTCTTTTCGTAGGATCGGAGCGATACGCATCGGCTGCAACACCGAATTCCATCTCAGAACGTCGATACGTATCTTTTTGCCCCGGAACGAGCCTCTCGCCGCTATTTCTGGTTTTCATGGCCCCTCTTCATCCTCCTCACACACGCAGACACCAGCTTCGGGATGTCTTCATACGCCATTCCTTGCTCCAAGCAGCTTTTAATGAAATCTTCGGCGAGCGCATTGACCTGCGCATCCCCTTTTTGATTGTTGCCCGGTTCGTTCACGAACACGCCACTGCCCCGAACCGTCGTCACATACCCATCGCGTTCCAATCCCATGTACGCTTTGCTTACCGTGTTGTATGCAATGCGCAAATCGGCAGCGTACTTACGCACCGTGGGCAATTTGTCGCCCGGTTTATAAAAACCCGATGTAATGAGGTATGCCATTCGGTTTCGTAGCTGAACCCACAGCGGTAAGTCACTGTTTTCGTCGAATTCAAACGAAGGCGTTTCCTTTGTCGCTTTCACACGTAGTCTTTCCACCTCACACCAAGGGCTGCACACCTGCAGCCACCACTACCAATCGCAAGCATAGCCCTCCGACAAGCACGAGCACCGAAGCGAACGCCGTTGTCGAAGCACTCAAATGTCGCCTGCTCATCAGGGAAAACATTTCAATCACTATCGGTAATAGTAGCGCACATAAGACAAAGCCACCCCAAAATAGCTGCGAATGTCTACCTGTCAGCACATTGGCGCTCGCTACCGGGGCAAGGCTTGCAAACAGCAGTATCGTCACGAGGAGCTCGAGCACCACGAACACGAAATCAAAGCGCAGCAATTTGACATCCCATTGCCGCACGGCCCGCCAATCCCCACATGAACATATAGCAAACATTATCACCGCACAGCCGCACGAAAGCGCAGACAGAACGAATAGCACCGGTAGCCACATCGTCTGCCAGAATTTCACAGCGACAACGCTTTTCAGCAGCATTCCCGTGTATGTCATAACCACGAACGCGACGGGGATGCCCACGGCTTTTAGGACCCACAGCGCACGCCGCACGTGCGCTCCCAGCGAAAACGCCGCATCACAGAAAGCCGCCAACGAACTTCCCATCAACAGCGACAGCGCGAGCGCGCCAATCGAAATCAAGCTGCTTGTTGGGTATAGCAACAAGTAATAAAACGCATCCGGTCGACCTAAATCAGCGATTAGACACAACACTCCAAGTATCAAAATGCAGAATGTTGCGCCATACACGATTCTCCTTATGCGTTGATATGTTGATTCGCACAACCTTTTCGGCGCATAAGAAACCCTATTACGCTCACCATGCCTACTCCATTTCGACATATTGCACGCAACATCCAACACAGCCAACACGGCATATGCGCCCGCTGCTGTTCCGCCCAGGAATAGGTATACCGCTATCAGCCCGCTAAATGTCATGCGCCCGCCTTTCTTGAACACGGCAAGAATATCACTGTCGCACGACAATTCACAACCATATGAGCCAATGTCCCCATAGCGTTCTAGCTCGCCATCTTTTCAAAGGTGGCGAGCTAGAACGCTATGGGGACAGATTCATTCACGCGATTCAAAAGGAACCCAGGCTGCGCCGCAACCTGTTTGCACGTGCTCCAAGCGCACGCCGAAGGACTGCTCGATAGCACCACGAACGCGACCATCTGTCGGCTCGCCCTGCGCAGCCAAGCGTCCTCGCTCCATCACAAACACCTGGTCGGCAACCGAAAGCGCCAGGTTCAAATCGTGAAT
>NZ_CAKTVU010000015.1 GCF_934630535.1 uncultured Senegalimassilia sp.
TCCCAGGCCCGCGACTACAACTACCTCAACGACCTGTCGAAGCTCCACACGCCCAACGGCGGGTTCGTCTGGATGCTCGGCGTCAACACCGCCGACGCGGACATGCCGTCCCCGCTCGACCTGGCCGCCGGCTCGTACGGCGAGTTCTTCGACTTCGCCGCGCCCGCCGACGCGCAGGCCGCCCGCGACGCGGTGGCCGCGCTCTACGACGGCGTGGACGGGTCCAACGTGTCGGTGGGCACCTTCGAGCTGCCCGGCGGCAAGCAGATGCCCGCCGACGCCGAGCTGACGGCGTGGTGGCTGGGCGGTGAGAACGCCGACCCCAAGGTGGACCCCTCGAAGGTGCGCGCCTTCAGCTGGGACGGCTCGTCGCTGACCGAGCTCGCGGTGACCGTGGGCGAGGAGCCCACCGGCGCGCTCGGCGGCGCGAAGCTGGCGCAGGTGTCGCCGGAGCCGGGGCGGGCCCTGGTGCTGGTGGACACCACCTCGCTGACCGAGAAGTCCCAGGCCAAGGCGGGTGTGTATTCTGTTACTGCAAATCTTTATATTCCTTCATATGCCAATCAGGTTCTTCCTGGCGTGCAGGTATATATGCAGTGCCCGACTATGCCTCCGACCGTACCCGTTTCCCGCAGCGCAACGCTAACTATCGCTGAGGACGGGACGAAAACCGTTCATATCGAGCTTAGCAATGAGCCGGCAGATGTTTTCACCTTGCAACAGATTAGCGGCGCTCCTGGCGAAACCGAAATAGTGAGCGCACCTCGAATCAAGGAAGACCACCTGTTTGGCACGGACAAGAAAACGCAATCTCAGGTGTATGGTCGAATCGGCTCGCTGGATGTCAAGCTGCTCAACGATAGCGGTGATTATTCCTTTACCGGCTATCAAGAGTTCCCGACCATTCTGGGCAACTACATGAACATGGAGGTGCGACTGTCCGTTGACTTCTCCAGCGCGGTGCGTAAATACGTTGCTCCTTCCGATGGATCTCAGGCTGTTACGAAGACGCTTACGGATGTTGGTACCGGGTTGAAAGCAACGGTTTCCACTTCTGAAAAAGACGTTGCTCAGAAGCTGCAATCTGGTGCGCAGCTTGTTGTTGAAAAGCGTTCTGATGGCGAAACGTATGAGAATGCGCTGTCCGATTTCGAAGCCATGCATACGGGCGAAGTGTCCCTGGAGTACTTCACGTACAAAATCATTGACAAGACTGGTGCCGAGATTGCGCTTGACGGTAATACGGAAGTATCCGTTGCGTTGCCAACGTCTAATTCGGGAATTTGCGATGTCTATAAAGTAAATGAAGGCAGCTATGACCAGTTGGTGAGTAATACGGCTGCGGATAACGGGTTCTTCTCGTTGGTCGGCATGCCATCTTCGGGTTCGTTTGCCGTAATCGACAAGACCAAAGCAAGCAAGTGGACTTCGAAGACCGTGGCTAATGCCGAACTTGGCATTAGCTGGACCGAGTCGCTTACCGATGCTCAATCCAAATATGACTCCACGGACGGTGGTCCTTATGCCGCTATGGCAACCAGGTTCGTAAAAGTTGGCGGCAGCAAAGTTTCTGATGCCGCAACGCTCAACAACGCTCTTGCTGCAATTAAAAAGCTGACTGGTACCTTTACCGACGCGGCGGTACTCAGTGGTTTCTATTGCTCTCCGATCTCGATTGAAGAGCAGCAAGTCCAGGATGCTTGGGTCCAGGACGAAAGCAAAGACTCTATTTCCGTGCCGCGCGCGAGCAACGATGGCGTTACTGCGGATACGAAGGCGTTTTTGATTAGCATATCTGGAAAGAACGTGAGTGCGGTTCCTTTGGGAACGGCCATTTCCGATGATGCGGTTTCGATTGATGTGCTTCCGTCTTCAATGACAAAGTCCGAAGCATATGCCCGTTATGTCGCTTTGCACAACGGCGTGATTGAAAACGATTCGTATGCAGATTATCCGACGTCGTTTATCGTTCTTGCTAATGGTGCAGAAGTGGGACAAGAAAGCAAGACGTTTGCTGACGAATCCGTTGCCGACGTTGCGGTTACCGTTGCGTCCAGTAGAGCGGAAGTTGTTGATAAGTTTGATTCTGCTCGTGCAACGTTTACCGAATATGGGGAAAGCGATGCTGCTGCGAAAGCTATTCGCGATGCATTTGATTCCCAGCTTTCGTGCGACCCCGTGTTTCGCGCATACGCCGTTTCGGTGATTGATGCTGACGGCGATGCATTGCCGGTTGCGTCCGATGATACGCTTTCACTGAACATCTCAAACGCTTTCGAACAGTCTGAACTTTACGTTTGGAATGGTGAAAAGCTTAGCAAATTGGATAGCAATTCAAACGGTTCGGCTTTGACGGCTTCCATTCCTTCGTTTGGCACCTATGTGCTTGTTGACAAGTCCACGATGGGCGAACGCGAATATCATGCAACGATTTCCGATTCCGAAACGGGTGCTACGCTTGATATCGTGACGACGCATTCGGCATTTGGCAAAGCGATTACTCAAGATGGCGTGACGTTAAAGGCGTCGAAAGCAGCCGAGGATAGCGACGAGCATTCGTTTGCCGAATCTCACCTTGATAAGGAATATGAGCAGGTTCCCGATTTTGGTGTGTATTCCTTTGGCATCTATGGACCGGATGGCCAGAAAATCAGCTACGAGTCCTGGAAACTCAAGCAATCGCATTTAACGCTGCCTTCCAAGATCGTAAAGCCAGCCCTGTTCTTTATATCGGAAAGCTATGGTGGCGAACTTAGCTGGGTTAGCAACAACGTTGTAAATATGCCTATCGCTACCTCCGATGGCAACAGCGTTGCTATTGATATGGGCTCTACCAGTATGGGCCTCTATCGATTCGTTATTGCCGATGAAGACGGCGTTGCGGCAAGAGAATGGATTACTCGGAATTACGAGGACCCGGCAACGGGGCTAAAGGTTTCCATTAAGTCTCGCGAAGCTTCCGTGTCGCCGTTTTTGAAGGATGAAGGGTCGCACATTGAAGTGACCAAATACTCCGCTGGTGATGCTCAGTACGATGCCTTCTTGGAAATCATGAAGAAGGAGTGCTATAAAACAGTCGACTTCGAGGGCTTTTCGCTTCAGCTGAAGGACTCGCAAGGCAACACGGCTGTTTCAAATGACTCCGAAAATACGGTAATAACGATTAACCATTTGTCTACGCCCTCTACCTGGTGGTGGAATGCTAGCGATTATCCGACTTCGTTTACGGGCGCTAACGATGTGGCTGTTTTCAACGGACCGGATGACATCGAGAGCGTGGCATATTTGAGGAGCCCGCAAACAGGTTCGTTCTCCATGGTTGCGGATGACGTAAGCTCGGATGGAAAACGCCTGCATGGCGTCATTCAAAATTGCGTGCTGTCCGGCTTTGGCGATTTTTATACCGTGAACGAAAACATGCGCTATCTGAAATGGACGGATATCGATGTTCCTACGGTGAATGATTTGGTCTATACGGGCAAGCAGCAGACAGGTGTGCGCAAGGGCTCTCGCATTGACATTACTTACTATGATGTTATCGATGGCGTGTCGCGAGCTACCGATGCCGGAACGTATACGTGCACGGTTTCACTGCAACATCCGAATTTGAGATGGGCTGGTTGCGAGGGTGATGAGGCAACTTCCGACAAGAAGATAACGTGGAAGATCGTGGAGGCTGGCGACGTTAGCACGCTGACCCAGCCTATCGCCGAGGCGCAGGCTCTGCTTGACGGCACCACGGTTTCCGCTGATGGCAAGGATGTTTCGTCCAACGCCCAGTGGGTTTCCCAAGCTGACCACGATGCGCTTGCTTCTGCCATTGCCGATGCTCAGGCGCTTGCCAGCAGCACGAAGGCAGTTAGCAAAACAGCGGTAGAGGACCAGGCAGCAGCCCTGGCCGCTGCCGTGACGGCGTTCAAAGCCGCGCAAAAAGCAGGCCTGAAAGACGCCGGCACCGCGTACACGGTTACGGCTAACTTGAGCATGCCGGGTGAGTACAACCCGGTGCTTGCAAACGTAACGGTGTATGTGAACAACCCGAATAACCCGTTTGCGGACAAGGCGGGTAATAGTCCCGTTTTGGACGGCAATGATCCGGTTGGTGTTGAGGCTTCGGCTCCGACTACGCCGGTTGCGAACAACGCTACTATTACGGTTGCTCCCGACGGCACCAAGACGCTGACGCTGAAACTTCCAAACCCGGTGTTCACGTTGCAAGAGCTTGGTACGTGCGACCAGCTTCCCAATGTGACAGTTGACCGCGTTTCGCCTGTTGACAAGAGCGTGTGGGATTACGGTAAGTACGACACGCGTGTTGGTAGCATAACGGTGCAACTGCCCGAGGGTGCCGATTCCGGCCAGCAGCAGTTCGTGTTCAAAGGCAGCAAGCTGTACGCGGTGCCCATTAACACCGACATTGCTCCTGATGTCAGCAAGGATGCGCTGATTCTGGACATCGATTACTCGTCGGCCAAGGCTGATGCCGTGGTTGATCGTTCGGCGTTGACTTCTGCGGTGACCGATGCCGAGCAGCTTGCTGCTGGCGTGGCTGTTTCCGCAGACGGCTCCGATGTATCGACCGAGGGCACGTGGGTGACTGAGGAAGCTATGGCGGCGTTCAAGGACGCTATTGCTCAGGCTTCTGCGGTGATCGATGCCAACTTGGTGTCCAATCAAATGGTGGCCGATGCTGCTGATGCCTTGCGGGCTGCGGCTGACGCGTTCCGCGCTTCCATGAAGCCGGGCACCAAGGACGAGCGCGTGAAGGTTGAGAAGCCTGTTGCGGCTTCCGGCTTAGAGTACACGGGTGCCGAGCAGGCGGGCGTTGCGGTAGCGAATGCGGAGGCCGAGAAGGGCTTCACGCTTTCCGGCGCCGCGGCTACCAATGCTGGTTCCTACACGGCGGTTGCCACGCTGAAGGCGGGCTTTGTGTGGGACGACGGCTCCACCGACCCGGTGGAGATTCCCTGGTCCATTGCCAAGGCGACTTTGACGGCCACGTATGTGGGAGAAACGGTATCGGTTGGCACTGCGCCGCAGCTGGGCGTGGAGGTTACGGGCTTCGTTGGCGGCGAGACGGCTGTTTCCGCTGCGGGCTATGAAGCCCCGACGGTTTCCGCACCTGCAACGCTTGAGGCTGGCAAAACCTACGACTTGACGCCTGCTGGCGGCAAGGCGGACAACTACAACTTCGTGTACGTGGGCGGCAAGCTTACGGTTGAGGCTGCGTCCACGGGCACGCTGAAGCCGGGCACGTACGCCATCACCGCGAACCTGAGCATGCCGGGCGATTACAACCCGGTTATCCCGGGCGCTACGGTGTACGCCAACAACCCGAACAACCCGTTCGCCGACAAGGCAGGCAATGAGCCTGTTTTGGACGGCAACAACCCGGTGGGCGTGGCGAGCACCACGCCTACCACCCCGCTGACGAAGAACGCCACGTTGGTGGTTGCGGCCGATGGCTCCAAGACGCTTGAGCTTGACGTGCTGAACCCCGTGTTCACCACGCAGGAGCTGGGCACGTGTGCCGAGCTGCCGAAGGTTGACGTGACGCGCAAGGCTCCGGCCGACGCATTGGTGTGGAGCTACGGCAAGTACGATACGCGCATCAGCCACGTGTCGGTGCCGCTGACTGACGACATGGTAACGGGCGTGAAGTCCTATGCCTTCACAGGCAGCAAGCTGTATGCGGTGCCGTTGGATATGGATATTGCGCCTACCGGCGCGGTGGCGCTGCAGCTGACGGTGAACTACTCCAGCTTGCCGGCTTCGGCGCTGCCCGATGGCGTTGACCCGGTGCCCGATCCGGACCCGGAGCCCACGCCCGATCCTGCGCCCACGCCGGACCCGACGCCGACGCCTTCGCCGAGCCCCAGCCCCACGCCGGGCGGCTCCACCACGGTGGGCACCACGACGAGCGGTCACTTCGCTGCTGGTACGTACACGGTTTCGGCTAACCTGTGGTTCGACAAGGCCACCACGGGCCTGCCGTTGAACCCGCACCTGACCAACGGCGGCTTCCCGCCCTCGACGCCGGTGAGCAACAGCGCCACCATGACGGTGGACGCTTCCGGCCATGCGTGGGTGAGCGCCCCGGTGGTTATCCAGGACAAGGTGATGACCGTCAACAACGTGTGGGGCAGCGGTGTGAGCTACGACGGTTCCACGGTGACCATTGACCTGGGCACGCCCACGGCCGATCAGACGCAGTTCGCCGGCACGTGCACTTCCAGCGTGACCATAGGCTGGCTGGCTCGGACCATCGCCGCCGGCATCTTCAACGGCGTGTGGGATCACACGTGGACCACGAACTGGGAGGTCGACCTGGTGGCAGGTTCGCTGCCCGCAAGCGGCGGCGGCGAGCTGCCGGCCGCGGCGCAGGCCATTTTGAATGGCGAGAACGGCGTGGCTGCTTCTGGCGACGCTGCGGCTGCTGCGCTGGCGGCGGCCGAGGACGGTGCGGCCAAGAGCGGTGACGCTGCCAAGAGCGGCAAGACCGCCGACGGCAAGTCGTCCGGGTCCGCGAAGTCCGGCGTGGCCGGCGCGGTCGAGGACCTGGCCGACGCGGCCTCGTCCAATCCCGCGGTCGCGATCGCGCTGGGTTGCATCGCCGTGTTGGCTGTTGCTGGCGCGGCAGGCGGCGCGTACGCCTACCGCCGCAAGAAGCGCGCAGCTGCGGCTGCCGGCGATGCGGCAAGTGACGCCGCAAGCAAGTAACGGCTGCTGCTAAGCAGCGGCTAGCAAGCCCGCCGCCACCGGCGGCGGGCGAGCAACTGGGACAGCGCACGGGGTGCGCTGTCCCAGTTGCCGACGCGCCTCGCAGGTTCGAAAGAGCCCGCGGGGCGCTTTCGCGTTTAGGGGAGCGAGCACGATGAGTCAATGGCTCTGGAAGGTTTTGACTCACTAACACTGAGACCTGTGGCTAAGGGAATGCTGCTGCGGGCCTCTTTGCGTTTTTCGCCCTTCCGCCACTTGCCGAAGCCTTGCTTGCTGGATAATAGCTTTGGAGCAACAAATCATCGCTGGTGTTGAATCGGGACTGTAGGCTGCATCTTAGCCTGAATTTCCCTTTGCAAACTTTTCGTGAAGTTGTCTATAGGTAACATAGGTCACTGACAAATTCGCCTCGTTTAACTAAACTTGTTAGCCGTGTATAAAAGCGGCTTTGACAGGGCATTATGATTAGCGGTAATTAATCCGGGCGCATACATTGGCTGGCTTACTACGTGTTGCTTCCGTCAAAGCCTTTCCGTGTGAAAGGCGGACATATATGGCTAACTTCTTGATGACGCGGCGCAGCTTCACGGCGCTTGCGGGCGTGGCGGCGCTTTCGGCGTTGGGACTGGGCGGATGCTCGTCGGGCGAAGGCGCGAAGGGCGGCGTAGCTGCGGGCGGCAGCGATGCAAACGATGGCGTTACGTTCTCCACGTACATCGAAGCGCGCGAGCTTATGGGCAGCGCCGATGCGTGCGACGTGCGCGTGGGGCTTATCATGGGACCGCCGTCTATGGGCTTGTCGCAGTTCATCGTGGCTGCTCAAGCGGGCAAGACGTTCAACAACTTCACGTTCGAGCCCAACGGCGTGGACTACGTGGGCCTGTCTGCCCTGTTCAATAAGGGCGACTACGACATTTGCACGCTTCCCAGTAACATCGGACCCATCTTGTACAACAACGCCGAGCTGAAAAACCGCTACGAGGTCATCAGCGTGAACAACCTGGGCGTGTTGTACGTCATGACCAACGACGAATCGGTGTCCACGCTCGACGACCTGCGCTGCCGCACCGTATACAGCTACGGCGAGGGTGGCACGCCGGAGTACACCATTGAGGCGCTGTTGGCGAAAAACGGCCTCGAGGGCACGTTCAACCTGGAGTTCAAATCCAGCCCGCTTGAGGTGCTCAACATGATGCAGCAGCAGGAAAACTGCGTGGCTATTTTGCCCCAGCCGTTCGTTTCGCTGGCGAAGATCCTGGTCAACCCGCTGTATATTCCCATCGACCTGACGGTTGAGTGGGACCGCGCCTTCGCCGACACGGGCAGTCAGGCCGTCACCACCACAACCATTGTGAACAAACAGTTCCTGGAAGAGCATGAGCAGGCCGTCGTCGAGTATCTGAACATGGCGGGCCAGTCCGTGAGCTGGACGCTTGAGAACATGGGCGACGCCGCCGCGCTGCAAGAGGAGCTGGGCACGTTCTTGAACAACTCCGTGGCGCTTGACGCCATGCCCTACATTTCCATGGTGAACCTGACGGGCGAGGATATGCGCACGGCGCTGTCGGGCTTTTTGCACGAGTTGTATCTGGCGAATCCCGATTCTATCGGCGGCAAGATGCCCGGTGAGGACTTTTATTACCTGCCGCCTGAAGGTCAGCTGGACGAGCGCTTCCTGCAGGCGGGCTTGGAGCAGGCCACGAAGCATGAAAGCAGCGCCGGCACCGGCAACGGCGGCGTGACCGCTAGCGCGGCCGACGCGCAGGCCGCCGTTGAAGCGCTTGGCGGCAAGTAGCGGAAAAGGGAACCATGTTCGAAAAGTTGAAAGGCCTGGTGGGCGGTATGGGCGCGCGTGGCGCCGTCGCCACCGATGCGCCCGACGAGCTGCCTCGTATGCAGTTCGCCGCCATTGCCGCGAAGGTGGGCATGCCTGAAGAAAAGGTTGCCATGATGGCGCAAATGGTGCGGCAAAACGGCATGGCCGACGCGCAGATGGGCTTCATGATGCAGACGGCCACCGCTAAAGGCGTCACCTGTGAGGAGATCATGAGCATGCTCACCAGCATGGGCGTGGCGAAAAGCCAGGTGGTGCGCGTGATGTCGGCGCAAGGGCTCATGGCCGAGGACGAGGCGCAGCGTATTTTGGACGCCGAACGTGCTGCAGCCGAGCGTCGCGCCGCCGCCAGCAAGACCAGCGCGCGCAAGCAGTTCGCCCGCAAGGCGATCATCATTGCGTTTTGGCTGGTGGTATGGGAGCTGCTGGACCACGTGGTCGACAACCGCCTTGTGCTTGCCGGGCCTATCCGCACGGCTCAGGCGCTGGCCGACCAGGTGGTCATGCCGAACTTCTGGATGATCGTCGGCGCTAGCTTCGGGCGCATCGCGCTGGGCTTTTTACTGTCGTTTGCGGTGGGCTTCCTGCTGGCGCTGGTGGCGTGCCGCGTGCGTCTGTTTCGCGACTTCATCGACCCCATCATCAGCCTGCTACGCACCATCCCCGTGGCGTCGTTCATCATCTTGCTGCTCATCTGGGTAGGCAACCAGGCGCTCACCGTGTTCCTGGCGTTCTTCATCGTGTTGCCGCTCATCTACACGAACATGGTCACCGGCTTCGAAAGCGTGGACAAGCAGATGCTGGAGATGGCGCGCGTATACGGGCTGTCGAAGTGGCGCACGTTTCTGTACGTGTATCGCCCGGCGTTCATGCCGTTTCTACTGTCCAGCACCAAGATTTCGCTGGGCATGACGTGGAAAAGCGGCATCATGGCCGAGGTTCTGGCCACGCCGAAACCCTCTATCGGCAAAGAGATGGCCACGGCGCGCACGTTTTTGGACACGCCCGATTTGCTGGCGTGGACCGTGGTGGTGATGGTGGCATCGGTGCTGTTCGAGAAGGCGTTCATGGCGCTGTTGAAGCGCGCGAACCGTCCGCTTGGCGGATTCATCGGGAAACGAGGCGAGTGACGTGGGGCTATTCGGGAAGAAGAGGGCGGCGGGCTCTGGCGTGGCCGTGGGTGAAGGCGCGTTCGCGGGTGCGGCGCTATTCGGCGCGGCCGACTCGCTTGCCTCTGGCGGCGCGTTGTCGGACGTGGAGTTTCGCCACGTGTACAAGGCGTACGGTGCCAACGAGGTGTTGCGGCGCGTGACGTTCACGTTGCCGGGCGGCGGCGTGCGCTGCCTGATGGCGCCGTCGGGCAGCGGCAAGACCACGCTGTTCCGGGTGCTGTTGGGCCTCGAACACGCCGACTCCGGAGAGATTCGCGGCATTTCCCCTGGTCGCATCAGCATGATGTTCCAAGAAGACCGCTTGTGCGAAACCTTGACGCCGGTGGAGAACGTGGCGCTGGTGCTGCCAGCCGAGACGCGGCGGGCCGACGTCGCCGCGCTGCTGGCAGAGATCTTGCCGACGGATTGCCTGGGGCAGCCAGCCATGGAGCTTTCCGGTGGCATGCGCCGGCGTGTGTCGCTAGCGCGTGCCGTTGCGTTCCCGAGCGACCTCATTGTGCTTGATGAGCCGTTTACCGGTCTTGACCAGGCCACAAAGGAAAAGGCCATCGCGTTCGTGCTGCGCCATCGCGCCGGGCGCACGCTGCTGGTCGCCACACACGGCGAGGATGACGCGCGCCTGCTGGGTGCTGAGCGCGTGAACCTGGCCGACGTGCAAGACGGTGGTGCGGACGCTGCGGCGGGGTTTGCGTGGCCGCAGGCGGCGGTGTGACGAAAGCTAGGTAAGCCGTCCGCGGCGGGCGAGCCGACGGCGCGCCGGCATCGCGGGGCACTTGCGGGCGCAGACCTGATGGGGCGGCAGTTTCGCGAGGCCGATCATGTTCCGAGCCGCCCAGAAACGTTATCGACCCTCTGAAAGGATTTGCATATGGATACAACCAAGACCATGCGCCAGCTGTGCGCGGACGAGCCGAAACTCGAAGCTTTCCTGCAGTCGAAGGGTTTCCCCTTCTCGCTGGACAACCCCATCGTCGACTTGGTCACGTTCGAGGACGTGTGCCAGGTACGCAGCCTTGATCGCGACGAGTTTTTGGGCGAGTTCGAGGCATACAAGGCCGGCGCGTAGGTTTTGCGCGCGAGATAGACGAGAGTAGCTTGAAGGAGCAGAGCGTGTATTACATGGGAATCGATATCGGTGCCTCGTCGGTGAAAGTGGCGGCGGTTGACGCGGGTGGCACCGTGCTGCGCGTGATTCGGCGTGCGCACAAAGGCTCGCCGTTGCCGTGTTTGCGCGCGATGCTGGCCGAGCTGGCGGACGGGAGCGCCGACCGATCCCTGTCGCTGTCCGCTCAGGCGTGCAGCGGTGTGGTCGCTACGGGCAGCGGCGCGGACATGCTGCGTGCGCTGGTTCCGGGTTTGCGTGTGCTGGAAGAGGTTCCGGCCCTGGTCAAAGGCGTGCGGGCGCTTGCGCCTCAGGCGGCGTGCATCATCGGCATGGGTGCACAGTCGGGCGTGTTCGTTACCGGCATCGCCGATGGTGCGGCTCCGGAATTCGCTATGAACGAAAGCTGCGCGGCGGGTACGGGCAGCTTTTTCGAGGATCAGATGCAGCGTTTGGGGTTGCCGCTGGAAAGCTACTCTGATCTGGTGGCACGTGCGCAAAGTGTGCCGCGTTTGTCAGGCCGTTGCAGCGTGTTCGCCAAAACCGACATCATTCACCGCCAGCAGGAGGGCGTGCCTGTTGAGGACATCTTGCAAGGCTTGTGCCATGCGACGGTGAAGGCGTTCAAGGCCACTATTGTGCGTAATCTGCCGGTTGAAAAGCCGGTGGCGCTGGCTGGCGGCGTGCTGGAGAACGCTGGCGTGGTTCGTGCGGTGCGCGAGGTGTTTGACCTGGCGGAAGGCGAATTGCTCGCGGACGAGAAGCTTGTGTGCGCGCAAGCGGTGGGCGCGGCGCTGGCGGCGGCGGAAGGCGCGGGCGGGCGCGATGGCGAACGCATTGCTGCAGGCGCGGGCGCGGCAAGTGGCGCATCCGCGGGGCTTGCGTCGCTTGCCGCCTTGCGCTCTGCGCTTGAAGGAACGCAGGCTGCGCAGGCCGACGACCTGCCGCGACTGTCTCAGCTGCCGCAGGTTGATTGCACGCCGAACTGCGGTTTTGCGTTGGCTCCTAGCCCGTGGAACCCGCAGGGTTCGCCCGCCCGCGAAGGTGGCGCGGTGCCGCGCTCGGCGGTGGTGGATGCGCTGGAACAAGGTGCTCCCGTGCCAGTGGCGCTGGGCGTGGACGTGGGATCTACCAGCACAAACCTTGTGCTTGTCAGCACTGACGGCGTGCTGCTGGACGCGCAGTACCTGCGCACGCGCGGCAACCCCAAGCAGGCTGTGCGCGACGGGCTTGCCTCGTTGGCGCAGCGCGTGGGCGATCGCGCCTGTGTAGTGGCCGCGGGTGTGACGGGCAGCGGGCGCACCATGATCGGCAAGCTCATCGGAGCCGATGCCGTACGCGACGAGATTACCGCACAAGCGCGCGCTGCCGCTGCGGCTGACTCGCAAGTGGACACCGTGTTCGAAATCGGCGGGCAGGATTCTAAGTACATCAGCCTGGTTGCTGGCCAGGTGGCCGATTTCCAAATGAACAAGGTGTGTGCGGCGGGCACGGGCAGTTTCGTGGAAGAGCAAGCGGCGCGCCTGGGCATTGCGCTTCCCGATTACGGTTCGCTGGCGCTTTCGGCGGAACATCCCGTTGAACTGGGCGAACGTTGCACGGTGTTTATGGAAACCGCTATCAATGCCGCTTTGGCGAAAGGCGCGACCAAGTCCGAGGTTGCTGCCGGCCTGTGCCTGTCGGTGGTGCGCAACTACCTGCACAAAGTGGTGAACGCCAAACCAGTGGGGCAGCGCATCGTGCTGCAGGGCGGCGTTGCCTACAACCCCGCCATCGTGGCGGCCTTCCGCGCGTATGCGGGCGAGAGCCTTACGGTCAGCCCGTGGTTCGCCGTTTCGGGTGCCGTGGGTGCAGCGCTGCTGGCTGCGGAGTCCCAGGGCGTGCTAGAACCGGTGCAAAACGGTGAAAGTGCTGGTGTGGCGCATGGTGCAGCCGCAGTGTCGAGCTCGTGCGTTTGCCGACGGGAAAATGTGCTCTCTAACTTCAAGGGCTGGGACCTTTTGGGCGTCTCGCACGAAACCCGCCGCATCGACCCGGCCGAAATTGCCGCAAACCGCGCGTTCTTCCATAAAGTCGACGAGATGTTCCTCGAAGGCTACGACCCCACGCGCGACCCGGCGAAGAAAACGGTGGGCATCCCACGCTGCTTGATGTTGCACAAGCTGTTTCCCATGGCTAACGCTTTCTTCAAGCAGCTCGGCTTCAACGTGGTGCTGACCGACGCATCCGATGAGGAGACGGTACGCCTTGCGCAGGCAAGCGCACAAGGCGAGACATGCTACCCCGTGAAGCTGGTGCACGGTCACATGGCGCAGCTGCTTGATATGGACGTCGACTACGTGTTCATGCCCAGCGTGCACACCATTCGCCATCTGAAGTCGACGGTGCCGCACAACTACGCGTGCACGTACATGCAGTCCATCCCGGCCATCGTGGCGTCCGAACTGGACTATGAAGGCCACGGCATCACGCTGTTGAATCCCCTGATGAACCTTGATTTCGGACAGGGTGCCATGGCGGAGGTCATGCTGCAGGTCGGAGCGCAACTTGGCCGCACGCCGCAGGAAACGGCGCGCGCCATGCTGGCCGGCGGGTTCGCCGTCACGGAGTTCACGCGCAAAACCGAGGAGCTGGGCGATCAGCTGCTGGCCGGTCTGAAACCAGGAGAGCGCGTTATCGTGCTGATCACGCGCAACTACGGCATCGTGGACCCGGCGCTGAACATGGGTATACCCGACATGCTGCTCGATCGAGGCTGGAAAGTTATCACCGTAAGTCACCTGCATGCGCATGACCTGGGCATATCCGCGGATTATCCTGGCGTGGTGTGGCCGTTCGGCCAGCATATCCTTTCAGGTGCGAAGCTCGTTCGCCGCGACCCGCGCCTGTTCGCCGTGTACCTGACCAACCACGGTTGCGGCCCCGACACCATGGTCAGCCATCTGTTCGCCGAGGAAATGGGGAGCAAGCCGTACCTGCACATCGAGATGGACGAGCATTACTCGAAGGTGGGCGTGGAAACGCGTGTGGAGGCGTTTTTGAACGCTATCGAGCATTACGAGGCGGCGGATTTGCGCGGCACGCCTACGTCGCGGCACGTGGTGAACTCGGCGTGCGAGCCGCTGCGCGAAGGCGAGTTAGCGGGCTTGCCATCGTTCGGGCCGTATGGTCCGCTTGCGGCGCAGTGGTTGCGTGACCAGGGCATTCCCGTGCGCGAGCTGGTGCCCACGCCGACAACGCTGGAGCTGGGGCGCAAAGAGTGCACCAGCAAGGAATACTACTCGTTTGCCAGCTTGCTGGGCGTGAGCTTGGCAGCTGTGGGCGAAGGTGGCGATGGGGAGGTTGCTGCCGATGGTTGTACGGCCGTGCGCTCTGAGGGCCCGGCGCAAGCATACGGCGAAGGTGCTGGTGCTGTTGACGGGCCGCATGCCGAACGTGATGTCGCTGCGGCTGCAGTCGCGAGTGCGGAAGGTGGTTGGCGCGTTGGCCAGTTGTTGCTGCCGTCGTCGCAGGGCGGCGAAGCCGATGGGCAGTTCGACCGCGTTATCCGTAGCGTACTGGATGCGAAGGGGCATGGCGACGTGCGTGTTGTGGCACCCGATGTGGAGCTGCTGCCGTGCAATGTGGCTGATCTGGAGGGCTTGTTCGTGCATGTGCTTGCCGGTGATGTGGTGTGGGCGGCCGCGCCTGCTGCGCGTCCCGCGCTGCAGGAAACGTTCGCAAAACCGCATCTGACCTTGGAAGACGTGTTGACGGCGGCGAGCGCTGCCCGGGAAAGCTGGCAGGATGTGCCTGTAGCGCCTCGCAAAACCCTTGCGCTTGTGGGCGAGTGGTCGCTGGTTGTCGGCGACGAGCTCACGGGCGGTTTGTTCTCCCGCTTGGAGGGCGAAGGCTACCGTGCGATGCGCGCTCCGTTCGCCGAATACTTGCTGTTCGTCTGGGAAGACGGCTGCGACGAGGCAAGGCACGGCAAAGTGGTGGGCGGCCTCATGCCCATGTTGGGCGAAACCGGCGCACCGAGGGTGGTGGGCCTGCCGGACGTGCCGGCGTCTCAGCCTGAATCCGACCGTGATCAGACGCTCACGCTTTCGGACGTGCAGGCGCTTGCTGTCGGTTGCGAAGCAGCATGCGCTCACGCGCTTGGCGGCTGTGACGGTTCGCATGAGCACGCGGCGGCGCAGCCGCAGCTGGCAACGGCGCCGCTGGAAGTGAGCGCGGCGGTTGAGGCCGACCCGCTGTTCGGCGCGGAACAGCGCACGCTGCCACAAGACCAGTGGCACGCGGTGCTTGAGCGGCTTGTCGGCATGATGCAGCAAGTGGCTGACGCGTTGGGTGATATGTCCGCCTATGCGTCGGACCATTCGCAGCTTCGCCAGATTGCGACTGACGCGCTGGGTCAGTTTGCAGGCGCGAACGCGCGGTATCGGTACGCGAAGGCAGTGCAGGCGGGCCAGAGGGCCGACGGCGTTGTGGCGGTGGCGTCTATGTACGAGAACGCCGACATCATGCTGCGCTTGAAGAGCGTGCCTTGCCGGGCGCCGCTTTTGCACTTGGCGTTCGACGGCGCGCTTGACCAAAGCGTCGAAGAGCGCCTGCGATCGTTTTTGTACTACGTGTAGCGCCGCCTGCCAATAGGCGGCGCTACACGGCGCCGAGTTGCCATTTTCGCTACATGATGGCATTGACAAGCAAAATTCGCTTATATTCGCAATCGAGGCAACGCAACTCTTAAGGCCACGAACGAACGGAGGCTTTTATGCCGCTTCGCAGCTTACCAACTGATGCCGCAGCGTCGCTGGCTCAGATGATCGATATTCGCCCAGGTCAGGTGTCGAGCATGGCGCTTACGCGCAATGCGGGGTTCGACCTTACGCTGCTGGCGTTTGCACCGGGCGAAAGCGTGAGCGAGGAAGAATACTTCGGCGATGTGCTGTATTACCTGGTGGAGGGCGCGGCATGCGTTGTGCTGCCGGAAAGCCGCATTGTGCTTGAGGTTGGTCAGGCGTTGCGTGTCCCCGCGCATGTTGAACATGCCGTGGAAGACGCGGGCGGCGAAGGCTTCAAGCTGCTGCAGCTGAATGCGCACGAGTAAGCGTTTGCTGGAGCTGGCTTATCCTTAAGCCGGTTTACATCGGTGACTGGAAGGATAGAGGTAGTGAGAAATACAGGCATCGTGGCAGGTCAACGGCATGTCACGATGACGCAGCAAGAAAGGAAATCCCATGGCAGAACTCATTAAAAACGTGGATCACGCAAGCATTTTCGCCTTGAAGGACCTGGTTGAAATCGAACCGGGACGCGTGAACAGCCTTACGTTGTCGCAGATGCCGGGCTGCAAAATGACGGTGTTCGCCATTGACGCCGACGAGGGCATGTCAAGCCATGCAGCGTCGGGCGACGCGCTCATCACGGTGCTCGAGGGCACGGGCGAAATCACCGTCAACGACGTGCCGCATCAGCTTTCCGCAGGTCAATCTATCGTCATGACCTCGGGAAGCCCGCACAGCGTGCGCGGCGTCACCCCGTTCAAAATGCAGCTTACGGTGGTGAAGCCCGCAGAATAGCAAAAGCGGGACAGGCCTGCTTGAAGCTTGCCCGCGCTCTCGGGCTTAAGTTGGGTGCGCTCGGGATGCCGAAGTTCACGACCATGGCCGCGTTCTGTCCGCCGAGCAGCAGGCTGCCGAACGGGCGGGCCAGGAAGCTCACCGCGAAGGTGACGAAGGCCAGCAGCGTGGCGAGCACCGGGTCGGACTTGGCGACATCGGTGAAGAACATGAGTCCGAAATAGCTTGCCGCGGCGCATGGCCGCCAACCGTTCGATGACCGGTTTCGCAGTATCGGAAGTTGTTTGAGAAAAACGGCGCAGCTTGGTATATGGTGAGGTGAGCAGACTGTGTGTGAAGCAGTGTTCGCTAAGGGAAGTACCAACGCCGCCGAGGCGACGTAAAAAAGCCGGAAGCAGCCCGGTCGAGTACAGACTCGGCCGGGCTGCCTAATTCACTTCTTTTGATGTTCAGGAAACGGGGTCCTCTGCAGAAATGGGGGGCAGTTCAGGACGTAGCACCAAGTGTCCGGGGCTTTTTGTTTTGAGGGGGGGACTATGGCCTCGAAGAAGAATCGCTCTTCTTGGGCGAAGGAGAAGGCGCAGTTCAACGCGCAGCTGGGCGGTTTCGATGCGCTCGACGACGTGTTCGCGCGGGAAGATTCGCGCCATGTCCATCTTTCGGAGGAGCGCGAATCCGCGCAGCGATACAAGGCGTGCGAATCGAAGAACCGCTATGCCACGCTGGCGGAGGCCCAGGAAAACCTTGCCTGGTGCGAGCGTCGGGGCAAACGCGGCCTGCAGATCTACGAATGCCCCTATTGCGGCGGCTGGCATCTGGCCTCGCATCCCTGGGAGGACGCGAGGTAGCGGTTTCCCGTTTCGGACAGTTAACGCTACGTCCCCGAGGTGTCAGGCGGGGAGCTATCCTGCAGGAACGTTTTTCGCTAATCGTGGCTCAGATTGCGAGTTTTCCGACTTTTCGCGAGGCTGACTTGCCATGTTCGTGCGACTTTGCCGCATGCGGTGTAATATTCGGGCCGAAAAATGCACCAAACGCAACAAACTCGTGAAATCAAGCCAACAGCTATCGCCGGCGATTCGGAAAACTCGCAATCTGAGTCACGAAACCCGATAAAGCTTCCTTCATGACGCTTCGGGGACGTAGCGTAGCGTAGCGGTTCCCCGGTTTTGCCTGCTGCGTCGTCGGTTGGGTATACTGCGGCGTGGTAAGGGAAGGGGTGCGCGTGTTCAGCGATTTCGCTATCTGGTATTTGTTTCTCGCCGGCACGGCCGGAGGCGCTTTCCTGTGCGCCACGGTGATGGATGTCCGCGCGAACCCCGGCTGGGATGCGCGCCGCGTGCCGCTTTGCACGCGATGTGGCATGTTCGGCGCCTTCGGGTTTTTGGCGCTGGCGGCGCTCATGCTGTTCTGCGATCTTGGGGACCCCTTCGATATATGGTATCTGTTCGAGAATCCGCTGCGCTCCATCGTGTCGATGGGCGCATGGCTGATCGTGCTGGGCTTGGCGCTCTCATTGGCGGTATCGGCCATGATCGCCGCAAGGATAGACATGCCGTATCTGTTCCGCTTCCTGGAAATCGCCGGCTCTGTGGCGGCCATCGGCGTGATGGGCTATACCGGCGTGCTGCTGTCGTCGATGGTCGCCGTCGAGTTCTGGAACACCTGGCTTCTGGTCGCGCTGTTCGTCGTGTCGGCCGTAAGCTGCGGCTGCGCCTTTATCTCGCTTTCCGCTTTCATCCTCTCGGGATCGGCGCAAAGGTCCTTGGCGCTGAAAGGCGCTGCCCGCTTGCTGCGCGCGGCGGAGCTTGTCGTGCTGGTCGCGTTCCTTGCGTCGCGGTGGTTAGCGGGCGGCGCGGCGCAGCGGTCTTGCGAACTGCTGTTTTCGGGGCAGCTTGCAGGGATCTTCTGGGGCGGGCTCGTGCTATGCGGGTTCATCGTTCCGGTCTTCGCGGACTTGATCGCGCGCGTGGCTCCCGTGCCGGTCTTGCGGCAGATAAGCGCGGCATCGACGTTGGCGGGCGGGCTGTGCCTGCGATATTGCGTGGTGCTCGCGGCTTCGCACGCCCCGATTTCGCTGATTGTGACATAATGATAGTTCATTAGGTAAACTACGCTCTGGCGCAAGGTGCTTCAGGTTCGCGCGAAAGCGGGAAACCGGGTCCATAACGGCTCGCAAGCGCCTTAGCGAAACGTATCGATACGAAACGGGGCAGGCCATGACGGCGATCTCCAACACAAGGCAAACCGGCGAATCCGCGTTGGTCGCCGATAAGGATCTCATCACCATCGACGAGGACAGCGGTATCCCCATTTGGATGCAGCTGCGCAACAGGCTGGTGTACTTGGTGGTGTCGGGAACGTTCCCGCCCGGCATGAAGCTGCCGACGGTGCGCGACCTGTCCTCGTCGCTGAAGGTGAACTACAACACGGTCAGCAAGGTGTATCGCGACATCGAGAAGGACGGCTACGTCATCACGCGCCGCGGCAAGGGCACGTTCGTGGCCGAGATCAATTCAAGCGGCTACGAAGCGCAAGACGCGAAAGCTGCGGTGGATATGCTGATCGATAAATTCCTGGAGCAATGCAAGGAGCTGGGGCTGTCCGAGACGGATGCAGCCGCGGCGGTGGCGAAGCGTGCAGGGGGGATGTTCGTATGAGAAGGTTCGGACCGCGGCGCGGGCATCGTGGAAGCGAGCAGGCGGACGTCGCGTTCGCCAACGTGTCGCACGAGTCCCCCGACAACATCATCACCGAAAAGGACGCAAGCCGCGTCGGTGTGTACAGCTTCGCCCTGCTCATGTTCGCGGTGGGCTTTGCCGCCGTTTTCGCCCTCACGTCACCGTGGCTGAGCGTGTTCACCGTGCTCGGCTCGGCGGCGGCGGGGCTGTTGCTCGCGTCGACGGTGCGCGTGGCGGCGCAATGGGAGCATGTGGCGCTGCTGCGCTTCGGCAGGTTCCGCAAGATCGCGGGCCCGGGCGTGTACGTGGTCGTGCCGTTCGTGGACTCCGTGGCGATGCATATCGACCGCCGAACCATCACCACGGCATTCTATGCCGAGCAGGCGCTGACGTCCGACCTGGTCAGCGTGGACGTCGATGCCATCCTGTTCTGGATGGTCTACGACTCCGAGAAGGCGTGTCTCGAGGTGGCGAACTTCCCGCAGGCCGTGCGCCGTGCGGCGCAGACGGCGGTGCGCGACGCCATCGGCCAGGTCACGTTGGCCGAGCTTTCCGTTCGCCGTCGCCAGCTCGATCACGAGTTGCAGGAGTTCATGGCCGAAAAGTGTGAGGAGTGGGGCATCAGCGTCATCTCCGTGGAGATCCGCAACATCAAGATCCCGAAGGAGCTGCAGGACTCGTTGGCGCGAGAGGCCCAAGCCGAGCGCGAGCGCGACGCCCGCGTGCTGCTGGCCGACGTCGAGCGCGACATCTCCGAGATGTATGTGGAGGCGGCGCGCGTGTACAACGAGGAGCCGGGCGCCATGCAGCTGCGCGCCATGAACCTTTCCTATGAAAGCGCCCGCGATGGCAAGGGCGTCCTCCTTGCGCCCAGCAGCCTGGCGGACGGTTTCGTCGACCTGGGCAAGGATATGGCGAAGTAGCCGGGAAGTGCTCCGGGCTGGTGCGTGGTGCGGCAGCTGATTCGACGGGTTCAAAAGGCAAACAAGTCGGAAACCCAAGTGTCACAGCAAGCAGCGCGCAAGCGTTTCCCCAGGTAGAAGATATTCTTTACAAAATATAACCATTGAACTATTGAACTAGTTCAACATAAGAGTAATATACGGCTCGAGAGGTTGGCCATCCATGGTATGCACGAATGGGGGAGCTTGATCTCGGGCCGTTTCTTTCGCGCGGTTGCAAACGGGCGGAGGCGCGCGGCGCGGGGTCGATGCTTTCGGAGAGATAACCGAGGAGGAGAGATGACGGGAACGCAAAGCGCAAGCCGCGGTTTGACCCGTAGGGATTTTCTCAAGGTCGGCGTTGCGGGAGCGACGGGCTTGGCTGCCGCCGGTTCCATGACCGGCTGCGACGCCTGGCTGGGCGCCGCCACGCAGCAGGCTGCCGATGAGAAGACCGTATACACGCTGCACCAGTTCATGTGCACGGGGCGTTGCTCGCTCAAATGCACGGTGCGCGACGGCCGTTTGGCCATGATCCAGCCCAACGACACGGTCGACCCGTACTACCGCCACGTATGCGTGAAGGGCATTTCCGAGATCCAGCACGTCTACAGCGATGAGCGCCTGCAGTCGCCCATGCGCCGCGTCGGCGCGCGCGGCGAAGGTTCGTTCGAGGTGATCAGCTGGGACGAGGCTATCAAGACGGTGGGCGACGAGCTGAGGAAGGCCTGGGGCAAGTACGGCAAGCAGTCCGTGTACATGTCCGCTTCCAACGAGCCGCGCTTCGGCTTCCTGCCGGCGCTTCTGGGCTGCGCCACCGGCGTCGAGCCCGGCATCGACCGCGGCACGGGCAACGGTTCCGCGCCGGCCATCGGCGGCGATGTGTTCGGCGGCGGCACGAACGAGACGCGCGACTGGGTGAACACCAAGACGCTCGTGGTCTCCGGCACCAACCTGCTGGAAAGCTCCATGATGCAGGCCAATACGTTCCTGGATGCGAAGAAGGCCGGTTGCGAGATCATCGTGCTCGACCCGCACTTCTCCACCACGGCCGGCAAGGCCAGCAAGTGGATCCCCGTGATCCCGGGCACCGACGCGGCGTTCTACCTGGGCATGGTCAGCTACATCCTGGACAACAAGCTCTATAACGAAGCTTATATGCGCGAGCACACGTCGTTCCCGTTCCTCATGGACGAGGCCACGGGCAAGCTGCTGCGCACGGGCGCGGCTTGGGGAACCGACGAGGAGACCGGCGAGCCGGTCGACCCCGGCGACTTCATGGTGTGGGACGCCGCCAAGGGCGCGGCGGTCCCGTATGCCGAGGCCGTCGCCACCGCTGCGCTCGAGGGCTCGTTCGACGTGGATGGCAAGAAGGTCATCACCGTGTTCGAAAGCCTCAAGCGCAATCAGCGTCCGTACACGTGCGAGTGGGCCGAGGGCGTTTGCGGCGCGAGCGCTGATACGATCGCCGAAGTGGCGCGCAAGTACGCCACGGGCGGTCCGGCGTACCTGGCGTTCGGCCAGGGCGGCTCCGACAAGTACTCCAACCCCGACATCATCGGCCACGCCGGCATGGTGCTGGTGTCGCTCACGGGCAATATCGGCAAGCCCGGCTGCGGTATCGGCCATGGCATCGGCGGCGGCGGTTACAGCGTGTCGCTGGGCGAATGGGAGCTTCCCGAGCAGTTCAAGCCCGCTGAGCTGGACGTCCGCTCCGACCGCTTCCCCGATCGCGACGGCGGCGTGCATGTGATCATCTCGCTGGGCAACACGTTCCAGCAGTACTGGGCGAATATGAACAAGACGCGCGGATGGATCGATTCGCTGGACTTCATCGTCCACATCGGCATGTACTACGAGGACACGGTGAAGTACGCCGACATCGTGCTGCCGGTGTGCAGCAAGTTCGAGGACACCGTCGAGCACTCGATCGTGCGCAGCGACTACAACCATGTGAACCTGCAGACGAAGTGCATCGACCCGCTGTTCGAGAGCAAGCCCGACTTCGACGTCATGCGCCTGATCGCCGACGAGATGGGCGTGGGCGAGTATCTGCCCAAGACCGCGGAGGAGCTGGTGCGCTACCAGATCGAGCATTCCGAGGACCTTGCCGAGCAGGGCATCACGCTGGCAGAGCTCGAGAAGAACCACGGCAGCATGAAGATGGCCGACGTCGACGAGCCTCGCCGCGCCTACACCGACCTGAAGTTCGAAACCCCCACCACGCGCATGGAGCCGTACTACGAGGCCTGGAAGCCTTGCGAGCAGGCATGGCCGAACTGGGAGGAGAACAACGAGGCGTACGCCGGCAACCCGCTGGCGGAGAAGTATCCGCTGCAGTTCACGCAGACGCGCACCCGTTTCTCCAACCACTCGCACTTCAAGGCGGCGAAGTGGGTGCAGCAGTTCGCCAAACCCACGCTGGAGCTGAACCCGGCCGACATGGCCTCGCGCGGCATCGCCGACAAGGACGTGGTGGAGGCGTTCAACGACCGCGGCTCGTTCAAGTGCGTGGCGCGCGCGAACAACGCCGTGCGTCCCGGCTCCTGCCGCACCTGGGAAGCGGGCTGGAGCAAGTACATCGAGGAGGGGAACACGCAAAACGTCACGAACGACCACGTGAACCCGCGCGATGAGTACCTGCCCACCGGCGCGCCCATCCCGTTCAACGACACCCTTGTCGAAGTGAAGAAAGCGTAGGTGATATGCCATGACGAAACTTGCAATCGGTATCAACCTTGATCGCTGCATCGGCTGTCATACCTGCGCAAACGCTTGCAAAATGCAGAACAACGTGCCCGACGGCATGCTGTGGAACCGTGTGATCACCGAGGGCTGCGACGCCATCGACGGCGCCGTGGGCGAGTACCCCAACCTGAGCCGCACCTATGTGCCTCTGGCGTGTCAGCACTGCGAGAACCCGGCCTGCCTGAAGGTGTGCCCGACGGGCGCCACGTACAAAGACGAGCAGGGCCGCGTGGAGATCGATTACGACCGTTGCATCGGCTGCCGCATGTGCATGGCCGCCTGCCCCTTCAACGCCCGCGTGTTCAACTGGGAAGACCCTCAGCGCGACGGCGATTTCAACTGGGGCGACGCGCGCGTGCCCGTGCGCACCCGCGGCGTGATGGAGAAGTGCACGCTGTGCAAGGAGCGCACCGATGCCGGCGAGGAGCCGATGTGCGTGGTGTGCTGCCCGACGCACGCCCGCGTGTTCGGCGATCTGGACGACCCGAACTCGGAGCTGGCGCAGCTGCGCGCCACGAAGGGCAAGGATGTGCATATTCTGCTGGAAGAGAAGGGCACGAAGCCCCAAGTCTTCTACTTCGACGAGTAAAGGGGTGCCGTTATGAAACTTTCGGCTCAGTCTAAGATCGGCGTCGGCGTTCTGGCGGCGATCATGGTGATCGGCTTCTGCGCCTACGTGTTCCAGCTGACGCAGGGCCTGTGCGTGACGGGCATGTCCAACGGCGTGTCGTGGGGCCTGTACATCACGTGCTTCATGTTCTTCGTCGGCCTGTCCGCCGGCGGCCTGATCGTGGCCAGCTCGGCGCACGTGTTCGGCATCGAGTCGTTCAAGCGCGTGTCCATGCCCGCGGTCATCACCTCCACGGTGTGCATCCTGTGCGCAGGCGCGTTCATCCTGATCGACCTGGGCGGCATCCAGCGCATCTGGAACATGTTCATCCACTTGAACTTCACCAGCCCGCTGGCGTGGGACATGTGCGTCATCACGACGTACCTGGTCATCAACGTGCTGGACATCATCTGGCTGCGTCGCGGCGATGAGCGTAAGGTGAAGATGCTGTCGTATGTGGCGCTGCCGGTCGCCATCCTGGTGCACAGCGTGACGGCGTGGATCTTCGGCCTGGAGATCGCCAAGGAGGGCTGGTACTCGGCCATCATGGCCCCCATCTTCGTGGCGTCCGCCTGCGACTCGGGCTTGGCGCTTCTGATGGTGGTTCTGGCGGCGGTGCGCAAGGCGGGCGTGTTCGATTGCGGCCGCGATCTGTTCGCGAACCTGGCGCGTCTGCTGGCGACGTTCATCGCGGTGGATGCGTTCTTCATTGGCTGCGAGCTTCTGACCACGGCGTATCCGGGCACCGAGGGCGCATCCCATGTGCTCGGCATCATGACCTCGGGCGCGACCGCACCGTTTTTCTGGTTCGAGATCCTGGGCGGCCTGCTGATCCCGTTCGTGCTGCTGGCGTCCGCTAAGCGCCGCGAGCGCACGGGCGTGGTGGTCGCGGCCAGCGCGCTGGTGATGTGCGGCGTGTTCTGCAAGCGCGTGTGGCTGCTGTTCACCAGCTTCACGGTCACGAACGTGTACGGCGCGCCGGGCATCTCGTCCGGATCGACCGCGGCACGCGGTGCCGACGGGTTCGACATGTGGGCGCTTGCCGGGTCGTACATGCCCCAGCCGGTCGAGTTCGCCGTGGTGGCGGCGGTGGTGAGCTTCTGCATCCTGGGCATCGCGCTTCTGTCGAAGAAGCTGGTTGCGAAGGCATAAGGCCATGTTGCGCGGCGCCCTATCCCGGGGCGCCGCGGGCGGTGCCTCTCTGTTGGGCAAAGGGTCGTTTGGTTTGAAAGGACGGGAAATGCGTTCGATGACGTGCGAGGAATGGACGGTCGCGTCCCAGCTGTACGCGTTCTTGGGCAATAGCCTGCTGTCGCCGATGAGCCGTACGGAATCGGTCGGCTTGGATCCGGCGTTCTGGCGCGATCTGGGCGGCTTGCTCGATGGCGCGCTGGCCGATCCGGCCGAGTCGTTGGCATCTTGGGCTGAGCGTGCGTCCGCCGATGCCGGCCGCTCCGAGGTTGTGCAGCGTGTATCCGTCGAGTTCACGAAGCTGTTCGTCGGCCCTCCGAAGCCGGCGGCCGCGCCTTGGGAGTCGGCAAACGGCCCCGTTGAGTCGCATGTCGGTTTCGGCGAGGCGACGTTTGCCATGCGGGAGCGGTTGCGCGCCCTCGGCCTGGAGCTGTGCAACGAGAACAACCAGTACGAAGACCACGCGGGCATCGAGTTGCTGTACCTGTCCGAGCTTTGCCGCCGGGCATCGGAAGAGCCCTCCGGCGCCGCTGCCTGCGATGCGGCCGCACCGGATGCGGAGGAGATCGCGTCGTTCGTTCGCGAGCATCCGCTTGTCTGGGTGCCCCGTCTTCGCGAGAAGGTGGCGGTGTCGCAGCCGGAGGGCTATTTCGTTCGCCTGCTCGACTATGCGTTGGCATTGCTGAGGTGGCAAGCGTGATTGATGGGCCTGCGGCGGGTGTTTTCGCTCAAGGGGTTCGCGGCGCGTGAAGCAGGGACTGCTGGTTAGGCGGTGCGCCCTTCGGGGCGCGCCGCCTTTTGCGTTTTAGCGGGCGGTGGTGAGGGGGAAGCGGCGGTTTGCGTTGCTGCACGGAAGCGGCTGGGTCACGATGACGCTTCGGGGACGTAGCACTAGGTGTCCGAATCGAGCAGGTGCGAAGCGCCCTCGGTCAACGCTTGGTTTCGGCATTTCGCATCTGGGGGATCTGGACAGTTAACGCTACATCCTCAAAGTGCCCGAGGCGTCGGGCGATTGTTAGCGGGCGGTGGTGAGGCGGGCTTGGTAGCCGCAGAGGGTTTCCGCGTAGCAGCCGGCTTCGCGGAGCGCCGCTTCGAGCGTGCGCCTGGCCAGGCTGTAGTCGTTGTTGTTCTGTGACACGTGCATGGCCACCACCGTTTGCGGCAGGCGCAGGCCCGCGGTGCGCGATTCGGCAACCAGCGTGCCGAGTTCGGCGGCTGCCTGGTCGTTGGAAAGGTGCCCGCTGTTCGACGCGATGCGCTGCTTGATGACGTACGGGTAGGGCCCGGCAGCCAGCATCTTCGGGTCGTGGTTGCTCTCGAGCGCCAGGATGCGCACGTCGCGCAGCGCCGCATGTGCCTGCGCCGTGATGATGCCGGAGTCCGTCAGGTAGCCGATTGCATCGCCGTCGGCGGCGTCCTCGATGCGGAAGCCGAACGATGCGGCGGCATCATGGCTGGTGGCGAAGGGGATGATGCGCATGCCCGCGGCCTCGACGGCGCCGGGGCCCGCAGCGCGCGCCGTCAAACCCTGCCCGGCGGGGGCAACCGCCGCATGCGGGGTGGCGTCCTCGAGGGTGGCGTTCGCGATACCTTGGCTGCCCGCCTGGGCGCAAGCCGCCGTCAGCTCGCGGACGTCGAACGCCTCGGCCACCTTCGCCAGCGCGCTGCTGTTCGCCGTGCATGCGCCCGCCGCGAACACCGGCGGCACGTTGCCTATCTTCGCCAGCCCGCGCAGCACCACGCCGAGGCCATTCACGTGGTCGCCGTGCTCGTGCGTCACGAACATGGCCTGGATGCGGCCGGGGTCGAAGCCGGCCTCGTCGCAGCGGTTGAGGAAGTCGCGCTTGCAGATGCCGCAGTCGATCAGCACCCCGGCGCCGGTGGCGGTGTTCTCGATCACCGCGGCGTTTCCCGAGCTTCCGCTGGCCAATACGTGCAATGCGAGCATTCCGATCCTCCGTGATCCGCTATCCAATCAAAACGTTCCCCATACTAGCAGCATCTTACGGCGCATGTGGTCTGCGCTCGCAAAGGGCAGGCAATCCCCTTGCGCGCCGCGTGTGGGAATGCGGGACACGCGGGAGGGAAGGCCGGCTCTGCGTGAACAGGGGACGGAGGTGCGTTCAGGATCGATCCTCGCGCTTTCGGCAACGTATCGTGAACACACCTCCGTCCCCTGTTCATGTGGCGGCTGCTTGGGAAGGCGCCGGCCGTGCTCCCGTGTGCGGGGTCCGAATGCCGCGCTGGCCCTGCCGGGTTCGGGAGGTGTTACGCGCCGATGGCGCGCTGCGCCGCCGCAATGCGAGCTTTCGCTTGCTTTTCGTCAAAAGCCAAGCGGGCGAAACGAAGGCTTCCCATCAGCGCGAACCGTGTCGGAAAGATGGTGCGCGTTTGTCGTTGCGCGCCTTCTGCCGAAGGCCCGGCGTGCGCGCACTAAGATACGAAGGGTAACAACGTCGAAGAAAGGGGTCGCCTTATGGAGAAGGAACTGTTCGATTACGTGGCCGAGCGCGCCGAGGTCCTGGCGACGAACGATGCGAGCACGCAGGTCACCAAAGACGCTGCCGAGGCGTGGAAGGCCGCCGTTGCGGCGGACGCCGGCGATGAGGCCGTCAAGGCTGCCACCGACAAGCTGCTCGACGTGCTCGAGGGCCGTCCCACGACCATCGACGGCGTGATCGCGTTCGCCGAGGGCCCCGCCAAGCAGCTCATGGGCGAAGAGGCCGCCGCGGCGATGCTCGCCGAGCAGCTCAAGCGCAAGGAGGCGGGCGCGAAGTACTGCAACTGCCCGTCGTGCACCGCGGCAAGCGAGCTGCTCGCGAAGTTCGGCCATATCGAGCTGTAAGCCGCTGCCTATATCAGGCGAGAGGGCGCAGCGGGGAATCCGGGCCGCTCCCCCGTTTCTTGTGCATGAGAAACGGGGGAGCGGCCCGGATTCCCGGTTGCGCCCTTCTTCTTTCCGCGGGCAGGTTCTCGATCGCACGCCTTCGGTTCTTGTTCACCTCTGCGCTACTCAAAGGCATGCTTTGGGCGGTGCATTTCGATTTCTCTTCCGAGGGCGGAGCGGCCGAGGCGCGGGATCGAAGGTCGGGTCGCCTGCTCTGGGTGGTCGAGGCGCTTGGGATTGAAAGGCGGGCCGCCGGCTCTGGGCGATCGGCGGATGAGACGGAAGCTTTTCGCCGGATTATGGCCGAGAACGCGAGTTTTCCGAATGTTAGACGACGGTTCTGGGTGCTGGAAGTCGTCGAGACAAACGTATGCAATCGTCTATTACAGAAACGCATGCGTTCATTACAGTCCCAGGAAATGAGCGGTGTCTAACATTCGGAAAACTCGCGTTCCGAGACATGAAAGCCGGAAAACCTTCTTTCCCGAACCGGCGAGAACGCATTCGCCCGGTGAACAGGGGACGGAGGTGTGTTCACGACGCTTTGCCCAAAACGCGAGGATCGACCGTGAACACACCTCCGTCCCCTGTTCAGCCGCCATCGCGCACGCCCGTAGCGCCAGGCATAACCTGGACCGTTATGGTCACCTGAACCCTTTTCATATCCACCTTCTTATCCCATCTTCTGGGCGTCTCCTCCCCGATGGCTGCCCAGAGGTTCGTATAACAAGAAGCCCCTGCCTGCTGTCGCAGGTCAGAGGCTTAAAACAACGAATATAGCTGAATATAGCTTATTCCCCGATGATCTCGGACAGGGTGCGCCAGCCCAGCTCGGCGCACTTCACGCGTGCGGGCATGTGGCTGATGCTCTCCAGCTGGGCGGCCTCGTCGAGGTCTTCCTTCTCCTCGTCGGAAAGCGTCTCGCCCTTGACCATCTTCATGAACAGGCCGCACAGACGGCGCGCCTCCTCGACGGTCTCGCCGGTGACCAGGTCGGCCATCATGTCGGCGGACGCCTGCGAGACGGCGCAGCCGTGGCCGGTGAACGCGGCCTCCTCGATGACGCCGTTCTCGATGCGCAGCTTCAGCACCATCTCGTCGCCGCAGCTAGGGTTCACGCCCTCGTGCTCGTCGGTGGCGCCCTCCATGTCGTACTTGTAGTCGGGATGCGCGTTGTGCTCCATGAGCGCGGCGGTGTAGATGTTAGCCATTGAAGGTCCTCCAAACGTTGCCGAGGCCCGCGATCAAGGCGTCGACGTCCTTCTTGTCGTTGTAGAACGCCAGGCTGGCGCGGCAGCAGGCAAGGTTCTCCACGCCCAGCCACGTGAGCAGCGGCTGCGCGCAGTGATGCCCGGCGCGGATGGCCACCTGGTCCATGTCCAGGATGCTGGCCACGTCGTGCGGGTGGATGCCGTCGACGTTGAAGCTGATGACGCCGTGGTGCATGTCGGGGTCGGGACTGCCGATGATGGTGATGAAGGGCAGCTTCGCCATTTCCTCCATGCAGTAGCGCACGAGCGCCTGCTCGCGCGCGGCGATGACGTCGAGGCCCACCGACTCCACGTAGGCGATGGCCGCCGCGGTGGCGTAGATGCCGGCGGCGTCCTGCGTGCCGGCCTCGAACTTCTCGGGCACGGGCGCCCAGGTGGCGTCCTGCTCGGTGACCGAGTCGATCATCTCGCCGCCCGTGAGGAACGGCGGCATGGCGTTGAGCAGCTCGTCGCGGCCCCACAGCACGCCCATGCCGAACGGGCCGAACAGCTTGTGCGCGGAGAAGGCGAAGAAGTCGGCGCCGATGGCCTGCACGTCCACGTGGATGTGCGGCGTGGACTGCGCGCCGTCGACCACCAGGTAGCCGCCCTGTGCGTGCACGCGGCGGCCCAGCTCCTCGACGGGGTTTTTCACGCCAAGGACGTTGGACACGTGCACCACGGACACGATCTTGGTCTTCGGGCCGATCTTCGCGTCCATCTCCTCGGGCGTGATGACGCCGTTCTCGTCGGGGTAGAGGTAGACGAGCTTCGCCCCGGCCGCGCGGCAGGCCTGCTGCCACGGGATGAGGTTGGAGTGGTGCTCCATGATGGTGATGCACACCTCGTCGCCGGGTTCAAGCACGGTGGGGGCGAAGGCCTTCGCCACGATGTTGAGCGACTCGGAGGCGTTGCGCGTCAGCACGATGTCGTGCGCGTCGGGCGCGCCGATGAACTTCGCCACGCGCTGGCGGGCGATCTCGATGGCCTCGGTGGCCTCGACCGACAGGCGGTACAGGCCGCGCAGGGCGTTGGCGTTCATCTCCTCGTAGAAGCGGCGCTGCGCGTCAAGGACGGCGGCGGGGCGCTGTGCGGTGGCGGCGCTGTCCAAAAACACCAGGTCGGGATGGTTGGCAAGCAGCGGGAAGTCGCGCTTGTAGGGGTTCTCGGCGATGTTTGCGGCGCACACGACGTCGCCGGCCGTGGCCGAGGCCTGGGCGGCATGCGCCGCGTCGGCCACGGCGCATGCCGTGCGATCGAGCTCTGCGTTGTTTGCGGAAGCTGACATAAGCTAGCCTTCCACCTCCTGATAGGGAATGCCCAGGCGGCCGGCCAGGCGGCCGACGCCCGCGCGAACGGTTTCGTCTTCGATGGTAAGCGCCGTTTCCTCCAGGGTTGCCGTGGCGAACAGGCCCTCGGCGGCTTCCTGGGAAAGGCCGCGGCACTTCAGGTAGAACAGCTGGTCGGCGGCAACGTGGCCGATGGTGGCGCCATGGTTGCCGGCCACGTCGTCCTCGTCGCACAGGATGACGGGGATGGTCTTGTTGTCCACGCGCTCGTCCACCAGAAGCACGGTCTCGCGCTCGGTGCCCTCGGCGCCCTTGCAGCCGCGCACCAGGTCGATGGTGCCGCGCAGGACCTTCTTCGACTCGCCCATGAGCGCGCCGTTGGCGTCGATGTTGCAGCGGGTCTTCTTGCCGCGATGACGCACGACGTAGTTGAAGTCGCGCACGTCCTGGCCGGCGGCCAGGTAGCGGGTGTCCACGTCCACGCGCGACAGGTCGCCGCGCAGGTCGGTGGCCAGACCCGTGTAGGACTTGCCGGCGCCCAGCATGCGGTGGCGGACGGTGACGAACGCGCCCTCGTCGCAGATGATGCCCGTGTCGTCGAGCGCCATCCACGTTTCGTCGAGCGTATGGACGGACGTGACGTTGACGTGGGCGTTCTCGCCGGCGAACACGCGCAGCACCACGCCCACCACGCCGCTGCCGGCTGCGGGGGAGTCGAGCGACACGGTCAGGTCGAACGCAGCGCCCGCGGGGGCCACCACGTCGATGGCGGCCACGTTGGCGGCGCCGTCGACGCCGGCGATGCGCACGGTGGCCTGGCCGCGCTTGCCGGCGGCCGGCGCGAACACGGTTGCGGCGGCCTTGCCGGCGGCCTGGGACAGCCACTCGGTGGCCTGCTCGCCCATGCCGCACTCGAACGCCTCGGCCGCGTTGTTCGCCATCTCCTGGCGCACGGCCTTGTGCTCGTAGGTGGAAAGCGCGGGGATGTCCAGGTCGGCGGGGTCCACGTCGGGGTCGACGGCCTTCAGGATGGCGCGCGTGTCGGCGGGGCCGGCGGCGCGGGCCGCATCGACGCGCTCCTGCAGCGCGGCCACGGCCGCGTCGAATGCGCCCGCTTCGCCGATGAGCTCGGCGGCGGCCTCCACTTCCGCCTGGGCTGCGAAGGACAGGCCCTCGGGCAGCTCCACGGCGGTCTCGTTCATATCAAGGCGATGCCAGGTAGGCGCGGGCATCGCGTTCACGTTGCTCAAAACGTCGGCGCCCATTATCCGATCGCCCCTTCCATTTCCAGCTTGATGAGGTTGTTCATTTCCACGGCGTACTCGAGCGGCAGCTCCTTGGAAACGGGGTCGGCGAAGCCGTTCACGATCATCGTGCGGGCCTCTTCCTCCGAGATACCGCGGCTCATCAGGTAGAACACCTTGTCGTCGCCGATGCGGCCGATGGTGGCCTCGTGCCCGATGTCGACGTGCTTGCAGCGGATGTCCATGGCCGGGATGGTGTCGGAGCGGCTGTGGTCGTCAAGCATCAGGCTCTGGCACGACACGCTGCACGCGGAGTTCTCGGCCTTCGGCGTGGCGACCACGCTGCTGCGGAACGTGGACACGCCGCCGCCCTTGGAGATGGACTTCGTCTCGATGGAAGCCGAGGTCTCCGGCGCGGCGAGCACCACCTTGCAGCCGGTGTCGAGGTTCTGGCCCGTGCCGGCGAACGTGATGCCCGTGAACGTGCACGTGGATTTGCGGCCGGCCAGGATGGACATGGGGTAGAGGTAGCCCACATGGCTGCCGAAGCTGCCGGACACCCACTCGATCGAGCCGCCCTCGTCGCACGTGGAGCGCTTGGTGTTGAGGTTGTACATGTTCTTCGACCAGTTCTCGATGGTCGAGTAGCGCAGGTGCGCGTTCTTGCCGACGAACAGCTCCACAGCGCCTGCGTGCAGGTTCGCCACGTTGTACTTCGGCGCGCTGCAGCCCTCGATGAAGTGCAGGTCGGCGCCGTCTTCGACGATGATGAGCGTGTGCTCGAACTGGCCCGCGCCCTTCGCGTTCAGGCGGAAGTAGCTTTGCAGCGGGAAGTCGAGCTTGGTGTCCTTCGGCACGTACACGAAGCTGCCGCCGGACCACACCGCGCCGTGCAGGGCGGCGAACTTGTGGTCGGTGGGCGGGATGAGCGTCATGAACTTCTCGCGGATGAGCGGCTCCCACTGCGGGTCGTGCAGCGCCTCCTCGATGCCGGAGTACACGATGCCCATGCGGGAAGCGGTGTCCTGCATGTTGTGGTAGACCAGCTCGGAGTCGTACTGCGCGCCGACGCCGGCCAGGTAGCTGCGCTCGGCCTCGGGGATGCCCAGGCGGTCGAAGGTGTTCTTCACGTCGTCGGGCAGGCTGTCCCAGTCCGACTTTTGGTCGGTGTTGGGCTTGACGTAGGTGACGATGTTGTCCATGTCAAGGCCGGCGATGGAGGGGCCCCAGTCCGACGTGGGCATGCTCTTATAGATTTCCAGCGACTTCAGGCGGTGCTGGAGCATCCACTCCGGCTCGTCTTTCTTCTCCGAGATCTCGCGGACGATCTCGGGCGTCAGGCCCGCCTCGAGCTTCTCGGTGCTGTCGCCGTATGAAAAGTCGTAGAGGCTGCGGTCGATGTCCGCCACCTCGGTGCGTTGCTTAGCCATGGCTGCCCCTTATTCGGCGGATGCGGCCGCGGCCTGCTCGAACTGCTCGAAGCCGTTCTCGTCGATGTCGGCGATCATGGACGCGTCGCCCTCGGCCGTCATGCGGCCCTTGACCAGGACGTGGACGCGGTTGACGTCCACATGCTCCAGGATGCGGGTGTTGTGCGTGATGATGACGAGCGTGCCGTTGCAGCGCTTGCGATAGACCTCCATGCCGCGCGAGACGACGGACAGCGCGTCCACGTCCAGGCCGGAGTCGGTCTCGTCGAGGAAGGCCAGCTTCGGCTCGAGCAGCAGCAGCTGCAGCATCTCGAGCTTCTTCTTCTCGCCGCCGGAAAAGCCCACGCCCAGCTCGCGGTCCAGGTAGGCCGGGTCCATGTTCAGCTCCTCGGCCAGCTCCTTGACGTGCTTGCGGAACTGCTTGCCCTTCATGTCGCCCACGCCCGGACGGCCTGCGGAGATTGCGCGCAGGAAGCTGCTGACGGGCACGCCGGGGATCTCCACCGGCGCCTGGAAGCTCAGGAAAAGACCCGCGTGCGAGCGTTTATCGGTGGACAGATCTGTGATATCCTGTCCGTTGAACGTGATTTTGCCGCCGGTCACCGTGTACTCGGGATCGCCCATGACCACGTGGCCCAGCGTCGATTTGCCGGCGCCGTTCGGGCCCATCAGCACGTGGGTCTCTCCAGCGCCCACGGTCAGGTCGACGTCGTGAAGAATGACCTTCTCATCCACGGCGGCCGAAAGGCCCGCCACGTTGAGGAGGATGTTCTCGTCTGCCATCTTCTTCTTCCCCTTCTCATTTCCTATAAATAAGGCTATGCTTATTCATATACGTTTGATAGGATTAAGATAACGTGACACGCGGATTTGTCAAGCGAAATGCTTGCTGCGAGGGATCAATCCGCGGAATGAGCGCGAACGCGCATGCTTTACGTCTAGTGTAACCTATATGTTCCAAGGGCGACGCCGGACGATGTGAGCAGCCGACGGATGACCGGGGGTCGTCATGGCGGCGAGCGGGTAGGCGCCGGCATGGCGTGCGGTGTTGGGCGCAGCGCGCGTGCGACGAGCGTCGCGCGTGCGTTCGGCGAGCGCGGGGCATGGCCCACGCGAGGTTCGCCTTGCGAGCCCGCGCGATCGAGGCACCGGTCCGCGTGGTTCGCGGTAAGCGTTTCGGTGGTTTGGCGAAGGTAGTTGGAACGATAAGGGGGAATCGTGCTTATCTCATCGAAGGGACGATATGCGTTGCGCTTGGCGGTGTGCATCGCGCAGGCGGGGCCCGAGGCGAAGGTGTCGCTTCGCGAAGTGTCCGAACACGAGGAGCTGTCCCTGAAATATCTCGAGCAGATCGCCCGCCCCATGGTGTCGGCGGGCCTGTTGGCAAGCGTGCGCGGCAAGGGCGGCGGGTACCGCTTGGCGCGCGATCCGCAAGATATCCTGGCGGGCGACGTGCTGCGCGCGGTCGAGGGCACCACGGTGCCGGTGACCTGCGCGGCGCTCGACGGCCCCGAGCCGTGCCATCGCGCCGGCGTGTGCACCACGGTGCGCTTCTGGGCGGGCCTTGACGAGGTCATCGAGAAGTACGTGGACGGCGTGACCGTCGCCGACCTGGCCGACGCGCCCCAACCCCACATCGGGATCGCGGAGTAGGGGGTAGCTACGTAAGGCGGCACGGCGGTGAACGCGGTGCCTGGCGCGATTTGGCCGGATAGGGCGACTTGTTGGGGCGTGTCCGTATGGGATTCGGTAACGTAAGGGCGGTGATGCCTCCCGTGCCCCGGGCGTCTCGGGGCTGGCCCCGCGCGAAAGCTTGCCGGTTTCGTTTCGCCAGATGACGGGAGGGAAGTCAGCGCCTCTCTTTACGGGATTCCGCGATTGCAAACGGCTTGACGTGAGGCCGGCATCCCCTCGGGGGGTGCCGGCCTCGCTTGGTTTTGCGCGGATTCGGCGTGGTGGGGTCACGTGTTCGGCTCCCTATGAGCCGCCCGGTCTTGTTACAGCGCTATGTTTGCGCGTTGATCTGCGGGTGTTCGGCTTCGCCAAGGTGTCGCCCATGTTCCCTTCGCGTGATTCTTTGATGGGTCGCTCATGGTTCTTCCGGGCGCAAGCAGCCGATCTCTCGATGGCGGCGGCTCAGCCGCGGCCCTGGGGTTCTGGGGGGTTTGGGTGGCGGTCGCCCGGCTTTTGCCGCAGCCCTGGAGATCTGGACGGTTTTGCAGGAAAACGGGCCTGATTTTGACATGGGTCTAGAGTTCTGTGCGGTTTTCGGGGCAGATTTCGGCAGGTGCTCGGAATAACCCCAGGTCAGCTTTTGCGGAAAGGCCGGCATTGCCTACGAAACCGCCCAGAAGTTGCTTTGCGTTTCGCAATTGTCGCCCACGGTGCCAGTAGGAAGTCGGCATCGTGCTTGAAACCGCCCAGAAGTCGGTGTCGTATGCGTAGGGCGTTAAGCTAGGGCGTCTGGTCGGGGATTCGCTCGGTTTGCTTCTGCGGATTCGGCGCTTGTTGTTTGACGGGTCGGTATCGCTTCGGTGAATGTTCGCTGAAAGGGTATCGGGGCGGTGACGAAGCGCGTAGCCTTCAGCTTAATACAAGGTTCGAGCGCGATGATTGCCAGTCGCGCTCAGTAAAAAGCGAGCATGAGGAGGTTGCTCATGGCGCATATGCAGGAAAACCCGCAAACCGCGGGTAAGGATACGAAGGCGGTGCTGGGAGGCGAAACGAGGCAAATGCCCTTGCGCGCCGATAGGCCCGCGCGGGCGGCCCAGGCGCCGTATCCGCTTCAGGGCCGCCCGGCCCCGACGCAGCGGGTGGCGACGCCGTTCGCCGCGCCCGGTGGGAATGGCGCGAACGGCATTCCCGGCGCGAACGCAGCTGCGGCGGTAGAAGTCGCTGAAGCGGATGAGGCTCCCAAGCGCAAGGGGCTGGGCGGGCTGCTCGAGGGGCTGTCCGTGCCGCAGGTGGCCGCCGGCGCGTTGGCGGCGGTGACGTCGATGTTGCTGTCGTCGAAGATCGGCATCGCCGGCTCGGTCATCGGCGTGGCGGTAGGCTCGGTGGTGTCCACCGTCGCATCGCAGGTGTACAAGCAGTTTCTGCAGGCTTCCGCCGACAAGCTGCGCGAGCTGAGCCCGCTCGATGAGGCGGGGTTGTCCGCAGCCGCGGGCGAAACCCGCGTGATGCCGGCGGCAGGCGAAGGATTTTCCGCGACTCGCGTGATGGGTGCCGTGCCGGCGTCCGGCGACCATGCCGCGGCCGACGGCCCGGCTGCTTCCGCAACCCCCACCCGCAGTGTGCGCGACCTGCGCGAAAGCGGCGAGACGGGCGTGCTTCGCGGCCGCGCCGAGCATCTGCGCCGTCGGCGCATGCAGCGCGGCGTGATCGCGGTGTCGGTGGTGTCGGCCCTGGCCGCGGTGGCCATCTCCGCGGGCATCATCAACCTGGTGACGGCGGGCGAAGGCGTGGGCACCAAGACTGAGCCGCTGTTCACCGGCGCTTCCACGTCGCAAACCGACGACGGCTCCACGACGAAGGGCAAGCAGAACAGCAAGTCCCAGCAGTCCGCAACGCAGAGCGAGGACAGCTCCGCGACGAAGGATTCCGCCGCGCCCGTGCATCAGGATGGCACGGCGTCGCCTGATAGCTCGGCTTCCGGGTCCAGCAGCACCGGCGGGTCGTCGACCAGCGGCACAGAATCGGGTAGCGCAAGCGGTACCGGCAGCTCGACGGGTTCCACCACCGGCGGCACCGGCAGCAGCTCCGGCAGCACGTCCGGTTCGCAAACCGGCGGTTCCGGCAGCGGTTCCGGCGGCTCGTCGACGGGCTCATCGACGAGCGGATCCACGGGGACGGAAAGCTCCTCGTCGACCAGCGGATCCACGGGCTCCACGGGCAATTCCTCGTCCGGCTCCTCGACCAGCGGATTCGCAAGCTCCACCACAGCTTCGTAACAGGCAAGCGGGGCGGGCGCGCAACGAACGCGCCCGCCCCGCTTTTGCGCTCGCCCGACTTGCGAGCTTGTGCGAACGTCGGGCTTTTGCGTTCGCTTCCCCTTCTTCCGTGATAATGCCCACTGTTGGAGGGCTGTGCGCGCCCGTGATGCTAGGATGAACGCGAAACACGAAACCGCCGCTTTTGCGGCGCGCGCGAAAGGGGAGGCATGGCCGAGAACGAGAACAGCAAGAATGCAGCCGCTGCAGACGACGCGGCTTTGAACGAGGCGACGGGCGTCGCTTCTGCGGTTGGCGCCCTGGCAGCTGAGGCTTCTTCTCCTGCATCGAGCGCGCGTGCGGATGCTTCGCCAAGGGCTTTTGCCCCCTCCGCCGGTGCTCTGGCACCTACGCCGCGTACGCGCGAGGAGATCGCCGAGTCGTTGCGCGTCCGCACGCGCCGCGGCACGCCCACCGAGAAGCTTGAGGTCATCATGACCAGCGCCGGCCTTGACCGCGTGGAGGCCGCCACCGTCATGGTCATCGGCCTGGGCGGCGTGGGCTCGAACTGCGTGGAGGCGCTGGCGCGCGGCGGCGTCGGGCACCTGATCGTCCTCGATCATGACATCGTCGGCCTGTCCAACATCAATCGCCAGGCCATCGCGTTCCACAGCACGCTCGGGCGCAAAAAGCACGAAGTGGTGCGCGACATGGTCCACGACATCAACCCCGATTGTCAGGTGGAGGCGCTCGACATGTTCCTGCGCGCCGACGACGTGGCGCCGCTGCTCGACCGTTACCTGGGGAAAGTCGACATGCTCATCGACGCCATCGATTCCGTTTCCGCAAAACTGGCCATCGCCGAGTATGCTGACCGCACGGGGATGCCGCTCATCTCCAGCATGGGCGGCGCCAACAAGCTGCATCCCGAGTGCCTGCGTTTCGCCGACGTCTCCGAAACGCGCAACGACCCGCTCGCGCGCGTCATGCGCAAGGAGTGCCGCAAGCGCGGCATCCGTCGCCTGCGCGTGCTGTACTCGTGCGAGGAGCCGGTGAAGCGCCCCGCCGTGGAGGGCGCCGAGCGCCGCGAGCGCACGAACCTGGGCACGGCATCGTTCATGCCGCCCATCTTCGGGCAGATGCTGGCAGGCAAGGTGCTCTGCGAGATCGCCCAAGTGCCGGAAGCGTAGGCCCGGGAAGGCGCCGGCTCTTACGGTAAAGGATGCGGAGAATGTCGCCAGATTTGTTTGATATGCACTGCCACCTGGGGTTTTGCGCGGATTCTGCGCAAGCTGCGCGCGAGCTTGCCGCGCAGGGCGTGGGCGTGTTCTCGAATACGGTGACGCCCGCGGAGTTCGCGGAGCAGCAGGTGGCGCTCGCGGATGCCGCCAACGTGCGCGTGGGCGCAGGCCTGCACCCCTGGTGGGCCGGCGAATTCGACTCGTTCGTTAATTGGGATCGTTTGTATGGTCTTGTTGCGCGCAATCGATTCATCGGCGAAGTGGGATTGGACTTATCGCCGCGTCATGCCGATACGCGCAAGGCGCAGCTTGATGCGCTGGTGTGCATCGCTCATGCGTGCGCCCGTACGGGGAACAAGGTGCTGTCGGTGCATGCGGTTCGTGCGGTTGACCAGGTGCTTGATGAGCTCGAGCGCGCAAGCGTGTTCGGGGGCATGACGGGCAACGCCTGCATCATCCATTGGTTTTCCGGCACGTCCGACCAGCTCACGCGGGCGCGGCGGATGGGCTGCTACTTCAGCGTGAACCCGCGCATGCTGGAATCGAAGCGCGGGCGCGCCTATGCGCAGGCCATCCCGGCCGACCGGTTGCTGCTGGAGACCGACGAACCCGCGTCAGAAGGCGCGCCTTGGGACGCCGCCCGCGTGCGCGAGCTGCTCGAGGATACGCTGGCCCAGCTTGCGGCCTTGCGAGGCGACGATCCCGCCGAACTGCGCGAGCGAATCGCGCAAGCCAGCCGAACCTTGTTGCAGCGATAAACCCGCTGCAACGCTAAAGCCGCCACGATGCCCTTGCTGCAAGCGCTTGGGCGAAGAAAGGACAGCACTATGCTGTATGAGCACCTGACCTGCGCAAACGATGCGCGCTTGGCGCCGTATGCGCGGGTACGCGATGCCGATCTGGCGGTTTGGCCCGACGCGCCCGCAGGCTTGTTCATGGCGGAGTCGCGTGCGGTCATCACGGCGGCGATCGAGGCCGGCGCCCGTCCGCGTTCCTTTCTAGTAAGCGAGTCCTGGGCCGATGACGCCGCGCCGCTCGCTCGCCAGCTGCTCGCGCATAATCCCGGATGCCCGGCGCTGTGCGTGCCCGATGCACTGTTCTCCCAGATCACCGGCTATAAAATCGTGCGTGGTCCCGTGGCCGCCTTCGAGCGCCCCGCGCTGTCCGATCCTGCGCAGCTGCTTGCCGAAGCCCGCCGCGTGGCCGTCCTTGAGGACGTGGGCAACTACGCCAACATCGGCAGCGCATTCCGCGCGGCGCATGCGTTCGGCGTCGACGCCGTGCTGGTCACGCCTTCGTGCCACGATCCGCTGTTCCGCCGCGCCAGCCGCACGAGCCAAGGAACGGTGCTGCAGGTGCCGTGGACGCGCATCGGCACGCAGCGCGACTGGGCTGCCGAGGGCATCCCGCTGCTGCATGCGGCGGGGTTCAAGGTGGCGGCGCTTGCGCTCGAGGACCGGTCGCTTGCGCTGGGCGACCCGCAGCTTGCCGCATGCGAGCGCCTGGCCATGGTGCTCGGCACCGAGGGGGCGGGCCTGCACCCCTCGACCATCGCCGCCAGCGACTACACCGTGAAGATCCCCATGGCACACGGCGTGGACAGCCTCAACGTCGCCGCCGCCAGCGCCGTAGCGTTTTGGGAGCTCCGCGCGCGATAGCGTCGGCAGCGGATCGTCCGGCTGGTTGCGCGCCGGCAGGCAGCCCCTATGAAAAGGCTATGGTTTCGGTCTTGGCGGGTCGCTCGGCCGTCATTTGCGGCCGCATCGACACCCCAACGTTAAATCTTCCCACCCTGCCAGATTTCCCGGACGTTTTCCTTGGCTGTTAGCGTATGATGGAACGCGTGCTCTCGAGGTGAGGGCGAGTGTTGCCGCCATGCAACGCGCAGTGTTACCCCCGTGCGATAGCGCGGGAGAGAAAAGAGGATTTAAAATGGCGGAAGGTACTGTTAAGTGGTTTAACCCCGAGAAGGGTTACGGCTTCATCTCTCAGAACGACGGCGAGGACCTGTTCGTGCACTTCTCTGAGATCAAGATGGACGGCTTCAAGACCCTCGACGAGGGCCAGGCTGTTTCCTTCGACGTGACCACTGGTCAGAACGGCAAGCTCCAGGCAAGCAACGTGGTTCGTCTGTAACCCACCGCTTTCTTAAACAGGTAGCTGAAAGCCCCTGCGTGTGCTGCGCAGGGGCTTTTTTTGATGCCCGATCGTCGTCAGCGCGGTTGTGTCGGTGGGGCGCTGGGGGGTCTTGGCACCGCGACCGTGGCGACCATGGCGAACGTGGTGGATGCGGGTCGTTCGGTTCGACTTTTGGTGGGACTCGCACTCGCGCACTTTTTGGCAGCAACATCGGAAAACCCCAGCCGAAACGAGAAAAGGCGCCGCCTCAATCGAGACGGCGCCTTTGCGAGCTTGAAAACGCGGTTGGAGCGAGACGGCGCACTTGGCGCGCTATCTCGCTTTGCAGCCCGTTACTCCAGGTCGGAGCCCTTCTTCTCGGGCAGGAAGAACATGGCGATGAACGCGACCACGTAGATGCAGGCGACGCAGCCGATGGCGAAGCCGAAGCCGTGGCCGGCGGCGATGATCGGGATGACCACCGGGGCCGACGCGCCGCCGATGAAGCGGCCGGCGTTGTACAGCGCGGTCTGCGCGGTGCCACGCACCTCGGTGGGGAACAGCTCGGCGATCAGCGTGCCGTAGCCGCCGATCATGCCGTTAGCGAACATGCCCATGAAGAAGCCGCCGAACAGCAGCGCCGTGGGGTTGGTCAGCTGGCTGTAGATGATGATCATGACGGCGGCGCCGATCTGGAAGGTCCAGAACGCGGGGCGACGGCCGGCCTTGTCGGCCAGCCAGCCGAACACCGAGATGCCGATCATCATGCCGATGACGGTGACGGCGGTCCACATGCCGGTGGAGGTCAGGCTCAGGCCCAGCTCGCCGTTGAGGTACTTTGGCAGCCAGGTCATGATGCCGAAGTAGCCGGCGTTCTGCACGGTGCACAGGATGATGATGATCACAGAGTACTTGATGCGCGTGGGCGAGTTGAACAGGCTGGCCAGGTTGCCGTGCTTTTTGCCGGAGGCCTTGTGCTCCTCGAAGATGGGCGGCTCGGGAACGAACGCGCGGATGATGATGGCGACGATGGCGGGCACGACGCCGACCACGAACAGGCCGCGCCAGCCGAACGCGGCGATGATGGGCGCGGACGCCAGCGAGGCTACCAGCACGCCGACCTGGAAGCCCAGGCCGACGGCGGAAGTGGCCTTCGCGCGGTTAGCGGGGCTGGAAACCTCGGAGGCGATGGCCATACCCAGGCCGAACTCGGCGCCGATGCCCAGGCCCGCCAGGAAGCGGAACAGCGCCATCAGCTCGAAGTTGGGAGCGAAAGCCGAGCACAGGGTGAACACGCCGAAGAAGATGACGGAGTAGGTGAGCACCCTGATGCGGCCGAGCTTGTCGGCCAGCGTGCCGAAGACCAGGCCGCCTAGGAAGGCGCCCGCCAGCGTGATGGACGTGAGCGAGCCGGCGGTGGCGTTGTCAACGCCGAAGGTGGCGATGATGCCGGAGAGCGCGAAGCTCAAGATCATGAGGTCCAGACCGTCGAGCGCGTGGCCGATGGCCGCGGAGAACACGGCTTTGCCGGCGTAGTGCTTCATCTCGGAAGCTTTTTCTTTGTGTGGCATAGTGATTTCCATCCTATTCCGCAAGTGGTTAAACTTTCAATGAAAATACTCTCCTATTGATTATTTGCAAGGGTTTGTTGCAGATTTTACGTTCCCGAAATACAACAGCGGGGAAAGCGCCCGCTGTGCGTGCCCAATGCGCTCCGCAAATCCCGATTTCGTGCCCGTGACGTGCGGTTTCGGTGGTGGTCGCAGGCTGCCCCGGCGCGTTAGGCTACCATGCCGGTATGAGAAAGGAGAAGCTATGCGGCACGCTATCGAAGACGTTGAGTATGCAGAATACCTTTTCGACCGGTTTTACGGCATCGGCAGCTGCGAGTCGGGCGGCGTGACCCGGCTCGGCTACACCGAGGTGGAGGACGAGATGCACCGGGCCCTGTGCGCGCTCGGCGAGGAGAAGGGCTACGGCCACTTCGCCGACCAGGTGGGCAACACCTACCTGTACCGTCCGCAGTACAGCATGGACGAACCCTATTGGCTGGTCGGCTCGCACCTGGACTCGGTGATCGAAGGCGGGCGCTACGATGGCGTCGCGGGCATCATCACCGGGCTGCTGGTGATGGGGTGGGCCGAACGCGACGGTCTCGACCTGCCCATCCGCGTGGGCGCCATGCGCTGCGAGGAGTCCAGCAACTTCGGCAGGAGCACCATCGGCAGCGGCCTTATCACCAAGGAGATCTACAAGCACGACGTGGGCGAGGCCGTGAACAAGCAGGGCGAGACGCTCCACGAGGTGTTCGATCGCAAGGGCTACAGCCTGACGCCCGACCGCATCCAGGGTATCCGCGAGTACCTTGAGCTGCACATCGAGCAGGGCAAGGTCCTGGAGGAATACGGCGAAGCCGTAGGCATCGTGAGCACCATCGCCGGCCCGCGCCGCTTCAAGGTGCACGTGCACGGCAACGCGGAGCATTCGGGCGCTACGCCCATGGGCATGCGCTCCGACGCGCTCGCGGCGGCGGCCGAGATCATCCTGGAGGTCGAGGAGATCGGCAAATCCGAGGCCATGCACCAGTCCGTGGCCACGGTGGGCGTCATAACGAACCACCCCAACGCGCTCAACGTCATCCCCGGCGAGGTGGAGCTGGGCATCGACATGCGCGGCATCGACGTGGCCAGCCTCGACCGCATGGAGGCGCGCCTGAAGGCCGCGTGCACGCGCATCTGCGAGAAGCGCCGCCTCAAGTACTTCCGCGAGAAAACCTCCGACATCCCGCCTATCGAGATGTCGTCCGAGACGCAGCAGAAGCTGCTCGACGCGGCGAAACGCCTGCGCATCCCGCATCGTCTGATGATCAGCGGCGCAGGTCACGACGCCATGTCGTTCGCGCACATCTGCGACACGGGCATGGTGTTCATCCCGTGCGTGAAGGGCATCAGCCATAACAAGAAGGAGTTCGCCACCATCGAATCGATCCTCGACGGCGCGATGGTGATGTACGAGCATTTGAAGGAAGAGGCGCTATGATCCTGGTGAAAGACGGCCGCGTCATCGACCCTGCGCGCGGCATCGACGATGTGCTCGACCTGGTGATAGACGGCGGCAAGATAGCGAAGATCGGCAAGTACCAGCGCTCGGAGGACTACGAGCGCATCATCGAGGCGAAGGGGTGCGTGGTGGCTCCGGGCCTGGTCGACGTGCACGTGCACTTCCGCGACCCGGGCTTCACGTACAAGGAGGACATCGAAAGCGGCGCCGCGTCAGCCGCGGCCGGCGGGTTCACCAGCGTGGTGTGCATGGCGAACACGAAGCCGCCCGTGGACAACGTGGAGACGCTCGGCTACGTGCTCGAGCGCGGGGCGCGTTGCGGCATCAACGTGTTGACGTGCGCGACCATCAGCCGCGGCATGCAGGGGCGCGAGCTGGTGGACATGGAGGAGCTTGCCGCCCACGGGGCCGCGGGCTTCACCGATGATGGCATCCCGCTGATGGACGAGGCCCTGGTCAAGTGTGCCATGGAGCGCGCGGCGAAGCTCGACCTGCCGCTTTCGTTCCACGAGGAGGACCGCGCGTTCATCGAGTCGCCGGGCGTGAACCAGGGCGCGGTGTCGAAGGCGCTGGGGCTGGGCGGCGCGCCGGCGCTGGCCGAGGACGTGCTGGTGGCGCGCGACTGCATGCTGGCGCTGCACACGGGAGCGCGGGTGAACATCCAGCACATCAGCTCGGCGAACTCCGTGCAGCTGGTGCGCCTGGCGAAGGAGATGGGCGCGCACGTGACGGCCGAGGCCACGCCGCACCATTTCTCGCTGACCGAGGACGCTGTGCTGGAGAAGGGCACGATGGCGAAGATGAACCCGCCGCTGCGAACGCAGGCGGACCGCTACGCCATCATCGAGGGCCTGAAGGACGGAGCGATCGATATCATCGCCACCGACCACGCGCCGCATTCCGCCAAGGAGAAGGCCAAGCTGTTCGCTGAGGCGCCCAGCGGCATCATCGGGCTGGAGACCGCGCTTGCCCTGGGCATCACGAACCTTGTGCGCAAGGGGCATCTGACGGTCATGCAGCTGATCGAGAAGATGAGCCTGAACCCGGCAAAGCTCTACAACCTGGACAAGGGCGCGATCGCGGAAGGCGCCGACGCCGACCTGGTGATCTTCAACGAAGGCGAACGCTGGCACGTGGGCCCGAAGTTCGTCTCGAAGGCGGCGAACACCCCGTTTGCGGACGAGGACCTTTACGGGAAGGTGAAGTTCACCATCTGCGCCGGCAACGTAGTATACGAGGACGGCGAGTAAGGGCGCCCCGGGTTGACGCGGGGTAAGGGTTGCATGCTGTAGGGTTTCCCCCGGCGGTGCCGTGTGGCGCCGCCGGGGGATTTTTTTGTAGGGGAACGTCCAGCGGTGGGGGAACGTGCGCTTCCCGAGCGGTGCCATGCGTCGTCGTCGGGGGAAACCTTTTGGGGCTAGTAGAACAGCGCGAGCGCAAGCTCGTCGCCGTGGTCTTGGTCGGTGGGTAGCCAGCCGATGTTGATGCTTGCGTGATCGTAGGCGCCCGTGTCTTGGCATTTTACGATGGTGAACCATCCCTCGCGCGGGTCGTCCCAGATGATGTGGTAGCCCTTGAGGTCCGGCGAGGGGCCTTTGGGCCACGTGATTTTCTGCTCGTTCGGGTTGAACCCGGAGATGCCGACCGTGATGCCGCTCGCGATCACCTCGTTTAACTGGCCGAACTCGTCGGAGTCCGCGTATGCAAGGTCGGGGCCGTCGAACTCGACCACGTACGCTTCGCCTGCAATCAGCTCGTCAAGGCTGATTCTGAGAGAATAGTACTGCTCGAGCGCGCCCTTATGGAAATCCGGCACGGGACGCCGCGAGACCGTGAAAGGCACGGGCCCGTGCGGCCCTGTGATGCGAAACGCTCCCAACGGGGTACGGAACTCTGTTGCTCCGGTCTGTAGCAATTCAGCGGGCATTAATCCTCCTGGGGTTTGGTTGGCAGGATAGGGTTGGTTGCGGTTGTTGCGCGCGCCGCCCGGGCGCGTGTTGTTTGCGGGCGTCGGTCATGCCGCGCTTCCTGCTGGACGACGGGCCGTGGCTATACACCCGTCTGCTATATAGCGCGTTTTTGTCCTCTGCTGGAATATAATGACATTAATGCATCCGTATTGCATTCCGAATGGTTTTGAGGTGCGCATTCGAGCCGTATCGATCCCTGATTGCGGGATCAAAGTTCGTAATCGCCCCGCGGACGGAAAAGGTTTCGATAACGCTCGGAATACCCGTCATGCTTCGCGATGCGGCATAGGTCGCACCGTCTCTTTATGGGATGATCCGAAGTGCCTCCGTGCACATATATATGATTGAAGAGCTTGCGAAGAAAGGTCAGCAGTTTCATGATCACAGGAGCAACCAAGAGCAAGGTTGACGCTATTTGGCAGAAGATGTGGGAAGGCGGCATCACTAACCCCATCGAAGTCATAAGCCAGCTGACCTATCTTATGTTCATGCGCTCGCTCGACGAAAAAGAACTCGAAGCTGAGAAGATGGAGCAGTTGCTTGGCGTTAATCAGAAGCACATCTTCCCAGAATCGTTCCGAAACGTCTACGGTGCGGAGATACCTGGCGACCAGCTGCGTTGGAGTCGCTTTAAGGATAAGCCCGCGCAGGAAATGTATCGCGTTGTGAACGAGTTCGCTTTCCCCTTTATTAAGCAACTTGGCAACGAGTCCGCCTTCGCCAAGGCGATGGAGAGTGCCACGTTTGGGTTTCCTGCGGGTAAACCGTCGCTGCTTGAGAAGGCGGTTGACGGTATCGAAGGGTTGCTCTCGGAGTTTGACGACCATATCGGCGAGTTGGGCGACCTCTACGAGTATATGTTGTCCAAGCTTTCGACTGCGGGTACCAACGGACAGTTCCGCACGCCGCAGCATATTCGCAATATGATGGTGGCCATGGTGGATCCCAAGCCGAGCGAGCTCATCTGCGATCCGGCTTGCGGCACTGCGGGTTTTCTCATTTCCGTCGCAGAGCATATTCGCAGCAATTACGAGAGCAAGATGACCGGCGAGGACTGGGATTGCTACGCCGGTGCGAATGGGGCCGTGGCGCAATTCTCCGGCTTCGAGATCGATCAGACCATGCTGCGCATATCAACCATGAACCTCATGCTCCACGGCGTCGAGGCGCCCGACATACGCTATTTGGATAGCATTTCCAAGAACAACACCGTCTCGGGCAAGTACGACGTGGTATTGGCCAACCCGCCGTTCACTGGTTCGGTTGACGTGGAGGACATCGATAAGAGCCTGCGGACCATTGTGGACTCCAAGCAGACAGAGCTTCTTTTCGTGGCGCTGTTCCTTCGTATGCTCAAGATGGGTGGTCGTTGCGCCTGCATCGTGCCTAATGGCGTGTTGTTCCGCAGCAACTCTAAGGCGTATGAGCAGCTGCGTCGCGAGCTTGTGGAGAACCAGAAACTCGAGGCCGTGATATACATGCCGAGCGGCGTGTTCAAGCCCTACTCTGGGGTGAGCACCGCCATTCTCGTGTTTACGAAGACCGATGATGGTGGCACTGATGACGTGTGGCTTTACAACATGGAGGGCGATGGCTTCACGCTTGATGATAAGCGTGATCCCGACGAGAAGCACGATGATATTCCCGACATCCTCGCGCGTTGGGCGAACCTCGATGCCGAGCGCGATCGCGATCGCACTGAGAAGAGCTTTCTCGTGCCCAAGAGCGAAATTGTGGAGAACGGCTATGACTTCAGCTTCAACAAGTACGTCGAAACTGTTTACGAGCGCGTTGAGTATCCGCCCACCGAGGAAATTCTGAATGATCTTGATGACCTGAATAGACAGATGGCCGACAGCCTCGCAGAGCTCCGCCGCATGCTCGGTGGTGGTCAGAATGACTAACAAACCCCAATTTGTCGGGGAGAAG
>NZ_CAKTVU010000016.1 GCF_934630535.1 uncultured Senegalimassilia sp.
CCGTTACCTCAGCTGGATAGAGGGACTGACTACGAATCAGTACGTCGGGGGTTCGAATCCCTCACGGCGCACCACTTAGCTTGAAATTCCGCAATGGCTCCACCGAGCACATGCGGTTTTTTGTTTTGTCGGCCAAAGAAAGGAACCCTGTTGAAGGTTCGAAAACCGAAACCTCACAGTATGTAGCCTTCCTTCGACTCCTCCCTTACCGCTGGCAGCCGAAGGAGCAGGCTGCAGCGCGCTCTCGTTTGACAGAAGCTTTACGCGCCCATAACGCTCTTGCCGCATGGCAGACGTAGCATTATCCGGCACCTGTAAAAGCCCCTGCCGAACGCGAGCATGGACAGTAAGGGAATTGATCATGCTCTATCTCTCTCAAATGCTGGGAAAGCCGGTGGTAGACTGCACCGGCGAGAAAATCGGCACCGTATCCGACCTCGCCATCTCCACGGGCGAGGTGTTTCCACGCATCACCAGCCTGGCCTTCCAGGGTCCGGGCAAAATCCCGTTCATGATCTCATGGCGCAAGTACGTCGATGAGTTCGATGAGGACGGCCTCACCCTGCAGGTAGAGGCGCACGACATCCGCTTCAGCTACCTGCAGCCCGATGAGGTGCTGCTTGCCCGCGACCTCATGAACCGCCAGATCGTCGACACGCAAGGCCTGAAGGTCGTGCGCGTAAACGACCTGAAGCTCTCCGTTTCCGGATCGCAACTGCGCCTGCTCGGCGCCGAAGTCGGCATCCGCGGCATCCTGCGCGGCCTTGCCCCCTGGATCGAGCGCTCGGTTGTCTCGGTCGCGAAGGCGTTCGGCAAGAAAATCGACGAGCAGATCATTGCATGGAACTACATGGACCTGCTTGATCGCGACCTGTCCGAAGTGCAGCTGTCCGTCACCCATAAGCGCCTGGACGAGCTACACCCCGCCGACGTCGCCGACATTCTGGAGCAGTTGGACCCGCAGCAGCGCGCTAACGTGTTCCAGCACCTTGATGATGCCCAAGCAACCGAGGCCATCTCGGAGATGGAAGACGAATATCAGTCCGACTTCATCGAAAGCTTGGACAACAAGCAGGCTGCAAGCGTGCTGGGCAACATGGACCCGGACGACGCAGCCGACATCGTACGCGACCTGTCCTATGAGCGCGCCGAAACGCTTCTGCGCCTTATGGGCGTGGAAGACGCAGCGGAAATCCGTCGTCTTCTCGGCTATAAGGACGGCACCGCCGGCGGCATGATGACCACGCAGTTCGTATCCGTCGCCGATACCGACACCGTCGGGCACGCGATCGAGGTGCTGCGAGAGCTTCCCGAGGACCACCCTTCCGTCCACTTCGTATACGTGCTGGACGAATACGACAAGCTGGTCGGCGTCTGCTCACTGCGCACGCTGGTGCTCACCGACGACAAAACGCCCATGTCGAAGTGCATGTACGACGACCTGATCACCGCAACGCCGGATGAAACCGAAGAGGACGTCTCGGCCGACATCTTCAAGTACGACTTGACCGCCATGCCCGTTGTGGACGAGCACGGCGTCCTGCTGGGCATCGTCACCGTAGACGACGCCTGGGACGCCATCGAAGACGACGTCAGCAGCGACAAAACGAAGACTTCCGTTTGGAAGTGGGTGGGCATCGCGACCGGCGCCGTGCTGTTCTTGATCCTCTACACCCTTGTCGTACTGCAAATCGCAGGATTCCATTGGAGGTAAGCCGTGGTTTTGAAGCAGAACGACAAGAGGGGGCGCGTGGCCGACATCGACTCGCATAACCCGCTGGAGCGCAGCAGCTTCCATACCGGCGAGGCAACGTTGTCCGCTGAGCAGCTTGCGGAAAAGCAAGCGATCGAGCAGGCGGGCGGTTCCAACAAACAGAAGAGCAAGCTGTTGCTTATCTTGGCAGCCATGGGCCCGGGCATCGTCACGGCCATGGCGGGTAACGACGCCGGCGGCATCTCCACCTACTCGACCGTGGGCGCGCAGTTCGGCTTTGCAACGCTGTGGGTCATTCCCATCATGTGCGTGCTGCTCATCGTGGTGGAAATGACCGCTGCGAAGATGGGCGCCGTCACCGGCAAGGGCTTCGCCGCGCTTATCCGCGAGTCCTTCGGTATCAGGCTCACGGCGCTGGCCATGCTCGCGCTGCTCATCGGCAACGTGTGCACCACGTTCTCCGAGTTCGCGGGCATCGCATCGGGCATGGAGATGTTCGGCGTGTCGAAATACATAGCCGTGCCCGTTGCCGCCATAGCCGTTTGGCTGCTCATCGTGGGCGGTAGCTACAAGCGCGTGGAGAAGGTTTTCCTGATTTTGTCGCTGGTGTTCGTCACCTATGTGATCGCGGCGTTCTTGGCGCAGCCGAACTGGGAAGATGCGGCTATCAACACCATCGTGCCCCATGTGGTGTACCAGCAAAGCTTTGTTTCGCTGGTCATTTCGATGATAGGTACCACCATTGCGCCGTGGATGATGTTCTTCAACCAGAGCAATGTGGTTGAGAAGGGTGTCAAGCCCGATGACCTGTTCACGCAGAAGGTCGACGTGGTCTCCGGCACGGTGGCGGCGTGCTTGGTCGCGTGGTTCATTATCATCACCACCGGCACCGTGCTTTATCCGCAGGGCATCGTCATCAGCGATGCCGCCGATGCGGCTGCCGCGCTGGCACCGTTCGCTGGCAAGTACGCCGAAGCCTTGTTCGCCATCGGCCTGATCGCAGCGTCGTTCCTGGCAGCATGCGTGCTTCCGCTGACCACGGCGTTCGTCATCTGCGAGGCATTCGGCTGGGAAGCCGGCGTCTCCTTCAAATGGAAGGAAGCACCGCTGTTCAAGAGCATCTTCACGTTCGTGATCGCGTTCTCGGCCGTTATCGTGCTTATCCCGAACATCGACCTCATGGGCGTCATGCTCATGGCGCAGTTCATCAACGGCCTGGTACTGCCGGTGCTGCTGGTATTCATGGCACTGATCTCGTCCGACAAGCGCGTTATGGGCAAGTTCAAGTCCGGCCGCGTGACGAAGGTGCTCATCTGGGTCACCGTCGGCATCGTCTCCGTACTCACTGCGGTTTTGCTGGTTATGCAGGTGTTCGGAATCGGATAGCGTGCAGTCGCTTGCCGCAAATCCTGTTAAAGCAGGAGCGCCTCTTCCCAATCGGTATGGGAAGAGGCGCTCTTTTCGATTCGCTTAACGGAAATGGTTTTGCAGCGGGTTCTTGCTAGGTTGGCACGCCTTCTTAGTCGTGCGCGCTTTGGGAATCGGAAGCCTCGTCGAGCACCTTTCCGTGCATGCGGTCGATGAGCATCTGCACGGTGATGGAGGATATGTACTCAGCTATTTCGCGTTCGGCTTTGGAACATGCGGCGGTGATGTCCTGAAGCAAATCGCTTGTGCGTTCCTGATCGGCCTTGCTATTGTTCGCTTCTTTATGCTCCGAACGCGGTCGATCGTTTTGCAGCGCGTTCAACACATCGAGCATGCTGATTTCGGAAGCGTCCTTCGCAAGGCTGTAGCCGCCGTTTTTGCCCGGACGCGCATGGATGATTCCTGCATTGCGCAGCAATTGCGCCAGCTGAATCAGGTAATCGCGCGGAATGGCCATCTCCTCGGCAACCTCGCGAGATGAGCATGTCGAACCCTTTTCCGCCAGATATAGCACCGCACGCATCCCATATTCGACCGAAGCCTTGAAGTGCACCATTCCCCTCGTTCCCGTTTCGTGTTCCAACTCCACAAGCAGCATGGCCGACATATGTCGAGCCCTGTTTGCCGCCACCAGATTCGCTGATCGCCCGCTACTGAAGGTCCTATTCTGTGAGAAGCAGATCATCGAAGCCCAAGCCCGACTCGCCGCACTGCGTTTTTCATTGCGACATAGCTATAGCCTGACCTAACGAGTATGCTTATATACTAGCGCAAGCGAAAATCCTCTAGCGTATCGCTATGCTATTTCACACGATGTTAAAGATTTGTCCCCGTTTGAGGAAAAACGACCATGACCTTGAAACAAGACGTACGCGCATCGGTTCTTGCACGGCGCAAGGAGATTCCCTCCGCTTCGCGCAAGGAGAAAAGTCTGTCGATTTGCGAGCAGTTCCTTGAAGAAATCGATAGCCGATTTGCCAACATCGCACCCTCTAGCGCTTCCGCTGAAAAGCTGCGCATCGCTGCCTATGAGCCGATGAACAGCGAAGTCGACGTGCATCCTCTGGTGTACGCAGCATACGAACGTGGCTGGGAAGTCTATCTACCCTGCATGACAAAGGACGCTCCGGATGCGCCTGCGCGTATGGTGTTCTTCACGATCACGCCAAGCCAACTGACTGAGCAGCGCCCCGCCTTCCTCGATCATCCCGCGCGTCCTTATCTGCTCGATGACCTGCACGGCCAAGGTTGGCAGGAATCCGACGAGCGGCTGTTCGACGTCGCCGTTATCCCTTTGGTGGCATTCGACGACGGCCTTATGCGCCTCGGCTATGGCGGCGGAAACTACGACAGGTTCCTTCCGAAGCTGCGCCACGATTGCTTTGTAGCCGGCGTGGCGTTCGAGGAGCAGCGCGTCGATCGCGTGCCCACCGAGCCTCACGATCTACCCCTTCCCCGCATCTTCTCGGCATGAAAAAGGGAGGGTTCCAAACGGAACCCTCCCTTCGCTATCTTGCGGCTTTTGCGGCTCATGCCGCGCATCGGAGCCTATTTCTTCACGCCGATGTTGGACTTGTGCAGGATTTTCACCGCCACAACGATGAGCACCGCACCCAGCACCAGGGAAATCCAGGGATTGCCCGTGAAGCCGGCAACGACGTAGCACACAAAGCAGACGACCATAACGGTAGTCGCGTACGGCAGCTGCGTAGCCACGTGACGCAGGTGGTTGCACCTCGCACCGGCGGACGACAGGATGGTGGTGTCGGAAATCGGCGAGATGTGGTCGCCGTACACGGCACCTGCCAGCGTTGCGCCCACGGCAACCAGGAACAGCGGATCGCCCTCGTTGAACACGCCTACCACGATAGGCAGGATCAGCGCGATGGTGCCCCAGCTCGTGCCCATGGCGAAGCCGATGAAGCCGGCCACCAGGAAAATGATGCACGGCAGGATGGCCAGGCTCACGCCCAGGCTATTCAGGAAGCTGCTGACGAAGTCGCCCGTGCCGAGCATGTAACGGCAGCAACCGCCCAGGCTCCATGCCAGCACCAAGATCATGATGGCGCCGACCATGGAACGCACGCCCTCGGAGATGCTCTCCACGAAACCGCTCAGCGTGGTCAGGCCGCGCGGCAGGAACATGGCGCCGGCAACGCACAGGGCCACCGTAGCGCCGATGCACAGACCGCCGACCGGGTTCTCGCCAACGGCGGTGGCGAAGTCAACGCCCTCGAAGAATCCGCCCGTGTACATCATGCCCAGGATGGAGAAGAAGATCAGCACCAGGATAGGCACGATCAAGTCGTACACCTTGCCCTTCTCGGAGATGTTAAGGCCCTTGTACTCATCCATGGCCGCCGATGCGGACTGCTCGATGTCGGCCTGCTCGGTAACGACCGACTCCAGGTTGGTGTGATCGTCGAGATCTGCCTCAGCCTGCTCGGAAAGGCCCATGGTGGACAGCTTCTCCAGCAGCTTGCCGCCCTCGGCGGTAGCGCCCTCGGAGGACTTCGCCTCCGCCTCGGCCGCGCGCATCGGACCGAAATCGTTCTTGTTCGTGATCAGCATGAAGAACACGAAGAAGATGGTGAGCAGCGCGTAGAAGTTGTACGGGATGGACTGCACGAACGTAGTGAAGCCGTCGTCTCCCAGGTAGCCGCCGACTGCAACGGCCCACGAGGACACCGGCGCGATGATGCAGACCGGAGCTGCCGTGGAGTCGATGATCCAGGCCAGCTTCTCATGGCTGACATGGAAGCGATCGGTCACGGGGCGCATGACCGCGCCGACCGTCAAGCAGTTGAAGTAGTCGTCGACGAAGATGATGATGCCCAGCAAACCCGTGAGCACCTGCGCAGCGCGCGCGTTCTTGATATGGGTGGACACCCACTCGGCATAAGCACGGCTGCCGCCCGCTGTGGCGATGACCACGGTAAGCGCGCCCAATAACGCAAGGAACAGCAGCAACGCTCCGTTATCGGCGATCTGCAGCGCCATCGCGTTCGGCACATCGGTGAATGCCGTGACCAGCTGGTCGACGCCGACACCGTTGAGGGTGAACTGGTAGATGACCATGCCGATGAATACGCCGATGGTCAGCGACGAGTACACCTCTTTGGTGATGAGCGCCAGAGCCAACGCCAGCAAAGGCGGCACGATGGACCAAGCGCCAGTGCTGATAAGCTCGAAAGCCTCTTCCATTTCCTTCCCTTTCTCCATAAGGTCCTCAGAGTCCATTGCGAATCAGTATACAAGTGCAACGGTCGAACCGCATCAGGATTCCGCCGGAGGGGTTTCACGTGAAACAAAAGGAATAGGAAGAGGCAGACGATATGCTTCGCCCGCCTCTTCCTCGAAGGTATTCGGTTTTGCGCGGTCCGCCTAAGCCGTAGCGGCGAACCGTAATCGAAAGGCTATTCCGCTCCCTTGCGTTCCGCGGCCAGCTCGTGCTGGTACTCGCGGTCGATAGCGCCCTCGGGGCTGGGCGGGTTCACCTCGAACGGGACGGATTTGGTGAACAGGCTGACCACCGGCACGATGATCAGCGACAGCAGCATAGCCAGGGCGCCGCAGTTGATGGGGCTGGCGATCAACGGCGTGCCCATCAGCGTGAGCACCATGTTGCCGCTGGTCAGGCACACGCCCACGATGAAGCTGCACCACACGGCCGCCTTGGAGATGCGCCCGGAGTACAGGCCCCACAAAAACGGGCCGAGGAACGCGCCGGCCAACGCACCCCAGGAGATGCCCATGAGCTGCGCGATAAACGTGATGGAGGAGTTGTACTGCACCAACGCCAGCGCCGCGGACACGATGATGAACACCACGATAAGGACGCGCATCCAGCCGAGTTTGCTCTGCTCGCTCATCTTCTTCACCACATTGCCCTGCAGAAGGTCGAGCGTCAGCGTGGAGGACGAGGTCAACACGAGCGAGGACAGCGTAGACATGCTGGCCGAGAGCACGAGCACGATTACGATGCCGATGAGGATATCGGGCAAGGTGGACAGCATGGTCGGGATGATGGAGTCGTACACCGGGATGCCGGTGGGGCCGATCTCGATCTTGTCGGCGTACAGACGGCCGAAACCGCCCAGGAAGTAGCTGCCGCCAGCGACGACGAACGCGAACAGCGTGGAGATGATGGCGCCTTGCTTCACCGCCGGACCGGACTTGATGGCGTAGAACTTCTGCACCATCTGCGGCAAGCCCCAGGTGCCAAGGCTGGTCAGTACCACCACGCCGAGCAGGTTGAACAGGTCGGGGCCGAACATGCTGACGAACGGGCCGGCCATCTGCGAGCCTTCCGCCGGGATCTGCGAAAGCGTGGTGATGGCCTCGCTGAAGCCGCCGTTGTTCAAGATGACCGCCGCGATGACCGCGACGATGCCGAACAGCATGACGATGCCCTGCAGGAAGTCGTTCATGACGGTTGCCATGTAACCGCCCAGAACCACGTACAGGCACGTGATGACGGCCATGCCGATGACGCATACCTCGTAAGGAAGGCCGAACGCCATGCCGAATAGGCGGGACAGGCCGTTGTACACGCTTGCGGTGTACGGGATCAGGAACACGAAGATAATGGCCGCGCTGGCGATGCGCAGACCCTTCGACTGGAAACGCTTGCCGAAGAACTCGGGCATGGTGGTGGCTCCCAGGCGGTGCGTCATCTCACGCGTACGCGGACCGAGCACCCACCAGGCCAAAAGGCTGCCGAGAATGGCGTTGCCGATGCCTGCCCACACGGCGGCGATGCCGTATTTCCAACCGAACTGGCCGGCGTAGCCGACGAACACCACGGCGGAGAAGTAGCTGGTGCCGTATGCGAATGCGCTCATCCAAGGGCCGACGTTGCGCCCTCCCAGGACGAAGCCGTCGACGCTGGTTGTGGTGCGGCGGCAGTACAAGCCGACGCCAACCGCCACGCCGACGAAAATCAAAACCATGCAGATTTTTGCGACCATGATCGTTCCTTTACCGATCGATATCGTGTAAACCGTAAGGCCTTCCCTACTCGGAAAAGCGGTTGCCCCTCGTCAGGAACGCGGCTGGGCAAGCGGACACGCCCAAATCGCCCAACCCGGAAACGCACACGGCACAAGCCCGAGTTCGCTGCGAACATACGCCACGTCTAACGGACGCACGCAGCGGCTAAGCCCCGTGTGCTACAGATATCGATAGGAATAATAATAGGAAGGAAAGCAGGGCTTTGTTGCGCCGGAAATGTCGGCTGCCTTACCTGCGACATGCATCATTCGGACGTTGGTGGCGCGCAGCGCAACAGCCAGCTCAGCGGGGTGCTGAGCGCTGCGGAATGCGGCGATATGTCCGTTCACGATGCTCATGGGCGCTACTCTACCACAGTCGAGTGCTTTTCCGTCCAGGATTTTCACGAACGGTAACATTATTTCCTAGCAAAGCGGTTCGTATTTGCGAAACAAGAGGGAATGTGAGCCCTGAACCATGCCGAAGCTGAACGAATGCGAACCGCGCAGCGCCCTTCCCCGGTCAACCGGCCAGGTCATCGCCCCCGAACGCAGCGAAGCCGGACACGTGGCCCGGCTTCGCTTCTCATTCAACTTGTTCGCAAGCTTTTAGTAGCGGGAATCGAAGATGCGCTTCGACTTCTTCTCGCTGCGCGGCAGCTCGCCCATGGGAACGCCCTTCGCCTCGGGGGTGCAGCCGATCTTCGCCTTGAAGATAGCCGCCAGCTGCTCCTCGCAGCGCTCGCGCTCCTCGCCCTCAAGCGGCGTCTCGAACAGCACGGTAAGCACATCGCGGCCATTGATGGCCTCGATCATCACCTGATACTCGGACGACGCGCCGTCGGTGAACTGCAGCACCTCCTCGATCTGCGAGGGGAACATGTTGCAGCCCTTCACCTTGACCATGTCGTCGGTGCGGCCCGTCAGGATGTCGATGCGCGGGTGGTGGCTGCCGAACTTGCACTTGCAGTCGCCGGGGATGAAGCGCGTAAGATCGTGCGTGCGGTAACGGATGAGCGGCGCGCCCTCCTTGCGCAGCGTGGTGAGCACCAGCTCGCCCACTTCGCCGTCGGGCAGCTGCTCGCCGGTTTTCGGGTCGACGATCTCGCAATATACGTAGTCTTCCCAGATGTGCATGCCATGATGCTCTTCGCAGGAGATGCCGATGCCCGGACCGTAAATCTCGGTCAGGCCGTAGATGTCGAAGATCTCGATACCCAATTCGTTGGCGATGCGCTGGCGCATCTTCTCGCCCCAACGCTCGGAGCCGATAACGCCCTTGCGCAGGTCGAGCTTGTCGCGCAGGCCGCGCTTCTCGATCTCCTCGGCCAGCAGCAGCGCATAGCTGGACGTACCCGTGATGACGGTGGAATGCAGATCCTGCATCATCTTCAGCTGCTTCTCGGTGTTGCCGGGGCCCATGGGGATGGCCATGGCGCCCAGGCGCTCGCAGCCCAGCTGGAAGCCGATGCCGGCAGTCCACAGGCCATAACCGGGGGTGATTTGAATGCGGTCGGTGTTCGTGATGCCCGCCGTCTCATAGCAGCGCGCGAACATGGTGGCCCAATCGTCGACGTCCTTCTGCGTATAGGGGATTACGACCGGGGTGCCCGTAGTGCCCGAGGAGCTGTGGATACGGATAATCTTCTCATCTGGCACCGCCTGCAGTCCCAACGGGTATGCCTCGCGCAAATCCGCCTTTTCCGAGAACGGCAGCTTCTCGAAATCTTCCTGGGTTTGCACGTCGGACAGATCGATGTCCTTGAATTTACGAGCGTAGAAGGCAGAACGGTCCTTCAGGGTTTTGAACTGCTCTTTGATGATCTCAAGCTGCTCCGGCTTCATCTGCATAGTATGCTCCCTTGTTCAAATGGCTTGCTTCTTTGTTATTCATGCTGTGTGAGGAAAAGTGCGTAGGCGCTTCAAGCCCGAAAAGGCTGCGGGAAAGCACGACAAATCGGCCCCAAGCCTTACAGGTCTTGAAGCTAAAGCCATCGACCAGCCAACGCGTTGCGCGCGGCCGAGGAAAAGTGGATGTCGAATACCGAAGTCATACTGGTCATTGTAGGCCATACAACACCGCAAGCAACCCCCAAAACCGGCAACGGGACCGATTTCCGGTCCCGTTGCTTGTTATGCGGGGTTCTGCGCCGCTATTCCCCCACCGCCACGTTGATGGCTTGCAGGTTCATATCCACGAAGCGCGGCTTCACGCACGCGGTTACCGCCGCGCGAAGATCATCCAGATCGATAGGCACGCATCCAGTCTGCAATGCCTTGGCGAGCAACAGGCTGTTGAGCACCTTGAGGCTGCCTGCGGCCTTCGTGAGCGCCGCATCGTCGACGGGAACGAGCTTCGCCTGCGTACCCGCAAGCGCGCGCTCCAAGTTCGCAATCACGTCGCTAGCTCGGTACGGGTCCTTCGACAGCGCCGCCGTCACCGGCTGAATCGCGGTGGTGGCGAACACCAGCGTCCCTTCAGGGGCAAGGTACGGCAGCACGCGCGCGGCCTCGGCCGGCTCGAACGCGATGACCAGATCGGCGGTTCCCCGGCTGACCAGGGGCGCGTGAACCTGCTCGCCCTTGTTGCCGATGCGCACGTGCGACACCACGTTGCCGCCGCGCTGCGCCATGCCGATGGTCTCGGCCGTACGCACTTTCCAACCCTTCTCCAAGGCAGCCTGGGCAAGCACCTTCGCGGCCAACACGGTTCCCTGGCCACCTACGCCCGTAAGCAGGATGTTCAGCATGCTAGGCCTCCTTCTTCTCGCTTGCGGCGTCAACCACGGAGATGCAGTCGAACGGGCACACCTGCGTGCACAGCCCGCACCCGTTGCACTGGCCGGCGTCGATGAACGCTTGGCCGCGCTCCCCGCTTTTCGGGCCGCGGGCGTCGGCGTTGAAGCCGATGCCAGGGCATCCGATCTCGGTGATGCACTTCTTGCAGCCCGTACAACGCTGAGCGTCCAACACCACGGGAGCCGCCGGCTTGAACAGCTGCACGCAGGGGCTTTCGAACAGGATGGCGGAAGGCCCCTCGAAATCGATTGCCTGACGTGCGGCATCGATGGACTGCTGCAGGTTCAGCGGGTCGGCGTGCACGATGCACTCGAACCCGACCGCCTTCAGCACGCCCTCGATGGAAACCGGCTTGCGGCGTTCGCCCATCAGCGTCACGCCCGTGCCCGGGTGCGGCTGACTGCCCGTCATGGCGGTGGTGGCGTTGTCCAGCACGCACAGGGTGAAATCGTGGCCGTTGTACACCGCGTTCACGATTCCCGGCAAACCGCTGGCGAAAAAGGTCGAGTCACCCACGAACGCCAAGGCTTTCTTCTGCGGCTCGGCCACGGAGAAGCCCTGCGCCATGGTGATGCCGGCGCCCATGCACAGGCACGTATCCACCGCATCGAGCGGCATGGCGTTGCCCAGCGTATAGCATCCGATATCGCCGCAGAGCACCGCCGGCGTCTTGCCAAGCGCGCGTTTCACGGCATAGAAGCTGCCGCGATGCGGGCAGCCCGGGCACAGCACAGGCGGGCGTACCGGCAAAGGCTGCTCGGGGTCGGCGGCTTCATAAGATGCCGCTTCCTCGGTTTGGGCAAGCTCAGGAACGCCAAGGTAGACGGCCAAACGAGCAAGGATGTCATCGACATCGTTTTCGCCGCGGTCGCGCGCCTCGCCCGTCAGCTTGCCGTGCGTGTTGTATTCGGCATGCGTCTTGCCGGCGAATGCCAGCAGCTCGTCCTCCAACACGTGGTCAAGCTCTTCAAGGACGAGCACGTCGGTCAGGCCCTTGGCGAACTCCGCGCACGTACGCTCGGGGAACGGGAAGGGGGTGCCAACCTGCCAGAAGCGATACGCCGGCAGCTGCACGCCCCGATCGTTCGCGCGCTCCTCGAGCAAGCGAAGCGCTTCGAGGGCATAGGCTGCCGACACGCCGCCGGCGACAATGCCATAGCGGGTGATCTTACCCGCCACGCGACGCTCATCGACGGGATTAAACGCACCGAAAACGGGGTTCATCGCATAATCGACGGCGATTGCGCGCAGGCGCTCGTTGATCTCCCCATGCCCCTCAAAAGCGCGTTTCGGGAAGATAACCCAACGCGGGTCGCGCTCGAAGCCTTCCTCGGGCACAGGCTTGGCATGCGTTTCCTCGGCAATGTCGAAGAACGTCGAAGCATGGCACACGCGCGTAGTGGGGCGCATGATTACCGGCGTCTTGTAACGCTCGGACAGCTGGAACGCGGCCTTCATCATGGCGAAACCCTGATCGGGCGTTGCCGGGTCGAGCACCGGGACCTTGGCGAAATTGCCGAACCTGCGTGTATCCTGCTCGGTTTGCGACGAGATAGGGCCGGGATCGTCGGCAACGAACAGCACCGTGCCGCCCTTCACACCCACGTAGTTCAGGCTCATCAGCGGGTCGCTTGCCACGTTCAGACCCACCTGCTTGCAGGTGAACAGCGTACGTGCGCCGCAGTACGATGCACCGGCGAGCAGCTCGAGCGCGCTCTTCTCGTTTGTGGACCACTCAACGTGGACGCCCTGAGCGGCGCCGGAAGCATGCAGCTTCGCCACGGTTTCCGTTACCTCGGACGACGGCGTCCCCGGATAGCCGGCGACAACGCGCACCCCCGCCTCAAGCGCGGCATGAGCGAACGCCTCATTGCCCATAAGCAGTTTTTTCGTCATATGTTTCCCCGCTCCAAAGCCAATTTCAGGAATCGCTCCTGCGCTGTTTCACGTGAAACAGCGTGGAGGGAATCGTCTTGATACCTGTTCATGATAGCAAAAGGGCGACAGGTTACCCCGTCGCCCTTTCGCAAGCGGCCCGCTTTATGCCTCGGCCATGGCCTTCTTCATGTCGATGATCTTCTGGCGAGCACCATCGCAGCCGGTACCCATGATCTGCACCGCCAAGATTGCCGCGTTCTTCGCGCCGTTGATGGCGACGGTGGCAACCGGCACGCCGGAAGGCATCTGCACCATGGACAGCAGCGAATCCAGACCGCCCAGGTCGCTCGTCTTCATGGGAACGGCGATGACCGGGTCGGGGGTGTAAGCGGCGACCACGCCGCCCAGATGAGCCGCCTTGCCGGCAGCGGCGATGATGACCTTGATGCCGCGCTCGTGCGCGGTGGAGGCCCACTCGTGCACCTCGGCGGGCTTACGGTGCGCGCTGGCCACCTTCACCTCATACGGCACGCCGAACTCCTCAAGCTGCTTCATGCAAGGCTCCATGGCGGGCATATCGCTTTCGGAGCCCATGATGATGCCGATGACGGGATTCTTATGATCGCAAGACATTTCGCAACCCTTTCAACACGTGATTTGCTCTCAAAGGCAGTGTAGCGCGGAAGAGAGGGCATAATGAAAACCGCACGCAAATTATGGGAGACCGGAACACGCCAAAGCCAGGGAAGCGGGAGCAGCGCAGTCAGGGAAGCAAACCCGGGAAAGCTGGACCCAAACAGCAAGAGCAAAATTGCGAAACCCGATTAGCGGGTTCGAAAAAGCAACAGGCCCGATGGCTTTCACCATCGGGCCTGTAAAGTTCATGGTGGTCGGAGGGGGACTTGAACCCTCGGCACGGGGATTTTCAGTCCCCTGCTCTACCAACTGAGCTACCCGACCAGAAGTCGTTCGTTGCGAACGCAAGATAGTATAATACGGCAGTGCATGTCATTCGTCAACCCTGTTTCCTAACTTTTTTGAGCACGTTTTCCTTCTCGGGAGAACGCGCCCAAACCAGCCCTTAAACGAGCGTGTGACCAGCAGATACGCCAACTCGCTTAAGACCGCTCGGCAACAGCGGCGAACCCGCACACAACTTGCCGCCGAACAGCTGGCTACGAAACCACTGCCAAGAACGCGGCTTGCGCGTCCTTTCGGCAACGCGGCTTGCTACTTGCACTCGGCGCAGCCGCTGCCGAACAGCAGCTCCTTCTCCTCGCCGGGAAGCACGGCGCGAGCCTGATCGCGCAGGTTGTTCACGCCGATGAAGAACTGGCGCATCATGACGACCAGCAGGTAGCGGCCCTTCGGGGTCAGCGTCAGCTCATCGGCATTGTCGGTAGCGAACGCGCCCGAGGCCTTCATGAACGCCATTTCCACCGGCAGGCCCATCTCCACCGAGCAACCGAAGTCCTTCTTGAACTGGCGCTTATCAAGGCGCAGGCCGAACAGCTGCATCATGAAGCGGTAACGCATGCGATCGCGCTTGCTGAAGGTTGTTTTGCCCATAATGGACATATGACCTGCTTCGATGCACTTGTTGTAGTCCTTCACGCTGAAGGTGTTCACATACAGGTTGCTGCCCAGGTACGTGATGCCGCCGCTGCCGATGGCGGGATATTCCTCGTAGTCGACCACGTACTCGTCGATCATGGCGTCCTCGCCGGCAGCCGACGTGTTCCTCTTGTTGAACGTCCACGCCGAACCGTGCTCGAACAGATGCAGCGGGCCGCCCGTCAGCAACTCGCAGATGATCTCGTAGTATTTCTGCTCGCGAGCGTAATCCACCTTGCCCACGGTACGCGCCAGGCTGCGCTCGACCGACGGCGATGCCATCAGCGGATAGAACGTGGTCTGCGTGCAGCCGCTCTCGATGACGCGCTCGATATCGTTGATCAGAATGTCCTCGGTTTGCGCCGGGAAGTTGAAGATCATATCGGCGTTCATGGACACGAAGTACGGGCTGGCATCCTGGATGCGCTCGAGGATCTCCTGGCCGCAGCCATACTTGTCGTAGCGGTCCATCTGCTTGAGCAAGCCGTCGTCGAAGCTCTGCACGCCTACGGACAGGCGCTGCACGCGGCCCTGCAGTTTGTCAAGATAGCTGGGAATCAGGTGGTTCGGATTCGTCTCGCTCGAAACCTCCTGGATATTGAACAGCTCACGCGCCTGGTCGATGGTGTCGCACAGCTCATCGATCATGATGGTGGGGGTGCCGCCACCGATGTAAACGCTGTCGAAGTCGTAGCCCAGGTCCTTCAGCATGCGCATCTCCTTGCGCATATTCTCGAAGTACGGGCGGGCGCGCTCCTCGCTGAACGGGAACCTGTTGAAGCTGCAGTACGGGCACAGGCGCTCGCAGAATGGCACGTGCATGTACAGCATGTAGCGTTTCCCCTGCTCAGGCGCAGGCATCATCACCTCATCGGTGGGTTTGAGCTTCAGGTACTGGTTCGTGCATTGACGAACCACGTTCGTAAGCAGGCGCTCTGACAGCATGTACGCGCGCTCCTTTTCTCGTCCTAGTGAAAACGGTAGGAATTATATCCTACCGTTTCAGTCTCATATAATCTCGACGAAAGCTTCGCTCCCCGTGCACGAAAGGCGCGGCCCTACGCCCAGGCTCCGCGACCTGCAGCGGCCTTCGCGCCGATGTCGGAGCGCAGCTGCTTGCCCTCGAAGTTGATGACGTCGCACGCCTCGTAGGCCTTCTCGCGGGCATCGTCGAACGTCTTGCCCAGCGCAACCACGTTGAGCACGCGGCCGCCGGCAGTGACGAGCTCGCCGTCGGCGTTGCGAGCGGTGCCGGCGTGGAACACCGTCACGCCCTCCATGGCCTCGGCATCCTCAACGCCCAGGATGACCTTGCCCTTCTCGTACTTGCCCGGGTAACCGGCGGAAGCCAGCACCACGCACACGGCCCACTGGTCGTCCCACTCGAGCTCGATATCGTCGGGACGGCCTTCGGCCACGGCCATCATGACGTCGACCAGGTCGGTCTTCAGGCGCGGCAGCACGACCTGCGTCTCGGGATCGCCGAAACGGGCGTTGTACTCGAGCACCTTCGGGCCCTCGGGCGTCAGCATGAAGCCGCCGTAGAGCACACCGCGGTAATCGTTCTTGAAGGGCTCGCGCGCCGTTGCGGCGGCGGCAACCCGCATCATGTGCGTCATGTTCGCAAGCTCCTCATCGGTGACGATGGGCACCGGGGAGTACACGCCCATGCCGCCCGTGTTCGGGCCGCGGTCGCCATCGAAGGCGCGCTTGTGGTCCTGGGCGGTTGCCATGCAGTGAGCCTTACCGCCGGAAACGAACGCGAGCAGCGAGCACTCCGGGCCGGTCAGGCACTCCTCCACGACCACCTTCGAACCCGCCGAGCCGAACGCACCGTCGAAGCAGCTGCGCACGGCGTCCTCGGCCACCTCGATGGTGTCGGCAACCACGACGCCCTTGCCAGCGGCCAGGCCGTCGGCCTTCACGACGACGGGGGCGCCCAGTTCGTGCACGTACGCAAGCGCCGGCTCAAGCTCGGTGAAGCTGCCATAGCGAGCCGTGGGAATGCCGTTGGCCTCCATGAACTCCTTGCTGTACGTCTTGCTGCCCTCAAGCTGCGCACCCTGCGCATCCGGGCCGAAGACCGCCACGCCGGCTTCGCGCAGCACGTCGGCCACACCCGCCACCAGCGGCGCTTCCGGGCCGATGACCACCAGGTCGATGGCGTTGCCCTTCACGAACTCCAGAACGGCCTGGCCGTCCTCGGCGTTCAGGCCCGCCACGTTCTGCGCGACGGATTCCGTTCCGCCGTTGCCCGGGGCCGCGTACAGGTTGTCGGTACGGGGGGATTTCGCCAAGGCCCACGCAATGGCGTGCTCACGGCCGCCGCCGCCCAAAACCAAGATGTTCATGTAACAAACCCTCCATTTCCAGCTCTCGGATAATATGCGTGTGCGGGACTGCAGACTCATGCAGCCCCGCACGGGATTCGCTTCGCTATTCAGTGACAGCAGTCCATCAAGCTAATCGGCGCCTTACCAGCCGCGCATGATGGTCTGATCGCGATCGGGGCCGACGGCCACGATGCTGATGGGTACGCCCACCTTCTTCTCGAGATACTCCACGTAGCTCTTGGCGTTCTCCGGCAGCTCGTCGAACGTGCGGCAGGCGGTGATGTCCTCGCCCTTCCAGCCGGGCAGCTCCTCGTACACGGGCTTGGCGTGGAACAGGACGCTCTGCTGCATGGGGAAGTAATCGTAGCGCTCGCCGTTGCACTCGTAGGCCACGCACACCTTGATGGTGTCGAAGGCGGAAAGCACGTCGAGCTTGGTCAGGGCCACATCGGTCAGGCCGTTGACATCGGCGGCGTAGCGCGCGATGACGGCGTCGAACCAACCGCAGCGGCGCTTGCGGCCCGTGGTCACGCCATACTCATGGCCGACCTGGCACAGCGTCTCGCCTTCCTCGGCCTCCGGGCTCTGGCCGCCGTCCTCGGCGTACTTGAGCTCGGTGGGGAAAGGACCGCCGCCGACGCGGGTGATGTAGGCCTTCTGGATACCCAGCACGCGGTCGATGTTGACCGGGCCCACGCCCGAACCGGTAGCAGCGCCGCCGGCACAGCAGGAAGAGGACGTGACGTAGGGATACGTGCCGTGGTCGATATCGAGCAGCGTGCCCTGCGCGCCCTCGAACAGGATGGACTTGCCCTCGCGCACGGCGTTGTTCAGCATCTGGCTGGTCTCGGCCATGTACTGCTTGAGGATGCGGGCGTACGGCAGGTACTCCTCGCAGATCTCCTCGACCGTGTAGGTGTGCAGGCCGTAGATCTTCTCCAGGATGGCGTTCTTCTGGATGAGGGCGGTTTCGACCTTCAGGCGGAAGATCTTCTCGTCCATAAGGTCCTGGATGCGGATGCCCTTGCGAGCCGCCTTGTCCTGGTAGCACGGGCCGATGCCGCGCTTGGTGGTGCCGATCTGGTGATCGCCCAGGATCTTCTCGTCGGCGCCGTCAAGATCTTTGTGGTACGGCATGATGACATGCGCGTCGCAGCTGATCTTGAGGTTCTTGCAGGAGATGCCCTCGGCCTCGAGCATGGCCATTTCCTTGACCAGCACGCCGGGGTCCACCACCACGCCGTTGCCGATGACGGGGATGGCGTTCTCGTACATGACGCCGGAGGGCATCAGGTGAAGCGCCAGCTTCTTGTCGCCGTGGATAACGGTATGGCCTGCGTTGTTGCCGCCCTGATAACGGACGACGTAATCGTATTCGCTAGCAATGAGATCGGTGATCTTGCCTTTGCCTTCATCGCCCCATTGGGCGCCAACCAGAACGGTGCTGGGCATGTGTGCGCATCCTTTCGATAACAGTGTCGCAACCCTCACAGTGTACTACAGAACCACTTCGGTAAGGCCCGGATCGGCCACGCGCATGGTTTCAACGATTTCTTCATGGCAGGTCAACAGAATGACCTGACGATGACGAGCCAGCTGGGCCAACGCCTTCGCCGCGCCCGCACGGCGCTGGGAATCGAAGTTCACCAAGATGTCGTCCGCGATGATGGGAACGGCGCGTCCCACGTTGTCGGCGGTAACGAGCAGCGCGATCCGCAACGCCAGGTACAGCTGCTGGCACGTGCCCAGCGACAGGTGCACGGGCTCGCGCACGGTGCGCAGCGCGTCGGTCACCTGAAGACGGCCGTCGGCGCTCATGGACACCTTCACCCACTTGCCTTCGGTCATCAGGCTGAGCAGCTCGCTTGCGCGGGCGTACACCTCGGGCTGGCTCTTGCTCTCCCACGACGCTATGGCCGCCTCGAGCATATGGCGCGCGAGCAGCAGCTTCGCGAACTCCATGGCCGCCTCGTCACGGCGGGTTTGGAGCTGCTGGGCCTCAAGCTTCAGCTCGTCGAAGCTGCGCTCGCCCTTCGCCTGGGAAAGCAGCTGGCGAAGCTCGCCGTAGCGGCGGTTCATGTGCTCGCTCGTCTCCATCAGGCCCTCGCGCTGGCGCGTCTTGCGCGCGATGAAGGCGTCCACGGCTTCAAGCGTGCCGCGTTCGCGGCGCATGCCGATCTCCGCGTACAGGCCCTCGCGCGTTTCGCGGGCCTTCTCAAGCGACTCCTCCAATGCGGTGCGGCGCGACACGAGCGCCTGCTTGCGCTGCACGTACAGGGCGTTCTCCGCGCGCACGTCCTTCGCCTCATCGAGCAGCGCACGGGCGTGGCGCAGGGAATCCTTCGCCTCGGAAAGCCCCGCAGCGGCAAGCTCAGCCTGTACGGCCTGGCGTTGTTTCGCCTGTTCGGCAAGGCACGCTTCCAGCTTCTTCTTGTCCTGCAGCATGACCCAGTGCCGGTCCTGAACGCGCTGGGAGCGCTCGTCGTCTTTCCGGCCCGGCTTGAACAGCATGATCAGCGAGGCTGCGGCAAGAACCACCGCCACCAGCACCAGGAAAAAGCCCAAAGCGGTGAACGACAGGCTGGTTATCTCGCGGCCGTGCATGAACAGCGGGATGCCTGCGAACATGAAGGCCACCGGCAGCGCCACGGAAAGCCCGATCTGCACGCGCTGCTGGCGCCGGGCGCGCATGCTCTCATCCTGCTCGTCCTGCGTTTCGAGCATCGCCTCGTAGGCCGCCTTCGAAGTTGCGTAGTTGTCGCGCGCCAGGTCGACGGCGTGCTCCATCTTCGCCTCCTGAGCGGCGAGCGCCTCGATGCGATCGCGCAGGTGGCGTTCCTCGGTGGCCGTGATACCCGCCAGCTCTTCGGGGTGCTCGCGCTGCGCAAGCCTATGCTCGCAACGCAGGCTCTCTTCCTGGGCGCGCAGTTCTGCGATCTTCTCCTGCAGGTCGGCTTCGTCCGCCTCGGTCTTTTCCAGCGTTTTGCGGTTCGCCTTCAGCGTTTCGATGGCGGTGTTCAGGTCGCCGATCTTCGCCAGCAGCTCATCGCGCTGCGGCTTCATCTCGGCGAACTCGTGGTCCTCGCGCTTCAGACGCTCCACGCGATCGGATTCCGCGGCGATGCGCCGGCGCAGGTCGTCTTGCTCCGATTCAAGCTTCACCAGGGATTTCTCAGATGCTGCCGCCTTCGAAGTGAACTGGGCCAGGCGCTCCTGGAGCGCCGCCAGCGCATGCGCCGGAGAAGCCCCCGTGCCGGAACCGGCCGTGAGCAGCTTCGCCGTCACATCGGTGGTGTTGCGCAGCTGGCGCAGCTCATCGCTGGTCAAGCTGAACATGGTTCGGTACGTTTCGCGGTCGATGTCTTCGGCAACCGACGTGTCGCCCTGCAGGCCGTCGGCGTTGCGGATGCGCGAGGCCTGCGAGGCCTCGGAACCGTCCTCGTTGGCGAAGAACAGCGTTCCCGCCCGTTCGGCGTTATCGGGTTTGTAGGTGTTGCGCTGGCCGCGGGCTTCTTCCCAACCGAACAAAACACCGCCGACGAACTGGGCAAACGTGGTCTTACCGGCCTCGTTGCGGCCGAACACCGTGTTCATGCCCGGTCCAAACGGCCCGATCAGACGGTTGGAGAACGCGCCGAACGCATCCATCTTGATATGTTCCAGGTATTTGCCCACTAGCGCTCTTCCCCTTGCGACAGCATATCGAGCACCAGGTCCTCGGCCTGCTCCGACAGCTTCCCCACCTTGCCGGCGCAGCTCGACGGCATCTGCAGACCGCGATCGAGGAATTCCTGCTGCAAGAACGCCACCTGCTCTTCGGGAAGGGATCGCTGCGTCTCGGCGACGCGCAAAAACACCGCCGGGAACAGGCCCTCTTCGCGCAAAGCCTGTTTATCGCGCGGCTCCCGCGTTTCATCGACCATAGTGTCGCAGAAGAACGGGGCATATGAATCGTTCACATGTTTGCGCAGGTCCTCGATCACATCAGGGCGGGAAAGCACCTCGTGAAGCGCGGTCGTGCCCGTCAGGACGATACGCGAGATCATTTCCTCGCAATGCGCTTTGCCGTTCACGCGGAACAGCTCCCGCATGATTAGATCGCTGATCTCGGGCAACGTAGCGCAATCGGACACGTCGACGCGCAGACGCTGCCACACCACGCTTGCCGTGGGGATGAACTCGAGCTGCGGGGCCGCACTTTCTGAAAGCGTGACGATCTGCACCCCACGCGGGCCCGTTTCCTTGATGTCGCGCCCTTGGATGCATCCCGAGAACGCGATGCGCGGATCGGCCTCGCTGGGGTGGATATAGCGCATGTGGATATGCCCGCATGCCCAGTAATCCATGCCCGCGGAAAGCAACACTGAAGGGTTGACCGGCGCTTTCACGGGATCGAGATCCAATCCGGTATGCAGCATGCCGATGGCGAAAGGAGCCTGCGCAACGTCAGGTTCACGCTGCTGCAATGCCATTAGCGCGGCACTGCGCGTGATGCCATCGGCTATGCACTCGTCAATGGGCCACGACTGGTTGTAATAGCCGCGACCGCCGATGATACAGAGCGGCTTGCCATCGCGCCTATACAGCTCGAAACCCGGCTTATCCGCCGGCAGCATGTGCGCATTTTCCGGCAGAGAGAACGCGCTTTGCTGCCACGAGGTGTAAGGGTCGTGATTTCCCGTGATCAGGTATACCGGGATGCCCGCCTTCCCCAGCGCGCGCATTCCTTCGAAGAATCGCAGGTAGTCGCCATATGATGCACGCGACGCGTCGAACACGTCGCCCGCGATGACCACGAAGTCGACCTTGCGGGAAATAGCCGTGTCTATCACGCGATCGAACGCCTCGGGGATAGCCTGCACCAGTCGGGCAGCCCATGCCGGCGACACCTTGGCAAGGCCGCGGAAAGGCGCACCAAGGTGAAGGTCGGCGGCATGAAGGAATGTCAGGCTCTCAGTCATAGCTTCAGTTTACCCCGACCTCATGGTTGCGTGTGTTACATATAGTCGGGAACGCGCGAATCGTCGATGAAGTCCATGAAGCGCGTGTATTCCGCGTTGAAGGCAAGCGTGATATCGCGCGTGGGGCCGTTGCGGTGCTTGGCGACGATCAGCTCGGCGGTGCCCAGGTCGGGACGGTCCTCGCTTTCCGCCTCCATCTCGTCCATGCTTCGGTCGATGAACATGACGATGTCGGCGTCCTGCTCGATTGCGCCGGATTCACGCAGGTCGGAAAGCATCGGGCGCTTCTTGCCGCGCATTTCCACGGCACGGGAGAGCTGCGACAGCGCGATGACGGGCATGTCCATCTCCTTGGCGAGCACCTTCAGACCACGCGAGATCTCAGCGACCTCGACGGCGCGGTTGCCATCGCGGCGCGCCTGCGGCGGCTGCATCAGCTGCAAGTAGTCGACGATGATCAGGCCCTTCTCGGCATCGCGCAACTCACGACGCGCCTTCGCACGCAACTCGAGGATGGAAAGGGCCGGCGTATCGTCGAACTCGATCTTCAGCTTGGAAAGGTTGCTGGAAGCCTCGATAATGGCCGCCCAGTCCGCGTCCTGCACCTGACCGGCGCGCAGCTTCGACAGGCTCACGCGCGCTTCGGATGCAAGGACACGCTGCACCAGCTGGGAAGCGCTCATTTCCAGCGACAGGAACGCCACGGTGGCGCCGAGCTTCGCCGCGCTTGTGCACAGGTTCAGGGCGAAGGCCGTCTTGCCGACACCAGGACGTGCTGCAAGGATGACCAGGTCACCGCCGCGGAAGCCGTGGAACAGGTCGTCGACGTCCTTGAAGCCTGACGCGACGCCCGAGATCTTGTTCTCCTGCGCCGCCATCTCCTGTAGCTCCTCGAAGGCATCCACCAGCAGCGTATCGATGCCCGTGAACGCGCTGGAAACGCGCTTCTCCGTGACCGCGAACAGCGTTTTCTCCGCCTGCTCCACGACGACGCCCAAATCATCGGGGGCATCGTAGGCCAGCGAGCGGATCTCGCCGGATGCACGGATCAGGTCGCGCAGAATGGACGTGCGCTTGACGATCTCAACGTGATTCTGCCAATTGACCAGGGCGAAGGAGTTGCTGGCAAGCTCCAGGATGTATGCCTGGCCGCCAACGGCCTCAAGCTGGCCCGATGCCTTCAGGTTGTCGGCGACCGAGATTTGGTCGAGGGGGATGTGACGCGTGTAAAGGTCGAGCATCGCCTCGAATATGCGTTGATGGGCGGCTCGATAGAAGTTGTCGGGGATGAGCTTCGCTGCAACATCCTCGATGGCTTCCTGGTTGAGCAGGCACGCTGCCAGCACCGACTTCTCGGCCTCGATGTTCTGGGGCTCCATTTTGCGAATCGAGGAGCTCTCAGGCACCTCAGGGGCGAAATCGGGATTGTAGGGAACGTCAACGGGCATGCTGCTCATCCTTTCTTGTATCCGGCTTATCATACCGCAGTCAGAGTCGTGCCGCCGCCACTGCAGAGCGTCATCGACAGAAGAGCCAACCAAAAGCGATGCTATGCACATTGCCTGAATCCCTGCCAGACAATAATGCACCTCTCTTCAACTGACAGTGGTAAGCGCCACGTGATGCGCCCAAGCAGGAGACACGGGCCTTCTTTATCGCCATATAGTCGAAGACTCGTAATGGCTCCTAAATAGAAAAATCCCCCGCACTAACGTACAGGGGATTTGCTAGTTCGCTTTAAAGCGCTGAGTTATTCAGCGACCTCTTCAGCAGCAGCCTCCTCGGCGACAGCCTCGGTCTCGACCTCTTCGGCCTCTTCCTCGGCAGCAACCTCGTCGATACCCACCAGCAGCGTGACCGTGGCCTTGATGTCACGGTAGATGGAGATGACGACCTCGTGCTGACCGGCGGTCTTGATGGCCTTGCCGGCCTCGACGCGACGGCGGTCGATCTCCACGCCCAGAGCCTCCTTGATGGACTCGGCGATCTGGGTGGCGGTAACGGAGCCGAACAGCTGGCCCTCTTCGCCGACCTTCGCGTCGACCTTCACGGAAGCACCGTCGAGCACGGACTTCAGCTTGTCAGCATCGGCCAGGCGAGTAGCCTCGCGCTTGGCGATGTTGTTCTTGCGCATCTCCAGCTGCTTCAGGTTGCCCTTCGTAGCCAGGATGGCGATGCCCTGCGGCATCAGGTAGTTGTTGGCAAAACCGGGGGCCACGTCCACGACGTCGCCTTCGCCGCCCTTGCCCTTGAGCTCTTGGAGCAGGATGACTTTCATGGTTCCTCCTTGCGCCTAGCGATTGCGACGGTCGCCGCGGCCGCTAATTGCGGGAACCGCGTAGGGCATCAGAGCCATCTCGCGAGCGCGCTTCACGGCGTTCGCGATGTCACGCTGGTGCTGGGTGCAGGCACCCGTCACGCGGCGCGGCTTGATCTTCCCGCGGTCGGTAACATACTTGCGCAGCATCTGGGTATCTTTGTAGTCGATGTACTCCGCGTCCTCTTTGCAGAACTGGCAGTACTTGCGACGAGGCTGCTTCGCGTAGTCGGACATTTGGTAAACCTCTTTCGCTTAAAACGGGATGTCTTCGTCGTAAACCGAAGCAGAGGCATCTACGATCGGAGCTGCAACGGGAGCTGCCATCGGAACGGGCTGCGGGGCGTAACCTGCGGTCATGCCGTTGTCGTAACCCTGGTTGGCATTGTTGCCGTTGCGGCTGGACATGAACTCCAACTCGTCGACGATCACTTCAAGCTTGCTGCGGCGCTGACCATCGCGTTCCCAAGAGCTGTAGCGAAGCTTGCCCTCGATGGCCACTTTCGTGCCCTTCGTAAGGTAGGGCTGCAGCTTCTCGCCACGGGTGCCGAACATGGTGCAGTCGACGAAGTTCGGGTAATCCTCCCATTCGCCGGTCTGCTGGTTCTTGCGGCGGTCGTTGACCGCAACGCCGAACCCCAGGATGGCCATACCGCTTTGCGTGGAACGAATTTCGGCGTCGCGCGTAAGATTTCCGCTGATCATGACACGATTGATGCTCATGTGTATCTACCTCTTCTCATGCTGGGACCTTGAAGGCCCCTACGTAATCCTATTCGCGGTCGGTGCGCTTCACGATCATGTGGCGAACAACGACATCAGAGATGCGCAGCACGCGATCGAGTTCTGCAACCTCGGCGGGATCAGCGTGGAAATCGATGAGGGTGTAGACACCGTCGGTCAGACCATTGATCTCGTAAGCGAGTTTACGCTTGCCCCACTCGTCAACGTTGTCGACGGAACCCTCGGCGGACGTGATAACGCCCTGGATACGATTCATCGTATTTGCACGGGTTTCCTCGTCGGTAGACGGAGCAATAATAAACAGCAGTTCGTAAGCCTTCATCAGCTCACCTCCTTTGGACTTTACGGCCCCGGGCTGGTGAAGGCACACACCGGGGCAGGAATTAGCCTGATTATATTATCAAGCCCGATTCCTTAATTCCAGCCTTTGACCTTGCTTTCTTCCTTCTGCACCGTTTCAACACATCGCCGCACCCCCAGACGGCAGGCCCCTGCTCCATAGCCTGCCGTCTGCCCGCAATTGCAACTATACGCACGCCATCTCGCATAACCCTTGTCGAAATGACGAAGGCGGTTCACCTGAACCTTGCAGGTGAACCGCCTTCATCTCTATCGCAAGCCCTTATTGAGTGCTATTCGGGTTATTCCTCTTCGGAACCTTCGGCCTCCACGTCGAACTCGGTCTCGTCCTCTGCGGTGTACTTCTCGTCGATCTCATCATCGCTGTACTCGCCCGGGGCCTTCAAGGCGATCATGAAGTTCGGGGCCTCGCCGATGTATGCCGGCTCGTCCTCGAACTCGACGGTGCCGTCCTCAGAGCACTCGTACAGGTAGCCCACGGCGTAGCCCTTGTCGGCACCGGGCACGCCGCCTTCGGCGATGAGAGCATCCTTGGTGCCTTCGTCAACCTCGACATATCCGTCATAGCACAGCGCATAGGCCTGTGCTCCCTGTGCGTGCTGCACGGTGTGACGAGCCGCATTGAAGCACGCCTCCACAGACTCGCCAGGATGATTCTCGATGAACAGGTTCTCCTTGACCGCCAGCGCGGTGAACGGAACCACTTCGTTGCTCTGCGTCAACTTCTGCTTCGCCTCATCCAGCGAGAACAGCATCACCTTCTCCAAGATCTCGGGAATCTCGGGCACTTCGTTATCCTGATTTTCAACAACGCGATCTGCCATTGCCGCATCCTTTCGGTTTCCTACAATGCGAAAGCCACGCCCCCGCATGCATTCCATGATGCATCCAGTGTAGCGTGGCTTTTGCGTGGCAGTATCGTCCTTGCAACGAACCGCTGAAAATCCGCGTTCGGGTTTTAGCGACGATGACGCTTGCGGCGCACCTTGTAGCCCTTCTTCTTGCCGCAGATGCCCTTCTCCTTCATTGCCAGGATCAGCTTCTCGGTGATGGCGTCAAGCTGGGCGACCTCTTCGGCGCTCAGGCAGGAGATGATCTCCTCGGCAGTCTTATCGTTGGCTTCAGCACGCTTCTCGGCAAGCTCACAACCAAGATCGGTCAGCTTCACCGCATAGGTGCGCGGCTGATCGACCGACTCGATGGTCACATAGCCGTTGCGTTCGGCCTTCTTCACAACGTCCTTCAAGTTGCTGCGGTTCATGCCCAGCGTCTTGGTGAGGTCGCGCTGGGTAGCGCCGTCATCAGTCAGCAGGGCCTGCAGCAGTGCGCCTTGACCGCGCTTAAAGCTCTTCGGGCCGTTCTTACGGAATGCCAAGCGAACAAGCTTGTTCGCCTTCTTCATCTGAGCCAAAGACTTTGCGGCTTCGTTCATGGTGATTCCTTCCTATAGCGACAAGGTTCGAGTGTTGTTCGAATGTCTTGAGTATAGAAGCGACGCTTGCCTGATGTTTCACGTGAAACATGTTATCCATAAACACTACGCGGATTACTATTTCCCCAGGTTATATTCATAGATATGATTATTCGTGAATTAGATTGCCTCTTAATTCCGCATTAAGGGATCGCTTTAAAAAGGGCTTTGCAGCCATATTCGATTCAAGAACACCGCCAGAGGCAACAGGACAACAATCCCTGAAAAAGAAAAAGCCCTTGCGCTTGCAAGGGCTTTACGATTCCTGGCGGAGGAGGAGGGATTCGAACCCTCGTCACCGGGGTTGCCGGTGAAACGGTTTTCGAGACCGCCGCATTCAACCACTCTGCCACCCCTCCGCGTGGGGTGGGTCGGCTGGGTATTTATGCCGACCTACAAAAAAGGCGTTACCGTAAAGGTTCCGCCGGGATAATCTGGCGGAGAGATGGGGATTCGAACCCCAGATACGCTTTTGGCGTATACACGATTTCCAATCGTGCACCTTCGGCCAGCTCGGTCATCTCTCCGCTTGCTTACAGACTGCATCGCATTCACGTTTTCTCTCGTGCGCTCATGCAGCGTTTAGGTATGTTACACCATTTAATACGAACTCACAAGAGAAAAATACTCATTGTTTTTGCCATTTTTCGCAACTTGCAGCGGCACGTCGAACAGCGAGCTCATCATCTGGTCGGTCAGCATATCCTCCTTCGCGCCGTCCGCGAACAGCTTTCCCTCCTTGACCAGGACCAATCGCTTGATTTCCGGAATGATGTCTTCCGGATAATGGGTGATCAGCACGATGCCCTTGCCCGCCCTTGCGAGGTCGCGCATGCTTGAACGCACGTAGTACATGCCCTCCGGATCCAGGCCCGTGCACGGCTCGTCGAGCAGCAACGTGCTCGGATCATGTACAAGAGCGCGGGCAAAGAGCACACGGCGAGCCTGGCCGCTCGACATGGTCATGATGTCCTGTTCAGCAAGCTTCGCCACGCCCAGCATATCCATGGCTTCAAGCGCCTTTGCGTGCGTGCGCTCGTCAGGATGAACGTGTCGCGGAAGGCCGAGCGTTCCGAACAAGCCACCCTCTACGATATCCACAGCCGGCAGATGAACGTTGATCTGCGCCTGCATGGTAGAAGACACGATTCCCAGCGTTTTGCGCACATCCACCAGCGTCGCGCGTGGGTTGCCGTTGAACTTCACCGGAGGCTGCTCACGATACAGCGGCATCACTTCCCTGGTGATAAGCTTCACGAACGTCGACTTGCCTGCGCCGTTGGGACCTAGAAGCGCGATGTTCTCCCCTTTAGCAAGCGAGAATTTGTCAACATGCAGGATGGTTCGTCCCGCTCGCACGACCTCGGCATCGTTAAGCTCGAACAGCGGCTGCTCTGCGGTATTCTCTTCGTTCATATGCCCATTCCTTATCAAACGAAGAAGGGAACCCGCTGAAACGGGTTCCCTTCTTGTACTTGCTTTACGCGCCTTTTCAGGCTAGTTTGCCGAAGACTTCCCCTCGGCATCGGTTGCGCTGACGGCATTGTCGGCGGAACCATCCGTGCTAGCGGAGGCGTCGCCGTCCGTCGAACCGGCGGCCGACACATTCACGTCGGAATCCGCGGTGCTGGAGGAATCATCGGTCTGATACTTCGACATGTCCACGTCATAAGGCAGGCCGGAGGGCATATCGTTGATCTTGAGGTCGGAAGATTCCTTCTTCTCCTTCAGCCAGTTCTGGTAGTTCGTGGTCTTGCCCTGAGACTGCAGCGACTCCTTGATGGTTTCCTGCCACTCGGAGGGAATCTGGTCGATACTGGTGATCTTCACCGTCTCGGTGCCGTCGTCGGCCTTCTCCTTCGGGGCGCTGAACACGTCGGTGCACTTGATGATATGGATGCCATAGCTGCTGGTAACCAATCCGCTGACCTGGTCTTTCTCAAGACTGCTCAGCGCATCGGTGTACTCCTGCACGAACGAGCTGGTCTTATCCCAACCCACATCGCCGCCGGCGTCCTTGGAACCCGTATCCTTGGAATACTGCTTGGCGGCCTCGGCGAAATCAAGCTCGCCGGAGTTGATCTTGTTCAGCACGTCCTGGGCGGTTGCCTCATCATCGGAATCGAACAGGATGTGGCTGGAACGCTTGGCCCCATCGTAGGCGCTGGCGTACATCTGCGCGTACTGGAGCATATCTTCGCTAGAGGGTTCCTCGGTGGACTCGAAGGTGTTGTACAGCTCCTTCGCCTTCAGCTGCAGCTCGATCTCGGAACGGTACTCATCCTCGGTCATGCCGGCCTGCTCAAGAGCGGACTGCCACTTCTCGTCGCTATCGTAGTTCGACTTCATCTTGTCGACGTAGCCATCGACCTCGGAGCTATCGATGGTGATGCCCTTTTCCTCGGCTCCGGAGTTGATGAGCTCGCGCGTGACATACGTGTTGATGATCTGCTCGCGCACGCCCGCCGGATCGGTTCCCATCTGGGCCAGGTAGTTGCCCCAGGAATCCTCATCGGTCAGACCCTGCTGCTCGCGCACGCTTTGGATGTAGTCGGTGACCGTGTCTTCATAGATTTCGGTGCCGTTGATGGTGGCGGCCACTGCGCCCGAACCGGAATTCTGGTTATTGCTGGAGCAACCGGCAACGCCCATGACGCACGCCGCCGAAAGACCCATCGCGCAAACCGTTGAGATAATGCGAGATGCCTTCATAAAACCCTTCCTCAAACGCATGAAACCGCTGGACAGACGCGTCCCACGGTCAAATCGAATGCCTCGTGGGTATTTTCCCACACGGCGGAATTCGCCTTTCTTCCAGCACAATATGCCCATGCAGGTTTCACAGGAGCTGGGCTTTCCTACAGCATTCGAGGTACTTCCCCATAGAAAAAGGCGGCCCGAAGGCCGCCTTATGGGATTTTAGCCGGTTCGATCTCACCTGCTTTGCAATGCGATCGAACCGGTGTTCACACATGAAGCCGAAAACGACTGTTGCGTTATTTCTTGTTCGCCTTCTTGCGCTCGATGGTGCTCAGGATGCGCTTGCGCAGGCGAATGGACTCGGGAGTAACCTCAACCATCTCGTCGTCCTCGATGTACTCCAGCGCCTCCTCGAGCGTGAACGTGATCGGAGGGGTCAGCTGGATGGCCTTGTCCGCGGTGGAGGATCGCTGGTTGCCCAGGTTCTTCGTCTTGGAAACGTTGACCACCATGTCGCCTTCCTTGGCGGACTCGCCGACGATCATGCCCTCGTAGCACTCGTCGCCGGGCTTGACGAACAGGCGACCGCGCTGCTGCAGCGTGTCAAGCGCGTAAGCGACGGCCTTGTCGGTTGCCATAGCGATCATGCAGCCGTTCTTGCGGCCGTCCATCTCACCGGAATACGGGCCGTACTCGCGGAAGTGATGGAACAGCACTGCCTCGCCGTGCGTTGCGTTGAGGATGCGCGTCTTCAGGCCCATGGTGCCGCGGGACGGGATGCTGAAGGTCAGGTGCGTCATATTCTCGTCGGAGAACATGTCCTCCATGATGCCGCCGGCGGTGCCCATGACCTCGATGGCCTTACCGGAGTAGTCGTTCGGCACGTCGACGGTGGCTTCCTCGATCGGCTCGAGCTTGTTGCCGTGCTCGTCGGTCTTGTATACGACCTGCGGGCGGCCGACCTGGAACTCGAAGCCCTCGCGACGCATGGTTTCCATGAGGACGGACAGGTGAAGCACGCCACGGCCGGCGACGCGCACGCCGGACTTGTCCTCGGTCTCGTCGATGCGCATGGAGATGTTGCTCTCCTTCTCGCGCATCAGGCGCTCCTTGAGCTGGCGGGCGCCGACGATATCGCCTTCGCGGCCGACCAACGGGCTGGTGGAAGCCTCGAACACGACCGCCATGGTGGGTTCCTCGACGGCGATGGGCTCCATCTCCACCGGGTTCTCGGAATCGGTGATGACGTCGCCGATGTCTGCGGCCTCGACGCCGATCACGGCCACGATATCGCCGGCGTGAGCCTCGGGAACCTCGGTCTTGCCCAGGTTCTCGAAGGTGTAGACCTTGCGGATGGTGGCGTTGTACTGGTTGCCGTCGGGCTGCACGACCAGCACCTGCTCCTTCTCGTGCAGGGTGCCGCTGTGCAGACGGCCGACGCCGATACGACCCTCATAGCTGCTGTGGTCGACGGTGCAGACCTGCAGGGCCACCGGGCCCTCGGTGTCCACATCAGGGCACGGGATCTCGTTGATGATGGTGTCGAGCAGCGGGATCATGTCCATGTTGCCGTCTTCGGGCTCCAGACGGGCATAGCCGTTGACCGCGGAAGCGTACACCACCGGGAAGTCAAGCTGCTCGTCGGAAGCGCCCAGCTCGACCATCAGGTCGAACACCTTGTCCACAGCGCCCTCGGGATCGGCGTTGGGGCGGTCGATCTTGTTCACGACGACCACGATGCGCAGGCCGCGCTCAAGGGCGTGGGAGAGCACGAAACGCGTCTGAGGCTTGGGACCCTCATAAGCGTCCACGATAAGAAGGGCGCCGTCGGCCATGTTCAGCACGCGCTCGACCTCGCCGCCGAAGTCGGCATGGCCGGGGGTGTCGATAACGTTGATCTTGACGTCCTTGTAGTGAATGGAGATGTTCTTGGACAGGATGGTGATGCCGCGCTCGCGCTCCTGATCGTTGGAGTCCAAAACGCGCTCCTGCACTTCCTGGTTCTCACGGAACACGTGGGACGACCACAGCAGGCGGTCGACCAGCGTGGTCTTACCATGGTCGACGTGCGCGATGATGGCAACGTTGCGAAGGCCTTCTTGCTTCATACGGGTGTGCTACTCCTCTTCAGATTCTTGCGCGATTTTGCGCTCTTCCCTATTCAATTCTTCAATATGCTCGGTAAGCGTGTTGATGGAACGTTGCGATGATACCACCTGGACAATTCCCCAAATAGCCGCAGTCGAGGCAATAGCCGCAACCACACCGAACAACCCGAAAGGGCGTCGGCCGCAGAACAAAGCCACCAATCCGCCGATAGCCGCCATTCCCATGCCGTTGCGGCGTTCGTCGTACACCGCATCGCGTTGGCGCACTAGCTGCGTCCTGGCCGCGGCTATGCCGGCGAGACGGGCATCGACATCGTCGTAAGCCGCGCGCGTCGAACGCCCCGAGAACGAGGAGCCGCCTGCTTTCCTGCGACCTTTGGATGACGTCAGGAAATCGTAGGCCTCCTGCAAGTTCTTGAATTGCTCGGTTGCCCGGTCCTGCAGCTTTTTATTGGTGGCGAAGCGGTCGGGATGCAGGATCTGCGCCGTTTCGCGATAAGCCGTCTTGATATCCTCGTCGGTAGCGTCCTCGTCCAACCCTAAGGCACGCAATGCTTCCAGACGGTTCATGACACCTCGCTTACCAGCTCGACCGTTTCCTACCCCAATACGAAAGCAGGCCCGTTAACGGACCTGCGGACAAAAAAATTGCAGGCCCGTTTCCGGACCTGCAAATAATCTTAAATGGTGGAGGTTAGGGGGATCGAACCCCTGACCTCAGGCTTGCAAAGCCCGCGCTCTCCCAGCTGAGCTAAACCCCCAACTCGCACTTTACAATAATAAACGCTCCACCGGCAAACTCGGCTCACGGTGGAGCGTTTATCGCAAATACTGGTGGGCCCGAATGGATTTGAACCAGCGACCTCACGCTTATCAGGCGTGCGCTCTAACCAACTGAGCTACGGGCCCCTTCGAAAAGTGCTCGTTTATTATAACCAGGGTTTCCAAGAATGGTCAAGAAGAATTTTCAACTTTTAGGAAAATTTTTTCCAACCGCAGTTTTACAGAAGAAACCGCAGGTCAGAGCCTTAATCACGCGTATAATCCCTTATATAGAGCTACCTGAAGGGCTCGATTTTATATATGAGCGAAACGCTTATAGTTAGGAGCAGGCTTGGTTCCCATCGCCGTGCAAAAGATCATCGTCGGAAGCGCTCCGGGTCCTTCCATCCTTGTGTTGCAGCCTATCGAGGAAAGCCCCGTGCCTGGAACATCGCGCATCGTTCCCATCATGGTGGGTGCCGCCGAAGCTGCTCAACTGCATCTGGCGGTCACCCATACCAAGGTGGCACGCCCTACTACGCACGACCTGCTTCTCGACGCCCTTACAAATCTTGACGCAAGCGTCGACCACGTCCTTATCGACAAGGTGAAGGGATCTTTGTTCTTCGCAAAGCTTACGCTGCGCCAGCACGGAAGGCTTATCGAACTTGATGCTCGTCCCAGCGATGCGCTCTCCCTGGCGTTGCGCGAGGATTCGCCGATCTATATCAACGAGGACGTGCTCGAGCGCGCTTCGTATCCCTATATCGTTCGCAAGCCCATCGAGGACGAATCTGCCGAAGAGGAGCTTGAGGAGTTCCGCTCATTCCTGGAGAACCTCGATCCGAAGGATTTCTCGTAACGCCGATCAGGCTGCCCACGCGCGAGGTATAAGCTCCCGCGATAGATCAGGTCGGCTGTACCCTAAATCAAGATGTTTCACGTGAAACATCCCATGCGGCCAGACAACAATGCACCCATGCAACAAGAGAGCCGCCCCAAACGGAGCGGCTTTCTTACAAGCTTGCATATGTCGGTAGCTAGCTGGCTGGCTACTCTTCCATCTCGTCGATGGATGTCTCGTCAATCTCTTCGGCGCCGTCGGCGTTAGCGGCACGCTTCTTCTTGCCGTGGGCGGCGATGGCAACCGCGGTCACGCGGTCGTTCTCGGCCACGTTCATGACGCGTACGCCTTGCGTGGAGCGGCCGAGCTCGGAAATGCCCTCGACGGAAGTGCGCACCACAACGCCCTCCTCGGACATAATCATGATCTCGTCATCGGACCCGACGATCTTCATGGCGGCCAACAAGCCCTTCTTCTCCGTCATGGTGATGGTGAAGACGCCCTGGCCTCCGCGATGGTGCGACGGATACTCGGAGATAGGCGTGCGCTTGCCGTAGCCCTTCTCGGTGATGACGAACAAGTCGGTCTCGGGGCGCGCGATCTCCATGCCGAGCACCTTGGCGTCCGCCGGCGCGTTCATGCCGCGCACGCCCATGGTGCCGCGACCCATGGCGCGAACCTCGTCCTCGGGCCACATGATGGCCTTGCCGGCTGACGACACCATGATGACGTTCTCGCCCTGAGCCACGCGGCGCACGCTGATAAGGCGGTCGCCGTCCTTGAGGTTGATGGCGATAAGACCGTCGCGGCGCGTACGGTCGTACTGCTCCATAGACGTCTTCTTCACCATGCCGTGCTCGGTGGCGAACATGAGATACTCGTCTGCCGGGAAGTCCTTCGTCGCGATAACCGCACTGATGGTCTCGCCCTTCTCAAGCGGCAGCAGGTTCACGATGGCCGTGCCGCGCGCGTGACGCGACGCCTCGGGCAGCTCGTAGACCTTCAGGCGGTATACCTTGCCCTTCGTGGAGAAGAACAGCATGAAGGAGTGCGTGGACGCGACGAACAGGTGCTCGACATAGTCGTTGTCCTTCAGGTTCACCGCCTGCATGCCCTTGCCGCCGCGCTTCTGCTGGCGGTACGTGGCAACGGGCAGGCGCTTGACGTAGCCGGCCTTCGTGACCGTGACCACCATGTTCTCCTCGGCGATGAGGTCTTCGACATCCAAGTCCTTGGCGGCATCGGAGAGCTGCGTTCTGCGGGGAGTGTCGAATTTCTTCTTGATCTCCTGCAGCTCCTCCTTGATGATGTCGCGCACCAGCTGAGGATCGGAGAGCACGCGGTTGTAGTACGCGATCTTCTCGCGCAGCTCTTCCAACTCGGACTGGATCTTCTCGCGCTCCAAACCGGTCAGACGGCGCAGGCGCATCTCCAGGATGGCGGTGGTCTGCTTGTCTGTCAGGCCGAAGCGCTCGGTCAGGCGAGCCGCCGCCTCCTTGTCGGTTTGCGAGGAGCGGATGATGCTGATGACCTCGTCGATATGATCGAGGGCGACCACGTAGCCTTCCAGGATATGGGCGCGTTCCTCGGCTTTGGAGAGCTCGTAGCGCGTACGACGCACGATGACGTCTTCCTGGTGGGCGATGTAGTAGTGCAGCGTCTCCTTCAAGGAGAGCACGCGGGGCACGCCGTCGACGAGCGCGAGCATGATGACGCCGAAGCCCACCTGCAGCTGCGTGTGCTTATACAGCTTGTTGAGCACCACCTGCGGGATGGCGTCCTTCTTCAGCTCGATGATGATGTCGATGCCGTGACGGTCGGCGCCGTCGTGGATGTTCGAGATTTCGGGAAGCTTCTTCTCGCGAACCAGCTCGCCGAGCTTCTCGAGCAGGCGCTGACGGTTCACCTGGTACGGGATCTCCGTGACCACGATGGAGCTTTTGCCGTTCTTGCCCTCTTCGATCTTGCACTTCGCGCGCACGGTAAGGCTGCCGCGACCCGTCTCATAGGCATCCAGGATGCCCTTCTTGCCCATGATGATGCCGCCGGTCGGGAAATCCGGGCCGGGAAGGGCGGTCATGAGCTCGGCGGTGGTGACCTCGGGGTTGTCGAGCATCATGCACGTGGCGTCGATGGTCTCGCCGAGGTTGTGCGGCGGGATGTTGGTGGCCATGCCGACGGCGATGCCGTTGGAGCCGTTGACCAGCAAGCTGGGGAAGCGCGCGGGCAGGACCGTGGGCTCCTCCAGGCTTTCGTCATAGTTGGGCTGGAAGTCGACCGTTTCCTTGTCGAGGTCGCGCAGCAGCTCCATGGCGGCCTTGCCCAGGCGGGCCTCGGTGTAACGCATTGCTGCGGCCGAGTCGCCGTCGATGGAGCCGAAGTTTCCATGGCCATCGATGAGCGGAACGCGCATGCTGAACGGCTGGGCCAGGCGAACCATGGTGTCGTACACGGCTGAGTCACCGTGCGGGTGATACTTGCCGATGACGTCGCCGACGGTACGGGCGGACTTCATATGCGGACGGTTCGGCGTATAGCCGGACTCGTTCATGGCGTACAGGATGCGGCGATGGACCGGCTTCAAGCCGTCGCGCACGTCGGGCAGGGCGCGGCTGACGATGACGCTCATGGAATACTCCAGGAACGAAGATGCCATTTCCTTGCCGAGATATGCCGCACGAACGGTGGTGCCTTCGCCGCCGTTTGCGTCCTCGATGATAGAGCCGTGGGGGTTGGCGACGGTGGACATGTCGATGAGCGAGCGGGCCTTGTCTTCCTCGGACACCGGGCCCGACGTCACCGTGTGGCCGGGCTCGGGCTGCTCGACGTCCTGCTCGCCGGCGTCCGCCGCGTCTTCCTCAGCGGCATCGACCAAGCGCTTCAGGTCGTCGGGAAGCTCCTCGCCGCCCTGACCATCGCGGTTGTCAGTGTTATCTGCCATTCAATTCTCCTAGATGTCCAAGAATCTAACGTCGCGGGCGTGCTTCTGGATGAACTCCTTGCGCGGCTCGACCTGATCGCCCATGAGCTCGCTGACCGTGCGCTCGGCCTCGGCGGCATCGTCGATGCTCACCTGCAGAAGCGTACGGGTAGCAGGCTCCATGGTGGTTTCCCACAGCTGCTCGGGATCCATCTCGCCCAGGCCCTTGTAGCGCTGCACGTCGAACTTCTCGGAACCGCCCATTTCCTCGAGCTCGCGGCTCAGGCTGTTCTCGTCGTAGATGTAGCGCTCGATCTTCGTGGAGCGGGTGTTCTTCTTCTTCACGCCGAAGATGGGCGGGCATGCGATGTAGACGTAGCCGCGGTTGATGAGCTCGGGCATATAGCGGTAGAAGAACGTCAGCAGCAGGATGCGGATGTGCGCGCCGTCGACGTCGGCATCGGTCATGATGATGATGCGGTGGTAACGCGCCTGATCGGCGTCAAAGTCCTCGCCGATGTTCGTGCCGATGGCCGTGATGAGCGAGCTGATGGTGTCGCTGGACAGGGCGCGATGCAAGCCGGCACGCTCGACGTTCAAGATCTTACCGCGCAGCGGCAGGATGGCCTGCGTCTTGCGGTCGCGCGCCTGCTTGGCGCTGCCACCTGCGGAATCGCCCTCTACAATGAAGATTTCGGACTCTTCGGGTTTTTTGGACGAGCAGTCCGCCAGCTTACCCGGCAGCGCGAACGAGTCGAGCACGCCCTTGCGGCGCGTCATCTCGCGGGCCTTGCGGGCAGCTTCGCGGGCCTTCAGAGCCTGCGTGGCCTTGCCAATGATGCGTTTGGCCGGCGCAGGGTTCTCCTCCAGATACTCGGCCAGGCCCTGCGTGACGGCGTTTTGGACAAGCGGACGGATCTCGGAGTTGCCGAGCTTCGTCTTCGTCTGGCCCTCGAACTGCGGGTCGTGCAGCTTCACGGAGATGACGGCGGCCAAGCCCTCGCGGGTGTCGTCGCCGGAGAGGTTGTTGTCCTTCTCCTTCAGGATGCCCTTGCTGCGCGCATACTCGTTGATGGTGCGCGTGACGGCCTGCTTGAAGCCGTCGAGGTGCGTGCCGCCCTCGTGCGTGTTGATGTTGTTGGCGAACGCCATGACGGAGTTCGCGGAGAACGACGTGGACCACTGCATGGCCACCTCGACCGTGCCGTCGGCGCTTTCGGCCTCGAAATAGATGGGCTTGTTCAGCGTTTCGCGGCCCTCGTTGAGGTACGTCACGAAATCGATGATGCCGCCTTCATACTGGAAGACGTCGCTATGAGGCTCGGGCGAGGTGTCCGACACGATAAGGCTCGGGTTGGCACGCTCGTCGGTCAGCGTGATCTTCAGGCCCTTGTTCAGGAAGGCCATCTCGCGGAAACGCGCCGCAAGCACGCTGTAGTCGTAAATGGTGGTCTCGGTGAAGATCTCGGGGTCGGGCCAGAAGGTGACCGTGGTGCCGGTGTGGTCGGAGGTGCCCACCTCGTGCAGCTTCTCGCAGGTTTTGCCCTGCTCGAAGGCGATCTGGTACTCCTTGCCATCGCGACGCACGTTCACCTGGACGCGCGTGGACAACGCGTTCACGACCGACACGCCCACGCCATGCAAGCCGCCGGACACCTTGTATCCCTCGCCACCGAACTTGCCGCCGGCGTGCAGCACGGTCAGGACGACCTCTACCGTGGGAATCTTCTCCTTAGGGTGCTCATCGACCGGGATGCCGCGGCCGTCGTCGGCGACGGTGATGGAGTTGTCGGGGTGAATGGTCACCTCGATATGGCTGCAGTAACCGGCCAATGCCTCGTCGACCGCGTTGTCCACAACCTCGTAAACCAGGTGATGGAGACCGCGCGGGCCCGTGGAGCCGATATACATGCCAGGACGCTTGCGAACAGGTTCAAGGCCTTCGAGGACCTGAATGTCCGAGCCGTCGTAATGATCAGGTTTTGCTGCCACTGACACGCTCCTCTAGTATTGAATGTTTCGATTCCGGATGGTTCTGGAACCTATTGATTTTATCACAACGCGTCTTGGCACCGGGGCTCTTCACGCCCTTTACAGGCCTTCAGATGCCTTCTAAGGCATGATTTTCAATCTATAGATCACTTTTGCCGTTTTTTGCGCGCCCAGGCTTTTCGCTTGCCTCCAAGGCTTTCAGGATTGATTCCCTGAGGCGCTTATCCTCAACGCCTGCGGCCTGCTCGCGCAAACGAGCCACGGCCTCGGGGCTGATAAGCGGATCGGGGGCGTGCGCGGCCCGGGCGGCCTGTTGCGCGGCGCGCGCCGCCTCCTCGCGAAACGGGTGGCGGGCCTTCATGTCGAAGCGCGCGGGTTTGATGGAGAACAAGGCAACATGCTCGCCCTGTTCGTTAAGGCGGATCTTCAGCATTTCCTGGCGAGCATCGATATCCGAACGAATCATGGCGTCATCGCAATACACCACGAGCAGGGTCTTGCCCGCGGGCACGCGCGCCGCCATAGGGTCGTTGGCCTGCTCGGGTTTCATGATGTACACGCCGTTGGTATGGTCGAGCACCAGCGGCGCGGAATCGCGATAGACGGCCTCCACGGCGCATTTCCAGCGAACGTGCACCTCCGCAACGCGCTGAGAACGTGCGGCTTGGGCGCCGGCGGCGCCAAGGCTTCGCAGCAATTGCTGCAAGCCGCTGCCAAGATCGGCCATCATTCACCGTCCTTCCGCTCAAGAGGCAAACGCACGACGCGGGCCGCAGCGAGCAGGTCCTCGTCGAAATACGCCAGGTTCGCCGTGGTTATAAACGTTTGGATATCCCCCGAGACGAACTTCACCAGCGCGCGACGGCGCTGCTCATCGAGCTCGCTCATCACGTCGTCAAGCAACAGCACCGGCTGCTGACCCAGAAGGTCGCAGATAAGCGTGACTTCCGCAAGCTTGAACGCCAGCACCGCCGAGCGCTGCTGGCCTTGGCTTCCATACACGCCCACCGGACGCCCTTCGACGAAGAACTCGATGCGGTCGGCATGGGGTCCCACCAATGCGCGATGACGGGCGCGCTCTTGCGCCATCGAGGACGCAAGAGCCGCCGCGAAACGTTCGCGGGCCTCGTCGCGATCGAGCGTTTCCCCGGCATCGAGCCATTCACCCTCTGCAAGCCACGACGGGGCGTAGCGGGCCGACAACGTTTCACGGTTCCCCACGATCTCGGCGTAATAGCTAGCCATCGATGCCGCCAGCTTGCCGAATAGAGCCGCGCGATAGCACACCAGTTGAGCGCCGCAGGTGACCATCAAGTCGTTCAGGCTCTCCAGCAAAAGCGGCGACGCCTCGTCTTTCAGCAGCGAGTTCTTATGACGCAGCACCTTGTCGAAGTCCCGACGAATCAGGTAATGGTTGCGCGAAAGCTGCGACCCTACGGCGTCGAGCGCGTTGCGGCGCGTGGTGCCCGAGCCCTTCGCCAGGTTCAGGTCGTCGGGAGTGAACGTGACCGAAGGGATGACGCCCTTCAAGTCCGCCGTCCGTTTCTGCTTGCCGTTGAGGGTGAACCGGCGTTTGCCCGCCTTGATCGTCAGTCCCAGCTCCAGCAACCTGTTCTCGTCAGCGGCAGTTGCGCGCAAGCGGGCGAAAGCGGCGCCTTCACGCACAAGCTGCAACCCCGTAGGGTTTCTGAACGACGTTTGCGCCGTAAGCAGCTGAATCCCTTCCACGACGTTGGTCTTGCCGACGGCATTGGGCCCCACCAATACGGTCAGGGGTCCGATGTCGCCCAAGCGGAAGTGCTCATAGCTGCGAAAATCATCGAACGCAACATCTTTGATGCGAAGGCTCATGCAACGCCTTCGTTGTTAGGAAATGCGCACAGGCATGACCAGGTACAGGAAGTTCTCGCCTTCGCCAGCTTTGAAAATGCCCGGCTTCATGCCAGACTGAACTTCCAAGAACACGTCATCGGTGCTCACCGAGCCTAAACCGTCGAGGACGTATGCGTAGTTGAAGGCGATCTCAACGTTCTCTCCCTCGCCTTGGCACGCCAGCGTCTCCTGCGCGCTGCCCACATCCTGGGCAGCGGCGGAAAGCTGCACGGTCTGGCTTTCAACATCGATGGCGAACTTCACCGGCGAGCTTTGCTGACCCAAGATCGACGTGCGCTTCACGCCAGAGACCAGATGGCTGACATTGAGGCGCACGCGCGTGGCATAGGAGTCGGGCAGCAGCTGACGATAGTTCGGGAAATTGCCCTCGATACGACGGTTGATGAACACGGTGTCGTGATAGGTGACCACGATTTGATTCTCCGCCAAGGCGATGGTCAGCGGGTCGTCCGTACGCGTCAGGGAAGCAAGCTCCTGCAGGAAGGAGCCGGAGATCACGGCCTGGAAGCCCTCAGCCGCGGGCTCGCCAAGCTGAGCTTCGGTGATGGCAAGGCGATAGGAGTCGGTTGCCACCATCTTCAGCGTCTCGCCTTCAAACGTGATGAGCACGCCGGTAAGAATGGCACGGCTCTCGTCCTTGGACACCACGCGTGCCACGCGCTTGACCATAGACGAGAACTGAGAGAACGGGATGGAGATAGCCTGCTGCGTATCAACATGGGGGAATCCCGGGAAGTCCTCGGCATCCAGCGTCTTGATGGAGAACGAGGAAGCATCGCACGTGATGACGGCGGAATCCTCTCCGGTTTCAACATGCACGGCAGCATCGGGCAGATTCTTCACGATGTCGAAAAACAGCTTGCCGGGAAATACGGAACGGCCTTCCTCCTCCACCAGCGCAGGGATGGTGAATTGAATGGACAGCTCCAAGTCGGTTGCCTGCAGCGTCAGGTTGTCGTTATGGGCATCCAGATAAATACCCGAAAGGATAGGCAGCGTAGAACGGGTGGCGATGCCCTTGAGCACAACGGCAAGCGCATCCTGCAGTTCCGATTGGTTGATGCTGAATTTCACAGGCTCCTCTTTCCCTTACGTAAGACGTTGCTCCATGATAGATGGTTCATGCAGCGTTGTTATTTATCTTCAATGCTTTTCTTTTAATAATAGGTTTTTGAATAGTAGTAATAATAAGCGCGGTGGAAATGTTGAGAACTCGCAAAACCCCATGTCATTCCTGAAAAGTAATTCAACTTCCAATGTGGGCTGCCTGTTCTCTCAATCCACCATGATTATTGATTACATTATCTTTCCCCTTGAGTTCGATGGTTTTCGCCATGTTTTACGTTGTTTATCCCCATGTTTTCCTGATTCCTTCAAAATGCCTGGTCAACCTGGTTGTTTCACGTGAAACACGGCGAATTTGCTTATTGGTGAAACGCTATAGCTCGCGGATTATCTGCCTGAGGGCTTCCATTTCTTCGCGTGCAACGCGGTTCTCCTTCATTTTCGCCTCTATGTTGCCCACCGAGTACATGATTGTCGAGTGGTCCCTGTTGAACTTCTTTCCGATGTCCCCGTAGGGGATGTCGAGCAGCTGTCGGCACAGGTAGATGGCGGTTTGACGTGCGTGGGCGATATTACGCGTCCTCTTCTTTCCCACGATGTCGGTGTGGCTGACCTTGAAGAAGTCCTCCGTCACCTTCAGGATGTCGTCTGCGGTGAGCCTTTTGCTGGGACCGCCCGAGAAATGGTTCTCCAACAATTTACGCACGTCGGCCACGGTGATGTCCGAGCCTTCGCCGCACTTCATCTTGACGATGACGTTGGTCACTGCGCTTTTCAGCTCTCTGATATTCGAGCCCGAACTTTCGGCTATGCATATCTGGACGTCTTCGGGCATGTTGATGGGCCCGGATTGTTCCATATCCTCGTATTCGCGGATGAAGCTTTTGACGATGCTCAGCTTGGTCTCGATCTCGGGAGGCTGAATGTCGAACGTGCCGCCGGAGTTGAAGCGCGTCTTGTAGCGTTCGTCGATGTCGATGTTCTTCGGCGCGCGGTCGGCGGAGAGCACGACCTGCTTGCCCTGGCTTGTCAGCTTGTTGAATATCTGGAACATGATGTCAAGCGTCTGCTTCTTGCCCTGTAGTTGCTGGACGTCGTCGACAAGGAGGACATCGGCTTCCTCGTAGTACATCTTGAAGTTCTTGTAGCTGGACTTCTCCGTATCATGCGCCGCCGATGCATCCATGTAGTCCTCGAGCAGCTCGTTCGAGTCTTTGTAGACGACCTGCAGGTTGGGCATGTTGCTGTTGATGTAGTTTTGTATGGCTCGAAGCAGATGCGTCTTGCCCAGCCCCGATCTTCCGTAGATGAACAGCGGGTTCAAGTGCGGTTTGCCCGGGGTTTCGGCAACGGAGACGGCCATGGAGTACGCCATGCGGTTCGAGTCGCCGATAACGAAGTTCTCGAACGTGAGCGTTGAGGTGACTGAGTTGTTCGGCGCGGGCTGGTCGGACGCGGTGTTGTCGGCCGGGATGACCTGCGGGGCGGGTTCTTGCGGAGTGGCGGCAACGGGTGCTGCGGTGGCTTGCTGGTCCGGTGTGCTTGCCGAGGCCGCAACCGAGGTCTGCATCGGCGGCACCTGTTGGATGGCATTGGTCTGAGTCGTTGCCTGAGCCGGCATCGCTGCCGCTTGGGCCGGTGCTGCGTCTAGCGTCTCGCTCGCCGGGAGCGTTGCCGCGGGGGTTGCGGCTTGTTGTGCGGCTATCGGTTGGGCTACCGGTGCCGAAGCCGCCGGCTGAATCGCTGGTTGCGGCGCGGTCGCGGGGGTTGCAGCCGGAACCGCAGCTGCTGGTGCGGCCGGTTGCGTGGCGGGATTAGGCGCTGCAGTTGCAGCGGGTGCCGCCGCCGGAGCGGGTGCAACCGGCGCTGCTGCAGGGGCCTGTGATTCGTCAATGCCGATGAGCACGTCGAAAGGCACCCCGCGGATCTCTTCGAGGGCGCGCTTGATGTGGTCGATGTAATGGCGCTCGATGAAGTTCTTGATGAATTCCGTATTAGCGGTCAGCATCATGAACCCGTCGCTTGCGGCCTGGGGAAATAGCTGGCTGAACAGCGCATCTACCTGAGGGCCTATGATTCCCTCATAGCTTTTGACGCGGCTGCATACCTCCGCCCATAGCTGATTGATTTCTTCCGTGTTCATAAGCAGGCCTTCGATCATGCGCGTTTAGGCGTGTTCGCCTTGCGCGGTTTCGGTTCGTTGAAAACTGATTGCCGCCGTGTTTTACAGTAGCTGCGCAACCTGGATGCCCAGGTTCGTGAGCATGCGCTTTTTGCCGGACATTTTCAAAAGGCCGATACCTTCCAGCTTTTTCAGCGTGTTGTGTACGCTTGATTGCGCTGCTCCGGTCAGCTTGACCACGTCCGATACGCCCAGCACCCCTTCTTTCAGATAGATGACGAGGAAGTCCTTCTCGCGTTGGGACAGGGACGCGATGATCGGTTGCGCATCCACCGGCGCGGGCTGGATTTGCGGTTGCTGCTGCATTTGCTGGCCGTAGGGATAGCCCATCGGTTGCTGGAGGGGTGCCTGCATGTAACCCTGCTGAGCAGCCGGTGCGTACCCGGGCTGTGCGAACTGCTGCGGGGCTGCATATGCCATTTGCGGAGCCTGTTGGTATGTCTGCATAGGCGGCTGGGCCGCAAACCCCGGTGCGTATTGCGCCGAAGGCTGAGCGTATGCGGGCTGGGCGTTGTATGCAGGTTCGTGATCCTCTTCGGCGATTCGATAGCGCGGCGCCGTTGGTCCGGGATGCTCTGCGTCCTCGTCCTCCTCGACGTGGTCGATCTCAAGCTCCTTGGGAAGCTGAGGATTGCTGCCGTTGGCGCTGATGGTGACCACCGATCCGGTGCCGAGATTGTCTTCGATGCTGATGGTTCCGTGGGTGAAATCGAGGTACTCCTTCACAATGGGAAGGCCCGATCCCACGCCGCGGATATAGCTTTTCATGGGCTCGATGGCGGAGGTGAATCCGGGCAGTTGCGCACGGTCTTTGCAGGCGATGCCCGGCCCCTGGTCCGCGAAGCGGATGGTGCAGCCGTGATCAAGGATCGATACCGTGGCTTCCTGGAATCGTGCGTGGATGAAGTTTTCCGAAACCTCGCGGATAACCGTATAGGGAATGGTGCCGCCCGCCGCTTGCGATTGCTGGTATACGTTCGTCGCCAGGCTTTCAATGAATTCGCCGGTGGGTGCGGGCTGGATTTCGGTGACGCGCGGCGCGCTGAGCAAGTTGTCGTATAGGGCGATGCGCGCAACCGAATTCACGTGAGTGAAGTCGAAGCCCTCATCATCGTTGTTTTCAGGCGATTCCTGATACTGTTCTTGCTCGCTCATCTGCGCTTTTACCGCTTTCCACATTCGTCGTTTTCCAAAGTTTTACACATTTTCGGGAAAAATCCTTGAAAAGTGTACCCTCTTTTCCCGTCGAATTCCATTCAACTGGGCAAATTCCGGAATCGAATGTGGAAAAATCACTATTAGCTGAAAGTTTTTCACATCGATGAACTCGTTGTTTCCTGTGTTTTCCACTTTCTATTCAAAGATTGTTGAAAAGCGGAATGAAAACTCGAATAAGTGCGAAAAACCGAGGTGTAAAAGTTTTCGACAGTGTTGAAATTCCAGGTTGTTCCGACAAGCTTCGGCGGCTTTTTCCAACTGATAAGAAGGATTTGCCGAAGGATTCGGAAATCACCAGGTCGGTTGTGCATTCCAGCGAAAATCAACCTGATTATGCTATAGAGATTGGTAAAATGCCTGTTCAGGGGCGTGTTGAAAACTATGCAAATGCTTAATTACCTGGTCAGGTGCTTGTCTGTGAGCGGTTTTCAATGCTTGAAAAACATGCGTTTCGGCATTTTTCCACAACGTTGTTCGAATGAATTCCAAGTTTTCAACGTTTTCCACAATCGTCGGAATCGCTTGATGCGGAGCAGCTCGTTTTTCCAGCCGCTGGTGATGGGTTTTGGGGTATATTTCCTTCTCTTCGCGGGCATCGGTTGGCCGCAGGGAACGTTTTCGTCGAGTGGCGTTTCATTGCCCGCTCTGGTTTTCCACTGCTATCCCTTCACGTGCTTCTCGCGCAATCTTCCCTGGGTTGCCGAAAGCACCTTCGCTAGATGAAGAGGATTCGGCGTCCCCAGCCAATACCAGCGAGGTTCCTTCTCTTGATTTTTTGTACGCCGGTGCGTTCGAACCGCCGAAAAGGCGTCTCCACTAGATGTTGCGACCTATGGTCTCGATTCCCCAACGAATTGTTGAAAGCAACGTTTTCCAGTGCATCGACATTGTTGTGGAAAACTTTGTGTTTTCGCAGGTGGGCTTTCATAATGTGGGTATCTTGTGCATCGGCTGGCATATATAGGTAAAAACCTTTTGACAGTCGTGCCGTTCCGGTTATACTCAACAAGTTGCTCTAAACCATGAAAGGGAAACGATATGAAGCGCACCTATCAACCTAACACTCGTAAGCGTGCCAAGTGCCACGGCTTCCGTGCCCGCATGGCAACCAAGGGCGGCCGCAAGGTTCTGGCTGCTCGCCGTGCTAAGGGTCGTAAGCGTCTCTGCGTGTAAAGAGTATTCGATTGGAGACTATCAAGTCCAAAGCGGACATCTCCGATCTGTTCTCTAGCGGAAAGCGCCTGCGTACACCGTACCTTACGCTCATAGTGTTACCAGCGAAGCAGCACGGCCTTCACGGTCGTGTTGCTTTTATTGCAGGGAAAAAATCCGGTAACGCTGTATGGCGTAATAGCGCAAAGCGTCGGATGAGAGCTATTTGCCATGAGCTGGGCGGCCCGTTCCCGAATCTCGATGTGATATTTCTCGCGAAGTCGGGTATTTGCCGCGCTAAGTATAGTAAAGTGCTCGAAACATGCGACGAAGCGCTGAAACGCGCTGGAATTCGGTAGGGTCTGATTGGAATGAAGAAAGGTTTCGGAAGCATACCGTGCAAGGTGGCTATGTTTCT
>NZ_CAKTVU010000017.1 GCF_934630535.1 uncultured Senegalimassilia sp.
CATGGCAGCGTGGTTCTCGGACAAGGATAACGCTGACACATGGCAGCGTGGTTCTCGGACAAGGATAACGCTGACACGGTACAATCTGCTCGCACCGTGCGCATCCCGCATCACGCCAGAAAGGGAGCGCACCTTGACATAGGGTAGGCATCAGAGCTTTCCCGACCGCGCCCTTAGCGGATGCGGCGACCAACCAGTTTGGCCGCCGCTGAAGCGACGGCCGGAAAGGAGAAAGAGCATGCAAGCCATCATCGAAGATAAGGCGAAGGAGCCGGGCTTCACCAACTCTGTCGTCTTCAACCTCGTCATGCGAAGGAACCCAGATCTTTGCAAAGGGGTCGTTGAAGCCGCCCTCGGGTTCGAGCTATCTAAGATCTCGTACATCGAGACGGAGAAGACGATCCAGCCAAAGCTGACGAGCAGGAACGTCCGCCTCGACGTCGTCGCAAAAGCCGACGGCAAGATGATCGACATCGAGATGCAGGTAGCCTACGAGCCGTCGCTGGCGAGACGGGCGAGATACTACGAATCGGCGATGGACACCGATGCGTTGAAGTCGGGCATTCCCTACCATGAGCTCCCGGAAAGCTACGTCATCTTCTTCTGCAAAGGCGCACCGTTCGGAAAAGGCTGCGCGGAACGTCGCTTCGCTATGATGGATGCGCTGCACCCGACGGAGAAGATGGCGCTTGACGACGGCAGGACCGTCGTCGTGCTGTCGGCCGGTAATTGGGCCGAGGCCGAGAGCTCTTCGTTGTCCAGGTTGCTAAAATACATCCATACCGGAAACGTTGACGACGGCTCGGACGACTTGACATCGAGGTTGGAGAACGCCGTGCGCGAGCTTCGAGAGGATGAAGACAACATGGGCTATATGACCTTAGCGGAGCAGTTGGAGATCTTAGAGCGAACTGCAGACGAGAAGCTGGCCGAGAAAGACGAGCAGCTGGCCGAGAAAGACGAGCAGCTGGCCGAGCAACGCCGGCAGCTGGCCGAGAAAGAAGAGCAGATCGGCCGAGGGCAATCCATCAAAGAACTTGCCGTTCGTCTCATTTCCGAGGGGCGCGGCGAGGAGTTCATGGAGGCAGCGTCAGACGATGCCGCGATGGAGCGCCTTCTCAACGATGGAGAATAGCCTACCCTGAAAGGAGCGCCGAGAGCCCTGCGGATGTTTCCGCGGGGCTCTCCTATTGCACCATAAGCAGAGGAAGCGACCAGAGAACGATGAAGGGAGGCGGATGATCGCCTCCCTTCTGCGTTTCCCCTTTGCGGCGTTCACCGGCCGGTCATTGTCTGAGTCCACAGCAGGGGCAGTACGTAGCCCCGGCCGGAACGCTCCCGCCGCACCCTTCGCACTTCGACGGTGCTGAAATAGGCCTTTGCGCCATCATCAGCTGCCTCGAGGCTCCTGCTATGCCGCTCATCGCCTGTTCGATCACGCTTGCGGGGTCTTCCTTTGCGGACACCCCTGCGTCAATGAGAGCCGCGACGCGTTCGAGCTGGTTCAGGACCGACATGGTCTTCACGATGCGGGCATGGCTTGCCCAGTTGGTGATAGCGAACGAGCAGGAGGCGAGATCGAGGATGTAAGACGCGCCCCCGATCTGCTCAAGGGCGCCGTGGGTGTCCAAGAAGTGCTTCAGCGTGAGCTGGTCGATGGGCTCGCCTTGGTCGGCGATGCCCTCCATCGCCTTCCAGATGACCTGGTGAGCGCTTCTCCCGAAATCGGTCGGTCGAAGGATGCCCCGGGCCGCAGGGAAGACAGATGGGTCGAGGATGGCCGCCGCGAGCACAGACTTCTCCGCTTCGACCTCGATTAAGAGCTTCTTCTCCATGGTTCCGTCCTTTCGCGCCGCCGTGCGGCAGCGCATAGAATGCCTGCCGCACCTGCCGTTCGCTTGCCGTTGTCAAGGATCAGCGCGCCTTCGGGCGTTGTGCCGGGCGCACGGTGCGACGACATCATAACATGTGCGAAAGCTGTGCGAAAATCGGGTGCATCGCCGACAAAGCCGAACGCGCAGAGCGCCGGCTGATTAGCGCGGCGATATACGTTAGGCCAGGTCAATCAACGCTGCCACATGGCAGCGTTGTATTCGTCTGAGGATAACTGCGAGAGAACGGAGGGGCTATGGCGAGGCGAAACGGCTGGAAGGTTGAGATCAAGAAACCGCGGATGTGCTTCACCCGATTCTCATACGAGCGGTATCCCGCCTTCAGGTACGTGAAGGACGGGAAGCGGGCATACCATTGGGAGGCCACAGGGCTTTCCGAGGGCGAAGCGAAGCGCTACGAGGAGGCGGCGCGCAGGGACGGCTATTCGGTGAGGGCGCTCCCTCCGGCCCTTCTCAGGTCGTCGGGCTACCGCCGCGAGTTCGTGTCGCGAAACCCAGGCCCATGGCGTTGCCGTTATTGCGGCAGGGCGCTGCGCCGCGACGAGGACATGGAGGTAGATCATCTGGTTCCCGTGGCCGCCGCTCAGAGGTCTCCTGTCGCGCGCCAGATTCTGGCGAGCATCGGCGCGGAGAGCGTGAACGATGCGCCGAACCTCGTCCCGAGCTGCCACGCATGCAACGCTAGGAAAGGAAGCAAGACGGGCCTTTGGCTGATTCGCGGCGTTTTGGGAGCTCATCGGTCGTATTGGGTCGTCCTCCGCATCGCGCAGGCCCTTCTTCTCGCTCTTTGCCTTTGGCTCGTTTTCGGGGGAGGGTTTGCTCGCGCAGCCTGCATTCTGCGTTTCTGCTAAGCGGCGTCTTTCGAGCTCTGCGAGACCTAGACCGCAAAAACCCAGGTCAATCAACGCTGCCATGTTGGCAGCGTTATAGCTGCACGAGGATATTCACGCTATCAAATTCCGGTATGTGGATCGTTGCGGGAGACTGTTGGCGCGTCGAGCGAGGGGAGTGGGCCGCGGCGATATGCCGCGGCCCTCGTGCCGTCTCATCCGATCCTACCAAAGCGGCGGCAGGGAAAGAGCCATCGAAATGGCTATATCCTCAGCTTCGCGATCGAGGCTTCCGCACCCGTTCCTAGAAGACGACGTCTTCGTCGTAATAGGGGACGTTGACGGTGTCGTAGCCGCCTGCTGCAGACGAGCCTTTCGCGGCGGATGCCGAGACGGCACCGCTTCGCGGGGGCAGCTCGACCTCCTGCACCTGAACCTCGATCTTGCTGTGCGCCTTCCCGTCCTTCTCCCATCGGCTGTAGCGAAGCTTCCCGCCGACGGTCACCTTCGTTCCCTTTTTCAGATAGGGAGCCAGGGCGGGGGGCCTTTCATTCCCGCTTATGAAGCAGGGAATGAAATCGGTGCGATCCTCCCACTGGCCGGTGCTGGCGTTCTTCTTGCGGTCGCCGACCGCGAGGGTGAAGGACAAGACGGCCCACCCCGACTGCGTCGTGCGCAGCTCGGCATCTCGGGTGATGTTTCCTGTGATTCCGACATGGTTGTAGGACATGGTTCTACCTCCGTTCTGCGCACAGACGAACCGGCCGGGCGGCCGCACTCTGATAGGTTCGGTTTTCAACGTGCGCGATAGTCCTGCTGGCATTTGCGAGAACAGGTGCAATCTCAAAGTAGCATCACCTGACAAGCCGGTCAAAAAATCGAAACGTCTGGTTTGTTGTGGTTATTTCGTGTGGTCGGCGTGCTTAATTCTCCACAACTATTTTCGATGCCTTCATCTTCGACTTGCAACGCCATCGCCATGATGGCCTTCCTTCGTATGCATTTCCCAGCGATAGCAATTCCAAACCCCTACGTCCATTTACGACTAGCTAATAGCTGACTATAAGGCGGTACCACCATAGTTAAAAATTAAGTAAGCGGGTATTCACGGGTATTTGGCGATGACAGGTAGGGTGAGGGAGCGCAAGATGGCCCTGTCACGTAAGCGACCCGCCGAAACGAACAGGCATCACGCAAGCACGGATGCACAACCCGAGAAGGGAAGTTGGAGCGGGCGCTTCGAAGGAAAAGTACCTCTGTAACAAGTGTATGAAGGGAAGGCTCAAGATGAAGATAGCCGCTGCATTCAAGGTGGTTCCTGACGATCAGGACATCAAGGTCGCCGGTGATCGCACGCTGGATTATTCCAAGGCGAAGAACACCATCTCCGTGTACGACCTGAACGCTCTGGAGGTGGCTGCTCAGCTGGCCGCCGAGGTCGATGGCTCCGCTGCTGTGGCCATTACCGCGGGTCCGGCTTCCATCGACGAGGCCAAGCTCAAGAAGAGCGCTCTGGCCCGTGGCGTTGAAGAGCTGTTCATGACCGCCGACGACGCCTGCGCCAGTATGGACGCCAAGGCCACCGCTGCCGAGCTGGCCAAGCTGGTCGCTCAGGTCGGCGACGTGGACCTGGTCGTGTGCGGCGACGGTTCCGCTGACAACTACGCTCAGCAGGTCGACGTGCAGCTGGCTTGCAAGCTGGGCTGGCCCGTGGTGAACGCCGCCACGAAGATCACCTGCAAGGGCGACGCGCTCGAGGTCGAGCGCACGCTCGAGGATGCCGTCGAGGTCGTCGAGGTCTCCCTGCCGGCCGTCGTGTCCGTCACCCCGGACGCCGCCGAGCCCCGCATCCCGGGCATGAAGGACATCCTGGCAGCCGGCAAGAAGCCGATGAACGTCGCCGGTGCTTCCGACGTCGCAGCCGCCGCCATCGAGGTTCTCGACTGCAAGGCTCCCGAGCAGGCCGACCGTAAGCTGGAGATCTTCGACGCTTCCGAGGACGGCGCTATCGACAACTTCGTGGCCGCCATCAAGGCAGCCCTGTAGGCCTAGGCGTAAATCAAGCAAAAGAAAGGCAGAGTGGATACTCATGAAGGCATTGATCATCGCTGAGCACGCAGCTGCGGCCGCAGAGCTGGTTGCAGGCGCTCGCACCATGGCCGACGAGGTCGTGGCCATCTCCTTCGGCGGCGCTTACGAGTGCGGCGCCGACAAGGTGCTCAACATCACCGTTCCCGAGGGCCTGACCGTTGACTCGGCCGTCGAGACCGTCAACGCCGCGTTCGACGCTGAGAACCCCGAGGTCGTCCTGGTGGAGGCTTGCCGCCACATGAAGGTCATCGCCGGCAGCCTGGCGTTCCACGCCGACACCGCTGTCATCACCGACGTCACCGCCTTCGAGGGCGAGGGCGCCAAGAGCATGTACTTCGGCGGCATCGCCGAGCGCGTGCAGAAGGCCGCTGGCAACGTCGCCATCTACACCGTCGGCGCTGGCGTGTTCGATGGCGCCGAGGGCGCTAACGGCTCCGTTGCCGAGCAGGAGTGGGTTGCCCCCGCTCGCCCGGTGAAGGTCGTTTCCTCCCAGGTCATCGAGAAGAGCGGCGTGAACCTGTTCAAGGCCGACGTCGTCGTGGCCGCCGGCCGCGGCTTTACCGAGGAGTCTCAGCTGTCCCTGGCCAACGACCTGTGCGACAAGCTGGGTGCCGGCCTTGCCTGCTCCCGTCCGCTGACCGAGGGCGTCAACTGGCTGCCGACCGAGCGCTACGTCGGCGTTTCCGGCCTGATGCTCACCCCGAAGGTCTACATCGCCGCCGGCATCTCCGGCCAGATGCAGCACATGGTCGGCTGCAACCGCTCCGGTGCCATCTTCGCCATCAACAAGGACAAGAACGCTCCTATCTTCAAGCAGTGCGACTTCGGTCTGATCGGCGACATCAAGGATGTCCTGCCGGCCATCACTGCGGCTCTGTAAGGAGACTCCTTCCGCACCGCGCTCCTCGCGTAACCCTTGCGCGACAACCTCTCCTTAAGGTTCGACCCCTCCAAAGATTCGACCCCTCCAAAAGATGACACCCCTTTACATCTTTGCCAATGGAGCGCGATGCGGGAGTCTCAATAGTTAATGAATTGGCGGCCGTGATCGGCCGCCAATGAAAGGATTTCTCCATGTCAGATTTCGACATCATCGTCGTGGGATCTGGCTGCGCGGGCGGCGTGGCGGCTTACGTTGCCGCATCCGCCGGCAAGTCCGTCCTGGTCGTTGAGCGCGGCAACTTCGCCGGTGCCAAGAACATGACCGGCGGCCGCATCTACTCCCACTCCCTCAAGCAGGTCTTCCCCGACTTCGAGTCCGAGGCCCCCGTCGAGCGCAAGATTACCCACGAGCGCATCGCGCTTCTGGACCCGAGCTCGCAGATGGCCATCGACTTCACCTCCTCCGAGCTGGGCGAGGAGGGCAAGGACTCCTACTCCGTGCTGCGCGGTCCCTTCGACCAGTGGCTGGCCGAGAAGGCCGAGGAGGCCGGCGCCGAGTACATCTGCGGTATCGCCGTCGAGGAGCTTATCAAGGACGAGTCCGGTCGCGTGACCGGCGTGCGTGCCGGCGACGACGAGATCACCGCCGAGGTGGTCATCCTGGCCGAGGGCACCAACTCCATGCTTTCCGAGCGCTGCCTGGGCAACGCCCGTCCCAAGGCCAATCAGATGGCCGTGGGCATCAAGGAGGTCTTCGAGCTTCCCGCCAACGTCATCGAGGACCGCTTCCTGGTTCCCGAGGGCGAGGGCGCTGCCATGCTGTTCGTGGGCGACTGCACCAAGGGCAGCGTCGGCGGTGGCTTCCTGTACACCAACAAGGAGTCCATCTCCCTGGGTCTGGTCGCCACCATCTCCCTGGCTGCCGATGGCTCCCGCAACGAGGTCCCGGTCTACCAGATGCTCGAGGACTTCAAGAACCACCCGGCCGTGGCCCCCATCATCCGTGGCGCCAACATGATCGAGCATTCCGGCCACATGGTGCCCGAGGGCGGCTACAACATGATCCCGAAGTACGTCTTCGACGGCTGCCTGATCGCCGGCGAGACCGCGGGTTTGTGCATGAACATGGGTTACCAGGTGCGCGGCATGGACTTCGCCGTGGCATCCGGCCGCATGGCCGCCGAGGCGGCCGTGGCCGCCATCGACGCCGGTGACACCTCTGCCGCGGGCCTGGCCTCCTACAAGACGGCCATGGAGGGCTCGTTCGTGATCCAGGACCTGCGCACCTTCTCCAAGTGGCCGCACGTCATGGAGGAGTGGGGCAGCATGTTCACCGACTACCCGGTGATGGTCAAGGAGGTCTTCAACGCGATGTTCAGCGTCGACGGCGCCCCGCAGCAGCCGCTGATGAAGCGTATGAAGCCCATCATCAAGAAGCGCGGCATGTTCAAGCTCGGCCGCGAGGTCATGAAGGCGGTGAAGGCGCTGTGAGCAAGGTTTGCGAGATCACGGTCAACGTCGACGAGGCGCTGTCCGTCAACAAGTACGAGGTCGACGAGGAGACCCCGCACATCGAGCTGGCAGAGGACGACGGCTCCGAGGCCTACAACGAGGAGTTCCTCAAGCTGGTCCGCGTTTGCCCTGCGGCCCTGTACAAGATCGATGAGGACGGCGTGAAGTCCTTCGACTACGCCGGTTGCCTGGAGTGCGGCACCTGCCGTATCGCCTGCGAGGGCACCATCGTCAAGAAGTGGGTCAACCCCGGCCCGACGATGGGCATCGAGTACCGCTGCGGCTAGGAAACGGCCGGTACCGGAGTGAATCTTCGGTTAGGGCGCGGCCTTGAAGCAAGGTTTCGGGCCGACTGCCCGCCCCGAGATGCGGCGGAGACGTGTCGCTTCGGCTTGGGAACAGCCTGAGCAGGCGCGCGCCTTGGCTAGGGAACGACCTACGCTAAAAGCGCCCCTCGGGCCGATCGCCCGTCCCGAGATGCGGCTTTGGGAGCGATCCCGCGCCGTGATGGCGAGAACAATCGCCCATTCCTGTCCTTGAGCGGCAGGTGCGGGCACAGGTCGGCGCTCACCTTTGGTGGTGGGCGCGGGCATTGAAAGAGGGAGGGTCCTTACGGGCCCTCCCTCTTTTGCGTTTGGGGGAGGGTTTCCGGTATCTGCTGCCAAAAACTTCGCGAGTGCGTGTAAATGCGGCGTTGGATTTGCTTTCGAAGCCGTTTTACCCGTCGCTTCGCTAGCGTGCCGATGATTCGATTGCGTTCGTTACAGAAACCTCGTCGTTGGCGAGGATGGTTGCTGATACGAACACGCACTCGCGCATTATTTGGCAGCAACGGTCCGATAGGGCACCGAATCGGGATTCCGGCACCCCTGCGCGCGGGCTCGGCCTCCCCATTTGCTGCCGAATCGGGTGGCAAATCAGGCTCCAGCGACTCAGCGTGCGAGTTGTCTACCCATTCGCCGTATTACAAGCTGCCACATCGGACTTGAGCACCCCTGCGCGCGGGCTCGCCGCTATCCTCTCGTTGTCGAGGAGGATGCCGAATCAGATTCCAGCGGCCCCAGAAGGAACATCGTGAACGTGCTTTCGGCAACTAGCTTGTCTTCCGTCGTTTTGATATCCACGTGGCACACCGTGGTGGTGCGGCCTTTGTGCGTGGTGTTCGCGCTTACGGTCAGCAGCTGCGGTTTCACGGCGCGGATGAAGTTGGTGGCGCAGCTGATGGCCACATTGTTCATGCCGTACGCATAGGTGGCCATGCCCGCTGCGGCCTCCAACATGCAATTGACGAACCCGCCGAAGATGGTGCCGTGGTAGTTGCATTGGTCTTGCGGCACATCGATCCGATAGACCACGCTGCCGGGATCGGCGCTAACGATGGTTACCGCCTGGCGGAAATCCTGTTGGGGCGGGATGTTGCTCATCAGCCCTTCGATAAGGTGCGGTGTGAGCTCGGTCATGTGCTGCCTCCTTATATATCGTCTTCCGTTAGGTAACTTACCTTGTTCGCTGGTGCAAGAAGATGGTCGATATGGCAAAAATGGGTAAATATCAAGGATGTTTGCAAGATATATTTGTTACGTCTCATCTTAGATTATGCAAATATATACACGAATCATAAGGTGTGATGGCTGTTGCCCATTGCTCTGCATTGCGGTAACGTATGGTTAGCGGTATTGCATATATTCGCCGCATGAATTAAAGAGGCTCGGAATAGGATGCATTTTCTATCAGTTTTCGTATAATCGATAAAATGGGTCTGCAAGGGTCGTGTTGGAATGGGGCGGAGGCCCTCGTTGGGAAGTAGGCTGTTCGCAAGGAACGGAGTATACCGATGAACCTGTCTCAGCTGTACTATTTTTCGAAGCTTTCGGAGCTGGAGCATTTCTCCAAAGCTGCCAAGGAGCTTTATATCACCCAGCCCTCGCTGTCTCATGCCATTAAGTCGCTTGAGACCGAGCTAGGGGTGCAGCTCTTCGAGCGCGAGGGCCGTCGTATGCGCCTTACGCCGTTCGGCAAAGAGTTCGCCACGTACGTCAAGCGCGGGCTCCGCGAGATCGACAAGGGCGTCGAGCGTGCGCAGGAGTTCAACGGCAAGCTTGGCGGCACGGTCAATATCGGCGCGGTGCTCACCGTGCAGGGCGACTATCTTCCGCCGCTGTTCCATGACTTTTCCGAAAACTATGGCAAAGAAGTCAAGCTCAACATGTTCCAGGGCTTCAGCATTCCGCTTGTCGAGGGCTTGGAGAACGACAAATACGATGTGGTGTTCGCTGCGGCAAGGGAGCAGAAACCGAATCTTTGCTACGTGCACGTGCTCTCTCATGAGCTGGTGCTGGTGGTTAACAAGGACAACCCGCTTGCGCAGCGTGACTCCATCAGCATCTCCGAGCTTTCCGGTTGCGAGCTTCATACGTATCGCTTGGGCACGCCTATCGGCGAAGAGGTTAACGACCTGTTGGCCGAGCACAACCTAGCTGCGAAGCATGACTGCGAGGACGAGGTGTCCTTAGGCGGCATCGTTTCCGCCAGGCCCGATGAGATGGCGCTGGCTACGTTTACCATCGGCCTGAAAGCGTTCAGCCATCTTCGCTTCCTTCGGGTAAAGGAGGCACCGCAAGATTTCCATCCAATCTACCTTATTTATAAGAGGGATGCGTATCGTAGCTGCGCTGCCGAGCGTTTCATCCAATTCACGCAGGACTGGGTGGCCCCCAAGGATGCGATTCCCAGGACCGACAATCTTGAAGCCGGAGTTTGATTGGATAAGACCATGTAAAGGGCGTCTGCTTAGCGGACGCCCTTTCTCGTGTTGCCTGCCGCGATTCCCTAACTTGGATTCCTGCTTGCGCGGTCGGGTTACGCCGCTAGGCCTTCTTGTCGTCGTCGGACCCGGTGCGGTTGATGTAGTCGATCAGCTCGGAGCGCTTGTGGATGCCCACTTTCTCGTAGACGTGGCGGATGTGGGTGTTCACCGTATACGGCGAGATGACCAGCTTCTTCGCCACGTTGTCCGTGGTGAAGCCGCGGGCGATGAGCATGACGATCTCGGTCTCGCGAGCCGACAGCGAGAACTCGGCGGCCAGCTCCTTGATGCGGTGCTCTTGGCTGGACTCGGTCGCCGGCGGTGCCATGAGCTGGGTGATGTTGTACTCCTGACGCACCAGCGGGATGATGACGGCGGCAAGGATGCACACGAATATCAGCGATGTGGGGTCGGTTGCCACCTTGGCGAAGGCAGGGTTCGCCTCGTAGTACAGCGCGATGGCATTGCCGACCGCGATGCCCAGGCGGATGAACGCTCCGCTAAAGCCGAACGCGAAGCCGACGGGAACGTAACCTTTCACTCCCAGCACGCCGAAGTACATGATCAGCAGCACTTCGAAGATGGACACGGCCGCCAGCACCACGAAGAACGAGGGAACGAAGAACCTCTCGCCCATCAGGAACAACGCGAACGAAGCGATGGCGATGATGATAAGCCAGGGGAAGGTGCGGTAGATGTTCAGGCGGTCATTGGTCAGGCCGCAAATCACGCCGATGATGCACAGCAGGGTTGCCCCGCCGATGGAGCCGAACGTGAAGGCGTACTCGCCATACGGCAGGTTCTCCCACGGGATGATGGCAACTAGGAAATAGCAGGCCACCGACGCGACGAACGTGGTGCCGCACACCACGATCATGGGCTTGAGGGCGCGGTTAGCGGTACTTTTCGGCAGCAGCGTGGGGTAGGGCATGTCCTTGGCGATGGTGGCGCCGCGCGCGAACAGCAGGCCTGCGGCAAGCGGCATGAGCGTGATGAGCACCGAGGATACCCCGGTGGGAAGGACGAAGCAGATCAGCGAGCATACCAGCGTGACCAGGCCGACCGTGGTGCCGATATAAGACACGGAGAACGACGTCTTTGTGCGCGAGTACAGCTCGCCCCACATGATCCATAGGATGGCGTTCGTGATGCCGACCATCGCGGCAAGCGCGTAGGCGATGAGGTCGGTGGGGAAGGAGAACGCGAACAGGGTGAGCGCGAGCGTGCAGATGACGGCTACGGCGGTGGCCGTCCAGAGCATCCACGGGATGTCGCAAAGGCGGCGCTTCCTGCCTAGGGCGAAGGCGATGACGATGAACGAGACCGCAGCTGATACGAGCGCGATCAGCCACGACCACGTAACGCAGTCGTCGAGCAGCTGCGCTCCGACGAACGAGTCGTGCAGGAACCATAGGTTGTAGTGCCATGCGAGCAGCAAGGCGAAGCCGACGAACCTGCGGGTCGGGTGGTCGGGCGAATTGATCTCCGATTCCACTTTCTCCGGAACAAGTTCCTTGATATTCATGTGCGTTTCCCCCTTTAGCGCACGTCGAACGGTTGGCGGATGATCTGATTGTTTGTGGCCAAATGGCCTGTTTGCCTGAAGTTCAGATTGTATCGTGTTCCCGCATTTTTTCGAGTAAATTTCGGCAATGTATGCCGATTGTTGATGGATTTTTTACCGTTGATGCTCCTTGAATGAGAGCCATCCAAGCGAATCGGCTAGATGTGATGGCGCGCTTGGCGCTAATGGGTCCCCTGACATCTCATGTTGATTCCGTGCGGGCGAGCGCAAAAAGTCAATCAGCAGACTATGATAGTCAACAAGTGGACCAACTCGAAGGGAGGCAAGATGCTGCCTGAGGAATTCTCGAAGGAAATGTGGGACTGCTGGCGCGACGTTGCGGTCGCGTACAGCGCGTTCGCTAAGAATATGGGCGTCGATACCAGCGAGCTGTACGTCGTCGATGCTCTGTGGGATGAGCCCGAAGGCCTTTCGCAGCGGTCCATCTGCGAGATGTGCGACATGGGCAAACAGACGGTCAGCGCTATCTGCAAGCGCCTTGCCGCGCGCGATGTCGTGGTCGCGCGGGCAAGCGAGGTCGACAAGCGCGAGCGGATCATGGCGCTCACCGCCGAAGGGCGCGAGCAGTGGCGCCCGCCTGTCGAGCGCATGCGCGAGCTTGAGCTGAAGGCGGCAGCCGCGATCAGCCCCGAAGAGGGCGAGCTGTTCGTCAAAGTGGTCAGGTTGTATGCGAAAACGTTCCAAGAAGGGGTACAACAATGAGCCCGTATGCGCTGTTGGGTTTGTCAGTGCTCTTCGAGGTGTTCGGCGATACGTGCATGAAGCTTTCCGACGGTTTTCGCCGCAAAGTTCCCATCATCGGAATCGCGGTGGGCTATGCCGTGTCGTTTTACGCGCTTTCGCACGTGTTCGCGTCCTTGCCCTTGGGCTTGGCGTACGCGATTTGGACGAGCGCGGCGGTTGCGCTGACGGCTGTGGTCAGCCGTATCGTTTGGAAAGAGAAGTTCAACGCGAAGAAGATCGCGGGCATCGCGCTCGTCATCTTCGGTGTGGCATGCCTGCGATTGGGGGCGATGTAAGTGAAGAACGCGTCCATCGTGCAGCTGTCGTTCGCCATCGTGTCCGAGGTGCTCGGCACCACGTTCATGAAGCTGTCCGACGGCTTCACCCACCCGGTGTTCGGCCTGGTCACCGTCGTGTGCTATGTCACGTCGTTCGTGCTGTTGACGCTTGCGTTGAAACACCTGAGCCTGGGGATGGCCTATGGCATCTGGGGCGGCGTCGGCACGCTTTTGACCACGCTCGTCGGCATCGCGGTGTGGAACGACCCATTCTCCGTTGTCGTCGGCATCGGGATGATTGCGGTGGTGGCAGGCATAGCCCTGCTCAGCAAAGGAACCCAAGAAGCCGAGGAAGCCGCCGCAGCCGAAGCGGCAGAAGCGACCGCCTAGCTCGGACGTTTCGGGGGACGTGTCTTTATGCGTCCGGAATGCGTCGCCGTGGCGGCAAGGCGAAGAAAACCCCGATGAGGAAAGCGAAGGCACCCGGCAGGAGAAAGCCCGTGTGGACGAAGGGTCGCTGCGTGAAAAGGTGCGGTGAGTTGCCATGCGGGGTTGTGACGCCCGGTCGTGGGAATAACGACTCGTTGCCGAAACGTTGCGCGTGGCTGCATATACGTTAAGCTTCGTTTAGCGAAATCCAAGGGGCAGGACGGCCAGGGCCGCCCTGCCCCTTACCATGCTTTCCGTTTGCGATTTCGGCCCATGCGGCCGGGCGAAGGAGTTGAACAGGGTGGGGAACGCGTCGGGAATCGGCGGAGCTGCGCGAAGCCTTTCGCGCTACGTCAAGGAGAACCGCACGCTGGTGGTGACGTCGGTGTGCGCCATCGTGCTGGTGATGCTGCTGGAGAACGTGCTTGACCAGGAGAGCATGAAGCTCGACGCGGCGGCATGGTGGCTGTTCGGTGAGCAGCTGCGCCAACCGTGGCTCACGCCCATCATGGAAAGCTTCTCGGCGCTCGCCACGCCGGTGACGTTGCTCGTGGTGCTCGGCGTTGCCGCGGCCTTCACTCCGGTCAGGCGCCCGGGCTGGTGCAACGTGCTGAACCTAGGCCTGGTGGTGCTGCTGAATCAGGCGATGAAATTCGTCATCCAACGTCCGCGCCCCGATGTGCTGCGCCTGGTCGACGTATCCGGGTTCAGCTTCCCCTCGGGGCATTCCATGGCCGCGATGGCCGTTTTCGGCCTGCTGGCGTGGTGCGTATGGCGCTACGAGCGCAACCCCGCCGCCGCATCGCGCTGATGTGCTTGTTCGCCCTGGTCATCGTGATGGTCGGCATAAGCCGCATCTACCTGGGGGTTCATTACGCCAGCGACGTCCTGGGCGGCTTCTGCGTCTCGACCATCTGGCTGGCGCTCTACACCAAGGTCATAGCCCCAGCCCTCGGCCTTATCGAGTAAGGTGGTCGGCGCATCCTTTCGCCAAGTCCCTCGATGCCCCCTTCCCGCTTTGTGTGGTTTCCATGCTTGATTGGTGACAAAGGTCAAACAATAGACTAAACAGTCAATGGTTAGACTACTATGACCGGTCGTCAGTTCAACTCGAAACACCGTCACGACCGTAAGAGGGATCAAAGGCATGGATGTCCTTTCGCAACATTTCACGAAAAGCAAGCTATTGAAGTACACGTTGTCGACCATGGCTATGATGCTCGTCAGCTCGGCATACGGCATCATCGACGGCCTGTTCGTCTCCAATCTGGTCGGCAAAGATGCGCTGGCCTCGATGACCATCGTCTTGCCGTTCACCGTTATCCTGTCTGCGTTGGGCATCATGATGGGCTCGGGCGGCAGTGCGGTCGTTGGGCAGCTTCTGGGCGCCGGCGACGGGAAGGGCGCGAATCGCGCGTTCTCGCTCATAGCTTGGACGACGTTTATAGCCGGCGTGGTTTGCTCGGTTCTGGGCATAGCCTTCATGGATAAGGTGGTTGTGCTGCTCGGCGCGTCTGCCGAGATGGCGCCCATGGCCGCAACGTACGGCAAGATCGTCTTCCTGTGCCTGCCGATGTTCATGCTCACCTATGTGTTCGAGATGTTCTGCTCCGTGGCGGGCAAGCCCGGCTTCGGGTTCCTGTTGTCGCTTACTGCGGGCGTGGTTAACATCGGCTTGGATGCAGTGCTCATGGGCGTGTTCGGCATGGGGATCGAAGGCGCCGCCACGGCAACCTGCATCGCCGAGTATTCGTCGGCAACGCTTATGGTCATCCTGTTCGCACGGGGCAAGGTCGGCGTTTTGAAGCTCGTGCGTCCTCGTCGGGTGCACGGCGTGCTGCAGCGCTCGATCGTCAACGGCGTTTCCGAGATGGTTGGATGCGCTGCCATGTCGGTGGTCGCTGCGGCGTACAATCTGCAGCTCATGAATCTGTTCGGTCCCGACGGCGTTGCCGCCTATGCGGTCATCGAGTACGCATCGATGCTGATCGGTGCGGCGCTCGGCGGCCTTACCGAGGGCATGGCTCCGCTGATGAGCTATCAGCACGGTGCGGGAAACAACCACGAGAAGCGCAGCTTGTTCGGCAACGGCGCCACGCTTACGGCGGCGATGGGCGTTGGGGCGTTCCTTGCTGCTCAGCTTCTGGCGCAGCCGCTGGCATTCGCGTTCACGGGTTACGATGGCGCGTTGATGGCGCTGACGATCCACGCGTTCCGCATGTACAGCATCGCGTTTCTGCTGATGGGCGTGACCTATTTCGGCTCGGTCATGTTCACGGCGGTGGAGAACGGCAAGATCTCGGCGTTGATTTCCTTCGTCCACACGTTCGTTTTCGAGCTCGGTTTGGTTATCTTGCTGCCTGTGATTTTCGGCGCGGATAGCATCTGGTGGTTGATCATCGTGGCGGAGACTGCTGCCAGCATCCTGACCATCGGATTGGTGGCGCGCCACGCAAAAGGCTACGGCTGGCGCTAAAGCGTGCAGCTGCAGGGGCCCTGGCATTTCGCAAAGGCCCCTGCGATGTTGCCGTCAGTCGCGCCCATTTCGCTTGCGGTTGCGTTCGCGCTGGTATCCGCCGCACTCCCGTTCGCGTTCGCGCTCGTGGTATGCGACTTCTGGACGGTTTCGCAGCAAATGAGCCCCGATTTTGACATGGTCCCCAGGGTTCTGGGTGGTTTCCCGCGGGTGTTGTTCGCTGCCGGCATTGCCGACCTGGGGAAACGCCGGCGCCCTGCGGCCTTCAGGGCTGATTCCGCCTGCAAAACCGCCCAGAAGTTATCGGTAGGGGCTCGCGTGCACAAGGTACGGGCAAGGCAAGGCTCGCTTTACTGCCAAGCAAGTTGCGGGCGGGGCTCGTGCGCAACTTGCTTGGCACGCGATTGATGAGCGACAGGTTGTTTCCCTGCGCGGGTGCTGCCGGGATTATTCCCCCAACGCACCTTCCGCGGCTTTAACCAGAAACGCCGTCGCCCCTTTGCCGCACGGCTCGTCGTAGTATGAAACGAATCGGGGGTCTGCCAGGTAGCCGCGCACAAGTCCCAGGTAGATATCCCGTTCGGGCTCGGTTCCCCATTGCAGGCCGATCCAACGGCGATGTATCTGCACAAGTTTCGCGGCCTCGATGCCGGTTGCATCGCCATCGCTCAGCGCGATGGAAAGCTGGCCCAGGATGGCCTTCTCGAGTTCTTTCATGTCGTTCCAGGTGGCAGGGTCCATATCGAGGATTCGCTCGTTCATGGCATCAACGGCTTCGTTGCCGTAGCGTTCGCGCGCTTCCGCTCCGTAGCGCTGCTCGTTTTCGCGAACGGCACGCCAGCGCTCGAGCTGGGGCAAAACCGCGCCCATGAGCGAGACCGCCTCGTCAAGCGTCATGCCCGTATTCTCCGCCAGTCGCGGCGCGCAATCCTCGATCATGGCTTCCATGGTGGTTTCATAGGTGTAGCCGCCGCGGTCATAGCACCATTTGCAGTAATGATCGGTCTTCTTGCCGGCGGCATCGGTCCCGCAATCGTCGGGTGTCAGGTACATGCCGCAGCTTTCGCAATAATGCTCGGGCATCTCCAGCAGATGCGCCAGCGGCTCGCCGGTAACGGCGGCAATGAGCTTCATCATGTCGATTCCCGGCGTAACCTCGCCGCGCTCCCAGCGGCTGACGGCTTGGCGGGTGACGTACAGCTTCTCGGCAAGCTGGTCTTGCGTGAGGTTGTGCGCGCGCCGCACGGCGACGAGTTTTTCTGCGAAGGCCATGATGGTTCCTCTCGGCGGGGTCGTTTCGATGACATAAGCATACGCTCAGCGGGGCGCTTATCCTAGCAACGGCTGGTTGCGCGACGGCAGTTTCGGCGGATCCTTCCGTTTGAGGAAGGATCCGCAGCCGCTACCTTTCCTCAGCAGCGCGAATGCTCTTTCGCTACAGCGGACGAGTTTTGCGTTCAAGTTGATTTTCGTAGGGCGCCAGCAGGTCGTGTAGGTTCACGTGCAATCCCTTGTAGTCGGGGCACGCTTGCTCAAGCACGGCTACGCAGCTTTCCGTTGTGAACTGCGAAATATAACGCGTTTCGGTTAAGAGCTGATCGAGCCACGCTTGAACGTACTCGATTCCAAGAAGGTCCTCGCTGACGGGGGAGCTCAGCTGGTACTGAAGATTGCCCAGCGGTACTTCGTGTGCGGCGAAGTAGGTGTCGTAAAGCGCCTTGAGGTTTCCGATGTCTGCAAGCGAATCGCGTAGCGCAACGTTGTTGATGGGAGGCATGGTCACGCAAATTGCACGCCACGTGTCTAGGGCGCGGTCGACGCGGGTTGACAGTTCGGCTTGTTTGCGCCGAAAAAGCGCGTCCGGGTCTTGTTCGGCTAATGCTTCCAACGCGCTAGGATCGCCGTCGCCATGAATCCCCAGCACGAACGATAGCGATTCTGCAATCTGCACTGCCTCGAGCTTCGAGACCGACCCCGTGCTTCCCATTGTATAGAGCCGAATGAGCTTGCGATAAAGGTAGTCGAAGTTCTGGAGGGCTTTTTTCTGAATCTTGCGCCGTGGTCGGTTCGCCAAGGGTCCTTCGTGGCTATTCACAGTCGTCCTCCCATGCTTCGCCGTCCCATCCGGGTGCGTATTCGTCGTATTCCCAGTCTTCGCTATTCCAGCAATAAGTCATTTCCGCTTCGTCTTGCATGAGCTCTTCAGCAAGGGAAGGCTGCTTGATGGAAGGAGAAGATGCCAGCTCAAACGAGTCGAGGCATTCGATGCAGCCTTGCTTTTGAACGATTTCGCTGACGATGGACTCCGCAATTTCCTCGTCGCCGATGGTGGGATCGACGACGTCGCGAATCTCGTAGAACAGGGTGATCGCCGATTGGGCTACGCTTGCGAATTCGTCCGGGTAGATTGTCTCGCTGCTTGCAAGCTCCTCAAGCAAGACGCGAAGCCCCCACGTGTCGAACTCAAAGCGTTCGTGCTCTGCCAGCAGTTCTTTTCGGTGCGTTTCTAATTGCGAAATCTGCGCCGGGGAGAGATTTATGCCGCGAGACCGTAGCTCGTCCATCGTTTGCGGTGGGATCGAGCTTCGCTCTAGCAAGATGTTCGGAAGCGGGAATAATGCGTTCATGGCACTCCTTCAATTTGTCGGATAATGCCTAATACATCCATTACGCAGCTGGAACAAGACTGAAAATCGAAGGCAAAACGTGGTAATGTAAGTTCATTCAGATGCGGAAAATTGCGGTCGCCGTGGCTGCAGCTCGCCGCGTCCAAGGGAGGCAAAAGGCCTCAAACGAACACGCCTTAGGGGATGTCTTTTTGGTCATTGTTCTTTAGGGAACGGTTAATCGCATAACGCTTCAAAGAAGGCCGCATCAAGGTCCCGCGTTATTGCGCCGTTCCATACCTGTTTCACTATCATCACAACGAACAGGAACAACAATGAACAACTTCCCAAAAGCGAACAGCTTCGATATCAATCTCGTCCGCTCCAAGATCATGGGGCCCAACCCGCTTAAGCTTTGCGAAGAGCTGCTTTGCGGCGCCGAAATCGCAAAAGGCTCGCGCGTATGCGACCTCGGATCCGGCTCTGGCATCACAAGCGTGATGCTCGCGCGCGAGTACGGGTTCGACGTGTACGCCGTCGACCTGTGGAGCGACCCCGCCGAAAACCGCGCTTTCTTTCGCCGAATGGGCGTGCCGGATGGGCAAATCCACCCCATCAAGGCTGACGCGGCGGAAGGCTTGCCGTTTGAACCGCAGTTTTTCGACGCGGTGGTAAGCATCGACTCCTACAACTATTTCGGCCGCGATCCGCGGTATCTCGGCGAAAAGCTTCTTCCTTACGTAAAGCCGGGCGGGAGGATCTACCTCTCCATTCCCGGCATGGTGCGCGATTGCCACGATGCGCTGCCGGCATGCTTGCTTGCCTCATGGACTCCCGAGCAGCTTGAGTACATGCACGATATGACCTGGTGGCAAGCCATGATCGGCAAAACGCCCGGTGCGGTTATCAAGGATATGCACGAAATGACGTGCACGCGCGAGGCGTGGGCGGACTGGATCGCCTGCGAAAACGAGTACGCTCGCGGCGACAGGGCAGCCGTCAAAGCGGGAGCGCTGGACTATCTGAACACCATTGCGGTCACGCTGGTAAAGCGCTAAACAAGGCGAGCGAAAGCGAGTGGCGAGCGGCATGACGTCGCCCGCCACTTCGCTTGCAGTCTTCGGCGCGTCGTTAACGCGTGGGGGTGAACGGTGATGAACCGCTCGCCCCCCTTTCTGGCTTTAGCGCGCCACTTTCGACGATTCCGCTGAATCACCGGTGAGGGCTTCGGAATCATCCTGGGGCTCACGGGTGTTTTGCCAAATTCTGACTTGCATAACTGTGCATAGTGTATATATACTGTGCTTATCGGTTATATACACGAAAGGCCGACCGTGGACATCATCATCTCGAACACCAGCGACAAGCCCATCTACGAGCAAATATCCTCGCAGGTCAAAAGTCAGATACTTTCAGGAGCTTTGGCATGCGGCGAAAAGCTCCCTTCCATTCGGGCGTTGGCGAACGGCGTTGGCGTGAGCGTCATCACCACCAAACGCGCCTACTCCGATTTGGAAGCGGAGGGCTTCATTGAAACCGTGCAAGGCAAAGGCTGCTTCGTCGCCTCGGGTAGCCATGAGATGCTGCGCGAAGAGCAACTGCGCCGCATCGAGGAAATGCTGGCAAAGGCTGCTGCTCAGGCTTTTGACCTGGGAGTTTCTCGTGCAGAACTGCACGAGATGCTCGATTTGATCGCAGATGGGGAATCTGAACAATGCGGGAAAGGGGAGGCTTCATGACGAATCTTCTGGACATACGGCACGTGAGTTGCGACTTGAGCGACTCGTTCGCACTGCGCGACGTAAACCTCGCCGTTGCCCCTGGCGAAATCGTCGGCTTCGTCGGCGCGAACGGGGCAGGCAAAACTACGATGACCCGCGTGGCCTTGGGCTTGCAGCACATCGGCGCGGGCGAGGTCAGGCTGTTCGGTGAACCATTTGGAACCGATGCTTCGGACCAGGTTCAGCGCGCTGTTCGCTCTCGTATCGGCGTTGTGCTCGATACGTGCCCGTTTCCATCAGAGCTGCGCATCTGCCAGGTGGTGACATGCTTGAAGCCGGCGTTCTCGCAATGGGACGATCCGCTGTTCAATGGCCTTATCGAGCGGTTCGGCATAGACCCGAAGACGAAGGTGAAGGAGCTTTCGCGTGGTATGGGCATGAAGCTTCAGGTCGCGGTAGCGCTTTCGCATGGCGCTGACCTGTTGCTTCTTGATGAAGCAACAGCGGGTCTCGATCCGCTGGCCCGCGATGAGATTCTCGACATGGTGCAGGAGTTTGTGGGCGACGGCGAACGCGGCGTGCTGCTTTCCAGCCACATCACTTCCGACTTGGAGCGTGTTGCCGATCGTATCGTGGGCATCGATGCGGGGCGGATCATCTTCGACGTGCCGCGCGAAACCATTACCGATACCGCGGGTATCGCGCATTGCGCGGCTGGCCAGGTGGCGGAGGTCCTTGAATGCGTGCCGGGTGCGCGCGTGGCTAAGCGCGAGTTCAGCTGCGATGTGCTCGTCCCGAACCGTTTCGAATTCGCGCAGGCGTTTCCCGAGGTTGCCTGCGATCGCGCAAATGTAGGCGATTACTTGCACTTCATGTTGAAAGGGGGCCGCTGATGTTGGCTGCCGTGAAATCCGAATTGGCGATTATCCGTACCATGGCTCCGGTTTTGACGGTGACGATCGTGTTCGTGTGCGTGATCATGTGCTTTGGAATGGGATCATATGCCGGGGCGTCTGCGGCATGTGCGATGGTGCCCATACTCGTTATGTTCTCGCTGTTCGGTTACGACGATCAAAACGGATGGCTGCGTTATCGCGCCGCGCTTCCGCTCGCGCGTCGGGATATCGTTGTTGGACGTTACTTGTCAATCGTTGCTTGTTCGTTGGCTGCGCTGGTTGCCTTGTTTTCGGTCACCATGGCATGTGTTTTAGCATTTCCTGCTGTGGGGATTGAGATGGAGCAGACATCGACACCTGAGATTTTCTCGGCGTGCGTGGCTTCCACGGCTATCGTATTGGTTCTTGTTGCTATTGCCCAACCGTTCTCGATAAAGTTCGGCGGCTCGAAAGGTGTGCGCTATATCGGCTGTGCACTCATGTTCATCGGATGTCTTATCTACGTTGCGTCGCAATTCGTTTTGCCCGATGTGTTTGGCGGCCTGGCTGACTGGATATCCTATCATCCGATCGCTTCGCTAGCTGCGCTGATTGTCGTTTCCCTGGCAATCTATGCGGCAAGTTGCAAGCTCAGCATCTGCATTTTCGAGAAGAAGGATGTTTAGCGGGTTCTTTGCGGGCGAAAATGTCGCTTTTGCGGGAGCAAAAGAACGTCGCGGCGTTCTCCTGCCGCGTTCAAGCACCGACTGCAAGATACGAGCGGAGCAATCGGCAACGGGGAATCCGCCCCGCCGAACAAGCTCGGGGAATAGCGGCCGCCGAGCTCAAACGGCAGCCGCAGGATGTGAGCGGTGTTGCGAAACCGGAGAACGGGCGTCGCGGCTGCTGATCGAAGCGCCGTGTTCTCCCAATTGCGTGCATGGTATGATGTTCCTGCAGTCGTTCCTTAAACCTTGCTTTAGGTTTAAACATTCTCGAAAGGAAGCCGCCATGTATACGATCGGACAGGTCTCGGAGATGTTCGACATCCCGGTATCCACGTTGCGCTATTACGACAAGGAAGGCCTGTTCCCCAATCTAGAGCGCGCGGGCAACATCCGCCGGTTCGGCGAAAACGAGCTTGAGCTGCTCCGCGTCATCGAATGCCTCAAGAAGACGGGGCTTGAAATCAAGGACATCAAGCGCTTCGTCGACATGGTCCAAGAGGGCCCGTCCACGTACGCCGAGCGAAAACAGCTCTTCGAGGCGCGCAAGGAAAGGACCGAGCAGGAGATTGCGCGCCTTCAAAGAGCACTCGCCATGGTGGAGTTCAAGTGCTGGTATTACGAAACCGCTCAAAACGACGGCGGAGAAGAACGTCTCGCCGAAATCATCCCCGACGGCTTGCCTCAAGACATCCGCGAGCTCTACGACCTGGCGCACAGCTGATCGCGCGCCAGGTCCGTTCTCGAATGTGCCGGTAGCGGTTTATGCTTCCAGGGCGTTGTAAACGTCGTCGTTCACCGGCTCAAGCCATTCGTTGCTCGTGTCTTCACCGGGGTGCTCGAAGGCCAGGTGGCTGAACCAGCTATCGGCGGCGGCGCCGTGCCAGTGCTTGACGTTCGCGGGAATCTCCACCACGTCGCCAGGATGCAGACGCTGGGCGGGTTTGCCCTCTTCCTGATACCATCCTTCGCCGTCCACGCAGATCAGCACCTGGCCGCCGCCTTTGCTTGCGTGGTGGACGTGCCAGTTGTTTCGACAGCCCGGCTCGAAGGTCACGTTGAATATGGGCAGGTAGTCGTCGGGCCCGGTAAGCGCTTTCAGGTAGCTTTGCCCGATGAAGTACGGGGCGAAGGCTTCGTTGGACTCGCCCAGGCCGAAGAAGCCGCCTTGGCTGTCGGCTTTGCTGCCTGTTTCGTCGTTCCCGTAAACCTCTTTCGCCATGTTGAACGCCGCCCATGCGTTGGGCCACCCGGCATAAAACGCGATATGGGTCAGGATCTCGGCCATTTCCTCTTGCGTGACTCCGTTTTTCCGGGCGCTCGCAAGATGGTATTTCAGAGAGCTGTCCGTGATGCCCTTTCCAATGAGGGCGCTTACGGTGACGATGCTGCGCAGCTTAAGCGGCAGCTTGTCTTCGCGGCTCCACACCTCTCCGAACAGCACGTCATCATTGAGATGGGCGAATTCGGGGGCGAATGTGCCAAGGGCATCGTGCCCGGCGGTTTGCTTCACAGCCATGATAGGTTCCTTTCGGTTGGAATGTGTTTGAGGTTTGCAGTGATTTGCGCGGGCTCAAATGTCGTCATCGCCGTTTTGCAGCCGGTACATAAGGTAATCCAGACATTCGAGCCTCTTTTGCCCTGCATGGATGTCGGCGAGCAGCTTGCGACGATGCTCCTTAAGCAGCTGCATGCGCGCGCATCCGCTTGGTGCGTCGGCAATCGCGCCGATGAGCGTCTCGTCGCAACCTGCGTCGCGCAAACAGCAGGCAGTCTTGTCGTTCATGGTCGCTAACGGGTTAGCTTCACCTTGGTGGTGCCTGCAAGTTGCTTCTCGCCGGGACGGCCTTTGGGGCCCACAAGCTCATGCGGCTGGTAAAGCTCCTCAAGGAAGTCGACCTCCTCGGGCGAGAGCTTAAGCTCAAGGGCGGCAACGGCGTCGTCTACGCGCTCGGGTTTCGAGCAGCCGACGATGGGGGACTCGATACCGCGGGCCCAATGCCAGGCAAGCGCCACCTGCGACATCGTCGCATCATGCGCGGCAGCGATTTCGGCAACGCGCTTCACGATGGGCATGTCGATATCTCGGTCGCGATCGTATTTGTTCACCATGGTCTTGTCGGTGGTTCCGCGCGTGCTTTCGCTCTCCCACGTAGGCCGGCACAGATGGCCGGAGGCCAAGGGGCTGTACGGCGTGACGGCCATCCCAAATTGGCGGCAGACGGGGAACATCTCGCGCTCGTCCTCGCGGTACAGCAGGTTGTAGTGGCATTGCATGCTGGAGAACCTGGTCCAACCGTGCGCGTCGGCCACGTCCTGCAGGTTGTGCAGCTGATACGCGTACATGGCGCTTGCGCCGAGGGCACGCACCTTTCCTTCGCGCACCAGGTCGTTCAGGGCTTCCATGGTTTCCTCCATGGGCACGTCGTAGTCGAAGCGATGGATGATGTACAGGTCCAGGTAGTCAGTGCCGAGCCTCGTAAGCGAGCCCTCGATCTCTCGCTTGATCGCCGCCGCGGACAGGCCGCCTTCGTTGAAGTGGACCTTGCTGGCAAGGACAACCTTGTCGCGCGCCACGCCAAGGTTGCGCAGCGCTGCTCCGATATATTCCTCGCTCGTGCCGAAGCTGTAGCAATTCGCCGTATCGATGAAGTTGATCCCCGCATCGAGCGCGCGTTCGATGACGGCTTGCGTCTCATCGGGCCCGATGGTCCATTGGTGGAAGTCCGGGCTTGCTTCGCCGAAGCTCATGCCGCCAAGGCAAAGCTTCGAGATTTCGATGCCGGAATCGCCCAGGGTGGTGTACTGCATGTATTCCTCGTCTCTATCGGTTGATGTTTTCCATACACCACAGTAAGTGCCGAAGATTGAAATGTTAAATACCTATACGTACTATATGGACATACGGAAAACGAATATCAAAGCAGTGAATCTCGAGATTTCTAGTCAGCTTGATAGGAGGGGTGGACCATGGAGCTTCGAACGCTGCGCTATTTTCTCGCCGTCGCACGCGAGCAGAATATGACCGAGGCGGCCAACGTGCTGCACGTGACGCAGCCCACGCTTTCGCGGCAGATCGCGGAGCTGGAACGCGAGCTGGGCGTGGAGTTGTTCGAGCGCACGAATCGATCGTGCGTGCTCACGGGCGATGGGATGCGTTTACGTCAGCGTGCGGAGGAAATCGTGTCCCTGGTCGAGCAAACCGAAGGGGAGCTTGCCGACAGGGAGTTTGGAATCTCGGGGAACATCCGCATCGGCGCGGGCGAAACGCAGGCGATGCGGTTCGTGCTCGACGTGTTCGCGGCTTTGCGGCGCGATCATCCCGGTGTGACGTGCGAGCTATATACCGGCAACGCCGATGCGGTGGAGGAGCGTTTGGAACGCGGCCTCCTGGATTTTGCGCTCGTCATAGAGCCTGTCAATCTTGAGAAGCACGAGTGGATTCGCATGCCGAACCCCGATCGCGTGGGCGTTGCGGTGGCAGCCGACGGGCCTTGGGGAGCATTGCGCTCAGCTACCCCAGACGATGTTGCGAAGATGCCGCTTTTGCTGAGTTCGCGCACCTCGAACAGGGCGGTTGACCTTGCGGCGTGGTCGGGCGGGGCGATAGACCCGGAAGTTCTCGACGTAGTGGGGCGGTTCGACCTTATCGGCAACGCATCGCATCTCGTGCGTTCGGGTGCCGCCTGCGCCATGGGCATCGACCATCTTCTGCAGATCGACGGCTCTCGCGATTTGCGCTTCGTGCCGCTCGACCCTCCGCTCGAGATTGCATCGTTCCTCATCTGGAAGAAGTATCGGTTGCGTTCCCGCGCCTGTGAGGAGTTTCTCAAGCGGCTGCGATCGGCTTTGCCGGAGCGGTGCTAGTTTTGCGTTTTGAAAGCGCCGTTCCGCAGGTGAAATGACCTGTTTGCCAAGTTTTTGCTCATGGTATTCGGTGGCGATTGATGTGCGTTGATTCAGACAGCGGGCACGGAAGCGTCGACTTTCATGCGATTTGCGGCGCGTTCGCTCGATGCTCCGCCTGCCTCCCTAAAGCCCGAACTCCTTTTGAAGCAGCTTTGCGAAATCGGCTTCGGGTTCGGCGGCTTTCGCCAGCAGCTCGTCTTTGCGGTCGCGGCTTAGGCGCTTGAAGCGATACTCCGCGCTCATGGCGTCGTGTTTGGTGGCGAATTCAGCTACGGCCAGCAGGTTCAGCGGCCCGCGCCCGCGCGTGTACTTCGCGCCTGTGCCCGCTTGATGCGCGGCGAACCGCGCCTGCACGTCAGGGGAGTACCCGGTGTACAGGCTGCCATCGGCGCATTCGATCACGTACATGAAATGACGTTTGGCCATTGTGCGGGTCGCATCGTCGTGGTGCTCGCTTGCAGAAGCATCCGGCGCTTCCGCGCACGGGTCCTTGTCGTCTTGCGGCGATGCTGAGCAGCGGGTCGCCCCTGCGGCGCCACCTGCTTCTGTGGAATCTGCGGCCCGCGAGGTGTCAAGGGTTCGCATTGCTTGTGCATTCGCGGCGCTTTCGTTTCGGTCCCCATCGTTTTGTGCGGTCGCCCAATCGCTGTCGTCAACAAGCTCTTTCCCCAGCTCAGCCGCAAGCTTCGGCAACAAATCAGCCATCGTGGCGTCGATGGCGTTCTTTTTCAGCTGGCATTCCCAGATCACGTGCACGCGCCAGCCCATCTCTTCGAGCTTGTGCACGTTCTCGGTGTCGCGTTCGACGTTGCGGGCGAATTTCGCCTCCCAATACTCGACGTTCTTCTTCGGCGCGCTCGGTTTGCAATGCGGGCAGCGATGCCAAAAACAGCCCCGCACCTCGATTGCGACGCGTTTGCCCGGCCACGCGATGTCGGGATGTCCGGGTACCTTCCATTGCAGCCGATAGCCCGTCAGCCCCGCCTTTCGCAGACGTTTGCGCACCAGCAGCTCGGGTTTTGTGTTCGCCCGCTTGTTGCCCTGCATGCTTTTGTGCACCGCATAGTTCGATGCGGGTGGGGAAGGGACGCGCACGGTGACGACGTCAACGCGGCTTTCGCCAGTCGCCACGGCTTTCGCGCCAGCCGTCACGAACCCGCGCTTGATGCTGCTCGGCGATGGAACTTCACCCAATGTTCCGGTTTTTGCGGCCTCCAAAAGCGGCAGGAGCTCCTCTTGCCAGCGTGCGGTTAGACGCTCCAGCTGCCAAGCCGCGTTCGCAGGGCTCGTTGAGGGAAGCACATGCGCTGCCAGCCCCACCTGCCATTGCAGGTAGCGCTTGTACAGCCGTCCGGCCGTGCCCCCGTTGCAGATCACGGCGCCGATATGCGCCGCTTCCAGCACGCGCTCCACCTGCGCGGGCACCACGTTCTTGATGCTCGCGTCGCTTGATCCCTTGATGTCGCATGAGGCTATAACGTCCCATAAGGCGATGCCGTGCTCAAGGAGCAGGCGCCTTTTCGCCGCAATGGACTCCTCAAACATCAAAGGTTGTCCGTCGTCGCCCGGATCCCCCTCGTTTTGCGGCACGGATTCGCCCAAACATGCGGCCATCACGCGCCAAAAGCGGTTTTGCGGGTTGCCGTAGTAGAACGCGTTCTCGCGTGAAAGCACCGAGGGAAACGATCCCAGCACCAAAATCCGCGAACGCTCGTCGAACACGGGCTCAAACCCGTGCGATATATGTTGGTAACTTGCCATGCGCCCCAGTATAGCGAATAGGGGAGCGCCCCGGCTCATCCCCGTAACACGCCGACGATTCGTCAAGCCGGCGATCTTGGATGGCCCGACATCGCTCCGGTTGCATTTCGCCTAACTGCAGCATCGCTTCCCTTGCTATTGGTTGCCTGTTTTTGCCTTTCGGCGGCGCTTCCACGTCTTCCTGCTCCAGGCGCAAAGGATTTCGACTACGGGAATGGTCAAAAACACGACCCATGCGGGATGTGCCTGATTGAGCGCGAACGCCATCCAGCAGAACCAGGCAATGGCGCCGATCAGATACAGGCCGCCTATCAGGCGCGATATCCTTCGTTTCTCCCACGCGTTGCCGATAACGTAGTATGCCGGAACGGCGAAGACGAGCATCAACCCGGGAATCCATGCATTGGTGAACAGTCCCAGCAGCAGATATGCAACCAAAACTACCAGCGGGAAGGGGAAGCTGCGCCAAGCGCGTTCGGGCTTGCGCCCGAATGCCTTGTGCGCTTCGTGCCAGTTCTCGAAATACTGTTCTCCGATGATCACGCCGCTGCTGTCAACGTGCACGGATTTGGGATCGTCGGCGGTTCCGCTTGCATTCGGCTGCTCGACATGCACGCCATCCCATCCCACGTGCACTTCCTCGCCTTTTTTGCGGTTGGTCACATGTACGCCGCTCCAGCCGATGTGCACCTCTTCTCCCTTTTTCGTATTGCGAACATGAATCCCATCGCGAAACGAGACATGCGCGTAATCGTCGCCTTTGCCGTGTCCCTGGCTGTTGTCGCTTTCGGCATCGTTGTCGTTGCGGCTGGATCCGAAAGCAGCGCCGTCCGTGCTGCTGTCCGCACTACCTCCTGCTTGGTCGTTGTCGCTCGCTTCGGAATCGCGATCACCGTCGTCGCGGTTGTCCTCTACGGCGCCTGGCTTTCCTTGCGAAAAGCCTTCGTCGGCGCTCGTCCCCGACGTTTCCGCCGCATCCGACGCGGGCTGCGAGACCCGCGAATCGCTTTCGCCGGCCTCCCTCCATAGCAGCTCGTCAAGTGTCAAACCATACAAAGCTGCCAGTGCGATAAGGTTGTCCGTGTCCGGTAGGCTTTCGGCGCGTTCCCATTTCGATACCGCTTGGCGGCTCACGCCTAGCTTGTCCGCCAGCGCTTCCTGCGACAGCCCCGCCTGCTTGCGTCGGGCGGCCAATCGTCGGGCGATTCCCTTATCCATGCGGCTCCTTCCAGGGCATTATCTGAATCGAAGATAATCGGGCAAGTATCTACCCCAAATCCGCTTTCCAAGGTACTCCGTAAAGCCCGGTTGCGGAACCGTTTTCAGTTTGCATTTTCGATGTCGGCGCCCGCAACCGCAGGTTGCCCCTATCCTTGACGGCTCTCCCACCTGGTTATATGCGAATCCCCGTAGCCTGCGCAATCGGAGTCCCTATCCTTGCAACACGCCGACGATCCCCAGGGCCATTGCCCCAGATGTCTCGGTGACGCTTGCTGGTTTGACTGCCATCGTCGTGCCCGCCCTTTATCGCGTCGGCAACGCTCCAGCTGCATTCCGGCAGCGCGGTTCGCCTTCGCTCTCCCGACAGCGCTTGCGGGCGCGCCGCGCCCCCTCGCAACTCCCCCGCAAAAGCCGTCGCGCTTGCTGCCCTTACGCGGGATTCTCGTGGATCATGATGTGCTTCACGGTGGGGAAGCGCTGCTCGACGGCATCGTGGGCGTGCTCGGCTATCGCGTGGGCGTCCACCAGCCGCAGCTGCCCGTCCACGGCTATCTCGGCGTCCACATATACCTTGTTACCGAATTTACGCGTGCGCAGCGCGTCGATGCGCATCACCCCGTCCTGCGCCAGGATGCAATCGCGCACCTCAAGTTCGAACGTGGGCGCGCAAGGCGTGTCGGTCACCTTATCCACCGCATCGCGCAGCACTTCGAAGGCCACTTTGAAGATGATCAGGCAGATGACGATGGATGCCAGCGGGTCGCATACGCCCCAGCCGAGCATGGCGCCGCCGATGCCCGCAAGCGCGCCGACCGACGACAGCGCATCGGAGCGGTGGTGCCAAGCGTCTGCCATGAACGCGTCGGAGTTCATGGCGCGCGCCCAGTACCGCGTGTACCAGAACATGCCCTCCTTCGCGACGATGCTCACCACCGCGGCCGATAGCGCCAGCCAGCCGGGGGCCGTCGCATGCTGGTACGCGCCCGTGGCGATCGACTGGATCGACGCGAACCCGATGCCGGCGCCCGTTGCGGCCAATATCAGGCCAAGCGCCATGGATGCCAGGCACTCGAAACGTTCATGGCCGTAAGGGTGGCTCTCGTCCGCGTCGCGCTGCGATATCCTCACGCCCAGAAACGCGATAGCGGTGGCGAACACGTCGGACAGCGAATGCACGGCGTCCGAAACCATGGCTGCCGAGTTGCCGAATATGCCCGCGAACAATTTGAACGCCGACAGCGCCATGTTGCCGCTTACCCCCACGACGGCGAGCTTGTTCGCGATACGCTTCTCATCGAGTTCCGAACCGGCGGTTTCGCCCGCCGCCGCGCCATTCGCGCGCTTTCCTTTATCCATCATGCCGACCCTCCTGCATCGCCTGCCGCACGGTCTTTCAGCCCGCCGAGCGGCAAGGCGCTTTTGAAATACACCCATACTAAGCACGCGCACCGGGTATGTCATGGGTGACTTGCGGTTCGCGAGATTTTTTAACAATAGAAGCCATGTTCTGGGCGGTTTCGCGGGGAAAGGGCCGAAGTTGCCCTCTCCATCGCCATCCATGTCGGCTCCGGGTCGGGGAAACGCGTCCGAAAAGCCGGCCTCCTCCTGCTAACAGGCGCCGGCTCTCGGGAAGCGTCCGAAACCGTCCTGCCTTCCGCCTCGCCCCGCCCAACCGCACCCCTAACTAGAAGCCCGGCCGCGTCAACCCCTTCTTGCGAAAGTGTCGCGAAACCCATGCGTTTGCCGCCCCTTTCGCCGAAATCCGCACCGTTTTCGATGGTGGAAAACCACTGCCGAAATCGCTTCCGAAAAATGCTGCTTTACGAATGCCGACCGGGGGTTTCGCGGTTTTACAGCGATGGTGGAAAACAACCCCATACCCCCATCCATGGATTTTTCAGCGGAATAAAACACAACATATTGGGGCGAAATAGCGTATGATAGGGACACCGACCAAGCGACCCGAACGTATCGAGGTCGCAAATTTTCACGAAATTTCCGAACGCGCAGGTCATGCCCTGTGTGGCCTTTTGCGCTCGGATGAAGGTAATCCGCAAGGCGCCCGCCAGGCACCTTGCGCGAGAAGCAAGAAGGGTGTGAGCGGCATGAAGATCATCAAGCGCAGCGGCTCCGAGGCGACGTTCGACATCAACAAGATCGTCAACGCCATCAAGGGTGCCAACGGGGACGTCGTTCCCGAGGAGCGCCTGACCGAAGACCAGATCGCGCTGGCGGCGCACAGCGTCGAGTGGCTTTGCAGCCGCTCGGGCCATACCGTGTCCGTGGAAGAGGTCCAGGACATGGTCGAGAATCAGATCATGGCGCAGGGCCGTTACTCCGTCGCGCGCAAGTACATCATCTACCGCTACAACCAAACGCTCAAGCGCCAGTCCAACACCACCGACGACAAGATCTTGTCGCTCATCGAGTGCAACAACGAGGAAGCCAAGCAGGAGAACTCGAACAAGAACCCCACGGTCAACTCCGTGCAGCGCGACTACATGGCGGGCGAAGTGTCCAAGGACATCACCATGCGCCTGCTCCTGCCGGCCGACGTGGTCGAGGCCCACAACGAGGGCATCATCCACTTCCACGACTCCGACTACTTCGCGCAGCACATGCACAACTGCGACCTGGTCAACCTGGAGGACATGCTGCAAAACGGCACCGTCATCTCAGGCACGCTCATCGAGCGCCCGCACAGCTTCTCCACCGCGTGCAACATCGCCACGCAGATCATCGCCCAGGTGGCCAGCTGCCAGTACGGCGGCCAGTCCATCTCGTTGACCCATCTCGCGCCGTTCGTCGAGGTCAGCCGCCAGAAGATCCGCCGTCAGGTGCTGCAGGAGATCAACGCGCTGGGCCTCGAGGCCAACGCCGACCGCATCACCGAGGTCGTCGAGGGCCGCCTGCGCGACGAGATCCGCCGCGGCGTGCAGACCATCCAGTACCAGGTGGTCACGCTCATGACCACCAACGGCCAGGCGCCGTTCGTCACCGTCTTCATGTACCTCAACGAGGCGCGCAGCGAAGCGGAGAAGCGCGACCTCGCCATGATCATCGAGGAAACGCTCGCTCAGCGCTACGAGGGCGTCAAAAACGAGGAAGGCGTGTGGATCACCCCGGCGTTCCCCAAGCTCATCTACGTGCTCGAGGAGGACAACATCACCGAGGACAGCCCGTACTTCTACCTCACCAAGATGGCGGCGAAGTGCACGGCCAAGCGCATGGTCCCCGACTACATCTCCGAGAAGAAGATGCGCGAGCTGAAGCTGTCGAAGGGCGAGACCGAGGGCAACGGCGACTGCTACACCTGCATGGGCTGCCGCAGCTTCCTCACGCCCGACCGCTCCGGCAACGGCTACGACAACGTGGCCAACGCCGGCAACTACGAACCGGGCAAGCCGAAGTACTACGGCCGCTTCAACCAGGGCGTCGTCACCATCAGCCTGCCTGACGTGGCGCTTTCCTCGTACGGCGACATGAACAAGTTCTGGCAGATCTTCGACGAGCGCCTCGAGCTGTGCTACAAGGCCCTCATGTGCCGCCACAATCGCCTGAAGGGCACGCTCTCCGACGCGGCGCCCATCTTGTGGCAATACGGTGCGCTCGCGCGCCTTGAGAAGGGCGAGCCCATCGACAAGCTGCTCTACGGCGGTTACTCCACCATCAGCCTGGGCTACGCCGGCCTGTACGAGTGCGTCAGGTACATGACGGGCCACAGCCACACCGATGCCGAGGGCACTCCGTTCGCCATGGAGGTCATGCAGCACATGAACGACAAGTGCGCCGAGTGGAAGGCGGCCACCAACATCGACTTCTCGCTGTACGGCACGCCGCTCGAGTCCACCACGTACAAGTTCGCGAAGGCCCTGCAGCGCCGCTTCGGCATCATCCCGGGCATCACGGACAAGGGCTACATCACGAACAGCTACCACGTGCACGTCACCGAGAAGATCGACGCGTTCGACAAGCTGAAGTTCGAAAGCGCCTTCCAGCGCCTTTCCCCCGGCGGGGCAATCAGCTACGTCGAGGTGCCCAACATGCAGGACAACCTCAAGGCCGTCATTCGCGTCATGCAGTACATCTACGACAACATCATGTACGCGGAGCTGAACACGAAGTCGGACTACTGTCAGGAATGCGGCTACGACGGCGAGATCCAGATCGTCGAGGACGACGGCAAGCTCGTGTGGGAATGCCCGAAGTGCGGCAACCGCGACCAGGAGAAGCTCAACGTCGCGCGCCGTACCTGCGGATACATCGGAACCCAGTTCTGGAACCAGGGCCGCACCCAGGAGATCAAGGACCGCGTCCTGCACCTGTAGGCGCAGGTTTGCCGCTCGCCAAGCGAAGCTGAGCGCCGGCCGATAGCCGTAGGCCGTCGAGCAAGACCGCGTGTTGCCCAAGGGCTGCGCTCCACCCGCAAACGAAGGTTTGCCCGCTTCGCAAACAACTCGCTAAACCAGGAAAGCCGCCCTCGGGCGGCTTTCCTGCGTTCGGGCAAAGGCTCGTCCTTCGCGCCCTATAGCCCCATGCCTTGCGCGTACCATGCGGCCACCTGCTCGGGTGACGCCTGCGCGCCATTGTCGAACCACCAGGTCACCGTATGTGAGAATGCGCTCACGCGCAGCACGCACATCAAGTCGACGGGCATGCCCGCGGGCGCCACCGGCCCGCTTTTCGCGAACAGCGTCGCTAGCTGCTGCTCGAAATAGCGCGTGAAGATAGGCTCGCCTTCGCGCACCAGCTTGCCGCACACCCCGCTGTGCGTGTCCCGCAAGTGGTACAGCAAATGGGCCAGCTTCCCCTCGATGCTCTCCGTTGCCAGGTTTGCGTGCGTCACGCAGTATTCGTTCACGCCTTCGAAGATGTGGTCGAACATCTCGCGGCATATCTCGGAGAGCAGATCGTCCTTCGTCTCAAAGTGCGCGTAAAACGTGCTGCGCCCCACGTCGGCCCGCTCGATGATCTGCGCCACGGTCACGGCGCTGTAATGCTGCTGAGCCATCAATTCTTCGAAAGCGCCGTATATCGCTTTGCGCGTTTTTCTCTGACGGCGATCCATGATCCGTTCCCTTTCGCACACTTTTGCCGAACCGTTCGGTAACTTGCATTCGGCGATGGTTGCATGTTCCCAATACCGTACTTGCTGGATTATACCGAACTATATGTTCGGTAACGACCTTCAAGTTAGGAAGAGAATCTGGGAATGGAAAGCCTGAAGCCTTATTTCGAGCCGCTTGAGAACCTGCTGGGGAAGGGAGGGGTGCGCAAAGACATCGTGTTCATACTCATCTCCGCTGCCGCATTGCTGGCCAGCTTCTTCGCGTCCGATTCGCTGCCGATCGACCCGGCGTGGCTGGCGGTGCTGCTGTGCGGCGTGCCCATCGTCATCGAGGCGGTCATCGCGCTGGTCACGGAGTTCGACGTGAAAGCCGACCTGCTCGTTTCCATCGCGCTGATCGCCGCTCTGGCGGTCGGGCAGTTCTTCGCGGCCGGCGAGGTCGCCGTGATCATGCAGCTGGGAGGTCTGCTGGAGGAGCTGACCGTGGGCCGCGCTCAACGCGGCATCCGAAAGCTCGTGGAGCTCACGCCGCGCACGGCCCGCGTGGTGGGCGAGAATGGCGAAGAACGCGAGATCGCGGCCGATGATGTGCAGTTGGGCGCGCTGGTGCGCGTGCTGCCGGGCGAAACGGTGCCGGTCGACGGCGTGGTGGTGAGCGGCAACACCAGCATCGACGAAAGCGCGGTCACCGGCGAGCCCATGCCGCAGGACAAGCAGCCCGGCAGCGAAGTGTCCTCGGGCACGTCCAACCAGTTCGGCGCCATCGATGTTCGGGCGACGCGTCCGGGCCAGGACAGCTCCATCCAGCGCATGGCGCGTCTGGTGCAAAGCGCCGATGCCGGCAAGGCGAAGATCGTGCGCTTGGCGGATCGCTGGGCCACATGGATCGTGGTCGGCGCGCTCACGGCGGCTGTAGCGGTGTACATGGTCACAGGCGAGATCCTGCGTGCCGTCACCGTGCTGGTGGTCTTTTGCCCTTGCTCGCTCGTGTTAGCGACGCCCACGGCTATCGTGGCCGCTATAGGAAACGCAACCAAGCACGGGTTTCTAGTGAAGGAAGGGGATGCGCTTGAGCGCCTTGCGCGCGTCAAGTGTGCCATATTCGATAAGACGGGCACTATTACTGAAGGAAAACCGCAGGTCAGCGCTGTTATACCTTGCGGCGTAAATGCTCTTTGCCAAACCCGGCTCTATACGTTGCTGGCATCTGCGGAGCTGCGCAGCGAGCATCCGCTGGGCCGGGCCGTCGTGCGATGCGCCCGCGCCGAAGGCGTCGATTTGCGTGAGCCCTCCGCGTTCGAGATGAAGCCCGGTCTTGGGGTCATCGCAGAAATCGATGGCGAGCACGTTGCCGTCGGAAACGTCGCGCTTATGTCCGAATCCGGTCTTTCCGTTGCCTTGTGGGAATGCGAGAGCCTTGCATCCCATCGCGATGCCGGCGATACCATTGCCTATATCGCCGTCGATGGCAAGGCGGCCGGTGCGGTCGCCTTGTCCGACACCGTTCGCCGCGAGTCGCGCCACACTGTGCGCCAGGTCCGCGAGTCAGGCGTGCAGCCTGTGTTGTTGACCGGCGACAACGAAGCTGCGTCGCGCACTGTTGCCGACGCGGCGGGAATCCTGGAGTTTTCGGCTTCATGCAAGCCTGAGGACAAGATGCGCTATATCGAGCGAACCGAGCGCGAGGGCACGCCCTGCGTCATGATCGGCGATGGCATCAACGATGCCCCTGCGCTCAAGCGCGCGTTCGTGGGTATTGCGGTAGGCGGCGTAGGCAGCGATGTTGCGGTGGAGGCTGCGGACCTGGTCATCGTAAACGGCGGAATCTCCGAAGTTCCGCACTTGCTTGCGCTCTCCCGTCAGATGATACGCCGCATCAAAGCGAACCTGACGTTCTCCATGGCTTTGAACTTCGCTGCTATCATCCTTGCGTTCTTAGCGGTGCTAGACCCGGTATCCGGCGCGCTTGTCCATAACTGCGGCAGCGTCTTCGTCATCGTGAATTCGGCGTTCCTCCTGCGATGGTCGCCAAAGCGCCTGGCATAGCCTTCTATCTGGGTGCTCCGTATACGATGATCGGCAAAGCGCTTGGCGTGGACGGGTTGTCTCGGCTTCGTCGTCACGCTCGTGTCGTGCCTGCAGCGCGTCGCTGCGATGCAGGCAGAACGCGCGGCATAGCCCGCCTGCCTTGGCATTCCTCATACGATAATCGGCAAAATGCTTGGTGCGGATGGATTGTTCGGCTTCCTCGTCGCTTTCGCGCTACGCCCGCAAGCGCTGCCGGTCTGTGATTTCGGCTCTGACTTCAAGGGGGAAACCGCAACAAGAGGGGCCGAGCCCGTGTGGATTCGGCCCCTCGCTCTTCTCGCTTTCGCGTTACGCCTGCAGCGCGTCGTTGCGATGCTTGTAGAACACGTGGCATTGCTGGGGCTCCAGCACGCACATCCCGTTCTCGCCGCGGCTCACCACCATGGCTTCTAATACCTTCCGGGTGCGTTGTTGTTCGGAGTCGGCAGGGTCGTACCCGCCGAACTGCTCCTGAAGGAACGTGTTCACCAGCCGCTCGTGCTCGCTTGCGGGCATGCTGAATCGCACCAGGTCAAGCTCGTTTTCCGGCATCTCGTTCAGCTCCATCAGAAACGTCACGGTGCTGCCGTCCTCGAAACGGTATTCGAATGAAGACTCCAGTTCGTCTCCGCTGTTCAGCTCGGTGATCAGCGGGATCGGGTCTTCGCCGTCTTGCGGCTCGGCACCGCCCACAGCCTGCTGATAGCGCTCGAGCTGCTCCTGGATGATGCTCCATTCTTCGTCGTCCTCGATAGGGGACAGGTCGATGGACGCGAACTCAGAACCCTCGGGCACCGTCAGCGTATCCTTGTTGTAAGAGGACGCATACACGTTCGTGAAGCCGTCCTCATCGGTGCCGCCGTCGGTGTACACGATGTAGCTTTTCCCGAAAAACGGGCTATCGAACATAAGCAGCGCCTCGCATTCCAGCACAACGCCGTCCTCGTTTTCCGCCTTGAACCTCAAATCATCGATATGCGAAGCGTTCTCTGCGCTCATTCGCCGTTCCTTTCATCTTCGTTCAATAGGAGGACTTGCACCAAATCCCGTAAGCCCTCGTCCTGTGCCACCATGGTCGCCCATCTCGAAGCCCCAGCGCATCGGCGCGATTTCATGAGCTCGGACGGACCAAGGCATAGGTCGTTGTCGTGTTTTCGACCTATCGAGCCGCCTTTTGCAATCGCGTACCTGCGAATCACTCGGGGCAAACCCCTTGCTCATCCAGCTTATCGTGCTCGACGGCGGCGAAGTGCGCCCCGAAGCGGCGGGCGCATAAACAGTGCGGTATGCGCTGCACAAGATAGTAACTATGTAGCCGTTCGAAGTCGCAGGGCGTTGCGCGGAAACGCAGAAAACAGCATTTGCCGAAGATTGACATGTGCAAGAAACAGGGATGGTCAAATATCGCGACAGCGTGCATTCGGCCACCGGGAACCAAGAATAGGGACATTTGCGATCACGCAAACGCCCCCCTATCAGTATGCAAAGACGCCTAGCTGCGGAATCCAATCATGCCGGAAGTGCCATGCCGCAAAAATGCCCAACAATCCTCAAGGCAAGCCATGACGTAAACCGTCAGCAAGGCGATTCGAATAGTCTTCTAATGGACGGAAACGGAAGGCGCATCGCAGGAAAGCGCCTCCTGCGCTCTGCGCAGCCCGCGTTTACGACCCGAGATGCGCTTGCAAATAACCTTGATCGCGCAATACAACGGGTAGGCCACAAGGGAGAACTGGATAAGGAAGTCTGAAGCCAGTGCCAGAGGATTGCCCGATGCGCTCGTCGCAAAAACCGCATCCCATGCAGAAGCCTCCAGGCTCAAGGCCCCCGCGGGGCATCCCGCGGCTCGCCACAACAAGAAGCTGACGAACATCAGGGCGGTGTACGTGCCCATATACCTCACAAGATGAAGCTTCGCGCGTCCCATGCTAAACCTCCTCAAGCATCATCAGCCTGCGCGGGTAATCGAAAAACGCAGACAAGCGATACCGGCGATGATCTATTGCCGGTCATGGTTCAGCCTGTCGAACCTACATTGAATACTAACGACCGAATGTAAAAAGCAGGTATTGCATCAGTAAGGGAGGAGACAGGCATCCGATTCGTTCTCATCGAGCCGCAAACCCCTCCCAAACCCCATATGTGTGCAGAATGTGAAGATAGCGCCCAACGCGAAATAGTTCTGGACACGGCCCGGGGAGGAGCGTATTATTCAATCTTGCGCCAAGCACGAAAGCGCT
>NZ_CAKTVU010000018.1 GCF_934630535.1 uncultured Senegalimassilia sp.
GCGCTCGCGGAGGGCGCTTTTCTTGTTGCGCGCATTCCGCGCGCGAGGAGACGCGCGGAATGCGCCGCACGCGCCGAGAAGGCCCGCAAGGGGACGATTCCCCCTGCGGACCTTCTCGCGTTTGGGGCAATCGGGAATTGCAGCGGCTCCGCGCTTTCGTGGCGCACGTGCCCTTTATGCGCGGCTATGAGATTGTCGGGCTGTTGAAAAGCGCTTGGCATATTGTCTGGGAAGCCATCGCAGGGTTTCCTGTGCTCGCGGACCTGTTACATGGCCGGGTTCGCGAAGCGCGGACGGCCGCATATCGTGCGCCCGAGGGCCCGCAGAGGGGATCGATTCCCACTGCGGGTCCTTTCTGCATTTGAGGTGGGTTCTTGGCTTTGATTCCCTTTAATTGATATGTTGCGATTTTTGCTTTCAAATATCATTAGCCCATTTTGTTCTCGAGGTGGCTTGTTCGCGGCGTTTTGTACGTCGTCTAGGGGTGTGCCGGGCAATTCCGGTCGGCTTGGATGGGCCGTTCTTTTGTTTTACACCGTTGAGGGCGCCGGTATTCTTGGTCGCCTATCAGTGGCGCATGGGGAATCCCTATGCGGGGATTCATTTGCGGTTCGACAATGTGTTGACCGTCGTTACGGTTCTGTATCGCGTTCGGTTATCGAGATGGGTTTTGGCCCGGTCGTGCTCTTTCCTCGCTCGCGTTGTAAGCCCACTATATTTCGTTATGCGCCGCTTCCCGATTTGGATTTTTATTGGTCACCGAAAGCCCTTTGTGAGGACTATAATTTCAAAGCTACAAATAGTTTATTGGCGCAATGCGGGTGCGGGGAATGTGCGTGTCGTTGATGTTGGCACCAAATGCTCGGCGCTTGCGGGGTCTGATGCGGACCTGCCGAAGGCGGTAGGTGAATCTGCTTTGCGGCAAGCCCTTTTTAGCTTGGAATCGTAGACGGGTCGGGACCGTTTACGGCATGTTCGCAGGATCGCGCCACGCAAGGATGGGAGAATGACATGTCTGCTAATTCAGGGGGCGCGCGTGCGTCCTGGTCGGGCAAGTGGGCGTTTATCTTGGCTGCTGCGGCCTCGGCTATCGGCTTGGGAAATCTGTGGCGTTTTCCGTATCTGGCTGCGAAGTACGGCGGCGGCGTGTTCCTTATCACCTATGTGGTGCTGGTTGTCACGTTCGGTTTCACATTGATGATACTTGAGTCGGCGCTTGGTCGCAAAACCGGGCAAAGCGCGCTTGGCGCTTTCAAATCCTTCGGGAAGAAATACGCCTTCATCGGCATTTTCACTTCTGCGATTCCGTTCATCATCGTGCCGTACTACTGCATCATCGGCGGTTGGGTACTCAAGTATGCCGGTGCGTACATCATGGATGGCTCTGCGGCCTTGGCCGATGGCGGTACGTACTTCACCAACTTTATCAGCGGTGGTGGGGAGAGCTTTATCTGGGCCATCGCCTTCCTGCTGATCGTGTTCGCTATTGTGGCGCTTGGTGTGAAGAACGGTATCGAGCGCGCCAACCGTATCCTGATGCCTGTGCTGTTGGTCATGACGGCCGGTATTTGCATCTACGAGCTTACGCTGCCCGGCGCTATTGATGGCTTGGCATATTATCTCACCCCTGATTTCAGCAAGTTCAGCGTTGAGCTTGTCATTGCTGCACTGGGGCAGATGTTCTACAGCCTCTCTTTGGCCATGGGCATCATGATCACGTATGGTTCCTACATGCAGAAGTCCGACAACTTGGAGCAGTCCGTGCGCCGTATCGAGCTTTTCGATACCGGCTATGCGTTCCTGGCTGGCTTGATGATCGTGCCTGCAGCGTTTGTTGCCATGGGCTCTGCCGAGGCCGTTGCCTCGAAGTCGGGTCCGTCGCTGATGTTCGTTATCTTGCCCACCGTGTTCGATCAGATGGGCGGCATCGCCTCGATCATGGGCTTCCTGTTCTTCCTGCTGGTGGTGTTCGCTGCGTTGACCAGCTCCATTTCGCTTACTGAGACCTGCGTGTCCATCGTTCAGGACTCTGCGCATATCACGCGCAAAAAGGCGCTTATTGCTTCCATGGTGTTCATTTTCGTGATGGCCATGATCGTGAACCTGGGCTATTGCCAGCTGGCTTTCATCGAGCCGCTGGGGCCGGGCAGCACTATCCTGGACTTCCTGGACTTTATCTCCAACTCCGTGATGATGCCTCTGGCGGCGCTGATGGCATGCGTGTTCGTCGGCTGGATCATCAAGCCCAAGGCTATCATCGACGAGGTGAAATCCTCCGGTCCGTTCAAGGCGGAGAAGATGTTCACCGTCATGGTGAAGTTCATCGCGCCTGTGCTGCTGGTGGTTATCTTGGTCGCCTATGTTGCTGCGCAATTCGGTTTGTTCAGCATGTAGCGGGCTGATCATGTGGGTATCTAGCGTTGTGGGTTAGCTAGGGAATCATCAAGAGGCCGTCGACGTTTGTCGGCGGCCTCTTGTCTTTTAAGGGCAGTCACTCCTCGTCTGGGTCATGCGTGGTTCGTCCAAGGGCTGGTGGCATGTATGGGGATGGGTGGTATTGCTTGCGCGCTAGCCTCTCTGCAACGCATTCGCTGATTCTCGGATGAAGGGAAGGGGGATGGTTTTGCGGATGCCGGCGAAGAACTGGGTTGTGGTGCCGTGGAGCAGCTTCGGCCGGCACCTCCAAGCGCGGTTTGCGCTGAGGGTTGCTGTATGAGCTGACGTGTGCGATGGATCACGTTACGCCGCAGGCAGAAGGCGGCGCATTGTGTTGTTCGCTATGGTGGTAACGTGGCGGCGCCTCTAGAGTTCCCAAGATTCGACCTGCTCGCTGATTGTTTCGAATAGGTAAATTCCTACGTGGTTGCGTCCTTTTGGCCTGCCGTAGGGCCGGATGCTCCTCATCTTCCCTTCGCTTTGGGTGTAAGGTATTCGGCAAGCGTAATTTGCACGTTGGGCGCAAAGCGCCCTTTCACGAAGGAGCATCACGATGGTCGAGAAGAAAGATCTTGACTGGGGCAGCCTTGATTTCGGCTACCATCAGACCGACTACAGCTACGAAGCTCATTGGAAGGATGGCGAGTGGGACGAGGGCGGTCTCACCACCGACCACGATCTGCATCTTTCCGAGTGCGCCGGTATCTTCCATTATTGCCAGGAAGTGTTCGAGGGTCTGAAGGCCTATACCACCGAAGAGGGCTCCATCGTTTGCTTCCGTCCGGACATGAACGCAAGCCGCATGTTCGACTCCGCTGAGCGTCTTGAGATGCCGGGCTTCCCGAAGGATCGCTTCGTCGAGGCCGTCAAGGAGGTCGTGAAGGCGAACGCCGCATGGGTGCCGCCGTTCGGTTCCGGCGCCACGCTGTACGTGCGCCCGTTCATGATCGGTTCCGGCGAGGTCATCGGCGTTGCTCCGGCTCCCGAGTACACGTTCCGCATCCTGGTCACGCCCGTCGGCCCGTACTTCAAGGGCGGCTTGAAGCCGATCAAGCTGCGCGTGTCCGAGTATGACCGCGCCGCACCGCACGGCACCGGCAACATCAAGGCTGGTTTGAACTACGCCATGTCGTTGCGCCCGACCATGGAGGCGCATCGCAACGGCTACGCTGAGAATATCTACCTGGATTCGCAAAGCCGCACCTATATCGAGGAGACCGGCGGCGCGAACGTGCTGTTCGTGAAGCAGGACGGCACGCTGGTGGTGCCGAAGTCCCACACCGATTCCATCCTGCCCTCCATCACCCGTCGCAGCCTGGTGCAGGTTGCCCAGGACCTGGGTATGACCGTTGACGAGCGCTACGTCACGTGGGAAGAGGTTGCAGGCGGCGAGTTCGTGGAGTGCGGCCTGTGCGGCACCGCGGCCGTCATCAGCCCGGTCGGCCAGATCGACAACAAGGTCAACGGCGCCGACCAGGAGGTCGTCTTCCCGGCTGGCTGCACCGAGATCGGCCCGGTTATGAAGCAGCTGCGCGAGACCCTCACCGGCATCCAGGATGGCAAGCTGGAAGACAAGCACGGCTGGGTCTGCAAGATCGACGTCGAATAGCCGTCGACTGCATGCTTTGATGCAAACGACAACGGGGAAAGCAGGAGCACCTGCTTTCCCCGTTTTGCATTCGGCGGGATTGCGCGGGATGGATGTCCTGGCGCAACTTATCCTTCGCGTATCCTAAATGCTTCGTAAACGGCTGTCTGCGCCGCGCTTTCCGTTCTCCTGGTGGTTGTTCTCCCAGCTCAGGTGGATATCGGCACCGCGCTTGCTTCCTAGTAATTCTCGGCGTTGATCTCGAAGTATGCCTGCGGATGGTTGCACACGGGGCAAACGTCGGGAGCCTTGGTGCCTACGACGATGTGGCCGCAGTTACGGCACTCCCACACCTTGACCTCGCTCTTCTCGAACACCTGAGCGGTCTCCACGTTATGCAGCAGCGCGCGGTAGCGCTCCTCGTGATGCTTCTCGATGGCGCCGACCTGGCGGAACTTCTCGGCCAGCTCGGGGAAGCCCTCCTCCTCGGCGGTCTTCGCGAAGCCCTCGTACATGTCGGTCCACTCGAAGTTCTCGCCGTTTGCGGCGTCCTCGAGGTTCTCCGCCGTGTCGCCGATGCCCTCAAGCTCGCGCAGCCACATCTTGGCGTGGTACTGCTCGTTGGCCGACGTTTTGCGGAAGATCTCGGCGATCTGCTCGAAGCCTTCCTTCTTCGCCACCGACGCGAAATAGGTGTACTTGTTGGTTGCCTGCGACTCGCCGGCGAAGGCGGCCTGCAGATTCTTCTCGGTTTGCGTTCCTTCGTACTTGCTCATGAGAAACCCCTCTCGCTGTGTTGGCCCGCAGCGCCCATGCGCGCAGTGCCTTTGGTTTCCATCTATCGATGGTATGGGCAAACACGCGGCAGCGCAATCGTTTGCATCGCTTTGTGACGCAATTGTTGCAAGGGGGGGGTGATTCTGCTCCCCGAGCGCGCCGCCGCCTCCTGCTTTGTGACACAACTGTTGCAAGAGAGCTAGTTCTGGGTTGTTTTGCAGATTTCGGGCGCTGAATTTGCCATGAGCTCGGAGTTCTGGGCGGTTTTGGTCGCGAATTTGGCGAAAGGGCGAGTAAGGGATTTCAAAATGCCTGGTCAGGAGAATGCGAACCGCTAAGGTTATATTTCAGTGCTTGCAAAACCGCCCAGAACTTTGATGGGGCCGTGGCGGGCGACCGTGCACTATGCGGTTTGTGCGGGTTTTCGCTCCGTCTGACGTGCATTCGGCGGGGCATCGCGCTGGGGCGGTGTTTGCGGTATCATAAAGAGCCAAGTGTATTCACTAGTTAAGGAAGTTTCAGCATGTCGCTTTCCATCGGTATCGTGGGTCTGCCCAACGTGGGCAAGTCCACGCTGTTCACGGCCCTCACGAACAAGGGCGGTTTGGCAGCCAACTACCCTTTCGCCACCATCGAGCCCAACGTGGGTATCGTTCCCGTTCCCGATAATCGTTTGGAGAAGCTGGCCGAGATCGACCATCCTGCCAAGATCGTCCCCGCAACGGTCGAGTTCGTCGACATCGCCGGTCTGGTGGCGGGCGCCAGCCAGGGCGAGGGCCTGGGCAACCAGTTCCTCGCGAACATCCGCGAAACCGATGCCATCTGCGAAGTCGTGCGCTTCTTCAGCGATCCAGACGTCGTGCACGTTGATGGTCGCGTGAACCCCAGCTCTGACGTGGAAACCATCAAGACCGAGCTGATTCTGGCCGACATGGGCACGCTCGACAAGGCTATCCCGCGCCTGGAGAAGGAAGCGAAGCGCGACAAGGCCGGCGTGAAGAAGCTCGAGGTTGCGAAGAAGGTGCTCGAGGGCTTGAACGAGGGTCATCGCGCCCGCACGCTGAACCTGGACGAGGACGAGCAGGCGGCCATCTACGACCTGCACCTGCTCACCATGAAGCCCATCCTCTACATCGCCAACGTGGACGAGGATGCCCTTGATGCCGACCTGGCCGAGATCGACGGCTGCCAGCCGGTGCCGATCTCCGCGAAGGTCGAGGCCGACTTGGCCGAGCTCGACCCCGCCGAGGCGAAGGAGTACCTGGAGGCCATGGGCCTTGAAGAGTCTGGCTTGGCGCGTCTGGTGCGCAGCGCTTACAAGCTGCTGGGCCTGCAAAGCTATTTCACAAGCGGCGAAACGGAAACGCGCGCTTGGACCATCCCCATCGGCGCGAAGGCCCCGCAGGCCGCCGGCGTCATCCACTCCGACTTCGAGCGCGGCTTCATTAAGGCGGAAACCGCTTCGTACGCCGACTACGTGGAGCTGGGCGGCGAGCTGGGCTGCCGCAACGCCGGCAAGCTGCGCCAGGAAGGCAAGGAGTACGTGGTGCAGGACGGCGACGTCATGCACTTCAAGTTCAATGTTTAAGGCGACTGGTTACAAGGCCGATTAGCGAACTTCACGGGGCGAAGCCGGGAAACCGGCTTCGCCCCGCGTGTTTTCGCGTCGCAACAGCGGCGGTGCCGGCGCAGGAGGGGGCGCTGATCGGCTATTCGCCATGGGAGCGTTGCTGCGTTGGGGATGTGTGCCGGCGCGCGTCGCCACGGAGACGTTGGCATCGGATGGAGTGCCAATCGGCTATGCCCTGCTAAAACGTTGGTATGCCGGGACTACGCATCTGCGCGCGTTGCGGCGGTGGCTGTTTTCTCGCGTTGGGGCGACGTGCGACGACAGCGGGAGCCGCCAGCTCGCTGGACAGTGCATGCGGACTTTTCGCACATGCGCGAAAAACCATCTGGCTGGCGTATAATCTGCCTGTTCGAAAGCTATTCGGCTGCGCGCGGCGCGGCCTTTTATATGCCTGGCGAAACTTGCCGGGCGTGCGACAAGGAGCATCTCGATGAAAACGAGCGATTTCGATTACGATCTTCCCCAGGAGCTCATCGCGCAGGAGCCGGCGGCGGTGCGCGATGCATGCCGCATGCTGGTCATGGACCGCGAAACCGGCGCGATCGAGGACCGCATCTTCCGCGACATCATCGATTATCTTGAGCCCGGTGATTTGCTGGTGGCCAACGAAACGCGCGTTTTGCCCGCGCGCCTGCTCGGCGCGAAGCGCGGCACGGGCGGACAGTCCGAAGTGTTCCTGCTTCGCCAGCTTGTGGGCTCGAAGGCGCAGCCGTATGCGGATGTGCCCCATATTGCCGGTCAGCCCACGCCTGGCGAAAACCAGCAGGCCATTTGGGAGGTGCTCGTGCGCCCTGGCAAGCGCTTGAAGCCCGGCAGCGGCGCGGTGGTGGATTTCACGGATGGCGAAGGCAACGTTGCGCTGTCCGCCGAGATCGTCGACTGGGCCGAGGGCGCCCAGCGCGGCGAGCGCGTGGCGCGCCTGACCACCACGTACCCTTCGCTTGACGAGGCGCTTCACGCGGTGGGGCATACGCCGCTGCCTCCCTATATCAAACACTACGCCGGCGACGAGGAGCTGTACCAAACGGTGTATTCCCGTCGCGAAAGCTCGGCGGCGGCACCTACGGCGGGTCTGCATTTCACGCCCGAGCTGATCGAGCGCCTGCGCGAGAAGGGCATCGATTGGGAAACCGTGGAGCTTGAGGTGGGCCTGGACACGTTCCGCATCGTGGACGAGGAGGACCCGCTGGCTCACAAGATGCACACCGAGTTCTACACGGTGCCGCAGAAGACGGTCGACGCCATTAACCGCACGCACGCCAACGGCGGCCGCGTGATCGCCGTGGGTACCACTAGCGTGCGCAGCTTGGAAAGCGCCTGGGATCCGTCGGCCGACAACGGTGCCGGTGCCATCACCGCGCGCGACCGCGACGCCACCAGCCTGTATCTGCTGCCGGGCAGCACGTTCCACGTGGTGGATGCCCTGGTCACGAACTTCCACGTGCCGCGCAGCACGCTCATGATGCTGGTCAGCGCGTTCAGCACCCGCGAGAACATCATGAACGCCTATCAGCACGCCATCGCGGAACGCTACCGCATGCTGTCGTTCGGCGACGCCATGTTCATCCGCTAGCATCCGCTTAAGAGGGAAGAGACTGGCGAAGGGATTGAACTGCATCTCGACGTTCGGGTGCTCTGTATAAAGATTGCTCCGCAATGGATCGGGCCGAGCGCCTCTTGTTTCTCGGGCAACGAGAGACAAGAGGCGCTTTTGCGCGCATGAGCCTTAGTGTGAAGCGAGATGGGGGGCGGGGGAAAGGACGGCCGGGTTCCTTGCTTTGGGATGTAGTTGCCAACTCATCGCTAGCCGCTATGTGACTGCGTGTTTGCTCCCGGTATCTTCTTGTTTGCGAGTTCCTTGCGTCCGCTCGCAGTGGGTTGCGATTGTGGGCGAATTGGGCACTGGCGTCCGGTTATTTCCCCTGTTCGCGTAAGGCTTTTAGGATGGCGCGCTTGCGTGCTTGCTTCTTGTCGTAGGCAGCGCGCTCGGCTTTGTGCGCGGCGCGTGCGGCTTCCTCGGCGGCGCGCTCGTCGGCATGGGCTGCGCGCTCGGCGGCTTTTGCGGCGGCGCGCTGCTCCTTGCGCTCGGCGCGTTCGGCGGCCGCTTCCAAGTCGCTGATGCGGCAGCCGCAGAAGTTCTGCCGGTACATTCCCAGCTCGCGGCTTTCGCGCGTGGCCTCGTCATAGTAAGGGCGGAAGTCCTCGAACACGGGCACAACCCCGGCTTGCGTCGCTGCGCGCTCGACTTCCTCGCGGATGACCTGCGTATATTGATAGGGGCTCACCGAAAGCGTGGTGCCGATGCCCTCGAAGCCTTGTTCTGCGGCAACCCGCGCCGTTTCCTCTAGGCGAAGGCGGTAGCAGGCACGGCAACGCGCCTCTCTGCGTGTGGGGTCGACCGACAGCACGGCGGCGCGAGGTGAGGCGCTGTTCGCGGTACTTGCGGAAAGGGTAGCGCCAGCAGGGAAAGCAGCTCCGCGATTCGTGTCGGTAACCGGCCTGCACCGGTTGCTAGCGGCTTCGACGCGACTCCCAAGCTCGCCCCCGCCTTCGCTGGCGCACTCGCTTTCCACGCCAGCCTCCGCCCGTGCCCGCTCGACTTCGGCGATCGCGGCGTCCCCGATGCGGCCAGCACATGCTTCCCACGTGGCCGGGTCGTACGGGCCTTCCAACACCTCGAATCCCGCATCCGCGGCCCATGCGCGCAGCGTTGCCAGCCGGTGCTCGTATTCCTCGGCGGGGTGGATGTTCGAGTTCGCATAGTAAATGGTGATGTCGTGCCCCGCGGCCTTCAGCAGGCGCGTCGGCTCGAGCGAGCACGGCCCGCAGCACGCATGCAGCAACAACTTCATTCGCGAACTCCTTTTTCGATGGGCATTTCGCCGCCGGCGCGGCGCTTCCCCTATACTACCACGCAGGCAAAAACTATCCCCACCTGCGGCAATCTGCAGAAAGGCACGACATATGGAGAAACGAACCTTCCGCGCCGTCTTCTTCGACCTTGACGGCACGCTGCTGCCCATGGACGTCGACGACTTCATGAAAAGCTACTTCCGCGCGCTTGGCGGCTACGTCGCGCGCATGGGCATCGCCCCCGACCAGTTCATGACCGGCATGAAGCGCGGCATCACCGCCATGGCGACCAACGGCTCCGGCCACGCGAACTCCGAGTCGTTTTGGCCCGAGTTCCTGGCCTGCATCGACATGCCCGAAGGCGTCACGCCCGACGCGCTGCTCGCCGCCATCGGCGACTTCTACGAGAACGAGTTCGGCCAGCTGGGCGCCGACGTCGAGCCGAACCCCGCCGCCGCGCGCGCCATCGAGACGCTGGCCGCCAAGGGCTATCCGCTGGTGCTGGCCACCATGCCGATGTTCCCTCGCCGCGCCGTGGAGTGGCGCCTGCGCTGGGCCGGCATCGATCCGGCGGTGTTCTCGCGCATCACCACGTTCGAGAACTCCACCGCCGTCAAGCCCAAGCCCGACTACTATGCGGAGAACCTTGCCGCCGCGGGCGTCGAAGGCCGCGACGTGCTCATGGTCGGCAACAACACCAAGGAGGACCTGGCCGCATGCCAGCTGGGCTGCGAGGGCTTCCTGGTCACCGATTTCCTGATCGACCCCATCGGCTTCGAGGTGTTCAGCGTGCGCCACGGCTCGATGGAGAAGTTCGCGGACTGGGTGGAGACCCTGCCCGAATGCGCCGACCCGGCGCAAGGCGTCAGCGACGCCATCGTGCCGGCCGCCGCGCGCGAGCGCGTGCTTGCGGCAAGCGGCATCGCCGACGGCCAGGCCGGCGGCGCGAAGACGCTCGAGGAGGCGGGCCGTTCCGGCGGCACCGATTTCGTCATCAACGGGATGGAGGACTAGCCCATGGCCCTGTTCGATTGCACCATCCAGGCCACCAGCGGCCACGCCCGCGCGCTTTCGTACGAAACCGCGCACGGCACCTTCCATACCCCCATGTTCATGGCCGTCGGCACGTCGGCCACGGTCAAGGGCATCACGGTCGATCAGCTTCACCAGCTGAACAGCCAGGTGGTGCTCGCGAACACCTACCACCTGTCCATGCGCCCTGGCGCCGACTTGGTGGAAGAGGCCGGCGGCGTGCACAAGTTCATGAACTACGACGGCCCCATGCTCACCGACTCGGGCGGGTTCCAGGTGTTTTCCCTGGCCGACACACTCAAGCTCGACGCCGACGGCCTGACCTTCCGCAGCATCTACGACGGAAGCTACGTGCGTTGGACGCCCGAGTCCAACATGCGCATCCAGGAGCAGATCGGCGCCGACATCGCCATGCAGCTCGACCAGTGCACGCCCTACCCGGCCGAGCGCAGCTTCGTTGCCAACGCCGTGGACCTGTCGGCGAACTGGGCTCGCCGCTGCCTGGCGGCGCACAAGCGCCCCGATCAGACGCTGTTCGGCATCGTGCAGGGCGGCATGGAGCTTGACCTGCGCCTGGAGAGCATCCGCCGCCTGCGCGAGATCGAGGACGAGAGCCTGGCGGCGGGCGGTCGCCGCTTCGGCGGCTTCGGCATCGGCGGCTATTCGGTGGGCGAAGACCACGAGACCATGTTCGAGACGCTCGGCCAGGTGGCCCGTGCGTTGCCCGAGGACCGTCCGCGTTACCTGATGGGCGTGGGCAACCCCACCACGCTTGTGCGCGCCGTGCGCGAGGGCGTCGACATGTTCGACTGCGTGCTTCCCACCCGCACCGCGCGCATGGGCACGGCGTTTTCCAGCACGGGCCGCATGAACATGCGCAACGCGAAGTTCACGCGCGATTTCACGCCGCTCGACCACAGCTGCACCTGCCCGACGTGCCAAAACTACACGCGAGCCTACTTGCGCCACTTGGTGAAGCAGAACGAGATGCTCGGCGCCATCCTGCTGTCGGTGCACAACCTGCACTTCCTGCTCGACCTTATGCGCCGCGCGCGCGAGGCCGTGCTGGCGGGCGAGTACGAGCAGTTCTACGAGGAGTGGATGAACAGCCCGGCCGCCAAGGACTACTAATATAATGCTCGGGCGGATTCCCGCCTCTTGATGCTTTCGTATTCTCCTCGATTGTGGGAAAATAAGTAAGTTAGGGTATATATGGCAGCGGTTGGAGCCGCCGCCACGGAAGGGACGGCCCGGCAGGGCCGTCCTATGGTTTGAAAGGCTAGGAGAAGCTCGCATGGCGAAAGCGCAAAACGCCAAGGCCAAGAAGAAGGGCGGCAACGTCAACCGCCGCAACGTTTGGCTGTTGGTGCTGACCACCGTCTTGGTGCTGGGGTCCATCTTCATGTTCACCCCTCCGCAGGAAAAGATCAACCAGGGCCTGGATATCCAAGGCGGCCTGTCGGTGGTGCTGTCGGCGAAAAGCACCGACGGCGATGCCGTGACCTCCGAGGATATGGAGAAGTCGCGCGCCATCATCGAGCAGCGCGTCAACGCGCTCGGCGCCTCCGAGGCCGTGGTGCAGCTGCAGGGCACCGACCAGATCCTCGTGCAGATCCCGGGCCTTTCCGATACGGAAACGGCGCTGTCCACCATCGGCAAAACCGGCAAGCTGGAGTTCGCGCGCCTGGATTCGTTCACCGATGAGGACGTCAAGACCAAGATCGAGAACGGCCAGTACGGCTCCAGCGGCACCATCACCGACGACTTCGGCAACACGCTGCCTTCCGGCAAGACCGAGCATCTGACGGTGGAAGAGGGCACGTACACGCCGCTGATCACCGGCAGCAACATCACGAAGGTCGACATCGGCCGCGCCTCCGAGACCGGCACCGACTACTCGGTCAACGTCTCCCTTGATTCCGAGGGCACGAAGGCGTTCGCCGATGCCACGAAGGACCTGGCCAGCACCAAGGGCAAGATCGTCATCATCCTCGATGGCGAAGTGCAGTCCGCGCCGGCCGTGCAGTCCGAGATCACCGGCGGCCAGGTTTCCATCACCGGCGGTTACGACAAGGAAGCCGCTTCCTCCATGGAGACGGTGCTCGAGTCCGGCTCGCTGCCCGTGAGCTTCGAGTACGCGCAGTCGCAGGTTGTCGGCCCGACGCTCGGTCAGGACGCGCTGACCTCCGGCGTGCTGGTGGCGGCCATCGGCCTTGCGCTGGTCATGCTGTACCTGCTGGTGTTCTACCAGGGCCTGGGCCTGATCACCGCGGCAGCCATGGCCGTGTTCGCCGTGCTGTACCTGGGCATTCTGGCCCTGCTGTCGCACTTCGGCCTGTTCAGCCTGTCCATGGCAGGCATCGCCGGCGTCGTGCTGACCATCGGCATGGCGGCGGACTCCTCCATCCTCACGCTCGAGCGCTTCCGCGAGGAGATCCGCATGGGCCGCAGCGTCCGCGCCGCCTCCGTCACCGGCGTGCGTCACGGCATCCTCACCTCCATCGACGCCGACCTGGTCACCATGGTCTCGGCGCTCACGCTGTTCTTCCTGGCAAGCGCCTCGGTCAAGGGCTTCGGCCTGACGCTGGCGCTCGGCATCATCTGCGACATCGTCATGATGCTGTTGTTCAAGGCGCCCATCATCCGCCTGCTGGCGCCGAAGTGCATCGCCAAGCACCCCGGCTTCTGGGGCGTGAAGGACTGCAAGGAGGCCGCCCCGTACTTCCAGGGCGAGAAGCCCGCGTCCTCGCGTCGCGACGTGCGCGGCCGCTTCATCAAGCTCGACATCAACCTGCTGGGCTATCGCAAGGTGTTCCTGTCCATCGCGGCAGTGGCGATCGTGCTGGTCGTGGCGCTGGTGGGCGTGCGCGGCGTGAACTTCGGCATCGAGTTCGTGGGCGGCACCTCGGTGACGTTCCATCAGGGCGGCAACGACGTGACCACAGAGCAGGTGCGCTCCGCCTTCGCCGATGCCGGCGAGCCCGACGCCGTGGTGCAGACCACCGACTCCGATGGCCAGGCCGGCTTCCTCGTGCGCACCACCGACACCTCGGCGGAAAGCGCGGCCGCGGCGGCCAACAAGGTTGCCGATCAGTTCGGTTGGGATGCGGAAAGCTTCGAGGTGACCACCATCGGCCCGGACTGGGGCGCCAGCGTCATCCAGAGCTCCTGCATCGCGTTCTTCGTGTCGCTGCTGCTCATCATCGCCTACATCTCGGTGCGCTTCCGCGACCCGAAGATGGGCGTGTCGGCGGTCATCGCCTTGCTGCATGACCTGGTCATCGTGCTCGGCGTGTACGTGCTCGTCGGTCGCGAGGTCACGCCGAACACCATCGCCGCGCTGCTCACCATCCTGGGTTACTCGCTCTACGACACGGTGGTCGTGTTCCACCGCATCAACGAGAACATGAAGGGCGATTCGCCGAAGTGCACGTTCGCCACCATGGCGAACCACTCCGTCAACGAGGTCCTGGTGCGTTCGCTCAACACCTCCATCACCTCGCTTATCCCGGTTGCGGCCATGCTCATCTTCGGCGGCGAGACGCTGCGCGACTTCGCCCTGGCAATGACCGTGGGCCTGGTGTGCGGCTGCTACTCGTCCTACGCCATCGCAACGCCTATCTACGTGATGTGGAAGACGCGCGAGCCGCAGTTCGCGAAGCTGCAGAAGAAGTACGGCGCGGACATCCAGCGCTGGTTCCTGAACCGACTGCCGCAGGCGGCCGCTGCTGCCGCCGCCGCTGCCGGCGCCGCAGCTGAGGATGCCGCTGCCGGCCAGGAAGCCGTCGCAGCTGCCTCCCAGGGCCAGCAGGCTGCAAGCAAGCCCGCCAAGGCGCAAAACCGCTCCAAGAAGAAGCGCAAGAAGGTTCAAGGTTAACATCGGTTGATGGTTTCGGGCCGCTCGGAAACGGGCGGCCCGTTTGCTGCTCGGGGCGATCGCGCCGCCGTTTCGCATTCCTGCGCTATAGCGGTCAGGTAGATTGCGGGGGTTGGCGAGCGTATCGCAATCGATTGTGATACGCTGGGAAGCCCATGTGAATCCATGTACGCAGGCTATGGAGGAATCGGCCGGAAGCATTGCCGGCCATGTTATAAGGAGTTGCCATGCGCGAAGGAAGCGCCCCGAATTTCTGCCCGCCCACCGAAGAGGGCATCACCCTCACGTTCCAGGACGAGAAGGGCGATCAGATTGACCTTGAGTTCCTCGGCTTGATCTTGCACGAGGGCCGCCGGTACGGCTTCTTCTTTCCGGTCACCGAGGACAGCCCGGCATGCAGCTCGGGCGAGATCATCCCGCTTGAGGTGACCGAGCTTGACGAGGATGGCCAGCCCGCCGCGTTCGAGTTGGTCGAAGACCAGGCTATCGCCCAGGAAGTCTACGAGGACTTCAAGCAGGCCGCCAAGGACTTGTACGACTTCGAGTAGGCGCTATAGATTCGTTAAACGGTACGTATAAGGAAGGGCACGGCTCGCAGCCGTGCCCTTCCTGTTTTTCGTTATATGCGGCACCGCTACAGCTCGATCGGCTTCCACTCCTCGTGGTTGCAGATCCAAGCCTCGGGCTCCTCGACGCTGAAGAACACCAGCGTGGGGTCGTCGGGGCCGTCGTAGCTCTCGCCCAGGCTGCACAGATGCGCGTAGCCGGCGTAGCGCATGTCGGCGTTGGCCTTGTCCTCAAGGCCGGCCTTGCCGCGCAGGATCAGCCAGCCGTGGCCGGGCCACCAACTGGATGCCTCGAACTTCTGGTTCTGCTGCAGCTCTTCCCACACGTCCTTGGTGGTGGCGGTGACGAACCAGATCTTACCGTCCTGCTCGGCGGCGAAGCTGAACGGGCGCACGTGCGGCTGGTCGTTCACGCTGGTGGCCAGGTACCATGCGGGGACGTTCGTCAGATACTGCAGGATGGTCTCGTTGCCGGTCATGTGATCCTCCTAGTCTTGGAACCGGTCGGTTATAGCAAGTAGCCGATGGCTGCGACGCAGCCGGCTAAAACGGCCATGAAGACGGCGGCTATGCCGTCGCGCGGGGCGAAGCGGAGCGGATGCAGATGCGTGCGCCCTTCGCCGCCGTGATAGCAACGCGCGTCCATGGCCGCCGAAAGCGTTTCGGCATGACGGAACACGCTGGTGAACAAGGGTACCATGAGCGAAGTGAGCATGCGCACGCCGCGTGCGGGGCTGTTCGACAGACGGGCGCCGCGGCTGACCTGAGCGTGGTAGACCACGGCAAGCTCGTTGGCGAACTGCGGCATGAAGCGCAGCGCGATGCCCATGATCATGCCCAGCTCGTGGGCGGGCACGCCGAAGCGGGCGAAGGGCTTGAGCACCCATTCGAACGCCTCGGTCAAATCGATGGTCATGGTGGTCAAGGTGATCAGGCTCATCCCCAGCATCATGATGGTCAGACGCGCGCCCATGAACAGGCAGGTTTGCACGCCCGCCTCGCTGATGCGCAGGATGCCCCAGTCGACGAGCACCTGGCCGCCTTGCGTGACGAACAGGTTCAGCACCGCCACGATGATCACGATGGCCATAAGCGGAGCCAGCGACCGCGCCGCCTTGCTTGGCGGGATTTGCGCCAACACGTAGCAAAGCGCCGTGAACGCCGCGCACACCGCTAGAGCCGCCGCGGTTTTCGCGCACAGCAGCACCACGATGAACGCGCAGCCCGCTATGAGCTTCGTGCGCGGGTCGAGCCGATGCACGCAGCTGGTGCCGGCAACGTAGCTGCCGAAGGAAAAGCCCGGGTTCATTCGACCACCTGGCCTTCAGCGTCGGTCGGGGAGGGGGAGGCGGTGCCGGCGCCGCCGCGGCCCGCGCCGCAGGTGGCGGCGATCATGTTCGCCAGGTCCCTCTCCGTGTACAGCTTCCCCTGCTCAAGGGGCCATCCGCCCGCGCGTAGCGCCTCCGCGAACGCCTGCGGCTCGGTGGTTCCCAGGCCCACTTCCTTGAGCTTGCGTGCATGCAGGAACAGGCGCTCGGGAGCGCCGACGCCAAGCAGCCGACCTTCGTTCATGACTGCCACGCGGTCGCACATGGCGGCAAGGTCGTCCATGCAGTGCGACACCATGACCACGGTGAGGCCCTGATCATGCAAGCGCGCGATCATCTGCAAGAACGAGCGCTTGCTGGCGGGGTCCAGGCCTGCCGCCGGCTCGTCGAGCACGAGCACCTGCGGGTCCATGGCAAGCACGCCGGCGAACGCCACGCGGCGCTGCTGGCCGCCCGAAAGCTCGAACGGGCTCTTCTCGGCAAGCTCGTCGAAGGAAAGCCCCACGCGCTCGAGCGAGCTGCGCACGAGCGCGTCCACCTCTTCGCCCGAAAGCCCCAGGTTGCGCGGCCCGAACGCCACGTCCTTGTACACGGTTTCGGCGAACAGCTGGTGCTCGGGATACTGGAACACCACGCCGATCGATCCTCGCACCTTCGACTCGGCGCCCTTCGAGGCAATGTCGACGCCATCGATGAGCACGCGACCCGAGGTGGGCTTCAAGATGCCGTTCATATGCTGGATGAGCGTCGATTTGCCGCTGCCGGTGTGCCCGGCCACGCCGAGGAACTCGCCGCGGCGCACCTGGAGCGAGACATCGCGCACAGCCCATAGGCTGTCGGGGCTGTTGCCCCATTTCGCCTGGCGGGCTGCAGGCGCCTGCTTGCGCTTGCGCTGCTTCTTGGCCTCGGCGGCGTCGTAGGTGAAGCTGACGTCCTGGAACTCGATGAGCGCAGGAGCGTCGGCGTCGCCCTCGCAGGTGGGGAAGTCGACGTCGGCGTCGGTCGCGTCGGCCACCCCTGCGTTCGCGTCGGCTGGGGTGCATATGCCGGCAGCTTCGCCGAGCGCCAGGACCTCGTGCGCCAGCTTCCCCGCATCCACGGTGGGCTGCACGGCCATGCCCGCATCGCGCAAATCCAGCGACAGACGGGCCGCAAACGGCACGTCAAGGTTCAGGTGCGCCAGCGCACGAGCCTGCACGAGCACCTCGTCGGGCGTCCCCTCGAGCGCCACGTGCCCGCGCTCCATGACCACCACGCGGTCGGCCTGCGCCGCCTCCTCCATATAATGCGTGATCATCACGATGGTCATCCCGCGTTCGTGCAGCTCGCGGCAGACGCGCATCAGGCCTGCTCGGCCGCGGGGGTCGAGCATGGCCGAAGCCTCGTCGAGCACGAGCACCGCAGGGTTCATGGCAAGCACGCCGGCGATGGCCACGCGTTGCTTCTGCCCGCCGGACAACGCGTGCGTCTCGTGGCGCTCGAAGCCCGAAAGCCCCACATCCTCAAGCGCCTGCGTCACGCGTTCGCGCAGCTCGTCGGTGGGGACGCCCAGGTTCTCGGGCCCGAAGGCCACGTCGTCTTCCACAAGCGAGGCCACCAGCTGGTCGTCGGGATTTTGGAACACCATGCCCACCGTCTCGCGGATGCGGTACGTGTAGTCGGCGTCCGCGGTGGCCATGTCCTGCACTTTGACGCTGCCCTCGTCGGGGATGAGCAGGGCGTTCAGGTGCTTGGCCAGCGTTGACTTGCCGCTTCCGTTGCCGCCTAAGATGCACAGGAATTCGCCCTTGCGTACGTGCAGGCTCACGCCGTCAAGGGCGAAGTTCGCACCGTCGTAGGTGAAGCGGACGTTTTGAACATCTATCATGATTCGCTCTACGATCCTTCCGTGAATCGGCGAATTGCGTTGCGTTTTGCGGGGTGCGAACCGGATTCGGGGGCTAGCTTCAAGCGGGGCGGCCCGCTTCGGCCGGCGCAACCTGGGCCGCAACCCTTCAGGCGCTCGCCCTTGGGTGCCCTTCCCTATGAAAGTCGGCTCGCAGCGCCCGCTCCTTGTCTCCCGTTGTACGGTCCCGCCGGCAAGCGGGATGATCCTGCTTGCCGGCGGGACCGTGCCGCGCAGGGGCGGCACGGTTGGGAACGCGGTTGCCTAGCGGCCTTTGACCTGGTCCTTCTTCGGGGTGATCAGGTTGGAGACTGCCTTGTACACCAGCAGGGTCAGCGCGCTGTTCAGCACGGTCTTGATCAGGTTGAACGGAACGACGGCGGGGAGCATGAGCGGCATGATGACGTCGGCGCTGCCGTACCAGAACCACACGCCGATGGTCAGGTTCGCGGCGACGGCGCCGACGGTGGCCACCACGCAGCCGACCAGCAGGCCGATGATGGCGCCGGCGAACGTGTGCTTGCGGGCGTAGATGGCGGCGGCGGGCACCACGAAGAACAGCGTGGCGCAGATGTTCATAAGGCCGCCGACCCATTCGCCCAGCATCAGGCTGTGGATGATGGCGGCGACGACGCCCACGGCGAAGCCGGCGCCCGGGCCGAAGGCGAAGCCGCAGACCATGGCGGGCATGAGCGAGGGGTCGTAGGTCAGAAACGGCGCTGCGGGCAGGATGGGGATCTGCACGAACGACAGCAGCGCGGCGATGGCGCACATAAGGGCCATGGTGACCAGCTGGCGCGTCGACCAGCGGTTCGTGTTCTTAATGGGTGCATTTGCGGCGGTTGCCTGAGACATGATTGAACCTTCTTCCCGCGAAGCCTTCTTCCCACGGGTTTTGCTCTCAAGCTTCGCGAAAAAGAGACAAGCCCGTATGAATTCCTTCCATACGGGCTTGTATTCGCTCAACAACTTCCCGCTGGCCATGCGGCGCCGTGCGGTGCGTTTCGCGAACTCTGCCTCTTCCATCCGGACTTTGACCGTTGGTCCTGGATTCGCACCAGGTCAACCTTGCGTGCATGCGGCTTGCCGCCGCTTGACGCACAGGGTCGCGGACTTCCGGCTTGGCTGCGGCTTGCTGCCGCGCGTATCCGGTTACCGCCAGTGAGGATTTCCACCTCGCCCTGAAACAGAATTCAATGGCATCTAGTTTAGCTGCGCCGGCATGGCTTCGCAACCGTTTGGGCTATGGATGTTTTCCGCGTTTTGGGGGCCGATATATGGCGAACGGTTATAGGAAATCGACGCGGAAGGGTTTGTTTCCCTACCGAAGCGCTACGCAATGCGCTTTTTCGCCGAGACTTCGGCGGTCTGCGGCGAACGCGGCTCTATAATAAGCCGTTCGCGTCCCTAAAGGGACTCATCTTTAAGGCTACGAGGTTTTGCATGGACTACATCGAAGTGCTCGACAGCATAGACGCCGCCGTCTGGGGGCCGCCTATGATCATCTTGCTGCTGGGCTGCCACATCTACACCACCATCCGCACCAAAGGCATCCAGCGCAAACTGCCGTTGGCCCTGAAGCTTTCCGTCACGAAGGACAACGGGGCGCAGGGCGACGTCAGCAACTTCGGCGCCATGGCAACCTCGCTCGCCTCCACGCTGGGAACGGGCTCGATCGTCGGCGTGGCCACGGCCGTGCTCTCCGGCGGGCCGGGTGCGGTGCTGTGGATGTGGCTTACCGGCATCTTGGGCATGGCCACCAAATACACCGAGGTCTATGCCGCCATGAAATATCGCGTGAAGGACCGCCAAGGCCACATGATGGGCGGCGCCATGCACGTGTGGGAGCAGCGTTACAAGCGCCCCGACGGCACCGTGCCGTGGTGGGCGAAGTTCATGGCCATCTGGTTCGCGGTCATGGCGTGCTTCACCGTCTTCGGCGTCGGGTCGGCCGTGCAGACCAGCGCCATCACCTCGGTTGCGCAGGCGAACTTCGGCGTCGAGCCCTGGATCGTCGCCGCCATCGTGTGCGGCAGCGCCCTGCTCATCATCATGGGCGGCCTGGGCACCATCTCCAACATCTGCGAGAAGCTCGTGCCCATCATGGGCTTCGCGTACATTCTGGGCTGCGCCTATATCCTTGTGTGCAACTGGGCGTTTATCGGCGAGTCGTTCAGGTTGATCTTCGAATGCGCCTTCACCCCTCGCGCGGCCTTTGGCGGCGCGGTGGGCAGCGGCATCGTCGTGGCGCTGCAGTTCGGCTGCGCGCGCGGCCTGTTCTCCAACGAGGCGGGCCTGGGCACGGCTCCGCTCATTAGCGCCGCCGCCGAGTCGAAAAACCCCGCGCGCCAGGCGCTTGTGGCCATGACCGGCCCGTTTTGGTGCACGGTGGTCATCTGCTTTGTAACGGCCCTGGTCATCGTCTCGTCGTTGTGCGCGCACCCCACGCTCATCCAGGATGCCGGCGTCACCAACGGCGCCACGCTCGCCAACGCCGTGTTCGCCACCATCCCCTATGTGGGCGCGCCCATCCTCATGCTGGGCATCCTGTGCTTCGCCTATTCCACCATCATCGGCTGGAGCTACTACGGCGAGCGCGTCACCCTGTACCTGTTCGGCCGCCGTTGGGTGCCGCTGTACCTGGGCTTTTACATCTGCATGGGCTTTTTGGGCGGCGTGGGCGTCGGCGATGTTGCCTGGACGGCCACCGATATCTCCAACGCGCTCATGGCGCTGCCTAACATCCTCATGGTGCTGCTGTGCGCCGGCATGGTGGGCAAGGAAACGCAGCATTACGTCTACGACGGCAACATCGACGAGGAGCTGCGCGTCGACATCCACGAGCTCCCCGAGAAAAGCGTGTTTACCCGCAAGAAGGCGTAATGGAAACTATCGCAATCATAGGCGGCGGCGCATCGGGCCTGATGGCGGCTGTGGAAGCATCGCTTGCGCTGCGCCAGGCGGGCGCTTTAGCGCACGTGGCCCTGTTCGAGGCCGACCCCGAGCGCATCGGCCGCTCCATCCTGGCAACCGGCAACGGCCGTTGCAACATCTCCAATGCCTGCATCAGCGCTGACGCGTATCGCAATCAGGCTTTTGTGGAGCAGGCGCTCATACACCTGCAAAGCGTCTATATAGCGGAACGCGGTAAAACCAGCATGCGAACCCTTGAGGCGAACCCCGTGCTCGAGCGGTTCGCCGACATGGGCCTTGTGACGCGCGAAGAATCCGAGGGCCGCTTGTACCCCATGGCGAACAAAGCCGCCAGCGTGCTGGACGTGCTGCGATCCACCGCTGCCGAGCTGGGTGTCGACGTGCAAACCGACAAGCGTGCCTTGCGCGTTGACGCGCCGGCTCCGGGCGGTGCGGGCTGCTTCAACATCCGCTTCGCCGACAAGACGATAGCGCATGCGGCGGCGGTCATTGTGGCCGTCGGCGGGCGCGCTGCAAGCAGCATCCAGCTTCCGAAGCCGCTGGCTTGCTCGGACCTGCTGCCCGTTCTGGGGCCTTTGCGCGTTGACGCGCAAAGCGCCAAGCTCACGCGGCAGCTCAACAACATCCGCGTGCGCGGGACCGTTCATCTTGAGCGCGGCGGGCGGCGCGTTGCAAGCGAACGCGGCGAGCTGCTGTTCCGCGACTACGGGGTCTCCGGCGTGGCGGTGTTCAACTTGTCGCGTTTTGCGCAGCCCGGCGATAACCTGGTCGTCGACTTCCTGCCCGACATCCCCTCGCAGAACATGGAGTGCTTCATGATGACGCGCCGTAAGCGGATGCGGAAGCTGACGGGCGGCGAACTTGCGCTTGATCGCTTCCTCGAGGGCCTGCTGCTGCCCGCGGTGTCCGCCGCAGCCCTGAGGCAAGCGGGTTTGCGTACCGGTGACCGGTTTACACAAGAGATGGTTCCCCAGCTTTGCGACATGCTCAAGGGTATGCGCCTGAAGGTCGAGGGCATTGGCGACGAACGTCAATGCCAGGTGCGCCGCGGCGGCTTTCCTGTGGAGCGGTTCAGCCCCGCTACCTGCGAAGCGCTTGACGTCCCGGGCCTGTTCGTCACGGGCGAGGCACTCGACGTCGACGCGCCCTGTGGTGGCTTCAACCTGCATTGGGCTTGGTCAAGCGGCATGCTCTCCGGCCGCGCCGCAGCTAATCGCATGTCGGGCGGGAAAAAAGCCCCGCGCGGCAAATCTCGCAACCAACGCGGCGGGGATGCTTCCCGAAACGCCCGTCATCGCAACCGATAGCCCGGAGGAAACCATGCTCGAGATCTCAAACCTTGCCCTTCCGCTCGATGCCGGGCTTGAAGGCAAGCAAGCTGAAAAGCTCGTGCGCCGCGCCGCGGCCCGAGCGCTCAATATCCCGCCGAACGATATAACCGAAATCCGCCTGCTTAAACGCAGCGTCGACGCGCGCAAAAAGCACGACGTGCACTTCGTGGCAACGCTCGGCGTGGAGCTGGCAGGCGGAACCAAGGCCGAAGCTGCGGCCGTCGAGGCCGCCGCGCACCGCAAAGGCGCCGCGAACGTGAAGGCTCATCGTCCCTACGAGCCGTTGCGGGTTCCGCAAGTCGGTGCAACGCCTCGGGCGCAGGACGAACCCCGACCCATCGTGGTGGGCACCGGCCCGGCCGGCTTGTTCTGCGCGCTCTACCTGGCGCGTGCCGGTTTGCGCCCGCTTGTGGTCGAGCGCGGTGCGGCGGTCGACGAGCGCATGGCGGCGGTCGATGCCTTCAACGCCGGCGATCCGCTCGATCCGCACACCAACATCCAGTACGGCGAAGGCGGGGCGGGGACGTTCTCGGACGGCAAACTCACCACGAACATCAAAAGCCCCTGGGCGCAGCACGTCCTGCACCTGTTCGTGGAAGCAGGTGCGCCCGAGGAGATTCTCTGGCAGGCAAAACCCCACATCGGCACCGATCTGCTCGTGGACATCGTGCGCAACATCCGCAAGCAGATCGAGCAAGCCGGCGGCGAAGTCTGCTTCAACACTCAGCTCACCGCCCTGCATTTCGAAAACGGCCGCCTAGCCCAAGCCGAGATTACCAGCCTCCAACCCACCCCGGCACTTCCGCAGACGCTTCGGGGACGTAGCGCTAACTGTCCGGAACCCGCCCAAACCGAATCCGTCGCCGAGCTGGTCCCTGCAAGCCGCGTCGTGCTGGCGTGCGGCCATTCCGCCCGTGACACGTTCGAGCTCGTGCGCGATGCGGGCGTGCATATGGAGCAGAAGCCGTTCTCCGTGGGCGTGCGCATCGAGCATCCTCAGCAGCTCATCAACCGCTCGCAGTACGGCAAGGCCGCCGACCATCCGGCGCTTGGCGCCGCCGACTACAAGCTGTCGATGCATCTGCGCCCGCAAAAAGGCGAAGAACAGGGCCGCGGCGTGTACACGTTCTGTATGTGCCCAGGTGGGGAAGTGGTGTGCGCCGCCAGCGAGCCGGAAGGCGTGGTGGTCAACGGCATGAGCCGCTTCGCGCGCGACGGCCGAAACGCCAACAGCGCGCTGCTGGTCGGCGTAGGCCCCGAGGATTTCGACGGCGAAGACCCGCTTGCGGGCGTCAAGCTGCAGCGCGAGATGGAGCGGGCGGCCTACCGAACCGCCATCGCCGCCGGCGGCGAACCGTATCAGGCGCCCGCCCAAACCGTTGGCGACTTCCTGGCGCATCGCGCCGGCGGCCCGAGCAAGCAGGTGAAGCCCACCTACGCGCGCGGCGTCGCATGGTGCGACCTGCACGAGTGCCTTCCGCCGTTCGTGGCGCGCGCTATGGAGCAGGCGCTTCCGCAGCTTGACCGTCGCTTGCACGGTTTCGCCGATCCGCAGGCCGTGCTCACCGGCGTGGAAACCCGCAGCTCAAGCCCCGTGCGAATCGTGCGCGGCAAGAACATGCAGGCCTCCCTGGCGGCAGCGCCTGCTACCGCCGCCGCGCCCGAGCCCGAAACCGGCCTCTATCCTTGCGGCGAGGGTGCGGGCTATGCCGGCGGCATCATGTCCGCAGCTTGCGACGGCCTGCGCGTGGCAAGCGCCCTTGTGGAGAGCCTGCAACGCGAATAGGAAAGCAGCCGCGAGAGCCAGCTCAAAAGCAACCGCCTATTCGCCCAGCTCAGCAGCCCAATCGAAATCGATCGGCGGCGCAGTCGGCTCCTCGGCCGCCGCGCCGCTGCTCGCGCCTTCGGCATCCCGGCCGTCCCACTGGCATGCCCGCATGTCGACGCGTCCGTCGTCCAAAAACGTCACGCCTTCCGCGACAAGCCTCGCCCGTTGCTCGTCGGGCCCGCCGAACGCGAAACCCGGCGCAAGCGAGCCGTCCTTGAACACCACGCGGTGGCAAGGGATCCCCGTCTGAGCCGCGCAATCCCACGGGTCGGGGTTCCCGTGCATGGCATACCCGACGAACCGCGCCTTGCGAGGCTGTCCGATCAGCCGCGCGATCTGCCCATACGCCGCAACCTTCCCACGTGGCACCCGCCGCACCGTCTCATACACCTTGTCGTTGAATTCGCCCATGTTCGGCCCCCGATCACATGCTGCGGCAACATCGTCTGCTTCCGCACAATTATAGGCAGGAAATCCGACAACTTGCGCAAATCCGCTATCTTGCAACCTCGCGAAATCTCTCAGGCCCCCTGTCGAAACCTCGGCTAATTCCCAGCTCAGACATGGTAAAATCACATGTTCGAAAAATTGGCACAGATGGTTGCGTCGGGCACGGCGCGGGCGGCTGGGGAAGGGACTTGGCCGCTTGGGGGAATGCGGGTGCGAATCCCGTGCTCTACCAGGAACCGTATACGCTGATGAACGGGTTGGCGGCTTGGCTTATGCGCGGGTCCGCCGGCAGGCACCGCCGCAGGCATGCGGGCCGTTCAGGTGAGGCGAAGTCGGAATGCCCATCCATCGCACGAAGCCCTGGAAGAGAGGTTCCGATGACCATCGGCGAATCGTCCGAACGCGCGCAAAGCGTCGGGCAAACCCGCGTTCAAGCGGGCTCGTCTGCGCCCTCTGGCGCGAAGGCCGCAGCACAGCGGCCGTCAACATCGCCCATTCGGCGCGTATTCTCGGTATTCTTAGCAGCAACGCTCGCGGTGTCCATGACGCCTTCTGCAGCGCTTGCCGAAACGCAAGAGGCTGCAACGGCCAACGCGCAGTCGCAAGCGCAGGAGCTTGATAGCGCCCTGACGCAAGATCAAAACGCGGAAAGCACGGCGCCCGCCGATTCGGCTGCGTCCGACTCGTCCGGCGCAACGGCATCCGGTCCCGAGCAGAGCGAAACCTCTGCCCAGCCCGAAGGGGCGGCGGCTTCCGCGCAGCCTGAGGCTGCGCAAGCAAGCGTTTTCGCAGATGAAACCCTTGCCAATGCGCTATCTGATGACGACGATGCGGGTGCCCAGGCTGACGTGTCCCTGTCTTCAAGCGCGAAGGTCTATATCCAGGACGCCAAGGACAATAGCTACTCCACGAAGTCGGGCTCCCTTTCCGCAGGCGACACCTTGTGGGCAAACGTCTACGACGAAGAGGACTGGGAGGAATACTCCGTCTCCAACCCTGGCACGTGGACGTATGCCTGGATGGCGGGCTCCAAGAAATCGGAGTCGGTCTCCGACTACACCGAGCTGGTCGGCCAGTCGCAAAGCCTTACCGTCACGTCCGACATGGCCGGCAAATACTTCATCTGCAAGGTAACGGCGGATGGCAAGGACTACTACGGCCCGGCGAAAAGCTACGGATCGGGCGTGAACGCCAATGACGTTCCCGGTCCCGTTCTGTCCGCCGGTCAGGCGCAACTCTACAAGGTTACCCTCAGCTCCAGCGCTCCCGCCGTCGGCGATACGCTCACGGCCGCTGCCTACACCAGCTATTCCGCACAAGTGACCGATGACATCAACGTTTCCTATACCTGGAGCTACTCCGATTCCAAATACGGGACGTTCACGGTCATCGAAGGCCAGACGGCCGGCACCTTCGCCCTGACGTCCGAATATCAGGGCAAGTACATTAAAGTCACGGCAAGTGCGGGCGTGAACGAGCAGTCTGCAACCACGTCCGACGCCGTTCTGTCCGCCGGCGCCGTTAAGCTGGCGGGCGTGGAGCTGAAGGCTCCCTCCACCGAGATCGGCGCAACGCTCACGGCGAAGGCGTACACCGGATTAAGCTCTAGCCCAACGTACGTTGACGACTCAAAAGTCACGTATACGTGGAAGAAGTTCAAGGGAACCTCGGCTCCCTCCAGCTATGCAACGTGGGAAACCATCGAGGGCCAGAACGGCAGCACCCTCTCTGTCGACGACGGCCTGGAAGGGTGTTACGTAACCGTGTCGGCCAATGCCGGTGCGAACGACGTTACGTACGGCGGTTACTCCACCAGCTATGTGGGGCCCTTCAAGCAGGCCGGCGCCGTCGATATCTATAGCGCTTTTCTTGCCCCCGCCGGTTCCGAATCCGGTTCCTACGTCTATTGCGTGGGCGACACGGTTAGGGCGCTTGCCAAGGAGAAGGGCGCGTCTTCGTTCATCGAAGCCTCCAAGCTGAACTTCCAATGGCAGCAGAGCGATTCGAAAAACGGGTCCTATACGGATATTGCCGGCGAAACGCAGGAAACGCTCGCGTTGACCGACGCGCTGCAGGGCAAATACGTCAAATGCGTCGTTTCCTCGAAGATCGGCAGCAGCAAACGCACCACGAGCGCCACGAAGACCATCGCTGCCGCCGGCTCCATCAACGTCACCAATGTGCAGTTCGAAGGCTCTACCGGCAAAATCAACGTCGGTGACACCCTCACGGCAACCGCAACGGCTGCATCTGGCGATGTGTCCGACAACGCCCGCGTCGCGTGGTCCTGGTACTACGGCGATAGCTCGAACTCTTGCACCACCAAGATCGAAGGCGCGCAAAGCAACACGTTCACGGTGGCTGACGCCTACCTGGGCAAGTACATCCAGGCCTGCGCCGACGGCGGCTTCGGCGATGTGAAGGCAATCCGCGGTCCCGTGGTTGAAGCGGGTGCGGTGACGCTTCATCATGTCGAGGTCACCGGTTCGGCAAAGGTGGGCGCCGTGCTCACGGCCGCCGCTTACACCAGCAGCTACTCCAAGGTTTCCCCAACCGACAAGGTACATTACCAGTGGCAATACGCTGACGCCAAGACCACGTCCGATTCCGATTTCAAGGATATCCAGGATGCGGCCGATCAGCCCACGTACACGGTATCCGATGCCATGGTGGGCAAGTACATCCGCGTGAAGGCCGTCAGCGACGGCTCGGTGGTCAGCACGCAAAAGCCCTCGTACTATGGCGGCACCACATCCGTGAACCCTATCGGCCCCGTTACCATTGCGGGCCAGTACACGCTTTCCTCCGTTGAGATCAAGGACGTGGCAACCACCATCTTGCAGGTCGGCCGCACCGTCACGCCTCAGGCGAAGGTCTCCAGCGGCTATTACAACCAAAACGTGCCCGACGACGCCAACCTTACTTATACCTGGTATGCCAAGGGCGGCGAAGATGCCGATTGGCAGCAGGTCACGGGCGGCGTTTCCTCCGATGGCGAGCTGACCATCGGTGCCTCGCTTGCGGGCAAATCCCTTAAAGTCACGGCGTACTCCTTGGACAACACGGTCGAATGGGTGTCGGGCACCACGGTGGCAGCAGCAGGCGAGTACGATCTGCTGCGCGTGATCACCACGCCGCAGGCGATCAGCTCCACCACCCATCTCGTCACCGGTGACGCCGTGACGGCCGAGGCCCAGTCCAAGCGAGCCGACTTGAATACCATCAACGGCGTGAAGGTCGACGACGGCGTCGCCTTCTCGTGGTTCGCCGCCGATGCGGCTGACGGGCAGTTCACCCAGCTCGAAGGCGTGGAAGGCGCAAGCATCAGCGTGCCCGCTGCGGCTGCCGGCAAGTACCTGAAGGTTGTTGCGACCAGCGGTTCCTCCCGCGTGGAAACCGTGTTCGCCAACAAGGTCATCGATCGCGATTCGATCGATGCGGTGGTGCAGAAGCTGTCCGAGAAAAACGTCAAGCCCGCGCCCGAATACGGGAACGACGCCAACCTCAACAGCGTGCTTGAGGCGAAGATCGCCGAAATGGGCTTCCAAGGCGTTACCGCCAAGGTGGACTCCGTCCAATTCGTCTCCGCAAGCGACAAGGCGACGGTCGGCGTTTCCGCCGCCGATGACGACACCAACGGCGCCATCACGTTCTTCGACATGGACCCGAACGAGTATTCGGGCTACAACTTCGACGGTCTGCGTACCGCCAAGGTTTCGTTCACCCTTTCCAAGGGCGGCGAAACCGCCAGCTATGCGCCGGGCAGCGTCCTCATTCCCTGGAACGAGGATAAGCTTCAGCAGCGCCTGGACAACGTTGCCCAGCAGCTGGCCATCGGCTATTCCAACGGCGACAACGCCGATGCCGTCACCGGCAAGGTCACGCTTCCGTATCGTGCCGGCTCCGCCAACAAGTACGAGGTTGCATGGGAGAGCTCCAGCGACCAGGTGAAGATCAGCGGTTACGGGTGGAGCGATTATGCCGGTGCGGTCACGCGCACCGCATCGGACCGCCAGGTCACGCTGACCGCAACCGTGAAGCTGCTCAGCAACGCTGGCGGCGATAGCACCAGCGTTACGGGCACCCATGCCTTCGATATCACGGTCAAGGGCGATCCTGATAAGGTTGCTGCCGAAAAGGCCGCTCTGCAAAAGAAGGTGGGCGCCGGCTTCACGTACGACAACGTGAAGTATTCCGGCGAAAACTCCGTCGCCGACAAAGACGGGCTTTCCGATGACCTGCAGATGCCCACCACGCGCACGCTCGACGTGGATGGCAAATACTACAAGGTCGAATACTCCGCCAGCACCGACCATATCTCGTTCAACGGCTACAAAGGCACGGTTTACCAGCCGCAGCCGGGGGAATCCGCGGCGGCAACCAGCATCACGCTGACGGTCGCCGACAAGTCGAACCCCGAGATCACGGCAATCAAAACGCTTGATTACCAGGTCAAGCCGCTTGATCAGGCGAACGTGGACGCCGAGCTCGCCCTTATGGAGCAGGCGAAGGCGGGCTACGCCGCCGCTATCCTGAACGGCCAGGACGCCAAGGCCGTTACGGGTGATTTGCACGCGTTCCAGAAGGCCTATCTCGACGCCGACGGCAACCTGGCATGGAGCTACGATCGCAACACCACCGACGCAACCGCGCCGGGCATCGTGCCGGTCGATCTGCCGGGCTACGACAGCATGGGCACGCAGGGCTGGCGCACGTTCAAGTCCAGCAACCAGGCCGTCGTCTCCCACGAGAACCTGCAGGTAACGCAGCCTGAATACAACACGAAGATCACCATCGCCTCGAGCCTGTCAAGCCAGAAGTACGCCCGCTATGCCGAGCGCTTCCCCGACAATCAGGCCTACGCGAAGCTGGCGAACCAGGAAGTCGCCGCGACCATCACGGTCACCGGCACCAGCGGCATCGTGAATCCGCAGGTCAGCGCCACGTGCTCCGTAATCGGCGTTGATGCGCAGGGCAACCAGCAGACGTGGGCCGCCGCGCAGAGCTTCACGCTTGCAAACGGCGCTACCGCGGCCGACTTGTCCGAGGAGCTGTTCCGTCAAACCGGGTTGAAGGCGGACTACAACCCCAATGGCAGCTGGGGTTGGATTCTCAACACCATCGCTTCGCCGTTCGATAAGACCCTCATGCTCGGTTATGACCAGAAGACCGGCAAGTACTGGCAGCTGTTCATCAACGGCAAGGCCTCTACGGTCGGCGCGGGCGGTTACGTCCTTGAAGAGGGTGACAGCGTCCAATGGGCCTACAGCGCCTATGGCGAATCGGCGCCCACGGACGCCCTTTCGGTGTCGTGCGAGGTCGTCGGCCAGGATGCTAATGGAAACCAGCAGATCTGGGCGCAGCCGACCACCTTCGACGTGTCCGAGGGCTCCACTGCGGCAGATTTGACGCGCGCCCTGTTCAATCAGGCGGGCCTGACCGCCGACATCCAGGATTCGTCATACGGCTTCTACCTCAACACCATCACCTCGCCGTTCGATGAAAACGTCACGCTTGGCTGGGAAGAAAGCACCGGCAATTACTGGCAGCTGTTCGTAAACGGCGAATACGCGAACTCCGGTGCCGATGGCTGCGTTCTGCACGCCGGCGACAAGGTCAGCTGGGTCTACGGCGCCGATGGCGCCATGCCCGGGCAGATGAACATCACGGTGGAGGTTATCGACCAGGACGACAGCGGCAAAGCCGAACGCTGGGCGCAGCGCTCGCGCAACGAGCTGGCAACCGCATCCTTCGACGACATCTGCTTGAGCTTCTTCAAAGAATGCGGGCTCGTTTGCGATGTTCGTGAGTATGGGTCTTCTTGGCTTCTCGTTTCCATAACCTCGCCATCTGGTGTTAAGCGCCAGGGCGGATGGAACTGCCTGATCAACGGGAAGGCCATCAACAGCTCGGACGGGCTTATGCTCAAATCCGGCGACACCATTTCCTGGGTGCATGGAACGAACACGCTTCCGAACCTTGACGAGGTGACGATCGATCCTTCCGCGCCTCGCCCCGATTGGAAGGCGGATTGGGCCGGCGATCAGTCCCGCCCCACCACGGCGGCAACCCCTACCGACTATATGAAGTCGGACTGGACGCTCGACTACAAGCAGTTCTCCAGTGCGCAGTATCCTAACGCCAGCGAGCCCGTCATCGTGAACGGTTTCGTGTACCTGGCCGTAAACAATCGCTTGCTTAAGATCGATTCGTCTACGGGCGAAGTGGTTGCGCAGGCTAACCTCATCTCCTCCATCGGCTACACCACGCGCCCCGTTTATGCTCAGGGCGTGATCATGGTCCCGCTTGACGGCGGCGCCGTGCAGGCTCTTACGGCCGATAACCTGACTACCGTGTGGGCCACCGACAAGCTCAGCGCCCTTGCGCAGTCCAATTCCGCGATCACGGTCAGCGGCAACTATGCGTATGTGGGCACGTGCGACGTGGATTTCGCGGCTGGCACCTACAACAACGGCTTCCTCACCTGCATCAACATCCTTACGGGAGCGGTGGTTTGGCAGCATAACAACGCCGGCGAAGGTTATTACTGGGGCGGTGCCGTGAACGTGGGCGCCTACACGGTCGTGGCAACCAGCGCCGGCACCGTCGAGGTGCTCAGCGGTGCGGGCTCCGTTGTCAGCACGGTTTCCCTTGGCACGCTGGTGAACTCCTCGTGCGTGGCGTCGGCCGACGGCAAAACCCTGTACGTGATGTCCCGCGATGGCAAGCTGCACGTGCTTGCCATCGACGAGCAAGGCTCCATCAAGGAAACCAAGGTCGTCGATCTGGGCCTTTCCGGGTGCGCCAGCATGCCTACCGTCAACGGCAGCACCATGTACGTCGGCGGCGAGGTGGAAGGCGGCGCCGCGGCGCTTGCGATCGTCGACCTGGATAGCCTGGCATCCACGCTCATCACCCAAGCCGACGGCGCACTGCTGCCTTGGACGAAGGGATTGGGCGGCATCAAGGCGGCCCCGCTCGTGTCCACGCAAAACGGCGAAACGTATGTGTACTTCACGGTAAACTCTGGCGAAACCAGCGACTGGGTGAACTACACCTCGGGCGGCGGCGTGTATCGCTACAAGGTCGGCGATGCGCAGGCAACGTTGGCCTACGATGCCAAGGGCTTCAACAACTGCTGCGATTCCCCGGTCATCTGCGATGCCGAGGGCAATCTGTACTACATCAACGACTCCGGCACGCTGTTCAAGCTGGTCGGCGGCGGTGAGAAGCCTTCGCCTTCGCCCGTGCCCGATCCGGCTCCCGCGCCGCAGCCCGGTCCCGCGCCGCAGCCCGACCCGGACCCCGATCCGAACCCGGCTCCCGGCTCCGACCTCGGCACGCAGCCTACGGTCGCCGGATCGGTCGCCCCTGCATCTGCGCCTGTTGCAGCGGGCGGTGCCGCGCAGCAGACCGACGGCGTGTCGGCAAGCGCTTCTGCGCACCAGGAGGTTTCCTCTTCTGCGAGCGTGAGCGCTAGCGGCGCCGCCGAACAGCGCACCGCTACCGCCAACAGCTCCGATTCCTCCGACGATGTCGAAAACGACAACGGTTCCCACGGCCCCATTTGGCCCTACGTGGTCCTCGCCCTGGGCGTTGCGGGCATCATCGGTGCAGGTGTCTGGTGGCTGCTTGCCAAGCGCCGCATGAACGGCGTCAAGTAGGAGGCCGCTATGTCCGAGCGAATCAACGAAGCCGCCCAAGAAGAGACGGCTGCGGCGGGCGATGCTGCCCGGCGCAGCTCGGCGGAGGCGGCCGCTCTGACCGCGGGTTCGACGCCTTCTGGGCAGCAGCCGCATTCGAGCTCAGCCTCGCGTCTTTCCCCGAAGGTCAAAGGCGGCATCATCGCGCTCCTTGCTGCATCGGCGCTGCTCGTCTGCGTCGGCGCTTTTGCCCTTGCGGGCGGCTTCGGGGGGCAAGATGGATCGGCTGCTCAGTCGTCCGCTCAGGAAGCGCAAACCACGGAGCAAGGCAGCGTAACGGCAATGAAGGTCACCGGCGAGGTCAAGGTCGATGCCGAATCGGAGGCGCATTCGAAGGCGGAATCCGATTCATCCGAGCAAAACGGCGAATCGGGCTCCTCTGCCGGGCAAAACCCTGATTCGGATTCGGCCGGTAACGGCAACGACGGCGGTGCGTTCGCGGATTCCGGTAGCGCCGCAGGCGGCGGCTCCCAGCCTTCCACTTCAGCGTCGGGCGATTCCGGGTCGCAAGCTTCCGGCTCCGCTGGCCAGCAGTCTCCTGCGGCGAACATCGTCACCGTATCGGTGTCGGTTTCCAGCAGCGCCGTCGGCAATCCGGTTTCCGCCAGCGGGTCGTACTCGTTCAATGCCGGCGCCACGCCCTACGATGCGCTGTGCGCCCTTGGCTTGTCCGTCAACGCGCGTAGCACCTCGTACGGAACCTACGTTGCCGCGATCGGCGGGCTTGCCGAAAAAGAGCACGGCGGAACCTCCGGCTGGATGTACTCCGTCAACGGCAGCACACCCATGACGGCATGCACCAACTACGTGCTCTCCAACGGCGATGTGGTCGTCTGGTACTATGTGACCGGCTAGGGAAACCGTTGTTCCAGAATGTAAGGCCGGGGCTCTCCCCGGCCTTTTCCATGAAGCCGAGATGACCGCTGCATGAACGCGCCCCCGGCCACAGGGGGGGGTGCGCGCCCGCCTTTTCCGTGAAGTTGAGATACCTTATATGACCTGCGTGTTCCATACCTACCATCCCATCGTTCCATTCGCGTTCATCGCGTGCTCGCTTGCGTTGAGCATGGGGTGCATGCATCCCGTTTACGTGACCTTCTCCCTTGCGGGGGCGTTGGCGTGCTCGGCGGTGTGCCGCGGCGGGCGCGCGACCTTGCTGTCGCTGAGATGGGTCATCCCGCTCTGCCTTATCGTGGCGGCGGCGAACCCGTTTTTCGTGGCATCGGGCTCTACCGAGCTGTTTCGCATCGGGTCGCGAGCGGTATATGCCGAGGCGGTCATCTACGGCTTATGCTCGGGTGGTATGTTCGCCGCCGTGTTCCTGTGGTTTGCTTCCTATTCGGCTTGCCTGGATAGCCAACGTACCATGATGCTGTTCGGGCGCCTGCTTCCCGTTGTCACTTTGATGGTGTCGCAGGTGTTGCGCCTGGTGCCTCAATTCGTTTCGCGTGGACGTGCCGTTTTAGCGGTGCAGAACGCCGCTAGTGCCGCAACGGCGCAAACCAAGCGCGAAAAAGCCGCAGCCCGTTTGCGCGTGGTGAACGTGCTCATGGGCTGGGGAATGGAGGATTCCCTTGAACGTAGCGATGCCATGCGCGCCCGTGGCTACGATTGCGGCGCAAAACGCACGTCGTATCGTCGTTTCCATATCGGATTTGCCGATGTTTGCGTGCTAGCCTGCTTGTTCGTCCTGGTCGCAGCCTCGGTGGTTTGCGCGGTGGTCGAATTGTCGGGATATGCGTTCTATCCGACCATGAAGGCCGTTGGCCCCTGGTGGCATTTTGCGCCTTATGCTCTGCTCATGCTGTTCCCGGTCGCCCTATCTATCCTGGATTGGTGGCGTTGGAGGTCGTGCCGATGAATCCCCAAAACCGCTCTCTTTTCGAAAACAATGCCCAGGACGCCGAAGAATCCCTTGTTCCGGCAGTGCAGGTGGGCGGTCAAGTGCCCGAGCTCCCCGGACGTTCTTACGGGATGGCGGCATCCGACGCTGCACCGTCGTGCGCTCCGAAGGACGCTTCTCGTCCCTGCGCCGATGCGACCGAAGAATCCCCTATTCCTGCAGTGCTGGTGAGCGGCTATACGTTTGTCTACCCGCCCGAAGAGGGGGATCGTGGCGAATCTCGCGCAGTCTTGAGCAATGTGGGCATTCGCGTCGAGCAGGGTGCGTTTTGCGTCCTCGTTGGGGCCACCGGCTCGGGAAAAACCACGCTTTTGCGCTCCCTCAAACCTGAACTCGCCCCGGTTGGCGAATCGTCAGGCGGCATCTTCGTGCTCGGCCGCTCCTTGAAGCCGCATAAGGATCGCCGAGCTGCAGACCATCCGGCGAACCCATCCGCAAATCCGTTCGCAAACCCGATAACCCCGCTGGAATCCGCCCAGCTTATCGGCTATGTCATGCAAGATCCCGCTGCGCAGATCGTGTGCGATACCGTTTGGCACGAGTTGGCGTTCGGCCTGGAGAACCTGGGAACCGAACCCGACCAGATGCGCCGCCGCATTGCAGAGGTTGCGCACTTCTTCGGCATCGAGCCGTGGATCAGGTCGAAAACCGAAGATCTTTCGGGAGGTCAAAAGCAGCTTGTCAACTTGGCTGCCGTGCTCGCGTTGCGCCCTAGGATCCTGCTGCTTGACGAGCCGACTGCCCAGCTCGACCCCAACGCCGTCAAGCAGTTCCTGTTCATGCTTTCCCGCGTGAACCGCGAACTCGGCATCACCGTCGTCATGGCCACGCATTCGCCAGAGGACGTTCGCTCGTATGCAACCCAGCGCATCGACTTAAGCGCGCCCGGACCGATCGGCACGTTCGAGGGCGCAAAAGCCGCGTTGTCTCCGTATTTCGAAAGCCGATGCGCTCAGCTTGCCGATGCTGACGCAGCCTTAACTGCCCGTGACGTGCATTTCCGCTTCGACCGTCATGCGCCTTGGGTCCTTCGCGGGGTGGAGTTTCGCGTCCGACAGGGCAGCGTCCATGCGCTTGTGGGCGGCAACGGATGCGGCAAAACCACGCTTTTGCGTTGCCTTGCCGGCGTGCTGACGCCGCAACGCGGCCGTATCGACAATAAGCTAGCGGCATCTCAGGCTTTGCTGCCGCAAGACCCCAAGGCGCTTCTTGTGTGCGATTCCGTAGAAGAGGAGCTCATGGAGTGGGCGTCGCGTTGCGCCTACGACGAGCAGGCCGCGCATGCCATGGCGCAGCGCTTCGGCTTGTCAGACCAGCTGAACCGCCATCCATTCGACTTGTCCGGCGGGCAGCAGCAAAAGCTCGCGATCGCCAAGCTGCTGCTCGCGCAGCCTCGGTTGCTGTTCCTCGACGAGCCTACGAAGGGACTCGATCCCGCATCGTCCGCCGACCTTTCGCGCATCGTGAAGGCATTGGCGGCGGAGGGCAAAACCATCGTCTTGGTCACGCACGATCTGGACTTCGCATTCGCTACGGCGGACGAGGTCTCCATGTTCTTCGACGGAGAGCTCGCCTGCACGGAGCCTGTTCAGGACTTCTTCGACAACAACCTGATCTATCGTCCGAATTCGGAGTGCCGTTTCTTCGGTCAAATCGCGGAAGACGGTGTAGCTCATGACGAATAATCGCCCCAAGCGCGACCATCGCGCAAAAGGCCGAATCGCCCTGGAAGCTCTATCGATCTGCACAACGCCCGCAATCCTGGTAGCATGCACGCTCGCGAACGCCGATCAGACGGCGCTTCTGTCCCTTGTGGTCGTTCTCGCGTCGCTCGGCGTGTTCTTCGCTGCATACGAATCCTCCGCCCCGCGTTTGCGCGACATCATGCCAACGGTGGTCCTTGCCGCCCTTGCCGCAGCAGGGCGAATCCTGTTCGCCCCCATCCCGGATCTCAAACCGGTCAGCGCAATAGCCATCATCGCCGGCGTGGTGTTCGGCCGCAAAAGCGGGTTCATGGTAGGTGCGCTTGCCGCACTGGCATCGAATTTCTTCTTCGGTCAGGGCCCATGGACCCCATGGCAGATGTACGCATGGGGTCTCGTAGGGTACGGGGCAGGGCTGTTGACGGCAATCCCCGCAAAAGCCTCTAAAGACGCCGATAACAGCAGGCTCGCCGAATGCGGGGAAGACCGGAGCTCGCGCAAGCAGCCCTTGATCGAGCGACATGCCGTGATCATCTATATATATGGTTTTGTTTCGTGCCTCATGTACGGTTTCATCCTCAACGCATGGAGCATCCTTAGCTTCTACCACGCGCAAGCAAGCGGCCTCGCCGGAATCCTGTTGGTCTACGCAACTGCTCTGCCATTCGATGTGACCCACGGTGTAGCCACGGTCGTGTTCCTGGCGGCGCTATATGCCCCTTGGCGTCGCAAGCTGAAGCGAATCAAAAGCAAGTACGGAATGGAGTAGACAAGCTGGAAGGAGCAAAACACAACATGTAGTATGTAATCTAAGAAATACCAGCAAATGTAGAAGCATACGCTACATATTGTGTACAGGATGTGAAGACCAGGGCAAAATCCGAATCAAGGGATTGTCAAGAGGCCGCCGGCCGCGTAATATACATCCCCGC
>NZ_CAKTVU010000019.1 GCF_934630535.1 uncultured Senegalimassilia sp.
AACTGGTATCTGGCCAATAGCACCGGCGAATGCTATCGCATTCCGCCTTTGAGATAGGGGATGCGCCATGAAATGGGTTTGTGGTTTAAAGATTCTGTCTGTCGAACCTACCGAAAAGGGAACCCTTGTCATGAAGTGGTCCGATGGCACGACACGCGTATTCGATCCTATGCCGCGATTGCAGGGCGATTTCATGGGTAGGCTGAGGGACTTCGGGTATTTCAAGAAGGTTCGCATCACGGAATTCGGCGATGCGGTCGAATGGCCTGCTGGCCAGGATTTCGCGCCTGAGTCGCTTTATGAGAACTCGGTGCTGTTAAGCGCCGGCGAGTAGAGGACCTCCTTCGGAGAGCGGTTCTTCTTCGCAGGGGCATTTGCTTGTGCAATCGCGATACAATTTACATTGGACACACGAGCGTTCGACTTGCTGCTGCAGCAAGTCGAACGCATTAGATTCTGCATGCTTTGTAAAGGAACTGCCCTATGGCTGATATTCATACGTTCGAAGGCGAGGACATCGTCGAAACGCTGGCTGCGCAGGCCGAAGGCCACGAGCCTGGCGAACTGGGTGCGCTGGCTTACCATCTGTACGACACGAATCCGGAACTCACTGAGGAAGAGGCGTTCGAGGCGTTCACCAACTGGGCTGCCGACCGCGGTATCGAGCTGTGGCCCCATCAAGAGGAAGCGCTCATGTCGCTCATGGTGGGCGATCACGTCATCTTGGGCACGCCTACGGGCAGCGGTAAAAGCCTGGTCGCGTTGGGTATGCACTTCATGGCCATGTGCTTCGGGGAGACCTCGTACTACACGGCTCCCATCAAGGCGCTGGTTAGCGAGAAGTTCTTCAACCTGGTGGAGCTGCTCGGCCGTGACAACGTGGGCATGATTACGGGCGATGTCCATATCAACACCGAGGCGCCCGTCATCTGCTGCACCGAGGAGATCTTGGCGAACCAGGCGCTGCGTGAGGGGCCGGATGCGCTCGTCCACAGCGTCGCCATGGACGAGTTCCACTTCTTCAGCGATACCGACCGCGGCTGGGCATGGCAGGTGCCGTTGCTCACGCTGCCGAAAACGCAGTTTTTGCTCATGAGCGCCACGTTGGGCGACGTTACGCAGATCGCCGATCTGCTGCGCCGCCAAACCACGCGCGATGTCTCTAACGTCACCGATGCCCCGCGTCCGGTGCCGCTTTCCTACGAATATGCGCTCACCTCGCTCGAGGGAACAGTCGAGCTTGCGCTGCGCAAGGACGAGGGTCCGCTGTACGTCGTGCATTTCTCGCAGGATGCGGCGCTTACCAGCGCGCAGAACCTGGCAAGCTACGGAGTGGCAACCAAGGAGCAGCGCGAGGCGGTTAAGGAGGCCATGAAGGGCGGGCAGTTCTCCACGGCGTTCGGCAAAACGCTGAAGCGTCTGTTGGGTTGCGGCGTGGGCGTGCATCACGCCGGCATGCTGCCGCGTTATCGCTTGCTGGTGGAAAAGCTTGCGCAACAGGGTCTGCTGCCCGTCATCTGCGGTACCGACACGCTGGGTGTGGGCATTAACGTGCCCATCCATACCGTGGTGCTCACGCAGCTTACCAAGTTCGACGGTCGCAAGATGCGCCGTTTGCGCAGTCGTGAGTTCCATCAGATCGCCGGCCGTGCGGGTCGCTCGGGTTTCGACATCGAGGGCGTGGTCATAGCCGAGGCCCCCGAGCACGAGATCGAGAACCACAAGGCCGAGGTGAAGGCCGCCGGCGACCCGAAGAAGCTCAAGAAGATCAAGAAGAAGCGCCCGCCCGAGAACTTCGTGAACTGGAACGAGAACACGTTCAACAAGCTCATCGAGTCGGTTCCCGAGCAGTTGACGCCGCGTATGCGCATCACGCATTCCATGGTGTTGGCAGAAGTGGAGCAGGGCGGCAACGCTCGTGCCCGCGTCGACCAGCTTATCGAGGATTCGCTGCAGCCGGCGGAGGAGAAGGTGAAGCTGCACGTGCGCGCCGCCGAGGTGTTGCAGACGCTCATCGATGCCGATGTGGTGGTGCACGAGGTGGACGAGAGCGGCGAGGACGTGTACTCGGTCACCATGGACCTGCCGGAGGATTTCGCGCTCGATCAGCCGCTGTCGCCGTTTTTGCTGGCGGCGTTGGAGCTGCTCGATCCCGAAAGCCCTGAGTACGCGTTCGATTTGGTATCCATGGTCGAGGCAACCTTGGAAGATCCGCGACAGGTGCTGCGTGCGCAGGAGCGTAAGGCGCGCGATGCCGCCATGGCGGAGATGAAGATGGATGGCGTGGACTATGACGAGCGCCTGGAGCGCATCGCCGACGTCACGTATCCCAAGCCGCTGGAAGATCTGCTGGACGCGGCGTTTTCGAAGTATTGCGATGCGGTACCGTGGGCGCGCGATTACTATCTGCGGCCGAAATCGGTGCTCCGCGACATGCTGGAAAGCGCGGCGGATTTCAAGGGGTACATCCAGAAGCTCGGCATCATGCGTTACGAGGGCATCTTGCTGCGCTACCTGTCCGAGGCGTTCCGTGGCCTTGACCGTACCATCCCCGAGGATAAGCGCACTGAGCAGCTGAAGGACATCATCGCTTGGCTCGGCTTGATCGTGCGCAGCGTCGACAGCAGCTTGGTCGACGAGTGGGAGAACGCCGGTGCGGTGCTGGATGCCGCCCCGCCTGACGCCGCCGGCGTTGAAGCGGTCGTGCGCGATCGACGCGGGCTTACCGTGCTTGTGCGCAACGCCTTGTTCAGTCGCGTGCGCATGGCGGCTCATCGCGATACAGCGGGGCTTGGCGAGGCCGATGGCGAGTGGGGCTTCGGCGAGCGTGCCTGGATGCAGGCTTTGGACGAGTACTACGAAGAGCATGAAGAAGTCCTGCTGGACGCCGACGCGCGTTCGAAGGCCTATCTCATGTTCGACGAGGCGGATGAGGAGGAGCTGCACGTGTGGCACGTGCGCCAGATTTTCCACGACGAGGCAGGGGATAACGACTTCGCCATCGTTGCCGATGTGGATTTGGATGCCACGCAAGAAGGCGACGGAGTGGTGTTCGCGAACTACCGCGTTGGTTTTGCCGACGAGCTGCTTGACGAGATGTAGCCGGTTCGCTGACTGTGCGCTTGCCGTTGCCGCTGTCGCTGTGCGTGCGGGGGAGCGGCGGGTTTCGGGCGCTCATCGGCGGCGATTTGCCGCTGCCAGATCCGCTAAGCGCCGGTAGCAACGAATTGGCACCGTTTGCGTGGCAAATCGATGCGGCTTCCTAGAGGCGTGCTAGGCTTATGGCGCGGGGCCCCAATCCGGTCTCGCGCCATAAGAAACCTAAAACATACGCGCGGATCGGAGGTCGGGTATGACTATCAAGAACGTTGTCGTCGCCGGTGGCGGGGTGCTGGGAAGCCAGATCGCATATCAGGCGGCATACAAGGGTTTCAATGTTGTGGTGTGGCTGCGTAGCGAAGGGTCCGTTGAGCGCGCGAAGCCGAAGTTCGAGCAGCTGCGCCAAACCTATCTGGGAACGCTCGAGGCGATGAAGAGCGACCCTGCGGCGTATTGCCGCGGCTTGGCCGACACGCCCGAGCTTTCCGTTGATGAAATCGAGCAGCTCAAACAGCGCGCGCAGCAGGCGTTCGAGAGCATCGTCTTCACCACTAGCTACGAGGATGCGGCGAAGGATGCCGACCTGGTGATCGAGGCCATCGCGGAAGATCCCAAGCAAAAAGATGCCTTCTGCGCCGAGCTGGCAAAGTACTTGCCGGAAGACACCATCCTCGTTACCAACTCTTCCACGTTGCTGCCTAGCCAGATCGCGGCGTCCACGGGTCGCCCCGAGAAGTTCCTGGCGTTGCATTTTGCCAACCGCATCTGGCGAAACAACACCGCCGAGATCATGGGCCATCCCGGTACGGACCAGGCGGCCTACGACGAAGTGGTTCGTTTCGCCGCCGATTTGGGCATGGTCCCGCTGCAGCTGCACAAGGAGCAGCCTGGCTACATCCTGAACAGCATGCTCGTGCCGTTCCTGAACGCCGCTGAGGCGCTGTATGCAACCGGAGTCGCCGACCCGGAGACCATCGACAAAACGTGGATGCTGGGTACGGGTGCGCCATTGGGCCCGTTCCGTATCCTGGATATCGTCGGTCTTACCACGGCGTACAACATCGTGGTGCTTGACCCGCGCACGAAGGACCCCGATTCCGTTCCCGCGAAGATCGCGGCAGCGCTCAAGGAGCGCATCGATGCAGGCAAGACGGGCGTCGATGCCGGCGAAGGGTTCTACCGCTACAACTAGGCTTGTGAGGCTCGCTTCTGTGAGAGGTCGTCTTCAGTTACAGTTAAGCTTGTGAGGCCGCTTCTTTACGAGGCCATCTCTTGCAACAACTAGGCTCGTGGGACCGTTTCTCTATGAGCTCGTCTCCTGCTACGACTAGGTTTCTGAGACGTGTCTCTTTGCGAGGTCGTTTCCCGGTGCAGCTAGACCTGTGAGGCTGCTTCTTTATGAAGCCGTCTTCCGCTGCAACCAGGCTTTGCGGGCATCTCTCATATAGGGGTTTCCTTTCAGCATTCATGGGGACTCGAGAAAAACCGGCGAACTTTTCTCGAGTCCCTTATATGGGACAGTAAAATCATCGAGACGGCGTACCATGCAAAGCATCAACTGAGAAACGCGCAGGTAAGGAGCCTGAAATGTTCGCCAAGAAGCACACGTCCATGTTCGGAGCATTTGCAATCGATTCGAAGGCGTCCCGCGGTCGTCATGCGCGTGTGAAGGGGCGTGCGCAGTTAGCTCGCTGTGCATTCGAGAGTTCAGCCGGGCGGACTCAGGCCTTTTCGGGCCAGCGTGCCTCACGGTCTGCGTGCCGCGCGATCGAAGGGCGGGCAGGGCAAGTTCAGACCTTTGCGGGCCAGCGCGTCTCGCAGCCTATCTCTTTCGACGAGGGCGAGTTTCTGATCGATGGGTACGGCGCATACGCTCCGTATGATCAAACTACCGAGCGTTACGCTGCCGAGGATTCGCTGCTGGACGAAGAGTCAAGCGAAACTGTTGAGAATGTGTCGTCGTGTGATGGGGCTTCCTCCGCGCAGCTCGAGCGCATGTTCCAGGAGTTCTTCCGCATGGGCGCCGCCGTCGCCATCGGCGAGTTGTTCGACGAGGGTATGCTGGGCGACAAGAACGCCGTGGCGTGCGATGTCCGCGACTATCTGGAAAGCTTCGGCATCGCCAGCTTCGACGAGGTTTGCAAGCTGGGCATAACCGGTCCGTACCTTGAGGACTTCAAGCGGATTTTCGCCGAAAACGCCAGTTTCCCGCCAGCAGCATAGGGTTGCCTGCGTGACCATCACTCACTCACTCACTCACTCACTCACTCAATCGCCTATCATATGCAGATGCGCAATGTGCGCGAAGGAAGCTGCGTGAGGGGTCCGTATGGCGAAGGAAGTCAGCAAAGAGCGCTTGTTGGCGTTGTTGAAGGTCATGTTCGAGAACACCGATGACGAGCAAGGGCTGACGCTTGAGCAGATCATCGAGGAGCTGGAGGCGGCAGGCGTGTCCGCGGAGCGCAAGGCCATCTACCGCGATTTCGAGGCGCTGAACAACGCGGGCATCGAGGTTCAGCGACAGCACGTCAAGCCCGTGCGCTACTTCCTAGCCAAACGCCCGTTTACCAAATCGGAGTTGCTGTTGCTCATCGATGCGGTGCAGGGAAGCCGCTTCATCACGGCGCGGCAATCGAGCTCGCTCGTTCGTTCCATCAAAAGCCTCGGGTCGAAACATCAGGTGAAAGGCCTTGAGAAGCAGGTGCATGTCGGCGGGCGTGTGAAAAGCCAAAACGATAGCGTGTTCCGCAACGTCGACGTCATCCAGGAAGCTATCGCCGCCAAGCGCATGCTATCGTTCAAATACACCAGTTACGATTGCTCGGCTCAGGTGCAGCTGCGCCATGACGGTAAAGCGTACACGCAAACGCCGGTGCAGCTTATGTACTCCGACGGCTTCTACTATCTGGTCTGCTACAGCGAGAAGTACGACGATTTCGCCAACTATCGCGTCGACCGCATGTGCGACATCCACGTGACGCAGCAGCGCGCAACGCGAAACGCCCGCATCGCCACGTTCGATGCGGATGAGTACGACCGTCGCGTGTTCGGCATGTTCTCGGGCAGCTCGGTGCGCGCGGTTTTGCGCGTAAGGGAAAGCGCCATGAACGCCGTGGTCGATCGTTTCGGGAAGGACGCGCGCGTGAGCGATATGGGCGACGGTACCGCCCGCGTAAGCGTGGCGGCCATGGCGACGCCGGTGTTCTTCGGCTGGATATCCCAGTTCGCTGGTCAGATCGCGGTAGAGTCGCCGTCAAGCTTGCGGCAAGGGTATGCCGAGTATCTGCGCAATCTGCTGCAGGACTACGAATAGCCGCATCGCGTTCGTCTGTTCCTTCTTGCACGCAGCAGCTTCGGGTCGTTCCTGCTGATTCTCTGCTATGGTGGAAGGGTATATTTCGAAGGGAACCATATGGACCTACGCAATCTTGACCCCTCATACGATGAATCGCGCGACAGCCAGCAACGCGGCGGCTTGTCGCTGGACATCGGTGCGCGATTCTACAACGATGGGCTCGCCTCCGACGACAAGCGGTGTTTTGAGGCGGCGCGGCAGTTCTATGAGAAAAGCTTGAGCTTCGGCAATCCTCAAGCCGCGGTGAACCTTGGTTATATCTACGAATACGGTCGTTTGGGCGAAGAGGACGCCGAGCAGGCGTTGGAGCTGTTCGAGCAGGCGGCGTTTTGCGAGCATCCGGAAGCGCTGTATAAACTCGGCGACATGCTGTATTGGCGCAATATCGAAGTAGCGGACGAGGCTGCGGCTGATGCACGCGCATTTGCTCTGTACGGTAAGGCGCATCGGCTTGCGCAGGGTCGCAATGAGCCCGATTGGCTGGGAAGCTCGGCTTTCAGGCTCGGAGGTTGTTTCGAGTATGGGCGTGGCTGCGCGCGCGATGATGCGCTGGCCCAGGCGTATTATGTGCAGGCGGCGGCGAACTTCGAGGCGGCTCTTGATGACGGGTTCAACTATTACCGCGGCAACCTGGAGAAATGCCACCGCGCATTGCAGCGACTGGGAGAGCGTTCCGACTCATATGCGCAGTGGAAGCCGCTGCCTTCGGGGGCGAAGTTCGATGTCGATGGCATTTTGCGCATCGATGGGGACTCGTTGGTCCCGGCGGGGTGTTACCGAGCCCGTTCGGGCGAGCAGATCATCGTAGGCCGGCATGATGTTGAAGAGGGCCAGCGTGTGGACCTGCGCTTCGAGGTGCTGCGTTGCGCGCGTATGGTGGAGTTCAACCTGGCCATGAGCGGTTCGGTGGAGAATCGCAGCACCGTGCGCATCACGTTCGACGAGCTGGGCGCGGCGCTCGAGCAGGAGCTGGGCGTGATGGGGCAGCGTGAGTTTCTGCAGTTGGACCCCGAGGATGCCGCCGCATTGCGCGGGCAGCTGCTCGGCTTCGAGCTGGCCTCATGGGAAGAGGCCTATCAGCCTTACATGGCCCAGGAAGACGACCTGGAGTGGAGCGTCAAAGTGCTCAGCGATACCCAGGGCTTTTCAAGCAAGGGCTGCGGCGCCTGGCCGTATTACCTGCCGTTTCTGTTCGAGGAGCTGCAGCGTTTCGGCGTGGCGAACATGTGGGTTCGTGGGCATTAACGCCGGAAGCGTCCGATTTCGGCACACGGCGGCGCCAGACGTGCCCGGTGGCGCTACAATGACCAGGTTGCATACTCTAGGAAAGGACCGCCATGTCGTCGTTCGATTTCGAAGGCCACATCACCGACATCGTCGATTATCCGAAGCCGGGCGTGGTGTTTAAGGACATCACCACGCTGTTGAAGAATCCGGACGGTTTCGAGGCCACTATCGATGCTATCGCCGAGCATTTCAAGGATGCGGGCGTGACGAAGGTCGTCGGCGCCGAGGCCCGAGGCTTCATGATCGGCGCACCGGTGGCATATCGCCTGCATGCAGGCTTCGTGCCCGCCCGTAAGCCGGGCAAGCTGCCGCGCGAGGTGCGCAGCGAAAGCTATGATTTGGAGTACGGAAGCGACGAGCTGCAGATTCACGCCGACGCCATCGAACCCGGAGACGTGGTGCTCATTGTTGACGACTTGGTTGCCACCGGCGGCACTGCCGAGGCGCAGGCTAAGCTCATCAAGCAGTTCGGGGCAACGTTGGCGGGCATGGGCTTTCTCATGGAGCTGGCGTTCCTGAATCCTCGCCAGGCCATCGCCAAGGTTACCGATGCCGACGTCTTCTCCCTTGTGCAGGTGCACTAAAAGTCACCGTTCAAACAACATAAGAGGCCGGGATGTGCAGTTGCTCTGCGCATCCCGGCCTCTGTTCGTTTCCGCTCCGGCGTGCTAACGGTCCATGTCTTCCAGTCGGCCATGGCGCTCGTAGCGGGTGATGCGCTCGGGGTGGTTGTCGTCGTCGACGAACACCACGCGCGGCGGGTTCGAGTCGGCTTCCTCGGGGGTCATCAGGGCGTAGCACATGATGATCACCTTGTCGCCCACCGAGACGCAGCGGGCGGCGGCGCCGTTGAGGCAGATCATGCCGCTGCCGCGCTGACCTGCGATGACGTAGGTCTCGAAGCGCTGGCCGTTATTCACGTCGACAATCTGCACCTGCTCGTATTCGCGGATGCCCGCGGCGTCCATCAGGTCTTCGTCGACGGTGATGCTGCCCACGTAGTCAAGCTCGGCCTGGACGACGGTGGCGCGGTGGATCTTGCCCTTCAGCATGGTAGAGAACACGGTGGTAGGTCCTTTCGTAGGTTTTGGAGATTGAAGTTATTCGCCGAAGATGAAGTTGTCGATGAGGCGCGTCTTGCCGATGTAGACGGCCATGGCGACCAGAACCGGCCCATCGACGGTCTCAACGGGCTTGATGCCGTCCCACGACACCATCTCGACGTAGTCGATGCGCGCCAGGGGCTCGGCCTCGATGAGCTGCTTCATGGCGTCCAGCACCGTGGCGGCGGAGTGCTCGCCGGCCTCCATCAGACGCTGGCCCTCGGCCACGGCGTGCGAGAGCACGAGCGCGGCTGCGCGTTCGTCGGCGGACAGGTAGGTGTTGCGCGAGCTTTTCGCCAGACCGTCCTCCTCGCGCACGATGGGGCAGCCCACAACCTGCACGTTCATGTTCAGGTCGCGCACCATGCGGCGGATGACGGCCAGCTGCTGGGCGTCCTTCTGGCCGAAGTAGGCGCGGTCGGCCTGGGAGATGTTCATGAGCTTGTTAACGACGGTGCACACGCCGCGGAAGTGCGTCGGGCGCGTTTTGCCGCACAGCTCGGCGGTGATGCCCTCGACGTTGACGTAGGTGCACGCATCGGGGAAGTACAGGTCAGCAGGCTCGGGGTGGAACACCAGCGTGGCGCCGGCGCCCTCGATCAGGCGCTTGTCGGCCTCGAAGTCGCGCGGATAGGTTTCCAGGTCCTCGCCCGGGGCGAACTGGATGGGGTTGACGAACACGCTGACCATGACGCGGTCGTTCTCGGCGACGGCGCGCTTGATCAGGCTCTCGTGGCCCTCATGCAGGTAGCCCATGGTGGGAACGAGGCCCACGGACAGGCCCTGCGCCTTCCACTCGCTGATAACCTGTTTCGCCTGTTCGGGGGTGGTGGCAACGGTAAGCATTTCGGTAGGTTTCCTTTCGGGTACGGTAAATCGGGAAGCGGCGGGAACGAAGCGCCGTAGGCACAGCAGGTCTCGGCACCTTGACACGCGGCTTATTGCGTTAAGGTTCTGATCGCACTCGCGATGAACCCGGGCACATCGGCGTTCGGATCCATCGCGAGCGCGATGTGGTCGCGGGGTTGACGGACCGGCGAACGCGGCAAGGATGCCTCGGCCGCGCCCGCCGGTCATCGGGCTAGTACAGCTTCTCGAGCACTTCGTCGTCGATCTTGAACGTGTGCTCGGCGGAGGGGAAGGAGCCCTCGCGCACCTCGTTGATGTAGCTGGCGAAGCCGTTGCGCATGGCCTCGCCCACGTTCGCGAAGCGCTTGACGAACTTCGGGCAGAAGTCGCTGAACATGCCCAGCATGTCCTGGTAGACGAGGATCTGGCCGTCGCAGCCGGCGCCGGCGCCGATGCCGATGGTGGGGACGCCCACTTCCTTGGTGACCAGGGCGGCAAGCTTGGCGGGCACGGCCTCGAGCACGATGGCGAACGCGCCGGCGGCCTCGAGCGCCTTCGCGTCGGAGATCAGCTTGCGCGCAGCGGCCTCGCTCTTGCCCTGCACCTTGAAGCCGCCGAACGCGTTGATGGACTGCGGCGTCAGGCCCAGGTGCCCCATGACGGGGATGCCGGCGGCCACCATGGCGGCAACCTGCGGGCACACCTCTTCGCCGCCTTCCAGCTTCACGCAGTTCGCGCGGCCTTCCTTGAGCAGGCGGCCGGCGTTGCGTACGGCATCGGGGACGCTGACCTCGTAGGACAAGAACGGCATGTCGCAGACGATCAGGGCGTTCTTCGCGCCGCGGGCGACGGCGGCGCTGTGGTGGATCATGTCTTCGACGGTCACGGACAGGGTGTCCTCGTAACCGAGCACCACGTTGCCCAGCGAGTCGCCGATGAGGATGCCGTCGATGCCGGCCTCATCCTCGAGCTTGGCGGTGGAGTAATCGTAGGCCGTGAGCATGGCGAGCTTGCGGCCCTCGGCCTTTGCCTGGGCGAACGTTGCCACGGTGTTCTTCATGGGTTTCTCTCCTTCGCTTTACCTGCGGGTTTGTGCTGATTCCAGCAGATTCCTCATCGGGGTGTGATCGCGCTCGGGGTGGCGCCGCGCGGCCAGGTCGCAAACGGAAAGCGACAGCGTGGCGTAGGTTTCGCGCGCCTGCCCGTCCAATGCGGCCAGATGCTTGCGCACCGTTTCGATGTCGTTGCGCTCGATGGGGCCGGATAGGGCGTTTTGCGGGCCTTTTTGCGCGATGGCGGCGCAATTGCCGGTGAACAGCGGGCCGGCGGCCTGCAGGGCCTGCTCGGGCGTGAACCCGCAGCTCTCCAGGATGCCCAGCCCCTCGGAGGCAAGGCCGCACACCAGATTGCTCAGGAACACCGCCGCGGCGTGGTAGCGCACTTTCGCGTCGGCCGCGATGGTGCAGTGCGGATTGCCCGCCGCGTCCAGCAGCGCGCCCGCCGCGTCCACCGCGGCCTGGTCGCCTTCAAGCGTGAAGAACATGCCGGCAAGGCGATCGGGCGCATCGGCGCTGGTCGGGACGTCGGGCACGGCGCACAGCGGGTGAACGCTCGCGCAAGTTGCCCCGGCTTTTCGGCATACGTCAAGCTCGCCGGAGGTCAGTGCGCCGCTTGCATGGCACACCATTTTTCCGGAAAGGCCGCCTGCCGGCGCGTTCGCCGCAGCATCGGCCAGCTGGCCGGCTGCTTCGGCGATGGCACCATCGGGCACGGTTATGAAGATGAGGTCCGTGGAATCAAGAAGCGCTTGCAGCGAGGAAAAGGAAACGGAATGCGTGCACTGCGATGCCCAAAGCGCCGCCTTTTGCGTGCGGCTTGCATAGCCTGAGATCTTCGAACCGTGTTCGAACAGATGCGTTCCCAGGGCGAACCCGATTTTGCCGGCTCCCACGAACCCCACGCGCAAGCGCGCGTCACGTTCTGCGGGGCACGAACCAACCGATACGGTCACGTCAGTGCCTTTCGTTTCTTTGCTGCGAGGCTGGATGCCTGGACTTGTTCCGGGTCACCCGCGCTCCTTTACGAGGGGGCAGTATACGCCGTGGCGAAGCGCCGGCGCAAGCGTCGTGGGCGTTCGATTCCGAATCCAAATGAAAGGCACGCAAACAGATGAAGTTGGACTATAGTTTGCGTTGTATTCAACCGAGAATAGCTTGCCAAGAGCGAGCCCTCGGCGCGAGCGGGCGATGCGTCTTCCCGTTACCCTGGAGACCGGGTGACGGAAGCGCCGAACGCCGGCTTTGCGCCGAGCATTAGGGAAAGAGGCGCCCATGAGGGACCATTCGCAACATATACAGCTGTCGCGCGAGGACGCGGTGGCGGCGACGTTGGCGGCGCTGGACGCGCAGCCGGAGGGTTTCGGCTGGCGTGGCGCGCAGGCGTCCGCTGACCATGCGGGCAAGGTGGAACGCAAGCTGGTGGAGCGCGTTTCCCCGGCAGAATCGGTGGGGCGCGTGCTGGCGTACGACGTGTGCGCCGTGAACGATATGCCCAGCGCGCTCACGTGCGCCATGGATTCCATCGCGCTGCACTGGTCCGATTTTGCCGGCCTTGCCGATGGCGAAGTGCCCGACACCAGCGCGTGGGTGCGCGGCCGGGACTGGGAGTTCGCCAACACCGGCGTCGCCATGCCCGAGGGGTTTGACACGGCCATCGTCATCGAGCATGCGCAGGTTTCCGCAGATGAGCAGCATGTGGTCATCGACGCGGCGCCGTCGAAGCCCGGCGCGGGCACGCGTCCGGTGGGCAGCTCCATGCGCCGCGGCGACGTGCTGGGCCGTGCCGGCCAGCTGATCACGCCCGACCTGGCGGCGCGCATGGGCTCGGGCAACAACGGGTCGGTGCCGGTGGTGCGCCGCCCGCGCGTGGCGTTCATCCCCACGGGCAACGAGCTGGTGGCCCCCGGCGTGCCGTTCGCCCCCGACCGCGCCGCCTCCTTCGCGGCCCGCGGGCGCAATTTCGAGACGAACAGCGTGCTTGTGAAGGCGAAGTGCGAGCAGTGGGGCGGGCGATTCATCCCGTTCGATATCGTTCCCGATCGCCGCGATGCCATCGAGGAGGCTATCGCGCAGGCGGTGGAAGTGGCTGACATCGTGGTGCTCAACGCCGGGTCGTCGAAGGGAAGCGATGACTGGTCTTGCGAGGTCATGGAGCAGATGGGGCAGATGATCTGCCACCAGACGAACCACGGCCCGGGGCACCATTCCAGCTTCGCCGTCGTCGACGGCACGCCCGTCGTGGGCATCTCGGGCCCCAGCGCCGGTGCGTCGTTCACGTTGAACTTCTACCTGCGTCCGCTCATGCGCGCGTTCTTGGGCCTGGATCCCGAGGTGCCGCGCACGCCCATGGTGCTGGCTGAAGCGTTTCCGGCCGGCGGCCACGGCCCGAAGGGGCATGGCGGTCCGGTCCGCGGCGAGGACAGGCCCGCGGAGCATCCGGCGCACAAGCCGGGCGAGCCCGAGTTCTTCGGCATCAAGCTGCTGCGCGCCGAGCATGCCGAGGACGGCACGCTGCGCGCCTGGCCCGTGCCCGGGCGCCCCGGCAGCCCGGAGAGCTTCGAGGCCAACGCCTACTATATGTTGCCTAACGGCCCGGGCATTAAGGCTCCCAAGCCCGGCGATGTGATCTGGGCAGAGTGGAGGTAGAGGCCGGCAACTAGCAGCCTGAGCAGCGGGCGGCCACGCATGGCGTGTGGCCGCCCGCGCCTGTAAGAGCGAAAATACGTTCGGTTTTCGACTTGCACGAACATCTGTGCGCGTGCTAGAATCCTTGCATCACATGAGCCAGTGCAGAAGCTTTCCCCTTCGGGCGTTGGGCCTGCGGGAATGTCGTGGCCGGCATCCGTCTCCGGGGTGCCCTTTCCTCTTCTGCAAGATCCTCGAAACCACGGAATGCAACGATAGTTTTCGCAGGTAAAGCCTGCTAGAATATCGTTGTACGAAATTCGAGGCATTAATGAGCAGACTCGTCGTTGCAGAGCATGCATTTAAGCACGGCCTAAGTGAGGAGAGCATACGGTTTGCCTGGGAAAATCGAATGGCGTCGCAGCACCGAAAGGCTCCGTATGAAGACCAAGTCGTTGCTATCGGGCTTACGGAAGACGGAAGGGTTGTTGAGTTAATCGGCTCCCAAAAACCTTCTGCGGTAGTGATTTACCATGCAATGGAGCCGCCAACGAAAAGAGTGCTGTTCGAACTTGGGCTATTGGCAAGGAGGCGGTAGGCATGGCAATGTCCGCGGATGAAATCAAAAAAGAATTCGGCATTACGCCTGAACAGCTTGACCAATGGGAGGCGGATGCCGCTGCCGGCATCTTGCATGGAGAACCTAGCGGGCCGGTTACATATGGTCCCGGCCGCCCTCTTATGTTCGATGAGGAAATGAAGCAGGTGGGGTTTAAAGAGCCGGTGAATAAAATCCTGCTCATAGACATTCGGGCAGCGCAGCTTGGGATGAAACGGTCGGAATATCTTCGCCATCTGGTAGATGAAGATTTGAAGCTCGCTGGCATTGCGTAGGGCGTGGGGGGTTGGTTCTCGTTGCGATTTGTGGGTGCCTATCGCCAACGTGGCGCCCATCACGAACAAGGAGTACTGGGTTCGCGGCTGCACGGCGCTGCTTGATGCGGTGGACGCGCATAAGGCGAAGGTTCTTAATCGGATGTTGGCGCGAACTTGGCATAGGCGGCATTCCGCGTGTCTATCGAATCGCTGTCGCCTGAGGGTTTGCGGCCTGATGGGTGGGCTTGTTTGCTATCATAGCCAAGTTAACGGTCTAACCGCTTTCAGCGTGCGTGAAGCTGAGCTGCGCCGGCTTCCCCGGTGAGTCCGCGGGTGCCGCCATCGCGTCGGTTTCCCCAGGCGTGTTCGCAGGTGCCGCCATCGCGCTGGCGCTGATCGGCCATGGGGCAGCTGCCGCCTTGCGGCGGGGATGCTAACGCGTGCGTTGGAATCGAAAGGAAAGAAACCAATGACCCAATACCTTACCGAGCGCGAGGTCCGCGGAATCGCGGAATACGCGCGCATCGGCCTTTCCGGGGAGGAGCTCTCCGAGATGACGGTCGATCTGAACAACATCATCGAAACGCTGCAGTCCATCAAGCAGCTGGACCTCGAGGGCGTGGAGCCTACGTTCCATCCCATCGGAAGCCTGTCCAACGTCATGCGAGAGGATGTGGAAACCGAGTCGTTCACGCAGCAGGTTGCGCTTGAGAACGCGCCGAAACAGCAGGACGGCAGCTTCCTGATCCCGTCCATCCTGGGCGAAGGGGGCGATGCGTAATGGCCATCTCCGATATGGGTATCGCGCAGATCCGCGAGGGTCTGGCATCCAAGCAGTTCACCGCTTGCGAGGTTGCGCAGGCGAGCCTCGACCGCATCGCGCAGGCCGATAAGCAGGTGCACGCGTTCCTAGAGGTTACCTCCGAGGCTGCCATGGCCGCCGCGCAGCGCGTTGACCAGGCTATCGGCGACGGCACGTTCGATACGCTCGGCCCGCTGGCCGGTGTGCCGGTGGCGTTCAAGGACAACATGAACATGACGGGCACGCACACCACCTGCTCCTCCCGCATGCTGGAAAACTACGTGTCTCCGTACACTGCAACGTGCGTGCAGCGCATTATCGATGCCGGCGGCGTGCCGCTGGGCAAGCTGAACATGGACGAGTTCGCGTTCGGCTCCACCACCGAGTCCTCCGCGTTCGGCCCCACGCGCAACCCGTGGGATTTGGGTCGCGTCCCGGGCGGCAGCTCGGGCGGCTCGGCGGCGGCTGTCGCCGCGGGCATGGCGTGCGTCACGCTGGGCTCCGACACGGGCGGCTCCATCCGCCAGCCCGCCAGCTTCTGCGGCATCGTGGGCGTCAAGCCCACCTATGGCACGGTCAGCCGTTACGGCGTGGTTGCCTTCGGCAGCTCGCTCGATCAGGTCGGCCCGTTCGCCCGCAGCGTCGAGGACGCCGCCGCCGCGATGGACGCCCTGTGCGGTCATGACCCCCTGGACTGCACGTCGCAGGACGTGAAGGCCGGTTTCCGCGCCGCATGCCAGCAGGATGTCGCGGGTATGCGCATCGGCGTGGTGCGCAGCTTCATGGATGCCAAGGGGCTGTCCTTCGAGGTTTCGGAGCGCGTGTCCGAGGCCGCTGCCAAGCTTGAGGCCGCCGGCGCAACCATCGTCGAGGTCGATCTGCCGCATATCGATGCCGCCATCAGCGCTTACTACGTGTTGGGTCCGTGCGAGGCGTTCTCCAACCTGGCCCGCTTCGACAGCGTGCGCTACGGCTACTGCGAGGAAGGCCACAAGGACCTGGGCAGCCAGTACGAGGCAAGCCGCGCCCATGGTTTCGGCGAAGAGGCGAAGCGCCGCATCATGCTGGGCAGCTACCTGCTTTCCGCCGGCGTGTACGAGCAGTACTACTATCCGGCCCAGCAGGTCCGTACGCTCATCACGCAGGACTACCGCAACGCCTACGAGCAGTGCGACGTCATCTTGGCGCCCACGGCCCCGGCTACGGCGTTCAAGTTCGGCGAGATCGCCGATCCGGCAACCATGTACCTGTCCGACGTGTTCACCATCTCCATCAACATCGCCGGCAACGGCGGCATGAGCGTGCCGTGCGGCTTGGGTGCGCAAAGCGGCATGCCCGTGGGCGTGCAGCTTATCGCCCCGCAGTTCAAGGACGAGAACATGTTCCGCGCCGCCATGGCGCTTGAGGCCGCCTACGGCAAGGCCCCCGTGGCCCCGAACTTCGCCGACGGGAAGGTGATTGAGTAATGCGTAAGCTCGAAGAAGTCCTCAAGGATTGGGAGGCGGTCATCGGCTTGGAGATCCACGCCGAGCTGACCACGTTGAACACGAAGATGTTCTGCGGCTGCAAGCTTGAGTTCGGCGCCGATCCGAACACGCACACCTGCCCGGTGTGCCTGGGTCTTCCGGGTGCTCTGCCCGTGCCGAACAAGGCTGCTATCGAGTCCATCGTGCTTGCCGGCCTGGCCACGAACTGCGATATCGAGAAGCACAGCATGTTCTACCGTAAGAACTACATGTACCCCGACATGGCTAAGAACTTCCAGACCACGCAGGGTCCGGTCGCGTTCTGCATGCGCGGACATCTCGATTTGGATGTCGACGGTCCGGCAGCCAAGGAGCGCGGCGATATCGCCGGCCTGAAGCCGGGCGAGACCTGCGAGAACGTCACCGTCACCGATTCCGGCTACACGGCGCACGTGGGCATCACGCGCATCCATATGGAGGAAGACGCCGGCAAGATGATTCACATCGGCGGCGATGAGGGCCGTATCGCGGGCGCTACGCACTCGCTGGTTGACTACAACCGCGCCGGCACGCCGCTCATCGAGCTGGTTACCGAGCCCGATCTGCGCACGCCTGAGGAGGCTCGTCTGTTCATGCAGAAGCTGCGTCAGATCTATCTGGCCATCGGCATCTCCGACTGCTCCATGGAGGAAGGCTCCATGCGTTGCGACGGCAACGTCAGCCTGCGCCGCCGCGGCTCCACGAAGCTGGGCGTGAAGACCGAGCTGAAGAACATGAACTCCTTCAAGAACCTGCACGATGGCTTGGCCTATGAGATTTGCCGTCAGGCCGAGGTTCTGGAAGAGGGCGGTCAGATCTACCAGGAAACCCGCCATTGGGACCCCACCATGAAGCACACCATCGTCATGCGCGTGAAGGAAACCGCTGACGACTACCGCCTGTTCCCCGAGCCCGACTTGGCGCCCTACGACCTCTCCGATGAGTTCATCGAAGGCGTGCGTGCCAAGCTGCCCGAGCTGCCCGACCAGAAGGCCGCCCGCTTCGCCGAGGAGTTCGGCCTGTCCGCGTACGATGCTCGCCATCTGGTCGACCATCGCGCCACGGCTGACTTCTTCGAAGCGTGCATGGAGGTTGCGGGCAAGGATGCCGCCAAGTTGGCGAAGCCCGTTGCCAACCTGGCCATCAACGACGTCACCGCATGGCTCAACGCCAGCGAGGATGCCGACCTTGCGCAAAGCCCGCTCACGCCCGCCCGCGCGGTGGAGCTGGTGAAGCTGCTCGCCGAGGACGCCATCTCGTCCAAGCAGGCCAAGCAGGTGTTCTCCGCTATCATGGATGAGGACAAGGACCCCTCGGTCATCGTTGAGGAGCGCGGCATGAAGCAGGTGTCGGACACCGGCGCCATCGAGGCCGTCGTGGACGCCATCATCGCGGCGAACCCCGACGAGGTTGCTCGCTATAAGGAAGGCAACACGAAGGTCATCGGGTTCTTCGTGGGCCAGTGCATGAAGGAGATGCGCGGCCAGGGCAATCCGAAGATCATCAACCAGTTGCTGGCGAAGAAGCTGGCAGAATAGCGTAAACGCAATCGCAAACGTAAACGAGGGGCCGCTGATGAGCGGCCCCTCGTGCGTTATAGGGTAAGGTTACTTGGCTTTATAGCCGATCTGGGTTGCTGACTAGGGGTACGGGCAGAGCTAGGGGTCGCTGCTGCGGGGGGGCGTATGCCGGTAGCGAACGGCGCGTGATTCGCTGTCGAGGCTCGCGGCGAGGCGCGCAAGTCGCGGGGTGCACCGATCGCTTGCATCCCGTGCGCCGCACGCTGCGCGCAGGTGATTGTCCGCCTCCCGTGCAGCTGTCCCTAGTGCATCACCTTGGCCAGCACCTTGGCTAGCTTCGCGGAATCGATGGGCTTGGACACGTGGGCGTTCATGCCGCTGGCGATCGAGCGCTTCACGTCCTCGGCGAACGCGTTCGCGCTGGTTGCCACGATGGGGATCTCAGCGGCGTCGGCGCGGTCGAGACTGCGGATGCGGTGCGCGGCGGCAAGGCCGTCCATGACCGGCATCATCACGTCCATCAAGATGACGTCGTAGCATCCCGCGGGGGATTGCTCGAACGCGTCCACCGCTTCCTGGCCGTTCATCGCCTTATCCACGGTAAAGCCCATGTCGCCGAGCACATACGCGATGATCTCCATGTTCAGCTCATTGTCCTCGGCTACCAAGGCGCGCTTCCCGGTGAAATCGACCTGCTCGGCGTCTGTGCGCGACGACTTGTCGGCCGATTTGGCTATCGCCAGGGGAATCTCGAAATAAAACGTGCTGCCATGCCCCAGGCGGCTGTTCGCGCGGATGCGATCGCCCATCATGAGCACGATGCGGTTGCTGATGGCAAGCCCCAGGCCCGTGCCCTGTTGGCGGGCGTCCGTGGTGTTTACCTGCTCGAACTTGGCGAAGATGCGCTCGATGTCCTCCTCGGCGATGCCCACGCCCCGATCGGTGACGGCGAAATATACGCTTGCCGTTCGGGCGTCGCTCGCCTGGACGCCGTCGCCCGCCGCCTGCGCGCCGGTATTAGCAGCCTCGCAGCTCGCCGGAAGCGCCCCCGCGGCTCCGGCCCCCGCAGCCCCGGAACCTGGCGTCAGCGCTCCGGCGCCGTCGTCGGCCGGCCGCTCCTCGATGGTCACCGTGATCGTGCCGCCGTCGTGCGAGTACTTCACGGCGTTGCCCACCAGGTTGATGAGCACCTGGTCAAGGCGCAGCGCGTCGCCCGTGAACCAATCGTGGCGCATGCGCATGTCCACGACCAGCTTCTGGTTGCGTGCGGCAAGACGGCCGGCGCACACCGCGTTCAGCTCCTCGACCACGTGGTTCATGCTGAACGGCGCGTCGCCGAGCAGCATCTTGTCGTTCTCGATCTTCGTCATATCCAGGATGCCGTTGAGCAGGTCGAGCAGGTACAGCGACGACGCATGCACCTTGTTCAGGCAGTCGACGCGGCGTGCGTCGTCCTGCCCCGGGCGCAGGGCGATCTCGGTCATGCCGATGATGCCGTTCATGGGCGTGCGGATCTCGTGCGACATGCGCGCAAGGAAGTCGGACTTCGCCTGCGCCGACTGGTCGAGGTCCTCTTGGTTGATGCGGTTCTGGATGATGGTGCCGACTTCGCGCAGGGTCCTTGCGGTTTCCTCGTCGTCGAAACCCTTGCCATCGCCGTTCAAGAAGAACACGGCGCCCGAGTATTTGCCTGCGTTCGTCATGGGGAACGCCACGCCGTCGGCGTAAGCGTGCGCCTTTTCGCTCATGGCGAAGACGGGCATCTCGTATACGGGGCGCAGCAGCCCCTGCTCGCCGAATCGCTGCAGCGTGTCGACGGCCTCCCGCGAAAGCGGGAACACGGCGCTCTCGTCGATGCCCGGGATGGGGCCGAAGAAGTAGCGCACCGATGCCGTCTGGTAGTCTTCTTGAAACGACGTGATGAACAGGTTGGTCACGTCGAGCTTCTCGTTCAGCCGTCGCATAAGCAGGTCCATGCCCGCCGCCAGCGAAAGGCGCCTATCGAGCAGATTCAGCGTCAGGGCGGGCAGGGTCATGTCCTCGACATGGCCGAAAGAGGATATGGGGTCGAACGGCTTCGGCCCGTATGCGTCATCCATTGACGGCTCCCAGCAAGCGCAAATCGCACGATGGCTCATCGACGCCTGAAGCGCCGTTCGCGCTCGGCGAAGCAACTCGTGCGTGCTCCTAACGTCGCTTGACGAGGCGATGCCCGCGTGAAGCCCCAGTTCCAGCACTCCAGGGCGTACCAATTTCGCGAACCTTCGTTGCAGCTCGGCTACCTCGCTGACGGCGTCGTCGGCGTGTTTGCCGGGGACCCAGCAGACGAACTGCCCGGCGCCGGCGCGCACCAGGATGGCGTCGTGGTTGCCCTTGTCAAGATTGAATGCGCGCGTGACCTTGGTCAGCTCGTTGAGCAGCACGTCGCCGAAGGGGATGCCGTAGTCGCGCACGATGCTTGCGAAACCGTCGATCTCGATAGCGGCAAGCTGTCCCGCAGCTGCGCCTGCGCGCGCTGCGGCGATGACGCCCATGCCAGGTTCGAAGCGATATGCCGTCGTTGCGGGATCGAGCTCTTGCTTGCGCGCGGATTCGATTTCGCGGCGCTTCCTGTCGTCGATGTCGTGGATGACGCATACCATGCAGTCCTGCCCGCTGGCGGCGTCGTCCACGCGCGATGAGCTCACCTCAAGCCAACGTCCTTGCGGCAAGTGCTCGGTCACGACCTCCACCTGGATGCTCGTCTCCTGCATCCGGTTCACGGCCTGCTCGATGGCGTCCACCGCCTCGGGGTTCGCGCTTTCGCGGCGGAACAGGTCCCAGAAGCACGCGGAATCGAACTCGCCGTCGTTGGGGGAGTTCGTGATCTCGATGGCTCCCGTTTCGGGATGGTAGGTGAAGAATGCGTCGTTCGTGCCCTTAACGGCCAAGCGATAGCGCTCCTTCTCCTCGTTGAGCTTGCGCTGCTTCTCCAGGCCGTCCTCGGTGAGGTCGAGGATGACGTCATGGAGCTGGTCGACCTCGGCGACGGAGGTGCGGAACGCGTGCAGCTTCTCCATGCCTCCCTGGACGCTGTCGATCAGCTCCCTGAGCGGTCGGTTGATGGCGCGCGAGACCAGCACCACCAGCACCAGGCATCCGACGGTGGTAAGGCCGATGGTGACGCCCAGTCGGTGGTACAGCGAGTTGCCTGCGGCGAAGATGGAGTCCTTGGAGAACAGCCCGACGACCGCCCAGCCCGTGTCGTCATAGGGCACGATGCCCGAATACAGCTTCAGCGGTTCGGCGATGGCGTACACCTGTTGATCGCCCATGGTAACGCCTTCGACTTGCATAAGGCCCGCATTGCGCGTTTCCTCAAGCGTGAAAGCGGGTCCTTCGGCGTTCACCGCGTTATAGAGCGCGCCGTTTCCCGTGATGATCCGGTACGAGCCGTTGCCGTCTGCCAGCGCAAGGGCGTAGCCGCCGGCTTCGCTGCCGTAAAGTTCGGATATGGGGAAGCACGTGTCCGCCAGATACGCGGTGGACACCTCGATTCCCAGCACGCCGTACACCTGCCCGTCGAGCATGAGCGGCACCGAGTAGGCGATCATCCGGTAGCTGTCGCTCGGATTGCCCTCCAGCACGAACGGCGGCGACCAATACGCCATGGCCTTCGCATCGGCTCCCGGGTTTTGCAGGGCGGCCTCGTAGGGCTTGTAGAAGAAGTCGTCGGCGCTGCGCACGCCGCTGCCGGCAAGGTGCAGCTTCGGTGCCCAGGTGTTGTCAAGGGCGATGGACGCGTTGCGGGCGATTTCCTTGTCCCCGCGCTTGAGCAGCAGGTCGGAATGGGAATCGGAGTTGCCGGTGGGGTCGGAGTCGCGCAGGAAAGCCCCGATATGATCTTGCTCGACGGAAAGGTCGCCATCGTTTCCCAGGATCAGGTACACGCCGCTGGTGGTGTTTGATCCGATAACGGAGAGCAGCCGTGGGAAGGTATCGGCAACGAAGGCATCCTTCTGGCTGTCATCGGCAAGGAAGCCCGGCACATCGAGGCCCGACTGGGCAAGCTGGTCGGAAAGGGCGGAGTTGAGGGCGACAGTCTCACGGGAGATGCCCGCCCAGCTTTTGACCATGGCGCTTTCCAGGTTCACCCTGCGGTTGTCCACCGCGCGTGCGTCGATGGAGATGGCGTTGTCCTCAAGCGTGCCCTTCACGCCGCTGAACGCGAGTACCGAAATGGGCAAGGCGCCCTGGATCAAGACGATCACGGCCAGCGAGACCATGAGGGCTCGAAGGAAGGATATCTTTCGTTTTCCCTTTGCCGCACCTGCGTCAGTGCGCTTGCGTTCGTTATGCACTTCTTGCTACTCCGTACCCTCGGCTGCGGCTTGAAGCTGCTGGCAGAAGGAGGCGTACCATTGCTCGAACGCGGCATCGCCCACGTACGGCTCAAGAGCATCGGCGCGCGACTGGCCGGCGGCCATGGCCGCCTGAACTGCCGCTTTGTCGGCGGTTGCCTTATCGTTGAGCGAATGGTCGAGCACCTTGCGCGCGGCATAGGCGTTGTCGAAGCTCTTAAGCGAGTACAGCTCCACATCATCGAAGGAGTCCATGGCCATGGCGATGCAGTCGCGGGTCTTAGGGCTCACGGAGAGGTTTTCGTCTCGAATCGCGCTATCGAGCTCGTCGATGTTGTTCGCGTCGGTTCGCACGGGCAGGTACGAAGACGTTGCCGCGAAGTGCAGGTTGTTCTGCTTCTCCGTGAACCATTTCAGGAACTCGCAGGAAGCGTATTCGTGCTGCTCGTCTGATTTCGCCACCGCCATGCCGGCGCCTTGCTGAGGGGCCACGGCGTTTCCGCCCTCGAAGGTGGGCGGCATGATGATGCAATAGCCGATCTCGTGCGTCCCGTTGTCGTCGACCACCCGGTCGGGGAAGTACGCCGCCGATGCGGTGGAGCCCGTGTAGCAGATGATGTCGCCTGTCTTCACGTCGTCGGAGCGGAACTTGCCCACGGCGTCGAAATAGCCGCTGACGTAGGGGGCGTAGTAGTTGTCCCACAGGCGGTGAACCTTTTCCTTGTCGGCGTTGACCTGGGCTTTGCCGCTGGCGTCGGGCGCGAGCAGGTCGACGCCCATTTGCCTCATGCCGATGATGAAGTAGTTGGACAGGGAATCGCGGCCGTAGAACGCCTTGCCGTCGTCGGGGACGTCGGGCGTCAGCGCATCGGTGTATTCGTAATAGCGCTTCGCGGTGGCGGCGATGCCTTCCTGCGTTGCCAGGTCGTCGATGGTGGCGCCGGTGGCCTGGGCGAACGGCGCCCAGTCCGTTTCATCGAGCATGGTCACCTCGGTGGACTTCGCCACTGGCAGAAGGTACAGGGAGTCGTCGTTATCGAAGCGGCCCTCATCAAGGTAGTCGGGCACATAGTTGGACAGCTCATCGGGCGTGAAGTAGTCCGTCAGATCGACGAGCTTGCCCTGCTGCTGCACGTTATAGGCCGTGTCGGCGTAGGAAGAGAACACGTTGGGCATCTCCTCGGCGCCGACTTCGCCCGCCGACGAGTTCGAGATGGCCTTCTCCAGCTCGGGAACCGACCCTTGGGTCTTGCTTTTCACGTAGATGCCCTTTTCCCTGCCCACGGTGGAGTTGAACTCGGACACCAGGCTGTCGAAGGACGCCTGCTGGGCCCCGTTGTAGTAATCCCAGACGGTGATGGTGGTGGGGTTGCTCGGGTCCAGCGTGACGGCGGCTTTCCCGCCATCGCCGGCGCAGCCGGCGGACAGCGCAGCGGCCAGCGCGCCAGCAAGGGCGAACGCGGCAAGCGCGGCTTTTCGTGAGCGGGCGCGGTGCGCGCGGCGGCTACGACGGCTGCCGGTAGCAGCGCCTTCCTGGCTAACGCCTGCTGCGCGGCGGTTGGTGCGCATGTGCATGCTGGGTTCCTCCTAGTGCTTGGCCGGCTCCGTATCGGCGCTGGTCGAAAGTTCCGTATCGGTTGGGCGAGCTTCTGCGGCTTCGGCGGCCGGGCGGGCGGCGGGATCGCTACCCGCGTTGTTGCCTGAGCCGTCGCCGCCCTCGTCGGCGAGGTCGGCGCCTGCGGCATCGGCCCCGTCGGATTTGTCAGCGGGGTGCCAAATCCCATCATACCCGTTAGCGCTCACGAAACCATCGATTCGCCCTGTTTCGCCGGCGGATTTTACGTTCGGCAGGGCATCCGGCCCGTTCCCCGGCGGCGCGGCGGGGTCTTCCTTGTCCGCGGTATCGACGACCACGGTGGACGGCGGCTCGACAGTTCGTCGGTGCGTTGCCGGTCGTCGAGCAGGCGCTCGGGCTCGGCGCTGTGGTCGCGGGCGAGCTCGATGATGCCCTTGATGGCGCGCCGAGGGTGCCGCGTGTTGGTCGAGGATCGCGGCGTCGCTGCGTCATCCGGCGCGCAACTGCGCTGATGCTGTCGGGTTCGCCCGCTTCTCCGGCGTGTCGTTTACAATGGGCGGCATATGCAGGAAAGCCTGGTTGGAGGGCGGGCACATGCCCGTGCCGCATCGGACGGATGCCGGCCGCGCGGGGCGGATGCCCGCGGCGCGCCCGATCGCGTCCGCGCAACCAGGGCGAAACGGCTAGAAGCGAAGGAAACCTTATGAGCGATATCGATGTGCGCGCCGAGCTTGCGCATTGGATTGAGAACGTGCAGGATGCCGACCTGGCGGCCGAGCTGACCGACATGCAGGCGAAGGCCGACGCCGGCGACGAAGCCGCGATGACCGACGCCTTCTTCCAGAACCTGTCGTTCGGCACCGCCGGCTTGCGCGGCGTGCTGGGCGCCGGCACGAACCGCATGAACATCTACACGGTGGGCCGCGCCACGCAGGGCTTCGCCGATTACCTGAACGCGAACTTCGACAACCCCTCCGTGGCCATCGCCCGCGACAGCCGCAACAACGGCGAGCTGTTCGTGCGCACCACGGCCGCCATACTGGCCGCCAACGGCGTGACGGCCTACGTGTACCCGCGCATCTCCCCGGTCCCCACGCTTTCGTGGGCCGTGCGCGACCTGGGCTGCTCGGGCGGCATCTGCATGACCGCCAGCCACAACCCCGCGCCGTACAACGGCTACAAGGCCTACGGCCCCGACGGCTGCCAGATCACCAGCCAGGCTGCCGCCGCCATCTCCGCGGCCATCGCCGAAACCGACGCGTTCGCCGGCGTGAAGTCCATGGACTTCGACGATGCCGTGGCATCGGGCAAGGTCAAGTGGATCGAAGACGCCGTGCTCGAGCGCTACTACGACGCGGTGCTGGCGCAGTCGGTGAACAACCTGTCCGACGAGCAGATCGCCGCCGCGCCGCTGAAGCTGGTGTACACGCCGCTCAACGGCACGGGCCTGGTCCCCGTTACCACGGTGCTCGCGCGCGCCGGTGTCTCCGACGTCACCGTGGTGCCCGAGCAGGAGCAGCCCGACGGCAACTTCCCCACGTGCCCCTATCCCAACCCCGAGATCCGCGAGGCCATGCAGAAGGGCATCGACCTGTGCGAGCAGGTGCATCCCGACCTGCTGCTGGCCACCGACCCTGATGCCGACCGCGTGGGCGTGGCCTGCAAGGACGGCAACGACTACACGCTTCTGACCGGCAACGAGATGGGCGTGCTGCTGCTCGACTACGTGTGCCGCATGCGCGCCGAGCGCGGCGAGGACCTGACGCGCAAGGTGGCCGTGACCACCATCGTGTCGTCGGCCATGGTCGATGCGCTGGCTGTGGAATACGGCTTCGAGCTGCGCCGTTGCCTGACGGGCTTCAAGTACATCGGCGACATCATCACCGAGCTGGCCGACGCGGGCCAGGCCGACCGCTTCATCTTCGGCTTCGAGGAGAGCTACGGCTACCTGTCCGGCGACCACGTGCGCGACAAGGACGCCGTGAACGCCAGCCTGCTCATCTGCCAGATGGCGCAGGAGTACAAGTTGGCGGGCAAGAACCTGGCCCAGGCCATGCGCGACCTGTACGCCAAGCACGGCTGGTGGCTCAACCGCACCGTGTCGCTGTCCTACCCCGGCGCCGACGGCGCGGCGAAGATGGCCGACCTCATGGCGGGCCTGCGCACGAACGCGCCGGCCGAGCTGGCTGGACGCAAGGTCGAGGCCGTGGTGGACTACCAGCAGGGCGTAAACGGCCTGCCCGCGGCAAACGTGGTGGAGTTCGACGTCGAAGGCGGCAACAAGGTGATTGTGCGCCCCAGCGGCACCGAGCCGAAGATCAAACTGTACGTGTTCGCGAAGGACGTCAGCCGCGAAGCTGCCGACGCGCTGCTTGACCAGCTGGAAGCCGCCGGCCGCGAACTGCTGGCGTAACGCGCCCCGCAAGCGAAAACCCGCCCACAACAAAGGCGGCGACACCAACCCCTGGTGCCGCCGCCTTTTTCTATCCGTTTACATCTTCAAGCGGCCTGATAGCGTAGTTGTCGATGTCTTGGCTGGTGTGCACGATACGCCAGACGGTAAGCCATTCGTCATCGAACGAATAGAAAATGCAGTGATGTCCGACAAGCCAGGTGCGGTACATCTTTCGGTCAAGGTTATCGTCTGAAAAGGGCTTGCCCATGGTGGGCATGGCACAAAGATCTGCGAGCGCTTGTGTAATGCCGTCGAATAAACGCTTTGCAGCTTGCGGTGCTTGGCGAACCTCGCCCAAATACACAACAGCCGACTCCAGATCAACTGCCGCACGCGGTCGATAGCGAACGTGACGTATGGGTTGTGGCTGGTTCTCGGGTTGTGCGGGTTCAGCTGATTGCGATTGCTGTTTAACCCGTGTGCCTCTTTCAGTGGTTTTTGCCGTGCGCGTTTTTTGCGCGGCGGTATTGCCGCCCATTACACACCCCACTTGTCAAAAGCGGTCTTCAGCCGTTGCTCGAGTTGCTGTGGGCTAACGCATTCTTCTTGATAGCGCGCTTCAATTTCTGCTTCGCGCAGTTTTTGAACATAGCGGTCGTGCTCCTGCTGTGCGCGATAGGCATCGCAATCGATGACCATGAGTGTAGCTTTCCCATTCTTCGTCATGAAAATAGGCTCTTGCGTTTCTTGAGCCATGGCGCACACATCGTTAAGGTGCGTGCGAAGGTCGCTGATAGGGCGGATATTCGGCACGGACGCTGACATTGTGGCTCCTATCTATAATATAAACATCAATAAATATGTAATAAATAATAGCACAAATAAATGATATTAAGAAGAGTGACGCGGATTCGGCAGCGAAATACGGATGGATTGTTGAGGCTTGCGTTGGACGGCGCGGCGTTCGTGTCGGCGTAGGGGCGTTTCGTGGCGAATGGGGAAGGCCGCGGCGCTTGTTGCCGATGCGTCTGCCGCGCCCGCGCGGGCTGCCTATATAATTGCAAAGGTTACACGGTTGCAAGGCCGCGCGGCCTTGTTCGCCAACATAGCTTGAAGACACGTAATCGTCGCAGAAGCGCGTTGCGCTGGCTCCAAGAGAATGAATACGCATGCGAGTGCGCCTGCTGAAGGCGCAGTGTTTTTGTGCGCTTGCTGCCTGCGGAAACGCGGGTCGGTGGGTGCGCGGAAGCATTGCGGCTGCAGCAGGCACACGATTGAGCCGGCGAAGGCTAGCGTGGCGAAGCCATGCCCTTTTGCGGTCCCAGCTTCCTTGCATGCACATTCTCTTGGGGCTGGCGCGCGCTGGAAAGTGCAGCATGACCAGCATCAACGATAAATGGTACGTCGGCCAGGTGCTTGCAGGCAAAGAAGCGTCCTCACTTTCGCAATGCCGCAAGCTTATCGACCCGTCCATTTTGCACGAGTCGTTCGTGCCCGAATTCGAAACCATGTGGAAAAGCAGCGCCGGCTGGCGTCCCGAGCGCCGGCTGCTGTTTCCGGGCTACTTGTTCTTCGTGACCGACAACATCGAGGCGCTGGCCGCCGGGTTGACGAACGTGCCGAACCGCGTGCGCATCTTAGGCGACGAGGAGAACTCGTTCATGGCGCTTTCCGATGCCGAGCGCGACTGGTTCCTGGCGTTCATCGACCAGGACCGCGTGGTGCGCATGAGCGAAGGCGTCATCGAAAACGACCAGGTCAGAATCACGAAAGGCCCGCTGATGGGCAAGGAAGCGCGCATACGGAAAGTCGACCGCCACAAGCGTTGCGCATTCGTGGAAGTGGACATGTTCGGCCGCAAAACCACCGCCCGCGTCGGCCTGGAGATCGTACGCAAGATGTAGCCTCAAGCGCTCCACATGCAGCCAGATACAGAACGCCCGCAGGTTATTCGCCTGCGGGCGTTCTACTTTCGGGGGCGGGGCGGCGCCCCAATTCCTGAAATTATGTGAGCCTTTGTTTACAAATTTCGCGGCTGTGCGATAATTAGTTAGTAATAGTAAACATTTGGTAGCATTTGTTACCGAAGCAGGAGGCAGGCGCGCGCATGGGAATCAGGTTGGAAGACATTCGTCCGCTGAAAGCGTCGCCGGTGTTTCGCGGCATTTCCCAAAAGGACCGTTTCGAACTGCTGAAAGAGATAGACGCTCGCATCGTGGAACTTGGCGAAGGCCAGCTGCTGCGCCGCGCGGGCGACAAGCTGGACTTCTACCCGGTGGTCATCGAGGGTAGCGTGCTTGCTACCATGCCGCAAGGCGGGCAGGACCGCCCGGTGGCGCAGTTCGGCCCGGGTGAGTCCTTTGCCGAAGCGGTGCCGGCCACGCTGAAGCACACGCCCGTGAACATCTGCGCGCAAGAGCCCACGCGCATCCTGTGCATCCCCGCCAAGCAGCTGGAGGCATGCACGAATCCGCACGCGTTTTTGGTGCGCGAGAACCTGTCGGCGGAGATGTCGAAGAAGATCGGCGTGCTGACGAAAACTCTGTCGGTGGTGGGCGAGCCGCGCCTGTCCGACCGCATCCTGGCGTACCTGCGCACGCTTCCCGCTGACGCCGACGGCCGCGTTGAAATCCCCGTGAACCGTCAAGAATGGGCGTCCTACCTGCGCGTTGCCGACAAGTCGCTCATCCGCGAGCTGCGCGCCATGCAAAACGACGGCCTGCTAGAAGTAGACGGCCGCCACATCCGCGTGCTGTAAGCGGTGGGGCTTGCGTTTCTTTAGCTATGGCCGCTTTGCCCTTTCCGACGGATATTTGACCACAATCGCTATGACCTTCCCGTTGCGAACCGGTTCATGCCCAAGTTCGCCTCCCGGGACGACTTCGTTGGCGATAAGGTGGTCGGTGATCGTCTCGAACAGCCAATCTGCTGCCGACTCTGCGGCCTCTTCCAGCGTGGCGCCGAATGTACCTCCGCTCATGTCGCAGGGAACGGCAAGCATATAGTCGTCTGAGCTATAGAATTCAAACTCGCGTACGTAAATCATGTGCCTTCTTTCTGCCTTCGGCCTCTTATCGTAGGTCTGACCTGTATCGTCCTTTCGGACGCGCCTTGCGTGCGTGGAAAGCCATGACTCGATATGCGCTCGGTCGATCTTCGGTGCATCCGGCATAGGCAACCCCTCATGAAAATAATTGAGCCTCGGCGACTCGCATCAGCGGTCGTACCGGGGCTAAATGCGGTGCATTGTACCATATTTTGATTTGTGAAGGTCCCTGCACGGCATTTAGACGGCGAACATCTCCTGCAACATATATCATATCAAACAAACGTTCGATATACAAGAACAAATGTTTGATATTTAGTTCGAATCATGTCATGAAAATCTGATTAACCGGGTACAATAATCGACCGAGAATAATCAAAGCCCTTTTGCCGAAACCGTCCGCCGTCCTTCCTCCCGGTCGGCTTGATGGCCGTCAGCCCGCGAGGGCTGGAAGGTCGGGGCGAAGGTGGGGAATGGACAGATCGGCCCGTTTCGGGCTATCGCCCCAAACGCTATTGACTTAATGGGCGGGATGCCGCAAAATGAGCAAAGCGATTAGGTTCCAGATACTCGCGAGGACTGGAATCGGGGGGAGGACCTTCGGGCCCTCCCTTTCATTTTTCTAGGAGGGCCCCCTTGGCCAAGGATTTCCTCACATACGGCCAGCAGGTTGACAAGCTCGTCAACGAAAAGGGGCTCGCCGTGCCCGACCGCGGCTATGCGATAGAGACGCTGAAGCGCACGAGCTACTTCGCCCTCGTGAACGGCTACAAGCAGCCCCTCAGGGATCCGATGACCCGCAGGTACAAGCCCGGCACCGAGTTCTCCGACATCGTCGCCCTGTTCGAATTCGACGCCCGCCTCCGTGGGCTGTTCATGGAGGCCATCGTCCGGGTCGAGCGCAAGCTGCGCAGCTCAATCTCGTACGCGTTCTGCTCGAGGGAGGGCAGCGCGCAGGAGCGCTACCTTGACCCGGCCAGCTACAGCGACGCGCGGAAGCACCGCGGCGGCGTGGCGCGCCTCGTGAAGATCATGGAGGGAATCGCCGTGCGAAACGACGAGTATCCCTATATAGTCCACCAGCGAAGCAAATACGGCAACGTCCCGCTCTGGGCCGTCGTGAACGCCATGACGTTCGGCCAGACGTCGAGGATGTACGCCTACCTTAGGCATCCCATGCGGGCGGACGTGGCCAAGCAGTACGAGCACGTCAACGAGAGGGAGCTCGGCCAGCACTTGAAGGTGCTGGTGCTCTACCGAAACTGCTGCGCGCACGGCGAGAGACTCTTCTCGCACAAAGTCTACTCCGACGTCCCCGACACGCCCCTCCATGCTAAGCTGGGCATTCCCAAGAACGGCGAGCAGTACGCGATGGGCAAGCGCGACCTGTTCGGCGCGGTCATCAGCCTGCGTTACCTGCTGCCCCCGGACCAGTTCCTGCCCTTCAGGCGCCAGCTCGCGCGGCTCGTCGACGGGTTCGCGCGCGATTGCGCGGCGATCGAGGCCGACGAGCTCCTGGACCTCATGGGTTTCCCGAAGAATTGGGCCGACCTGACGCGCTACGGGCTCTGATCGTCGCGAATCAGCCCGTTGCGGGTGCTGCCTTGCATCGATTTGCGCAGTGGTAATGACTATATTGGCCGTGGTCGACCGATATCAACGCAGATGGCGTCGGCTTCCAGCCCCGAATCGTCGCGGTAGTAGCGCACCGGCACGTCGTCAAGCAGGTCGAGCGTGCGCGCGTACGCCGAAAGGTCGCGCATGCAAAGGTTCTCGAACACCAGGCTGAACGTTTGCCAATCGTTCAGGAACGCCTCGGGCGACATGCCCAGCAGCGCCGTGGCTAGGCTGGGATTTTCCTGTCGGTTGGACTCGGATTTTCCCATTGGCGTAATTCGGATTTTCCGTTGCTTAGGGTTCGGAAAATCCGGAACAGCTTGCTGTCGAAGGTGCCGTGGCGCTTATGGACAGCGAGCGCGCGGCTGTGGCGGGCGTCGTGCCGGAGGCGGAACTCGCCGCTTTGCCGTCGTCCCGCATCGAATTTCGCGAGCGATGGCGTTTTACCCCTTGACCTGGGGAAAGTGACATTTGTTACCTTTGTGCAAGATTTTGGCGAAAAAGGAAGCGATGTCGAACTTTTTTCTTGTGTTTTGGGTAACCCTCGGCATACAATAAGCCCTGTCGAATCAGTTATCCGTGTGTGACATGCCTGATGAAACACCCTGTTAACCTGGGAAAACGGCATCGTCTCGCGGGGCATTCTGTTTCGGGCATCGTGCAAGCAAGCATGCCGCAAGGTGGGCAAGACCGCCCGGTGGCGCAGTTCGGCTCGGGCGAGTCGTTTGCCGAGGCCGTGGCGGCGACGCTTAAGCATACGCCGGTGAATATTCGCGCGCTTGAGTCCACGAGCATATTGTGCATCCCCGCAAAGCAACTCGAATCGTGCACGAGCCCGCATGCGTTTCTGCTGCGCGAAAACCTGTCGACCGAAATGTCGAAGAAGATAGGCGTGCTTACGCAAACGCTCTCCGTGGTGGGCGAGCCGCGTCTTTCCGACCGCATCATGGCGTATTTGCGCACGCTACCCCAGGACGCGGACGGTCGCGTAGAGGTTCCCATGAATCGCCAGGAATGGGCCACGTATCTGCGTGCCGCCGACAAATCGCTCATTCGCGAACTAAGCACCCTGCAAAAAGAAGGCATCCTAGAAGTAGATGGCCGCTTCATTCGCGTGCTATAGGTAGTAGCCCCTCGGCTAGGGGGACGCCAAGCGCGATCTGTATCACCAAACATCCGTTCGGAACACAAGAACAAATGTTTGTGAATCTTTACGAGTTGACGTGTTCGCCGACCGACATACCCCTCTGACCTGGGGTGACATATGTTACCCTTGGAGAAGATTTTGTCGAAAAAGGAACCCATTTCGAACTTTTTTCTTGTAATTTCGGTAACCCCAGGCTTACAATAGCAGCCGTCAAGCCAGTTACCCGCGTGTTACTTGCCGGCTGGAGCGCCCTTTCAACCAGGGCGAACACCGAGCTCGCGCGGGCAAGCGCACAATCCCTGCAACAACCCAATCCCTCACGCAACGCGGGCGCGCGTCTGTCTTGTCGTACCCAGATTCCACATGGCGGGGCCTTTCCGGTCCGTCGCGGGATGCCTTGGGAGCCGAGGATGCGGCATCGGCGCTCAAGGTTGCGCCACCAAATATAAACAAGCCGCAAAGAAAGGGTGATTCGCTATGAACACCGAAATGATTTACACGCGTCGAGGTTTCGTCAAGATGGCCGCCGGCACCGTTGCCGCCGCCGCACTGGTTGCCGCCGGTGCCGAGTCGATCGACTTCAGCAAGGCGTTTGCGGCAACGTCGCTGGACGGACTGGATAAGTCGAAGACTTACACGATCACCGCAAACCTTTACGTGCCGGCTGAATTGAACGCGGTTATCCATATGGATGCGTATCTGACCAATTTGACCACTCCTACGTTGTTTGGCGCTCGTCCGACTACTCCCGTGACGGACAATGCGGTGCTGTCTTTCGATGCTGACAAGAAGCCGGTCATCACGATTAATCAGCTCAACAATACCTTTGGCCTGTACTATATCGACCCCGCTTCAAGCAACGGTGGTGCGACGGTGACGCAGCAGGGCGAATACCTTTGGAACAAGGGCGGGCATGTAAATCGCATTCAGCCGATTGGGTTCACCATCAACGATGTCTCGCTCGAGAATTACGAGTTTGGCGCAAAAGAATATGCCGACTTCTCTTTGGCGCGTGGAGACAAGGAATGGAAGGTCACGCTGATTATCGATTGGGACTCCATCAAATAATTAGCGACGTTTAGCAGACTGGGCAACACTTCTGTATTGGAAGCGTTGCCCTTGTTTGCGATTAAGAGAAAGGAGGGTAGAGTGAGTTTTTCGAACAAAAAGCAGCGCCTGTTGGATGGGTTTATGCGGATTGCGTTATCCGTTTTGCTCGTGGTTTCGTTCTGGCCTGCTTCGGGGGCGCTTGCTTTTGCTCAGTCGTCTGAGGATGACTCCGTCGGCGCGACTGCATCCCAGGCCCGCGACTACAACTACCTCAACGACCTGTCGAAGCTCCACACGCCCAACGGCGGGTTCGTCTGGATGCTCGGCGTCAACACCGCCGACGCGGACATGCCGTCCCCGCTCGACCTGGCCGCCGGCTCGTACGGCGAGTTCTTCGACTTCGCCGCGCCCGCCGACGCGCAGGCCGCCCGCGACGCGGTGGCCGCGCTCTACGACGGCGTGGACGGGTCCAACGTGTCGGTGGGCACCTTCGAGCTGCCCGGCGGCAAGCAGATGCCCGCCGACGCCGAGCTGACGGCGTGGTGGCTGGGCGGTGAGAACGCCGACCCCAAGGTGGACCCCTCGAAGGTGCGCGCCTTCAGCTGGGACGGCTCGTCGCTGACCGAGCTCGCGGTGACCGTGGGCGAGGAGCCCACCGGCGCGCTCGGCGGCGCGAAGCTGGCGCAGGTGTCGCCGGAGCCGGGGCGGGCCCTGGTGCTGGTGGACACCACCTCGCTGACCGAGAAGTCCCAGGCCCGCGACTACAACTACCTCAACGACCTGTCGAAGCTCCACACGCCCAACGGCGGGTTCGTCTGGATGCT
>NZ_CAKTVU010000020.1 GCF_934630535.1 uncultured Senegalimassilia sp.
GGCGGCCTGCACTGCTCCACCGCTGACGTCTACCGCGAGGGCGAGTGCCTTGACTACTTCCCGAACCGCGTCAAGGATTGCACGCTCATCCACCCGGAGATGTGGGAGGACTAGGCTATCTGCCTAAACCAGAACCTACTCAAGTAGGGCTCTGAACAAGTTATAGAAAGGGGCCTGGCAAGACAAGTTCAGCCAGGCCCCTTTTTTGAGTTCGCCTTTCAATCGCCCATTAAAGGGTTTTCGATTCGACTGGGCAGGATCGAGCTTTAAAATTGAATATCAATATGAGCACGAAATAGTTTGGTCAGAACCGAAATTGGGTGAATTGGAGGCACCCTGTAATGCTACTGGTTTTTAAGGAGGAACCAATGGCAGAAGAGAAAATCGCCTCGGGCCAGGGGGACGGCTCGCAGGATTACCAAATGAACCGTAAAATGGGCACTATCTTCATGCTGATTTCTGCAACGGGCATGGGTTTGGTGCCGCTGTTCAGCCGTTGGGCTACGCGAACCAATATGTTCGACGCTACTCAAGGCTTGAACGGCTCCGACTCCGTTGGTGCAATTATGGCGCTCGGCCGCATGGCCATGGGTGTGGTGTTCTTCGTGATTCTGATGGTCGCCACTCATAAGGTCACCACCTTCAAGAAGCTCAAGCTTACTCCCGCAATCGCACTGGGTGGCTTGATGATCGGTATGTCCTTGGCATGCTATGTTACTTCCACGCTGATGACCACCGTTGCAAATGCTGTTATGTTCATTTACACGGGTCCCGTTATCTGTGTGCTGCTTGCACGAATCTTCCGCAAAGAGCCGATGAGCCCACTGCAATGGGTTTGCCTTTGCATCGTGTTCATAGGCATGCTGTTCGGTGAGAGCCTTCTTGGCTTTGGCGTCGGTGGAAACGCATTTGGCCTTGACTTCAACTTGGCTCCTTCCACCCCGGAGTTCCCGCAGAAAATGGTCGGTGACATCTTCGGCCTGCTCTCTGGCGTGTTCTACGGCGCATCCATGTTCTTTAACGGCTATCGTAAGGATGCTGACACCACTGCTCGTGGCGTGTACAACTTCATCTTCGCCGTTATCGGTGCAGGTGCTGTCGCAATCCTGATGAACGTCGTCGGCATGGCCACGGGTCAGACCAACTGGATCACCGAGATTCACTTCACTGGCTTCAACTGGGTTGGTGCTATCCTGCTGTGGATTGTTTGCGGTCCTATCGCACTGGGCTGCTTGCTGGTCGCTGGCCGTAATCTGCCGGCTATGGACTACAGCACCATCGCCTACTGGGAGGTCCCTGTCGCTCTGTTCATCGGCCTGGTAGTGTTCAGCGAGCCTGTTACGCTTAACACCGCTATCGGCATCATCTTGATCGTTGGCGGCGGCGCGTTCCCGACCATCAAGGCTATGATTCAGGGTTCGAAGATGGAGAAGCAGCAGAAAGTCGCTGAGCATCTGTCTGAACGTCTTGAAGAAGAGGCTGCCAAGGAAGAGGAGCGCTAGCATCTGCTAGTGCAAGACGTAGGTGCCTTTGAAAGGAGGCTGCGTCATGAAGGTTACGAATCGTTTAACCCACATCGCAACGAAGGTAAACTTTGAAGCTGCAATGACCGAGGATCAGCTGGAAGCTGTGTTCGAGTCGAAGGAACTTGCCGGGTTCCCCGCTATGCTCGACATCAAGGAGCGTACGGAAGAGCACGTGCAAATGTTGTCCCTCGATGATCTGCTTTCCTTCGCGAAAGCGTCTGGCGTTGCGGCGGTAACGTTCGATGTAACCTATTTCCCGCATGCTGACGATGCTGAGGTTGCTCGCCAGCTTAGGGGTTTGGCAAGCGATCTGGATATCAGCGCAGACGTTATCAGGGACGTATGCGCAGCCGAGATTCAGGAATATCTGGATCTTGATGCGAAGCGCGACGTTGCCGTGCCTGTTCACAGCATTGTCGAGTGCTATGTGAACGGTACTGCATTTGCTTGGTATGGCCTGAATGACTATCCTCGCCTGAAGCAGGTTGTTCTTCAGAAACTGGCTCGCGGTGGCCAAAAGGCAAAGCATGATTTCATCATGCGTGCTAGCCGTGCGCAGGTTGACCTGATGGACGAGATGGACATTCCTACAGACGTTGTTCTGCGGTAATATGTGAACAGGGTGGACTGTGCTTACATAAGGGAAGCTACAGTCCACCCTTTTTGTCGGTCGCGGAACGCAAGTCATGAGGGATAGCGTTTCGCCTGATGAGGGCTCCTATGAAACGGCGAATTTCTAGGAGGGGAAGCCCTCGAAGAGGAGATTGGAATGGGGATATTCAACACTATTGGATTGGGTTCGTGCTCGAGCGCTCTGAAGTGGTTCCAGGGTGATTTCCATGACAGATAACGCTCGTTTCGATGCGGAAAAGCGCAAGACTGTACGTAAGGTGGCTACGGCGTCCTTCTTCTGCAACTTCATTGAATGGTTCGACTATGCCACGTATTCGTACTTTGCTGTCGTTATCGCGCAAGTGTTCTTCCCGAACGACGATCCCGCGTTGGCGTTGATCCAAACGTTCGCGGTTTTCGCCTTGTCGTTCCTGCTGCGTCCCATTGGCGCTATTTTCTGGGGCAACATGGGCGACAAGAAGGGCCGTAAGTGGTCTCTGACCGTTTCGGTCTTCATGATGGCCGGTGCCACGTTCTGCATCGGCTTGCTTCCCGGGTATGCTGCCTTGGGTGTTTGTGCTCCGGCTTTGCTGCTTCTGCTCCGTATGGTCCAGGGCTTTTCGGCCTCTGGCGAGTATGCGGGTGCGGCAACGTTTTTGGCGGAGTATGCGCCCACTGACAAACGCGGTATGTATTGCTCTATCGTTCCTGCTTCTACGGCTATCGGTTTGCTGGTTGGCAGCGCTTTTGCGACTATCATGTACACCATCATGCCCGAGGCTGCGGTGAACGAGTGGGGCTGGCGTATCCCGTTCGTCCTTGCCGGCCCGCTGGGCATCGGCGCTTACTTCGTGAACATCCAGCTTGAGGACTCTCCTACGTACCAGGCAATGCAACGTGCTCTGAAAGACGCTGAAGCCTCTGGCGCTGCCGGTGCCCCTGAGCGTCCGATTCACTGCCTGTTCACGAAGCACCTGCGTAAGCTCATCATTTCCATCGGCGCTGCCATGCTGAACGCCGTTGGCTTCTATGTTGTGCTTACCTACCTTCCGGTATACCTGGAAACGGCTGTCATGATGCCGAAGAACCAGGCCTCTCTGATCACCACCATTGCGCTGATAACGTACGTTGCCTTCATTTTCGCAAGCGGGCACCTGTCCGACAAATTCGGGCGCAAGAAGATGCTGATCACCGCATGCGTGTGCTTCATCGTCTTCACCATTCCGGCGTTTATGCTGATGAGCACTGCCAACTTCGTGATCGTCCTGGTCGTCGAGTTGGTTATGTGCCTGATCCTCACCATCAACGACGGCACCCTTTCCAGTTATTTGAGCGAAACGTTCCCCACCCAAGTGCGTTACTCGGGCTTTGCCCTGAGCTTCAATGTGGCTAACGCGCTGTTCGGTGGCACGGCATCGTTCATCTGCACGTCGCTGATCACGGCGACGGGCTCCACCCTCGCTCCTGCGTTCTATATGGTTGCGGTTTCCTGCGTTGCGCTGGTGGCCATGATCATGTCGCACGAGCATTCGAACAAGGATTTGTCCGAAGTTTAGAGGTTTCGATTGGGCGATTGCGGCCTCCTCCTTCCGCAATCGCTCGGTCATTGCAGGTAAGTTGTTGAAGAATATAGTTGGAAATCGCGTTTGGCCGACGCGTTTACCTGAGACGATTCTTTAAGTAGCTACATTGCCAAAAGGTAACAACTTGCCTGCAAATGGCTAACATTGACAAGCGCACGGTATCATCTTCTTATCCACCAGTGCATAGGCGGGCCCGCTAGGGCCTTGCCATGAGGGTAAGGAGGTTGAAATGCGAAACTGCATCGCTTCAAGGGGAGGCGATGAGCTGCCGTGTGCTGCAGTCGGTTTCAGTCTCAAAGCCGCTGCACTGTTCTTAGGGGAAAATCATGAATGCTGACCAACCGAGACCGATTAACAATGAAGTTGAGCTCACCGAGGCCGATAAGCATAAAACGCTGAAGAAGGTTGTGTTCTCCTCGTTCCTGGGCAACTTCATCGAGTGGTTTGACTACGCCAGCTACTCCTATCTTGCCACGGTCATCGCTTTGGTGTTCTTCCCGGGCGAAGACAAAATGGTCTCAACCATGATGACGTTCGGCGTGTTCGCGCTGGCGTTCTTGGTCCGTCCCATTGGCGCTATCTTCTGGGGCAACATGGGTGATAAGAAGGGCCGTAAGTGGGCTCTATCCATCTCCATCCTTATGATGTCCGGCGCCACCTTCCTTATCGGCTGCCTGCCCGGTTACGCTGTGATCGGCGTTGGCGCTCCGCTCCTGCTCCTGCTCATGCGTATGGTGCAGAGCTTCTCCGCTTCTGGTGAATATGCCGGCGCTGCCACGTTCATCGCCGAGTATTCGCCGAAGAATCACCGCGGTTTCTATTGTTCGATGGTTCCTGCCTCCACGGCCGTGGGCCTGCTGGTGGGTTCTCTGTTCGCCACCTGGATGTTTAACACGTTCGGGGCAACTTCCGACTTCGTGGTGAACTGGGGCTGGCGTATCCCGTTCTGGCTGGCTGGTCCTCTTGGCTACATCACGCACTATATCCGCGAGCATCTGGAAGATTCCCCGGTGTACGAGAAGATGCAGGCTGAGCTTGCCGAGAAGGGCATGAAGAGCGAAGATAAGCCGATCCGCACCCTGTTCAAGAAGCACCTGCGCGTGCTGGTCATCTCCTTCGGCGCATGCGTGCTGAACGCTGTGGGCTTCTACGCGGTTCTGACTTATCTGCCGAACTACCTTGAGGCTACGTTGAACTACGATCCGGGTCAGGCTTCCATCATCACCACCATCGTGCTGGTTGTCTACATCGGCTTCATCTTCCTTTCCGGCCGTATCTCCGACAAGTTCGGTCGCAAGAAGATGCTCATCGCCGCTGCCGCTGGTTTCGTGATCTTCACCATTCCCGCGTTCTGGCTGCTGAACACGCTGGACTTCTTCACCATCCTTGTCGTCGAGCTGATCATGTGCTTGCTGCTCACCATCAACGACGGTACGCTGTCCAGCTACCTGTGCGAGACGTTCCCGACCGATGTGCGTTACTCCGGTTTCGCGTTGAGCTTCAACTTGGCTAACGCTATCTTCGGCGGTTCCGCTTCCTACATCTCCTTCGCCCTGATCAACGCTACGGGCGACCCGATTGCTCCTGCGTATTACATGGTGTTCATCGCCGTTCTGGCACTGATCGCCATGGTGCTTTCGCATGAGCACACCGGCAAGGACCTGTCCGAGGTGTAACCTGTCCACGCATATCGGCAATACGACGATTTGCCTGATGAATGCCGCTCGAGAGTCTACACTCGGGCGGCATTTCATTTACAATAGTGCCATTAGGTTTTTGCGTAAAGGAGACCGATGTGAGTGAGGCGAATCAAACCCCTAAGTCGTTGAAGGCTCAGATCACGCGCACGTCGCTTGTGCTTGCTGCTGCGGCGCTTTTGCGAGAACAGGGCCCTAAGGCCGTTACCTATCGCAAGGTTGCACAATGGGCGGGGGCCGCATCCTCATCGGTCGGATACTATTTCGAATCAACTAATCAGCTTCTATATGAAGCCGGCCGTTACAACATCCAGCTTTGGGCCGAACGTGCTGAAAACTCCGCGGCTACCGCCGAGTCCATGGACCAGGCAGATTGCCGTAAGCATCTTATCAACTTGCTCATCAGCGCCAGCTTGCCCGACGATTCCGTGAATCCTGCGGCTCATTACATGCAGCTGCTTGCCGCATCCGAATCCGAGGACGTTACGAAGGCCTATCGCAACGGTCGCGTTCAGCTTGATCAGGCGGTTGGCCGGATTCTGAAGCATGCGGACGTGAAGCTGCCCGCGCATATGGTGGGTGTCATCGTCGATGGTGCCGCTGTTGCAGCTATCTCCGAGGGCCGTGAGGTCAGGGAGATCGCAGCCGAGCTTCTGGAAAGCGTCGTCGCGGCTTACGAGGACTAGGGGCGCTATTGCCGCCTGGCAATGCGTTTTTCGTCTAGTTCGCCTATGCGTTTGAAGCACGAAAAAGGCTCGGACCTTATGGTCCGAGCCTTTTTGCATCTTGCGAAGGAGGGGAATTTGGCTTAGATGCCGATCACACCCATACCGACCAGCACTAGGGCTGCGACGCCAAGTGCGGACACAACGCCCATGCCAATCTTCTCGCCCTTGGTCAGAGCGTAGCCGCGGTCCTTGCGAGCCTTGGCGTACACGAAGAAGCCGGGGATGTAGCCCACGCAGGTGAGCAGCAGGAACGACCAGCCGTTGTACAGCACGCCGACCACCTGGAAGGCCAGAGCGATCACGCCGATGATGATCTGAGCCGTGTTCTTGTCCTCCTTGGCGGAGAACTTGATCTGATACAGCGCGATGAAAGCCCAGGTGATGACAATCGAAACGGTGCACATGCTGAAGGCGAAGTTGTAGGCATCCTCGCTGAACATCAGCACGATCAGGAACACCTGGATGCAAGCGCCCACGAGCAGCAGGCTCATCTGCGGGGCACCCTTGCTGTTCAGCTTGCCCCAGGACTCGGGGAGCAGATGACGTTCGGCCATTTCGGAAGTGGTCTCAGCGGGCAGCATGGTGAAGGACAGCCAAGCGCCTGCAACGCCCACGATGATGGCGATGCTGATGAACGCGCCGCCCCAGCCGGGAGCCATGGAATCGAACACGTAGAGCATTGCGGGGTAGTCAAGCTGAGCGATCTCGGTGTAGCTCATGTAGCCGTAGGGGAGCACGGAGCAGCCGACGTAGATGAGCAGCAGGCAGATCAGGCCGATAACCGTAGCCTTGCCAACTTCGTGCTTGTTGCGTGCGCGGGAGCTCATGACTGCAGCGCCCTCGATGCCGATGAACACCCACATCATGATGATCATGCAGTTCATGACCTGCTCGAACAGACCGCCCAGACCAGCAGCATCTGCGCCCATTTCACCTGCGGCGACGGCGTTGTTGTACACGTTGCCCCAGAAGTCGGCGGTGAAGATGCCGGCGTTGAACATGAAGATGGCGAAAATCAGGAAGATGCCCAGGGAGGCAACCTTCGCCACCATGACGATAGCGTTCAGGAAGGAAGCGCTCTCAACGCCGCGGATGACCAGGAAGGTCAGCGCCCACATGAACAGCGAGGCGACGATCACGCACGGCAGGGTGTTGCCAGGGAGGAAGGTGGGGAAGAAGTAGCCCAGCGTGGACATCATCATCGTGGCGAACGCGATGTTGCCCAGCCATGCGGACAGCCAGTAGCCCCAGCCGGAAACGAAGCCGGCAAGCGGGCCGAAGCCTTCCTCGGCGTACTGGAAGATGCCCTTGAGCTCGGGCTTCTTGGCACCAAGGTTGTTCAGCGACAGGGCAAGGGCGGCGAAACCGATGCCCACCACAGCCCAGGCCACCAGCACGGCGCCGGGGCTGGCAACGCCTGCAAGCTGTCCGGTGATGGCGAACACGCCGGAGCCGATGCAGGAACTTACAACCATGCCGATCAGCCCAAACAGGCCGATACCTTTAGCTTTCTCGCTCATGATTTCCCTCCTTAGTAGAAATCAATCGTTTGGTTTCGCCCCTGGACTCCGCTTGTTTAGCCGGACATACCGAACCTGCTTACGGTGGCGAATTCCGTTTTTCACAGGCTCAAACGGAACGCAGAGGCGAAACCGATGGAAAACAGCGGGCAGCGTGTGGTTTGCAGGCTGCCCAAAGGGGAGGCCGGTCGATCCGGCGGCCTCCCCTGTTGAAAACGATTAGTCCTCGCGCACGACAGGCATGCTCATGCAGCGCGGGCCGCCACGGCCGCGGGACAGCTCGGCCGAGGGGATCTCGATAACGTCGATGTTGTTCTTGCGCAGCACGGCGTTCGTGACGTCGTTGCGCTCGTAAACAACCACGCGACCAGGGGCGATGCACAGCGTGTTGGAGCCGTCGTTCCACTGCTCGCGCTCGGCGGCGATGCGGTCGCCACCGCCGCAGGGGATCAGCGTCACCGGCATGCCGATGTACTTCTCCAGGATCTGCTCGAGTGGAGCGTTGATCTCGTGCACCTTGATGCCGTCGCCCTCGGGCGTGATCTCGAACACGGACAGCGGGCCCATGATGCCGGGATGGATGGTGAACTTGTCCACGTCGATCTGGGTGAACACGGTGTCCAGGTGCATCATGGCGCGGTTGTTCGGGATGTTGAACGCCAGGATGGTGTCGACCGGGGAAGTGGGGTCGTTGAAGATGTTGTGGGCGATGCCGTCGATGGCGTCGGGCTCGGTGCGCTGGGAGATGCCGATGGCCAGCACGTGTTCGTTGATGTTGAGGATGTCGCCGCCCTCGATGTGGAAGGTGTTGTAGCGGCTGTAGTACTGCGGGGTGCCCTGGAAGTCCGGGTGATAGTTGAAGATGTACTCGCCGTAGATGGTCTCACGGTTGCGGGTGACGGAGTACATGCGGTTGATGGAAACGCCGTTGCCGATCATCGCGAAGGGGTCGCGAGTGAAGTACAGGTTCGGCATCGGGGCGACGACCATCTTGGAAGCCTCGGACACCAGGTCGACCAGCGAGTTGGACTTGTCGGTGTGCAGCTCGGTGAGGTTGATGCCCTCCATGGTCTTCAGGACGAAGTCCTTGGCGTCGGGGTAGTTCTCCTGCATGTAATCGAAGATGATCTTGCGATAACGCTCGGTCTTGATGCCGGCCTCGTCGATCCACTGCAGCAGGAACTTCTCGCGCAGCTCGGGATCGGCGGCCAGAACCTCGGCAGTCAGGTCCTCCAGGTACACGACCTCCACGCCGTTGTCGCGCAGGGCCTGTGCGAAGGCGTCGTGCTCCTCCTGGGCAACCTTCAAGAACGGGATGTCGTCGAACAGCAGCTCCTCGAGCGTGTTCGGGGTGAGGTTCAGCAGCTCCTTGCCGGGACGGTGCAGCAGCACCTTCTTGAGCGGCTTGATCTCGCTTTTGACGTTCACGCCAGCCATTGCAAACCTTCTTTCGTCTCGTGGGTTAAAGACTATCTTCGCCGTGCAAGCCTTCCAGCGCTTCTTGGCCTAACGCTTTGGGCTTGCGGGTGGGGCGTTTGCGGTGCCCCGTTCCGTTGATTCCACTTTGCAACCTTCACGTAAAATCCGGAAGGTCTAACACGGTTTTAACGATGGCCGTTTAGAGGTGGAACCGAGGACTAACGCAAGGGCGAACGTTCTAAACCCGCGATAAACCCCTGATGAGAAGCTTGTGGTATGGTATGGGGAAAGACTGGCAAATCGAGCTGACCCTCTTCGGTTTAGTTGACCTGTGCGCTAATCGTTTCTGTAAACAGGGTGGCGAACCGGGGTTGAGGGTAAAATAGGTATGAAGAAGTAGGTACAATGCCGAAGATTGCCTTGACCGGCTACGGGAGGCTGGCGGCAAAGCGTTCTACGGAGGGGCCTGTGGAGCTTGCATTGTTCTATTACACGCTGCTGATGCTGCTCGTTTCCATTTTGGTGGCGGCCGTGTGCTTGTCCTCGTATCTGGTGTCGCGCAAGAAGACCATGCTGTTCTTGTCAATCGCCTTCGCGTTCTACTTCTTCGATATCTCCTTGGTGTTCCAAGACGAATTTATCGTCCGTTCAAGCGGCGATGCGCTCACATCGGGATATCTTGTCGTGCGCTCCCTTGCCTCGGTGTTGACCGGAGGCGGGTTCATCACCGCGTTCTGGGTTTTGCTTTGCGACTATCTGGACGAAACGCGGCGCGCGATGTTCGCGGTGCCGCCGGCGGTTTTCGCGATCGCCAGCGTTGCCACGCTAGTGGTTCTCCCCGATGGCGATGTTCAACGCTTCTGGTTCTGGTCCATTCGCCAGTTCTATATGTATTGGATTTTGCTGTATGCGGGGTATAGCTTCTTGCGCCAGAAAGACGAAGCCGAGCGTGCCCGCATGTGGCGGCATCGGGGTTTGTACGCGGCAGCATGGGTGTTGGGCCTGGTCGTGTTGGCGGAAGACGCCGCCTCCTTCCTGGTAATGGACCTGCCGTCGGTTGACCTGGGCTTGATCGCATTCAGCGCTGAGCGCAGTTACGCTGAGAATCTGCTGATGCTCGTCATCGGCGTGGCTGCGGTGCGCAACGCGGTCCGCATGCTGTCGCTTCGCTTCGAGCGTCCTCCCGCACAGGGCGGCAGCAAGCATCAGGAGCAGCAGATCGTGGAGAACTTGAACGTGTTCGCCACGCGCCATAAGCTTTCCCAGCGCGAGCGCGAGGTGCTCTATCTTATCCTGTTGGGCAAGGACAACCAGAACATCGCGTCCGAGATGTCGCTGGCGCTTTCTACGGTGAAGGTGCACGTGCACAACATCTTGAAGAAAACGGGCGATGCCAGCCGACAGGAATTGATTCAGAATTTCTGGAAGATGTCGTAAGACGCGCGCCGGTTTCGCCGTCCATCCCTGAAAACCCGCCCTCCGCCGCCGCTAGCCGACAAGCTGTGTTACGGCCGTGTATCGAAACGGCCACACAATCGCTTTCGCGTGCTAAAGTATCCCCCATATACCAAGAGGAGGGGCGGGGATGCCCCGGTAGGAAAGGAGGGAACGATGGCAAGCTCGATCACCGAAAAGCTGAAGAACATCGGCCCCGGTGCTTTGGTCGCAGCTGGCTTCGTTGGTCCCGGCACGGTTACCACGTGCACGGTTTCCGGCGCAAGCTATGGCTACACCATGCTGTGGGCGCTGCTGTTCGCCACCGTTGCAACCATTATCTTCCAGGAGATGGCGGCTCGCGTCGGAATCGTCACGCAGGAGGGCCTGGGTGAGAACATCCGCGATCGCATTTCGCATCCGGTGCTGAAGTGGATTGCAATCGTGATTGTTATCATCGCCATCTTCATCGGCAACACCGCGTATGAGACGGGTAACATCACGGGCGGCATCCTGGGCATCCAGGCGGTAGTCAATGCTCCCATGATCCCCATCGTCATCGTGCTGGGTATCCTGGCCTTCGCTGCTATGTGGGTGGGTTCTTACAAGCTGGTCGAGAAGATCCTCACGGGCATCGTCATCTTCATGGGCCTGGTGTTCCTCATCACCGCGTTCGCCTCTCCCGTTGATTGGGGTGCTGTCGTGGCCGGTCTGTTCACGCCTTCCCTGCCCGAGGGCCAGGCTGGTGCCAAGGGTATCCTGACCGCCGTGGGCCTGATCGGTACCACCATCGTGCCGTACAACCTGTTCCTGCATGCTTCCGGCGCATCCGAGCGCTTCAAGGACCCCGAGCAGATCGCCGACGCACGTTTCGACTGCGTGCTGTCCATCGGCTTGGGTGGCATCATCTCCATGGCCATCCTCGTCTGCGCCGCGGCTAACATGCATGCTGCCGGCATCACCGTCACCAACGGCAAGGACATGGCCGTCGCCCTGCAGCCGCTGCTGGGCAACTGGGCTACGGTGCTCATCGGCATCGGCCTGCTGGCTGCCGGTTTCTCCAGCGCCATCACCGCTCCGCTTTCCGCTGCTTACGCCGTCAACGGCGTGCTCGGCTGGGGCAAGACGCTGAAGGACCTGAAGTTCAAGGTTGTGTGGATCATCGTGCTGGTGGCTGGCTGCCTCATGGCGGTGCTGCTGGGCAAGAGCCCAACGGAGCTGATTTTGGTGGCTCAGGCGGCCAACGCCATTCTGCTGCCCATCATGGCGTTCTTCGTGATGTACGTCGCCAACGGCAAGAGCCTTGGCAAGTGGCGCAACCATGCGTTCTCCAATATCTGCGGCGTCATCTTCATCTGCATCACGCTGTTCATGTGCTGGCGCAACATGTCCAGCTTCCTGACCACGCTGCAAACGCTTATCGGCGCATAGCGGCTTCGGCAACGGAAAGCATGTGCAAGGGCCTGTCGGACGAAAGTCCGGCAGGTCTTTTTGGCTTTAGGGAATGTTCGGGCGATGCTGCAATCGGACGCTGGAATTGCTAGCTGCCCCTGGTTGACCCGTACGTCCGGTGTTCCTGGTGCGTTGGTGGGGCTGCATGTGCGCGAGATGCTCGGGTATGTGCTTTGCGGCGGCGACGCGAACTTTCGGTAGGGGAAACTCGGTTCTGCTGGATGACTTGCCTGGCGCTTTCTTGAGCTAGGTTTGACGAAGCGAGTTCGGCTTTACCTAACAATTACCTTCGGGTCGCTCCGGGTATCCTATGGGCCGCATATACTAGTAAGGCAGAAGCTGAATGGCCTTCGCACGGCGTTTGCGCTAACTTCGCAGGCATACTAGGCTTGGTTGCGAAGGTCGCAAAGCCCGTGCGAGTCTGCGCTGGAAGGCGGCCGCAGGTTCGGCTGAAGAAGCCGACAGGGGTGCATCGCCTTGACGGGTCGATGCACCGCCGAAGTAAGGAGCGCTCGATGAACATCCTGGCAATCAACGGCAGCCCCAAGGGTAAACAGAGCAATACCTGGTGTCTGACCAGCGCTTTTCTCGATGGAATCATCGCTCAAGAGGAAAGCGGGCGCAAACAGGCGCCGGTAATCGAAACCCTTAGCGTCGGTGCGCTCGATATCAAGCCATGTTTAGGCTGCTTTTCCTGCTGGAGCAGAACGCCGGGCGAATGCTGCATCCACGACGATATGCAGGCGGTCATCGAGAAGATCTTATGGGCCGATGTCGTTGTCTGGAGCTTCCCCTTGTATTATTTCGGGTTGCCCGGCCAGCTGAAGAACCTGATCGACCGCCAACTTCCCATGTCGCTGCCCTTTATGAGCACGGAAACGGAAAGCGGCGGCCACCCGTCCCGCTATGACATGAGCGGCAAGCGCAAGGTGGTGGTTTCGACTTGCGGTTTCTATACAGCTAAGGGCAATTACGACTGCGTGACCGGTTTGTTCGATCGGCTTTGCGGGAAGGACGGTTACGCGGCGATTTTCTGCGGTCAGGGCGAGCTTTTCAGGGTGAAGGAGCTTGCTGATCGCACCGACGAGTACCTTACTTGGGTTCGGAGGGCGGGGGAGGAGTTTGCTTCCGGCGGCATCTCCGGGCAAACCCGCGGCAAGCTTGAGCAGAACCTGTTCCCGCGCGATGTCTTCGAGGCGATGGCGGATGCTAGCTGGGGGGTCGGCGAATCGGGCGAAAAGGAAGACCCTAGCCTGGTGTTCACCCGGCAGATGGCGGCCCTGTATCGCAAACAGGCCTGGCCGGGACATGATGTCGTGCTCGACATGAATTTCACCGATATCGAAAAGACCTACCGCATTGTCCTTGGGGAAGGCGGGAGCCGTGTTGAAACGAAGCCGGCTGAGGGCTTCTCTTCGGGGTTCACCACGCGCATCAATACGCCTTTGAGCGTTTGGCGGTCGATTGCCGGTGGCGAAATCGCTGGCGACGAGGCGCTGATGAAGCACCTGTACTCGGTTGAAGGCGACTTCGACTCGATGATGCATTGGGACGACTATTTCGGTGCGGCGCACAGCGCGGGTGGGCCGGGTTCCGCTGAGAACGGAGGCTCCGCTGTGGGCACGAACGCGAGCGAGCCGAAAACCAACATGCTGCTGCTTTTGATTCCCTGGATCGTCTTCTGGGTTGCGGCGGCGATCGATGGCTTCTGGGGAAGTTTGCTCAGCATTGCGATATGCGTGCTGTTGCCTGTTCTGATGCATCGAACGAAGGCTACCTTGTACGACCAGATCTCCGCTCTGGCAGTTGGGGCGTGCTCCGTCGCGTTGCTGACCGGAGCGTCCCCTGCTCTGATTATTCCGGCATCGTATTTCCTGTTCGGGGCGATGTGGACAGCCACATGCTTTGCTAAAGTGCCTCTGACCGCGCATTACTCGAAAAACAGCTACAACGGGGAAGCGGCGCTGCGCAACCCTATATTCATGAGGACGAACCGCATCCTGACCGCGGCGTGGGGCATGCTGTACTTGATAACGCCCATTTGGACCTACTTCATCATGCAAACGGATGCGGCCAGCCTTGTCGGCGCGATCAACTCCATCCTCCCGGCGCTGCTGGGCGTGTTCACCGCCTGGTTCCAAAAGTGGTATCCCCGGCATATAGCGCGCGGATAGCGGGATATGGGGATTCGGGGATCGAGGTGCTGGGCAATGCCCTTGAGATGATGTTGCCTGTGCGTATGCTTGCGTTCGGTTCTGCGCGGGAACGGCGTTTCTCCGCCTATTTGAATAGTGGCACCGGAGCGAGCTTGAGCGAATTTGCCCCTGATTGTGCCCCCAACGGGCGAAATCTTGCTCCCAAGAAGCGAAAAGGTCACCGGCAAAAGCCGATGACCTGGTGTTTCATGGTGCCCCAGATACGATTCGAACGTACGACACCCGCTTTAGGAGAGCGGTGCTCTATCCCCTGAGCTACTGAGGCGCGCACATCATTGTAGCATTAAACCTTTTGACTCGTGCGCGTTCATGCCAATATCACGGGTTAAGCTTTCCGGCGGATTGCACAAGGCCGCGCGTTGCGGAAGGAATCGTGCTGCGGCTACGCCTTTGCGAACTCAAGCAGCTGCGCGGGGTCGGAGATGATCGCATCCGCCTGAGCCCCTTGCAGGGTGCTTGCGGGGTTGTAGCCCCAGTCAACGCCGATCGCGTAGGTTCCGGCGTTGTGGGCGACGAGCATGTCGCCGGCCGAATCGCCTACATAGGCGGTACGCTCGGGAGCGCTGTCCAGCTCACGGATGGTTCGCAGCAAGCCGGTGGGGTCGGGCTTGCGGGGGATATCTTCGCATTCCCCGTGTAGCGCTTCGAAGGCGTCGGGAAGGAATCGCTGGATGACATCCTTCACGCCGCCTTCGTATTTGTTCGAAAGCACTGCAAGCTTGCACCCTCGCGCTTTCAGCTCGGCCAGCGTCTCGGGCATATGCGCGTAATGGCGTGTGCGAGCGTGCCCGGTTTGGGGGTAAAGCGCCTTCCAGTATTCAAGCGCCTCGGCGCACACGGCCTCGGGGGTTCCTTCGGGTAGGGCGCGATAAATCAGGCGTTGCGCGCCATCGCCTACGAAGCTGTGGATGGCGGCATCGGTGTGCGTGGGGTAGCCGAAATGGGCAAGCGTCTCGTTGGTGACATGGATGAGGTCGGGCATGGTGTCTAGGATGGTTCCGTCCAGGTCGAAGATGAACGTGTCGAATATCGGATGCGATTCGGTCATCGTTGCCTCCTGAAAATGAAAACGACGGCTCTGGGCCGTCGTTGATGATCGATGGAGCGGGTGACGGGACTCGAACCCGCGAATGCGAGCTTGGGAAGCTCGTGCCTTACCACTTGGCGACACCCGCATACTTGGTAGGCGCTCCTTGCCATACCGTGTGGGCATTATAGCCTAAAACGCGCTCATGATAGCAAGGAATGGCGAACACATGCGAAATTCCCCACACCTGGGCTTATGAGTACGGGTCGAACGGCCAGTCGGGGGCTTTACGCGGAATGGCGATGCTTGCTGGATCGAATTGCTCGAACAGCAGCTCTTGCGGTGTGGTTTCTAGGGCGTCGGCAAGCTCTTCGACCATTGAAAGGCGGACATTGGCCGTGCCTTTCTCGATCTTGTTAAGCTGCGGTCTCCCGATGCCGACCATGGCCGCGAAGCAGGTTTTGTTGATTCGTCCCCGTTCGCGCAGCCGCTTCACGTTACGGCCAAGCGTGACGGCCATCCTCGGCTCGTCGGTCGGCACGTTTGCCAGCTCATCGATATGTGGCACGGAAGTCTGCATGAATCGAGCGTAACGGCACGATTACGCAACGCTGTAACCCAGCGGTTACGTTTCAGGGGTATTTTTCGGGACATAGTAAGAATTCAATCTTCTATGGCAGAGGGGTAACACGAGCTCCCCATGAACACCCTGTTTCGGCGGCGTGCCATTTTTATGGTTGTCAATCTGGGATGATACAATGCACGATGATTAATTGGGTTTGATGCGCGGATTCAAGCCGTTTGTCAAGCCATCGAAGGAAAGTTGAGATCGGGCAGCGTAGGCACCATGCCGGTGGGGAGCCGCATGGAATCTGTGCGGTGCGGAAGAAGGTAACGCAGGCCCGAACGGACTGCTGTGAGGAGATTTTGCATGGCATTCAAAAAGAACCGCCGTCCCCAAGCGAACGATCCGCTAGCTTCCCAGGTGCCTGCCGGCTACCGTCCGGCGTTCACGCCCGGCTCCCAAGGCCCTGGCGCGAACAACGCGTTTCGCAATCAGGCGGGTGCATCGCAGTATTCGCGCTCGAATCCGCAGTATTCCTCGCAGCGTTCGCGCAAGTCGGGCAAGGGCAAGAAAATCGCCCTCGGCGTGTGCTGCGCGCTGATCGTTGCCCTTATCGGGTGCGGAACCGCGTTCGCCGTATGGTACAACAACGTGAGCAGCCAGCTGAACACGGGCGGCAAAACGTCCGAGGAGTTGGAGAACATCAACGAGCAGCTGGTCAGCACCAACTTCAATGAGCCGTTCTACATGATGCTGATCGGTTCGGATAAGCGCGAGGGCGACGACGAAGGCGGCGCCCGCTCCGACACGAACATTGTGGTGCGCATCGATCCGGTTTCCAATCAGGCAACGCTCGTGTCCATCCCCCGCGACACCATGATCGATATCGACGGCTACGGCACGAACAAGTTTAACGCTGCATACAACTACGGCGGCGCTGCGGCAACCATCCGCGAGGCAACCCAGCTCACCGGCGTCAGCATCTCGCATTACGCCGAAGTCAGCTTTGATGAGCTGATCGACCTGGTCGATGCGGTCGGCGGCGTGGACGTCGTGGTGGATGAGCGCATCGACGACACCGATGCCGACAACACCACCGATCACCCTGAGAACCCGCGCATCATCATCGAGGCGGGTGAGCAGCATCTTAACGGCGAACAGGCTCTGGTGTTCGCTCGCAGCCGCGCCTATGTCGATGGCGACTTCACGCGTACGGCCAACCAGCGCAAGCTCATTGAGGCTCTCGTGAACAAGGTGCTGGCGTTGCCCGTCACCGAGTTGCCCGGCGTTATCCAGGCCGCGGCGAAGTGCGTCACCACGGATATGAAGGTGAGCGACATCGTTTCATTGGCGCAGCAGTTCAAGGACGATGGCAGTTTGGTCATGTATTCCGCAATGCTGCCTTCCATCACCGGTTACGTCGACGGCGTTTCCTACGTGTTCGCCGACGAAGACAAGGTCACCGAGATGATGAAGATCGTCGATCAAGGCGGCGATCCCAGCGGCATCACCGGCTCTACTAGCAAGCTTGCGCAGAAATATGGTGCCGGGTCCTCTGCCGGCGGTTCTTCCACGGGTGGCGCTGCTAGGGGTAGCGGAATGTACGCCGGCAACGATTACGCTACAGGTGGCACATCCGGGTATAGCGGCGGCTACTCCGCAAGTGGTGCGGGGTCATCATCTTCTTACGGCGGTTCGACGGGCGGCTATGCCGATACGTCGTCTAGCGCATCTGGCGCCGGAACGGGCGGGTATGCCGGCGCGGCATCCACCGGCGGTTCCGCTAGCTCGTATGGCACCGGTGGTTACGCAACGGGTACGGGCACCGGTGCAAGCTCTGCCTATTAACGCTTCCGCCCATAAGGCGATAAAAAAGGACGCAGTTCAGCGCTGCGTCCTTTTTTGCTTTCCAACGAGAAGGGTTCGCAATCCAAATGGGATTGCGAACCCTTGTGCGATCAACGGCGGATATCGGGTTATTGCTCGGTGGCGTATCCGTCGGGGTTCATGGACTGCCAACGCCAGCTGTCGGCGCACATGCGGTCAAGATCGTACTCGGCAACCCAGCCCAGCTCGGTGCGCGCCTTGTCGCAAGCGGCGTAGTTGGTGGCAACGTCGCCGGCACGGCGCGGCTTGATCTGATAGGGGATCTCGTGGCCGCAGGCTTTCTCGAACGCGTGCACGACATCGAGCACGCTCGAGCCCTTGCCGGTGCCCAGGTTGAAGATGCCCACGCCGCGGCGGCTGCCGTCGGCTGCCGCTTCGCCTTCCAGCGACCCTAGGCCCAGCGCCTTGCCGGTGCCCACTTTGCCGCCCATCCACTCGAGTGCCGCCACATGACCGCGGGCCAGGTCGACCACGTGGATGTAGTCGCGCACGCCCGTGCCGTCCGGGGTGTCGTAGTCGTCGCCGAACACGCCGACGCACTCCAGCTTGCCCACGGCAACCTGGGCGACGTAGGGCAGCAGGTTGTTCGGGATGCCCTTCGGATCCTCGCCGATCAGGCCGCTCTCATGCGCGCCGATGGGGTTGAAGTAGCGCAGCAGCACGACGTTCCACTCGTTGTCGCCCACGTACAGGTCGGTGAGCACCTGTTCGAGCATGCTTTTGGTCCATCCGTAGGGGTTGGTGCAGTCGTGCTTGGGGCACTCCTCGGTGATCGGGATGAACTCGGGCTCGCCGTACACCGTTGCGCTGCTGGAGAACACGATGTTCTTCACGCCATGGTTGCGCGCTACATCGCACAGAACCAGCGTGCCGGCGATGTTGTTCCAGTAGTACTCCAGCGGCTTCTGCACGCTTTCGCCCACTGCCTTGAAGCCGGCGAAGTGGATGATGGCGTCAACGTTGTTTTCGGCGAAGATGGCGTCAAGCGCCTCGCGATCCAAGATGTTCTGCTTATAGAAACGCAGCTGAGCGTTGTCGGCGTCGATCCCGCAGATCTTGCGGATGCGGTCGACGGCGGTCTGGCTGGAATTGCTCAGGTCATCGACGATGACCACGCTATAGCCTCGCTGGATCAGCTCGACGCAGGTGTGGCTGCCGATGAACCCGGCACCGCCCGTGACCAGGATGCTCAGGTCCTTATGGTCTTTTGCCAGTCCCTTGTTTGCCATGAAAGCTCCTTATCCTTTGAGCAGGTTTTCCCTGTACGCGCGAACGCATTCTCGCGTGCTTCATGGTAGCAGCATGGCGGTCTCTTGCATGTAAAGAGTTCGAAAGCAACACGCATGTACGGCGCGGCAAAGGAGGCGACGTCGGTCAGCGCAAAAAGCCGAACGCTCGTTGCGGATTGTTAAAATTATTCTTGACCCAGAACAATAATTTGGTATTCTATTCTCAGTTGGAGATAACACTGCTTCGACATCTCCTCCCCCTCGTTTCACTCGTCTGACGCAAAGGCCGCCTCCCCCCGCGGCCTTTGCGTCATTTTCGGTAGCATTAAAGCGTGGGGGCGACGCCTGCTGCGCTCCGAGGTTTCAGCGAGGTGGGCGCTAGGCGATCGTTGACTTGCGGTTCGCGCGATCGTCTAGCGCGCTTATCCTCGCGTTTCCCCGAACTTAGGCAGCTTTTTCAGCAAAGCCCAAGCAATCTGCTTGTCTTGCGGCGTTTTCAGAAGGGATTCGAAGTCCAGGAACGATATAGCGGCGCGGCCAAGCGGTCGAGCCGCTTTCCCAGAGGGAAGGGCAAGGCGATATGCTTGCCCCAAGAGCGCGGAGCTTTTGCCGTCCGCGGCTACGATGCAAATCGGGTCCAATCCTTCGACCAGAACGAACAGGGCCTGCTGGTCAAGGCCGTCGGATACTACGTACGTGCATGCGTCGCGTCCGTATCCCAAAGCCGCCAAGGAGCTGTCCAGCGCTTTCGCCGCCGCTTCCGACAGCGGTTCCGAGCTGATGACACAGCATAGCCCGGCACGGGCCCCGTTCATATGCTGGCCGAACAACTCCCAAGTTTCGTCCAGCGCGACCTCGTATTTGTTACCGCTCATAGTTTTTTTCACACCCGCTCTTGCCCTTGAAACGCGTTCGCCGTATAACCGAATCATACCAAGAACGCAAGGAGCCGCGAACGGCGCGAAGGCGTTGCCGCGGAAACGAAGGAGGACGTTATGTGCACTAACGGCATCAACACCGGTCAGTTCGAGATGATGATCGAGCAGATCGACGACCATTTGAAGCTCGAGCGTCGTTGGGCCCATACGCTGGGCCACAAGGCGGGCGACGCCGGCTACGAGAACGTTTCCAAGAAGCTGCACGAGGCGCAGGCGCTCATCGACGACGTGCGTGCGCTGCTCGACGAGGCGAAAGATGCCCTGGAGGACGACGCCGAGGCCGCCGGCGGCGTTACGGTGGAGCTGGTGTAGCCCGGTATGGCGAACGACCTTATGCGGTTCTCGGTCGCCATGCCCGAGGACCTGCTGGTGAGCTTCGATCGCCTGGTGTCGCGGCGGGGATTGGCGAAGAACCGCAGCGAAGTGGTTCGAGACCTTGTCCGCGATGCCCTGGTGGAGGACGAGTGCGCGACGCCCGGTGTCGAGGTCGCCGGTTCTTTGACCATCGTGTTCGATCACCATGCCAACGACCTGCAGGAAAAGCTGCATGCCATCCAGCACGAGTACTTCGGCAACATCGTGTCGTCCATGCATGTGCACCTTGATGAGCACATGTGCTTGGAGGTCATCGTGTTGCGCGGTCATACGGAGCTGGTTCAGAGCATCGCGAACCTCATCCTCGGAACCAAGGGCGTGCAAAACGGCAAGCTCGTGCTCACCGTTGCGGAACACCACCACGAACACCGTTAAGCGATGATCGGCCGTGCGGATCGAACGCCGTGCGGCCGTTTACATATATAAGGAGCAATGTAATGGATACTACGGTCATGCTCGGCCATGGCAGCGGCGGCACCATGATGAAGCGCATCATCGACGAGGTGTTCTTCGCCGCCTATGCAGGCGAAGAGCTTTTGCGCGGCGATGATGCGGCGGTGCTGCCCGCGCCGGCGCAAGGCGAGCGCCTGGCGTTTTCCACGGACAGCTTCGTGGTCACGCCCCATTTCTTCCCGGGCGGTGATATCGGCCGCCTGGCCGTGTGCGGCACGGTGAACGATGTCGCAACCAGCGGCGCCACTCCGCGCTATCTGAGCTGCGGCTTCGTGCTGGAAGAGGGCTTTCCTATCGAGGATCTCAAGCGTATCTGCACCAGCATGGCCGAGGTGGCGAAGGAAGCCGGCGTGCATTTGGTCACGGGCGACACCAAGGTGGTCAATCGAGGCCACGGCGATGGCGTGTATATCAATACCGCGGGCATCGGCACGCTGCGCGAGGGCGTGAACCTGGGTGGAGCGCAATGCAAGCCTGGCGATAAGGTGCTGGTCAGCGGCACGTTGGGCGATCACGGCATCACCATCATGAGCTGTCGCGAGTCGCTGTCGTTCAAAGCCGACCTTCAAAGCGATGCCGCACCTTTGAACCACCTCATCGCCGAGGTGCTTGCGGCGGCGCCGGGCACGCGATGCTTCCGCGATCCCACGCGCGGCGGTCTGGCCTCCACGCTCAACGAGTTGGCATCGCAGTCCGGCACCGACATCACGGTGGAGGAGGACGCCGTGCCTGTGAAACCCGCAGTGCAAGGCGCGTGCGATATGCTCGGCTACGATGTGCTGCAGGTGGCCAACGAGGGCAAGATGGTGTGCGTCGTCGCGCCTGAGGATGCCGAAGCAGCGCTTGCGGCCATGCGCGCGAACAAATACGGCGCCGATGCCGCCATTATCGGCGAAGTGTCCGAAGCGCAGCCCGAGCGTGGTTCGAAGGTCTTCCTGCGCACCGCCTTCGGTGGTACGCGCATCCTGGATATGCTGGTGGGCGAGCAGTTGCCGCGTATCTGCTAGGAACATCCGGGAACCACCGGTTTGCTTCGCCCCGTTTCCTTTTCAGGAGGCGGGGCGTTTGACTTCCTGGCAGGAAAATCCGGAGTCGAGGCGGTAACGGCATGTGCGGAACGTCGTTGCGAAAGCGTCGTCATAACCGCTCCCCGGGTATTTTCCTGATTCGTATTGCAATCATCGGCAGTAGTGGTATTGTGCCTGCATTGCTTAATTGGGGTATGACCCGGTAGCGTTTCGCCGGGGCTTATAGACGAGAAGGAGTTACCATGGCACATCCGGTTATTGTGGCTGACGAGTGCATCGGCTGCGGCATTTGCGTTGACGCCTGCCCGCAGGAGGTCCTGGAGGTCAACGGTGGCGTTGTCGAGGCTGTGAACGAGGAGAACTGCATCGCTTGCGGCGACTGCGTCGAGGAGTGCCCCATGGGCGCCATCCCCGAGGTCGTCGAAGAGTAACCTCTGTCGTTGATCGCATGGAACGAGGCCCTTGCCTGTATATAGGCAAGGGCCTCGTTGCGTATACGGGCGTGGCAGGATTAGGGCAGAGCCGAGTTATGAAGGGGTTTTCGCGCTTAGGGTCTCGGTGGTCGAAGCAGGTGTCGTGAAGAGGGGAAGGCACCGTCGGCGCCGGATTTCGAGCAGGTGCTGAATCTTGCGTAAAACGCCTTTCTTGAGCTTATTGCATAGCGACTGAGATCTATCAAGTCGCATTGCATTCGCAGTTAAGCCGATATTCGGCGCCTGGAATGGCGCCATTCTCTAGAAATGGGCCGCAGTTTTCCCAGTTCAAATGCTTGATAGCAAAAACTTAATCTATCTGACATTTTGGTGTTGACAAAACGTAACGTTATAATCCGCAAATAACTTGACATGCCTAGACTTAGATTTTATAGTACGAATCGTTGGAAAAAGGCTAAGCCCCTAGAGCCTAGCCGCAGTACCTGATTTCGGTTACATAACTCCAAGTGAGAGGAAGCAATCATATGAGCAAGATTCTGGGCATCGACCTTGGCACCACTAACTCCGCCATGGCCGTCATGGAGGGCTCCGAGCCCGAGATCCTCGTGAACGCCGAGGGCGACCGCACCACTCCGTCCGTCGAGGGCTTCCGCAAGGACGGCGAGCGTGTGGTCGGCAAGGCCGCTAAGAACCAGGCCGTCACCAACCCCGAGAACACCGTCTCCTCCGTCAAGCGCTTCATCGGCCGCTCCTTCGCCGAAACCCAGGCAGAGCAGGCGAAGGTCAGCTACAAGGTGCAGGCAGGCAAGGACGGCCGCACCGTCGTCGACATCGACGGCAAGGACTACACGCCCGAGGAAATCTCCGCTATGGTCCTGCAGAAGCTGAAGAACGACGCTGAGAAGCAGGTCGGCTCGCCCATCACGCAGGCCGTCATCACCGTCCCGGCATACTTCAACGACGCTCAGCGTCAGGCTACCAAGGACGCCGGTAAGATCGCCGGCCTCGAGGTCCTGCGCATCATCAACGAGCCTACGGCAGCTGCTCTGGCATACGGCCTCGACAAGACGAACAAGGACGAGAAGATCCTCGTGTTCGACCTGGGCGGCGGCACGTTCGACGTGTCCATCCTGGAGCTCGGCGACGGCGTCTTCGAGGTTGCCGCCACCGCAGGCGACAACCAGCTGGGCGGCGATGACTGGGATCACCGCGTCATCGATTGGCTGGCCGACAAGTTCGCCAAGGACAACGGCGGCATCGACCTGCGCAAGGACAAGATGGCCCTGCAGCGCCTGAAGGAAGCTGCCGAGAAGGCCAAGATGGAGCTGTCCAGCACCACGCAGGCCAACATCAACCTGCCGTTCATCACCGCTGACGCCACCGGCCCGAAGCACCTGGACTACACGCTTACCCGCGCCGAGTTCGAGTCCATCACCAAGGACCTTCTGGACCGTTGCCGCAAGCCTGTCGAGCAGGCGCTGAGCGACGCCGGCATGTCCCAGGGCGAGATCGACGAGGTCATCCTGGTTGGCGGCTCCACCCGTATGCCCGCCGTGCAGGAGCTGGTCAAGCGCATGACCGGCAAGCAGCCGAACATGTCCGTGAACCCCGATGAGGTCGTTGCCATGGGCGCTGCCGTCCAGGGCGGCGTGCTCGCCGGCGACGTCGAGGGCATCCTGCTGCTTGACGTCACGCCCCTGTCCCTGGGCGTGGAGACCATGGGCGGCATCATGACGAAGATGATCGACCGCAACACCACCATCCCCACCCGCAAGACCGAGGTGTACTCCACGGCTGCCGACAACCAGACCTCCGTCGAGATCCACGTGCTGCAGGGCGAGCGTCAGATGGCTAAGGACAACAAGACGCTGGGCAAGTTCCAGCTGACCGGCATCCCGGCTGCCCGCCGCGGCGTGCCGCAGATCGAGGTCACGTTCGACATCGACGCCAACGGCATCGTGAACGTGTCCGCTAAGGACCTGGGCACCGGCAAGCAGCAGCAGATCACCATCAGCGGCTCCACGGCCCTGAACGACGAGGAAGTCGACCGTATGGTCAAGGACGCCGAGGCCCATGCCGAGGAGGACAAGAAGCACAAGGAAGAGGTCGAGACCCGCAACAACTGCGACGCCCTGGTCAACGCCACCGAGCAGACCCTGAACGAGCTGGGCGACAAGGTGCCCGCGGACTCCAAGTCCGCCGCCGAGGAGGCCATCAACGAGGCGAAGACGGCTCTGGCCGGCTCCGACATCGAGGCCATCAAGGCTGCCACCGAGAAGCTGCAGCAGGCAGGTTACAAGCTGGCCGAGGTCGCATACAGCCAGCAGGGCGCCGATCCGGCCGCCGGCGCGGCAGCGGGCGCTCAGTCCGATGACGGCCCCATCGAGGCCGACTACGAGGTCGTCGACGATAAGGAAGGGAAGTAAGCGCCATGACGATGCAGAGCACGCCCGAGCCTGAGCGCGCAACGCAGGATCAGGGCACCCAAATCCCCATCCAGGACGAAGCGTCCGAAGCGAAGCAGGAAGGCGCCGCCCAGCAGGGCGGTGCCGCCCCCGAGGCCGCCGATGCCGCATCCGATGCGGTTGCAGAGGCCGAAGAGGTGCTCGAGGCCCAGGCCGACGAGGCTCCCACCAACGATGAGCTGGTGGAGAAGGCTCAGGCGGAGGCAAAGGACTGGCAGGATAAATACCTGCGCCTGCACGCCGAGTGGGATACGTATCGCCGTCGTACGGCCGAGCAGCGCGAGCAAGAGCGCCTTCGCGCCGGCGAGAAGCTGGTCGAGAAGCTGCTGCCCGTCATCGACGACTTCGAGCGCACCATCGACTACGCCGAGAAGAACGGCGAGGCTGGTTTGATCGACGGCGTGAAGGCCGTGCACAGCAAGTTTGTGAACGTGCTGGAAACCGGCGGTGTGCAGGTCATCGACCCTGCCGGCCAGGCTTTCGATGCGCTCGAGTGCCAGGCGGTCGCCACAGTCGACGATGCATCCGTTCCGGATGAGACGGTGCATGAGGTGTACCAGAAGGGCTACAAGATGGGGACGAAGGTTCTCCGAGCCGCAATGGTCACCGTCGCCACGGGCGGCCCGAAGAGGCCGAAGCCCGAGAGCGAAGACGAATAGATAGCTTTTGCGAGGGCGGGCGGTATGGTCCGCCCTCGTGTTTACAGTGAAAGGAAGGTGGAGCGCATGCCGGCTACTCCGGATTACTACAAAACGCTGGGCGTTCCGCGCACGGCGACCACCGACGAGATCAAGAAGGCGTTCCGTAAGCTAGCGCGCAAATACCACCCCGATGCGGGCGGCAGCGAAGCCAAGTTCAAGGAGATCAACGAAGCCTACGAGGTCTTGTCAGACGATAAGAAGCGCAAGCTGTATGACCAATACGGCACAGCGAACGAGAATCAGATTCCCCGAGGATGGGGCGGTGGCTCCGTAAACGTCGAAGACATCTTCGGTGGCGCCGGTGCCGGCGGTTTCGGCAGCTGGGCCGATATCCTCGAAAGCATCCGCCGCGGTGAGGGCGCGTTCGGCTCGAACTGGGATTTCAACGGCGCGGGCGCCAGCGGCTTCGGAGGTCGTCAGCCGCGTCCTCGTAAGGGCCAGGACATGAACGTCACGTTGAACGTCACGTTCGAAGAGGCGTTTTCCGGCACGGAGAAGCGTGTCACCGTTCGCGTGCCCGGTCGCGCCGACTCGGAAACGCTTACTGTCAAGGTGCCGGCGGGCGCCGTTGACGGCGGACGCTTACGCTTCCGCGGCAAGGGCGCGCCCGGCGAGTCGGGCGGCGAGGCCGGCGATCTGCTGGTCACCACCCGCATTCAGGACCATCCGTATTTCAAGCGGGATGGCGCGGATGTGCTCATCGATGTGCCCGTCAACGTCGCAGAAGCCGCATTGGGCGCCAGCGTGGTCGTCCCTGCGCCCGACGGCACGAAGGTGCGCGTGAAGGTGCCTGCCGGAACGCAAGATCAAACGGTCATGTCGGTTCGCGGCAAAGGCGCGCCGAAGGTGAAGGGCTCTGGCAACGGCGACCTGAAGATCACCGTCAAGGTGCAGGTTCCCAAGTCCATGAACCCGCAGCAGCAACAGGCTATGGAGGCGTTTTTGGAAGCGTCGCCCGATGACGTGAGGAGCTGGTAGACATGCCCGAATGGAATGATCGCAACCGGCCCCTGTACATGATCGGCGTGGCAGCCGAGCTGGCGGGCGTGCATCCTCAAACCCTGCGAGCTTACGAGCAAAAGGGCCTGGTAACGCCCCAGCGCACCAGCGGCAATACCCGCATGTACTCGCAAGCGGATATCGAGCGCCTGTCCCTTATCAACGAGCTTACCGGCGAGGGCATCAACCTTGCCGGCGTCATCCGTATCCTCGATCTGCAGGGTCGTTTGGATGATCGCGATCAGGAGATCGATGATCTGCACAAACGGGTTCGCCGTTTGGCCGACCGCGTGCACGAGCTGGAAACGCGCGAAAGCGTCAATTCCCTCGTGCAGTCGCCCACGGCCATCGTCGTCCGCCGTCCTAGCTCGCTTTTGTAAACAAATGCATTGAACCCGTTCAAAGGAGGTTTGCATGAGATTAGATAAACTTGCCGTCACTGCTCAGGAGGCCTTCCAGGCTTCTATGGGCGTTGCCGGCGATGCGCAATCCAGCACCATCGAGCCCATTCACCTGCTCAAGGCCATGCTGGACGCATCGGAGAACAACCTGTCCGCCATCATCAAGCGCATCGGCGCCGACCCGGCGCAGCTGTCGCAAAACGTCGACGCCGCCATCGCCGCCATGCCGAAGGCCAGCGGCTCCACCATGCCCATGGCCATGCCCAGCAACAACCTCATGAAGGTCATCGACAGCGCCGTGAAGGCGGCGGAGCGCATGGGCGACAGCTACGCAACCACCGAGCATTTGCTCATCGCCTTGGCTCAGGACAAGGGCGACGCCGGTCGCGTGCTCAACGGCCTTGGCATCACCGGGAAAACCGTCGAGGAGGCTTATAGCTCCCTGCGCGGCTCCACCCGCGTCACCGATCAGCAGAGCAAGCCTGAGCTCGACGCCTTGAACCAGTACGGTCAGAACCTTACGCAGAAGGCGCGCGAGGGCAAGCTCGACCCGGTCATCGGCCGTTCCGAGGAGATCCGCCGCACCATCCAGGTGCTCAGCCGCCGCACGAAGAACAACCCCGTGCTCATCGGCGAGCCCGGCGTCGGCAAAACCGCCATCGTCGAAGGCTTGGCGCAGCGCATCGTCGCCGGCGATGTCCCGTCCGGCTTGAAAGACCACGATGTCATCGCACTCGATCTTGGCGCCATGGTCGCGGGCGCTAAGTACCGCGGCGAGTTCGAGGACCGCTTGAAGGCCGTCCTGCGCGAGGTCAAGGAGTCGAACGGCCAGATCATCCTGTTCATCGACGAGCTGCACACCATCGTCGGCGCAGGCTCCACGGGCGATAGCTCCATGGATGCGGGCAACATGCTCAAGCCGGCCCTGGCACGCGGTGAGCTTCATGCCATCGGCGCAACCACGCTTGACGAGTACCGCAAGTACATCGAAAAGGATGCCGCTCTGGAGCGCCGTTTCCAGACGGTCATGGTCAGCGAGCCCACGGTCGAGGATACCATCGCCATCCTTCGCGGCTTGAAGGAGAAGTACGAGATCCATCATGGCGTGCGCATCACCGATGCCGCCATCGTCGCCTGCGCCGAGCTGTCGAACCGCTACATCTCCGACCGCTTCCTGCCCGACAAGGCCATCGACCTCATGGACGAGGCGGCCAGCCGCCTGCGCATCGAGATCGACAGCATGCCCGAAGAGGTCGATTTGGCGGAGCGCAAGCTCACCCAGATGCAGATCGAGGAGCAGGCGCTTATGAAGGAGACGGACGAGGTCAGCCGCGAACGCCTTGAGCACCTGCGCAAGGAAATCGCCGACGCCCAGGACGCCCTGTCGAAGCGCAAGGCCGAGTGGCAAAACGAGAAGGATGTCATCGAGGATGTCCAAACGCTCAAGGCCGATCTCGAGGCTGCGCAAACCGAAGAGGAGCGCGCAACCCGCGAAGGCGACCTGGTGAAGGCCTCCGAGATCCGCTACGGCCGCATCCCCGAGCTGCAGCGCAAGCTGGAGCAGGCCGAGCAGGCGCTGAACGACAAGCAGGAAGACGGCGCCATCCTTAAGGAGGAGGTGTCGCAGGAGGAGATCGCCGAAGTGGTGTCCACCTGGACCGGCATCCCCGTGTCCAAGATGATGCAGGGCGAGATGGAGAAGCTCGTCGACCTTGAGGACAAGCTGCATGAGCGCGTCATCGGTCAGGATGAGGCCGTATCGGCGGTCGCCGGCGCCATCCGCCGCAACCGCGCGGGCCTGTCCGACCCGAACAAGCCCATCGGCAGCTTCCTGTTCCTCGGTCCCACCGGCGTGGGCAAGACCGAGCTTGCGAAGGCGCTGGCGGAATACCTGTTCGACAGCGAGAAGGCCATGGTGCGCATCGACATGTCCGAGTACATGGAGAAGTTCAGCGTGCAGCGCCTGATCGGTGCCCCTCCGGGATACGTCGGCTACGACGAGGGCGGTCAGCTTACCGAAGCCGTGCGTCGTCGTCCGTACAGCGTCATCCTGCTCGACGAGGTGGAGAAGGCTCATCCCGACGTCTTCAACATCTTGTTGCAGGTGCTCGATGACGGCCGTTTGACGGACGGTCAGGGTCGCTTGGTGTCGTTCAAGAACGCCATCATCATCATGACCAGCAACATCGGCTCCCAGGCTATTCGCGAATACGAGAGCGCGAATGCTCAGAAGGAAACCATGGGCGACGTCATGGAAAACGTCATGAAAGGCGATGTGGAAACGGCGGCGAAGAGCTTGGCGGAGCTGTCCAACAAGATCAACGACGCGTTGCGCAACACCTTCCGCCCCGAGTTCCTCAACCGTATCGACGAGGTCATCACGTTCCATGCGCTGTCCATCGCCAACATGGAGCCCATCGTCGAGCTGCAGCTTAATGATGTGCGGCAGCGCCTGGCCGATCGTCGCGTCACGCTTGACGTCACGCCCGCCGCTATGGATCATCTGTCCATCGACGGCTTCGATCCGGTGTACGGCGCCCGTCCCTGCAAGCGTTTGGTGCAGCGCGAGATCGTCGATCGTATCGCGCAGAAGATCGTCGAGGGTAAGCTGCCCGACCGCAGCCATGTGCTCATCGACATCGACGAGGCTGCCGACGAGTACGTATGCCGCGTCGAGCCGCCGCTGGAGCTTGACGCCGTGCCGGTCGACTAGCAATGCCGCCTCGCGTCGCGGTTATCGCGGCGCAATGATAAGCGCGTAACGAAAAGGAGCGCCCGCCGAGTACCACGTCGGCGGGCGCTCCTATGCTTATGCGCGGAATCGGCTTTGCCTCATCCGTGCCTTTAGCTGCTTCGATCTCAATGTCATCGGTTAGCGTTCTACCAAGTCAAGCAGCTCCTGCTTGCTGTGCACGTCTAGCTTCGAGTAGATATGCTTCGTGTGGCCCTTTACGGTGTTCTCGGTCAGGTAAAGCGTCTCGGCGATGTATGCCTTCGTGCGTCCTTTGCACAGCAGCTGCATGATCTCAAGCTCGCGCGGCGTCAGCTTGTGCTGCTTGCCGACCTCCTCGCAGCGCTCCTCGAGGCTTCGGTAATCCGCGGGCGCGCTTACTGGTTCACCGCGCAATTCCGCAAACAGCCATTTCGTATCCTGGTCGCGCATCTCCAGGCAAAAAGTCGACACCAGTACCAGAACGAACATCAATGCGACCACGATCACCGCATCGTGCCCGCCGCCCGAATACATGAAGGATGTCATCGAACCAATGGCAAACGGCGCCGTATAGCAGGCCCAGCCAACGCCAAAGACCCAGGGAGCGGGAAGCTTCGAATGCTGTGCCACGTCGGACAAGGTCAGCCAGGCGAATAGCACGATAAGGTCCCAGGCGCTGCTTTCCACGCATCGCAGAACGGTGATTTCGGGGAACGCGGTTTGGCTGAGCATGTCCAGAGCCAGCACCAAAAGGGCAATGCGCCATAATTGAGAGAAGTTAAACGGTTTGTGCAGCTTCACCACTACGAACAGCACGATGCCCGAGATGGCGATTTCCAGTAGACGCCCAAGTAAAAAGTCAACGGGAGGTGTTTGAGCCTGGTTCCCCAAGGACTGGCTCACCAGGAATGCGGTTACAAAGCTGAATGCGGCGATTGCGACAATGACCTTCCAGAGCCCTCGTACATTATGGGACTCGAAATGGATGACGGGTTTCTCTGCGGCCACGTTCTCAATGCCCTTCAGCGCAATCCAGCACATCGATACCGAGATGACGGGCAGCAGCATGGCGGAGGCGCATTGCGCTTCGATGGGGATGAAGTGCGTAATTGCTTTCAGCGTCGATCCGCCGATGTTCGCCAGAAGCAGATAAATCACTGCATGGCGCAAATCAAGCTTTGCGTAGAATGTGCTCCATTGCAGGTATAGCCAGCCAAGAACGCATGCGCAAAGGACCATGGCGGCGAACTGAAGCGGAGTCGAGGGGAATATGGTTAGCGTGAGCGCCAATAGCAACGAACCGAACGCACCAAGCGTCCCGGCAATGGTTGCGGAGACGCCTGAGCTGAAAAACGCTGGAGCCTTTCGCGAGATCGCGGCAAAGATCAAAACGGCAACAGCAAGCACAAGATAGGAAAGCGTCCAAGGTAGCTGGGCGGAGGGAGCAACTCCCCCGAAAGCGTTCATGAGGAAACCCCATGCGAGCGGGCACGCTATGCCCGTCGATGCGAACGCGACCATCTTGTTGGTAAAGCGCGGCTTGCGCCTGGTTGAATCGGATTTCGACCCCGATTTCGCTGATGCTTCAGTTTTCATGTCGCCCCTTCTCTCAGAGGAATCGTAACACATGCGCTAAACAATAGGTTTCCGCTCTAAGAAAAGGGCCATAACAACCTGACCAGCGGAAATACCGGAGGCACCCTTTTCGGGTAAGAGGAGGAATACTCAGTTTAAGTAGATAAATAACCATCTAAGGGTGGCGCGCGGCCGGCAAAACCGGCGTACTATCCATGTTGTCGAGAGCGAAGCCCAACCTTGGTCTCACCTGAAACCCCGTTTCTGTCGAGACCGTTTCGCCAACTGTTTGCGGTTTGCGCTCGATCGACGAAAGAGATGGCATGTTGAAAATCAATAGCATACCCGCGGAAGCTCGCTTCGCCGAATGACCAACCCTCCGGTCAGACGTATCCCCTTAATGCGCCGGCGATCCCCCTCACTAAGCGCTGCTTCCGAATCTCCTCCATGGCCCGCGAGCCCCCTTCTCGCGGGCCGCTTCTTTTCTCGGAGTGCATCGTCTGGGTGTTCGAAACGTCGTTTGCAGACCGACAACCAAGGCGAAGGAGGCGATCAAGCATAAGACAGCATCGCTCCAGCAGAACCGCTTCTACTCGCACATAGAGATGTTGAACGCTAATTCAGCCAAGCACATGAGCCGGAGCCCGGCGATAAGGCGAAAAGGGACAGCAGGAGAACTGCAACCCTTAAAAGCAGTTAAATAGACAAGAGGCTCCCTTTACAAGTTTGCATGACGGTTAGCGGATTCCGCTTAGGGTAAGAAATCGAGCAGGGAGGGTCTGGCGGTTCGGTTCTTACTGCATCGTGCGCGGACAGCTGGCTCATCCTTCCAAACGATGCTGTTGGAATCGCGTTTCATCAAAAGCTTTTCAGGCACTTAGTAAGTAGGTGTTGCTCGGCCGAGCAATCGCGCAGAATCATAGCTGTCGCTTTGCCCGGCACGGTATTATCGGCCTGCCGTGCTCAGTCCTTCATGCGAGCAGGCATTCGCTCGGCAGCGGAATGTGCGGCGCATATCGAGTGTGATTCAAAGGTTCGCAAGGATCAGCAATCATCTTCCGCCAGCGCTCTAGCCTTAGGCTAAAACCCGGCTTCTGTCTTTGGCGCTCGCCCCGCGATTCCGCCTGCGTCTCGCATCTGGCCCTCAGCGCGAGTCGTCTCACCGTCGACTCGCTACGTGCCTCGAACTCTATCCATATATGAAGCACGGTAAATCCCCTCCCAAACCCCATATGTGTGCAGAATGTGAAGATGACGCCCAACGCGAAATAGTTCTGGACACGGCCCGGGGAGGAGCGTATTATTCAATCTTGCGCCAAGCACGAAAGCGCT
>NZ_CAKTVU010000021.1 GCF_934630535.1 uncultured Senegalimassilia sp.
TGTGCAAAACCGCCCAAAACGTGCCGCAAGATGTTGCGAAGTGGGATGAAGTGGGGTAGAATCCCAAACACCGAACGGAGCAAACGGAAAGCAGCGGAAGGAAGGCATGGCAGAAGGCGTCGACAAGCCGATCGACATGAACGGCTCCTACCGACACAAGGTAGACGCCAAGGGCCGTATGTCCCTGCCCGCCGCGTTTCGCAAGGTCCTTTCGGAAGATCTGGTGGTAACCCTCAGTCCCGATGACGAGTGCCTGTACGCATTCGAGCCTCAGGCGTTCGAGAACTGGATCGTGTCGCTGTTCGATAGCAAGTTCGGCGGCTACGACCCCACGTCCAAGGCTCACGTCGGCTTGCGCCGCAAGCTGAAGAGCCGCGCCAACAACGTCAGCGTCGACAACGCCGGGCGCATCGGCATCCCCGCCGAGCTGCGTCAGAAGGCCGGCATCGACAAGGATGTCGTCGCATTGGGCAACACGGGCTACTTCGAGATCTGGGACGCAAAGCGCTTCGATGAGCAGGATGACGACATCGACTTGAGCGTGTTGTTCAGCTAATCGGAAGGCGTGAGCGAATTGGCAAACCAAGAGTTTCGGCATATACCGGTCCTGCTTCCCGAGTGCCTCGAGCACTTGAACCTCAAACCGCAGCAGACGTTCGTGGACGCAACGCTCGGCGGGGCAGGGCATTCCTTCGAAGTTGCCCAGCGCATCGGATGCGGGGGCATCCTCATCGGCATCGATCAGGACGACGTGGCGCTTGCCGCGGCCGCCCGCAAACTCGGCTCGCTGCCCGATGAGCTGCGCCCGCATCTGGAACTGGTGCGCAACAACTTCGGCAACATGGACGAAGCGCTTCTGAGCGTGGATGTTCCCGGTGTGGACGCGTTTTTGTTCGACATCGGCGTATCCTCCGTTCAGATTGACACGCCATCACGGGGCTTCTCCTTCAAGGAGGATGGCCCGCTTGATATGAGGATGGATCCGGGGAAAAACACTCTAACCGCAGCAGAGGTCGTGAACACCTACAACGCAGCAGACCTCACTCGGATTATCCGCTCCTACTCCGATGAGCGGTGGGCCAGCCGCATCGCGGACTTCATCGTCCGCGCCCGCGAGAAGGCCCCGCTTGAAACGAGCGCGCAGCTGGTCGACGTCATCAAGGCGGCCATCCCGGCAAGCGCGCGCCGCGCCGGCGGGCACCCCGCCAAGCGCACGTTCCAAGCCCTGCGCATCGAGGTGAACGGCGAGCTCGACGTTCTGAAAAGCGGCCTGGAAGCTGCCATCCGCTGGGCGAACCCCGGCGGGCGCATTTGTGTGATCAGCTACCACTCGCTTGAGGACCGCATCGTCAAGGATATGTTCCAAAGCTTTGCGAACCGCTGCACCTGCCCGCCCGATCTTCCGGTGTGCATGTGCGGCAAGGAGCCGATACTCAAGGTGCTTACCCGAAAGCCCATCGTCCCCACGGCCGATGAGATAGCGCGCAACCCCCGCGCCCGCAGCGCCAAGCTGCGCGTGGCGCAGAAGCTGTAGCGCAGCACGACAAAAGCAGCAACACGACAACCAAGCGAACTTGTTCGCGCAACGTGCCACCGTAAACGAAGCAAAAACACGAAAGGAGGTGGAGCATGAGCGCGCAGCCTGCGTATTCCCTGTATCCCGAACGCGCCGTCGAGCGCGCCCCGCGCACGCGCATCTCCGTCGTGCCCGGTCAGCGCACCCGCTCCGCCGCTCCCGCCTCCACCGTCACGCCCGGCCTCGTGCTGAAGGTCGCGATCATCGTCATGGCGGTTTTGGCCCTGGTGGGCATCGCAAGACTCACCCTGTCGGCGGCCACCGTCACCACCTCCATGCAATCCCAGGCGCTTTCCAGCCAGATCGACGATGCCCGCGCAGAGGGCAGCTCGCTCGAGGTCACGCAAAGCCTGCTTTCCAACTCCACCCGCGTGCGCATGCAGGCCGAGAAGCTCGGCATGGCGGCGCCTGCGGAAGTGGGTACCATCAATATGCCCGAAGACGTGGTTTCCACCAACGACGATGGGTCGCTTTCCCTGTCCCGCAGCGTGGAGACCGCCACCAACGCCGGGGAGTAGCCCGTTATGCAGAACCGAAACCGCCCGCCGCGCAACGACGGCGGCGCCCGCGATGCCCAGCGTCGCGCGAACAACAGCAGATCCGGCCGTTCGTCAGGCCAACACGCAAGCCGTACCGACGCCCGTAGCGCATACCGCTCCGGGCGTCACGGCGCTTCGGGGAGCAGCCGCTCCCACGCCGCGCGCCCTGAGCGCGATGCGCGCGCGTCCCGCTCGCGAAACGGCGCATCCCGCCAGCCCGCCCAGCCCAAGACGGGCGTAGCGGGCTTCCTTGCGTTCCTCAATGCCGAGCGCGCGTTCGCGCCGCTCGTCCTGTTCGCCCTCGTCGTGGTGGTGTTCTTCGGCAAGCTCGTGTGGCTGCAGGTCATCAAGGCCCCCGAGTTCACCGAGCAGGCCCAGGCGCAGCGCACCTCCAAGATCGTGCTCGAGCCGCGCCGCGGCACCATATACGATCGCAACGGCGTGGTGCTCGCCACCAGCGTCGACGCCACCACCATCTACGTCAATCCCGCCGAGGTGAGCGACCCCAACCTGACCGCGGGCATCCTGGCGCAGGTGCTCGGCGGCGAGGCGAAGGACTACCTGGAGAAGGTCACCGCCAGCGACACGTACTATTCCATCATCAAGCGCAAGGCCGACACCAGCGTCGGCGACGAGGTCAAACAGCTGGCCTCCGAGCGCGTCGAGGAGGCGCAGAACAAGGAAACGGCGGATGCGAAGGCGGCCGGCCGCAAGGCCGAAACCATCGCCTCGGGCATCCATTACGTCTCCGAAAGCCGTCGCGAGTACCCGAACGCCCAGGTGGGCGGCCAGGTGGTCGGCGCGTGCAGCATCGGCGTGGATTCGGACACGAACCGCGAATACTATTACGGTATCTGCGGCCTTGAGGCGGAGTACAACGACGTGCTGTCCGGCACGCCGGGCTACATGGAGCAGGAATACGGCCAGACCGGCCAGCTCATCCCGAGCGGCACCCACGAGAAGGTGGACGCCATCGACGGGCAGGACATCGTCGTGTCCATCGACATCGAGCTGCAGCGCCAGGTGGAGGACTCCCTGACGTCGGGCTGCAAGGGACTTAACGCCACGGGCGGTTCCGCCGTGCTCATGGACGGCTCCACTGGCGAGATCTACGCTGCCGCATCCCTTCCGCTGTTCAACCCCGCAGATCGAAGCGAGGTCAAGGAAGGCGCCATGCAGCTCAAGTGCGTCACCGACCTGTTCGAGCCCGGCTCCATCTTCAAGTCGGTCTCTGCCATGGCCATTTTGGAAACGGGCACGCTCACGCCCGATTCCGAGCTGTTCTGCCCGGCATCGATCACCGCGGACGGCTACACCATCTCCGACGCCCACGAGCGCGGCGACGCCACGTTCACGCTGCGCCAGATCCTCGACCAGTCCTCCAACGTCGGCATCTCGCTTGCCACGGAGAAGATGGGCTTCGAGGAGCTGTACAACCACATCGTCCGCTACAACCTGCACTCCGACACCGGCGTCGACTATCCCGGCGAAGGGGAGGAGGGCACCGACGTGCTCGGCATGCTCGCGCCCTACGACCAGTGGTCGGCCGTGCAGGCGTACAACGTCTCGTTCGGCCAGGGCGTGTCGGTCACCCCGCTGCAGATGACGCGCTTCTACGGCGCCATCGTCAACAACGGCGTCGAGTGCGTGCCGCACTTCCTCATCGGCAAGCCGCAAAGCGGCACCACGCCCACCTACGACACCACCCAGGTCATCGACAACACCGCGGCGCTTAGCGACATGCAGTCGATGCTCAAGACCGTCGTCACCGACGGCACGGGAAAGAAGGCGGCCATCGACGGCTTCAACGTGGCGGGCAAGACCTCCACGGCCGAGATCTACGACGAGGAGAACGGCGGCTACCGCAAGAACGTGTACAACTTGGCGTTCACGGGCTTTTTGGCGGATTCGTCAAGCAAACTCGTATGCTTTGTGGGCGCAAATGAGGTTCCTGGGGACGGTGTCGTCACGCCTATCTTTAAGGATATAATGACTGCAGCAATCGATCGATTCGGGATTACGTCTGAGTGAGGTATCCAAATGGGTAAGACCTGCACCGAACTGTTTGAAGGCATGGACTGCACCATCATCGGCAACGCGCAAGATGAGGTTGAGGGCATCGCCTATCGAAGTGATAAAGTCAAGCCCGGCGACGCGTTCTTCTGCATCGTCGGCATGAAAACCGACGGCCACACCTTCGCCCAGGACGCCATCGACCGCGGCGCGAAGGTGCTCGTGGTGGAGCGCAAGGTCTATCTGGCCGACGCCACCGACGTCACGGAGGTGGTCGTCTCCGATACGCGCAAGGCCATGGCCGAGGCGTCGGCGCGCTTCTACGACGATCCGTCGCGCGCGCTTTCGCTGGTAGGCGTCACGGGCACGAACGGCAAAACCACCACCACGTACCTGGTGGAGCACATCGCCCGCGTGGCGGGCAAGCGTACGGGCGTCATCGGCACCGTGGGCACCGTCATCGGCGATGTGCACGAGAAGTCCTCGCACACCACGCCGGAATCGCCCGACCTGCAGCAGCTGCTCGCCCGCATGCGCGATGCGCGCTGCGACGTGGTCGCCATGGAGGTCTCCAGCCATGCGCTCGACCTCGAGCGCACGTTCGCCTCGTCGTTCGCGGTCACGGCGTTCTCCAACTTAACGCAGGACCACCTCGACTACCATCACACCTTCGAGGCCTACTTCGAGGCCAAGGCGCGCCTGTTCGGCAAGGATTACCCTGCCCGTCGTGTCATCTGCATCGACGACAAGTGGGGCAAGGAGCTGCTGCGTCGCTGCTCGGAGGCCGGTGACAGCGTGGTCACCACGGGCTTCGATCGCTCGGCGCTCATCCATCCCAAGGATGTGCAGTACTATCCCACACACACCTCCATCACGCTCAACGTGCGCGGCTCCTACTATGAGTTCGACTACCCGCTCGTGGGCAAGTTCAACGTCGAGAACATCATGTGCGCGTTCGGCATCGGCATCCAGCTCGGCATCGGCGTGTCCACCATCATCGACGCGCTGCGCGAGGCCCCGCAGATCCCGGGTCGTCTCGAGCGCGTGCATACGCCGCATGACGGCGGCGTGTCGGTGTTCGTGGACTACGCGCATACCCCCGACGCCTTGGAGAAGGCCTTAGGCTCCATCATGGCGCTCACGCCCGGCCGCACCATCTGCGTGTTCGGCTGCGGCGGCGACCGCGATGCGTCCAAGCGCCCCATCATGGGCCGCGCCGCGCTTGCGGCCGACCATGCCGTGGTCACGTCCGACAACCCCCGCACCGAGGACCCCGATGCCATCATCGCCGATATCGTGGCGGGCATGGGGCAGGGCGAGGGCCGCTTCGACGTGCAGCCCGACCGCCGCGCCGCCATCGCGCGCGCCATCGAGCTTGCCGAACCCGGCGATTCCATCCTTGTGGCCGGCAAGGGCCATGAGGATTATCAGCTCGTAGGCAAGGAAGTGCTCTCCTTCGACGACCGCGTCGTCGCCCGCGAGGAGCTTGAACGTGCATTCGGCGAAGGGGCTTGTGAGTAACCAATGCGTTTCACCATCAACGAAGCCGCCCGTGCCACGGGCGGCTCCTTTTCCATCGACCCTGTAAGCGATCAGACGGAGATCACCAGCTTGACCTGGGATTCCCGTAACGTCGAACCTGGGGCGCTCTACGTTGCGCTGCCCGGTGAGCGGGTGGACGGGCACGCCTTCGCCGCAGCCGCCGTGGCGGCGGGCGCGGTATGCGTGCTCGCGCAGCACGCGCTCGACCAGGCATCGGCAGACGAAATCGCCGCCGCCGGGGCCGCCGTCATCCAGGTTCCCGACACCCAAGCCGCCGTCACGGCGCTTGCGCGCGCATGGCGCGATCGCCTTGAGGGCCGCGTCATCGGCATCACCGGTTCCACGGGCAAGACCACCACGAAGAACCTTGTGCGCGACGTGCTCGCCGCCGCTGGCAGCGTGTGCGCCACGAAGGGCAACCAGAACAACGAGCTCGGCGTTCCCAACACCGTGCTGGCCGCCCAGGCCGACACGCGAAACGTCATCGTCGAGATGGGCATGCGCGGCCTTCACCAGCTCGAGGAGCTTTGCGGGTTCGTGCGCCCGCAATGGGGCCTTGTCACCAACGTCGGGGAAAGCCACATCGAGCTTCTCGGCAGCCGACGCAACATCGCCCGCGCTAAGGCCGAGCTGCTCGAGGCGCTGCCCGCAGGCGGCATGGCGTTCGTAAACGCCGCAAACGATATGACGCCTGAGCTGCTCGAGTTCGCCGATCTTGATTCCCGCGGCGTCACGTGCGTGCTCTACGACGGCACCGCCGAGGCCGCCGATCGCCGCGCGTCCCTTTCCGCCGCCGATGTGGAGCGCCCAGCCGTGTGGTCCGAGGGCGTGCGCCTCGATGCGGCGGGCTGCCCGCGCTTCGCGCTGTGCGCCTGCGGGTTCGACGGCATGCCCGCGCCCGTGCGCGTGGATTGCGCCCTTGAGCTGCGCGGCATGCACAACGTGTCCAACGCCTGCTCCGCCGCCGCCGTCGGTTTCGCCGCCGGCATGAACGCTGCGCAGGTCGCCGAAGCGCTCTCGGGCGCCAAGCCCGAGGCGGGCCGCCAGGAGGTTCTCCAGGCGCCGGGCGGTTTCACCGTCATCAACGACGCCTACAATGCGAACCCTGATTCCATGCGCGCGTCGCTTTCCACGTTTGCCGCGCTCGATGCGGCCGGAGTGCGCATCGCGGTGCTCGGCGACATGGGCGAGCTCGGCTCGTTCGCGCCGCAGCTGCACGAGGAAGTTGGCGCCTTCGCTGCCGAATGCGGCATTGACCGCCTCGTGTGCGTCGGCCAGCTTGCCCAGGGTATCGCGGCCGGTGCGCAAAAGGCCGGCATGCCCGCCGACCGCATCGCGCTCGTCGCCGACGGCGCCGCCGCGCTTGCCGACGTTCGCGAGCATGCGGCTTCCGGCAGCGCGGTGCTCGTGAAGGCCTCGCATTTCATGGCCCTTGAGAAAGTGGTGGAAGGATTGGTTGAATAGCTATGTTGCACATATTCGCGTCATACCCCACGTTTCTGGTGTTTTTGGCCATCGTGGTCGCCATCGCGGTCACCATGGTGCTTATGCCGGCGTGGATCAAGTTCCTCAAATCAAGCCATATCGGCCAGCAGGTGCGCGCCGACGGCCCTGAAAGCCATTTGGTGAAGCAGGGCACGCCCACCATGGGCGGCGTCGTCATGCTCGTCGCCGTCATCCTCACGGCGCTGGTGGTGGGCCATCCCACGCCCGAAACGTTCGCGCTGCTCATCGCCACCGTGCTCACGGGCTGCCTGGGCCTTATCGACGATGCCGAGAAGGTGGTCAAGGAGCGCAGCCTCGGTCTTACCCCGAAAGCCAAGCTGGTGGGCCAGTTCCTCATCTCCACGGTCTTCGGCCTGGTGGCCGTCAACGTGATGGGCATCGCCCCCACGATCGAGATCCCGTTCATCTACACGTTCGACCTGGGCGTGCTCACCACGCACTTCGGCGCCGTGGAGGTGCCGTGGCTCTACATCATCTTCGTGGACATCCTGCTCATGGGCATGTGCAACGCCGTGAACCTCACCGATGGCCTTGACGGCCTGGCCGCAGGCACGGTCATGATCGTCATGATCGTCATGGCCGCCATCGCATACCGCTCCGACATGCTCGACTCGGCCATCTTCGCCGCCGCGCTCGCCGGCGCCTGCGTGGGCTTTCTGTGGTTCAACTCGTTTCCCGCCGATATCTTCATGGGCGATACGGGCTCGCTTGCCCTTGGCATGGCGCTCGGCTGCCTTGCGGTGTTCACCAAGTCCGAGTTCATCGTGCTTATCATCGGCGGCCTGTTCGTGGCTGAGGCGCTGTCGGTCATGATCCAGGTGTTCTACTACAAGAAAACCCACAAGCGCATATTCCTCATGGCCCCGCTTCATCATCATTTCGAGAAGAAGGGCTGGTCTGAGACGAAGGTCGTCGTGCGCTTCTGGATCGTTTCCGGCGTGCTGGCCGCGCTCGGCTTCGCCGTGTACTTCGCAGAGACTTTGATGGCGGTGGCATAGGCTATGGAGAATCAGAAGATGCTTGCAGGCAAAAAACACGCTCCCGAAAACTTGGGGCGCGTCCTCGTGCTGGGGCTGGGCAAGTCCGGCCACGATGCCGTGGATTACCTTATGGCGCAGCTCGGGTCGCGCGTGACCCAGCTGGCCGTGTTCGGCGGGCAGCCCAACGACGCCTCCGACGCCTACGCGCGCAAGGCCCGCGGCTGCGGCGCCATCGTGGAGTTCGGCGAGGGCGCGGTCGATCGCCTGGCCGAGGCCTGCGGCGGGCATTTCGAGCTGTGCATCGCAAGCCCGGGCATCTCCGAGTTTTCCGACCTGTACCGCTCGGCCGCTGCCGTCAGCGACGAGGTTATCAGCGAGGTCGAGCTCGCGTGGCGCGAGTCCGATGAATCCAGCACGTGGGTCGCCGTCACGGGCACCAACGGCAAAACCACCGTCACCGCTCTAACGAACCACCTGCTTCGCGCCGCGGGCATGGCAAGCTCCGCCGTCGGCAACATCGGCGACACGTGCATCTCCGCCGTGGCCGCCGGCAAAACCGACGTCTACGTGGCCGAGGTGTCGTCGTATCAGCTCGCATCCACGAAGCTGTTCGCGCCCAACGTGGCGGTGCTGCTCAACATCACGCCCGACCATCTGCATTGGCACCATACGCTGGAAAACTACGCCGCTGCGAAGATGAAGGTGCTCGAAAACCTTTCCCAGGTCCCCGGCTCCGTTGCGGTCATGGACGCTTCCAACGACGTCGTGCGCGCCGAGGTTCGCCGCCTGCGCGGTATCGCCGGCGGATGCGGCTTCGCCGTCGTGCCCATGGGCACGGCCGAAGGCCTGCAGGGCGACATGCGCGCCCGTTGCGGCTCCGACAACGCCGCGTTCATCAACGGCGAAGGCGTGCTCACCGTGGCCCTCAAGGGGCAAGAGCTCGCCCTCATCAACGCCGATAACCTGCTGATCAAGGGCGCGCACAACGCCGGCAATGCGCTTGCCGCCGCAGCGGCGGCCTTGGCTGCCGGCGCCTCCGATGAGGCCGTGTGCGAAGCGCTCGCCACGTTCAGCCCGCTCGAGCACCGCATCGAGCCCTGCGGCACCGTGCGCGGCGCCGAATGCTACAACGATTCGAAGGCCACCAACGTCGATGCCACGCTCAAGGCGCTGGCGGCGTTCCCGCATACCCGTCCCATCGTGCTGCTCGGCGGCGACGACAAGGGCACCGATCTGGCCGACCTGGTCGCGGCCGCCCATGCCCACACGCGCGCCGTGGTGTGCTTCGGCGCGGCGGGCGCTCGCTTCGCCCAGGCGTTCGAGGAGCGCCGGGAGCAGGCACCGGAAGGTTTCCAGCTGCTCACGGCGAAGAACATGGAATCCGCGCTCGACGTCGCCCTCGAACAGGCAAAAGCCGGGGAAGTGGTGCTGCTTTCGCCCGCCTGCGCATCGTTCGATGAGTTCCACTCCTTCGAGGAGCGCGGCGAGGTCTTCAAGAAGCTCGTGGCCGATCACGCTGCCGAGCTTGGCGCGTAAGGACGGTCTGCATGGCTTCCGCGCGCAATAGGCGCTCCGATGCCGAGTCGGTCATCTGGCCCCAGGTGCTGCTTGTGGTGGCCGTGGTCGCCCTCACGCTCATCGGCTTCGTCATGATCTACTCGGCCTCGCAGGTCACCATCCTCTCCGAGGCCGCCACGAACTACTATGCCGACACCGAGGCGGGCCAGTACCTGCGCGATACCATCTCGTATTCGGATTACATCGCGCAGCAAAACCCCTCGGCGAAGTTGATCAGCCAGTTCGTTTACTCCCTGGCGGGCATCATCATCGCCGTCGCAATCTGGTTCATGCTCCCGCGCTGCGGTTGGAAGAGCGCTATCGTCAAAGGCTATTGGGCGGTGTGCGTGGTGCTGCTCGCTATCACGTTCCTCTTCGGAGCCGCCGCTCTCGGCGCCCAGCGCTGGATCGTCATCGGCCCCTTTTCGCTGCAGCCCTCCGAGTTCGCCAAGATAGCCATCGTGCTCATGGCCGCCAACCTCATGGACGACCTCAACGAAGGCGCCGAGTTCAAAGCCACCATGATCAGGGCGGCCATATATGTGGTCGCTCCCACGTTGTTCCTGCTGTTCACGCAATCGGACCTGGGAACCACCATCATCATCTTCGTGGGCGTGTACGCGGTGCTATGGTTCGGCGGCGCCCCCGCGAAGCTCATGCTCGCCATCGCCGGCGCGGCCGTCGTCGCCATCATCGCCATCGTCTTGTTCGGCTCGGGCTATCGCCAGGACCGTTTCGTGGTGTACAACCCTTGGAATGATGGCGATGGCGGCAGGGGCAACGGCTATCAGACCATCCACTCCTTCTACGCGTTCGCCGAAGGGGGCCTGTTCGGCGTGGGCCTGGGCAATTCCAGCGAGAAGTACGACTACCTTCCCGAATCCGAGACCGACTTCGTGTTCTCCATCATCGGCGAGGAGTTCGGCATGCTCGGCGCCCTTGTGGTCATCGCGTTGTTCTGCTGCATCCTGTTCGCCGGCATGCGCATCGCCCGCGCGGCGGCCACGCCCAACGAGCGCATCGTGGCGGGCAGCGTAACCATCATGCTCGTGTTCCAGGCGTTTCTGAACATGGGCTGCGTCATCGGCCTCGTGCCCACCACGGGCAAGCCCCTGCCGTTCGTGTCCGCAGGCGGCTCGTCGCTGATCGCGTCGCTCATGATGGTCGGCATCATCCTGGCGGTTTCGCGAAACGCCGATGCCACCACCGTCTACGATCGACGTCGCGCGAACCTGCGCGTCGTGCGTGCGGTCGACGACGACGCCCGCGACTCCCGCGACGTCCCGCGCGGCCGCGGCAGGGCCGATTCGCGCACGCGCGCCCCGCAAGGCGCGCGGCGCCGTCAAACGCATTCTTCATCCCGGAGGTGACATCATGCGCATAGTCCTTTCCGGCGGCGGTACCGCCGGCCATATCAATCCGGCCCTCGCGCTTGCCGACGTGTTGCGCGAGCGCGGGCATGAGGTGCTGTTCGCCGGCACGCCCGGCGGCATCGAGTCGCGCCTCGTCCCCGCGGCGGGCATCCCGTACCAGGCCTTCGAGGCCGCCGGCTTCAACCGCAACCATCCGCTCACGCTGCCGAAGGCCATCATGAAGATCCAGCGCTCCACGAAGCTGGCGCGCAAATGGTTCACCGAGGTCCATCCCGACTGCGTGGTGGGCTTCGGCGGCTACGTCTGCATCCCGGTCGCCCGCGCCGCCGAGCAGCGCGGCATCCCCGTGGTGGTCCACGAGCAGAACTCGGTCATGGGCATGGCGAACAAGTACCTGGCCCGTCAAGCCCGCGCCGTGTGCCTGACCTACGAGCATGCCGCTCAAGCGCTTTCCGACAAAAGCAAGGTGGTGCTCACCGGCAATCCCGTGCGCGCAAGCGTGTTCGCCGCAACGCGCGCCGAGGGCCGTGCCGCGTTCGACGTCCCCGAGGATGCGCGCATGTTGCTCGTCACCGGAGGAAGCCTGGGCGCACGCCATCTCAACGCGGCCATCGTGCAGCGCAAGGACATGCTGCTTAGCTATCCCGATCTGCATATCGTGCACGTCACGGGCCCCAAGGAGCTCGACAGCGTCGCCGAGCAGCTTTCCCTGACCGACGAGCAGGCCAAGCGTTGGCACCTCATGGGCTACACCGACCAGATGGGCCTTGCCATGGCCGCCGCCGACGCCATCGTCAGCCGCGCGGGCGCCACGTCGCTCGCCGAGATCTCGGCGCGTCATATCCCGGCGCTGCTCGTGCCGTTCCCGTACGCCACCGAGGACCATCAAACCATGAACGCGCGCGCATGCGTCGAGGCCGGCGCGGCGTTCCTCGTCGCCGACGCCGACGTCGAGGGTGGGCAGTTCACCGACTACCTCAAAACCCTCATCGAGGACGAAGGCGCCCGTCAGCGCATGTCGGATGCCGCGGCCGCCGCGAAGACCCGCGATGCGGCGGGGCTGCTCGCTGATGTAGTCCTTAAGGCGTGCGAATCCAAGTCGGCGCAATAGGGTAAAATAATAGAGTTTGAGCAAGCACGGGCGGCCTTTGCGCCGCCCGTTTCCCGGGTGCGCCCGGGTTTCACATCATCGCGCCGCAAGCATCTAAGGCTTCGGCGCATAGGCTTCAGGAGGCAGGCAACATGAGCGAAGAGCGCATCAAGCAGGTGCACTTCATCGGCGTCGGCGGCGTGGGCATGAGCGGCATCGCCCGCGTGGCCCACGACCAGGGCATGCAGGTGTCGGGCTCCGATATCAAGGAAAGCCGCTACACCAAGCAGCTGCGCGAGGCCGGCATCACCGTGTTCATCGGCCAGAAGGCGGAAAACATCCCCGAGGGCGACCCGGTCGTCGTCATCTCCACGGCCATCCTCGAGAACAACCCCGAGCTCATCGAGGCGCGTCGTCGCGGCCTTGAGATCTGGCATCGCGCCCAGATGCTCGCGCATCTCGGCGTGGGCCTGGACACGCTCGCCGTGGCCGGCACGCACGGCAAGACCACCACGTCGTCCATGCTCGCCAGCGCGCTCGACGCGCTCGGCGCCGACCCCACCTTCCTCATCGGCGGCATCGTGCGCGCCTACGGCACCAACGCCCATTCCGGCACCGGCGCCCATTACGTGGTCGAGGCCGACGAGTCGGACAAGTCCTTCACGTACCTCTCGCCTAAGGCGGTGCTTGTCACCAACATCGAGGCCGATCACCTTGACCATTACAAGGACCTCGACGAGATCTACGACAAGTTCCACGACTTCATGGGCCTCGTTCCCGAAGACGGCGTCATCGTGGCGTGCGGCGAAGAGCCCCATGTGGTCGAGATCGCCCGTTCCGAGGGCCGTCGTATGTACACGTATGGCTTCAACGAGGGTTGCGACGTGCGCATCACCTCCTACGAGCCCCACGGCATCGGCAGCCGCTATACGGCCGTCATGCCCGACGGCACGCAGGTCGAAGGAACCATCAAGCAGAACCCGGGCCGTCACAACGTCCTGAACGCCACAGGCGTGATCACGCTGCTGTGGGCGCTCGGTTTCGATGCAGCGAAGGTTGCTCAGGCGCTTTCGGGCTTCGCCGGCGTCCGCCGTCGCTTCGATCTGGTCGGCGAAGTGGACGGCGTCACCGTCGTCGACGATTACGCGCATCATCCCACCGAAATCGCCGCCACCATCTCCGCGGCAGCGGGCCTTGGCTACAAGCACGTCCACGTGCTTTTCCAGCCGCATCGCTATTCCCGTGCGCCCCTGTTCACCCAGGTGCTCCACGACGAGTTCGGCGCCGCCTTCGACAAGGCCGACAGCGTCACGTTCATGGACGTGTACCCGGCAGGCGAGGCACCGGTGCCCGGCGTCTCCGGCAAGACGTTCCTCAACGTCGTGCTCGAGCACGAAGGCCATCCCCAGGCGGATTTCGTGGCCCATCGCGTCGACGTCGTCCCGCATCTTATGGAAAAGCTTCAGCAGGGCGATCTGGTCATCACCATGGGCGCCGGCGATGTCACGGCCATGGGTCCGCAGATCATCGACGCGCTCCTCAAGGCGCGAGGCTAGGCAGCCATGAGCGCGCGTCACGCATGCTCGCCGCTTGAGGCGCTGCTCGTCGATAGCGCCTTCGATGCCGACGTCTATCCCGACGAACCCATGCGCCGCCATACCATGTACCGCATCGGCGGACCTGCGCGCTTCTATGTGCAGGTCGGATCCATCGGCGCGCTCAAGCGTCTGGTGGGCGCCTGTCAAGAATGCTGCGTCCCGTGGGTGGCGGTCGGCCGCGGCTCGAACCTGCTCGTCTCCGACGAGGGGTTCCCGGGTGTCGTCATCGCCCTCGGGCGCGATTTCCGCGCCTGCCGCTTCGACGAGGAAACCTGCAGTTTCATCGTGGGTGCGGGGGTGCCGCTGTCAAGCGTCGTGCAGGAGGCGTTTCGCCGCAGCCTCTCGGGTCTGGAGTTCGCGGTCGGCACGCCGGGTACCGTCGGCGGAGCCGTGCGCATGAACGCCGGCACCCGCGAGCAGGGGATAGCGGACAGGGTGGTCTCGGTCACCACGTTGTCGCCGCAGGCGGGGCTCGTGCGCCGCGAGGCGGCGGATATCCGTTGGGGTTACCGCTCCAGCTCGTTTGCCCCCGACGAGGTCATCGTCGAGTGCGAGCTTGCGGTCAAGCCCGCCGATCCTTATCTGCTGCGCGGCAAAATGGAGGCGGCGCACACCCGTCGCAAGAAGACGCAGCCGCTTACGCTGCCAAGCTGCGGCAGCGTGTTCAAGAACCCCGAAGGCTACTCTGCGGGCCAGCTCATCGAGCAGGCGGGGCTCAAAGGGGCGCGCGCGGGCGGCGCGCAGATATCCGAGGTTCACGCGAACTTCATCGTGAACAGGGATAATGCAACCGCTCAGGACGTGTTGGAACTCATTAACATGGCAAGGTCGAAGGTATACGAGGCGTATGGCATCGAATTACAACCGGAAGTCCGCTTCCTCGGGTTCGCATAGGCGCCCTCAGGCGCCCCGCGGCGGGTCGCGTCCTCCGCGCGCCTCGCAGCGCCCATACGGCCCGGTGCCCGGCTCGCGGCTCACATCGGTGCGCGTAGGGGACCTTCCTCAAACCGACCACGGATCGCGGGCGCGGCATACCTACCGGCGCTATCTGGTGCGCCTCGGGGCGCTCGCCGCTGCCATAGCGGCGCTCGCCATCGCGGCGGTCATCGTGTACAACTCCAGCCTGTTCACCATCGAGAGCGTCTCGGTTTCGGGCGCCGAGCATCTCACGGCCTCCGACATGCAGCAGCTTGCCGGCGTGCCGGCAGGCACCACGCTTCTGCGCGTAGATGCCGCCGGCATCAAGGAGAACCTGAAGAAAGACGCTTGGGTCGCGGATGCGAAGGTCAAGCGGGCGTTTCCCAACACGCTGCAGATCGACATCACCGAGCGTACCATCACGGCGGTGGTCGAGGTCCCCAACGAGAACGCGCAGAACTCCACGCAGTGGGCCATCGCCTCGGACGGCATGTGGCTCATGCCCATCCCCGATCGCGATTCCGAGGCGGGGCGCCGCACCAATTCGAAGGTCTACGAGGACGCCGAGTCGGTGCTGCACATCACCGACGTGCCCTACGGAACCAAGCCCACGGTCGGCTCGTACTGCACCGACGCCAACGTGAACAACGCGCTCGCCATCGTGGCCGGCATGACCACCGAGCTCGCCGATCGGGTCACCTCGGTGAAGGCCACCGAAACAGCGTCTACCACGCTCACCATCAAAGACGGCCCCGACATCGTCTTCGGCACGGCGGACAACATCCGCGAGAAGGAGAGGGTCTGCCTGCAGATCATGAAGGAGCATCCCGAGGGCGTCACGTACATCAACGTGCGCACGCCCGATAGGCCGACCTGGCGATCGTTATAGCCCCAAGCGGCCCGTGCGCGCAGGCGTGCGGGCCGTTTTGATATGTGCATGTGGTTGCCGTTGGGTGGCGAAGCGTTGCAAACCCACCCTCTTTGTGTAAAATAATCCCACGTGAATACAACCACGAGTGTGTGAAACGCAGCTCAAAGCAAGCGTAATAGTGTGGAGGAATACAATGCCAAACAATTCGGGCGAGCATCTGGCGGTCATCAAGGTCGTCGGCGTCGGCGGCGGCGGCACCAATGCCGTGAACCGCATGGTCGAGGCGGGCGTCAAGGGCGTGGAGTTCATTGCCGTCAACACCGACCGTCAGGCCCTTCTGATGTCGGATGCCGATAAGACCATCCACATCGGCGAGGAGCTCACGCGCGGCCTGGGCGCCGGCGCGAACCCCGAGGTCGGCTGCCAGGCCGCCGAGGAGTCCCGTGCGGAGATCCGCGAGGCGCTGGCCGAGGCCGACATGGTCTTCGTCACCGCAGGCGAGGGCGGTGGCACCGGCACCGGCGCCGCTCCCATCATCGCCGAGATCGCCCGTGAGGAAATCGGCGCGCTGACGGTGGGCATCGTCACCAAGCCGTTCTCCTTCGAGGGCCGCACCCGCCGCAACCAGGCGGAGCAGGGCATCGATCTGCTGTCCCAGAAGGTGGACACGCTCATCGTCATCCCCAACGACCGTCTGCTCGAGATCGTCGATAAGAAAACCAGCATGCTCGACGCGTTCCGCATCGCCGACGACACGCTGCGCCAGGGCATCCAGGGCGTTACCGACCTGATCACCATCCCGGGCCTGATCAACCTCGACTTCGCCGACATCCGCACCGTCATGAAGGACGCCGGCACCGCTATGATGGGCATCGGCCTGTCCTCCGGCGAGAACCGCGCGCTTGATGCCGCGCAGCAGGCTACCAACTCCGCGCTGCTCGAGGCTTCCATCGCCGGCGCCTCCCGCGTGCTGTTCTCCATCTCCGGCGGTCCCGACCTCACGCTCACCGAGGTCGACGAGGCGGCCCGCACCGTCGAGGCCTGCGCCGACGAGAACGCCAACATCATCTACGGCCAGATCATCGACGAGAGCATGGGCGACAGCGTGCGCATCACCGTCATCGCAACCGGCTTCAAGGTCAATGCGCCCCAGCAGTCCGCTATGGACTTCAACCGCAAGGACCTGTTCGCCTCCACGGCGGCCCCCGAGCCGGCTCCGACGCCTCAGCCGTCCACGTATTCCACGCTCACCAGCACGCCTGGCCGCTTCGCCGATGAGGATTACATTCCCGATTTTCTGAAGCGTCAGCGCTAAGGAGTCATAGCTTTGCATACCGTGTGCGAAACCTTACCTGCACCGACACTCGACGCGCGCCCCTGCGGCGCGCGTCGCATTTCCATGCTCACCGATGATGCGCTGTTCCAGGCGTGCGGCGTCCGCATCGCCTTTACCGGGCGCGATGGGGGAGCAAGCCAGGGGCCGTTCGCATCGCTGAACCTTGGTGCCCACGTGCAGGATGACCTCGATCATGTCATGGAAAACCGTCGCCTTGCCATGCAGGCGCTCGATGGCGAAGACGTTCCGGTCATCGTGCCCAACCAGGTGCACGGCACGGAAATCGTCTGCATCAGCTCGTGCGATGCCGCCAGCGTCGTGGCGGCCCAGCAACGTGCGCAGGCTGCCGCCGATGCCCTCGTGGTCACCACGCCCAACGTTGCGGCCATGCTGTGCTTCGCCGATTGCACGCCCGTCATCGCGGTGTCGCCCACGGGGCGCTTCGCCGTTGCCCATGCGGGCTGGCGCGGGGTGGTCGGCAAGATCGCGGCTTCCTGCGTCGAGCGCCTAGCACGCGAAGATGGTGCTAAAACCCCTGATCAGCAGCGCGAATTCGCAGCCGATTACAACATCTACGTCGGCCCGCACATCCACGATTGCTGCTTCGAGGTGGGGCCTGACGTCGAGCAGCGCTTCGCCGAGCTGTTCGGCCCAGGCTGCGTTCGCCCGTCGCGCCATGTCAGCATGCTCGATGCGCTGCGCGTGCAGCTTGCGGCTGTAGGCGTCGATCCCGCCCGCATCTGCGATGCGGGCATCTGCACGCAATGCCATCCGCAGCACTACTTCTCCTATCGGGCGTCCGGCGGCACGTGCGGCCGCCATGGCGCCATCGCGTTTCGAAAGGAAGCATAGCCATGCCATTCGCTCAACACTATCAGGAAACGCTTGAAGAGCTCTCCCGCGTGTGCGCCTCGTGCGGGCGCGACCCGCGCGAGGTGAAGGTCATCGCCGTCTCGAAGACGGTCGATGCGCCCGCCATCTCCGTGGCCATCGCCGCGGGCGCTCATGATTTCGGCGAGAACCGTCCCGATGTGCTTGCCGCAAAGGTGGCCCAGCTGCCGCAGCAAACCTGGCACTTCATCGGCAACGTGCAGTCGCGCAAGATCCCCGAGATCGTCGCCTGCGCAACGCTTGTGCACTCCGTGTGCAAAGAGGAGCATTTCGTCAAGTTCGACCAAGCGGCCGAGCGCCTTGGCAAGGTTCAGGAGATCCTGCTCGAGGTCAACGTGTCGGGCGAGGAGAGCAAAAGCGGTTTCACTCCTGACCAGGCGCTCCACGCGCTTCAGCTTGCCGAAACGTTCCCCCATATCGCCGTCCGCGGTCTCATGACCATGGCGCCGCAGGGAAACCTTGAAGTGGCACGCGAATGCTTCGAAGGCCTGGCGGCTCTGCGCGATACGTTGCGCAGCCAGCTTCCCTCCGAGCAGGCCGCGATCTTCAATGAACTTTCCATGGGCATGAGCGAGGACTGGCGCGAGGCCGTTTGCGCGGGTGCTACCATGGTGCGGATAGGCCGAGCTCTGTTCAGCGACTCCTTCGAGTCCGTTCAGGCATAAGGCTCGCGTCCGCAATACCGAACATGCAGCGGCGGCGTCGACCGCCGTCCCAAAGAAACGAAGCAGGAGAGCGGTATGGCAATGCCCAAGTTCAACAAGCCCGAAGGCATGCTCGACAGCATCAAGTCCAAGCTCGGGTTCTCCGATGGCGGCGATTACTACGATCGCGGCCGCAGGGATTATGACGACTACGATTCCGGCGACTACGACGACTATGATGATGACTACGAAGAGGACGACGCTGCCCCCAGCTCGAACTACGATCCGTACGATTCGGTCACCACGCGCCCCGCGCGCGGCAACCATGCCCGTCCCTCGGTCGGCTCGGGCGGGTATCGTCCGGCCAAGCTCGTCTCCATCGACGATGTGCGCGCGCATACCACCGTGCCGGACAGCTTGAACCGCGATCCGCTGCCCCCGCGCAAGGTCAGCTCCCCGTCGTTCGGCAACCGCACCATGGTCGACCCTGCGTTCACCGCTCCGGCGAACACCCCTAACGCCAGGGCCGCGGCAGCTGCCAGCCAGGAGCGCTCGGAAAGCCTGAACGCCCTGTTCAGCACCACCGCCGCCGAGGCCGCCGAATCCAGTGCGGCTCCGGCGGCCCAAACGGCTGCGAAGCCCATCGAGGGCGCGTTCACGGCGGCCGCCAAGGCGGCTTCCGTTGCTTCCTCGTTCGACCCGTACAAGGCCTACGAGGGCACCGCAACGGGCACGCATAACCCCACGCGCTCGGTCACCATCGTCAAGCCGGCCAGCTACGGTGAGTGCGAGAAGGTCGCAAAGGCCCTCAAAGCCGGCGACGCCGTGGTGCTTGCGCTCAAGGAAACCCCCGATGCGCTGGCAAAGCGCGTACTCGATTTCTCGTTCGGCGTCTCGAGCGCCCTCGACGCCAGCGTCGACTGCATTGCGGACAAGGTGTTCGTCATCGCGCGCGGGGCTGCTCTCAGCGAGGCCGAGCGTGCAAGCCTCCGTTCGCAGGGCATTCTGTAATCTTCAAATATCGAAACCTATCCCCGGGCTTGGCGCCCGGGGGCGCTAGCAAGGAGCGAAAAAGCCCGCATGCTCAGTTTGAAGTACCTTATCGTGTCGCTTTCCGATGCGTACAGCATGATCATCTTCGTATACGTCATGCTGTCATGGTTCCCGACCGATCGGGGCATCCTCGCAGACATCAACAACGTGCTCGCGCGCATATGCGATCCGTATTTGAACCTGTTCAAGCGCCTGATCCCCCCTATTGGAGGTATGGTGGACGTAACGCCCATCGTCGCGCTGCTTGTACTACAATTCGGTGTACGTTTGTTGGTAAACTTGTTCTAGGTGCGCACCTGCGCATTCCCGCACGTCAGATGAAGGGATACAAAGATGGCTATCACCTCTGCTGAAATCCATAACCAAAGCTTCTCCATCGATCGCAAGGGCTATGACGTCGACGAGGTCGATGTCTTCCTCGAGCATGTCGCCGATGAGATCGACGGCCTGAATCAGCAGATCGCCTCGCTGCAAAGCCAGGTCAGCGAGGATACGTTCGCCGGCTTCGACCGCCCCGCCACCTTCGAGGACGAGGCGTTCGACGAGCCCGAGCCCGAGCCCGTCGTCGAGCAGGAAGACCAGTTCGCAGCTTCTGTCGACCCGGCCATCCTGGCCGAAAAGGACGCCGCCATCGCCGAGCGCGATGCCCGCATCGCCGAGCTTGAGGAGCAGCTTGAGTCCAAGAAGGCCGACGGCAACGCCATCGCCCAGGCGCTCATCATCGCCCAGCGCTCCGCAGACGAGATCCTGGCCAACGCCAAGGCCGATGCTGCCGCCACGGTCAAGGACGCCGAGGACGAGGCCGACCGCATCCTCGACAAGGCCGAGAACGATCGCCAGAAGGTCATCGACGCCATCCACAAGCTCGAGGACGATCGCGAGGCGGCGCGCGAGGATTATCGCGACCTGCTCAACGACTTCATCACCGATGCCACTCGCAAGCTTGCCGAAATCGGCGAGAAGGCCCCGAAGGCCGCTGGCGCGCTTACGTCCGGTCAGCACGGCCGCTATGCCACGCACGTTGATTCCGAGCCCGTCGTGAAGGAGGCCGCCGCAACCGCGCCGCAGGCTCCGCTCACTGTCGACGGCTCCGATGCTTATGACAACGCGCCGGCCATGCCGGCCGCCGTTCCGGCCGCCGCTGCAACCGGTGCATCTCCTGCGATCACCGGCTCGGTCGCTCCCGTGGCTTCCAGCGTCGAGAAGGACTTCTCCGGCTTCGGTGACGCCGCCGACGATTTCGAGATCGACGATCTCGACTAACCTGCAACAGGAAACGCCTGCGGGTTTGCCGAGCGGTGAACTTCCGGTCGTCAAGCATGATCGCTAGGTCGTTCGCCCTCATAGAGCGCATTCGCCCAATGCATACGATGAAACGGGGATCGAGCACATGCTCGATCCCCGTTTTCGATATATAAGGAAAAGTGGCGGAATGCAGCGCCAAACGCACTTCTGCAAAATGGTGTCGCAGCGCGTTAACAGACGTTTTGCCCATGAAGCAAAAAAGCTCCCGAACGGGAGCCTTTTGAAAACCGCGAGCGAGTCGATAAGCCGGGTTCTGTCGTTGGACGACCATTTATCTCGAACGCGCGTCACCGCGCGTCTCAAGCACGCAACCCGAATGCACGGAAGGGCGGCCGTATGGCACTCCTATTTGCGCTTGCTCCAGATGGGGTTTTCCAAGCCACGTTGTTACCAACGCGCTGGTGCGCTCTTACCGCACCGTTTCAGCTTTTCTCCCGTTTGCACGGGGGAGTTTACTTTTCTGTGGCACTTTCCGTCGGGTCGCCCCGCCCAGCCGTTAGCTGGCATCTTGCCCTTTGGAGCCCGGACTTTCCTCACGCCGCTCAAGGCGGCGCGCGATCGTCTGGCCCGCTCGCAGTGTGGTATTCTACCATATCGGAACCGAAACAAGGAGCATCATGACAACCTGTGCATTGGTTGGCGCCACATATTTCAACGAACAAGATTTCATGGCACGTTACAACGAGGGCTTTTTCGACTTCGTCATCGCCGTCGACGGCGGTTTTGCCCCGCTCGACCGGCTTGGCGTCGCGCCCGACATGGCCGTGGGCGATTTCGACTCCCTTGGATACGTTCCTCGCGCGAAGCGGGTCTCGCGTCATCCTGTGAACAAGGATGCCTCGGATATGGAGCTCGCTCTCCAAAGGGCTGCGAACTACCATCATTCCGATATCTACGTATATGGCGGCATCGGCGGCAGGCTCGACCATACGCTGGCCAACCTGCAGCTGTTCGCCGCGTATTCGGAGCGCGGGTTCTACGTCACCGGCATCGCCGATGGTTTCGCCATACGATGCGTCACCGGCCCTGACGTGTTCACCCTGCCTGACAACGTGGAGAAAGGCACCGTCTCGGTCTTCGCCGCAAACGATCGCGCCGAGGGCGTCATCGAGCGGGGCTTGGAGTATTCGCTTGATGATGAGCCCCTCACCAACCGAACCAGCCTTGGGCTTTCCAACGAGCTTATCGGCCAGGAGGCCACCATCGCCGTGGAGTCGGGCACGCTTTATGTCTTTTATCCTTTGCCTTGGGTAACTCCTGACCGGCCGGGGATATAATAACGGCCGCAACAACCGTATATCGGGGGAGCTTGCTAGCGCTGCGCGCCGGGCAGGCTGAGAGGAGGCACCGTACAAGCCTCGACCCGCCGAACCTGCATGGGTAATGCCAACGAAGGGAGCATCTATGGGTAACGAATCTTCGAACCTCATCACGCAAATCGATTTCGCCCGCGCGGGGCAGATCACGCCTGCCATGCGCGTGGTCGCCGAGAAGGAAGGCCGCAGCCCGGAGTTCATCCGCGAAGGCGTTGCCGCCGGCCGCATCGCCATCCCGGCGAACATCCACCACACGTCGCTGTCGCCCGAGGGCGTCGGCGAGGGCTTGCGCACCAAGGTCAACGTCAACCTGGGCATTTCCGGCGACCTTGCCGACGAATCCGTTGAATGGCAGAAGGTCGATACGGCCATCGAGCTTGGCGCCGAGGCCATCATGGACCTGTCCAACAGCGGCAAAACCCAGGCGTTCCGCACCAAGCTCATCGAAAAGTCGCCGGCCATGATCGGTACCGTTCCCATGTACGACGCCATCGGCTATCTGGAGAAGGCCCTCATCGCCATCAAGGCGGAGGACTTCCTCGACGTGGTGCGCCGCCATGCCGAGGACGGCGTCGACTTCGTCACCATCCACGCCGGCATGAACCGCCGCACTATCGAGTCCTTCAAGGAAACCGGCCGACTCATGAACATCGTCAGCCGCGGCGGCTCCCTCATCTTCGCCTGGATGGAGGCCACCGGCAACGAGAACCCGTTCTATGAGCACTATGACGAGGTCCTCGAGATCCTGCACGCCCACGACGTGACCATCTCCATCGGCGATGCCATGCGCCCGGGTTGCACCTACGACGCAACCGACGCCGGTCAGATCGCCGAGCTCATCGAGATCGGCAAGCTCACCAAGCGCGCCTGGGATGCCGGCGTGCAAGTCATGGTGGAGGGTCCCGGCCATATGGCGCTCAACGAGATCGAGGCGAACATGCGCCTCGAGAAGCGCCTGTGCCACAACGCGCCGTTCTACGTGCTCGGCCCGCTCGTAACCGATATCGCCCCTGGCTACGACCACATCACCGCCGCCATCGGCGGTGCCGTGGCGGCTTCCTCGGGCGCCGACTTCCTGTGTTATGTCACGCCTGCCGAGCATCTGCGCCTGCCCGATGCCCAGGATGTGCGCGATGGCCTGGTGGCCACGAAGATCGCCGCGCATGCCGCCGACATCGCGAAGGGCATTCCCGGCGCTCGCGACCGTGACAACCGCATGAGCGATGCCCGTCGTCGTATGGATTGGGAAGAGCAGTTCAGCCTGGCCATCGACCCGGTTCGTCCGCGCAAGGTCTTCGAAAGCGCCCCGCCGAGCAACGAGGGAACCTGCACCATGTGCGGCAAGATGTGCGCGGTGCGCACCGTCAACACCATCATGGACGGCCTCGTCATCGATCTCGACAACGAGTAAGCAGGGTGGAAGGGCGCTGAGCGTCTAAGGGAGGTATCCGATGAAAACAGTGCTCAGCATCGCCGGCTCCGATTCAAGCGGAGGAGCCGGCATTCAGGCCGACATCAAAACCATAGCATCGTACGGTCTTTACGCGGAAACGGCCATCACGGCCATCACCGCGCAAAACACCTGCGGCGTTCGCGCCGTGCAGGACATCTCGCCAGAAGTGGTCGGTGCGCAGATCGATGCGGTGTTCGAGGATATCCGTCCCGATGCGGTGAAGATCGGCATGGTATCCTCCGCCCAGATCATCAACGTCATCGCAGAGCGCCTGCGTTTTCATCAGGCGAGCAACGTGGTGCTCGACCCGGTCATGGTGGCCACCAGCGGTTCGCGTCTTATCGAGCAGCAGGCCGTCGATGCGCTGGTTTCGAACCTGGTGCCCTTGGCCGACGTTATCACCCCGAACATGCCCGAGGCCGAGGTGCTGTGCGGTTTTCCCGTCGTTGACGACGACGGCATGATACAGGCGGCGAAGCTGCTTTCGGGGAAAACAAACGGTGCCGTGCTCGTCAAAGGCGGTCATCTTGCCGATACCGCCGACGATTTGCTCGTTCTGCCCGATGGTCGCCATGCTTGGCTGAGGGCGAAGCGCATCGTCACAAGCAACACCCATGGAACCGGCTGCACGCTTTCCAGCGCCATCGCAAGCGGCTTGGCGCAGGGAAACGGCATCGAGCAGGCGGTTCGCCGTGCGAAGGGCTTCGTGAGAGGCGCTCTGTCAACAGGTCTCGATCTTGGGCAGGGCAGCGGGCCCCTCGATCACATGTGGTGCCACGGCAAGCCGCACCTGCCGTACAACGCGTAAACAGGTGTGCCTTCCGATGCCAAGTCCATGCCTGCGGTCGCACCGAAGGCGATCGATCGCGTATCCTCGCGGCCGCTGCTGTCGAAATTCGCAGGCCGGAAACAACGTCGAAGGCAATCGATCGCCGGCCCTCGCTTGCCGGTAGCTGTCCGGCGCAGTCGGCGATGGACACACACAGCACTGCGTTCCATCGCTGTTGCGCCGGCTATAAATCGCTCCAAACGCAAAGCGCCCCAAGTGGCTCAACGGCCATCTTGGGGCGCTTTCGGTCTTTCTAGGCCTCGAACACGCAGCGTCCGCCCATCCAGGTGGCGGTAACGTGCGCATCCAGGATCTCGTCGTCGGCGCATGTCAGCAAGTCGGTGTCGAGCACCGCCATGTCCGCCAGCTTGCCTGCTGCCAGCACGCCCGCTTCGCCGTTGCGTTGGGCGGCGGCGTCGCTTCCGGCGGTGTATGCGCGAATGGCCTCTGCACGGCTGATAAGCTGCTCAGGTCGCCAGCCGCCTTCGGGTGCGCGCGTCTGCGGGTCGCGGCGCGTGGCGGCGCTGTAGAGCACGCCCATGGAGTTCACGTCCACCACCGGCGAGTCCGTGCCGAATGCCAGCGTCTCGCCCTCGTCAAGCATGGTCCTGAACGGCCACATCAGCTTCACGCGCTCGTCTCCCAAGTCGCGCTCGGGACCGCCCGGGTCAAGCGTCATATGCGGCGGCTGCACCGCGGCGATCACATCGAGCTCTGCCAAGCGCTCCACATCTCCGGGCAGGAAGTTCTCCAAATGCTCAAGGCAGTTGTGGCGTCCTTCGGGAAGCGGGCCGAATTGCGCACGGGCATCCTCGAAGATGTTCAGCGCCTCATGAATCGCCGCATCGCCGATGGTGTGGATGCGCACGGGGTAGCCCTTCTCGGCAGCTTTCATCACCAGAGCGCGCATCTTATCGGGCTCGATGGTCGGCCTGCCACAGTCGTCCTCGCATCGCGCGTTGCTATAAGGCTCGGTCACCCACGCGGTGTGTTGGCTGGAGACGCCATCGAAGAACTGCTTGAAACCGGCGCAGCGCAGCACAGGGCCCGTATAATGCTTGGACATCGCCTCGAACCTGCTCATATCCTCAAGCAGGGTGGGGAAGAGGTTCACGCGGCACGTCAGCTCGTCGGTTTCAAGCAGGCGTGCATGCACGTCGTCGCGGATGAAGTCCAGTCCGGGGTTGGCCATAAGCGACATGTCGCAAACGCTCGTGATGCCGTTTTGCGCAAGCGTGCGCAAAAACCCGCGGTAAGCATCGGCGATCTCGTCATCGGAAAACGCGTTCATGATGCGCGGCATCAGCTCCATGGCGGCTGCTTCGCGCACGATGCCCGTCAACTCGCCGTCAGCGTCCCTGTCGTAGCTTCCTCCCGCAGGGGCAACGCTGTCGCGGTCGATGCCCAGCTCGGCCAGCGCGCAGCTGTTCAGCCACAGCGTGTGCGCGTCGCCGGAGTACAGCGCCACGGGGCGGTTGGGGAAGGCCTCGTCAAGCGAGTGCTTCGACGGCAGCACCGGCGGGTCCCATCGATACTCGCGCCAGCCCTGTGCCAGCAGCCACCCCTCAGGGCGTCCCTGCGCGAAACGCTTCATGCGCTCAACGCAATCGGCCTCGTTTTCGCCCAGGAAGTTCGTGGCAAGCGGGGAAGAGTACACCGCGGAATGGAAGAAATGCACATGAGAGTCATGGAAGCCGGGGGCGATGAAGGCGTCACCGTAGTCGATCACCTCGGGCTCGGCGCTTCCGTCGGCTTCGTGGGCAAACGCAAGCGCGTCCTCCTTCGCTCCGACGAAAGCGATCTTGTCCCCGGAAACGGCGATGGCAAGCTCTTCGGCGCTATCGGTCAAGCCGGTGAATACGCGCTTGCTGCAAAGAATGCGGTCGATTCGCATGTTGGTCAACCTTTCCTCCAAATGTTGAAGGCTCAACCTGGTGTCGCGTCGTCCCCAACGACGCGACTGTCGGCCTTTCGGTTTCGTCACATGCCAGCGAGGATATATCCAATCAACCCATCATGTCCAGTGCGATCACCCGGGTATCCAGAAGAGGCACCGCCTAATCGAGCATCGGGAATGCGCATGGCGGAGTTCTCGAAAGCCGGGAACGCGCATAGCGTAGTGTTTCGAGAACCGGGCCCAAGCTTGCGTAAAGTGCCTTGCGTCATGTTCGCGGCGTCGTTTGCTTCCAGCGCACCGCCAGCCCAAGATTGCATGTAGGGCTGGCATCATGTTCGTGGCGGTTGTGGGCTTCAAGCGTGCTTAACTGCCAACGTGCGATAGCTCAGAAGGGCCTGCGGAGGTTTCGCACGAAGTTCCCCTATGCGGTATCGCCTCTTTATCTCGGTATCGTTGATGAGCGTAACGATTCGCTCGACGGCGAAGGCTTGCTTGCGAGTAGTCGCTTGGGCATCGCCGATGCATATCAGGGATTCGGTGTTGTCCGAACGCACGTTTTTCCGAGCGTTGAATTCGAGCGGACGAGTCCGAGCAGGCAGCATCGGCCCGCGCCGATGCCTCTGATGCAGACGCACTGTTTGACCTGTAAGTCTGCTGATACCTATCGGGTCCTATCGGGTCCTATCGGGTCCTATCGGGTCCGGGAGCCGTTTTCGCCTGTCGATAACAAAAAAGCCGAGGCATAAGCCTCGGCTGTACATTTGGTAGCTCCGACCGGATTCGAACCGGCGACCTTCGCCTTGAGAGGGCGACGTCCTAAACCGCTAGACGACGGAGCCATTGAAAAGGCCGCGAAACACGTGACCTGGGTAAGCTTGGTAGCTCCGACCGGATTCGAACCGGCGACCTTCGCCTTGAGAGGGCGACGTCCTAAACCGCTAGACGACGGAGCCATCAAATGAATCTACCAAAAATGGCTGGGGTGGAAGGAGTCGAACCCTCACATACGGTACCAGAAACCGCTGTCCTGCCATTAGACGACACCCCAGTGGCAAATCCTCTGCGCCGTTTCCTTCGATTTATTTCGGAGGGCCAGGCGCGAGAAGATATATTACGCACCATCCCCTATTCCGTCAACACTTTTTGGCAACTTTTTAGAAAAATTTTCGCCGATCAGGTACTGTAACACGTATTTCTCCAGGTCAGACGCTGAATTAGCTACTTCTCCCTCAATGACGGCGTCAAGCAATCGCGCCAAGACTTCCCCTATCTCGGGTCCTTGAGCAACTCCTAACCTCATCACGTCGCGTCCGTTGATGGCCAAGGACTTCACCGTGAAGGCCTCGTTGGCGGCGAGTATCTCCTCTAGGGTGCGCTGCAGATCGTCGGCAAGCGCGATGCGCGGGCCGCTGAATTTCGGCGATTGCCCCCTCGCGTCCCCTCGCTTCAGGTCGCAAAGGGCGGCGAACAGCTCGGTATCGCCGCCAAGGCGGGCGAGCATCCGCTTCACCGCCTTAGGGTTTGCCGGCACCACATCGTCATGTCGTTTTACCAAAGCAAGCACCCTGTCGATGAAGGCGTTAGAGAACGTCAGCCGTTGCATGATGCCGCGCGCTATGGGAACGCTCACCGCAGCGTGCCCGTAAAAGTGCCCGGTGCCGTTTTCGTCTTTGAAGAAGCAGGCAGGTTTGCCCATATCGTGAAACAGCGCCGCCCAGCGAACCAACGGATAGGGCGGAACGCCATCGATCGCCCGAGCGGTATGTTCGAGCACGTCGAATATATGATAGGGCGTTTGCTGATCGAAGCCTTTCATTGCCACAAGCTCGGGCAAAACAGCCGAAAGCGCATCAACACAGCTCAGCAGGGCATCGCCGGCATGTGGGCCGAGCAACAGCTTCTGCAGCTCGTGGGTTACGCGTTCGGCGGATATCTTCGACAGCAAACCCTTGTTTTCCAGCATCCCTTGGTACGTGCAAGGATCGATCGCGTATCCAAGCTCGGCGCTGAAACGGCATGCCCGCAGAATACGGAGCGCATCTTCGGCGAATCTTTGATGAGGGTCGCCAACCGCACGGATAACGCCGAGCTCGATATCGGCTTCTCCCCCAAAGGGGTCCACCAGACCTCGGTCGGGCCGCCATGCCATAGCGTTGATGGTGAAATCCCTGCGGGCAAGATCCTCCTCTATCGATGACACGAACGTCACCGAATCAGGATGCCTTCCATCCTTATATTGCCCGTCACTGCGAAAGGTCGTAACCTCGAAAGCGGAATTCCCGCAGATAACAGTGATGGTCCCATGCGCCACACCGGTTTCATGCGTTCTCAATCCAGCTTGTTCGCAAGCCCTCTTTGTGTCGCTCCACATGGCGCTGCAGGCGATATCGATATCCGAGCAAGGCCTGCCAAGCAGCGCATCGCGCACAAAGCCGCCCACGGCCCATGCCTCGAATCCGGCATCATCTAATATTGAAAGAAGCGCGAGGGCATCTTCAGGAAGATCGATCCGCACATCTGCGCTCAAGTCCATCACCACCTTATATAGGTTCTCCAGCCCCATAGTAAAACAAGGAAGCGAGCAGGGAAGAGGCAAGACCATATCCGATTACGGCGAACAGTCGTTTCCTGAATGTCGGTGAACACCTATTCCGAAGAAGCTCCGCTGTATTGCTGTACAGCCAATAGAGAAAGCAAGCGCTCAGATAGAGCTAAGAGGGAAGAAGAGGGAAGCGCGCATGAAGCTATAGGTTGACAAAGGGAAATGCCAAAGAAGCGAAACTGCAAAACGTATGAAAGCAAAAGCCAAACACTGTTCGGCTCGCTCCGAGGCCTCAAAGAGCTACTACATGTAGTACAAGGCATGATATGACACACACGAATTGAGAACAGACTGCCACATATTGTGTGCAGGATGTGAAGACCAGGGCAAAATCCGAATCAAGGGATTGTCAAGAGGCCGCCGGCCGCGTAATATACATCCCCGC
>NZ_CAKTVU010000022.1 GCF_934630535.1 uncultured Senegalimassilia sp.
GTCTGCATTTGCTTACGCCTATATACAAGGCATGCGCGGAAAGGCAGATATGCGCAAGTTACATGAGGGTGATATTTCGCTAACTCCCACGCAGGAGCGTTTGCTCGGCTATATCGCCGCGCAAACGACCATATCTGGTGCGGCGCGGGCAACGAAAAAGGAGTTGTCGCAGCTGATGGGCTGCAGCGTCAAGACCATCGACCGCGCCATCACGCGCATGAGCCGGGAAGGGCTTATCAAAGTCGAGCCATGCCATTCCGAAAACGGAGGGCAGCTTTCTAATACGTACAGCGTTGTAAACAGCTGATCGGGCTCTTGCGACCCGGTCCTTTCGTGATTGCAACCAAACGATAAACGAGCACGCAAGGCGATGACGGGAAAGGGAAGAGGAGAGATGAAAGCGAGAAAATCAGCGTTAAGGCTATTGGTTTCCGCGATGCTTGTCGTGGGGTTGCTCCCCGTGGCGGCGTTGGCGGCCGATGACGAGCAGGCGGGCGGCGTAGAGGCCCCCGCGCAGGTCCAGGTGGAGGGCTCTGCCCAGGATCAGACGCAGGCAAGCGCCGGCGATCGGGCGCAGGCCGCCGATGATCAGGCCGCAGCCCCTGCAGAGAAAGCGGAAGCTACCGAGTCGACAACGGACCAGGTCAACCCTGCCGTTGTAGCTGCAGCCGACGCATCGGATGAACCGATGGCGGTGGCTACCAATGGGACGTACAAGCTGTACTGGTATGCGCTCGTTCCTGGCTATACGCTGGATAGCGGTGCTAGCGTCAACGAGAAATGGTACGGCATGGGCATCAGCACTATTTCGGCAAAGTGGGCGCCGTGGTGGTATAGCATCGGTCCCCTGAGCCCGTCTCAATATAGCAACATTTCTCTTGTGGGAAATCCATCGCTGTTCCCTTCAATCGAGTACGAGGGGGTTACGTATGAGTATGCCGAAGAGGGTAGCCCAAATGCGTCAAAGAAGGGTTATTACACGCTGACCCCGGAACGCGTAACCGTTGCTGATGGTTCGAATGAAGGGAAAAACGATTACAACAAACCCACCGTGCCTTCTGGAACTAAAACCTTCCATTACGATCATGTGCTCGTGCTGAATGAAGAAAACGTTTATACGGTCAACTACGTAATGCAAGATGCCGGTGAATCCGAATGGGCGGTATTGCCCAAATACGCCCAGCGCGTCAAAAGCGGCTACAGCGAATCCAACCTGAAGAAGCCGGATAACGCGACGGCTCCTGCAACCAAAACCGTCGACGGTGTGACGTATCAGTTCGATGGCTGGTACAAGGACAAGGACTGCACGCAGAAGGCGAATTTCGACGGCACTATTACGCAGAACACCACCTATTACGCTCATTATGTCCCGCAGTCGGGAAGCCTTTACGTTTCGAAGAGCGTGACGGGAAGCGCCGCGAACGTCGACCAATCGTTCACGTTCGAGCTCAGGTGCGATGATCTCGCTGGCAAGACGTTCGCCGCGCAGGGCGATGTCAGCTCCGTGACGTTCAACGACCAGGGCGTGGCAACGGTCCAGCTCAAGCATGACCAGTCCGTCACGCTGACCAAGATTCCCGCCGGTTCGCGGGTCGCCGTTCGCGAAACGGGCCTTTCCGGCAACGCAAGGACCTCCTCCACGGTTTCGGTCAACAACGGACCTTCCGAGACCGTTGCAACCGACAGTCAGACGGCCACCGCGTCTAAGACGGTGACCATCGCCTCCAACCAGACGCAGACGCTTGCATTCACCAACTCGGCCGAGGCGGTCTCGGCAACGGGAATCTCGCTTGACGCGGGCCCGATGGCAGGGCTGTTCGCGGTCGCCGCTGCGGGCGCGGGCGCTCTGGCCGCAAGCGGCTACAAGCGCAGGAAGCGTGAGCAGGGTGCTTGGAAGGAGTAGAAAACGCGTTCCTCAAAGTATCCAGGAAGATCCGCCGGTCTCGCTGCAGCTGATCGCCGACAAGCTGCAACGGCTGGTATGGCGCCGACGCCTGTGGGGGATCGACGAGCGCCAGGCATGGCACGTGGTGCATCGCTTGGACGAAATGTACCGCCAGCTCTACCGGGAGCAGCAGATCCGCTACGAGGCCCTGCTGGAGCAAGCCCGTGCGGAGCAGCCGGTGCAGCCAAGGCCCCAGGCCCCGAGGGCGCAGGCTTTGCAGGTGCCGCCGGTTCCCCAGCGGTCGATTCGCGCGCAGCAGTCCGTGGACCCGAAACATCACCGGCACAAGAGGCCGAAGGGTTCGCACGGGAAGTAGCGCTGGCTCCCGAGGCGCGCGTCATCGAGCGACGTGCCCAAGGTGCGGAAGCGCGAAGACGTGCGGGCGCCACGGCGGCGAAGACGATCTGCGCGGTCGGCGTGGCAGCGATTCTGCTGCAGACGGTGTTCGGGCTTGCGATCGTTCGCGGCGGCGGCATGTCGCCCGCATCGTGCGACGGCGATGTCGCGCTGACGTATCGGCTCGAGCAGGCGTATTCGGCAAACGACGTGATCGTATACCGCTCCCAGTCCGGGCAGCAGCTGATTGGCCGTGTGGTGGCATTGCCCGGCGACGTGGTCGAGGTCACCGAAGACGGCACGTTCAAGGTCAACGGGAGCGCGCAGCCTTCGTCGAACGGTCAATCCACCGCGCCGGCGGAAAGCGGTCCGGCATATCCGTTAACGCTTGGCGAAGGGCAGTACTTCGTGTTGGGCGACGATCGCATGCAGGCGGTCGATAGTCGCGAGGTAGGCGCAATAGGTATCAACGTGGTTGGGGGCAAGGTTGTGGCCCTGCTGCGACTGCGTGGGATATAGGAAAACGAGACGGGAGAAAGGAAAGGCAATGGCTATGTCTCGCTTGAAGAAGAATGTGGTTGCGGCGGCACTTGCCGGCTCCATGGTGATCGCTCTTCCGGGCGCTGCGTTCGCAACGACGGTTGAGGACAACGGTTTCACCGTTGACAAGACCTGGAAGGCAGCGTCGAACACGCAGCTGAACAACACGGAAGCGTTCAACTTCCAGGTCCAGTTCACGGGCGCTACTGCGCAGGGCACCTGGGAGCCTGCCCAGTTGTCTACGGATAAGGTCGTGCGTACGTTGACGGCGGATTGGAAGGACCTTGCGGGCGCGGGTGCTTCCGCGAACGCCAGGCTGACGGCTCGGCAGCTGTTCGCGGGCTATAACTTCACGGCCCCTGGCACCTATAACTTCACGGTGAAGGAAATCGCCGGCTCGAATCCCAACATCGTGTATGACGGCACCGTCTACAACGTTGAGGTCGTCGTGTCCATGCCGGACGACTATCCTGCAAGCGACACGCCGGTTATCAGGGAGATCAAGGCGAAGGCTGCCAGCGGCAACAAGGCTGACAAGGCCGCATTCGAAAACACCGCCAAGGCAAACGACAGCCTGACGGTGTCCAAGAAGGTTGCGGGCGCTGCTGCGAACACGAAGGACGAGTTCAGCTACACGCTGAAAATCGAGGGCGCTCAGGGTTCTTACGATGCCGTGAAGGGCAACGATAAGTACACCGTCGAAGCTGGTAAGGACTTCACCTTCAAGCTGAAGCACGGCGAGTCCATCGAGATCAAGAACCTGCCTGACGGCGCGAAGTACACGGTCGTCGAGGACGACACGGATTACACCGAGAAGAACGTTGCCGACGGTGTTGCGGGCGGCGCGCAAGCTGCCGGCACCATCAAGGCTCACGGCAGCACGGTCGCCTACACCAACGAGAAGGGCTTCGCTCCGGCTACGGGCGTTAACTCTGACACCATGCCCTTCGTCTTCGGCGGCCTGGTGGTCGTGGCCGGTGCCAGCGCTCTGTTGATCTCCCGCAAGCGTCGCGCGAGCGAGGAGTTCTAATTGCGGCTAGCTGCTGACAGCTTCGGCAGCTATGGAGCGCGCAAGCCCACCCGCGCCCTGCGGGTGGCTTGCGCGCTCGACCGTGCGGTCGTCTGGGCGCTCGGCATCGTGCTGGCGCTCGCGCTTGCCGTGTCCGCCTATGCCCTCTGGGATGCGTATGCGCTGGCGAATGGAGGGGATAGCCAGGCCCGGCTTGCCGCATTGAAGTCGGGCGACTCAGTCAGCTTCTCCGAGTTGCTGGCATTGAACCCCGACGTATGCGCTTGGATTACCATCGATAACACGAACATCGATTATCCGGTGGTCCGCGGCAAGGATGACTTCGAGTATCTCAGCAAGGATGCTACCGGCGCGTACAGCGCCTCAGGCAGCATCTTCCTTGACAGCAAATGCTCGAGGGATTTCACCGAGCCCTATGAGGTGCTCATGGGCCATCACATGCAGTACGGCAAGATGTTCGGCGACCTGGACAAGTTCCTGGATGAAGGCTTCTTCGACCAGAACCAGAAGGGCACGCTGTACCTGTCGGACCGTACGCTCGACTTGCAAATCTGCGCGGTGGTCAAGGCGGACGCCTATGACGGCGTCTACTATGGCACCCCCGCCGGCGTCGATCGCATGTCCGCGCTGGCGGAAAAGGTCGCGCAGGATGCCGTCTTCCAGCGAGACGGTCTGCCTTCCGCAAGCGATCAAGTGGTGGCGCTCTCGACGTGCGCATCTTCCGGCGTGAACGAAAGAACGCTGCTCATATGCAGGGTGACCGGGGAACGTGCCGCCGACAAGGCGTAGCGCAGGCAGCGCACGGTGTGCCGAATGGCGCGAGGAAAGAAAAGGACGAGCTATGACGTATGCATTGAACATAAAACGAAACCTCGCGATCGCGTCGCTTGTCGCGGCGGTGCTCGTCGCCGTGTTCGCGTGTGTCGCGCCGTCTGCGCAGGCATATGCAGTTGAAGGGGCGTATGCTCCGACGGCGGCGCAGATTTCGACGCAGGTGGTCGTGAAGGGGGACGCGCCTGCGCAGACGCAGGATTTCACCGTCCAAATCTCCGGCGCCGATGGCGAGACGGTTTTGCCGGATCGGCTGCAGGCGACGATCGCGGGCGAGGGTTCCACGCAGTTTGCAATGTCGTTCACCGAGGTGGGGCTACACCATTACACGGTGCGGCAGATTCCCGGCAACGCCGAGGGTTGGACGTATGACGAGCAGGCCTACAACGTCGACGTGTACTGCATGTGGAACGGGCAAGATGCCCCGGATTCCCTGTATACGCAGGTGTTCGTGAAAAACGCGGCGGGCGAGAAGTGCGAAGCGTGCACGTTCGGGAACGCCTACCAGGCGCCTGTGCAGCCGCAGGCCGCGTCCATGGCGCAGACGGGCGATGTGGTGGGCGTGGCGGTGGAGCTGGTCGGGCTTGTGGCCCTGGCGGCGGTTGTCGCGGCGGCGGTTGCCTATCGCAGGCGCTCTCGCGAGTAGCGCGGCATAGCGTTAACGGTTTCGCTCATCAACGAATAGGGCGGCGGGTTCGTTGGAACCCGCCGCCCTATTCTCGTTCATGCCCGGATATCTCGCCTACGCGAAGATCTCCTTCTCCACCACCAGCTCGTTCTTGATCTTTCCGACCAGATTCTGCAGCGCGTCGATGCAACGCGGGCGGATGTCGGCGCCGATGAGCACGTACATAAGCGAATCGCCCACGTTCAGCACGCCCTCGTTGAGCCACACGCGCACATAGTAGACGCCCGGCCACGTGAGCGCCTCCTTGACGGCCTGCTCAAGGCCTTCGGCGTCGTAGCTGAAGTCGACCTGCGCAACGTCGCCGAGCCCCTCGACGCCCTCGCGCACCTGTGCCTTGGGCGTGATGCGCACCACGCCGTTGTGCGTGAGGAGCATGCCGCACTGCGCGGCTTTCGGGTCCTGTTTCGCTTCCTTGAGCCATTCGTCCATGGACGGTTCGGGTTTCGCCATTTTGGCCTCCTTGCGTGACGTTGACGGTCTTTGCGACGCCGATCGGGCGGAATCGCCGCGATGGCACGATTTTGCGACTCAAATTGTATCGCATACGTAAAGGCCTGGTAGAGCTTTGATGAACACCGTAAAAAGCACTTTAAATCGCGAGGTCGAATAGGTACCCTTGAACAATTTTCACATCAGGGGCGGGCTGATTTGCCAGTCGACTAGTGACAGATTTCCTGGGTCAAAAATCAATTTTTAGCCGATAACCTGGTAAAACATATATTCGCATAGCCTATCGGTTATAGGGATTTCCATTGACGAATATTTGTGCAAGTGCACAAAATGTCATAGAAAAGTGTCAGAATGGTGAAGAAACCGAGAGACGTCTTCCCTTCTGTCGCAGCCCTGCTAGATTGGCAGACGTATTAAAGGCAACGGGTTGTCAAGAAGAAGATTTCCAACGTTGCCAAACGGTGAAGTTGACCAAAGCCTGAAACGGATTCAGGCGAGCGAGAAAGGATGATGGGCAAAAATGAATGCAGCAACGAATGTGAAACAGATCCAGGGAAACCATACGCCTATTACCCCGTTCATCGGATTCGTCGCTCTGATGGCCATCGCGCTCGTCGGCTGCGCCATCATCTCCTCTGCCGTGATGTCGCTGACCGGCGCCTCCTTCGCGGTTGCGCAGTGCCCCACCTTCAACCTTGCCGGGTTCGGCGCCGCCGTGGCCCCGCTGCTGGTGGAGTTCGTGGTGCTGTTCGCCATCGCCGCCGGCCTGACCTACCTGGTCTCCCGCAAGTAAACGCACCTGCGCGAAGCAAGCGATTTAAACTGCAAAGCCCTCGCGAAAGCGGGGGCTTTTTCGTGCCCGGGAACGGCTCGACAGGGGGTTGCCGAGCCGTTACTATTTGCAGGCGAATTTACCAGGTTGACACAGTGCCGCGCGCCCGGGCCTGATACTATGGAACGGATTGAAAACTGCGTCAGTTTGCCAATTGCAACTTGACACCGGGAACTGCGAGAAAGCGAGCGCGCCTATGTCTTTGGCACCATCCGATCACACCAAGCAACCTGATAACCGCACCACCATGGAACTGGGCGACGTGCTGCCCATGACCGCCGAGGTGCGCGACGACCATCTGTTCGTCGGCGGCGTCGATATGGTGGAGCTTGCCCATAAGGAAGGCACCGCGCTCTACGTCATGGACGAGGCCGACATGCGCAACCGCATGGAAACCTACCTCAAGGCGTTCCGCAGCCGTTATGAGAACTCCGACGTCATCTTCGCCTCTAAGGCGTTCCTTAATAAGGAAACCGCGCGCATCGTCGCGCAGGAGGGCCTGTGCCTGGATGTTTCCGGCGGCGGCGAGCTGTGGTGCGCGCAGCAGGCCGGCTTCCCCATGGAGCGCGTATTCGTGCACGGCAACAACAAGACGCCGCAGGAACTGCGCGAGGCCATCTCGGCAGGCGTCGGCCGCATCGTGGTGGATAGCCGCATCGAGCTGGGCCGCATCAGCGAAATCGCCGGCGAGCTGGGCGTCACGCAGGACGTCTACATGCGCATCACCCCCGGCGTCGAGGCCGACACGCACGAGTACATTCGCACGGGTTGCGAGGACAGCAAGTTCGGCTTCACCATGCTCAACGACTTCGCCTTCAAGTGCGTCAAGGACGCGCTCGAGGCGCCGAACGTGCGCCTGGCCGGCTTCCACTGCCACATCGGCTCGCAGATCTTCGCGCTGCATTCGTTCGCCGAGGCCGTGCAGGTCATGGTCGAGTTCATCGCCCGCGTGAAGGAAGCCTACGGCTACGAGGTCGAGGAACTGGACATGGGCGGCGGCCTGGGCATCGCCTACAAGGCCGACGACAAGCCCTCCACCATCGACGAGTTCGCCGAGTGCACCGTCAACGCGGTCCGCGAGAACTGCGAGCGCCTGGGCGTGAAGCTGCCGCGCCTGGCCGTCGAGCCTGGCCGCAGCCTGGTGGCAACCCCGGGCCTTACGCTGTACACCGTCGGCATCCTGAAGACGCTGCCCGGCATCCGCAAGTACGTGGCCATCGACGGCGGCATGTCCGACAACATCCGCACGGCGCTCTACCACGCCGACTACGAGCCCACCATCGCCAACAAGGCCGGTCAGCCCCGCACCGAGATCGTCACGCTGTGCGGCAAGCATTGCGAAAGCGGCGACGCGGTGGTCATCGACATGCCGCTGCAGACGCCCGAGCTGGGCGACGTCATCGCGGTGTTCGGCACCGGCGCGTACTGCTACACCATGGCCAGCAACTACAACGGCCAGCCGCGCCCCGGCATCGTGTTCGTGAAGGACGGCCAGGCCCGCGTGGTCACCCGCCGCGAAACCTACGCCGACCTGTACCATCGCGACATCTAGTCGTTTCAAGGCGGTCGGGCTGGTGCAACGCCGGGGTTGACCCGGTGCCCTGCGAGCCCGACCGTCTGCCGCATTTTCCGCACATTCGCAGGTTTTGCGGACTTGACGGCAACCTTCACCGGCTCCTTCGGGCCTGTGGGCGGCATCGGCGCGCGGCGCCGGCGTCCCTGCGGTATCCTCAAGCCCGTAACGGAACCATCGCATAACCCGCCCAGCGCTTCGGGCGCTGCTTTTCAACCTTTCGAAGGGGGAGATATGACCATCAAACTTGGACTCGTGGGAACGGGCACCGTCGGCGGCGGCTGCTTGGACATCCTGCGCAACCATCGCGAGGACTTCAAGCGCCATTTGGGCGTCGACATGGAAGTGGTGCGCGTGTGCTCGCGCAACCCCGAGCAGGCCGAGGCGCGCGGCGTGCTGCACCTGTTCACCGAAGACTTCAACGACGTCATCAACGACCCCGAGGTCGATATCGTCATCGAGCTGATCGGCGGCACCACCGCTGCGCGCGATGTGGTGCTGGGCGCCCTGCGCGCCGGCAAGAACGTGGTCACCGCCAACAAGGCGCTCATGGCCACCTTCGGCGACGAGGTCATGGACCTTGCCCGCGAGAAGAACCTGGAAGTGGGCTTCGAGGCCAGCGTCGGTGGCGGCATCCCCATCATCCAGCCGCTGAAGCACTCGCTTATCAGCAACGAGATCACCTCCGTCATGGGCATCGTGAACGGCACCACCAACTACATGCTCACGCGCATGGTCGACGACGGCCTGTCCTACGACGACGCGCTGGCCGAGGCTCAGGCGAAGGGCTTCGCCGAGGCCGACCCCACCGCCGACGTGGACGGTTTCGACGCCGCTGCGAAGATCGCCATTCTGGCGTCCATCGCCTTCAATAGCCGCGTGAAGCTCAACGACGTCTACACCGAGGGCATCCGCAACATCACGCAGCTTGACATGGACACGGCCGATGACATGGGCTACGTCATCAAGCTGCTGGCGCTGGCGCATCGCACGCCCGAGGGCATCGATGTGCGCGTGCATCCCACCATGCTGCCGAAGGCTCATCAGATGGCCCAGGTCAACGGCGTGTTCAACGCAATCTACGTCACGGGCGACGCCGTGGGCGAGACCATGTTCTTCGGCGAGGGCGCCGGCGCGGGCCCGGCCGCCGCGGCGGTCATGGGCGATGTGCTGGAGGTTGCGCGCCATATGACGCTCGGCATCCCGCCGGTGGTCGGCTGCACCTGCACCGACAACCTGCCCATCGTTCCCATGGAGCAGCTGAGCACGAAGTACTACATCCGCTTCTCCGTGGCCGATCGCTCCGGCGTGCTGGCCGCCATGGCCGGCGTGTTCGCCAAGCACGGCGTCAGCGTGCGCAGCGTGGTGCAGCGCGGCAGCGCCCAGCACGAGACGGTGAACCTCAGCTACGTTACGCACACCGCCAGCGAGGCGAGCGTGCGCCGCGTGCTCGAGGAGATCGGCGGGCTCGAGGATGTCCTGCGCGCCGAGCCCAGCGTCATCCGCGTTGAGGACTAACGCGTTTCCGGCCGCCCGTCGGCGGCCGGGGCCGTTTGCGATCGGCGGTTTTCCGATGTCCCGTTTCGCCTTCCGCCTGCGCGGGCGTGGCCCGAAGGCCGGTGTCCGCGTGGCCTAGCGCGATCATGAACGTCGGAAACGCCTTTGCCGACCGCCGGCCCGCAAGCCGGCGGTTGGCGAAATCGAAGAGAATCTGATACTTTATCTGGAAGCCGGTTAGACGGGGCAAAGGGATTTTCCCGCGCCCCGTTTCTTTGCGAAAGGGGAGCTCATGGAGCAGTACAAGGAAGAGTTCATCCACTTCATGGTGGAGAGCCATGTTTTGAAGTTCGGCAGCTTCACGCTGAAGAGCGGCCGCCAGTCCCCGTTCTTCATGAACGCCGGCGCGTACGTCACGGGCGAGCAGCTGCACCGTCTGGGCAAGTACTACGCCCAGGCCATCCATGACAACTTCGGCCTGGACTTCGACGTGGTGTTCGGCCCGGCCTACAAGGGCATTCCGCTGGCCGTGGTCACCGCCATCGCGCTGCAGGAGCTCTACGGCAAGGAAGTGCGCTACTGCTGCAACCGCAAGGAGGTCAAGGACCACGGTGCCGACAAGGGCAACCTGCTGGGCGCCGACCTGCACGATGGCGATCGCGTTATCATGGTCGAGGACGTCACCACCTCCGGCAAGTCCATCGACGAGACGTACCCCATCCTCAAGGGCGCGGCCGATGTGGAGGTAAAGGGCCTGATCGTCAGCCTGAACCGCATGGAGGTCGGCAAGGGCGGCGTGGTCACCGCTCAGAAAGAGGTGCAGGAGAAGTACGGCTTCCCCGTGGCCTCCATCGTCAGCATGGCCGAGGTCGTCGAGTGCCTGTACAACAAGGAGGTCGAGGGCGAGGTCGTCATCAACGACGACATCAAGGCCGCCATCGACGCGTACTACGAGCAGTACGGCGCCAAGGAATAGGCAACGCACGCCCGATCGCTTCGGGTAAATCGAATAACGAAGCCTAGCGGCGCCGAACGGCCATGGGTCGTTCGGCGCCGCTGCTGTTTTCGGGTGTTGGTCTGCAGTTCTGGCGGGCGGGCGCACTTCCTGCTAGGCTTGGGAGAAGGCAAACGCAAGGGAAGGATGAGTCATGGACGCAAGCGAGATCGGCGTGGTATTCGACTGCGATGGCACGTTGCTCGATTCGATGGGCGTGTGGCATGGGCTGCAAAACGAGCTGGCTGAACGCGCGGGAGGCATGCTGACCGCCGAAGACGTGGCGGCGCTGGCGCCTATGAGCATTCCTGAGTGCGGCGCGTTCTTCCACGAGAAGTTCGGCTTGGGCGAAAGCGACCACGAGGTGGTCGGCATGATCGACGAGTACATGCTGGACTTCTACCGCCATCGCGCCGAGGCGCGTCCCGGCGCGCTCGAGTTCGTGCAGGGGCTTGCCCAGGCGGGCGCGCATCTGACGGTGGCTTCCTCAAGCCCCAAGCCGTACCTGATGGCCGGCATCCAGCGCTGCGGGTTCGCTCCGTATCTCGAGCGCGTGCTGTCGGTGGAAGACGTGCATTCCACGAAGCGCGAGCCCGACGTATGGGACCGTGCCCGCGAGATTATGGGGACTTCCAAGCAGCTGACCTGGGGCGTTGAGGATTCCGCGTATGCTGTCGGCACGCTCGGCGGTGCCGGCTACCGCACGCTCGCCATATACGATAGCGACGACGCCGGCACATGGGATGACCTGCAGGCTTCCGCGGAGCACGCGATCCGCAGCTTCGAAGACCTGACGGTCGAGGAATTCCTCGCCTGGAACGAGCAGCCGCTCTTCGTCGGCGCGGCCAACAAATAGGCGTGCGGCGGGAGGCGCTCCCTGTTCCCCGATCAAAAGCGATGGGCCCGGAACGGCGATTCGTTCCGGGCCCATCGCTGTTTGCTGGCCGGTTTGGTTCCCTGCAGGTCGCCTGCCCTAATCCCAGGGGTTTTCCTGGAACAGGGGCTCGGGTGTGGGCGGGCGGTCCGAGTAGGGGTCGTAGCCATCGTCGTCCTCGTTCTCGGCGCGGATGAAGGGGTCGTTGGCGGGCTGCTCGGATGCGGACCCGGGCGTCGCGCCCTCCTTCGCCGACGGCCCCTTGCCGGCTTTGCCGGGCAAGGGGGTTGTCTGCGGCTTGATGGTGTAGTGCTTCGGCATGGCGTTTCCCTATTCGCCGGTGCCCAGGCTGTTCAGGTCGTAGGGCGTGGTCTGGTACACGTAGTAGTTCAGCCAGTTCGTGTACAGCAGCTGCGCGTGCGCGCGCCACGTGCTGACCGGCTCCTGCGAGGGGTCGTCGTTGGGGAAGTAGTGGGCCGGTACGGGGACGTCCATGCCCTTGTTCACGTCGCGCTCGTATTCGGCGCGCAGCGTGCCGGTGTCGTACTCGGGATGACCGAACACGAAGAAGTGGCGGCTGTCGGTGCTCTTGGCGATGTAGACGCCGGCCTCATCGGACTGCGCGACGATCTCCAGGCGCGGGTCGGCCTCGATGTCCTCGGCGTACACGGTGGTGTGACGGGAATGCGGCGCCCAGAAGCGGTCGTCGAATCCGCGCACCAGCGGGCTGGAGGGCTTCAGCACGTCATGGTTGAACACGCCGGAGAGCTTCTTCGGCAGCTCGTGCTTTTGGATGCCGTAGTGGTAGAAGATGCCGGCCTGCGCGCCCCAGCAGATGTGCAGGGTGGAGTGCACGTTGGTGGTGGACCACTTCATGATGCGGCACAGCTCGTCCCAGTAGTCGACGTCCTCGAACTCGTGCAGCTCGACGGGCGCGCCGGTGATGATCATGCCGTCGTAGCGATTGTCCTTGACCTGGTCGAACGAGCGGTAGAACGTTTTCAGGTGCTCTTGCGAGACGTTGTGCGACTCATGGGAGATGGTGTGCAGCAGCTCCACCTCGATCTGCAGCGGGGTGTTGGACAGCTTGCGCATGATCTGCGTTTCCGTCTCGATCTTCTTCGGCATGAGGTTGAGCAGCAGCACGCGCAGCGGACGGATGTCCTGATGCACGGCTCGATGCTCGGTCATGACGAAGATGTTCTCGCTTTCGAGCTGCTCGGTCGCGGGCAGCTGGTCGGGAATCCTGATTGGCATGGAACGGTCCTTTCCGGATTGAGCATCCCGCGCGCGGGCGGGACGGGTATGTGCGGTTGTGCGGCGGAGTTGTCGCCGTTCACCTGCTGAAACTTACCGCCTGCACCATAATATCAAAGCCTCAGAATACCGGGTTATTGGTAAACCAGAAAGCAAGTTATCGCCGCAAGCAAACGCAGCAGGCCAGGGCGCTGGTCGGCACTGGCGGCGGGGCTTGCCGCCTGGCATTGCCAACTCGGCGGGGCGGGTCGGCCTGGTGCGAACGTCGGTCGGCGATGGGCTGGCGGCGCAGTGCCTAGCCTGCCGCCTGGCGGATCCACGTTGCCGGCAAGCGTGCAGGTCGGCGCGTTGGTGAGGCGATGCGGCGCAAGCGCAGGTCGGCAGTCAGGTGGCTGCCCTGGTGGGCTTGGCGGGTCTGCGATGTTGGCGCAGTGCGCGGCCTGTCTCTCGGCGGGTCTGCGGTACCGGTAAAGCCCCCAGATGCACCTGTGCTTCACAACGTCCATTTCTGGCGCTCGAAGTTTGTCGTTTGCGACGCCGGTGCCGCGCCTCCCCGTCTTCTGGGCTCTTTTGCAGAAAATGGGCCCCAAATTTGACATCATCCCTGAACTTCTGGGCGGTTTTCGGGGGACGATTTCGTGCCGAATATTTCTGACCTGGGGAAACGCATTCATCGAAGGGCGCTTCTCGCTGTTTTCGCCTGCAAAACCGCGCAGAAGTTCAGGCAACCCCATTGCGGTCGCCTAACCCTCCTGCTTGCTTCGCGACCGCTTCCGCGCAAGCCCCCGTCGCGGGCGAGGGCGCGTTCGCTTCGTTTCGCCCGGTCGGCGCTCGCGCAGTTCTTTCCGCCAGAGTCCCTCGCGCTGGCTTCTTCCGCCCAGCCTCGCCATTCCTTGCACAGCTATATCCGTTCGAATCCGCTGTTCGTCGTGTTGCTGTCTTCGTCCGGGTTTGTCGCTCGATGCCCTGGTTGGTCCACCCGGCCCGTCCATTGAGCTGGCTTCTCTAGCCCGAACTCCGCCTGTCGTGTTGGCCCTTTCCGCTCGAGTTTGCTGCCTGGTGCTCAGCTCCTTCCGTCTGGACCCTGCCCGTCGTGCTGCTCTCCCTTTCCGAATCCCCGTTCCTTGCGCAACTTCGTCTGCCCGAGCCTGCTGCCTGTCGAGCTGGCCGAACCCCGTCCTTCTCCTGACTTCGCCCGCTCGAATCGCGGTGCCGACCGCACCGGCGCATTCCTAGTGAATATCGAATGCGCTGTTCAGCGCGAACTCGCGCAGGATGTCCTGCTGAATCGCATCGGGCTTGGGCAGGGGCCGTTTCCGCTTGCGATGCGCGGCAATGGCGGCAGCGGCGTGTTCGAAGCGGACGGGGTCGTCGACCTGCTGCGTACGGAGCGAGATGACGCTGATTCCAAGCGACGTCAAAATGGTGGCTCGCGTCTGATCTTCGACGATCTTGCGCTCATCGCTGTGGTGTGCCTTGCTGTCGTATTCGACCGCAAGGTTCCAGTTCGGCCAGAACAGGTCGCAATAAAACTGCCGCACGCCATGCGCCCTTCGCGGGTCCGGGGCGCAAACGAGGTAGTTCATCTGCGGCTTCGAAAAGCCATAGCCTCCCCGGCGTGGCGGCATGCAAAGCAGCATGGCCAGCGCGGTCTCCCTTGGGGAGGCCGATCCCTCCGCGATATGCGCCAGCGCCTGGCGGGCTTGCGCGATGCCGCGTGCGCCTTTAGCGCTTCCGAGAAAGTCGCCGATCCTGTCCTTGGAGGTGAGCGCCGGCTGCTCGATTGCGCGCCCGTCGGGTGCGAGGGAATAGCATCCGCACAGCTCGAACCCAAGCTTGATCAGCTGAAGAAGAGGCAGTTCGCGCGCCATTTGCAGAAAGCACAGCTCAGGCGTGCTGCAGAAGATATCGCCCTCGACATGGACAACGCCGTTCGGCGGAATCTTCTCGGCAAGGTGACACGTTATGGAGTTGATGGAACGTCGCCTTCGCTGCTCGGTCGCGAGCACGTGAACGGTCCCGTCGCCGATTGCGGCGAACCGCTGCGTTAAGTGTGGGGCGTCGTATCGCGAGATTCCGAAAGCGGAAGGCGTTTTCGACGGCGGCAACCTATTGATCTCGGACTGGCTGCGCAAATATCGAAGGGCGGAAGTATGGGATAAGGCGATCATTGGCGACCTCGTGTCATCGGCGGGTGGGCGCATCGGGAATATGCGTGGGCTTGCTAGCAGTTTGACGCCGTCGTCTTGCAAAACCCTTGCCGGGGTCTTGCAAGAAGAGGCTGCGAACCTTGCGGGAATGGCGTCGGTTTAGCGGAAGCGCAGCGGAGGTTTGCCGTGCGGTTGCCGGGCTGCGGCGGGAATCGAGGCGGGCCGTGGCGACCGTCGGCACGGGTTGCGGCGGGCGTCGAAGAATCATCTGGGCGGTTTTGAAGCCACGATTGCGAGTGCGGTTGCTGACAGTTTCTAAAACCCCAGGTCATAGGCTTGCCAGTTTGCTGTCCCAAACATTTTGTCAGAGGATGCGAAGGAAAAACCGCCCAGAACTCCGGGCGGATGTCAAAAACGGGGGCCAAAAACTGCAAAACCATCCAGAACTCGGGGGAGGTGTGAAGAACGGCGAACATGAAAGGACCCCAGGCAGAGAAAGGCAGAGAAAGGTGTGGCTGGATGCGACGGATATCCGCCCAGAACGCTAAGGCCGTTAGGGCGGTGAGGGATGGCTGCGTTCAGGGTGGGTCGGGCGGTGCTGCGGGCTAAGAAATACGGGTATGGCGGTCAGCGTTGGCGACGCGATGGGATCGGCGGCTGGCGGCAGGCGGGCTTGCCGCGCGGTGCTGTCGGCGGCGAATCGGCACGATGGATTGCCATGGGGATTCGTCGTTCGGCGCGCGGCGGCCCGGCGCAGGGAATCGACGACGCGGCGCGGCGGTCCGGTGCAGGGAACCGGTCGGCGCTGGCGGCGCAGCAGGCGAGCAGGCGAGTGGTGGCGGCTTGCTCGCCGCAATCGTGCAGTCCGTGTGAAAATCGCGGAGTAACCCCAGATGGGCACACATGCCCCATTGACTTCGAAGCGGCTGAAACCGTAGACTATAAAAGTTCGCTTTCAAAAGCCCCGTAAACGCAAGGTGGAGGCAGCGCCAAGAAGGGAAGTCCAGACCCGACGAAGCGCGCCGGCGTAGGAAACCGGCAGCAAACAGACTTGCACTTTTGAAAAACGACACCCTGTGCGCTGTGGTCGCACAGCGTAACAGGAAGGACATGGAGGAAAAACAGTGAAGACGTATCACGCTAAGCCTCATGAAGTTGAGCGCAAATGGTACATCATCGACGCTGAGGATCAGGTCCTCGGCCGTGTTGCCACCAAGGCCGCTACCCTTCTGAAGGGCAAGCACAAGCCGCAGTACACGCCGCACGTGGACACCGGCGACTTCGTGATCATCGTCAACGCGGACAAGGTTCGCGTGACCGGCACGAAGGAGCTGAACAAGGTCTACTACCATCACACCGGTCATCCGGGCGGACTGAAGTCTGAGACCTTCGCCGAGGCCATGGCCAAGCATCCCGAGCGCGTCATCGAGCATGCCGTCAAGGGCATGCTGCCGAAGAACACGCTGGGCCGCAAGCAGGGCATGAAGCTGAAGGTTTACGCTGGTGCCGAGCACCCGCATATGGCTCAGAAGCCGACCGAGATCAAGATGGAGGGCTAAACCATGGCGAATGAAGCATTGTACTACGGCACCGGTCGTCGTAAGAACGCTGTCGCTCGCGTGCGCCTCGTTCCCGGCACCGGCAAGGTGACCGTCAACGGTCGCGATGGCAAGGAGTACTTCGGCCGCGAGGCTCTGCTCGACTATGCCAAGACCCCGTTCAAGGTCACGGATACCCAGGATCACTTCGACGTGCTCGCCCGCATCGACGGCGGCGGCATCTCGGGTCAGGCCGGCGCTCTGCGTCACGGCATCTCCCGTGCCCTGCTGGCAGCTGGCGACTACCGCGCCGAGCTGAAGAAGGCTGGCTTCCTGACGCGCGACGCTCGTATGGTCGAGCGCAAGAAGTACGGTCTGAAGAAGGCCCGCAAGCGCCCGCAGTTCAGCAAGCGCTAAGGTTTGTTTTCATTGGCTGCGCCTCGCGTGGCCGTACAAGCCTGGAAAGCCCGTTCCGCGAAAGCGGGGCGGGCTTTCCGCGTTGTTGGGGCGCAAAAGCCCTCGTTGCCCCGATTCTTCCGTAACGAAACGTTCCATATGCCGAAAACTGCCGGAAACATAGCGCCGGTACCGTAAGTTACAGCAAGTTGACGTGCTGCTTGCCGGTGCAAGATGCTAAGCTACGAGAGTTGACAAACTCGCTAACCTGTAGCATGCAGTGGCAAGGGAAGCGCGCGTCTGAAAGGTAACTATGAAGGAGCTCACGCCTATGTCGAAAATTCCTGAAATCTACGGCTCGATGGTGTTCAACGAGCACACGATGCAGGAGCGACTGCCATCTGCAACGTATAAGGACTTGATGAAGACCATCAAGAAGGGCGAGCCTTTGAACCTTGAGGTCGCCAACGTCGTCGCCCATGCCATGAAGGAATGGGCCATCGAAAAGGGCGCCACGCACTACACGCACTGGTTCCAGCCCCTTTCCGGTATCACCTCCGAGAAGCACGACAGCTTCCTCGATCCCACCGGCGACGGTCGCGCCATCATGAGCTTCTCCGGCAAGGAGCTCATCCAGGGCGAGCCCGATGCCTCCAGCTTCCCGTCTGGCGGCCTTCGCGCCACGTTCGAGGCCCGCGGCTACACGGCATGGGACCCCACCAGCTACGCGTTCATCAAGGACGAGGTGCTGTGCATCCCCACCGCATTCTGCAGCTACACCGGCGAGGCGCTTGACAAGAAGACCCCGCTGCTGCGCTCCATGAGCGCCATCGACGAGCAGGCCAAGCGCGTGCTGGCGCTGTTTGGCGAGCATGTCGACCGCGTGGTCACCACCGTCGGCGCCGAGCAGGAGTACTTCCTGATCAGCGAGAAGGACTACGCGAAGCGCTCCGACCTCATCATGACGGGCCGCACGCTGTTCGGCTACTCCCCGCTGAAGGGCCAGGAGCTTGAAGAGCATTACTTCGGCGCCATCCGCCCCACGGTCAACGAGTTCATGAAGGAGCTGGACAGCGAGCTGTGGAAGCTGGGCGTGTCGGCGAAGACCAAGCACAACGAGGTCGCCCCCGCGCAGCATGAGCTGGCCCCGCTGTTCACCAACGGCAACCGCGCCATCGACGAGAACCTCCTGACCATGGAGAAGATGCGCCTGCTGGCAAGCCATTACGGCCTGGTGTGCCTGCAGCACGAGAAGCCGTTCGAGGGCATCAACGGCTCCGGCAAGCACAACAACTGGTCCATCTCCGCCGGCAAGACTAACTTCCTGGATCCCGGCGAGACCCCCATGGACAACCTGCGCTTCCTGGTCTTCCTCACCGGCGTCATCCAGGCTGTCGACGACTACCAGGAGCTGCTGCGCATGACCGTTGCCTCTTGCGGCAACGATCACCGCTTGGGCGCCAACGAGGCCCCGCCGGCTATCGTGTCCATCTTCCTGGGCGATGAGCTGGGCGCCATCGTGGACGCGCTGGTGGACGACCATGAGTACACCTCTGCGGAAAAGGTGGCCGTTGACCTGGGCGTCGCGGTGCTGCCGAACTTCCTGAAGGACAACACCGACCGTAACCGCACCAGCCCCTTCGCCTTTACCGGCAACAAGTTCGAGTTCCGCATGCCTGGCTCCGCGGTGAACCTGGCCGACTGCAACATGGTGCTCAACACCGCCATGGCCAAGTCGCTGAAGGACTTCGCCGACGCCATGGAGGGCAAGTCCGGCGAGGAGTTCGAGTCCGCCGCCATCGCCTACATCAAGGATACGCTGAAGAAGCACCAGCGCATCATCTTCAACGGCAACGGTTACTCCGACGAGTGGCCCGCCGAGGCCGAGCGCCGTGGCCTGGCCAACAACCGCACCACCGCCGACGCGCTGCCGGCTTACGTCGCGGAGAAGAGCATCAAGCTGTTCGAGGAGTTCAACGTGCTCACCGAGGTGGAGGCTCGCAGCCGCTACGAGGTGAAGCTGGAGAAGTATACGAAGCTCATGAACATCGAGGTCCGTACGATGAAGCGCATGACGCGCCGTACGTTCCTGCCGGCCATCAACAAGTACGCCACGCTCGTTGCCAATGAGATCAACGAGATGAAGGCCGCTTGCGCCGGCATCGACACCTCGGTGCAGGATCAGCTGCTCAACACGGTAGTCGACGGCATCAAGGAGATCAACGACGCTCTGAACGAGCTGCATGCCGCGCACCTGGCCGTCCGCGACCTGACCGATGAGCAGGAGAAGGCCAACAAGTACGCGCACGAGATCGCCCCGATGATGGAGCGCCTGCGTGCGGGCGTCGACGCCATGGAGATCGTGGTCGCGCACGACCTGTGGCCCGTCCCCACGTACAACGACATCCTGTTCTACTGCTAGTAAACGGGATTCATCCGGAATGAGAAGGAAGCCGCCCTCGGGCGGCTTCCTTTTTGCGTTCTGGGTTGAGGAACGGGGCGCGTGCGCAAATGTGCCCCCGAGACGCTCGTAATCAGCCTCGTTCGCCTTACAGTTGATCGGTGTCCAGCCAGATGGTGAAGGGGCCGTCGTTGACCAGGCTGACCTGCATCATGGCGCCGAAGCGGCCGGTTTCCACGTGCGGCACGTCTTGGCGGGCGCGCTCGACGAACTGCTCGTAAAGCTGCTCGGCCTGGTCGGGTGCGCCGGCGCCGGTGAACGAGGGTCGGTTGCCCTTCTTGCAGTTGGCGTACAGAGTGAACTGCGACACGATGAGCACTTGGCCGTCCACGTCGGCAAGCGAGCGGTTCGTCTTGCCGTTCTCGTCCTCGAAGATGCGCAGCTTGAAGATCTTGCCCCACAGTCGCTCGATCTGCTCGGGGCCGTCGTCCGCTCCCACGCCCAGCAAGATCAGGTACCCGCGTTCGCACGAGCCCACCGTTTCGCCATCGATATCCACCTGCGCATGCGTCACACGCTGCACCAAAGCCCGCATAAGGCCCCCTTCCTAAATGTTTGCTCACCAGCATAACGCATCAAAGGGTCCCGAGGCCCCGCCGCCGGACACCTCGGGGACGTAGCACTATCTGTCAGGTTTGCGGTTGCGCGGAAGCTCGGCTCGGGTTCGTCCTGCCGACTCTTGTGGTGGGGACGCTTGGTGACGTAGCGTTATCTGTCCGGATTGCGATTGCGGGGGAGCGTGAATCGGCTTCGCCCCTGCTGCGCTTCCGGCCGGCGGCCATCGTTTCGCGGCGGGAAACCCGGACAGATAACGCTACGTCCCCCGAAGCGTCACCCCAAGCGTCCGACATCGTCGTCGCTGCGGGACGCGGGCTCTTTGCCCGTCCCGCTACGCCTTCTCCTCTTGGATCAGGTCGATCATCTCTTGGCCTGAATGCACGCCGAGCTTTTGATAGATGTGCTGGCGGTGGGTGCTCACGGTGCTCTTCGATAGGCACAGCTCCTCTTGCACGTAGGGCAGGTTGCGGCCTTTTGCGAACATGATCATGATCTCGCCCTCTCGTTCGGTCAGGCCGTAGCGCTCGATGACGGCGCGGCAGCGATCTTGGAAACGCTGTTTGCGGTCGGTCGGCATGATGCTGAGCGCCCGGGCAAGCGCGTTCTCCGTGAACACGAAGTTGTTCACGACCACGATGAGCAGCACGCAGGTGCACGCGGCGGTGAACGCGCCGGAGACGTCGAGTCCGATGCCGTACCACAGCCATCGTCCGACCAGCATTCCCATAAGCGGCCCGGCGCACCATGCGGCCCGGATAAGCCCGAACGCGAACAGACACGAGGTTTGATAGCGGCGGCACAAACCGGCGATGAGAATCCACATGCCCATGCCCAAGCATTGGAACGCGCCGACGTCGATCGCCAACGGCAGGTAGGCGGGCACGTTGGGGAACAGCATCGGTGCAGGCAAGAGCAGCGCGCCGACAAGCAGGAACGTGGTGATGAGCCGGTAGCATGCCTCGGGGCCGCGGATGCCCTTCGAGGTGATGAGCACAAGCGCCACGCCGATGGACCCGATTGCGGTGAGCGTGGTGATGCAGCCCTGCGCGATGGCGTAGGGCGTCACGTCGCTGCTGGCGAACTGCCCCATTTGCACGTATAGCGTTCGCGACAGCTCATAGGACACGCCGCATACGAGCATGGTCGAGCCGAGCGCGCAGATCAGGCTAAGCAGCTGGCGGCGATCGGCGGGGTCTTCCGGATCGGCTTGGCGCGGCAGCGCGTTGGCCTGCTTCTTGTCGATCTGCAAGCTGGAGACCCCGTAGAACAGAAACGCCGCAGCCACCGGGCCCATGCTGGCGCAGAACAGCACGGACTCGAAGCGTCCGAAGAACAGGAAGGCGAAGAAAAGCACGGTGGATGCCAGGTACCCGATGGCGATGGCTGCGGCCGATTGCTTGAGCGACAGCACGCCCAACACCGCGCCGAAGTTCATGAGAAACAGCGCGGAGAACACGCCGGTTCCTATTCCGTACGCGGTGACGAGGGCCATGCCTACCGTTCCCTCTTCGCCCGCGCCGAGCACCAGCAGCGTGCAAATGGCTAGGCCGGTGGGGAACAGATAGCGCGCCGGCACCGAGCCCAGCAGCCGATCGAACTGTTTGTGGAAGATGCCGCAGAGCGCCAGCGTCACAGTGGTGGCGATGATGGACAGCAGGTACGCCTGGTCGAGGATGCCCTCGTAATGCGGAAGCCCCGCGTAGAGGTTCATGCTCTGAAACGCCATAAGCGGCCATGCCAGCGTGCATCCCAGCGCCACGCCGATGCCGATGATGGCGGGCGTGAGAAGCCCAGCGGCCTGACTCCGCGTTCCCTTGTCGCGCTTACTCGTCTTCAAGTTCCCCAAAACCTGCTCCCCCGGTAACCCATATCAACTTGGTTTCATTATACGAATGCTCGACGGTTCGAGGGCGTTTGTCGGAGCCTCGATTTCGTTATTCCGCAAAACCCCCAGGTCAAACGACTCATGCATATCGCACGATATTGCGAAATCGGCTCTCGTGCCCGATTTCGCAGCCCTATCGCACCCGCTATCTTCGGATTCGTTGTGAAAACGCAAGGGCTGAGCGGAACACGTCGGCGGCAATGCGGACGAAGTCGCTTGATGCTCGGGGGAAGCGCCCGAGGGAGCGTTTTCCTCCCCGCGATGCGATGCCGCTGCAGCGTGTTCGCGGGAGCAAGAGGACGAGAGAAGGAGGAGAGCATGGGCAAGCTGAATATGACGCGTCGCGCGTTCACGAAGCTGGCGGCCGCCACCGCGGCCGCCGCTGCCGTGGTTGCGCCTACGGGTGCCGCGCTGGCCGAGTCGAGCAGCGCCACCCAAAGCAAGGCGGGCGAGACCAAGCGCGTGCGTTCCTGCTGCCGCGGCTGCGGCAAGATGGAATGCGGCGTGTGGGTCGTCGTCGAGAACGGCCGCGCCATCCGCACGGAAGGCGACGAGAGCGCATTCCATTCCATGGGCAACCATTGCGGCAAGGGCCAGGCGTCGCTGCAGGCGGCGTACCACCCCGACCGCCTGTACCATCCCATGAAGCGCACGAACGCCCGCGGCGAGGACGATCCCGGTTGGGTGCGCATCAGCTGGGACGAGGCGATGAGCACCATCGCCGAGAAGCTGCAGGAGACGATGGACCGCTACGGCGGAGAGTCCATTTTCGGCATGTCGGGTACCAGCCGTATCTGGGGCATGTTCGCATACGGCGCGCTCGGTCAGCTGGTCGGCAGCCCGAACATGTGCATCCCGTGGCAGGTGTGCAAGGGCCCGCGCTTCTTCGCCACCGCGCTGAACTCCATGATGCAGGCATCGTGGATGGAGACGGTCGGCCGCCCGAAGGTCTACACGTCCTGGGGTACCGGTCCGGAGCTTTCGAACTACGACGACGCCTGCCGTACCGTGGTCGACGTTGCCGAGAAGGCCGACACGCACATCGTGGTCGACCCGCGCATGACCAACCTGGGCAAGGAGGCCGACATCTGGCTGAACCTGCGCCCCGGCACCGACGGCGCCATGGCCATGGGCTGGTTGAACGTGCTGATCAACAACGACCTGTACGACGACCTGTTCGCCAAGAAGTGGACCGACGCGCCGTTCCTGGTTTGCAACGACGTGGAGCCCTCCGGCTACGAGGTCTACCGCTTCACCAGCGGCAAGTGCCAGATCAAGACGCGCCTGCTCAAGGAAAGCGACCTGAAGGAAGACGGCGATCCGCACAAGTTCATGGTGTGGGACAACCTGAACAACCGCATGACCTACTTCGACGCCGACAGCGGCCTGTGGGAAGGCGAGACGTGGAGCAAGCCCACGGCCGGCCACGAAGGCATGCAGGAGCATCTGGTGCCCGGCGTGAGCCAAGGTTGGGTTCCCGATCCGACCCCGTTCGATCCGGCCATCGATCCGGCGCTGTACGGCGAGTTCGAGGTGGAGCTGAAGGACGGCCGCAAGTCCAAGGTCAAGCCCGTGTGGGAGTACTTCACCGCACGCGTCGCCGAGTACACGCCCGAGAAGGTCTCCGAGATCACCGGCGTGCCGGCGGAGTCCATCGAGCGCGCCGCGAAGATCCACGCCACGCGCATCGACCCGTCCACCGGTTACGGCAACGGCGGCGTGCAGTATCAGCTGGCCATCGAGCACAGCTGCAACGCCATCGCCATGTGCCGCGCCATGGACACCTATATCGGCCTGTCGGGCAACTGGGACGTTCCTGCAGGTCATCGCGGCGGCACCCAGGGCGAGTTCGTGTTCAAGGCCGGCCTTGGCGCCGTGGCCCCCGGCATCCCGAACATCTCGGCAGAGGAGTTCAACAAGACGCTCGGCATCGAGGATTACCCGCTTTTGGGCTGGTGGCAGGGCTGGGCGGACGACGCCAGCGTGTGGAAGGCCATCGAGACGGGCGACCCGTACCCGGTGAAGGCCGGTTGGTGCTCCACGGGCGACTTCATGTGCATGTCGAACTCCCTGCAGAAGTGGAAGGCGTTCCCCAACCTGGACTTCTTCGTGTGCGAGGACCTGTGGAAGACGCCGACCGCCGGCATGGCGGACATCCTGCTTCCCGCGCAGCACTGGCTTGAGACCGACTGCCCGCGTCTTTCGCAAGGCCCGTCGGGCGGCCAGGGCGCAACGTGCCGCGCCATCGAGCCTCCCGCCGATACGCTGCACGACATCGAGATCGCCACGATGATCTACAAGTACATGGGCAAGCAGTGGGGTCCCGACGAGAACAAGTGGCCCAGCCGCATCGAGAACCTTGACATCATGCTGAACACCGGCCGCCAGGGCGATCCCATCACGTGGGAGGAGTACAAGGATGACTTCCAGAAGAACGGCTGGAAGGACGCCAAGGTTGCGGCGCCCGACACGTGGGGCACGTATCGCCGCTATGAGACGGGCATGATGCCGCTGAAGGCATACGGCGACAAGAACGCGCTCGAGGAGTTCGCCAAGCCCGGCTTCGGCACGCCGACCCGCAAGATGGAGATCTGGAACACGCTCATCGAGACGTTCATGCCCGAGGACGAGGAAGACTTCCTGCCCACGTACAAGGAGCCGCCGCTGAGCCCGATTTCCGATCCTGAGATGAACGAGAAGTATCCGTTCACCGCCACGACCGGCCGCCGTATCCCGGTGTACTTCCACTCCGAGCATCGCCAGCTGCCCTGGTGCCGCGAGATGTGGCCGGCGCCGCGCATCGAGATCAACCCGCAGGATGCCGCGCGCCTGGGCATCGAGCAGGGCGACTGGGTGTGGATCGAGAACGACAACGGCAAGATCCGCCAGGTGGCCGACCTGTACCACGGCATCGCGCCCGGCACGGTGAACCTGGAGCATCAGTGGTGGTTCCCCGAGCTCGACCAGGCCGACAAGGGCTATGACCTGTGCGGTTGCAACTGCCTGGTCACCACGGGCAAGGGCTATCAGGACCGCATCTCCGGCACCAGCTACCTGCGCGCGTACCCCGTGAACATCTACAAGGCAACGGCGGAGAACTCGCCGTTCGGCAATCCCGTACCGTGCGATCACAACGGCAACGAGATCATCCACGACGCCTCCGACCCGCGTCTGAAGGAATGGCTGCCGAACTACGACGTTCGCGATGAAGCGTAAAGGAGGTGCGCGAAGATGACCCATTATGCGATTGCGACGGACCTGAACCGTTGCGTGGGCTGCCTGGCATGCAGCGTGGCGTGCAAGGCCATGAACAGCGTGCCGGTGGGCGATTACTGGAACAAGACGTTGCGCATCGGCCCGAATCCGAAGGCGGACGGTTGCGGTACGTGGCCTGATGTGGAGATGTACTTCCTGACCGTGCAGTGCCAGCACTGCAAGGACCCGGAGTGCGTGAAGGTGTGCCCGACCGGGGCCAGCCACATCGCCGCCGACGGCACCGTGCAGATCGACAAGTCGAAATGCATTGGTTGCCAGTTCTGCGCCATGAGCTGCCCTTATGGCGTGCGTTACCTCAACACCGAGGAGCGCGTGGTTGAGAAGTGCACCTTGTGCGAACAGCGTATCGCGCAAGGCGAGCTGCCTGCTTGCGTGGCGCAATGCGGTGGCCGCGCGCGCTTCTTCGGCGACCTGGACAAGGGCATCGATTCGTTCGAGGCGCCGTGGGTGGTCGACGTGACCGAGGGCGATCCGAGCTACGACAAGACCGAGCACACGCGCATCACGTTGAAGGAATGCGTGCAGGAGTACAAACAGTCCGACGTGCACCATCTCCCGGACGTGGGCAACGATCCGTCGTTTGTGTACATCTTGCGCGACCGCGATTGGCAAGGGGAGGAGTAGATTATGGAACTGCAATGGCCTCTGATTTTGTTCACCACCCTTACCGCGTGGGGCTGCGGCGTGCTCGGCGGCGCCGGCGC
>NZ_CAKTVU010000023.1 GCF_934630535.1 uncultured Senegalimassilia sp.
ACGCTCTGCGGCTGCACGCTCTGCGGCTGCACGCTCTGCGGCTGCACGCTCTGCGGCTGCACGCTCTGCGGCTGCACGCTCTGATATGAGGTAGCCGCTGCCGTATATCGCCTTGCCCTGGCCGCGCTGCGCGTCGAGCGCCCTCGTGAAGCTGCACTCCTGCGGCCCCACGCGGAAGTCGATGCCGTACTTGGAGTAGCGCGCCAGCATGGGCGCGGTCAGCACCTCGTCCGGGTACTCGTACTTCGGCAGCGCCTTGGCTTTCTTGCGGCGCAGGCGCTCTATCGCGGCATCCAGCTCGGAGCGCAGGTCGGGCGCGCTGCGAGCCTGGGCGGGGTCGAGGTTGGTCACGAACGACGTGTTGACGCTCGCGCCGTTGGCGTACGTCACGCCGACGCCCGTCACGACCTTGCAGCAGTTGCGGATGCCCATGCACGTCAGGGTGGGGGCGAACAGGAAGAAGCCCACGCCGCGCTCCTGGTAGTGCTTGACGATCTTGCTCAGGATGGAGAACGGCGGGTTGTCCACCACCGTGCAGCCCTCCGGGTACTCCTCGCGCTCGTAGTCGCCGCCCGGATAGAACGGGCGCGCCACCTTCGCCAGGTCGAACCCGTACTCCCGGTGCGCCCACCGCAGCACGCAGTCGTACACCTCGGGCGGGGTGTAGCAGTCGTCCGTCGTCCTCTTCGGCTCGAACTTGGCCGTGAACTCCTCATATGTCTCGCCTCTCGCCATGCGTCTCCTATCTCTCGGCCCATATGGTCGCAAGCGTGTCGCCGGGCACGGAAAAGGCCGCCCCGAAGGACGGCCCTCTGCCTGTTTCCGTATTCGGTTGTCCCTAGCACGCCGCCACGGCCATGGCCATAAGGCCGAGCACGAGCGCCCTTATGGCGTAGATGGCCGCCGCGTCTATGGCGATGATCGCGGCCATCGCGAGCAGGCACCCCCAGTTGCACCCCGGGCGGTTCACTTCTCCTCCTGTTCGACGGTCCCGTCGTCGTGCTCGGCCTTGAGCCATGCCACGTACTCCTCGTGCGAGCTGAACCAGGTCACGAGCATGGGCACCAGCGTGTCTTTGACGAGCTTGAAGCGGTTCACGGCGATGACCGGCGGCTCGGAGTAGTAAAACATGCACATCAACGCGGCGCGCTCCGGCGTCCCGAAGTAGTATTCCCAGTTCGTCATCTCGCGTCCTCCTCCCACTTGATGGTCCCGTCGTCGTATTCGGCATTGAGCCAGTCCTGGTACTCGCCCCACGAGGCGAAGTCCCGCACCCAGCGCGATTCGAACGCGCACGCGGTGAAGGGGTTGCACTCGCTCACCGCGATGCGGAACCGTCGGCCGTCGCGCAGCATGCGCACCTCCATGCGCATCGCGGCCTCTGGCGTTCCGAAGTACCGCTCCCAGTTCTTCATCGCGCGTCCTCCTCCGCACCCGGCCCGACCTTGCGGTACGTGTAGTCCTCGAACAGGTGCCCGCACCAGCGGCAGCGGTCGCCGCCCCTCGGCAGGTGGTGCCAGATCTCGCGCATGCCGCACTTCGGGCAGCGCACCTCGATGCTGGGGCGGCGCTTCTTCCTCGTCTGCTGCTCCATGGCTACTCCACCGCCATCCGCATGGCCGGCTGCATGACCTTGCGCAGGCTCTTGTCCAACTCCTCGGCCGTTACCTCGGCCTTCACCTCCACGTTCACGTCGGGCATCGCGAAGCTGCGCGCCTCGTCGGCCTTGAGGCAAGGCATGGCCGCCTCCTGGGCCGCGCTGCCCGCAGCGGGCGCCGCCGTCTCCTTGGGCTCGCAGCGCCCCAGCCACATCTCGCACTCGTCCAGCTTCGTGAGCGCCAGGGCGCGCTCGCGGCTCACCTCGTAGGCCGTCTCGACCTCGCGGCGCAGCCGCTTGCAGTCCGCCGGCCCGTCGCTGCGCAGCCTCTGCCTGGCATCGGCGAGCTTGCGCCCCACCTCGGCGAGGTTGTCGGCCAGCGCCTTGTTCTCGCTTCGCAGGCGCTCGTTCTCTCGGTGAAGGTTCTGCAGGGAGCGGTCTTGCACCGCGAGGCGCTTCTTGCCGCTCCAGCAGTCCTCGCACAGCGGCCAGCACAATCCCATGTTGTCCTGCCCCAGGGCGTCGATGTCGCGCCCGCAGCTCTCGCAGATGATTCCCATTGCTACTCGCCTCCCTTCGGCATCGTGCCGGTGATTCGGTCCCAGTCGGTCGCCGAGTGCTCGCCCGGGTACTCGTACGCGCTCACGCACGGCACCGGCAGCACCATCACGCCGTCGTGCTCGCCGGCGTACTCCTCGGCGTCCAGCCTGTCCTCGAACGCCAGCACCACGTCGCCTTCCGTGGCGCACGCGTAGATCTTCCTCATTCCGTCCTCCTATTCCTCGAAGCACTCGCATGCCCCGTCGTATCCTGCAACCGCCTCGACGTCCGGGCCTTCGCCCGTCATCGCGTCGTAGGCGCATATGGTCGCCGTGAGGGAGCCGCCGCTCACGCTGCCGAAGAAGCGGCACTCGCGGCACTCGCGGCCCTCCCAGGGGTCGGGTGCGTTCCACGGCGCCCTCGGGTCGGACTCGAAGCAGCCCGGCGGCAGGTTCCACCCGCTCGGCGGCTCGTACCCGCTCACATACACCGCCTCCCGCCAGGCAGCCTCCTCCAGCCGTCCATGGCCAGGGCGTCCGCGTACTTGGTCGGCTCTGGCAGCAGCAGGTACTCCCAGTGCCCGGAGCCCGCCGGGGCGGGGCGGTTGAACCTCTGCTCGGCCCTGACCCAGCGGAAGTGCAGCCGGTTGGCGTGCGCCAGCCCGTGGCAGCCGCTGCCGTTGCCGCTGCCGCACAGCACGACCGTGGGCTTGGGCGCCTCCCGGCCGCCCCGGAACAGCTTGCCCGCCCCGCGCCTGACGATGTGGTGGCGGTTGAGCGGCCAGGGGGCGCCGCACACGGCGCACCTGGGAGTCTCGATGCTCGGCCCCTCCATGAGGGGGCGCAGCATCTCGGGCAGCGTGTCAACGTTCGCCATTCGATAGCCTCCTGTCCTTGCCTTGCAGCTCGTACTTGTCGCACATCTCCGACAGACGGCTCACGATGGCCACCGCCGTCTCCTCGTCGCCGTTCTTGGCCAGGCGGCGTATGAGGTCGCCCTTGCCGTACTGCGTGGTCACGATGACCGGCCTCATGCTCTCGTACCTGTCGTTCACGACGCGGAACACCTGTCCCAGCGTCCAGTCGGTGGGCGATTCCTTGCCCAGGTCGTCCAGCACCAGGCACCCCACGCGGGACAGCCGCGACAACACGCCGTCCTCGGTGCCGTCGCCGCCGTAGGTGCCCTTGATGGCGGCCAGCACGCCCAGCATGTCGGTCACCTTTACGCTGGTGCCGCCGTCCACCAGAAGCCGCGCCACGGCGCTGGCGAGGTGGGTCTTGCCGGTGCCCACGGGGCCGCAGATGTACGCCCCGCGCCCTTGCCCCACTTTCGCAGCAATGTCGCCGGCCATGGGGGAGTCGGCGGCCATGAAGCGGGGCTTGATGCCGGCCCGCTCGTAGGCGCGGCGGCGCTTGGCGGCGGCCTCCCGGGCCTTGGCCCGGGCTTCGAGGCGCGCCCGCTCGGCGCGCTCCGCTGCGGCCCCGGGGCAGCCGCATGGCCTCCAGCCGCAGAACACCCGGCGTCCCATGATCGCCGCGTAGTTCGCCTCCAGCCGTGCCCCGCAGTGCGGGCAGCTAGTCGTACTCGTCATAGCCGTCCGCCCCCTTTCGGGCCTTCGGGCTGCGGTTCACGTAGTCCTCGAACTTCGGCGAGAACAGCGTGGAGGGCCGCAGGTACTTGGCCATCTTCGGGTCGCCCTTCCACTCGGCGGCCATCGTGTCGATGACGGCCAGGAAGTCGGGCAGGCGGTAGCCCTCGGCCCAGCGGGCGTGTATCAGCCTGCGAGTCTTGGCGCTGCTGTCTCGGTAGCGGGTGCCCGCCGCATCGTTGAGCGCATGCACGATTTCGGAAAAGGGGATTAAGGGGTTTTCTATATACTCAACCTCATCCTCAACCTCTGCATTGCCGCAACTCGATGCGTCTGCATGTGCGTCCGCATCTGCATCCGCATATGCAACTGCATCTGCATCCGCATATGCTCCCGTACGTGCTTGCGCATCGTCCTGTGCCCGTGCCGCCGCATCAGCCACCGCGTCTCCATTCCCCGGCCTGTTGCCCCATCGGGCGTTTGCCGCCTTCCTTGCGCGCTCGCTCTTCTCGTCGCCCATATCGAGCCTGCCCTTGAGCACCAGGAAGGTGGGCAGCCACGCGGGGCTGCCCTGCGGCTCCTTGCCCGTGAACCGGTACTCGACGATGGCGTAGATGAACGGCGCGCGCTGCTTCTCGGGCATGGCCTGCGCGGCCGCCCAGAAGTCGTCGTGTATAACCATGCCCATAGCGTCGCCAGCGCCTTCCCTAAAACGGGATATCCTCGTCGTACACGCCTGCGGAGGCGTCCATCGCCGGCTGCTGGGGCGCGTACTGCTGGGGCGCGTACGCCTGCTGAGGCGCCGCCTGCGGCGCGTAGGCGGGCTGCTGCGGCGCGGGGGCCGGGGCGGGGCGTCCCTGGCCGTACGTGCGGGCCTGCGGCGCTTGCGGGGCCGCTTGGGGCGCGTACTGCTGGGGCGCGTAGCCCTGCTGCCCGCTCAGGAACTCCAGCTCGTCCACCACGACCTCCAGCGCGCTGCGCTTCTGCCCGGTCTGCTGGTCGTTCCAGCTGCGGTAGCGCAGCTTGCCCTCGATGGCCACCTTGCTGCCCTTGGCGAGGTACTGCGCCAGCTTCTCGCCGCGGGTGCCGAACAGCGTGCAGTCCACGAAGTTCGGGTAGTCCTCCCACTGCCCGGTCTGCTGGTTCTTGCGGCGGTCGTTGACGGCCACGCCCAGCGAGAGGACGGACATGCCGCCGCCCGTCGAGCGCAGAACCGGGTCTCGGGTCAGGTTGCCGGATATGCACACGCGGTTGATGCTCATAAATATCCTCCTTGTGTCGTGTCCCCGCTGTTCCAGATGCGGGTGATCTGCGCGTCCACCATGCGGATGCGCAGCTTGATGACGTTGATGGCCTCCTGCGAGGCCTTGTATATGGCCTCGGAGCAGTCGCGGCGGCGCTTGGCCTCCGCTATCTGCTCCTGGCCCCGGCACACGTCGCCGATGATGGTGACGGGCGTGCCCTTCTGGCGCTCGTTCAGGATGGCGATTCGCAGGGCCTTGCGGTACTCGGCCTCGTTCTCGGCGTACTGGCAGCCGGACTCCTTGCAGGTCTTAAGCTCGGCCTCCAGCCTGTCGGTCAGCTCGTCCAGCTCCTCGGTGAGCGCCTGCATCTACTCCACCTGCCAGTCGGGGCGCGGGCAGCATGCGCAGTTCGCCACGAACTGCATGTACTGCGGCATCCCGGCGAACTGGTAGCGCGCCCCGCAGCTGCGGCAGTGCGCCGTGAAGGGCCCGTCCTGCGGCGGCTGCCTCTCCTCTGGCGCGGGCTGCTCCTCCATGCCGTCCGGGTCGCTCTGCCCGTCGATGGCGAACGCGCCGCACAGCGCGTACTTGCGCGCGTAGCTCGACGCCATCCCGGTCACCTGCGCGTCGTCCGAGCCATTCTTGTGCTCGTCCTCGCGGGCGTAGGCGCTCACCTGCAGCGAGCCTTCGCCGCCCTCGGCGGGGAACACGCACGCCGTGGCCTTCACGTAGTAGCGGTCGCCTATCTGCACCAGCTCGTCGGTGAGGAAGAACGCCAGCCCCTCCTTCTTGCACGGCTCCTTGAGCGCGGCGACGATATCCTCGTAGCTCCGGTAGCTGAACTTGCCGAAGGCGTTGTACTTCGCCTTGGGCACGACCACGGCGCGCTGCACCCTGGCGACGGCGGCCATGAGGTCGATGGGTCCGTTCTCCTGCGTCATCCTAGTAGCCTCCGTTCATGCGCTCGTAAACCTGGCCCACCGTGCCGTGCATGATGGTGCCGATCACTCCCTGCGCCTTGAGGGCGGCGGCCACGCCCTGCATCTGCTCCCGCGTCGCGCAGGGCACCACGATCGTCCAGGGGTCGCCCGCCATGGCCATGGGCACGGGCGCAGGCGCGGGCGGCGCCGGCGGGGCAGGGATGGGCGCGGGCTGCGCCTCGTTGTCCGCCATGGAAGCGGGCAGCTGTTCCTGCCATTCCTCGGGCTGAACGGGGGAGGCCTCCGCTTCGACAAACCCGCCGCGGGCGTACCAGTTGGCCACCTGCTCGGGCGTTTCGGCCTCGGGCTCCGCCTCCTCCACGGGCTCCGGCTCCATTGCCGCCTTCAGCTCGGCGATTCGCTGGCGCTCCTCGGCGGCCTTGTGCGCCGCCGTGATCGCCGCGCCCAGGTCGAGGGTGGCGAACAGCTCGCGCTCTGCCTCGTCGTAGAACGGCTCGCCCTCGAACTGCGCCTTGAGGGTTTCCCAGTCCTGGGCGAGGTTCGAGACCTTCTTCTCAAGGGCCTTGAACGCCTTCGCCTCGCCGAACGTCTTGTTGAGCCACTGCTTCTCGTGAAAACGCTCGTACGGCACGACGGGGGCCAGCAGCCCGGCGAACTCCTCGTAGTGCTCCTGCAGCTTCGCGTATGCGCACGCCTGGCGCTCGGCCTCGGCATCGTCCAGCTGCGCCTTGATGCCGTCGGCCGTCTGCTTGGCGATGCCAGCCACGGCCTTGCACCTGTCCTCGAAGGCGGCCAGCGGCGCGGTGTACTCGCGCGCCACTGCCTTGCGGCGCTCGTCTATCTGCTTCGCGATGCCGTTCAGGTAGGTGCGGTCGCGCTTGGCGGCCTTCACGTTCTCGTCCTTGGACATGTCGTACGTTGCGCCCTTGTAGTCGGCCACCAGCTTGCGCACGTGGGCCTCCAGGGCGTCGAAGTTCGCCTCGATGACGGCGGGGGAGTACGCCACGGTCAGCTCCGAGGCCTCCTCCGGCTCGATCACCACGGCCTCCACTGCTTCGCTCATTTACTGCTCGCTTTCCAGGCGCGCCATGCACGCCTCGTAGGTTTCCGTCTCGGCCTCGTTCGGCTCGTAGCCGTCGGCCTTCATCGCCTCGTAGACGATGGTCACGCTCTCGATGGCATCGCGGCAGACGTGCACGGAGCAGCCGCCGCTGACCAGCGACCAGGCCGTCCCGCTGTTCATGTCCCACGCGGCCCGCCAGCCGATGGCCACGGCCAGCTCGGTGGGCGTGCGGTCGATGGGGCGGCCCATCAGCTCCTCGAACGCCTCAACGGCCGGGTCATCCATGGCGAGCGCGGTCAGCGCCAGCGCCGTGCGGCGCATCGTGCCGAGGCGAAGGGTGCGGGCGGCCGTCCATTCGAACCGGGCCGTCCTGCCGTCCTCGTAGGCGGCGTAGAAGTCGGCCTTGCGCTGCGCGTCGTCCCTTCGCTGCGCAGCGGCCTGCGCTGACTCGTCGGCCGCTTCTTCGGCGGGGACCAGCAGAGTCACGCCGAACGGCGTCTCCTCGGCGAGCAGGCACCCGTCGGCGTTGTCGGCCACGTAGGCGTCCAGGGCCGCCAGGTCGGGGCGGAAGTCGGAGAACGTGCGGCACGCCTCGTAGCCCTCGGGGCACTCGTCCACGAACTCGACGCCCGCGTCGGCGATCATCGCCACCATCTCGGCGCGGTTGCGCCTTTGCTCGGCCCTGGACTTCAGGCCGGCGTACACGCGCTGCCAGTCCGACTGCTTGCAGTCGCGCAGCTCGGCCACCGCCTCGTCGTCGCCCTCGAACTCGGCTATGGCCGCCAGGCGGTCGAGGGTCATGTCGTATGCGGCGTCCTGCACCTTGCGGACGGCCCTGCGCGCCTTGCGCACGGTCGCGGCATCGGTGCGGGCTGCGGCTGCCACCTCCTCGTCGGGGATGTCGAGCGCGAGCATCGTCTGCACGCCGCGCGACTTCTCGGCGGCGGTCAGGCCCAGCTTCACGTCCGTCTCCACCATGGCCTTGGCGGCCTCGGTGCGCGCCAGCTCGGCGTCGTCCAGGTCGTCGTAGACCTCGGCCAGGAACCGCTTGGTGCCGATGGAGCGCATGGCGCGCACGCGGCACTCGCCGTCGATGATTCGGTAGATGCCTCCGTCGCGGTAGAGGATGGGCTTCATGACGGGCTGGCCGGGGTTGAGGCGGTTGTGCTTGAACTGCTCGGCCAGGTCGGCGATGTGCGCCGCGCTCTCCTTGGTGGAGAAGTCGCGGGGGTTCATGGCCTCGCCGTCCTCCCGCTCGTATGGGAACACGTCGCAGAGTTCCACGGTCTCCAGCGTCTGCATCAGCGTTCGACCTCCTGGGCCTCGACGCGGCACTCCAGGCCCATCAGGCGGGCGCGGCACGCCACGCGGGTGACCTCGCCGACCAGCGCGACGCGCTTGGTGGGCACGGGGCCGTTCTTGATCTGCTCGGCCATGCAGACGGCGCCGGCGTTGAACGCCTGGCGCATGGCGGCGTCGAAGCCGCCGTCGCCCGGCTCGGGCATGGGGACGGCGCGGCCGATGCGCTTCAGGATGCTGTCCACCGTCTTGTCCGTGACGGTCTTGCTGATGATTTCCGTGAGCATTTGGGTCTCCTATCTGGGAAAACTGAAAGTGATAAAAACTTTTCAGGATTTTGAAACTTTTTTCTCTATGCGCTCCTTGCGCTTCTGCGCCGCCTTCACCCTGCGGTACAGGTAGCGGCACAGCCACCTCTCCATCGCCGCGTCGTGCTCCTCTGCGGCCTTGTCGGCCGCGTAGCGGCTCATGTGCGAGGCGTCGGGAGGCTTCGGCATGGGGTCGGCACGGCTCTCGCGGCCGCACTCGGTGCGCTCATAGGTGCGGCGCTCCTCGGCGGTCAGCCTCGGCAGCAGCTCGGCTATGCGGGCCTCTATGGCCGCGAGCTGCCTCTGGCGCCGGCACGGCTCGCAGATGCCGTCCTTGCCCAGGGTGGCCCTGCGGCACCCGCACGACGGGCACAGCTCCAGGCGGTGGCGGTAGCATCGCAGGGACACGTGGCCGCCGCTCGCGTTGATCACGCGCCGCGCGTTGTCGAGCTGGTTCTTCGACAGCCGCATCTCGCGCCGTATCTCGCTGGCCGGGACGGTGCCCGCCAGCTCGGCTATGCGGTCCAGGTCCGCCTTGCGCCACGACCTGTGGGGCCGCCCCTTGTCGCGCCTCGTCACTCGTCGCTCACCTCCACCTCCACCCGCGGGCGCGACCTGTCGGTGGCCACGCGGTCGGGGCAGGAGAGCACGTACCTGCGGGAGTCGTCCTTGATGACCCCGGCGGCCACCAGGCCGTCCAGCACGAACTTGCGGGCGAAGCCCACGTTGTCGGCGTCGCGTCGCATGTCGGGCTCGTAGAACGTGGTGCGCACGGTGACGGGGCGGTCGAACCTCGGGGCGCGCTGCTCTAGCGCCGCCGCCCTCACGCGGGCCGTCTCGCGCTTCTTCACGGCCGCCGCCTTGTAGCGGTTCGCGCGCTCGGCGCGGATGTAGTCGTTGAGGCTCGGCATGCGGCCCTCTATGACGATGCGGCACCTCATAGCGGCCTCCCGTCGTAGATCGCCTGCGCCTCGGCGAGGGTCGAGGCCGCGAACGGCGTGGGGCCCACCACCCGCTGCCAGGTGCCCACCAGGTCCACCGAGTCGATGGGGGTGGTTCGGAAGCTGATGGCGGCGAGCATGGAGGGGCGCTGCAGCACCATGTAGCGGGACAGCACGCTCCACAGGTTGTGGTCGCGCTTGAACTCGGCGGCCTCGCTGACCGTCAGCCCGTTCTGGCACGCGAGCGTGTACACGTTGTCGCGCTGGACGACGTGGCCCTCCAGCATCAGCCGGTAGCAGATGCCGCGCAGCTTGGCCCACGTGGCGGGGTTGCCCGCGACCCAGGAGCACGCCCTCGTGACGAGCGCCTGGGACCTCGCGTCCGCTACCTTGGCCATACCAGCGCCTCCAGCAGCCACGTGGCGGCGATGCACGCGCACACGAACAGGGCGGCAAGCGCGGCCTGCGCTCGCTCGCGGCGCTGCCGAGGTGTTACACTGTCGTCAGTCCTGTAATGGACGGTTGCGGTGCGCGTCCCTCGCTTGCCGGCTGCGACGCGCACCCTCCTTCCCTTGACCTTTTCCATTCCTGGAACTTCCTCTCGTTCTCTGGGTCCTTGTAGAACTCGCGCATCATGGCCGCCAGCTCGCGGCACATGGCGCGCTGCTGCGGGGTCATTCGCCCGCGACGCCCGGCAGCGAAAGCGGGGCGTCCTCGTAGATGCACTCCCCGGTGTCCTCGTTCACGAACATCACCTCCTGGTCGTCGTACACGTGGATGTTGAGCACCTGCCCCGTGAACTCCACCAGCTTGGGGATGGAGTCGCGGAACTTCGGGTCCAGCTCAAACTGCAGCACGCACTTGCCGCTCTTCACGTTGAGGGCGGTGACCCCCCCGTACGGTCACCTCGTTCAGCATGGCGGCCTCCTAGTTATCTTTGTCGTCGTAGGCGCTGTCGCGCGCGATGGTCTTGAAGTCGGTGCTCCAGCCTTTGCCGCCCACGTTGAACTGCACGGAGTCGTAGATGTTGAACTGCATGCCGCCGAGTTCGAATCGCGCCATCATGCTGCCTTCCATCAGCTTGATGGCCCCGTACTCGAAGCCCCACACTTGAGCGATGCGGCGCCTCAGGCTGACGTGGGTCTCCTCCATGCAGCCGTTCTCTGCTTGCTCGAAGGCGATGGTCATGCTGTCTTTGCTGTTCGCGACGATGCCCAGCAGCTCGCTGACGGCGCCCGTGCTGATGCTGGCCCTGCTGTTTGCGTTGGTCATGATGTTTCTCCCTTCAGGTTAGTTTAACTAGCGTTTCTGCCGAAAAAAATGCTTTCGTAGCTACGGCTCAAAATCTCGCAGATGCGGCGCGCCTGTAAAACGCTCGCATTTTCGGGCTTTTCCTCGATCTTCATGTAGGTGGGACGAGAAACGCCCAGTTCATCGGCCATATATTGCTGCGTGAAGCCTGCATCTTCGCGTGCCTCGCGAAGAGTTTTGAACTTCGCCAAGCCTTATCACCTCCTTCGCTTGTCGAACTGTCTCAAAGGTTAGTTTTTCTAGCATTGCATGTCAAGTTATTTTTGCAATAAAATGCAAGAGAAGTTAACAGGAGGTCGCTATGGGTATTCGCGAGAACATCATCCAACTGCGGGAACTGTTCGGCGTTACGCAAGAGCAGCTTGCCTCGATTGCGGGCGTTTCCCGTGGTGCCGTCTCCCAGTGGGAAGGCGGTTTTTCCGAACCTCGTATGGGTTCGATACAGAAAATTGCGGACTACTTCCGCATTTCGAAAAGCAACATTATTGAAGATAACGGAATGTCGTTCATCGACCCCGTGACCAAGAAGCCCAAGGGCAGCCCGTATATGCCCTCAGGCGCCATGCCGGTGGTGGCCAGCAGCGCAACCGTGCCGCTGCTCACGCTCGGGCGCGTGCACGCCGGCTCGCTTGCCGACGAGGAGGAGGTCGCACACCGCGTGGAGGTGCCCGCCTCCGTGTGCGCCGGCCACCCGCGCGCCTTCGCCCTGGAGGTCGAGGGCGACTGCATGAACCGCGTCATACCCGAGGGCAGCCACGTGCTGGTCGACCCCGACCGCCAGCCCGCCAACGGGTCCATAGCCGTGGTGGAGACCGAGGACTACCGCGCGGTCATGCGCCGCTGGTACAAGGGCAGCACCAAGCTGATGCTGTCGGCGGATAGCTTCGAGGACTACGAGGACATGATTTTCGGCATGGACGACGGACCCGTGCGCGTGATCGGCACGGTGGTGTGGTTCCAGGCCGCCAGCGAGATGGAGTAGCTACAGGCACAGCCACCGGAAGACGAGGCAGAACACGACGCATTTGACGATGCAGACGAGCACGCCTCCGATGAAGCCGCCGATTACCTCGGGCGCGGTGTATTTCTTCTCCATAGTTTGCCCCTTCCGTTGGCTTTGAACGTCGAGAGGTTATAGGAGGTGTCGTTTATGGATTTCGAGCCGTTGGACGAGGAGCTTGAGGAGTTTCTGCGCCCTATAGTCGAGGAGGCCGCCGAAACCGGCTGGGCCGACGACGTGGACTTCATGTGCGCCGAGTACCGCGAGCTGAAACGCTTGGGGATGTTCGACAGCGCCAGCGAGTACTACAGCGGCACGGCCTGCGTGCAGCCCACGTACGCGGCCATGAAGTACTTCGAGCGCAAGAAGAAGTGGAAGGCGCGGCAGCGCAAGGAGACGGCCACCAAGGTGGGCGGCAAGCTGGCGGAGACGGGCGCGACCATCGTTGCGAAGCTGCACGGGTTCTAGCCATGGGCGGACGTGCGGCGATATACGCCCGCTTCTCCAGCCACAACCAGCGCAGCGAGTCCATCGAGATACAGGTGGAGAAGTCCCGCGACTACTGCCGCGAGAACGAGCTGACGGTGGTCGCGGAGTACTGCGACTACGCGCAGACCGGCACCAACACCGACCGCGCGGAGTTCCAGCGCATGATGGCCGACGCCAGGCGCGGGCTGTTCGATTTCGTGGTCATCTGGAAGGTGACGCGCATCATGCGCAACCGCGACGAGATGGCCATGGCTCGCATCATGCTGCGCCGCAGCCGCGTCGAGATACTGTACGCGGGCGAGGAGATAGCGGGCGGCTCGGCGGGCGTGCTGCAGCTCGGCATGCTCGAACTGCTCGCCGAGTACGAGAGCGCGGTCGACGCGGAGCGCATCCGCGAGGGCATCCAGAAGAACGTCGAGCGGTGCATGGCTAACGGGTGCGTGCGCTACGGCTGGGATATCGTGGACGGTGTCTACCAGGTGAACGACCAGGAGGCCGCCGTCATCAGGATGGGCACCAGGATGCTGCTAGAGGGGAAGACGGTGGCCGACGTCGTGAGGGCGTGGGAGCCGTACCGCACCAAGAAGGGCGGCAGGTGGCGCTTCCAGACGGTGCGCCGCATCCTCATGCGGCGGGAGAACGGCGGCGAGTACAGCTATGCAGGGGTCACGGTCCCGGGCGGGATGCCCGCCATCGTGCCCATGGAGGACGTCGAGAGGGTGATCAGGTTGCTGAACGACAGGCACAGGCCGCGCAAGCGCGCGAACGCATCGGACTTCATGCTCACGGGCAAGCTGTTCGACGGCGCTGACGGCGCGCCCATGACGGGCACGAGCGGCACGAGCGCGTCCGGCTCGACCTACTATTACTACCGGTGCCGCGAGTGCAGGCGCACGGTCGGCCGCGACGACGTGGAGGAGCGCGTGGCCGAGGCGGTGCGCCGCGCCCTCGGAAGCGAGGAGAACCGCCGGCGCATCGCCGAGCTGCTGGCCGATGCCGAGGAGGAGCGCGCCGACGAGAAGCCGCAGAGCGCGATCATCGAGGGCGAGCTGGCGAGGATAGAGACGGCCTACGCCAACATATGGGCGGCCATCGAGTCGGGCATCGCGCCTCCGGGCGGCAAGGAGCGCATAGACGCACTGAAGCGTCGCCAGGACCTGCTGCGCGACGAGCTGGCCGTGGCCAAGGCCGTGGAGGGCGCGAGCCTGGACCGCGACCGCGCCCTGTACTGGTTGGACGCCATGGCCGCCAAGATGGACACGGCCACGATACTGCGCACGTTCGTCTCGCGCGTGGTGCTCGGCGGGCCGGACGGCGGCGACGGGCTGCGCATCGCCTTCACCTTCGACGAGTCGGGGGAGGGCGTGTTCGACCGAATGAACGCCAGCTCCACCAACATTTTTCTAGACCGTCTGTTCTGTTTGCGCAGATCAGGCGGTCTATTTTATGTCTAAAACACTGTGAACACCTGTTGAATAAAAGGCCGTAATCAGGCCGTTTTCAGACCGTTTGGCAATCCGTTGGTAACGCAAATCCAAACGTAAGCCCCCTGACACGGATAACTCAATCGTGCGGTCAGCCGCCAGCTTCTCTCGTCCTCCTTGCAGCGATAGAAACCCAGGTGCGCCTTGTTCGGCCAGGGCGCAACCTGTCTTCTTTCCCTGGTTCGTGAAATGATGCCTCGATGGCCATAATTATCACGTTGAAAATGTCCACAAGGTATCGCTCCTTGGGCATTACGTTGCTACAATGAAATCATCTACACCCTATTCAGCGAGAGCATCATGAGCAACAACCAAAACGACAAAGTTTCCCGCGGCCGTCATGTCGCGCCAAGCGATATCCCTCCCATTTTCTCAGACAACGAAAACCAGCCCGGAGGCTTCATTCCGCAGCAGGTGCACGGCCAGCAAACCAGGCCGGCCCATCCGCCGTATGCGCAAAACAGCCACCCAGTGTACACGCCGTCAGGCATGCAAATGCCCTCAACGGGTGTGTCCCGCCCTAAGAAGCGTGTCGGAAAGGTGCTCGGCATCGTTGCGGCCTGCTTGGTGGGCGTGCTGGCAATCGCATACTGCGGCGTGGCGCTGTATTTCGGCAGCCATTTCATGCCCAACACTAAGATCGGCAATCTCGACGCATCGCTTATGTCTACGGCCGATGCTGAAAAGGCGCTGGCAGACGAGGTGAACTCCTACAAGCTCACCATTACCGGCAACGGCTTCAACCTCACGGTTTCCGCTAAGGATGCCGGCGTTAACTTCAACGCCTCCGAAGCGGTTAAAGATGCATATTCGGCATATAACGAATGGCTTTGGCCCGTCGAGCTTACGCGCACCCACGATGCAACCGGGGCTATGGTCAGTTCCTACAACGATTCCGGCCTTGAGCAAACCGTGTCCGCAGCGGTCGCTGCGTTCAACGAATCGGCTACCCAGCCTCTCAACGCAACGGTCGCCTACGATGCTCAAAGCAATTCCTTTACCGTTTGCAAGGAAGTCGCTGGCACCGCCCTTGACGCATCGAAGGTGATGGATGCCGCCGACGCTGCGCTTGCCGAGCTCAATCCCAAAGTCGCCCTTTCCTCCGAGCATCTGGTGCAGCCCACCGTGCTCTCCACCGATCCTCGATTGAAAACCGCCGCCGAGCAGGCGAACACCATGATCGGCGCCGATATCGTGCTGACCATGGGCAAGTCAACCGCCGCGGAAGTCGATGCCGACATCATTTCGCAATGGATCACCGTTGACGAAAACGTGCAGGCAGTCCTTGATGAGGAAGCCATGCGAGCATGGGTCGACAAGCTTGCCGCCGATTGCGATACCGTCGGCACTACGCGTACCTATACGCGCGCCGATGGCAAGACCATCACGGTCTCGGGCGGTGTGTACGGCTGGTCCATCGATTACGATGCGCTTATGGAGCTAGTGGTCAACGGCGTCAAGGAAGGGCTCGTCGAAACCGTTGAGATTCCCAACGCTACTAGCGGCGACGCTTACAACGGCGTCGGCGGTCGCGACTGGGGCAACCGTTATATCGATATCGACCTGGCCGAACAGCATGTCTATTTCTATGATGATTCCGGCGCGCTTGTTTGGGAGTCCGATTGCATCTCCGGCATTCCCGATGGCACGCACGATACCAGCGTGGGCGTGTTCTGGATGAACGCCATGCAAAGCCCCGGCAAGCTCACCGGTTACGAGAACGGGCAGAAGATCTACGAATCAACCGTTCAGTACTGGATGCCCTTCGACGGTAACGCCATCGGCTTGCATGATGCCGATTGGCAGCCTGATTTCGGTGGGACCATGTACAAAGACGGCTACGGTAGCCACGGCTGCGTGAACCTGCCGCCGGCGAAGGCAAAGGAGCTGTATTCCCTTATCCATTCCGGCGACTGCGTGGTCAGCCATTGGTGATCAACGTGCAAACGGTGAAAGCTCAGACGCCCTGCAAGCGATGCTTGCAGGGCGTCTTCGTTAAACCACGGTAAGGTCAACGCATTCCACGGGCACAACGCGTTGCAGTTCGCTCAGCGGCGTTTGAATCTGACATCCAATGCGGCCGCCCGAGAACATGATCCGGTCGTAAAGCTCAGCCGTCTCGTCGATGAAGGTGGGGAAGAGCTTCTTCATTCCCACGGGGCTGCAGCCGCCGTGGATATACCCGGTCAGCCCCAAAAGGTCTCGAGACTTCACCATCGCGATGGATTTCTCTCCAGCGGCGCGAGCCGCCTTCTTCAAATCCAGTTCGCAGGCAACGGGAATCATGAACACGAAATGCTGGCCTGATTTTCCCTGAGTGACCAACGTCTTGAACACGCAGTCCGGGTCCTGTTCCAAAAGCGCCGCAACCTCCACTCCGGACAGCGCTTCGGGGCATTCGAAGAAGCGCGTGTCGAAATCGGCGTGCGCCGCCTCCATTTCCCGTATGGCATTGGTTTTGCGATCTTTTTCCTTCGACATGATCAGCTGCTCCCTTTTCTGGAACTTTTCGCCTGTCAAGCAGGTTAGCAGATACTATGGCACCCGCCGCGCATTTCAGAAAGCGCCCGCAAGCATGCGCTATACTGAGCGGCATGGATATCATGCAAACATTCGATAACGCGCCCATCGGCGTGTTCGATTCAGGGTTCGGCGGGCTTACCGTAGCGCGCGAAATCGCGAAGGCGCTGCCCGAGGAATCCATCATCTACGTGGGCGATTCCGCGCGTTGCCCTTATGGTCCGCGCAGCCTTTCCGAAGTGGACGGATTCGTCCAACAGATCGGCTCTTGGCTGGTGCAGCGCGGGGTCAAGCTCATCGTCATCGCGTGCAACACCGCTACTGCAGCGGGTTTGGCGCATGCCCAGCGAACGTTTCCCGTACCCGTTATCGGCGTTGTGGAGCCCGGTGCGCGTGCCGCTGCCCACGCAACGCGCAACAAGCGCGTCGGGGTCATCGCCACGAAGGCTACGGTTGAGTCTGATGCGTACACCAAGGCGATTCGTCATCTGGATGCGGGAATCACCGTGTTCTCCACTGCCACGCCGCGCTTCGTCGAGATAGCCGAGCAGGGCATCCGCATGGCCGAGGGCCCTATCGAGAACTACACCTCGCTTGCATCGAAGGTCTACATCCGGCCACCGTTTCAGGCTATCGCTAAAGAGTATCTAGAGCCGCTGAGGCGTTGCCATATCGACACGCTCGTTCTCGGCTGCACCCATTTCCCGCTTCTCAAGGCGCTGATCGGTGGTGTGGTGGGGCACGAAGTCACGCTTATCTCATCGGCAAAGGAAGCGGCTCGCGATGTCGCCGAGATCCTAGACCGTCATCATCAGCGTGCCCAGGCAGGTCACACAGCAGAATATGAGTTCAACACCACCGGTGATGACGTTGCGGAGTTCCAAAGCTTCGGCAGCCGTGCATTCTGCATGCCCATCACCAGCGTGTCCCATATCGAATTCTAGGATCGCTTAACTCGGCTCGAAAGGAACCGTTATGAAAACCGTGCTAATTGCCAGCAACAACGCTCACAAAGCCGTCGAAATCGCCGAAGCGCTCGATTTTCCCGGCTGGGAGTTTAAAACCCTCAAGCAGGCCGACGTTCAGTCCGATCCGGTCGAGGATGCCGAAACGTTTCTGGGAAACGCCCGCATCAAAGCCCATGCAGCGCAGCAAGCAAGCGGCGGTATGGCGGTGCTTGCGGATGATTCCGGCCTAGAGGTCGATGCTCTCGACGGCGCTCCTGGTGTGCATTCCGCGCGCTATGCCGGCGAACCGTGCGACGATGCTGCAAACAACGCAAAACTGCTCGATGCGCTCGCTGACGTTGAAGATGGTCGGCGCACCGCTCGTTTCGTTTGCCATCTGGTATACCTTGATGAGCAGGGTAGGGAATTCGACGCCCGAGGAACGGTCGAGGGCCGTATAGCCCATGAGGCGCAGGGGGCTAACGGATTCGGCTACGATCCCCTGTTCCTTCCCGAGGTTTTCGGATTCGAGCGCTCCCTTGGTCAGGCCCTTCCGGAGGAGAAGAACTCGATTTCCCATCGTGGAAACGCCCTTCGTGAACTTCGCGCAAAATTGTCCGAAAACGCGTAGAAAGTCTGGTATACTAGCTAGGCTGTTTGGATGTCGGGACGTGGCGCAGCCTGGTAGCGCGCCTGCTTTGGGAGCAGGATGTCGCAGGTTCGAATCCTGTCGTCCCGACCAGTCGCGGGTGTGGTTCAATGGTAGAACTGAAGCCTTCCAAGCTTCTAACGCGGGTTCGATTCCCGTCACCCGCTCCACTAAAGCCCCAGGCCAGAGCCTTATCGGTTCTGGCCTTTTTGTTTGTGATGACAACAGTGGTGACAAGCTGGTGACAAACCTTGCACAACGCGCCATCGATACGCTGTTTACCGTCCATTATGTCCTTGCCCCTTAGGGCACTTCCTTGCTGCACATTTTCTAGCATGCAAGCGAAATGAGTGAGTGACTCGATCGATTCGTGGCTTCACCTGCAAAGTAACTGTATTTGTCGCAATTTCGACCTTAGATTGAAGCATATGTTTAGCGGGATCCAGAGGAAGATTCGCTGTTCGCCCTCAAGGCGAAGCCGACACCGCCCGAAATGCGGGGGTACTGAGCCTGAGTCGGCGGAAGTGCATCGCAAGCGAACTTTTGGCTCATCGATTTGAAATGAAAAGGCCGAAGACGTTAAACAACGTCCTCGGCCTGTGAAATCGCTGGCGCGCCCAGCAGGACTCGAACCTGCAACCGTCGGATTAGAAGTCCGATGCTCTATCCGTTGAGCCATGGGCGCTCAAAGCGCAGTTATTATACCGCAAACCCGTGAAAACACGTAGGCTTGCATTCCGGTCGGGGGTAAAACAATTTGCGTTACGCCGTAAATCATTTGCTATGTACAAGAGCAAATCGCTCAACCCCAAAAACACTGTTGCACGACTTGCCGTTCAAATCATCGAACTTCATCGCTGCGAGCTTGATCGATTGACTGAAAAGGGGAGTGGGAAAACGCGCAATATGGTGCAGTCGGGAACATCAACCTATAGCGTAATCAGCCATGCCCTTGCCGAAATGTCTACTAGCCGTAGTGGTATAGCGTCCGTCTATCAATGGCCGTTCGGACCATAGGCGCTTTCGCATCGAAATCCCGTGATGCATCATTTTCCAAATTTATGCATAACTAAGGTTTCAAGAGAAAACGTCTATGGATCGGCTCGGGTTCGGATACGACCCATGAAAATTATGCAAGTGCACAAGTAAACTGTCGTGAACCAAAGCGAATGTGAAGGAAAAGTGTAGAAACGCGATGGAAACAAAGCTTAAAATTTGTCGTTTGCCCAGGTCACCCTGAAAATTATGTTTTGAGAAATTTTGGTTGTTGCATTTCATTGTGAAGCATGAGACCGTTGTTTTGCAGTCGGAACGCGCGGTGCGCAACGGGCGTTCCTCTTCTAAGAAGTCCGAAAATGCATAAAAGGCATAAGGAGGGTTTTCATGGCAGGCGTAAACGTCAAGAGCGAAATCAAGCCCTTGAAGAAGGTTCTGTTGCATCGCCCTGGTAAAGAGCTGCTGAACCTCACGCCGAACACGCTCGAAGAGCTGCTGTTCGACGACATCCCGTTTCTGAAGGTCGCCCAGGCTGAGCATGACGCTTTCGCTCAGGCGCTCCGCGACAACGGCGTGGAGGTCGTGTATCTGGAGAACCTCATGGCTGAGGTGCTCGATGCCAATCCGGATCTGCGTGAGCAGTTCCTGAAGCAGTTCATCGAAGAGGCCGGTATCCGTACCGAGCGTTATCAGAAGATCCTCTTCGATTATCTGAACGACAACTACAAGACCAACATCGACTTGGTTCTGAAGTGCATGGAGGGCGTTAACCTCACCGAGCTGCACACCGACAAGTCCAACTCCTTGGTTGACCTGGTTTCCGAGTCCTCCAAGATGGTCATCGCCCCGATGCCGAACCTGTACTTCACCCGCGACCCGTTCGCGATGATCGGCAACGGCGTTTCCATCAACCGCATGTACGCCGTTACGCGTAACCGCGAGACCATCTTCGCTGAGTACATCTTCACGCATCATCCTGACTTCAAGGATGTTCCGCAGTACTACAGCCGTTACAGCGCATTTCACATCGAGGGCGGCGACATCCTCAACATCAACGAGCATACGCTGGCCATCGGCATCTCTCAGCGTACCGAGCCCGACGCAATCGATGAGATCGCTCACAACATCTTCAAGGATGAGACCTCCCCGGTCGACACCATCCTGGCGTTCAACATCCCGAACAACCGTGCCATGATGCATCTTGACACCGTGTTCACCCAGATCGATGTTGACAAGTTCACCATCCATCCTGGCATCATGGGCCCGCTGACCGTCTTCGAGATCACCCCCGAGGGCGAGGGCATCAAGGTCAAGGAGACCTCCGGTACCCTCGAGGAAGTTCTCGAGAAGTACGTGGGCGTGCCCGTCACGCTGATTCCCTGCGCTGGTGGCGACCGTATCGCCGCCGAGCGCGAGCAGTGGAACGACGGCTCCAACACGCTGTGCATCGCTCCTGGTCGCGTTGTTGTTTACGAGCGCAACGATGTCACGAACGCGCTGCTGCGCAAGAACAACATCGATGCTATCGAGATTCCCTCTGCAGAGCTGTCCCGCGGTCGTGGCGGCCCCCGCTGCATGAGCATGCCGATCTGGCGCGAGGACTAGATTTCTCGCTGCGCAGAGCGCATAATCGTAGTATCCCTTTTAGGGTACGCATCCTGAGAAATCAGGAACCCTTGTTAGGTTTTTCCCGGAGCGCGTGAAAGCGCGTTCCGGTAGAAACAGCAGGCTGAAACTTGGCGCGGCCTGCACTTATAAGTTCTTGTTAACTTGCTATCGAAAGGAATTACCATGCCTGTAAGCCTGAGCGGTCGTCATTTCCTGCGTCTTCTGGACTTCTCCACCGAGGAGATCGAGTATCTGCTGAAGCTTTCCAAGAACTTCAAGGACATGAAGCGTGCGGGCGTTCCGCATCGTTACCTTGAGGGCAAGAACATCGTTCTGCTGTTCCAGAAGACCTCCACGCGTACCCGTTGCGCATTCGAGGTTGGCGCTATGGACCTGGGCATGGGCGTGACCTACCTGGATCCCAACAGCTCCCAGATGGGCAAGAAGGAGTCCATCGAGGACACCGCTCGCGTGCTCGGCCGCTTCTATGACGGCATCGAGTTCCGCGGCTTCGCTCAGACCGACGTCGAGGAGCTGGCTGCCAACGCTGGCGTGCCGGTTTGGAATGGCCTGACCACCGAGTGGCATCCCACCCAGATGCTGGCTGACGTTCTCACCATGCAGGAGAACTTCAACTACGATCTGAAGGGCCGCACCGTCGTCTTCATGGCTGACGCCGCCAACAATGTTGCCCGTTCCATGATGGTCGTTTGCGCCAAGCTCGGCATGAACTTCGTCGCTTGTGCTCCCGAGACCAACTGGCCCGAGGCCGAGCTGGTCGAGGAGTGCCGTGCCATCGCCGCTGAGCATGGTGCCACCGTCAAGCTGACCGCTGACGTGAAGGAAGGCTGCACCAACGCCGACGTCATCTACGCTGACGTGTGGGTGTCCATGGGCGAGCCCGACGAGGTCTGGGGCGAGCGCATCAAGAACCTCGAGCCGTACCGCGTGACCAAGGAGGTCATGGGCTACGCTAAGGAGGACGCTATCTTCCTGCACTGCCTGCCCAGCTTCCATGACACCAACACCACCATCGGTGCTCAGAAGGCCGAGCAGTTCGGCATCACCGAGATGGAGGTTGCTGACGACGTCTTCGAGTCCAAGCAGTCCAAGGTCTTTGACGAGGCCGAGAACCGCATGCACACCATCAAGGCTGTCATGTACGCAACCCTGAGCTAAGTCTCTAGGTTCTAAACTCACCGTTGCGCCGCCCCAGTGGCGGCGCAACGAATTGCATCGAGATTCCTTGCCAACCTATGACGATTATTCGTCCCATTTCAATGGGTTGGCTTTTTTATTCCCAAAAAGGAGGCAATCATGCCCTACGCAAAAGGTGAAGGTCCTTCCGTAGTCATCGCCCTCGGCGGCAACGCTCTCGGCAACAGCCCTCAGGAGCAGCTCGAGCTGGTGAAGAACACCGCTAAGCATATCGTCGACATGGTCGGCGACGGCGTCAACGTCGTCGTGTCCCACGGCAACGGCCCCCAGGTCGGCATGATCAACAACGCTTTCGCCTACGCCGCCGCCAACGACGGCAAGACCCCGGAGATGCCTTTCCCCGAGGCCGGCGCAATGTCCCAGGGCTACATCGGCTATCAGCTGTCCCAGGCCATCCTGAACGACCTGAAGTCCCGCGGCATCATGCGTTCCGTCGCCAACGTCATCACCCAGACCGTCGTGAATCCCGAGGATCCGGCGTTCCAGAACCCCACCAAGCCCGTCGGCGCCTTCATGACCGAGGAAGAGGCCAAGGCCAAGGCTGCTGAGACCGGCTGGACCTTCAAGGAGGACGCTGGCCGCGGTTGGCGTCAGGTCGTCGCTTCCCCGAAGCCCGAGCGCATCGTCGAGTTCGACGCCGTGAAGGACCTCATGGACAACGGCTACATCGTCGTTTCCACCGGTGGCGGTGGCGTGCCGGTCTTCGAGACCGAGAACGGCTACGAGGGCGTGCCCGCCGTCATCGACAAGGACCGCTCCTCCGCTAAGCTGGCCGCTGACTTCGGCGCCGACATGCTGGTCATCCTGACCGCTGTCGAGAAGGTCTGCATCAACTTCAACAAGCCCGACCAGGAAGAGCTCTCCACGATGACCGTGGCCGAGGCTCGCGAGTACATCGCTCAGGGCCAGTTCGCCCCCGGCTCCATGCTGCCCAAGGTCGAGGCTTGCATCGAGTACGTCGAGGCTTTCCCGAAGGGCAAGGCTCTCATCACCTCCCTCGAGTGCGCCGCTGCCGGCCTTGAGGGCAAGACGGGCACCGTCATCACCGCTTAATCGGTTGTACGGTGGTGTTTGCTGAGTCTCTCCGGAAGCGCAACGTAGCGGTTTTGGTACAGCAAACATTGAAAATCGCTTAGGTTATTCGTTCCTGAACCGCCAAAATGGATGCAGGATTATGATTAGGCTGTTTTCAATCCGTAAGGTTTTCTTCGCCCTATGGTTGCGAATGAAAACCAGCACACAAGCTTACTCGCGACAGTGCGTGCGCATGCGCTGTCGCACCTCCTAAAGCCTTTGCCTTTGTTCAAGATTTGATCTTTGGGCAAGGCCCGAAAGCTCCCTCGCATATGCGGGGGAGCTTTTGGTTTTCGGTTTACCGATGTTGCATAGCGACCGTTTATCGGTTTCTTGCGACAAGCATGGTAAGATGCTGAACTATGTATTCGGTGCTAGCTTAAGGAAGTTTTATCACAATGCAAATTCGCGAAGAATTGGAAAACCTCATTGCGGCTTCTATCGCCGCTGCTTGTGAAGACGCGACGCTGGAGCTGGCCGAGCGTCCTGCTCCGGCACTTGAGCGTCCTCGCGACCTGTCCAATGGCGATTGGGCTTCGACCGTTGCCATGCGTACGGCAAAGCTGGCCCACAAAAATCCGCGCGAGATCGCGCAGATCATCGTTGATCATCTCCCGGAAAACAACATGATCGCCTCTGTTGAGATCGCCGGTCCTGGTTTCATCAACATCAAATTGGCGCCGTCCGCCTTCCAGTCGGTTGCAGCTCGTGTTCGTGCTGAGCGCTTCGATTTCGGCAAGGGTACGTTGCCCGATGATGTTCCTCATAACGTCAACCTTGAATACGTGTCCGCTAACCCGACGGGCCCGATGCACGTCGGCCATGGCCGCTGGGCAACGCTCGGTGACGCTATCGCTCGCGTGATGCGCCATGCAGGTTACCAGGTTTCCGAGGAATACTACATCAATGACCATGGCGTTCAGATGGATGTGTTCGGCAATTCCGTTTCCGTTCGCTACATGCAGCTGCTCGGACATGATGTCGAGATGCCTGAGAAGTGCTACGGGGGCGGGTATGTAAAAGACATTGCCCAGGGCATCATCGATCGAGATGGTAACAAGTGGGAGAGCGTGAGCGATCAGGAACGCATGGAAGCTTTCCGTGAAATCGCCTACCAGGAGATGCTCGATCTTGCTCGTGAAACGCTTACCGGTTTTGGAACCACGTTCGACACGTGGTTCAGCGAGCGTAGCCTTTACGAGACCGATGAAAACGGTACTTCGCCCGTTTCCCGTTCTTTGAAGATCATGGACGAGAAGGGTTATCTTTACGACAAGGATGGCGCCACCTGGTTCCGCTCCACTGATTTTGGCGACGACAAGGACCGTGTGCTCTTGAAGGAAAACGGCGAGTACACGTACTTCATGTCCGATGTGGCTTATCACTATGACAAGATGCAGCGTGGCTTCGATCATCTGATCGATCTGTGGGGCGCCGATCATCATGGGTACATCCGCCGCTGCGAGGCAATGCTTGCCGCTTGGGGTTATCCTGGTGCGCTCGAGGTCGTGCTTGGGCAGCTGGTCAACCTGTTCCGTGATGGCGAAGCGGTGCGTATGTCGAAGCGTACGGGCGAGATGGTCACCTTTGCAGAGCTCATCGAAGAAGTCGGCGTCGATGCCACGCGCTTCCTGATGCTCTCGCGTTCCTCCGATCAGCCTATCGACTTCGATATCGAGGTCGCTAAGAAGAAGGACAATTCCAACCCGGTGTACTATGTGCAGTACGCCCATGCGCGCATTTGCTCCGTGTTGCGTAAGGCTGCTGGTGAAGGCGCTGAATCGCTTTCCGCCGATGAATTGGCTGCAAAGGTCATTCCGGCCGATGTCGATCTTAGCGTGCTTACCCATGAGTCCGAAATCGCTCTCATGCGCAAGATGGATGACTTCGCCGAGCTTGTTGCTTTGGCGGCACGTGACCGTGCTCCGTTCCGCCTGACGCACTATGCGCAGGAGCTTGCCGGCTTGTTCCATCAGTTCTATACCAACTGCCATATCATCGGTGGAGAGCCTGCTATCCAGAACGGTCGTCTGGCCCTTGCCGATGCTACGCGCACGGTTTTGGCGCTCACGCTTAACCTTATCGGCGTATCTGCACCAGAGCGCATGTAAGCGTTTATCAGGACCAACGGTTCACCAAAATGGGGCTGTATCAAAACTAGTGTTACAGCTCGGCCCGCCAAGATCGGAAAGGTCTTGGCGGGCTTTCTTTTTTCATAT
>NZ_CAKTVU010000024.1 GCF_934630535.1 uncultured Senegalimassilia sp.
ACCGCGAACCCTGGGAACGTCTCAAAAGCCGCTCCCGACAGCAAGCCCATGCAACCTTCAGCAACGAACTGCACCGCCGTCAGGGCCAGCACGTCATGGAAGCGGGAGAGCTTCGAAACCAGCACCATATGCATGGCGAACAAGACCGCGCACAGCAGCGTCATAACCTCGCCGAATCCCATGGTCATGCCGCCCGACTGGACCGACACGAGCCAAATACCCACCAAGGCAAGCACGGCGGCTCCGATATTGAACACCGTTGGGCGCCTGTGGGCCACGATCCACCACAAGAAGGGGACGATCACGCAATACGTCGCGGTCAGAAACGCGTTGATGCCTGGTGTCGTGTGCTCCAGACCAACGGTTTGCGTCCAGAACGCCAGGAAATCGGCAAGGCCGAGCACCGTGCCGGCAAGCACCATCTTGCCGCTGAACGCCTTGCGAACACGCTTCCAAAGGATAGCGGTCAGCACGATACCCGCGAACAGGAATCGGAACCCTAGCAGCCACGCCGGCGGGATAACCGCCACAACGCCCTTCATGGACACGAAGCTATAGCCCCAGATGATGGTTGCCACCACGATGGCAACCTTATACGCCCAAGCGGGCAATTCCTTCTTCATACACCCTTCCCTTTGCCTTCTATCGCAACCCGCTACCAGGGGCATAAAGAAACGCCAACCTGCAGCCGCACAAAGCGACGCAGATCGGCGTTTCACTTTCTCAACGACTAGCGAGCTCCGCCGCCGCCACCGCCGAAGCCGCCACCACCGCCGCTGGAGAATCCGCCGCCGCTTCCGCTGCCGCTCGATTCGGCTTGAATCGCCTCGTTAGCGGTCTTCACAGCTTGGTTGAACGACGAGGAAAGGAAGCTTCCCACATCAGGCATCCCGGCGTTCGCGCCGCTCTCATAGGAGGTGTACCAACCCCACCAGGGCACATAGGTATCTCCGTACGTCTGGTCGACCGCGAACAGCTGGGGCTGCGTCTTGCGAAGCTGCTCGATTGCCTGCTTCGCAACGCCGAACAGATACGCGTACACCATGAACTCGCCCCACACCTTCACATCGGCGGGCGGGCGCTCCTCAAGCGAGCTGAAGTCGCGCAGCCAATTGCGCAACGCCTTGCAGTGCGCAACCAGGTTGTTGCCGTCGATGCTGCGTCGCGTCATGTTGTTGCCGATGAACGCCAAGGCCGCAGCGGTCGGGACGGCGCACATCATCGGCATCATGTTGTCGGACATGAACCAGATCACCATGGCGATAACGAGCAACGCAACAGCGATCGTCCACGTCCATCCGCGCAGGTTATTGCCCTTCTCCTCGAAGAAGCCGTGCTTATCCGTCTCCGCGGTCAGCACACCTTGCCAACTCTTCACCGCGTTTACCAGCTGCTCCGAATGGTCTTTGCCATACTTCTTGATGCTGCCGAACCATAGCGAGTTCTGACCTGACGCCACCCTGTCGAACAGCAGATTGAACGTCGCCTTGTCGATCGGGTCGCTCACGGCATCGACTTCCACCAGCTTCGTGATATAGAAGTCGTTCACGGTCTTCATGCCGCCATGCTTCTTCGGTGCCATATACGAACCGGAATCAATACGCACGGCTCCCGTCTGCGCCAGATGCATGATCGTTGCTGTAAGATCGTCGGTGCTTTCCCTGTTCCAACGCCACAGGCGGCCGATAACGGCTGGGTGCATGCCTTGGCGCGGCACGTCGCGCCAATACTGCTCCGTGAAGTCCGGCTTGTGCTCTTTGCCGTGACGGAAGAACATGACGATGGCCCAAATCAAGACCGCAACGCACACGGCAACGCATGCCACGGAGAACGCCAGCGACATCATGCGCTTGCTGTTCGCCGTATCCGCCCAGGCCTTCTCCTCCTTCAGGACCGTGTCCAGGCGCTGCTCGCCGGCATGCAGACGCTGCGTGCTCAGCGACACGTTCGTCAACCACTTGGAGGGGATGCACACGCGCATCTCGGCATATTCGCCGGATTCCACACGGGGAACCGTGCACGTGACCGATCCATCGGCATTAATGGAAACGTTGCCGCTCAGCGGGCCATGGCCCCACGCACGCACGTTCTCGCCGGGATCGACCGTAACGCCCTGGGGAAGGGGAAGCTGAAGCGTAGCCGTCACGTTCTCGGAAGGAACCGCCCAGGCGGAGCCTAGATACTGCCAGTACACCTCAGAGACGTCATCGTAGACCTGCGCCATGTTGGTGATGGTGTAGTCGAGCTCCACGACCACACGCTGGGGCTGGGATCCGAAGAATACGTACACGGTGTTCTTCGGGCTATCGACGGAATACGAATCCTTTCCCGGGCCACCTTCCTCACGCCATTTCAGCTCGAACGGAACCTCGGGCATCGCCGACATGGACCCTTCGGCGTCGTTGGACCCGTCAACGCTCATCATGCGGACGCCGTTTACGGTGAACTCCGCATTCGTGGGCAGTAGATTCAGCGTCCACCATACCGCCGAGAACGAACCGTCGAAATCAAACGTACGCTGCTCAACCACGTGAAGCGTTCCGTCGGTTTCAAGCTGAGCTTGGATATCCACTTGCGGCATGGTATACGACTTCGCGTAGGCCTTGCCCGGCAAAGCTGCCAGCGCGCAAGCGCAAGCAACGACCACTAAAGCGACCGCAACCAGCCATGCGACGCGGCAACGCGCACCATCCCGCTGGCTGCCTGGGAAATGAGGTGTCCTTGTGTATTGCATCGAGAATGCTCCTTGCAAGTTTCCGACAGTCAAGGTATTATATCTACCCGCACCTATTATAGCGTGGAGAAGTGACCGAGAGGCCGAAGGTGCTCGCCTGCTAAGTGAGTATGCCCCACAAGGGCATCTAGGGTTCGAATCCCTACTTCTCCGCCACGAATTTTCAGCCCCCGCAAACGCGGGGGCTTTTTCTTTCAACCCTCGCATTCTCGGGTCTTCATGCCCTGATCAGCGTCATCTTATGCAGCCGGTCCTTTGCTACGCCTTCCTAAACCTTGCAGGCTGTCTCGAACGATTTCGCACATTTGCACGAAATACCCCAGGGGAAGCACCTTATAGCAAGCCATCATCTCAACGGCACGCCCTTTTCGGAGACGCGATCCCACCCCTTCGTGGACTGTCTTCCCAGCGCCTTTCCTCACCATAAAAGAAGGCGCCCGAAAATCGGGCGCCTTCGCAATCTATCTTCTTCCCCAAGGCCAGGGCGAGCGACGCAAACGCTTCGCTTTCATCGGCTTCATCCGATACGAGGGATTATGCTTCAGGAACACGGCTCGGCATATCCACGTGATTCCCAAAGCCACCAACGCCGTGACCATGAACGAGAGCGTTAAATCCAGCACATCGCCGTTGCTCTCCGACAACGCATATAGGCTTGCCAAGCCGAAAAACGCAGCCAACGCCACATTCAGCATGGTGAAGGCCTTGATAAGGATCTCCTTCGCCCGCGCAGGCGAATAGCGCCATGATGCCACCACGTACACCACGCCGGCCGCAAAAGCCAGCAAAAGCAGCAACGGTATGATGCGCGTCAACCTTGCAACCATGCTAGAACGTCACCTTCGGCGCGGTGGAAGCACCCTCCTCAGCAGCGAAGCTCGGACGCTCCTTGAACCCCATAGCGCCGGCGAGGAGCACGGCGGGGAACGTCTGGATAGCGGTGTTGTACTTCATCACCGTATCATTGAAGCTTTGTCGCATATAGCTGATCTTGTCCTCGGTGTTCGACAACTCAGCCTGCAATTGCTGAAAGTTGGCGTTCGCCTTCAAATCGGGATAAGCCTCGGCAACCGCAAACAGGCTTTTGAGGGTTTCGGTAAGGTGGTTGTTAGCTCCCATGCGGCCCTCAGGAGTGTTTGCGTTAGCCACCGCCGCACGAGCCTGCGTGACGGCATCCAGGGTAGCGCTCTCGTGCTGTGCATACCCCTTCACAGTCTCCACTACGTTCGGGATAAGATCCAAACGCCTTTGAAGCTGCACGTCGATCTGCGCCCACGCGTTGTCCACCATGTTGCGAAGCTTCACCAACTTGTTGTAGAGCGCGATGATGAACACGATCAGCACCACAGCTATCGCAACGACGATGATTACCGCTGTCATAGCTTCCTCCTTTACGGGTTGCCCCTTCTGCTCGATTCCGAGGCTTTCCCCTTTCGCCTCGATTTGCCAGGCATCCTTTCGAAACCGACTCATCCGCCTTGCATGCAGGATAGACTACATCTTCCCGCGCCGAAACCATTGCTTCAGGAATACGTTTAGCAATTCGTGGTAAGCGTCGCCTTAAAGGGTCCGAACGTGGTGGTGCGAGCCCACCATCCCTTGGCCTGCGCATCAGTTGCCACCTTAGCCGCCGATGCGAAGGAATCGCATACCGCGAACACCGCGGCGCCGCTGCCGGACATCATAGCCTTGCATACGCCCGGCTGCTCCTGCAACCATTCGCGCACGGTGCGGATTCCCGGATTCAGCTGCTCGCTTGCCTTCGCCATGTTGTTCAGCAACGGCACGCTCATCGCATACTCCGCCGATTCCGCAGCTTGCGCATCCTCGGTCGGGATGGGCTGAGGATCCTCATCGAGCTTCTTGTAGGACTCGCCCGTGCAAACGCCGCCTTCGGGCTTCACCAGCACCAGGAAGTCGTTCATCGGCTTGAGCGTGCGGACCAGATGCTCGCCGATGCCGTCGTAAAGTGCGCAACCGCCTTGCAAGAAGAAGACAACATCAGCACCCAGCTGAGCTGCAACCTCTTTGATTCGCGGGTCCAGAACGCTTTCGCCCCACAAAACAGCCGATCCCAGCAGCGCCGCTGCGGCATCCGAGGAGCCGCCACCCAAACCAGCCTGGATGGGGATGCGCTTCTCCAGATGCACGCGCATCGTTTCCTCTTCGCCAAGCGTGCGGCCGAACGCCTCGGCAAGCTTCAGGATGGCCTTCACCACGATGTTGTCCTGCGGATCGACATCCAAGGGAGCAAGACCCTCGAAGCTGCGCGTGGTCAGCTTCACCGCCTCGCCGGTGCCCGGGATGATCTTCATGCGAAGCACGTCATGCAGCATCAACGCGTGCATTGTTGTGGATACCTCGTGGTACCCATCCTCGCGCATACCCTGGACGTTCAGGTACAGGTTGACCTTCGCCGGAGCCACTAGCTTCAGCGAACCCATGCCGGCAAACTCGCGAGCTTCCACATCTTGGGCTACGCGGGCTATGTCGAGCATATCCACGGACCCTTCCAATGTTTCACGTGAAACATTCTGCTTTTCGTTTTGCTGCATCACTGCTGCTCCGTTCGTTTCTTTCGACGTGCCTTGAAGAATTCTCGCAACATGGTTGCACATTCTTCGGACAGCACACCGGCTTTCACATCGAATGTATGGTTGAGGCGCTTGTCCTCATGGATGGAATACAGCGTGCCCAACGCACCTGCCTTCGGGTCGGGCGCGCCGAACACGCAGCGGTCGACTCGAGCCTGATGCATCAGTCCGGCGCACATGATGCACGGCTCCAACGTCACGTACACTGTGCAACCCGTGAGCCTCCACATGCCAAGTTCGGCCGCGGCCTGCTTCATGGCAACGAATTCCGCATGCCCTGCAGGATCTTGCTGCGTCTCGCGGATATTGCACGCTCGCGCAATCACGCGAGGCTCCGCTAGGGGACGGCGAGTGCCTTTGTCGATAGGGTGGTACACAACCACGGCGCCGATGGGAACCTCTCCCATATCCGCCGCACGTTGCGCTTCCTCAAGCGCCATGCGCATGTATTCTTCGTCATTCATAAGCAACATTATATGGTATCCTAGCAAGCTATATGGAGGAATGGCCGAGTGGTTGAAGGCGGCAGTCTTGAAAACTGTTGAGCCGCAAGGTTCCGTGGGTTCGAATCCTACTTCCTCCGCCAGAATGCTATCGCCCGGGTCTCCGGGCGTTTTCTTTTTCAGGAAGCAATTGCAGGTTCAGCGTGCCACTTGCAAAGCAAATCAACACGGGCAATGCAAACCGGAAGATAACCCCAAACACAGCATCGGTAAAACCAGTGCAAACCATTTCGACGAGGAACCCTCACAGACAACCCGAAAAGGCATTAACTTGGGGGCAAACGAGGCATCATCCTCTCCAAGGCCCAGAATGCAGTTTCCATCATCGAAGTTGGCAAAAACCCTTCTAGCGAGAAGCCACTACAGGCAAGCTCGAACGGACGATCTTTTGAGGCAAGCAAGGGTTCCACCTGCTCCGAAGCATCAGATTCGATTGAATAGTGAATGATATGATTTTATGTAACTTTCAACTCTGCTGTCTATTTACTCGTTCTAAAACAATAGAAAAGCGCCCGGATTAGCTCCAGGCGCTTTTACAGGGTTTTGCCTTATGTTGCGCTTACCGCTCGTCCATAGGGATGTACTCACGCTTCTTTTTGTAAATGGACTTGTAAGCCGGGCGGATGATGCGCTTGCCCGAGACGATCTCCTCGAAGCGATGGGCCGCCCAACCGGACATACGAGCACAGGCGAACAGCGGGGTGAACAGATCCTCCGGAATGCCCAGCATGGAGTACACGAAGCCGGAATACATGTCCACGTTCGCGCACATGTCCTTCCTTGTGCCCTTCTCATTGAGGATGACCTCGGGCGCCAAGCGCTCGATTTTCTCAAGCAGGCGGAACTCGGCCTCGAATTCAGTGCCCATAGCCAGCTTCTCTGCGAAGCGCTTGCAAATGACGGCACGAGGGTCGGACAGCGTGTAAACCGCATGACCCATGCCGTAGACCAGGCCGCTCTTGTCATAAGCCTGCTTGTTCACAATCTTCGCAAGGTATGCCGCAACCTCGTCATCGTTTTCCCAATTGACGACGTTGTCCTTGATTTCCTTCTGCATGGCCAGAACCTGATGGTTCGCGCCACCGTGCTTGCGGCCCTTCAGCGACCCGATCGCCGCTGCGTACGTGGAGTACGGGTCCGTGTCCGCAGAAGTCAGCACATGCGTGGTGAACGACGAGTTGTTGCCGCCGCCATGCTCGGCATGCAGGCACAGCATGATGTCAAGCATGCGCGCTTCCTCTGCCGTGAACTGCCTATCGGGGCGCAGCATGGAAAGAATGGTCTCGGCGGTGGATTGACCCGGAATGAAGCGATGCATGATCATGGACTCGTTGTTGTAACGCGCGCGAATCGCGTAATACGTCAGCACCATGATGCGGGGGAGACGGGAAATCAGCGAGATGGCGGTGCTGATCTCATGCTGAACGGATCGATCCTCGGCATTTTCGTCATATGCATACAGAAGCAGGATGGTTCGAGCCAGCACGTTCATGATATCGGGAGGGGTGTTGCGCATGATCATGGACGCGGTGAAACCATCAGGCAGCTCACGCTGGGCATCGATGGTGGCGATATAGCCGGAAAGCTGCTGTTCGGTGGGAAGCTCGCCCATCAGCAGCAGATAGGAAACCTCTTCGTAGTTGAATCGGCGGTCCTTCGCATCAACACCCAGAAGGTCGTAAAGATCATACCCGCGAAGGCGCAACTCGCCTTCGTCGGCGAGTTTTTCGCCATCGGACATGACGTAGCCATGCACATTGGAGATGCCCGTCAAACCCGCCAGCACGCCGGTGCCGTCGGCATTGCGCAGACCGCGCTTCACATCGTAACGTTTGTACTTGTCAGCATCGATCGAGTTGATGCTCTTGAAATTCTCGTACAGGTCGATTTTCTGTGTGCCGCCCATTACGCTCCCTTCCTTTCGTGTCATACATTCCCGCCGCTTCAAAACCAGCAATGCCCGCGCAGGGCGGGCATTGCTGGTTGTTGCTCGAACGATATGCTATTTTGCAGCGCCGATGCGGCAAATGGTGGTGCCGCAGTCAGGGCACTTGCCCTTCGTGATGGGCTTGCCGTTCTTCGTGACGCCCTCAACGGGATCCTTCATTATTTTCTTTGCCTTGCATTTCACGCAGTATGCCTCAATAGCCATAGTAAACCTCTCTAGTTCCTGTATAAGAGCGCAATCGCCGGGAATCGGTGAATGCACCTTTAGTTCATGCTCGTGCGGGCTGAAATTATAGGCCAGCGGCCATCCAGACAGATAACGAGCATGTTACAGGTCTTACATATTCTTCAACAACTCCATAAGGAAGTCCACGTTGGAGGCCAGTTTCTTCTCGTCGATGTTCTCGACGATATCGTCCTGCTGGCCGTACAGCGCAGGCTTGCCACCTTCCATGCCCACCAGATGGGTAACCTGGCAACCATGCTTCGCGGCGTACGATGCAGCGCTTTCGTCGCCGACCAACGCACCGGATGCCACCTTGATGCCGGTAGCCTGCGAAGCCTTGCGGATGTAGCGCTTCATACGAGACGACGCTTTCGAAGGCTTCAAGAAACCCTCGCGCTCGATCATGGTCAGATCGCCTGCGCCGATGGCGTCGATATCGACGATGAACGCACCTCGCAGCTCGGATTGATGGGTTTCAAGGAACGCCCTCATGCCGGAGTTCTGAGCGAGCTCGGAACCCAGAGCCACGAACCACACCTCGGCATCGATGTCGGGATTGCGGAACTGGTACACCTCGTTGAGCTCCTCGTTCAGCTCGACGGGCGTCGGCACCGCTGCGGCAGCTGCCTCATCGGCAAGCTCCTCGGAGGACAGATTGCTGCTCTCCATGCGACGAGCGGAATAAGACCCGCCATGCCACGGACGGAAGCGGTTGGACTGGGACTGCTCGTCATCGGCCACATCATCGACATCGAAGGAATCGTCGTAAGCAACGCGCGAAGCTTCCTGGCCGACCGCCTCGACGTCGATCGGCTGAGGCGTCCACGCCTGGGTTGCCCCGAGATCGCTGCTTTGCATAGCGGGCAGGGCCTGCGTAGCGCCCAGGTTCACAGCAGCATCCTGACCGGCCTCGAGGGCATAATCACCCTGATACTCGCCACGCTCGTAGTGCTCTTCCTGGAAGCTCTCCCAGCCGCCGCGTGCCTTTCCGGCGGCGCGGGCCTCGAAGTCGTCATCCACATCGAGCCACTCCTGCGGCGTGTCCTCTTCGTCATCCTTGCGATGGAGGAACTTGTCGAACAGGCGACGGAAGCGCGACTTCGGCATCTCCATGTAGCCAGGGCCGGCGAACGCACCCGTTTCGGTGAAATGGTCCTCGTAAGCGGAATCGTCCGCATCGTCGACGTACATGTCCTCGGGATCCATGGTGCTGGCAAGCTCGCTGCTCACCGGAGCGAACGAACCGGTAGCGCCGGCAGTGCCGAACCCGGCAGCAGCGCTCACGCCCGGCTGGGCCTGAGCGGCATCCGCCGCCTTAATGGAACCGGACAGCGAAGGCAAGGAAGCAAGCAGGGAAGGCTTGGAGCCCTTCTCCTCGCCGGACACCTCATCGTCTTCGGACTCCTGCTCATGAGCAGCCTTGATGTCGGACGACCCGATGGAGGGAAGCAGGTTAAGCAAGCTGCGCGCTGCGGTCTTGCCGGCAGACTCGACGTCGGCAAGGGGGGCACGCTGCTTCACCGCTGCCGCAACGGGAGCAGCCGAAGCAGCCGGAGCTACCTCCGGCAAAGTGACAGGCGCCACAGGAACCGCGGAAACATCCGGAATGGCAAGCGGCTTCGCCTGCAACTCCGGCACCGTTTCATCTACGGGCTCGGACACGGGTGCTGCAGCCGCCACCGCGGGGGCGTTGGTCGCATCGACTCGGCCGTTCTCGGTGATGGAAGCCTGCGTCACATCGACGCGATTGCCCGAGCGGGGGGCATCGGATTGACGGGACTGAGCTTCTTCCTGCACCTTGCGCGGATCCAAGAACGCCGGCATGGGAACATCGCCCATCGGCGGAACGTCGTCAAGGTGAAGCTTCGTCACGTCGATCGGAGGCGTAGCCGCCGTAGCGAAAGGATCGGCGATCTCCGCAGGAGCGACGGCCTGGGTTTTAACAGGCTCGGGCTCGGAAACGTGCACTGCGGCAAACTGCGCGCTGGGCTGCTGAGCGGGAAGCTGCTCAGATGCAGATTCGGTTACCACGGCCGGTGCCGCAGAGCCGGCAACCGGAGCGACGACATCGTGCTGGGTCGCCACGACGTCGGTATCGGCAACGGAAACCGTATCAACCGGCGCATTGAACTGCGCGGGCTGCACGGCCTGCTGAGGTGCAGGAGCCTGGACAGCGGATTCCTCCTGCATGGGGACCTGCTGCATGCGCGTAACCTGCTCAGCCGCCGACACCGCGTTCACGGAAACGTTGGCGGGCTCGGTATTCACGACCGGCTGCTCGGTTTCGGGTTGCACGGTGGGCTGCACAGGCGCGATGGTTGCCCATTGCGGAGCGCGAACCTCGCGAATGGTGTCGCGATCCATGTCGAAGGAGCGCTCAAGCTCATGCTCCACGATATTGTTCGCCTTTGCGAAATGCCCGGCGCTTTCAGCGACTGCGGCATCAAGGGCGCTGGCGTAACGAGAACGCTGCGCCGGCTTCTCGGCATTGCGAGGCTTCTTCGCCTTTTCCTGAGCACGGGCATACCAATCGGGCACGCTTGCCTGAGCCGCGCGCTGCTGCTCCGCAGCAGCCTGCATCTGCTGGGCGGCAGCTTGCTGAGCCGCTGCCTGCTGGGCCTCGAACTCAGCCTGGGCCTGCGCGGCTTCCTGCATCTGCTGGGCCTCAAGAGCCTTCTCCTGCTCCTGCTCGGCTGCAAGACGGGCCTGCTCCGCATCGCGGCGTGCGCTCTCGATGGCGCGCGCCTCCATACGCTGCATGCGAGCTTCCTCTTCAGCTTCCTCGCGATCATGTCGCTCGATCTTCTGAAGATTACGCTCCACCTCTTCAGCGGTCATGCCGTCGACAGGCTTGCCCGACAACGCCGAGATCGCAGCCTTGGCGGCGATAAGGCTCTCCTCGTCCTCCATAGAGGAACGGGGGTGAGGGGAATACACGAACTCCGCACCTTCGGGCACGAGACCGCTTTCGTATGCAGCTTCCGGTCCATGCATCAGAGCATCTTCGCGCTCGGCGATCTCTGCTTCGCTCACGCGTCCCGCGCCGATGCGTCGAGCCAGCTCGAGCAGGGCGGCAACGCCGGAAGCATTGCAGTTCGCGCCCTCGTTATAGGCAGCGGTCTGATGCAATGCGCCAAGCGCCAGCGGGATTGCGGTGAGCAGCATGGCGATAACGGTCAGCAGCGTGAAAATCGTAGTGAGCGTACCTTCGGAAGAACCCAGCACAACGCCCTTGATGAGCAGCAGCACGGGAAGGGCAACCATCGCACCGAAGGAGATTTTACCGACAAGCGGCATGAACTGCGCCGTGGGGCCCGCGAGCTCTGCGCGCACCTTGCCGGTGTCGTAACGAGCCACCAAGATGACCTTTCGGCGACGAGCTCCTTCGCCATCTTCGGGTGCCGCGGGGGCGTACTTAGCCACAACGTTTTGGCTCACACCTTTCCCCAGCAACTTCGAGATGATGGGCTTATCCAGATACTCGGCAGCAAACAAGCCTGCTGCCGCAAGGCAGCCGATAACCCCGATAATGCTCAATACAGGCACGATCAACGAAAGCAATGCGAGCACTGCAGCAGCGCCGCAGCAGATCATGCTAGGCAGATGAGGGTCGCCAACGCCATTGAAATCCTCGATGCTCGCAGGCAGGCCCGCTTCCTTTTGGAATTGTTCAGTAATGTATAACGCAGCCTGCTGCTCCTCTTCGGTGCCAGCGGGACGGGCGCCGATTTCCTGTGACAGGTATGCGATATGCTCTTTAATATCCGGCATTTTTGTGCCTTTCGTTCCTCAATTACAGCAAGGCATATACGGGATGCAGTATACGCTATTTGCCTTGCGCGCCCAAATAATCACGTATAACTGCATCACTGGTCCCGGCAGCTGCACGCTGCCCGCCATATGACCGAATGACTTCAGACCAGGTGGTGAAATACGCGTCTTTGATCAACTGCTTTGGGTCGCTTGGCAAGCTGACAGCCATAGCCGCCGCTTCCTCTTCGGCAGCGTTATACGCATCGTTCAAGGCAATGGCCTCTTCCTTGTTCTTCTCCGATAGCGCATCATCGGACCGGACCGCTAAGTCCAACGCATTCATGCGCTTTTCAACATATTCGATCAGCGCCGTAAAATCTGCTGTCGGACAATCCACCTGAAGAGATTCAAGTTGTTCTCGACCCTTGGAAAACAGCTCCTTCGCCTCTAAGGTGCGCTGCTTTGACGCATCGACCTCGTTCTGCCCGGCATGTTTCGTCGCTTCGCGAGCCTGGGCATCTGCATCCAACACCACCTGCCAAGCAGTATCGCATTTTTCGGTTGCCAGCTCAGCACTTTCCGAGGCCTCAACAAGCTGCAAGCCATGCTTTATCATGTCCTGACGCGCCGATATCGACATCACCGTCTGGTTAGCGACTTCGCGGACGGATGGATCGGACAGTTTTTCCGAAACCTCGCGAGCCTTCCCGTCGGCGTTGGTCAACAAGCCCTTGGTTTGCTCGATCGAGGAATACACCTCTTGCCTTTGTTCATCGGTCTCCACTGCAAAAGGATCATCCACTATTGCGTCTATTTGCAAAATGGTCTCATCGGCTTCAGAAACCAGTCTCAAAGCATCCATAAGCTCAGACTCATATCCCTGCTGCTCGGTAACCTGGCAATGCCAAGCCCAAACGCCAACGGACACGATCGCTAAAGAGGCGGCCACCACGGTGGATATCGCAACGATTCGCCCTTTGCGACGGCGCGCTTTCCTTCGCGCGACCTCCTGCTCAATGGACATGCGCTTAGGGGCGGCCTGCATCTTCGACGAAGCCTTTTCGCCAGAATCTGATGCATGAACGGCCTTCTTGCGTTTTGCTGTTTGCTTGACGGACCTCTTTTCGATCCTTAGCCTGCTTTGGCATTTCCGAGCATCATCTCCGGTAGCTTGCTCACAGGACGACGATCCGCGCTTGGATGTTTCACGTGAAACATGTTCACCTGTTTCACGTGAAACACTTTGATCGCGCGCATCCCTACGGTCGGCAAGCAAATCCCTTAAGCTGAATCGCTGAGTTGTTTCCTTATATTTAGCAGCATCGAGAACGCTCAGGGATATCTCATTCGACGTTCCGTGCGTCCTCTCTTTGATGTGAGCTGCTCGGGCGATTTTGTCGTCTCGTCTTCTCATACACGTCGCCAGGTTCAGCCTTTGTTCGCTGCCGCCAATTCAGCAACTATCTGAGCAGCGGGAAGCACCTTGATATTGCTGCTTGGCAAGGAATTCAGGAAGACCTTGCCGTAACTCTTCGAAACCAACCTATGATCCGCAAGAATCAGCGCGCCGGTATCGTCGGCGCGACGAATCAATCGACCAGCCGCCTGCTTCACCTCAAGCACCGCTGCGGGCAGCACATAGTGTCGCCAAGCCTGGTCATCGCGTTCGGCACGCTCACAGGACAGCGGATCGGTCGGCTTCATGAAGGGAAGCTTCGGAATGACAACACCTTTCAACGTTGCGCCCGGAGCATCAAAACCCTCCCAGAAGCTTTTAAGCGCGAACAGCGACAAATGCTCGTCGGCAAGGAAATCATCCCTCAGCCCCTTCACCGACACGCCCCACTTCTGGCACACCAAGCGCAAATCATCGCTCTTCAGTTCAGGCTGCACATAGTCGAAGCAGCGTTCCATCTCGCGACGGTTCGTGAACAGCGTGAGCATCGAGCCTTGCTGCGCTTTATGAGCCTCAACAAGGAACTTTTGCAAGGTAGCCATATAGCTAGGCTCGTTCGGCTCAGGCATATCAGCTACAACATACACCGTCATGTTCTTGTCAAAGTCGTAGCTCGAGTCAAGCTGACGGGTTTCAAAAGGAGAGAACTCGCCTTGACCAAGACCCATTGCGTTCGTGAAGCCATCGAAGCTACCGTTGACGGACAGCGTCGCCGATGCAAATACCACCGAATGCGTGGAGGCGTACAGCGTATCGTTCAGCTTTCCGCCGACGTTAACGGGCATACCCTGCAGCTTTTCGCCGATACGATCCTTCTTCCGGCACAACGTTGCAGCATACGCATAGCTTTCATTGGGGTCCTCGAGAATCACCTGAACCGCATTGACCTGTTCTTTCAGATCGATGGCCATCGCGGCAATCTCGCGCTGAATCGCAGCTGCGTTCTCGATATCCTCAAGATACGCCACCAGATTCTGACAAGCCGCTATCAGCTTCTCGGCAGATTCACGCATTGCAACGCCTTTGTCCACGATATCGCCGAAGGTAGCGGAACCGCGGATATCGCTGTTGACCCACAACTCAACGATTTCATAGCCGCGCCCGTGCCGGTTCGTATCAAAGAACAGCAAACCTTTCAGGCTCGCGCAGAAAGCTTCAGCAGCCTGACGGTATGCCTCGCCTGCAGTCTTGCCTTTTTGCGTCAGCGTATAGAACAGCGTCTCGCTTTCCTCTTTCGCGCCATTCAAGACCACACGGCGTTCCGCACGAGAGAACACATTCCTGCGAGCGTCATCGGCAGATACCCGACGAGCCTCTCGCAGGATACCCTCGGCATCAAGCTCGATAGAGAAAGCGCGACGAGCCTCGCTTTCGGCACCATGGGCCTCATCTACCGCCCAATAACGAACCGGCGGCAGCAAACCGCCATCGGCGGCCATATCGCAGAACAGCAAGCTGTGATTGGTAACCAAGATGTCCGCCGCTTCAGCGCGCTTGCGCGCCCCATGGACGAAGCACAGGTTGCCGAAGAACGGGCACTTGCGACGCAGGCATTCCTGGCTGCTCGTCGTGATAATCTTTCGCGGCAGCAAACGATAGTCAAGCTTCAAACCATCAATGTCGTCGTATTCGGTCTGTTCGATAAACGAAAGCAGCGCCGCCATTGCCGGAGCCTGCGACAGCTCCTTACCCTGAATCTCTTTCATTGCAGCGCCATCATCGACCACGCTGCGAATCTTGCGAAGGCAAGGATAGTGAGCAAAGCCCTTCAGCGGCGCACAGGTCAACGGCTTGGCATTGGGGTCGGATGAGCACAACGCCTTCGCAAGCGCGGGAACCTCTTTGAACACCAGCTGATCGAGTAAGGCGTTCGTCTTGGTCGCCACGCCGACGGTGATGCCGTTCCTTTGCGCGGTCAACGCCAAAGGAACCAGATATGCCATAGATTTACCGACACCGGTTCCAGCCTCAACCACAAGATTACGACCAGAAGCGAATGCATCACGCACCGAAGTGCTCATATCCCTCTGCTCGGCGCGCGGCTCGTAATTCTTATACAGGCTGCCTACAAGACCCTCTTGGCTGAAGGCCTTAGCAATTTCCTCGGCAGTAGGATATACCATGCTGCGAAGCGGATCGGAGGCAATTGCATCCGCATCGACCTTCGGCTTGTTTTCGATTTTGCGAAGGCGATCGCGGCGGATTGATTGCAACGAAAATAGATCAAGCTGGCTTGTCGCCCACGAAAGCTGACCTTCATTTGTTTCACGTGAAACAATGTCACGCGCGGCGTCTTCGATCAAGGCAACCTCATCGGATGCTACATCCGCAGCATCACCGTAATGGTCGGCAAAATGCTGGAAAACAATCTGAGTTTCCCATTGTTCAGATGTTGCAAGCGATGCGATTTTTGCCACCAAAGGCTTCGGCATGGCATCCACCGCAGCCAGCAGGATACGGAACACGGCGCACGTAGCCGCAACGTCATCATCCGCACGATGCGTGGAAACCGGCGCACCGAAGGTGCGAACCAAGTCGATAAGCCGATGGGATTTCAAGCGGGGGAGAGCAATACGAGCAAGGTCTAAGGAATCGAGCCAAGTGTTCTCAAGCAGGGGGTATCCGCTTGGATGCCGCGTAGTGAAGGTGCGATCGAAAGCGGCATTATGGGCCACAAGCTTCGACCCACCAACAAATTCGACAAGCTGAGCAAGCGCTTCTTCCGGAGAAGGGGCGTCGGCAACATCCTCATCGTGAATATTGGTCAAGTGCGCAACATCTTCCGGGATAGGCTTCCCGGGGTTTACGAACGTCACAAACCAATCGACTATCTCGCCCTTATCCATGCGAGCGGCCGCAATCTGCGTCAGCTCATCGTGATTAAACGAGAAACCGGTTGTCTCGGTGTCTATAACCACGATATCGCGGTCGAGTTCACCATAATTGCTTTGTTTCGAAGCATCAGCAAGCGATGCATAGCGATCGATGATCGCTTGAGGGGTTCCGTCACTGATATACGCGAGCAAATCACCACGCACGGCATATTCCTTATCTCCCACATGGATGATTCCATGTTTGCTTCTACCACTTTATAACCTTCTCATTGTAAGTCAGCCAGCATCGATGGATGACGGCTATTCCGCTTCTTCGTTTGTGTTACGCTTTTTTCACTTGATTTCAGATAGGAGACCCGATGCTGCCTGATTGCTATTACGGCGCATATGCCCGTTTCGACACCACTTCAAAGAAAGATGCGGCGATTCTGCTTGGATCGAATTGCATCATCGGCGATGTTTTCAAAATCGAATTCAAGCCCCTGAAAGGTCAAACACGTGCATGGGTCGTAAACGATTATGGCGATGTATTAGGCTATCTTGATGAGCAGATATCCCATAAGCTCAACCTACTTGCCGCTAAGAGCTGGGAAATGCATGCCGTCCTGTCGTTCGTTGCTTTCACCGATCAGCCAGAACCAGGTTTTTATTGGGGCGAAGTTGCCTTGTTCTGCTTCGATAAGGCTCATCAATCGGACTTCGAAACGTTCATGCGCACAACCATGAAGTCTCTTTCACAAGGAATACGCCCACGTATCGACATCAAAAACCAGGGAGTGCAATCGATTTTGGATTCCCATGGAACCTGGCAACCCACGCAACGAGCCGACATGCCCAAGGGAGACAGTCACACCGCCATTCTCAAGAAGTCCCGCGGCTTTACCGACCTGATGGTTCAGAAAAGCAGGGAAGGAAACAAGGGATGCTTTTTGATCAGTTGGGCATTTTTGTTGGCGTTAGTCGCATTGGCGGTATTCGGACTGAAAAGCTGCGGGCTGTTTTAACCATACTCCTCGCTAAATCTCAGCGAGCGACGGCTCTTTTCGATGACTGTTGTTGTTATTAGCTCGACTCTGGGCTTATCGTTCATTAGAGCAACATAAAGTCTGTTTGCATCATCTTCTGTCTTTTAAGCTTCCCTATATTGATATTGATGCTTGAGTCGATAGCGCCGAATGATGACCGAAGCTGCAAGACGCCTCATGATTTTCAGGGTCGCTGTCATTCCTTGGAATCGATCGATTCGATCCCAAACCACCCTTCCCGTTAAGAACACCGAACCACAAATCAGAAGACGACCCTAGAGGAACTCTGGGGTCGTCTTTCTAGTATGGCTTGTCTCTTTAGCTGACCATCAGCCAACCTTGTTTCTTGCACCCGTTTATCGCACAGGTTCCTCCAATGCAAGCTCGATAAGCTTAGTGCACAGCTCGGGGAACGTCATGCCAGCGGCACGTGCCGCATCGGGAAGAAGCGACGTTGCGGTCATACCAGGAATGGTGTTGGTTTCCAAAGCCCAGCAATCACCGTTGTCTTCCAGGATGAAATCGGTACGAGAAGTGCCGCTGCACGAGAGCGCCTTATGAGCGTTTTCCGCTTCGCGTTGCATAACCTTCGTCACATCATCGGGAATGCGTGCAGGGCAGATGTGCTGAGAGCCGCCCACGGCATACTTCGACTCGAAGTCGTAGAACTCGCTCTTGGGAACGATTTCGATAACGGGCATAGCTTTCGGCTCATGGTTTCCTAAAACGGCAACGGTGAATTCGCGACCCTTGATATAACGCTCGATAAGCACCTCGTCGTCAATATCAAGCGCCTTCTGCAGCGCGTCCTCGATAGCTTCGGCACCCTCCACAATGAACACACCGATGGCGCTGCCCTCGGTACCAGGCTTCACGACAACCTTCTCGCCCATAGACGAGATGACCTGCTCGATATCAACCTTGTCGCCCTTGTTAACCGTCAACGACGGAGGAGTAGGGATACCCTCACGCTCGTAGAAGACCTTCGCCTTCACCTTATCCATAGCAAGTGCGCTCGACCAAACGCCGGAGCACGTGTACGGGATGCCGACGATGTCAAGCAAACCCTGCACCGTGCCGTCTTCGCCATACTTGCCATGCAGGCAGAGGAACGCCACATCAAAAGGCTCTTCGATCAAGCGCTTCAAATCTTCCTTGTTCGCCGGATCGATATCGGTGACGGAAAAGCCTGCCGTCTCCAAAGCTTCACGAGCACCCTTGCCAGATGCTAAGGAAATTTCACGCTCGTTGCTTTTACCGCCGCATAATAGCGCGACGCGGCAAGAACGAGGATCGATACTTGAAGACATGGCTCCTTCTTTCTCCTTTAGAGATCGTATTGCTGCAGTATAGCAAAACCGGCACACAGGCTTCGCAGCATGAAAGGTAAGCGCTGATGTTTCACGTGAAACAGGTATAATGACCCGCATGAATACACCAATCAAAAACTTCACCCTAAGCGACCTGACTCCCCTTATGAAGGAGCTCGGTCAACCCTCGTTTCGTGCGAAGCAGCTTTACGAATGGCTCTACAGCAAAGGTGCTCAAAGCTACGACGACATGACCAACCTTCCCGCAAAGCTTCGAGCTCAGCTTTCCGAGGAGTATCCGCTCTTCGTACCCAATGTGCTCGAAGAGGCCATCTCCAGCGACGGCACCCATAAGCTGCTCCTGGAGTACCATGATGGCGTATGCGTCGAAACCGTTGCTATCCCGTCGCGTAACGGAGACCGTCTTACGGTCTGCTTCTCCACGCAGGCTGGTTGCCCAATGGCGTGCGCGTTTTGCGCAACGGGAAAAGAAGGCCTTACGCGCAATCTGACCGCAGGGGAAATCGTCGACCAGATTGTCACAGTGCAGCGCCTTATGGGTCGCCGCGTTACCAATGTCGTTGGCATGGGGCAGGGCGAACCGCTGCTGAACTACGACAACGTATTGAGCGCGCTGCGCATCATCAATGACGAAAAGGGCCTGGGCATCGGAGCCCGTCACATTTGCATCTCCACGTGCGGCATCATCCCCGGAATCGACCGCTTTGCAGAAGAGCCTGAGCAGTTCACGCTTGCCGTTTCCCTTCACGCGGCTCGACAGGACGTGCGTCTCGAGCTCATGCCGAAAACCAGCGGCTTCCCTCTACCGAAGCTCAAGCAAAGCCTGCAGCGCTATATCGAGAAAACGAATCGCCGTGTCACATTCGAATACATCATGATTGATAGCGTAAATGACACCGATGCTGACCTGAGCGCTCTTCTGGATTTCTGCAAAGGCTTGCTTTGCCACATCAATCTGATTCCCATCAACTCGATACCGGAATCCCCATACAAGCCAAGCTCATCCAAGACCATCGATAAATGGATTGCGGAAGCTGGCCGCCACGGAATAGAGACTACGTTGCGGGATTCAAGAGGATCCGATATCGCCGGCGCCTGCGGACAGCTGAAAAACACGTTCACCAACGGAAAGTAGCAAGCAAGACCAACAGGTGTAGACCCAGACATCAATTGACGCCTGGTCTTCGCAAAAGCAGAACCAAACGACTACAAAGCCCAATAACCTCCCATTGCTTTCGAGTCCGCCTAGGAAAGCAATGGGAGGTTTTTCGTTCACGAATGCGCCTATGCGATGCAGCGACCGCCAGAAACGTTCATCTCCGCTACGACGCAAGCTTCCAAGCCGAAGCACTCGAGACGACCATAAGTCCTCAGACCGGCAATCGGCATATACCTAGCACTCACGAAGCTAAAGTCGAAAGACGAGAATCGCTGCCCGCTAAACAGCAATCAAGCCGACAAGGCAATGCCGGCTTGATCGTTTTAATCAGATATCGAAAACCTTTTATGCGAGATTCGAAGCAAGAATACCTTTGAACAGGCGCTCGAGATCCTCTTCGTCCTTGAACTCGATCTCGATCTTGTTCTTGCCGTTCACGGACTTCACCTTTACCGGCGTATCCAGAACATCCTTAAGCGTGCGGGCGACCTTTCGGTATTCCTTCGGCATGGGAACCTTCGGCTTGGCATTCTCGTTTTTCTTACCGGAAAACAAACGCGCCAAAGCCTCAGCCTCACGGACAGACAGCTTTTCCTCAACCAGTTTACGTGTCAGGCGCTCGCGGCCTTCCTTCGTGGGAATGGAAAGAATGGCTCGCGCGTGGCCGGCGGTAATCTTCTCCTCGAACAGCAGCTGCTGAGCTTCCTCGGGAAGCTCCAGCAAGCGCAAGGCGTTCGCAACCGTGGAGCGGCCTTTTGACATTGCCTGGGCAACCTCAGCCTGCGTCATGTTCAAGCGCTCCATCATACGGCGATAGCCGTACGCCTCCTCAATGGGATTAAGGTCGGAGCGCTGGATATTCTCGATAAGCGCAAGCTCCAAAGCCTTATCATCGGTAGCTTCTTTGACTCGAATAGGCACTTGCTGCAAACCCGCCAGCTTCGATGCCTGCCAGCGACGCTCACCGGCGATGATCTGATACGTGCCACCCTCGAGCGGACGCACCAGAATCGGCTGCAAAAGCCCGTCTTTTTGGATAGAAGCGGAAAGCTCCTCGAGCTCCTCGCGCTTGAAATTCGTACGAGGCTGGTCCGGGTTGGGGGCAATGGCGTTGATGTCGACTTCGTTGACTTCACGAGGCTGAGCATCGTCAAGCTGTGCGGCAGCGGCGGGCGCAACAGCGCGTTCAACCACTTCCTGCACAGCAGGACGCGCAGCGCGCTGAGCAACCCCCTTGATGGTAACCTCAACACCGTTCTCGACAATAGATTCAGGCTCCTGCTCTTCATAAGAAGAAGGAACCGATTCACGTGCTGTCCCGGGTTCGGGTGACTTTTGAGCGGGAACGGTTTCGCGAATCACCTCGCGCTCGGGCTGAGGCTTCGGCCGAGGCTGCTGCGCTTCGTCAGCATCCACGCGCACACGTTGCGGCTCCTCCTGAGGAATAGCCTCCTCATAAGCACCGCCCAGCAACGAATTCAGGCCACGACCAAGACCACCACGACCATTCCTAGCCACGGGCTATCACTTCCTTAGCAAGACTCATGTACGACTGGGCGCCTTTGCCCGACGGGTCGTACAGGGTTATCGGTTGACCGAAGCTGGGAGCTTCGGAAAGTTTTACGGTACGGGGAATCAGCGTTTCGAACACCAATCGCCCGAAATAGCTACGCACTTCCTCGACCACTTGGCGGGACAACGTGGTTCGACCGTCGTACATGGTCATGAGCACGCCATAGATATCCAACGTAGGATTCAAGCGGGTTTTGACACGTTTCATTGAATCAAGAAGTTTTGTCACACCTTCCAATGCATAGAACTCACATTGGATGGGGATAAGCAGCTTATCGGCGGCAACAAGGGCGTTAACCGTCAGCAGGCCCAGGGAAGGGGGACAATCGATGAAGATGTAGTCGTATTTACCTCGAAGGGCTCCGATGGCATCCTTAAGGCGGTTTTCGCGCGCCATCTCGGAAACCAACTCGACCTCCGCACCGGCAAGGTTGATGGTCGCCGGAACAAGATCCAACCCCTCGCACACATCGGGGATGATGACCTCCTCAACGGGAACATCGTTGAGCAGCACGTCGTAGATGCAATTCTGCACCTGGCTCTTCTCAACTCCCAAACCGCTTGAAGAATTGCCCTGAGGATCAAGGTCGACAAGAAGGACCTGTTTACCCAGCTCACCAAGAGCAGCGGAAAGGTTGATTGCGGTAGTGGACTTGCCTACGCCGCCCTTCTGGTTGATGATCGCCATGATCTTCGTCTGACCGACCACGTGCTTCACCGGTTTCTTATCACGGTAAGAGCGGATGGGCGTAGGCTCGATCTCGGGGCGAGATTCAACAGGCTGCGGCTCGGGCACAGTAGAGCTATGAGGGTCGCGCTCGACCACTTCGATGTGCTCGATAGCTATCTCATCCTCAACGGTATCTTCCTGTACGCGTTGTTCCTGCTGAACCGGCTCAGCTTGTTTTTTATCTTTCCTGAGGCCGTCGAAAAATCCCACAGGAACCCCCTTTCATGGTTTCAGAAGCTAGTATAGCGTGTTTCGTTTCACGCGCATAAAACCCCAACCCACAATGGGGACTTTTGAACGGAAATCAACGAAACCTCGATAAGAAAAAAGCCGCCCCTTCAATATCGGGAACGGCTTACGTAACTACAAAGGCTTTTTCTGGGCCAGACCGGTTCTGCGGGGCAGCTTAAGCTTCGGCTTGGCCACCTTCTCGTAAGACAGGATCCTACGGGAGTAGCCATCGAGCTCATAGGTCTGATCATCGACCAGTTCCATGCCAACCTGTTTGCCGACAACACGGGCGTGATTGAGCTCATCCTGTTCGACAAGGGCCTTGAAGCAAATGAGCCGGCCACCCATCTTCAGCAACGGGGAAGAGAGCTCCAGCAAAATAGACAGCTTCGATAGCGCACGAGCGCTGATTGCGGCAAACTGCCCAGCCTGCTCACGACCGAGGTCTTCAATACGACCAGCATACGTGGAAACATTCTCAAGGCCCAGTTCTTCAATGAAGCCATCAAGGATTTGGACCTTTTTTTGAACGGAATCAACCAGCAACGTAGGCCTACCGGTTTCAATGGCAAGCGGGATACCAGGATAGCCCGCGCCCGTTCCGATATCGGCATAGCGGCCTTCGGGGCAAGCATTCAAAGCATCAAGACCAAGCAGGGAATCCTGCACATGAAGCACCATGCCGTCCTCCCATGAAGAGATACGCGTGATGTTCGTGGTCTTGTTGGCCTCGATAACCAACTCCAAATGTCGCTTGAGCAAATCCTCGTGCATGAACCATTCCTTCTGTCCTGTTGTTTCACGTGAAACATACTTTAGCCCTTAACGCGCCATATTGGCCACCAAGTATATGAACCCCTTGAAAAACAAAGAGGCCGCATCCGAAGATGAGGCCTTGTAGGTTCTTGCGATACAGGCAAGAGGCTGAGCGAAAGCAGCTACCTAGAGGGGAACGACGACAACGTGACGAGCGGAACCCTCGCCCTCGGATGCCGTCTCAACACGCTCATCGTCACGAAGCGCGATATGCACGATGCGTCGCTCGTACGGGGTCATGGGACGAAGCTTCACGCTGCGGTGCTGCTTGGAAGCCTTTGCAGCAGCGTTGCGAGCGATAGACTCAAGCTTCTCTCGTTGACGATTCTTATAGCCCTCGACGTCAACGATAACAGGGTAACGGAAGCCCATGGTGCGGACAGTGATGGCCGAAACCAGGAACTGCAACGCATCAAGGGTCTTACCGTGGCGGCCGATGAGAACAGCCAGGTCGTCACCGGTGATATCAAGGATCAGCTCGCCTTCATCGCCTTCATACTCGTCGATGGTAACCTCGCCGACATCGAAGTGCTTCAAGATATCCTGGATGGTTGCAATTGCGGTATCCGCGATGCGATCGAGATCCTCGTCGCTGATGCCGTCTTCTTCGACCTGGGCGTCTTGAGCCTCTTCTGCGGTCATTTCCATGTTCTCTTCTTCTGCCATTTGCAGCTCCTTAGAACTAAAAACCACAGTGCGCGGTGTTTCACGTGAAACACCGCGCACCATTACGCAAAATCGATTAAGCGTGCTTTTTGGAGGTGTCCTTCTTCTTCGGACGCGGCTTCTTAGCCTTGCGGGTGACGTCGACCTCGATCGGCTTCACCTCGATGGTCTCCTCCTTCTCCGCATCGCGCTTCTTCATGATGCGCATGGAGATCTGCTGCTGGCACACGCCGATGATGGAGGAAGCACCCCAGAACAGAAGAACGCCGGCAGGGGAGCTCCAACTGATCCAGAGCATGAACAAGCTCATGACGCCGGCCATGATCATGGTCTGGTTGCGCTGCGGATTATCCTTCTGACCCATCTGCATCAGGATCATAGGCAGGAACGTAGCACCAGCGAAGACGATCATAAGGATAAGGTACGGGAGGAACGTGCCGAAGCCCCCAGCAAACGCACCGGACGGCGTCATAACCAGGTTGGGAACCAGGTTGAAGAACTGGTAGCCCTCGTCGGAACCCAGGTAGTTGGGCATCTCGCGAAGCACCTGGAACAAAGCGATGAAGATAGGCATCTGCAGAAGCATGGGGAGGCAGCCGGCCAAGGGGTTGAACTTGGCATCAGCGTAAAGCTTCTGCATTTCCTCCTGCATACGCTGCGGATCGTTGGCGTACTTCGTCTGAATCTCCTGCATCAGAGGCTGGACCTTCTGCATCTGATACGAAGACTTCGTCTGCTTGTGCATAAGCGGGGAGATAAGCACACGGAAGATGATGGTCACGATGATGATGGCCAAGCCCCAGTCTTGGCAGAAGCCGAAGAAGAATTGGATGATATCGAATATCCAGTTCTTGAATACTTCCCACATACTATGGTTTTCCTTCCTTTAACCGACAAAAAGCCGCCGGCAAAGCCCCGTCCTTACGGAACGGGATCGTAGCCGTGCGGCCCTCCAGGTCGACACCGTAGAATACGTTTTACCGTCAGCCTTAAGCCCTTTGCGAAGCCGTAACGTTGAAACGCGATGAGCCCATATTCTGAGCACGTCGGGGTAAAACGGCAGCACGACGGGAACATGGGCGAGATCGCCGCCCTATAAAAGGTAATAAGAAACATAGCCACCTTGCACGGTATGCTTCCGAAACCTTTCTTCATTCCAATCAGACCCTACCGAATTCCAGCGCG
>NZ_CAKTVU010000025.1 GCF_934630535.1 uncultured Senegalimassilia sp.
TCCTTGGAGATGTCGTCGAACACGTGCTTCAGCTCATCGGCATTGGTCGCGCTCTTGTAGAACGTGGCGTCTTTGCCATCGGAGCCCTTCGCACGATCGCCGAAGTTCCATATATATTCGCCCGACCACCAACTCGTGCTCTCGTAAGAATACGTCGCAGACGGGTAGTTGCTCGACACGGCGTGCATGAACTTATTCTCATTGGAAACGCCCTGCCCATCGGGATTCTTTGCCGGATCGGCGCCCTGGAAGATGCCGATGGAGTACACCGCAGCACCCGCGTCCTTCATTTCCTTAGCGTGCCCAACGGCGCTCGAGGCGACGTCAGGGGAAAACTCGCTATATTCCGTCGGCGTGCCGTCGGTGAAGAAGATGACGACTTTCTTGGCATCGGAGCGATCGGAGGTCTGACCCTTCGCAAGCTCCAAGCCTGCGGCGGCATTCGTTGCACCGGCGGGCTGGATGGCGTTCACTTGGGAAGAGAAGGCGCTTTTCGTATCGTTAGTGCACGGAGCCAGCGTCTTCATCACCTGGCTGTAGTTGTACCAATACTGGCCTTCGCGATACGTGTCGTTGCCGACCTTGTCGGTCTTGTTTCCAGCGAACTTCACGATGGAGACCTGATGCTGCTTGGCGGCATCCTTGACCGTCGCATTCTGCTTGGCGATCTCGTCGATGAACGAGTTCGCCGCGCTCTTAAGCGCGTCGATGCGCTTCGTGTCATCGCCGCTGCCCATGGGGTCGTTCATAGACCCGGAGGCGTCGAGCACAAGCACGATGTCGAGCGGCGTAGTCGCCGTATCGGACAGGTTTGAGGTGGATGACAACGCCGTGAGCGCGGTCACGAAGTCCGCACCGTTCGCCTTGGATACGGTGACGTCGTTCTTACTGATCGTATCGTTCGACACGGTCTTGTCGGTCCAGATGCGCCCGACGCTCGATGTGTCATTCTCGACAAGCCCCTGCCAATCCCAAATGGTCGAGGGGTCCGTGACAGCGGTCTTGTTGCCGCTGTACGTTGTCGCCGACGAGCCGTCCGCGAACGCCGCGCCGCCGAACAGCGGCGACAACGCAAGCACCAGCACGGCGGCTAACGCTGCCTTGAAACGCTTCGTCGATTTCATGTCCTCGCCTCCTTCCACCGCATCGCGGCCTTCCATATCCCCTTGCGCTTGCATATGCGCGCGCTCGGGCTTTTCCGGTACCCTGACGTCTTCATGGGCCCGCTCCTTCCCGCACGGTTCTCCCCATGCCATAGCGCCCGCCGACGTCGGCATTTCCCCGCCGATCATCGAACGCGCGCACAGCCCGAAACCGCGCATCGCACCAGCGGCGCAGCCGGCATCAAGCCGCTACGCCTCCTGGTAACATCATTGCTAATGGGGATACAGGGAACCACGCCGTATATGCGAACGTACGACCCCGATATTCCGTTTTCGCAGGTGAATGGATGGGCGTCAGGGGGTCGCATAAACGACCCCCGTGGACAATGTGGCCAAGCAGCGGACGCTTCCCGAGAACTCGCGGCCAAAGTTAGCCATCTGGGAGAAATTGAAAAACGAAGGTGCCGCAACACGGGATACAATAGGTTTAGGGGGCACGGACACGCCTGGAAGGAGGAGTGCGATGGACAACGCGAAACGCGAAAATAGACTGCTGTTTTGCGCACTTGCGTTGTTCTTCTTCGTGTTCCTTGAGTCGACGCTGTTCTTCCAGGCCAACCTAGCTCAACCCGGAGGACATGGCCCCTTCCTCTCGCAGTTCCCCATCCAAGGTGCCAGCACCCTGGGCCTGCTGGCCTTCCCTCTTAAAAACCGTCTTGTCGGCGAAAAGGGCCGGCCTGTGTTCATGGGGGTCGTCACCATCCTTGGGGTCGCATCCCTTGTCGGCGTCGTTTTCGCGTCGTCGCCGCTGGTGATCGCATGCACGGGCGCGGTCGGGTTCTTCCTTATCGGGCTTGCCGGCGCCACCGTGTACTGGGCAACATGCGTGAGGTCGCGCAGCATCGCGCGGTTCGCAACGCTGATCGGCGGCAGCCACGCGCTTGGCGTGCTCGTGCAAATCCCCCTGCTCGAGTTCACGTCGAATCACCTGGTCGAAGCTGTCGTGCTTTCCGCGAGCATCATCGCCCTCGGCGTGATCAACGCGCGCATATGGCCGCCCCGATCTGCGCTCGCAGACTTTTCCACGCAACGAGAACAGCGCAGAGGAAACCACCTCGAAAGCAGCAAGTTCGCCGGATGGCGTCTCGACCACATGACCCCTCGTACCGCCGTCATCGTGATCTTCGCGCTGGTGCTGTTGTTCTCCGTGCTGTTCAACACGCTCTACACCTTTATGGACATTGGCTCGCCCTGGACCAGCCAATACACCAACATAACGCCGCGCGTTCTGATGGCAGTCGGAGGCTTCGCCGGCGGCGTGCTGTTCGATCTGCACCGTGCGCGCTACCTGGGTATCGTCATGTTCTGGATGATGCTGCTCTCAGTCGGCGCGATGCTCGGGGTGGAGGCGGGCGGGCCATACGCCATCGGGGAAGTCGTCTACTTCCTGGGCTCGGGCGTTTTCATGACGTTCTATACTGCGGTGTTCGTCTGGATAGCGCAGTTCCTGCGCGCACCCGACCTGTGGTGCAGCATGGGGCGAGCGCTCAACAACGTGACCGCCATCGCGATCGGCGCACCCGCGCTGCTGGTGATCAACCTGACAAGCCCCATAGCCGTTGTCGTGCTGCTGGTCCCCCTGATCATCGGCATCAACGCGCTGCTCTTCGCCGCCGGCATGCTGGATTTGCGCCCCCGTCCGAGGGATGGCGAGACGTCTGCTCAGCCGGTAGTCGCCAAACATCCGGCGGAAGCCGCACAGCGCCCGGCAACCGAGGTCGCGCCTTCCGCTGACGATGCCGCAATCGACCCCCCCCCGGAAGCGCACCTGGGGGATTTCGCCAGCCGCTTCTCGCTCACGCCGCGCGAGACCGAGGTGCTTGCCGCCGTCACCGCCGACGAACGCCCGCTCAAGCATGTGGCCGCCGACATGGGCATTTCCCTGCGCGTGCTCCAACGGCACCTAACCTCGCTCTACCAGAAAACCGGCACGCAATCCCGCGTCGGCCTTACGAAGCTGTTCTGGGAGTAGACGCACCCCGCCGCCCAGCACGCTCCTTCGCCCGCGCCACCACCGCAAGAAGGCTTCGCACCCAACCTGCAAAACCCCGCGAAACCGTGCGCCCTCTTCCCCACCGCGGGCAGCCCTACTCACCCCGTACGCCCCATAACACGCGAAAACCCCGCCGCAACCGAGGTTGCGACGGGGTTTCCAGTCTCAGAAGGCGCAGGGTCGCGCGACCTTCCCTATTAAACCGCAGCTTATGCGGCGTTGCGCTTGGCGGTGGCCACGATGGTCTTCACGCCCTTGACGGCCAGCACCACGGCCAGCACGAACAGCAGCACGGCCAGCAGCGCCTGCACGGCGGGGGCGAAGATGTCGCCGCCCTTCATGATGAGCAGGGTCTTCTGGTAGAACGTGATGCCCAGCGAGGTGAGCGTGGCGGCCAGCATGAAGGCCATGGGCACGAAGAACATCTTGTTGTTGCGGCCCGCGTTGCCCAGCCATGCGCACACGGCCAGCAGCGCCAGGGCGGCCAGCAGCTGGTTGGCGGCACCGAACAGCGGCCAGATGATGGTGTAGCCGGTCATGCCCAGGAACACGCCGATGACCACGGTGATGATGGTGGCGACGTAAGGGTTCGCCATGGCCTTGCGTACGCCCGTCAGGTCCTCGTGCTTCACATCGACAGGGGTCCACAGCTCCTGGAACATGTAGCGGGCCAGGCGGGTGGCGGTGTCGAGCGAGGTCAGGCAGAACGCGGAAACGGCCAGGATGAGCAGCGCATATGCCAGGCCCTGAACATTGGCCAGGCCAGGGATGCATGCGAGCATCTGGGACAGGCCGTCGGCGAAGACGGCAGTCGGGGAGGCGTAGCCGCCCGCGGCGTACTTGCTCCACACGAAGCCGACGGCGCACAGCGAGATGACGGCCAGCAGGCACTCGATGAGCATGCCGCCGTAGCCGATAGGCTGCGCTTCCGCTTCCCTATCCAGCTGCTTGGACGTGGTGCCGGAGGCGACCAGGCTGTGGAAGCCGGAGATGGCGCCGCAAGCGATGGTGATGAACAGCGCCGGGAACAGGAAGCCCGAAGCGGCGGCCTTGTTCGTGATGGCCTTGTCGGCCTGGTCGACGAGCGCCTGGCCCGTGGAGGCGTCGAACGCGGCGTTCGTGGCAACGAAGCCGGTGAACGCGGGAATCTGCAGGTTCGCAGCGGCGCCCGTGAGGGATGCGCCCACGATGCCGATGACGGCCAGCAAGATCATGCCGTACAGCAGGTAGCTGGACAGATAGTCGCGGGGCTGCAGCAAGATCCACACGGGGGCGACCGACGCGATCAGGATGTACACGCCCAGGATGATCATCCACGTGTTGTAATCCAGCGACAGGGAGATGCCCATGAGCGGCAGGTTGTAGCCGATGGCCACCATGATGACGATCAGCACGATGGCGGAGGCGATGTTGACCGGGCCGGGGATGTTGCGGCCGCGCGTGAGGATGCCGTAGACGACGGCAACGCCGATAAAGATCACCGAGATCATGGCCGTCTGCTGGTTGGCCAGGTTCGTGGCGGCCTTCGTGCCGTCCGGGTCGGGCACCACGGCGAACGTGTTCGCCACGATGGAGGCGAATGCAGCCACCACCAGCAGCAACGTCAGGTACGCGAAGATGCAGAACAGCTTCTTCGCCGTGTTGTCGATGTTCTCGGCAACCACGACGGCCAGCGTCTGGCCCTTATGGCGCAGCGATGCGAACAAGCTGCCGAAGTCGTGCATGGCGCCGAAGAAGATGCCGCCGATGAGCACCCACAGCAGCACGGGCACCCAGCCGAACACGGCCGCCTGGATGGGGCCGTTGATGGGGCCGGCGCCGGCGATGGACGAAAAATGATGACCCAGCACCACGTAGGGCGGCGCGGGAACGTAGTCCACGCCGTCTTCCAGTTCGTGCGCCGGAGTCGGATTCTTGGGATCGACCCCCCATTGCTTTGCCAACCAGCCGCCATAGAAGATATAGCCGATGACCAGGATGACCGCAGCAACAAGGAGGATGAGCAATGCGTTCATGGAACCCTCTTCTGTTTTGCGTTTCCGATGTTAGGAACGCGGCAGCAGGTTCGCCTCCAACGTGGTTTTCAGCTGCTTGCCCGCCGCGTTCGTTATCACGCGGTTCGCAGAGAGGTCGGCGACGGCCACCCGAAGGTCGGCCCAGCCACGGATGCCCAGGGCGAAGTTTTTGCGGAAGCGCGTTTTGCGCACCGCCTTCGCCGCTTCCTGAGTGCAGGAATCCGCAATGATCACCAGGGATATGGCCGAGGACATGTGGTTCGGCTTGGGAACCACCTTTTTGAGCCCATCATGTTCCATGAACGACACAAGATCGCGCACCTGAGTTTCGTCCAGGGCATCGCCAAGGGCGAAGAACAGATACTCATGCGTGTCGACCTCCCATAGCTTCGCGCTTTTGACCAGCACGTACTTTTCGCCATAGGAATGGAACTCGGCATACCCGGGGAAGGTGCGGCCGGCGTACTCGTATCCCCGTCGCACATCGAACCATTGCTCGTGTGCAGCGAGAATACGCTTCAGCACCAAGTGTTTTTCGTCCTTTGCCCGGGAGGGTTGCTCCTCGGACCGAAGGGCTGGCTCCCCAACGCGCACGGCGGCCTGTTCCTCCGCCTCACGCCTGGATTTTCCCGAAGCATCCGTCTGTTCGACTGGATGGTCGGTGCCTTCGACACCTGCCTGAATAGCCGTTCGATCGCTCAAAAACCCGCAAACTCCTTCAGCATCTTGCCTAGCTCCGCGTCTTGCGTGCTTAGTTATTGTAGTGCTTCGGTAGGATTTCTGAAGCCAAAAATGTACACATTTTCCAAAATAATGATGAAAAGCACTCATGGCAAACATCGGGAATCATAGGGTTTTGAGCATATGAACAAAACCGAGCGAACGCAAAAGCACCCGGAAGGCGAACCTTCCGGGTGCTTGGTTATCCGTTGTCGGGGCCTGGCGGCCCGCCTGCCCGCAGCCACTCCGATTCGGCGAGGTACCTGCAGCAACGTTATACTTTTGCCTTCGATCAGGCTGGACTGCTAGTCCTCCCAGGCGAAGTCGGCCTCGCCGTTGAACACCTTCAGGGCGTCGGCGACGGTGTAGTCGGCCAGCGTGATGGCGCTGATGGCCTTCGTCAGACGAACGGCCTCGTCCAGGCTGCGCTGGTGGATGTTGCGGCCGGTGGCGTTGCCGTCGGCGCCGCCCACGTGGATCTGGTCGTGCAGCTGGGTCAGGAACGTCTCGGCGTCAACGGTGGAACCGCCGGCGCAAACCAGGCCGGTGCGGCCTGCAGCCATGGAGGCGACCTTCAGGGCCTCGGCGGGCGTGCGCTTGTCGTCGCCCTCGGGCTTGGGCGGGTTGACCTTCACGAAGTCGGCGCCCAGGCACAGCGCGACGCCGGCGGCGCCGGCGATCAGGTCCGGGTCCTTCTCAGCGGTGACGGCCTTGCCGCGCGGGTAGATCCACAGCACGACCAGCAGGCCGTTGGCATGGGCGGCGGCGATGAGCTCGCCAGCCTCGGCCAGCATGGTGGACTCGTACTCGCTGCCCAGGTAGATGGTGTAGCCCAGGCCCACGATGTTCACGCCGTTGTCGCGCATGGCGAGCACGGCCTCCAGGTCGTACAGCTGCGGGCTGTACGGATCTTCCTGGGCGGTCTTGACCAGGTTGGTCTTGGAGTTCATCTTCACCAGGTAGTTGATGTTGGGGTAATCGGCGGCATACTGCGCGATAAGACCACGCTGGCCAGCCAAAACGCCGCACACGCCCTGATCGCCGATCTTGAAGAGGTGCTCCGGCTCGGCATCGGCGATGTCGATGCCCTCGCCGTAGAAGTCCTTGTTCAGGTGCTCAACCTTCTGGTCGCACGCGAACAGCATGAGGCGGCCCGTGCCACGGGTGGCCTTCATGTAGTTGTCGACGTACGTCTCGCGGACGTCTGCCAGGACGTCGGCAGGTACCTTCACCTGGTCGCGAGTGATCTTGGGCATGGTGTTCCTCCTTATAGGATGCAAGTTCCAAGAATAACGGCGCAGCACGCGCCGCGTGTCTGGGTTCATTTTAACGAAGCGGCAACCCTGCCGCGCCTATCCACCGAAAAAAGCCGCGACCAATCCAGCAAGCGACCACTCGCCGGACCTTTCCCACCGCTGAGGACGGCAAGCGCAGGGAACGCCCGGCATAGCCCCTCCCCTGACAACCTCAGGGGACAGAAAGCAAAGCTCCCGGGATAGAAAGCAAAAACCTCCGAGACGCCAAAAAAGTCAGCGAGGGGCTCTGCGGTGCGTCGTATCGCCCTGAAGCAAGCAGGCATTGGCCTAAGGGCCATGCCTGTGCAGCTGAAGGGCGAGACGGCGTGCCGCAGGGCCCCGCAGCGTCGAGCTCGTCCGCCTGCCGACAGGCAGGCGGAACCGTTGGCGAGACGGCGTGCCACGGGGGCCCGCAGCGTCGAGCTCGTCCGCCTGCCGGCAGGCAGGCGGAACAGTTAAAACCATTCACGTTTATTTAGTACGTACATCTGCTCGAACTCGGTTTGGGACTTCGAGAGGTAGAAGATGCCCTCGACGATGGCGATGACCCAGATAGCCCACGACGCCACCGACAACGTGAGGATGCCGCCCAAGATGGACGTGCCCAGCATGATGAAGCCCGAGGTGTTGTAGCCCAGGTAGAACTTGTGCACGCCGAGCCAACCCAGGAACAGCGCCAGCAAGCCTGCCGCCACGTGGTCCTTTTCGCCGACCGTAGGCGCGACGTAGGGCTGCTGATACCCGTATTGCGCCTGCTGGCCATACGGGTTCTGCGGCGGCACCGACCCATAGCCCGGCTGCGCGCCATACGGCTGCTGCGCGGCCTGGGCCTGCGGCTGAGCATACGCCGATCCTTGCGGCGCGGCATACGGCTGGGCCGGCTGCTGGGCGCCCGCCTGCGGCATATAGGGCTGACCCTGCGCCGGTGCATCGGGCTGCCAGGCCGTTGCCGGCTGAGATGCATACGATGCGGGCTGCTGCGGCTGCCCGGACGCCATGCGCTGACGCGCGGCGTCAAGACGTTCCTGCGCGGCCTTCAACTCCGCCTCGGCAGCGGCAAGCTCGTCGGCTGCGCTGCGTTCGTTCATCGAATCCATGGCGTTTCCCTTACCTTTTCTTACCCAACTTCTCAACCACGCCCATCAGCTGCTCGCGGAAGATCACGCACAGCACCGCAAGCACGGCGAGCACCGCAAGCATGACGATGCTCTGCCATACGTTGCCATCTACCAGGCCGCTTGCCGCGTACGTGGAGACCAGGATGCCCGGGATGCGGCCGACGTTGGACAGCAGCAGGAACGTGCGCATGCGCATGTCGGTCAGCGGCACCAGATACGTGAAGATATCCTTCGGCATGCCGGGGATGAGGAACAGCACGAACACGATGAGCTCCAGCTTGCCGGATTTCTCAAAGCGCTCGAACTTGCCCATCCATTTCTCGGACACCATGTCCTTCACGAACGGCGCTCCCAAGCGGTGCACCACCATGAACACGAAGGCGCTCGACAGGACGCTGCCCAGCAAGATGACCAGGCCGCCGATCCAGGGACCGTAGAGCATACCGGCGGCCATCTGCGTGGCCTCGCCGGGGATGAACGCCACCACGATCTGCAGGAACTGCAGCGCCAGCAGGATAAGGAAGCCCATGGGACCGGCGTCGCGCACGCTGTCGATGACCTGGTCGATGCCGCCTGGCTCGAACATCATGTGGATGTAAGGCCACACCAGCCAGCTGACCAGGCTTATGATGCCGATAAACGCCGCAAGGCCCACGACCTTGAAGATATCGCCGCGGCGAACGGGCCTGCCGCGCACCTGCGTTTCCTCGTTGGCCTTCTGTTGCAGCTCTTCCTTGCGCTCATGCGCACGCTCGCGAAGGCCCTGGTGCTGCCTTTGCTCGCGCGTTTTCTTGCGGGCCGCCTTGTTCTTGCGCTTGACGGCGCCCTTTTTGCGAGTGTTCGATTGCGCTCTTGCTTCCTTGCGCTTCAATTGGCCCACTTCGATTCCCGGCTACTCGCCGTTTCGTGCCTTATCGTACTCATCTTTGAACGCTGCGAACATGTTCTTCTTTTTCGGAGCGGCCTTCTTCTTGGCGCTTGAGGTCTTGCTTGCCGAAGAGGCTTTGCTTGCGGAAGCCGCCTTCTTCTGCCCGTCCGACGGGGCCACGGCCTTGTCGTATTCGGCCTTGAAATCCTGGAACATATGCTTGGACTTGCTGATCTGCTTGCCCGTGGCATATGCGCCCTTGTTGACCGCCTCGCCGGTTGCCGCGGCGGCCTTGCTGACCACGGGTTTCGCCTTGTCGACAGTGGTATGCACCTTGTCGACGGCGACGGCGGTTGCAGCGCCCGCCTTCTCGGCCACGCCGCCTTCGCTGTTCAGCTCGGCCACCTGGGAAGAGACGAGCATGGCGCCAAGCTGCACCTCTTCGCCCTCCACGCCCTCGCCGCCCATGTTGGCCAATGCGGCGCCCATGCCGCGCTTGAAGCCGCGCACCATGTCGGCGGGGATGGTGCGCTTGCCCAGCAGGGCGTTCGACGTTGCGCCGTTATCGGTTTCGAAGCAATCCACGGTGCCCGTGATGCGGTTGAACGTGACGTTGCCCACGATGCCGTAGGACTCGCCGTCCTCGCTCATGACGGGAAGACCCACCCACAGCACGCAGTCGTCCCAGTTCAGGCCTTCTTTCTTGCAATATGCCTTGCCGCTTGCGGCTGCATCGGGGCGGATGATGACGCGGCCGTCCACCAGGTCGTAGCCGTCGATGGGCACGAACACGTCGGCGCGATGGAACATCCATAGCAGGTCGGGGCGCTTCACCACGAAACCGATGACGCGTTTCTCCTTCGGATGGAACACGAAGCGGCGGATCTTGCCGATGTGCTTCGTGCCCTTCTTGCCGCCCAGCACGCGCGTGCCGGTCAGCTCGTGGGTGGTGATGAGTTTGCTCGCCATGGAAATCCCCTTATGCAGCATGAAGCGGCGCGCCGAAACCTGCCTAGGGCCGGACACGCCGCTTCGGTATCATGATTTGAATCGGATGCTATTCGGCCTTCGGCTCCTCGGCCTGATCAGGCGTTTCGACAGTCTCCTCCGCAACGGGCTCGACGGCCTCGACCACGGCCTCGACAGCCTCCTCGGTTGCCTGGCCGGCTTCCTCGGCGTTCTTGGCCACCTGGGAAGCGATGCGCTGGCGCGCAGCCTCGATCTTGTCGCGCAGCTCGTCGTTGTCCTGGGTGAAGGACGGCTTCAGGTTGCTGGCCACCTCCTGCACGCGGGCAGCGGCCTGACCGGCCACTTCCTGGCCCTTGGCCTGCACCGTGGACACGACCTCCTGGCCACGGGCGGCTGCGCTCTGGTACACCTGCTGGGCGTTTACGCCGGCATCGGCGCTGATGTTCTGCGCCTGACCCCAGGCCTCGTTCACCTTATCGGCCACCAGGGTGCGGGCTTCCTGGCCCGTGCGGGGAGCGCACAGCAAAGCCGCCACGGCACCAACGGCTCCACCTGCGAGAAAGATACCAAGTTTGTTGCTCATCACGGCCTCCTAAATATGCGGGACGATCATCTGTGCTGCCATTATACGAGCAAGGCGATGAGGACTCGCCGACTTTCCAATACCTGCAGAAAAAGGTTGCCTTCTTGTTAGATTGAGAAAGCCCGTATACGGTTCGGGGGCCGCAAAAGCCCCCGTTATCGGCCGCTTTACGCGTCCAGCGCGCTTTCGACCAACTCGTTGAGAAGGTTGGGCAACGTAAGGCCCGCCGCCTTGGCCGCCTGGGCAAACGGGGCTTCAGCGGAGAAGCAGGGGTTCGCCACGGCCTCCAAGATGATGGCCTGCGCACCGTCCCAGATCAGGTCGATGCAGCCGCAGTCGCGCATGCCCAGGGCGCGATAGGTTTCCAACACCGCACGCTCGATCTCGGCGCGGATGGCCTGGGCGTCGGCCTCGCTCGGGGACAGCGACGCGTTGCGCACGGGGATGTGCAGCTCGACGGCATCGGCGGCCCGTCGCGCCGCGGCGTCGTACCAGCCCTCCTTCGCCACGATCTCCACCGGGGGCAACGCGAAGGCGTTCCAGCCCGTGCCGATGACCGGCACGCACAGCTGCACGCCATCGACCCACGGCTGCACGAGCGCCCGCTCGCAGATCTTCAACGCCTCGCGCAGCGCTTCGGCCAGCTGCTCGGCGTCCTCGACGCGCGACACGCCGTGGGCGGAACTGCCGGACGCGGGCTTCACGCACAGCGGGAAGCTGTCGGGGAAGCGGCTTTCCACCTGGGAAAGCACCGCCTCCATGCCCCAAAGCTCGAACGCGCGGCGCGAAAACGCCAGCGTTTGCGGCATCGTTGCCGTGACCACGTCCTCCGTAAGGTTGTGGTACGCCTGGAGCGCCTCGGCGAGCGCCGCCTTATCATAGGCGAGACGGCACACCGCCGCGCTGCCGCCCACGCACGGCAGGCCGATTGCGGAAAGCGCGTCTTGGATGTCGCCGGATTCGCCGTCGCCGCCGCGCAGGCAGCTGATCGCAGCATCGGGCCGCGCACGCAGCAGGTCGTCGATAAGGGAGCCATCGGCCTGGAACAGCTCGGACTCGTGCTCGGCCTCCTTCAGGGCCGCCATCACGTCGTTCGCCGCGGCAAGCGAGCGCTCCGCCTCGAACGCGCCGCCTGCGATCACCGCTATCTTCAAGCCCATCTCGGGCCTCCTTTCCTTTTATGTTGCGCGTTACCCGCGCAGCAGCTTGTTGAGAAACGCCACGGAATCTCGCATGGCCCTTAGAGCTACCAGGTCGTCGGCGAAGCTCACGTCTATGCGGGCGATACCGGCCGCCTCGTCCAGCCATTCGCTGGTGCCCACGATCGGGTGGTCATGCGTCGCGCCCGCCACATGAGGCGGAGCTTCCGCAGCTACGCCGGGCAACGCGAGCCACCGCCCCGCTTCCGCACGTACCTGCAGGTCAACCATCAGATGCTCCAGCAAATGAGGCAGAGGCGTGCAATCCATGACCGCCGCGAACGTGGTGCCGCGCTCGTTGACGCAGGCATGCTGCGCCAGCGTGGGAACCTCGGCCAGCACGTGCAATATCAGCTGGGGCGAAGTGATGCGCGGCGCGGCTCCGAACGCCACCTGGCACACCAAATGCCCGCGCCGCACCTCCATACGCTCGACGCGGATAGGGACCGCCGAAGCATCGTCAACCGCGCAGACGCCGTCATGCGTCATCGCAGCGACCCGCTTTTCAGCTGCTCGAGGGTCACCGCGTTGCTGCCAGCCGACTCGATGCCGCCCTCGGCTACTGCGCCGGTGAACCCTTGCGAGCCGGAGCCGCTGGAGCCATCGGCGGAATCGCCCGCCGCATCCGCGCCGGCAGCGTCGCCGTCAGCGGTTTCGCCATCGGAAGCTTCACCGTTGCCCGCGTCGCTCGACGCGGCGTCATCCGCGGAGGACGCGTCGGCGTCCTGGGCCGGGGCCTGGCTTGCCGGCGCCGCCACGGCGCCTTCGCCCGGCGTGCGATCGAGCACCGTCACGCCGTCGACAACCTCCTCGCGCGGGACTTCCTTGCCTTGCAATCCGCTGATGAGCTGACCGAACTGCCAGCCGATATCGCTGAACAGGTTGCCCCAGAACGAGAACCCGTCACCGTCGGTGATGACCAGCTCGCTGCGGTCGGCCGAGAAGCGGTAGCGCCCCTGGCCCTGCAGGTCGCCGAACGTGAACGTGATGGTCTTCGCCCCGGTGTCGAGCGTGTAGCCGTAGGCGACATCGCTGGTCAGATGGATTTCCTGGCCATCGACCGTGACCAGGGACGTCGTCCCATTCGCATACCACGCGCCCTGGAAGTCGGCGGCGTCGTCATAGCGAAGCCAGCGGCCCCACGAGAACGAGCCCACCGTGACCACCACCACGGCGATCGCCACCAACACGGCGACGACGGGCCAGGTCAAGTGCAGCTCGGGCAGGTTGAATGGGAGCTTGCGCGCGCCCTCGCCGGCCCGCGGCCCCTCGCCAGCTTCCCGCGCTTGCGCGGCATCGCCTTCGGCAATGCCCTGACCTGCGGCATCGGCGCCGGCGCCTTCCCCGGTGCGCTTGAGCATGCGCTGACGGCGCTCAAGCCTGCGCTTCGCCGCCTCGCCGGCGATTGCGGCGCGGGCGGCATCCTTCGCATGCTCGGCATCGGCTTCGGAGACGGTGCCTTCCATCTTCTTCGCCTGGTCGGAGGCGGTTTTCTCGGCTTTTGCGACCGAGAAGCGCTTCAGGCGGCGCTTCGCCCCCGCGGCCTTGGCTTGCGCTGCAGAAGCCTGCTCGGCAGGTGCGGCGGATTCCCCAGACGCGGAGGCCGGGGCGTTCCCGTCCCCGCCCGATTGAACCGAAGGGACGTTCAGCGGCTTGCGCGCCTTCGTCGGCTTGCCGGTTCCGCGTTTCGCCACGGAAGGCCTGGACGGTTGCGAGGCCGAAGGCCTGGCAGGCTGCGAGGCCGAAGGCCTGGCAGGCTGCGAGGCGGAAGACCCCGCAGGTTGCGCGGGTTGCGCGGCCGGCCGTCGCGCGGGCTGCGCGGATTGCGCAGCGCCCGCTTCCCCAGCCTGAGCTGGGGCTGCCTGGTTCGCCGCCTGGTTCTGCTTCAGGCGCGTCGAGCTTTGCGGCATGGCTATGCGCCGCTTGGGCTTGCCCGGTGCCGCCGCCTGCGAGCTTGCCTGGTTCGCCGCATTCGCAGCGGCATCGTTCGACGCCGCCGCAGCCGCCTCGGGGCGCACCTCGGGACGGGCAACCGCCTTGCCCTTAACGGAAGGGCGCGCCGGTTTGCCCGGCGCGCCCTGTTCGTTATTCTGCTTCGGTGGCTTTCGTTTCGTTACCACGTGCAAAATACCTTATCTACGTGCAGTTTTCCTTCAGAAGGCCATGCGCCGGCTTTAAGCCTGGTCGCCGATGACCTCGACGCCGCCCATGTAGGGGACCAGCACCTCGGGGACCTTGATGGTGCCGTCGGCCTGCTGGTAGTTCTCCATGATGGCGGCCATGGTGCGGCCCACCGCCAGGCCGGAGCCGTTCAGCGTGTGGACGTAGCGCGAACCCTTGAAGTTCTCGGGGTCGCGGTACTTGATGTTCGCACGGCGCGCCTGGAAGTCGACGCAGTTCGAGCAGGAGCTGATCTCCTTGTAGCTGTTGTAGCTGGGCAGCCAGACCTCCAGGTCGTAGGTCTTGGCGGCGGAGAATCCGATGTCGCCGGTGCACAGGCTGATCACGCGGTACGGAAGACCCAGCTGCTGCAGGATGTGCTCGGCGTCGTTGACCATGGCCTCCAGCTCGTCGTAGCTTTCCTCGGGCTTTGCGTACTTGACCATCTCCACCTTGTCGAACTGGTGCACGCGGATGAGGCCGCGCGTGTCGCGACCGGCGCTGCCGGCCTCCTCGCGGAAGCACGGGGTGTAGGCGCAGTAGTGAAGCGGCAGGTCGGAAGCCTCGAGCACCTCACCGGAGTGGATGTTGGTCAGCTGCACCTCGGCCGTGGGGATCAGGTAGAGGCCCTCACGGGTTTTGAACAGGTCGTCCTCGAACTTGGGCAGCTGGCCGGTGCCGGTCAGCGTGTTGGCGTTGGCCATTGCCGGGCACCACCACTCGGTGTAGCCGCGGCTGGTGTGCGTATCGGCCATGAAGTTGATGATGGCGCGCTCCAGGCGGGCGGCCTGGCCGCGCAGCAGGACGAAGCGGCTAGCAGCCAGCTTCACGGCACGCTCGGGCTCGAGCATGTGCAGGTCGGCGCCCAGGTCCCAGTGCGGCTTCATCTGTATGCCCTCGGCCTCGAAGTCGCGCGGGGTGCCCCAGCGGCGCACCTCGGGGTTATCGTTCTCATCGTCGCCCACGGGCGTGGTGTCGGCCGGCATGTTCGGCGTGCGCAGCAGGATGTCCTGCAGCTCGGCGTCGGCGGCCTCGCGCTTGGCGGAAACGGCGGCCAGCTGGTCGTTGATCTCGCGCACGCGCTCCTTGGCGGCCTCGGCCTTGTCCTTTTCGCCAGCGGCCATCATCTGGCCGATGCTCTTGGACGTGGCGTTGCGCTCGGCCTGCAGGGCCTCCTCCTCGGTGATGGCGGCACGGCGGGCTTCGTCAAGTTCGGAGAAGCGCGACGCGTCCCATGAAGCATGACGGTTCTTCATCGCCTGGGCGACGGCTTCCTGGTTTTCGCGAACGAACTTAAGATCTAGCATTGCGCGCTCCCCTTCTATGAATCGGTTGTAGTAGAGCAGTTTCCCAGTATAGCGCAGGGAACGCGCGTGCGGCGCGGGCGATGAGGGGCCTTCACGGGAGCGGCACGCGAAGGCACAGAGATTGCGGCTATGTGATAACGGCGCAATAACAAGCGCATGCAGCGGCGCGCGAAAGGCGCCGGCGATAATGGGAGCATGAAAACGATCACGAACATAGCCGACCGGCTTTTCCGCAAGGCGGAGCCGGTCGATCCCGCTTTTGAGAGCGAAGCTGCCGAAACCCGCACGCCGGCGTTTTGCGCCATCGACTGCCCGGGCCACTGCCCGCTTGAGCTGCACCTGCGCGACGGCGAGCTGACGCGCATGTCGGCGAACAAGGCCGCCCCTGCCTGCCACCGCGGGCTGTCCATGCGCGCGTGGGCGAACAGCCCCGACCGCCTTATGTGGCCCATGAGGCGCGTCGGGCCGCGCGGTTCTGCGCGGTTCGAGCGCGTGACCTGGGACGAAGCGCTTGACGAGATAGCCGACCGGCTGGCCTGCATCCGCCGCGAGCACGGCAACGAGTCCATCTACCTGGCCTATACCACCGGGCAATCGTGCACCACCGCCGATCCGTTCGAGCGGCTCATGAACTGCTTCGGCGGCTTCCTGGATCGCTACAACAACTACTCGAATCCGCAGATCAACGCCATGGTCCGTAGCATGTACGGGCCCGGTGCGCTCTACCCCGGCGGCAGCGAGCTCGATGTCGCCGCCGATGCGCGGCTCGTGCTGGTGTTCGGCGCTTCGCCGGCGGAAACGGGAACGGGTCGCGCCACCTGGCACGGCGCCTGGGACCGCGTGGTCAAGCAGGTGGGCGAACGCGGCGGACGCATCGTGATGGTCGACCCGCGCCGCAACGGCTCCATCCCCAAACGCAAGGGCTCGGGCAGGGAAACCGTTTCCTGGCTGCCCATCAACCCCGGGACCGACGGTGCGCTGGCGGCGGCGCTCCTACACGAGCTGGCGTTCACGCACAACGCGCTGGACTGGGATTTCCTGCGCGAGCGCTGCGTCGGGTTCACCGACGAGACGTTGCCCGAGCACCGGCGCGGCCTGGGGCTTTCCGTAACGGATTACCTGCGCGGCACCGGCTACGACCATGTGGCGAAAACGCCTGCATGGGCGGCGGCGATCACCGGCATCGCCGAGAACGACATTCGCGAACTGGCAGCGCAGCTTGCCACCGCACGGCCCGCGTTCATCATGCAGGGCTGGGGCCCGCAACGCCGAAGCAACGGCGAGATGACCAGCGGCATGATCATGATGCTGGCCGCGGCGCTCGGGCAAGTGGGCCTGCCCGGTACGAACAACGGCATGAACATCGCTTGGGGCGGCGGCTTCCTCACGCGAGTTTCCGCAGGTGAGAACTCTGTTCCCTTCCGCATCCCGGCGTATCGGTTCCTTGATGCCATCGAGAACGAGGAAACGCTTGGCACACGCGAAGGCGTTCGCGGGCTGCCCGAAGCAGACTCCCAAGACGAACGTGCAACGGATTGCGTACAACATCAAGACCGCACTGCGCACCTCCCCTGCAGCATCAAGGCAATCATCTGCCACGGCGGCAATTGCCTGACCAACCAGCACGGCGACGTCAACCGCGCGCATCGCGTGCTGGGCGACCCGTCGAAGTGCGAGTTCATCCTGAACGTGGACGTGGAGTTCACTGATTCCGCGCGCTATGCCGACATCGTGCTGCCCGACCTGTTCCGCATGGAGCAGGAAAGTGCAATGGACACCGATACCTGGGGCCGGCGCATCGCCGTCAGCACCGGGGAGCTGGGAGCTCGCTTCGAGCGTCGCGGAGCCTGGGAAGTGTGCTCTGAGCTGGCAAAACGGTGGGGAATCGAAGATGCGTTCACCGAAGGGCGTACGGAAGGCGAATGGATTCGCCGCCTATACGAGGGTGACCGCGAACGCGGTACCGGGCTGCCGACGTTCGACCGGCTGCTCGAGGAAGGGCTCGCCTGGCGGACCGACCGCACCGAGCCGTTCGTGGCGCTGGCTGACTGGCGAAGCGACCCCGACGCGCATCCGCTCGACACGCCTTCGGGCAAGATCGAGTTGTTCAGCGAACAGCTTGCCGCCACGGCCGAGGCGCTGCGCGGCACGCCCGACGAGGGCGCCATCACGCCCATCCCCACCTACGTGCCCGAATGGGGCCCGGCGGAGTTCGCCGTCGAACAGGCTGCGGGCGGCGGGGCGAAGGAAACGAGCGCCGGGCCGCGCGCGGATGGCCAGGAAATCGAAACGGATACCGAACCCGCCTACGACCAGCCACTTCGCGTGTTCGGCTTCCATAGCGTCGCGCGCATCCATTCGTCATGGGGCAACGTGCCCGCCGTTTCGCGACGTGTGCCGCAGGTCATCTCGATCAACCCCGCCGACGCCGACGCGCGAGGCATCGCGACCGGCGACCTGGTGGAGGCAGCGAACCGCTTCGGCACGCTGCGCCTTCCCGCGCATGTCACCGACGACGTGATCGCCGGCACCATCGTCATGCCGCAAGGCGCCTGGTGGCAAGCGGAAGGTAGCACCGCCGAGCCCGTCGACGTCGGCGGCTGCATCAACACGCTCACCACCAGCCGCCCCTCGCCGCTGGCGTTCGGCAACCCCCAGCACACCTGCTGGTGCCGTCTCCGCAAGTCCTGACACATGGGGGCGAAGGCTTATCCGCCCGAAACCGTCCCGACCCTGACGGTTCGGACACTTGGTCCTACGTCCCCGAACCGTCAGGCCCTCGAGGCCTTCGAACTCTTGCGGTTTGTTGCGAATCGTGGGTTGTTCTTCGTTCTTGGCGCAACCGGAGCGGGAACGGTGTAGTATACTTTGGCTTTGTAATACGCGCCTTCGAGCGCCTGCGAACGAACCGTTAGGAACAGCATGGATTGGATCGGCCTGTACCATTTTCTTTTCGAGTCATATGCCGGCATCGGCATTATGGTCGGTGCGGGTCTCATCATCAGCCTTATCGCATGCTTCATCATGGAACGTCGCACCCGCAAAACGTTCGTCGACCGCCCGAAGGGCAAGGACGACTGGTCCTTCTTCGACGATGACGACGAGGAAGATTCCGAATAACCACACGGCGGCCACTCACTCACACCTGCCGCCGAACCGCCCCGCAACGCCAATACGCGGGGCGGTTTCTTTAATATGAGCAGGACATTGTCAATAGACAATATTGGGCCTGGCCTCGATTCTTTCGAACCGGGGTCAGGCCCTTTC
>NZ_CAKTVU010000026.1 GCF_934630535.1 uncultured Senegalimassilia sp.
GGAAGACGATATGAGCAGAGCATTGTGAGCCCCTCTGCATGCAAATCCGTGGGTCAGGGCTGATAATGACCTCGTCTCGGAAGCCGGCAGCCAGCCGGGTTGCCACAAGCATGGGAGGGGCTCGCCATGAACCATACCACATCCATCGGGCTGGACGTCCACGCAAGGTCCATCGCCGCCGCGGCGCTCGACCCGCTCACCGGGGAGGTCGTTACCAAGACGTTCGCATACTCGCCCGGCGAGGTCGCGTCCTGGGCGCTGGGATTCGACTCGCCCAAAGCCGTCTACGAGTCCGGCGTCACGGGCTTCCACCTTTGCCGCGAGCTCAACGCGCTGGGGCTCGAGTGCGCCGTGGGCGCGTCGTCCAAGATGCAGCGGCCGCCGGCCGACGTCAAGCGCAAGAACGACCTCTCCGACGCCCAATTCCTGGCCAGGCTGCTGGCCACGCACAACGTGACCGAGGTGTTCGTGCCCGACGCCGAGACCGAGGCCGCGCGCGACCTCGTCCGCGCGCACGCCGACGCCCGCGCCGACCTCACCCGCGCCAGGCAGCGCCTCAACCTGTTCCTCATGAGGCACGGGCACGTGTTCTGCGAGAAGGGGCCGACCGGCGCGCCCGTCGGCAGCTGGACGAAGGCCCACTGGGCCTGGATAAGGCAGATCTCGTTCCCCGACGAGGCCGACGAGGAGGCCCTAGCGTTCTACATCGCGCAGGTCCGCCACATGGAGGGCCAGAAGCGCGAGCTCGAAAAGTTCATCCGCGCCCACGCGCGCGAGCCGCGCTGGCGCGGGCGGGTCGATGCCCTGCGCTGCCTGAAGGGCATCGAGGAGATAACGGCGTTCGCCCTGGTCGCAGAGGCGGGCGTGTTCTCCAGGTTCGACAGCGCGAGGGCCTTCTCGACGTGGGCCGGGCTCGTGCCCTCCGAGCACTCCAGCGGCCCGCGACGACGCACCGGCGGCATAACCAAGACGGGCAACTCCAACGTCCGCAGGCTGCTGGTGGAGGCGTCGTGGCACTACGCCAGGGCGACCGCCGCGCGCAAGCCCGCCCCGAGCCCCGACGTACCCCTGCGTATAGAGAACCATGCCGCCAAGGCCGTGAAGAGGCTCGTGGCCAGGCGGCGGGAGATGTCCGCGCGCGGCAAGCGGCCCTCGGTCGCCAACTGCGCCACGGCGCGCGAGCTTGCGTGCTGGTGCTGGGCGATAGGCCGCATGGCCGAGGGGGCCGACGCGTAGCCGGCGCCCCGCCGACCCATAGCCATCCGAGCCTGCGGGCGCTCCGAATCCGACTGGCCGTTGAGGGCGATTCCTGATCACTCCCTTGGGCGCTGCTCGCGCGGCACGCCCGCCGGAAGACTCTTCAAACCGAAGGTGACGCCCCCAGCCGTAGCAACGAACTGCGATGCAACGCCGGCGACATAAAGGGCACGTGGCGGCGAGCCTCTCCGATCGGAAGCCGCCGCCGCCCGGCCGGCGAACCCGCGAATATTAGACTGCGAAGACGCGCGTCGGTCTAGACACGTCCATCGAGGAAGCGAAGCAGGCCAGATGATAAGGCCAGGCCCCGAAAAACACGGGGTCTGGCCAAACTTGTCCCTTGACAATGCTCTGCTCATATTGGTGTGTTCGCCTTATACCCATGTGGGAGCGCAGTACGTTGCCGCACGGGCAGCATCGTCAGGTGTCGGTTGCGCAAAGGTTGGGCGAACAAGGGATGTGGGCAGGGGATGAGCGCGTGAACAGGGGACGGAGGTGCGTTCGCGTTAACCCTTCGGGAACGTCGCGGATTGCCGTGGGCACACCTCCGTCCCCTGTTCGCCGGGTACCGTTGCTATCGTTGCCGCCGGCATCTCTGTTGTCACGTTGCTGTGCAAATGGAATGCGCTTCCTTCTGAGCATAAAGAAAGGACCCCGCTTGGGGTCCTTTCTTCGCTAGGCAGGCGAAAAGCGCTTGTCGTTGGTTTAGTAGCTGGAGCTGCTGCCGCCGTTGGTGGTGGAACCGCCGTTGGTGGACGATTCCGAGCCGCCGTTGGTGGAGCTGTTGTTGCCAGAGCCGCCGTTGGTGGAGCTGCCGGAGCCCGTGCTGATAACCAGATGCACGGTCTTGCCGGGATCGAGCTCGCTACCGGCGGTAGGCGTCTGGCTGATGACGTTGCCCGAGGTGACCGAGGTGCTGGTCTGGTACTCGGTGGTCACCTTGAAGCCCGCGTTGTTCAGCGTGGTCATAGCGCTGCCCTCGGACTGGCCGACGACGCTGGGAACGCTCACGGCCTTGCTCTCCTTGCCCTTCGACACCACGATGTTCACGGTGCCGTCGGCCTTGAGCTTGCTGCCGCTGGAAGGCGTCTGGCTGATGACGAGGCCTTCTTCGACGGTATCGGAGTACTGCTGGTCGACGGTGACGTAGAAGCCGGCGTTGTTCAGGGTGGCGGTGGCGCTGCTGCGGGTTTGACCGACGACGTCGGGCACGCTGTTGCCCTCGGAGCCGAGCGACAGGTAGTAGGTGACCACGGTGTCCTTGGCAACCTTGGAACCTGCGGCGACGTCCTGGCGTGCGATGCGGTCCTTGTCCACGCTGTCGGAGTATTCCGCGGTGCCGGCCTTGTACTTCAAGCCGTTGGCCTGGAGCAGTTTCTTGGCTTCATCTGCGGTTTTACCGACCAAGTCGGGAACTTCTATCTCCTGTGTGCCTTGCGAGACGGTCAGGTTGATGGTGGAGCCCTTCGCCTTCTTGGTCTTGGCTGCGGGGTCCTGGCTGATGACCTTGCCGGATTCGACGCTCTCGGAGTAGGACTGCGTGACGTTGCCTACTTTGAAGCCGGCGGACTGGATGGCTGTCTTCGCCTGGTCGAGCGTCTGCCCGGTGACGTCGGGAACCTCGATCTGCTCGCCGGAGCTGTTGCCGCCCAGGGCGAACGCGGCGATGGCGACAAGCGCCACCACGGCTGCGATGGCGGCCACTACTGCGGCAACCTTCTTACCCTTCTTCTTCGGAGCGGTGTTGTCCGACATGTACGAATGGTTCTGCGAGCTGCCGCCGTGCTGGCTGGCGCCGCCGACCGCGGGCATGACCGCGGTGCCGTCGGGCATGGGGCCGATGTTGGGCACGCCGCCCATGATCTGCGTCTGCGCGCCGGTGAAGCCCGCGCCCAGGGCGACGGGTCGGCCGGCCAGGTAATCGTTCAGGGCCGAGCGCATGTCCTTGGCGGTGGCGAAACGCTCCATGGGGTTCTTCGACATGGCCTTGAGGATGATGGCCTCAAGGGAGGGGTCGATCTCGGGGTTGAGCTCGCGCGGCGGCACGGGCTCGTCCTGCACCTGCTTCATGGCGACGCTGACCGCGTCGGGGCCGTCGAAGGGCAGCTTGCCCGTGGCGGACTCGTACAGCACGATGCCGAGCGAGTAGATATCGCTGGCGGCGGTGAGTTCCTTGCCCTGAGCCTGCTCAGGGGAGATATAGTGCGCGGTGCCCAGCACGCTGGAGGTCTGCTCCTTGGTGGAGTTCTTCGCGCGCGCGATGCCGAAGTCCATGACCTTCACGTTGCCGTCGGGCTGCACCATGATGTTCTGCGGCTTGATGTCGCGGTGGATGATGTCGAGGCCGTGGGCGACGGAGAGCGCCTGGCACACCTGGCTGCCGATCTCGGCGACCTTGCGCTGGTTGATGGCGCCGCGTTGGTTGATGGCGGTTTTCAGGTCGGAGCCGCGCACGTACTCCATGACGATGTAGTATGTGCCCTCGTCCTGGCCCCAGTCGTACACGTTGACGATGTAGGGGCTTTGCAGGTTGGCGGCGCTTGCGGCTTCTTGCTTGAACCTTTGCGTGAAGCTTTCGTCCGCGGCATATTGGGGCAGCATGACCTTCACTGCCACCAAACGACCCAAGACGTTGTCCTGCGCACGGTACACCTCGGCCATGCCGCCGATGCCGATGCGCTCGGTGATTTGGTAGCGGTTGTTGAACACCCTGCCGATCATGTTTCCGGTCACGTTTGAACTCCTTTAGGTCACATGCTGGGCGGAATTTCGAGTAAATCCCATAGTACCCCGCTCAGCATCGTTTTTCTACAATAGCCCCTGAACTTCCAAAGCTGTTTGCAAGATGTCATGAGCCTTCTGGGTGCCCACGCCCTCGTCGCCGTCCTCGATGACCACGGCAACCACCACGCCGGCATTGTCTGCGGGCGCCATGCCCACGAACCAGCTGTCGTTGCTGTTGGCCTTCTCGGCCGTGCCCGTTTTGCCCGCCACTTCCACGCCGTTGATCTGCGCGGCGGTGCCGGTTCCTTGCTTAACAACGCCCTTGAGGATCTCGCGGACGCGCTTTGCGGTGTCTGCGCTGATGGAGATGCGCAGTTTCTCGGGTTGCGCCGTGAAGCTGCGCTGGCCGTTGGCGTTGTACACGCCGTCCACCAGATAAGGCTTCATCTCGACGCCGTCGTTGGCGATGGCGCTTCCCACCATGGCCATTTGCAGCACGGTGGCCTGCGGGCCGGCAGGGCTCTCGTGATTCATGGGGTTCACCGGCTCGCCGGCGGCGGCCCAGGCGGTTTCCCATTCGGTCATCTCGCTCGGGTCGGCCATGAGCGACGTGTACATGACGATGGGGAAGTCCAGGTCCTGGTTGAACCCGAAGCGCTCGGCGCCTTCCACCAGCTTATCGGCGCCCATCTGCACGCCCAGCTGGCCGTACACGGTGTTGGCCGACCACCACGTGGCCTGCTCGAGCGTCTGCGTGCCGTAGCTGGTCTTGTTGAAGTTCGACACGCTGGCGTTGCCGATGGTGATGGTGCCCGGCGAGGAGAACGTGGTGGACTCGCTTGCCACATCGTCTTCGATCGCCGTGGCCAGGGTGACCATCTTGAACGTGGAGCCCGGAGCGTACAGCGTGCCCGTCGCGCGGTTGATCAGCGAGGTGTCGGACGTGTCGGAGTTCGCAGCGGCGATCACCTGCTCGAAGTCCGCGGCATCGTAGGTGGGCGCGCTTGCAAGCGCCAGCACGGCACCGGTCTTCGGGTCCATGACCACCGCCGCGCCCTTGTTGCCGGCAAGCGCGTCCTGGGCGGCCTGCTGGATCTTCGAGTTGATGGTGAGCGTGACGTCGTTGCCGGCGGTGCCCACGCCCGCCATGTCGTTGAGCACGTCGGTCCAGCTGGCGAAGCTTTCCTGGCCCTTCAGGGTTTCGTTGTACGAGGCCTCGATGCCCGAGGTGCCGTACTGCTGCGACACGTAGCCGACCACGTGAGTGGCCAGGTCGCCGGCGGGGTAGATGCGATCGTAGCTGCCGTCGTCGTCCATGGCGCTGCGCGCCAGCACGATGCCGTCGTAGGTGGAGATGGTCCCGCGCTCGCTCTTCGCTTCCTTGGCAAGAGTGTGGTTGTTGCCCGGCATGGTCTGGTACGAGTCGGCCTGCACCACCATGATCATGGTGAGGTTGGCCACCAGCAGGGCGAACAGCGCGCTGCACACCAGCATGCCGTTGGTCAGGCGCTTGCCCAGGCTGATGCGGCCGAGCACGCTGTTGGAGTGCAGGCTGGAGGTGGTGCCGTTGAGCATCTCCGTGCCCACGCCCGTGGCCTCGTCGCCTGCACGCAATAGGAAGCCCACGATGATGAAGCTGCCCAGAAGCGAGGAGCCGCCTTGGCTGATGAAGGGCAGGGTAAGGCCGGTCAGCGGGATGAGGCGCGTGACGCCGCCCACGATGATGAACGCCTGCAGCACGATCATGCCCGTCAGGCCCACGGCCACGAAGCTGGACACGTCGGACTTCGCGCGCGCCGCGGTCAAAAAGCCGCGGATGGCGAAGCACAGGAACAGCAGCAGCACGCCGGCCGCGCCCAGAAGGCCGATCTCCTCGGCGATGTCGGCGAAGATGAAGTCGCTTTCCACGACGGGGATGGCGCTGAACGCCTCGGTGCCGCCCGCAAGGCCGTTGCCCAGGCCCACGCCGAACAGGTCGCCGTCGGCGATGGAATAGAGTGCCTGGCACAGCTGGTAGCCGGTGTTTTGCGCGTCGGAGAACGGGTCGAGCCAGGTGTTCACGCGCACCTGCACATGACCGAAGGCTGCGTAGGCCGCAACGCCGCCCACGGCGATAAGGCCCAGGCCCACCACCAGGTAGAACTTCTTCCCCGTGGCAACGTAGAGCATGAGCAGGAACACGAAGAAGAACACCATGGCGCTGCCCAGATCCTTCTCGAACACCACGATGACCATGGCGACACCCCACATGAGCAGCAGCGGCAGCAGCGATCGGATGTCGGGCAGGTGGAACGGGCCCATGCGCACGGTGAATACGGACAGCAGCTCGCGGTTCTCGGCCAGGTAGCTTGCCATGAACAGCACGATGACGATCTTGGCGATCTCGCCGGGCTGGAAGGAGAAGCCGCCGATGTGCAACCAGATGCGGCTGCCGTAGATCTCCTGGCCAAGGCCGGGGATCATCGGCGAGAGCAGCAACAGGATGCCCACGAGCATGAGGGTGTATTTGAAGTTCGCGATCTTATCCAGGTTGCGGAACAGCGCCAGCACCACGATCATGCAGACCACGCCCACGAACAGCCAGACCACCTGGCCTTGAGCCATGTTGGGCGCGTCCGTGAACGGCGCGATGCGCGTGATGAAGGCGATGCCGATGCCCGATAGGCCGAACGCCAGGGGCAGCAGGGCGGGGTCGGCGCCGGGCGCGAGCTTGCGCACGGCAAGGTGGGCCACCACGAAGGCGGCGAAGATGCCGATGGGTACGCTGAGCGAATCGACGTTGACCTGCTGGCCTTCCGTGATGGCGATCATGACGAACAGCAGGGCGACGACCGGAGCCGCCACCAGCAAAAGGACGAGTTCTATGTTGCGACGGGACATGATGCGTTACCTCTGCGTTCCCGTGCCGGTTTGCGATGCGACGGCCGGCGCGTTCGCGGCGGCGTCGTCGGTGGTGGCGGTGCCTGCCTGCGTCGACTCGGCCTGCTCGGAGCCTTCCGGCTTGCTGCGCTGGGCCGCTTCCTGGCGATATTGCTGCACCAGGTCCTGGGCGGCGTCCATGTTGTCCACGCGGATGCCTTCCTGCAGGCGCGTGGCCGTGCCGGGTTGCAGGCTGTCGACGCTCACGTCGGTGACTTCTTGCTGCTTATAAAGGGGCATGCCCAGGAAATCGGCGGGAACGCCCTCGTAGACGGCAACCTTGCCGTTGTCCTCGCCCAGGTACGCGGTGGTGTGGAGCCACGTATGCACGCCCCATGCGCCGCCGCCTAGGATGGCCAGGAACAGCACGAGCACCAGCGCCACGGAGAACTTCGTCTTGCGCGCCAGCTTGCGGCGGCGTTTCTCGGCGAATCCGGTGACGTTGGAGACGATGACGGTGACGTTGTCGTGGCCACCGGCGGCGATAGCCTCGTTGACCAGCTGCGATGCGCAGCGTTGCGGGTCGGGCACACGTCGCATGACGGCTTCGATCTGCTCGTCTTCGATCATGGACGACAGGCCGTCGGAGCACACGAGCAGGCGATCGCCCGTCTCGACGTTGATCTCGTACATATCGGGGCGCGTGTTGGGATCGGACCCGAGCGCGCGCGTGATGACGGAGCGCTGCGGATGATGCCGCGCTTCCTCGGGGGTGAGCTGGCCGGCCTCGATCATGTCGGCCATAAGGCTGTGGTCGCGCGTGAGCTGCTGCAGCTTGCCGTGATGCAGCAGATAGGCGCGCGAGTCGCCGACCTGTGCGATGACCAGGCGCTCGTTTTCCAGCATGCAGGCGGTAAGGGTGGTGCCCATGCCGTCGCGGCCGCGCCCGTCGCGCGCCGCGCGGATGATCTCGCGGTTCGCTTCTTCGACGGCGTGCTCCAGGACGGCGCCGTCGAGGTCTTTCGGAGCCAGCTCGGCCAGCACGTTCACCGCTATCTCCGAGGCCACCTCGCCTGCGGCGTGGCCGCCCATGCCGTCGGCGACGGCGAACAGCGGCGGGGCTACTACCAGGCTATCCTCGTTGTGATCGCGCACGCAGCCGACGTCGGTTCGGCTTCCGAACGTGGTGACGGCGCCTTTGCGCGTGCGCTGAGTGGAACGGTAGGAATGCTTATCACGGGACATTATGCAAACCTCACGCGAATGGCCACGTCGCCCACGTTGACGGTGTCCCCGTTACGCAGTGCGGTGGGCTCGTTGATGAACTGGCCGTTGACAGCCGTGCCGTTGGTGGACCCCAGGTCCTCCACGAACAGGTTCTGCCCCATGAGACTGAAGCGGGCGTGCCTGCCGGACACGTAGCCCGCGCCGATGACGATGTCGGCCCCGGGGTTGCGGCCCACGATGACCGGGCCGCGCACCACGATGGATACGCCGCGCAGCTCCTTCGGTCCCTTTTCGACCGAAAGGCTCCACGTGCGCTCGCGTTTGCGCTGGCCGCGCACCGCCCCGATGCCGGTTTTCATGATGGCGAACAGGAACAGGTACAGCAGCGCGACGAACAGCAGGCGGATGAGAAGCAGCGCGTAATCGATCACGGGGAATCCTCTCGCTTTCGCTTAGGCCAACGTGAAGACGAAGTTCGTGGACCCCATGGCGATGTGGTCGCCTTCGTTCAGCGGCTGGCTGGCGACGGCGCGACCGTTGACGTACGTGCCGTTGGTGGAGCCCAGGTCGGTGATGACCCATGCGCCCTGAGGGCTCAGGGAGATCTCGGCGTGGCTGCGCGACACGTTGATGTCGGGGATGGTGATGTCGTTGCGCGACTCGCGGCCGAGCGTGACGCGGGCGCTTGCCAGGTCGATGGCGCGGTTGGCGGCCGTATCGATCAGACGGGCACACGGAGCCTGTCGCGGCTGGGCGGGCTGCTGACCGGGCACGCCGCCGCCGGCGAACACCACGGTGTTGGCGGCCTGCTGCGGCGCTGCCTGCTGCGGCACGGCCTGAGGCTGCGGGGCGGCGGCAGCGGCCGCCTGACCTGCAGCGTAGCCCGCGGCCGCTGCCGCAGGAGCGGCGCCGGCGGCGTAAGCGTTGAACTGATCGACCGCACCGGCAGCGGCCTGCTGGGCCGCAGCGTAATCGGGAGCGGCGGCTGCGGGCTGGCCCCAAGGCTCCTGCGCGGGCGCCTGATAGCCCTGGGCTTCCCAGCCGTTGCCGGCGGGCGCCTGCTGATAACCCTGGTTGCCGTACTGGTCATACTGATCATATTGGTCGTACTGGTCGTACTGGTTGAAGCGCTGGTCGGGCATGGCTGCGCCTGCGCGGCCGAACTGCTGTGCAGGGTATGCGGCAGCGGCGCCGTAGCCGCTGTTTGCCCCGCCAAGGCCGTAGCGCTCCATCTCCTCGTTGCGCAGCTGGGAGATGATGGGCGCGGCGACGGCTTCGGCGATGATATCGAACTTGCCGTGCTTGAGGCCCTCGTCGACGATAAAGCGCACGAGCGGCTGGCCATCCATGGTCAGGCCCTGCTCGGAGGCCTTCGCCGCCAGGTAGGTTTCCGTCTCGCCCGCAAGCGTGGGGTAGTAGCCGAACAGACGACGGTCGTCGTCGGGGTTGACCAGCACGGTGTAAAGCGTGGGCGCGTACTGCTTGCCGGCGCCGACCATCTTCTCGCGGCGCATCTGCTTTTCGGCCTTCTTGGCAATCTGAACAGGGGAGATGGGGGCATCGAACATCTTGTCCGCCGTGCCCTCGAACGTGTCCTCCATTTTGCCTTCGAACTTCGAGAAGATGCCCATTACCGCTCCTTGCAACGCTGTTCCATATCATGGCGGCGATAAGCCGCGAATTTACCGATGGTCCATCATGCCACAAACATAATGACGAGGTGACGTCCTTTATGCAATCGTCATTATATTGTAAGCGGGGAAAGCGGGAAATCGCCAGGTGAAGCGTCGGGAAAGCGGGGGAGGAGGTCTGCGGTGCGGGAGCGGCGGTGGGCGCCGTCCGTGCACGGCCGAGCCTGCCCCGCGCCCTGCGCCCGGCAGCGCCCTGCGCAGGGGCCGAGGCGTTCGTTCCCGTGTTTGCCCCCTGCGTGCACGCAGGGGGTTGGTTCTGGGTTGTTTTGCAGGAAAAAAGGGCTTTTCGCGCCATGTCTCTGGCCTTCTGGGCGGTTTTCCGAGCATTGCTTCGCATTTTCTCGGTAAAACCCCAGGTCGCGAATGCCCAGATTCTCCGTTTAGGCGGTTTCGGCCTTCAAAACCGCCCAGAACTTGCTATTTCAAGCTGCGCGCGATGGTAGGCGCCGCCTGTGCCCGGCCGAGCCTGCCCCGCGCCGTCCTTCGCGCCGCTATTCCGTCGGCTGCGCGTCCTCGACCATGCGCATGAGGTCCTGCTGGTTGTGGACGTCGCACTTGCGGTAGATGTGGCGGATGTGCGTCTTGGCCGTGCCCTCCGAGATGTAGAGCTTCTCCTGGATATAGGCAGCGTTATGGCCTTTGGCCAGGAAGAACAGGATCTCGGTCTCGCGGCGCGACAGGAGGAACGTGTTGGCCACCGTCTCGCACTTGCCGCGGAAGCGGCCGCCGCCGCGCGCGGGCTCGTTGGGCTTCGCGAAGCGCGTTTCGGCGTTCGCCGCGGGTGCGGGCTGGGTTGCTTGCCGTTCGCGTGACATCGGCAGGGCCGATGGCGTTGCGGCCGAAGTTGTCGCGCCCTCGGTCCCGTCCATGTTGACGACAGGCTGCACGGCAGTCGCGCCTTCGGGGCCGCTTGCGGCTCCGGCCGGTTCCGCGTTCGCCGCGTCTTCGCCGTCTTCGCATGCGGCACGGTAAGCGGTGGCGTTATCGGCTGCAGCGGGAGCTTCGCAAGGGGCCGCTGCAGCTTCCGCGCGGTCAGCTGCCGCGGCGCCGGCTGCCAAGGGGGCATCTGCCGGTGCGGTTCCGTTGCCTTCTGCGGCTTGATTGCCCGTCGTCGGCTTCCTTTCGCCATTTGCCAGGTTATCCGCCGTTTGCTCGCGTTGCGGCGCGCTTTCGGCTACTGCTTTCTCGAGGGCGACGTCCATTCCCATGGCGGCCCCGCAGTTGCGCAAACCGGCCGCACGCTGGGATTCCTCTTTGCGCTCGAAGCTGGCGGATACGGCTTTGACCAGGGGGCATGGCATGATGATCGACTCGATCTCACGCTCGCGGGGCAGCAGCGCGTAGGCGAACACGATGACGAGCAGCAGCAAGATCACGAGCGTCTGCTCGCCGAACGGCAGCAGGTGCGCGTAGTTCGCGAGGGCGACGGGCACGAGCGTGCCGAACATGATGGCGAACGCCATGATGGCGCGGCCCAGGCCGAACACGAAGACGGGCGACAGGCGGAAGCGCTGCGACAGGTCGGCGAAGAAGATCCACATGAGCGATTCGAAGCACAGGAAGCCCACGAGCATGATCACGCTGGTCAACGAGGCGTTTTCGGCGCTAGCGAGGGGCATGAGGAACACGGTGACGGCGATGAACGGCACAAGAGGTTGGAAGAAGCGGCTCCACCGGTCGCCGGCGCCGAGTGCCATGATGGTTACGAGCACCAGCACGGTGGCGCAGCCGGCTGCCAGCAGCAGCATCGGCTGGGCGCCAACGCTGGTTTTCGTCACAAGGTTCTGCAGCGAGTTCGAGCGCAACATGCCCAGAGCGATGCCGAGCACCAGCACGGGGGCGCCGAAGCGCACGACGAACTTGCCACGGTTGATAGGTAGCGGTTTGAAGATGGGGACCTCGTCGCGCTCGTGGTAGGGCTTGGGCGTTTTCTTCAGGAGGATGGCCAGCTCAAGCAGCGGAACGCAGGCGATCGCAAGGGCGGACACGGGGAAGGGCGCGTAGTGCAGCACGGTGGCGAACAGGCCGATGGCGATGGAGATGGCGATGGCGGTGTTCAGCACGATCGAGGCGCTGTCGGTGCGGGCGAACGCTGTGCCCCAGTACACTATGAGGATGGCCGAGCCGATGCCGGTCATAATGCCGGAAATCGTGCTCGCCAACGAGGCGCCGAAGAAGGGAGTGGCCAGAAGCAGCAGCGATCCCACGCACGAAAGCACGGCGCCGATACAGAGCAGCTTGCGGGATGTGTACAGCTTCAGGAAGCGCTGGTCCGTGGCCGCGATGAACAGCATGGCGAATATGTAGACGATCGATGAGATCAGATAGGGCATGGTGACGCTGCTGCCGTAGAGCCCCTCGAAGCAGGGCATGGGTCCGAACACCGATGAGGTGCCGAACATGGTGGCGTACACCCATGCTTGATGTAGGCCGTAGCCGACCGATAGCAAACTCAACTCGCCGAACGCGCTTTCGTCGCCGAAATCGGCCTTGAGCGTGACTTTTGGAACGCGTACCCCCATACGCAAATCCTCCCCGTATTGCGTTGTGTATCCTCTTCGGTGCCCCATGATAGCGGGCGATGGGGGGATGATGCGCGAGATGCGGGGTGATTTTGAGTCACCCCATTAAAGTTAGGCTTTTGACCAGCGGAAACGGAAAAATCATCCCTAGAGGATGATATTACGGGAGCATATTCAGTTTCGCGTCGAGTGCTTCCCCGCGAGGCTGCGCCCCGTCGGCTCGGCCGCACACGTATTCACCGCGCGCGTGCGGCAGCTCGGCTGCGAACGCGTGTGCAAGGCGCGCGGGCCGGCTGGCCGACCGGCCCGTATGCGCGTCGGGCGCTAGGCCACCTTGATGACCACGTTGTCGTAACGGTTGAGCTGGGTGTCCTCACCCGTGGTGCCCTGGCCGTCGTGCGTGGTCTGCGTGCCCGGCTTCTGGGTCTCGGCGGCGTACACGGTTGCCGTGTACTGCTTGCCGGCCAGGTAGTCGGCCAGGCTGGTGACGTCGTAGTTGTGAATGGCCTCAAGGCCGTTCTGATTCTCGCTGGACATGACGTCCTCGTTCAGCAGGTCCTTGACCGTGCTTCCCTCGGGAACGATGACCAGCTCGCTACGAATAGCGCCGCCCTGGGCGGTTTCGTCCAGCACGCACGTGACCTCGTACACTCCCTTGCTTTCCACCTGGACGCCCTCATCGCTGTGGACGTAGTAGAACGCATAGGCCGGCACGGCGATCATCGCGCACGCGCAGCACGCGACCGCGATGGCAAGAAGCTTCTTGCCCCAAGATACGTTTGCCATTTGAGCCTCCCTTCTCGTAAGAGTCGAGGAATGGAAGCCCCGCTTTCGGCAACGTGGTTCGCAGTATACGGGTGCACAGCTGCCGAGGCAACTGATTCGCAAGCCTTTGACCTGGGGAAATATGGAATCAGCCCCCGCGTATGATGCTGCACGCGCCTTGGATGCCGCGGAGGCGGCGACAACTTCGCCATTTTAGGGTTTGCGGGATGATGGCCCGTTCCCCGCGCTTCCTATAATGGGCGGCAGCGAAGAGGAAGCACGTCTGCGACCTGGGTGTTTGCAGGCATTCGGCCGCGTGTTCGAGGTGAACGCCGGCCGGCCCTGCGCCGCGCGCCGGGGCCCGACGTAGAACAGGGGGATTTGCAATGGCCGAAAATCAAATTGCTGATTTATGGGACGAAGAGGACGAGTTCGACCCGCTGGCCGTGGACGACCTGGAAATCAACCAGGAGGACATGGACGACGACAACCCGCTTGATACGGTGGACTATCCCACCATGCGCAATATGCCCGAGGACATGCAGCGCGAGTCGGTGTACAGCCCCGAGCGCCAGGGCGGTGCCGTGCAGGCCGTGCTGGCTATGCTCGATCACAACCCGGCGCGTCGCCCGGTGCTGGTTTCCATTCTGGGTTGGTGCGAAGGCGGTTGCGTGAACAGCGAGCTTACGGAAAAGGTTGACGCGCTGCAGGCCGACAACCGTTCCGTGTACGGCACCACCACGCTGTGCCGCATGCTGGAGCGCGCCGGAGCGCTTGAGCTGGAGATGCCGGAAACGTCCGAAGAGCGCGAGGACGCGGCCGAGGGCGTTGAGTACCTGGAAATCAAGGAGCGCGTTGACCCCACGTGGCGCACCACCGAGGCCGGCAGCGCCGTGTTCGCCCAGATGACTGATGGTTCGGCGTTCCGCGACATGGTGTTCAACCGCGACGTGAAGTACCTAGAGGTATACCGCGCGGTCATGAACTTCGTGGATGCCGCGCCGCGTTCGAAGGACGACATCGAAACGCTGGTGGACGGGTTCGACGTGGTGAAAAGCCCGCGCCGCTTCGGTGGTCACTTCATTGACATGCTGGAGAAAACCGACGCGCTGCATTGGAAAGATCACTCGTGGCAGCTGACCGACCTGGGACGCAAGATGATCCCCGAGGTTGAGGCCGCGTGTGCGAAGAAGGGGGAGTAACCGATGGCTGAGAACATGGCTGCAGCACCCGCTGCTGAGGAAGAGATGGACCTGGCTGCGCTGATGGATGGTCGCGCTCGTACGTACGGCCTGATGGCGCGCCTGTTTCTGAAGGAAGTTGACAAGGCTGCGCTGACGGAGCTGCAGGGCATGCGCTTCCCGGCCGCCACGGGCAGCGCCAAGGTGGACGAGGGCTACCACATGCTGTACGACTACCTGCGCACCAGCTGGGACGACAGCATCAACGAGCTTGCCGTCGATTATGTGCGCACCTTTATCGGCCACGGCGTCAACGGCTTCTCGGCGGCGTACCCGTTCGAGAGCGTGTACACCTCCGAGCGTCGTTTGATGATGCAGGAAGCGCGCGCCGAGGTGCTGCAAACGCTGCGCGAGAACAACCTGAAGCGTGGTCGTTGGACCGAGGGCGAGGACCACATTGCCCTTGAGCTGGAGTTTATGCAGCGTATGGCCATGCGCACGGCCGAGGCTCTGCGTGCCGGCGACGAGGACAAGGCCATCGAGAAACTGCGCACGCAGCAGAAGTTCGCGCAGGACCACCTGCTGAACTGGCTGCCCATGATGACCGAAGACATGCGTCGCTTCGCGCGCACCATGTTCTACCAGGGTTTGGCCCAGCTGGTCATGGGCTATGTGGAAGAGGACGCTGACCTGCTGGAAGAGCTGCTGGACAGCGTGGAAGAGGCTGCGTAGTGGCGGCGCGTTGCCGCCGCGTTATAGGAAGCGCTGCGCTGTGCGTGGCGCTGGTTGCTGGGCTCGGCGGGTGCGCCGGGTTCAGCCCTGTTTCGGGGGCGGATGCACAAGGTGGTGCGTCGGCGGGTGTCGAGAAGCAGGCGGCGGAGTTGTCGCTGGTGCACGAGGGTGCGTTGACGGTGGCGTGCCCGTTGGACTGCCTGCCGTATTTTCAGGATGCCAACGGCGTGCAAACGGGGTTCGGCTGCGAGCTGATGGATGCGGTTGCGCAGCGGCTTGACGTTGAAGTTGCCTGGTCGAAGGCAGATTCGGCTGATGCGGCGCTTGCGCGTGCGCAGGTGGCAGGGCAGACCGTTCGTGGTGCGCAGGTGCGGGCCGACGCGGCCATGACGGTGGCGGATGCCGTAAGCGGGCAGGTTGGGAGCGTTGTTGCAGATGACGCGTCGGGCATGGTGCGCGTTCCGTTCGTAGACGTGAGCCAATGCTTGGTGGCAAAGAAGTCTTCCGCTGTTGAAAGCGTTGATGACCTGGGCGGATGTAAGGTCGGCGTGCTTGCAGGCTCACCCGGCGCTGCATGGGCGGCATCTTCGCTTGCTGATGTACAACTAGTTGAGTACAACAACGTGGTTGAGCTGTTTTCGGCGCTACAGGCGCGTAATGTGGATGCCGTTGTCGCTGATGAGCAGGCCGCGAACTACCACTTGCGCGTGTCATATGGCGATGAGCATGTGGTGCAGCACATCGAAGGGGCCGACGCGGGCTATGCGCTGGCGTTCGACGCTGGCAACGAGGCGCTGGCGCAGGCTGTGGCGCAGGCGCTTTGTGCGATGCGGGAAGATAGTTCCTACCAGCAGCTTTGCGACGCGTGGTTCTCCGAGGCCGACAATTCGCGCGGCAAAGTTGAAGCTCGTACGCCCGAACAGGGTGCCCCCGGTCACGACAAAGGCGGCGGCGTGTAGGCGAAACGCTGCGTGATGGTGTAGGCTAGGGCGCGTTGCTGTTTTCGGTTGAAAGGGTTTCGCCATGAGGGTTTGCGTGTTCGGGTCGTCGAGTTTGAACTTGGATGCGGTGTATGTTGACGCCGCCTACGAACTGGGGCGTACGCTGGCAAAACGCGGGCATGGCCTGGTGTTCGGCGGCTACGATGTGGGCCTGATGGGCGCGGTGGCGCACGGCGTGGGCGATGCCGGTGGCAGCGTTGTGGGCGTGGTGACCGAGGGCTTGAACAAGAAAGGTCGCCCCGTTTACCCGTGCACCGAGCTGATTTGCGAGTCCGACCTGGCAACGCGCAAGGAGCGCATGATCGGCATGGCGGACGCGTTCGTTACCATGCCGGGCGGCCTGGGCACGTTCGACGAGTTCTTCGTGGTGCTTTCCCAGGTGAAGGCGGGCGAGTTGGATGCGAAAAGCGCCATTTTGAACGTGGGCGGATACTTTGATCCGCTGGTCGAGATGCTCGACCGTGCCACGGCTACGGGCCTCAACTCCACCGACTGGCGCAGCAACTGCGGCGTGTTCGACGCCCCCGAGCCGCTGGCGGCGTGGCTGGAAGTGTAAATAGGTAACGAAACGCTTCCGTTTCCCATAAATACCCGCCTGCATCTAGCACTCCTCGGCAAAGAGTGCTAACTTTCTTTGGTAGCAAATATCGTTATGCACGTGCTCAAGGAAGGGGCTCATAGCATGGCTAAGGAAATCGCATACGACAACGAGACGCGCGAGAAGCTTGCGACCGGTGTGGCGAAGCTGGCCGACGCGGTGCGCGTGACCATCGGCCCGAAGGGCCGCTACGTCGGCATCACCAAGAAGGGCGAGCGTCATCCCAACGTCTCCAACGACGGCGCTACCGTTGCCGCACATGTGGGCGCATACGACCATGTGGAGAAGATGGGCCTGCAGGTGGTCCGCGAGGCCGCAACCGCCGCGAACAACGAGGCCGGCGACGGCACTTCCACGGCAACGCTGCTTGCCGACGCCATCGTGCGCGAGGGTGTGCGCTACGTTACCGCCGGCAACGACCCGCTGGCGCTGCGCCGTGGCATCCAGAAGGCCGCCGACATCGCATCCGACGAGCTGCTGAAGGCCGCCACGCAGGTGACCACGCGCGAGCAGATGGCCGAGATCGCCACCGTTTCCTCGGGCGACCCCGAGATCGGCGCGAAGATCGCCGAGGCCCTGGACGAGATCGGCCAGGACGGCGTCATCTCCGTTGAGAAGTCCACCAAGTTCGGCATCGGCCTGGAGATCAAGAAGGGCATGCTGTTCGACCGCGGCTTCATCTCCCCGTACATGGCCGACGACATGGGCTCCATGACCGGCGAGCTGGAGCAGCCCTACATCCTGATCACCGACCAGCGCCTGGCCGACAACTTCAAGGACGTTGTGCCCGTGCTGGAGGAGGTCATGCAGTCCGGCCACCCGCTGCTGATCGTTGCCGACGACGTGCGCGGCGAATCCCTGAACTCCCTGCTCATGAACCGCCAGAAGGGCACGCTCATCAGCGCAGCCGTCATGTGCCCCGGCGCCGAGGAGCGCCGCAAGGCAGAGCTGGAGGACATGGCCATCCTCACCGGCGGCGAGGTCATCTCCCCCGAGCGCGGCCTGTCGCTTTCCGACGCCAGGAAGAGCATGCTCGGCCGTGCCGCCAGCGTGCAGATCACGAAGAGCCGTACGCTCATCATCGGCGGTAAGGGCAAGCAAGAGGCCATCGAGAAGCGTTGCGAGGCTATCCGCAACGAGCTGAAGAACCCGCATTCCGACTACGAGCTGGACGTCATGCGTGAGCGCCTGGCGAAGCTGTCCGGCGGTATCGCCGTCATGAGCGTCGGCGCCGCAACCGAGACCGAGATGAACGAGATCCGCAGCCGTATCCAGGACGCCCTGCGCGCAACGCGCTCGGCTGCAAGCCAGGGCCTGCTGGCAGGCGGCGGCGTTGCCCTGATCCAGGCATCCAAGGTGCTTGACCAGGTGGAAGTCGCCAACGAGGAGGAGCGCTTCGGCGTGGACATCCTGCGCAAGGCGCTTGAGGAGCCTATGCGCGCGCTGTGCAGCAACGCCGGTTACAACGGCGACGTCGAGGTCACCAAGGCGCTTGAGGCGCAGCCCGGCTTCGGCCTGGATTGCGAGACCGGCAAGTACGGCGACATGATCGCCATGGGCGTTGCCGATCCGGCCAAGGTCACCGTCACGGCCCTGCAGGCCGCTGCCTCCGTTGCCTCGCTCATCCTTATCACCAACTGCAGCATCACCGAGGCTGACAAGAAGGACAAGGAAGAGAAGTAGCAGCCGCGTAAGCAGCTGTTGCGCTGGACGGGGAAGCAGTTCCCCAGCGCGAAGCCCCGGCTTCGCCAGCCCCTTTCAATAGAGCACAAGATACGGGGCTGTATCAAAACTAGTGTTACAGCTCGGCCCGCCAAGATCGGAAAGGTCTTGGCGGGCTTTCTTTTTTCATAT
>NZ_CAKTVU010000027.1 GCF_934630535.1 uncultured Senegalimassilia sp.
CGTTCGGTGTTTGGGATTCTACCCCACTTCATCCCACTTCGCAACATCTTGCGGCACGTTTTGGGCGGTTTTGCACACACGTTGACCCCTTGTAACCTGCCTGATTCATTCGTAAAACAGGTGGTTTCGGGGGTGGTTTCCATATGGTGCGCAAGGTGCTTCGCCAACCACAATATATAGATTTGCGTTTGGGCGAAAATCGGGTGGGATGAAGTGGGAAAGCAATTGTGCGGATTCGGTGGCGTGGGGCGATGTGGGATGGGTGGGGCGAAGTGGGAGACGTTGGCGCGGCTGCGGACCGCGCGCCGGAGGAAGCAGCTTCGGTTACCGATTTTAACCGATGGTGGAACCGGTTGCAAACGGTTGCAGGCGGTTGGCGGCGTTAGAGTTGCAAGGGAAGGCGCCAGGGGCCGTTGCCCGGACGGGATTTGCGCGTATCAACTTACCCCCACGCAGGCAAAGCACGCCCGGGCGCGCTGAGAGCCGACCCGCTAAGCTGGTCGGCTCTCGCGCCTTCGCTTCCAAAGCTTAGGCGCGCGGGTGCGCGTGCAGATACTCCTCGCGCATATGGCTGCGATCGACGTGGGTGTAGACCTGCGTGGTGGAGATGTCGGAATGGCCGAGGATGTCCTGGATGACGCGCAGGTCCGCCCCGCCCTGCAGCATATGCGTGGCGAACGAATGGCGCAGCGTATGCGGATGAAGGTTGTCCACGCCGATGGCAAGGCCCGCGCGCGCCACCACCTTGAACACGCTTTGGCGCGTCAGACGACCGCCGCGGGCGTTCAAGAACACAGCATCGGTGGGCTTTGCGTAAGGCTTGGTCAGCTGTGGGCGCGCATTCTCCAGATAGTCGGCCAACGCGGTGGCCGCCGCGCCCGATATCGGGGAGATGCGCTGCTTGCCGCCCTTGCCGAGCACGAGCAGATACCCCTGGTCGAGCACTACATCGGGAAGGTCGAGGCCGCACAGCTCGCTGACGCGCAAACCGCACCCGTAGAGCACCTCGAGCATGGCGCGGTTGCGCGAAGCCGCAGGGCCGCCCTCCTGCCCCTCAAGCTCTTCGAACAAGCGTTGCACCTGGTCAATCGACAAAACATCGGGCAAGCGCTCCGGGGTTTTCGGCAACGGCAGCCCTGCCGCGGGGTTGCTTTCGGTGTAATCCTCGGCCACGCAAAAACGGTGAAAGCCCTTCACCACCGATGCTCTGCGGCACACCGTGGAAGCGGCATAACCCTGCGCGAACAGATGCTCCTGATACGCCACGATGGACTCGCGCGAAACCTGCGAGAGCTTCTCGACGCCCTGCGAGCACAGGAAGTCCCGATACATTTCCAGATCGGCCTCGTATGCCTCGATGGTACGCGGCGAGCTTCCGCGCTCGATGCGCAGGTAAGCGACGTATTCCGCCGCCAAATCGATCAAATCGTCGGTATCGATGCTCTCGTCCACACGCGTCCCTTCCCTATCGGTCCTTCCCTGTATACCGCAGCACACGGAAATGGCCGCCCGATACGGCGGCCATTTCGCAACAACAACATTATGTAAACCTTTAACCGGCTTAGTCCGAACCCCAGAACCTGTCGAACTACCCGCGATGTTCGAGGGCCGCGGCAACGAAGTCGCGGAACAAGGGGTGCGGCCTGGTGGGGCGGCTTTTGAACTCGGGATGCCCCTGGCTAGCCACAAACCACGGATGATCGGGCAGCTCGATCATCTCGACCAAGCGGTCATCAGGGGAAACGCCGGAGATGACCAGGCCCGCCTCCGCCAAACGGTCGCGGAACGCGTTGTTCACCTCATAGCGGTGGCGATGGCGCTCGTAAATGATCTCCTCGCCATAGGCCTTGAAGGCCATGGAATCGGGAGCTACCTTGCAGGGATAAGCGCCAAGGCGCATGGTACCGCCCTTGTCCTCGACGTCTTCCTGCTCGGGCATCAGGTCGATGACGGGGAACTCGGCGTTCTCGTCGAACTCCGCCGACGTCGCGCCCGGCATGCCCGCCACATCGCGCGCGAACTCGCATACCGCCGCCTGCATGCCCAGGCAGATACCCAAAAACGGCACGTCGTGCGTGCGGGCGTAACGCACCGCGCAAATCTTGCCCTCGAAGGCGCGCTGGCCGAAGCCGCCGGGCACCAGGATGCCGTCCATGCTCCCCAGCACCTCTTCAACGTTGTCGTCGTTGAGCTCTTCGCCGTCGATCAGATGCACGTTGACCTCGGTGTTATCGTGAACGCCCGCGTGGTGCAGCGCCTCGATGACCGACAGGTAGGCATCGGGCAGGCTAGTGTACTTGCCCACGATGGCCACGTCGCAGTCGTGCTCCACATGGGCGGCCGCATCCACGAACGAGCGCAAGGGGGTCAGGTCGATCTGGCGCTCGGGAAGGCCCAGGCGCTCGAGCACCTTCACGTCGAAACGCTGGTCGTACAGGCCGAACGGGACATCGTAGATGGAAGGGCTGTCGGTGCATGCGAGCACCTCGTCGGGTCGCACGTCGCAGAACAGGGCGATCTTCTCGCGCACCTTGTCCGAGATCTCGTGATCGCTGCGGCATACGATGAAGTCGGGCTGCACGCCGATCGAGCGCAGCTCCTTGACGGAGTGCTGGGTGGGCTTGGTCTTCACCTCATGGGCTGCGGCGATGTAGGGAACCAGCGTGACGTGCACGAACAGCACCTCACCGCGTTCCTTTTCCTTCCTGAACTGGCGCGCGGCCTCGATGAAGGGCTGGGACTCGATGTCGCCGATGGTGCCACCGATCTCGGAGATCACGATGTCGGCGCCGGACTGGTCGGCAATGCGGCGCAGGCGCTCCTTGATGGCCTCGGTGACGTGCGGGATCACCTGCACGGTGCCGCCGAGGAAGTCGCCGCGTCGCTCGCGGGCGATCAGGGTCTTGTAAATGGAGCCCTGCGTGAAATTCGATTCGCGGGAAAGGTTCTCGTCGATGAAACGCTCGTAATGTCCCAGGTCAAGGTCGCCTTCATGGCCATCTTCGGTAACGAAGACCTCGCCATGCTGAAACGGGCTCATGGTACCCGGGTCCACATTGAGGTACGGGTCCATCTTCTGCATGGTCACCTTGTAGCCGCGAGCTTTCAGCAAATGCCCCAGGGAGGCGGCCGTGATGCCCTTGCCCAACGATGACACGACGCCGCCGGTTACGAAAATATGCTTGGCCATGATTCTCCTTCGCGCTTAGAAACCGGTGTATTTCCCCACCGCAGGCTGTTTTGCGCGCAGGCCGACACGCCTGCAGCACGCCAGCGGCAAACTCCAAACGTTGGTCTATTGTACGCGCCGCGCAACTTCTTCCCCAGTGCGGCGCTAGCCTTTTAACAGAGGGGAAACGAAACCGAAACGAGATGGACGGCAAGGGCGGCTTCGTCCGCTTTTCGCGTGTGGATGGGCGCTTGGCTTCACGCGCACGCGCGCGAGCCTTATACTGGTTCGGTTAAACCTACCGTCATGGAAAGGGGTTGCGCCCATGCGCATCGGTTTCGATAACGATAAATACCTGGCTTTGCAGGCTGAGCATATCCGCGAGAGGATCGGCCAGTTCGGCGGCAAGCTGTATCTGGAGTTCGGCGGCAAGCTGTTCGACGACTACCACGCCTCGCGCGTGCTGCCGGGATTCCAGCCCGACAGCAAGATCCGCATGCTGCAGCAGATGGCCGAAGACGTTGAGATCATCATCGCCATCAACGCCAACGATATCGAGAAGAGCAAGGTGCGCGGCGATCTGGGCATCACCTACGACGAGGACGTGCTGCGTCTGCTGGACATCTTCCGCTCCATGGGCTTCGCCACGGCCGGCGTGGTGATCACCCGCTTCGAGAATCAGCCCAACGCTCTGGCCTTCCGCCATCGCCTGGACAGCCTGGGTGTCAAAAGCTACCTGCACTACCCCATTGCCGGATACCCTTACGACACCGCGCGCATCGTTTCGTCGGAGGGCTACGGCAAAAACGAGTTCGTTGAAACCACGCACCCCTTGGTGGTTGTCACCGCCCCCGGCCCCGGCTCGGGCAAGATGGCCACGTGCCTCTCCCAGCTCTATCACGAGCACGAGCGCGGCATCGAGGCGGGCTATGCGAAGTACGAAACCTTCCCCATTTGGAACCTTCCGCTCAAGCACCCGGTGAACGTGGCGTACGAGGCCGCTACCGTCGACTTGGACGACGCCAACACCATCGACCCCTTCCATCTTGAGGCGTACGGCGAAACCACCGTCAACTACAACCGCGACGTTGAGATCTTCCCGGTGCTCAAGGCCATGATGGAACGCATCCTGGGCACCAGCCCTTACCAGTCCCCTACCGACATGGGCGTGAACATGGCGGGCATGGCGATCGTCGACGATGACGCTGTGCGCGAGGCCGCTAAAATGGAGATCGTGCGCCGCTACTTCCAGGCCGCGGTCGACGAGCGCCGTACCGGCCTGCATCACGAGTACGTGGAGCACCTTGAGCTGCTGATGAACCAGGTTGGCGTGGACACGAACTTCTCGCCCGCACGTTCGGCTGCTTTGCTGAAGGCCGAGGCGACCGGCGCTCCGGCTGGCGCCATGGTGCTGCCCGATGGCCGCGTGGTCACGGGCAAGACGTCCGATCTGCTGGGCGCGGCATCCTCGCTGCTTATGAACGCGCTTAAGGGCGTGGCCGGCGTTGACGAGGATCTGTTCGTCATCTCCGATGAGGTCATCGAGCCCATCTGCGATTTGAAGACCTCCACGCTGCACGCGAAGAACCCACGCCTGCATTCCGACGAGACGCTGCTGGCGCTTTCCGTGTCCAGCGCCACCGATCCGGTTGCCAAGCAGCTGGTGGACGCAGCCGATCAGCTGCGCGGCTGCGATGCGTTCTTCAGCGTGATCTTGAGCCCCACCGATGAGAAGCTCTACCGCACGCTCGGCATCAACATTTGCTGCGAGCCGAAATACGAGCAGCGCAGGTACTTCCACAAGTAGGACTGAGCTACATATTTGCTTGGCATGCAAGCGCCAGGCCATCGACGCCCCGCGAGGTTGCTCGCGGGGCGTTTTGTTTGGGTAAACGTTCGAGCGCAATGAAACGCTTCCGACAAAGGCGCGCTCGAGGGCTTTTGCGGTGTCGTGTGCAACGCAAGTAATTCGGACCGATTGCGTCCCGAAATCAAGCTTTACCTGGTGTATATCGATGTTTCCTTTCGATACTCCGTCTGCTTCGGTTTTGCCTATTTGCCCCAGATGAAACACCAAATCTGCCAGAAACGCACGGATACGGGCCCTAGAGGCCACCACGGGTCAAGCAAATGGGTGTGCAAGGGTGCGGCACCGATGACCGGTAACCGAGAGGACGCGGACCTGCTGAAGCGCGGGATATAACGAGGGGGCAATGAGGAGCAGCAAAACAGCCTGCACGGTATACCACAGCAACTAGATTCAAGAGTGATGGCCGAGCAGGCAGCAAACAGACAATCGGCGGGAGAGGGATACCAGGCGGCCCCATTCACCCAACTCGCTCAAAAACACGCCTAGGAAGCGCGACAACAGCGCACGGCAACGCAAATAGGAAGGGAAGCCGGCAAGGACCTGACGTCAAACCACGAACACACCAAGCGGATACCAGAAGCATTGGCCAAACGATCAAACGGTCCCAACGCCACCCAAAAACAAACGTGCCCTGCGCCGTTCAAAAGCGCAGGGCACGTTAAGAAACCTAGGATTCGGAAAGCGCCTTGAGAACACCGCCCTATCGATGATAGGACAACCTATCTGCCAAGCTTTCCGCCGATCTTGCGAACGATAGTGTTGACGAAAGCAGCCTCAGGCACGTTGAGCTTGCAAGCCGGAACGAACGTGACCGCCAAAGCAACCAGACCGCCGAGCACAACATAGACCAAAGCCTGCACAATGGAACCGGACAGCGGAGAGACCAGCGTCTGCAGCAACCAGAGCACCACACCACCGGCAGCGGCACCAGCACCGCCGAGCAGCACGGCGGTAGCCAAGGCGCGCACCACGGAGCGCAAGCCGAACGGCCCGAGCGTACGTCGCAGATACCCGAACAGGCACACATCCAAAACCAAATAGAACAGCGCCTCGGCAACGGCGATAGAGCTGATGGGCATAACGTCGGCATGGCTGGCGGCGAACATGGTCAGGCCGATCTGCACACCGCCCGCAACGAAATTGAAGCCCGCGAACACGCCCATGCGACGAAGGCTGGAAAAGGTCTTCTGCAAATAAGTGTTAACGCCATACAGCGGCAGCGCAACAGCCCAGACAGCAAGATACGTGGCAATGGCGGAAACGTTCTCCATGGTGAAAGCGCCGGCGTGATACAGGGTGACCAGCGGCATGCTGAACACGGCCAGATACATGGCGAACGGAATCATGAAGAACAGGATCTGGTTGGTGCCCGACACGATGCCGCGCTTCACGCCTTCCATATTCCCTTCCGCCTGCATATCTGAAAGCTCGGTGAACATAGCGGTGGTGATGGGCACGGCCAAGAACGAATACGGCAGCGTGAACCACAAGCGTGCGTATGCAAGAATAGAGGGGCCGTTGTCGGCGAAGTTGTACGAAGCGGCGTTTTGCACCGACACGATAGCGAAGGAGCACAGCATAACGAGCACCGCGGGAACGCCGATGCCCAGCGTCTCGCGAAGCGCGGGATCGCGCAGGTTCACGCGCGGGCGGATGCGGATACCGTTGCGCTTGAGCGCAGGCAGCTGTATGGCCATCTGGATGAACACGCCGGCAGGATTGCCGATGGCGATGATATACAGCGCAAGTTGCGGGTCGTGAGGCGCCACGAACGAATACGCCAGGAACGTGACGATGACGATCAGGTTGTTCGCCACCGGAGCGATGGAAGACCACAGGTAGTCACGGCTGGCGTTAAGCAGGCCCGACACGATAGCCGAACACCCGTAAAACACGATTTGAATGGCGAAGAACTGGAAGAAGAACACCGATGTGGCCATCTGCGACTGATCGGAGTAGAAGCTTTGCGTGTAAATGACCGCCGATGGGAACAACATGCATAGAAGCGATACCGCACCAAGCAGTAAAACCACCAGCGTGAGCAGGTTTGACGCGTACTCGTTGCCCGCACGCTGCCCCAGCTTCTTCTTCACCGAAACGTATACCGGCAAAAACGCGGTGACGATCATGCCGCCGCACACCAACTCGTAGAGCTGATTGGGAAGGTTGTTCGCCACTTGATACGAACTTGACAGCAGCGTGGAACCGAGCGCGAAGGCCATGGCCCACGTGCGCGCGAAACCGGTGATGCGCGAGATGATGGTGCAAATGCTGATAAGCGCCGCAGACCCGCCGATGGCAGCAGTGGAGCCTTGCTCGGAGACGATTTCCTGCGAAGCGCGGGAATCACCGGGTTTGCGATGGGCGCCATACGGCGCGTTCTGAGTTTGCGGGGAAGCGGCAGAGGCCGCGAGATCGGCAGAATGAGTGTGTCGAGCTCGTGCGAGCTTGTCGGACATGAAAATGCGCTTTCTCGTGATGGTATGATTGCTCATCATAGCAAACACGGAAAGAGGCCCCGCATGCACATCCTCATCGTGCGTAATAATTCCAACTCGCAGGCGATCGATGCATCATTGCTGCTGGTGACGTACCTGGCCACACAGGGAATTGACTACACCGTCGTCGATTCCTCGAAGCTTGCCGCTCCCCTGGCGGCGCCCGAGCTTTCCGAGCTGTTCGAACATGGCGTGGATATGGCGGTAGCCCTAGGCGGGGATGGCACCATCCTGCGCACGGCGCGTCAGGTGGGCTTCCATGGCACGCCCATCCTGGGCATCAATTACGGGCGCCTGGGCTTTTTGGCGAACCCGAACGAGTCGGGCGTGATGGAACCGCTGGTTGCGGCGCTTTCGGGTGATGCGACCCACGAAGTGCGCACCAATCTGGATATCCGAGTCGTCTGCGAAGGCGAAGCGGACCCCTTCGCAGACGACGGAGCCGGCGAGGAGCCCGACGAACCCCGCGAGTTCTTCGCCCTTAACGAGGTTGCCGTCACCCGCGGCGCAAACGGGCGCATCATCGATTTCGGCCTGGGTGTTTCAGGGGCGCATTTGGCGAACATGCGCGGCGACGGCTTGGTGGTGGCAAGCGCAACAGGCTCCACGGCCTATGCGCTGTCGGCAGGCGGACCGCTGGTGGCACCTGGCTTCACGGGTTTGGTGGCCGTGCCCATCGCTCCGCATACGCTACACTCTCGCGCGGTGGTGACAGCGCCTTCCGATGTGGTGGAAATGGACCTGTCCGAAAACCAGGATGATCGCGATGCCACCCTGTTCATAGATGGCGAGCTGGTGGAGCTTGACCGCCCCCTTCGACGCCTGTACGTGCGCCGAGGCGACGTGCCCACCACGCTGCTGCGCTATAAGGACGAAGGTTTTTACAACCATGCGGCGAAGGTGTTCTTCTAGCTCACAGCATTCGCCCAAAACCGCGCAAGGCTCGCAAGCCGTGATTCGGCTTGCGAGCCTTTTTGCAATAGCAGGTGCGACCGCCCTTTCCGAACGGATATGGCGCTACGCGCCGCAAGCCAGATCCAGCCCAGCGGCATTCACCGACCAGAAAGACTGTCAGTGTGCCTTAATCCCTTAGAGCTCCACCCGCTCGAAGAACTCCTTGCCAACGCCGCATACGGGGCAGACGAAATCATCAGGCAGCTCATCGACGTACTCCATATGCCCGCAGATGGTGCAACGCCAGGCAACCTTAGGCTGCTCAGCGGCACTCGATTCAGCGGGCGCGGCGGCAGGTTGTTCTTCGCCCAGATAGCTGGAAGCCTTCGGAGGGGTTTTACCGCCCTTGACCTGATGATAGAACGCATACGTCATAGGAGCAGCCGCAACGGCGACCGTGGCGCATTCCTCAACCTCCCCCACGAACAGGACATGCGTACCCAGGTCGAGCTCCGAGACCACCTTCGCGGAGAACCAAGCGCAGCATTGCTCGGCCACATAGGGCAAGCCGGATTCATCACGGGCGCTTGCGTGCTGCGCGAATTTGTCAAGTTCAGTGGACGTATGGAAGCCGAACGTGCCGATCAGCTGCATATCCGCCTGCTCGGACAAGCAGGATGCCGTGAAACGGCCAGCTTGACGCACAGCCGCCGTAGTGGCGTTTTCCTTGTTCAGCGCCACGCTGACCTGCAAGGGAGACGAAGTGACCTGAGCAAACGTATTGGCAACGCACCCGTAGTCCTTGTCATCGAAGCGCGTGCCGATAACGTACATACCGTAGCTAAGCGAATGGAACGCCTTCTTGTCGAACATAGGAGCCTCCTTGCTCTTACCTTTAGATAAGGTGTAGTTATTGATACCGCTTCCTATTAATGATAGCTTATCACGTTCGTAGCAACGCTTCGAAGGGCAAAGTGGGAAAGGTGTCCGCTGCAAGCAAATGCAGCTCAGCGTCACGCCCCATTTGACTATACGCCGAGCATCGCCCTCTATTACCACGCGAAAGCGAAGCGTTACCGATATGCTGCATTACCGCAACGGGCCCGAAACGCAGGGAGACCCGCTTTCGCGGGCCTCCCTGTTGCTTTTTGTGCAGTGCTTTTTGTGCTTAACGCTGTAGCGCTATTCGGCAGCGGTCTCGGCAGCAGCCTCAACCTCGGCCTCTGCGGGAGCCTCGACGGCCTCGGCAGCGGCGGTAGCGGCCTCGATCTCGGCAGCCTTCTCAGCCTCGGCAGCAGCCTTCTTGGCGAACTCCTCGGCACGCTTGGCCTTAGCGGCGGCCTTAGCCTCGCGCTCGGCCTTCTTGGCGGCCTCGATCTCGGCGGCCTTAGCGGCGCGCTCGGCCTTCTTGGCGGCCTCGCGAGCAGCCACCTGCTCCTTAGCGGAACCGAACTTGTCGGCGAAGCGCTGGACGCGTCCGCCGGTGTCGACGAAGCGCTGCTGGCCGGTGTAGAACGGATGGCACACGTTGCAGATGTCAACCTTCAGCTCGGACTTCGTCGAGCGGGTGGTGAAGGTGTTGCCGCAGCTGCACTTGACGGTGCACTCCACGTACTCCGGATGGATTCCTTGTTTCATAGTCTGGTACTCCTTTTACCGTGCCTTGGTTTCCGACCAAGGCGGAAGACAAGCTTTTGCATTATAGCACGGAAAACGCCACGCGCGATGACGTTCGCGCGTGGCGTTCACATGTTTTCCGCGAAAGGGGCTCCGAGAAGGAAATTCCCTGGCAACGGCATAACACAGCCGCCGGCTCGGTCTTCCCCAACCTCGGCTACGAGCGGCTATTCGCCTATTCGGCCTTCTCGGCCTCAGGCTGTTCGTCGGAAATGGTGATGTCGGCGTGCTCGAGAAGCCAGCGGTTGGCCTTCAGGCGACCTGCGGTCTCGCGCAGCACGAACGCCTGGCCGTTGCCCTCCATCTGGCGACGCGCCGTGGTGGGATCGGCGGGGTTCATGGCGCGGCAGGCTGCCATGATGTCCTCGTCGTCGAGCGTCATCTTCTCGTGACGGAACAGCGCATCAAGCGCATAGCCCTGCACGAGCATTTGGCGCGCCTGGATCATGAGCATCATGCTGAACTGCTGGATGCCGCCCTGCATGGCCACGAACTCGTCGAACTGCAGGCCCTGCTGTGCAACCGAACCCTTGACGTTTTGCATGAGCGTGTCGCGCATGGATTCGTAAACCTCGTCATCGATCTTGCCCTCGAAACGGCGAGCCAGCTCATCGGCGACCATGGTCAGCTGCATTTCGCGGTACTGCGCCTGCTGCTGGGCAAGCAAGGCCTCGCGAATGGAGGCTCGCAGCGCTTCCGCATTGTTCAGCATCGGAATGTTCTGCTCAACCCACTCGTCGGTCAGCTCGGGGATCTTCTTGCACTGGCACTCCAGGACGGTGACGGTGCACTCGATGGGATCGGTCCCCTCTTCGGCGTCCGGGATATCGAAGCTGAAGGACTTGCTGTCGCCCTCGGTCATGCCGAGAAGGTTCTTCTCGAAGCCCTCGGGCAGCAGGTTCATGCCCATGATGTACGTGCGACCGTCCGTGGACAGGTTCTTGTGGGCCTTGCCGCCCTGCGTGGCCTCGACCTTGATGCGCGCGGCATCGTTTTCGCCGAGCGGATGGGGATCGCAACGCACATACGAAGCATAGCTCTCGAGCACCATGCGCAGCTGCTCGTCGACCATGGCCTCGTCGAACTTGAACGCCGGCACGGTGATGGAAACCGGTTCGTAGCTGGTCAGCTCGTAATCGGGCTTGGGCGTGACGATCAACTGGAACTCGAACGGCTCGCCGCGCTTGATCATCTGGTTGATAACCGGCTTGGGCGGAAACGCCGGGCACAGATTGCGCTTGTCGACGGCGAACGGCACAAGGTAATCGACGGCGAGCTGCTGCGAGACCGCGTCGAGGTTCACGATGCCCAGCTCTTCCTCGGCAACCTGCGCGGGCGTCTGGGTCGGACCGACCTGCAGGCCCATGTTCGCCAGGAACGAGTGATGGGCGACGTTGAACGCCTGGGCGACCTCTGCCGTGGCGGCAACGGCGGTCAGCTCGATGGTGCCGTCGGGATTCTTCTTTTCGGTAACCTTCATTGGGTGTCCCCTTCTTGTTTGAAACAAAGCGGTACGGCTTATTTTAACGCAAATCACGCAGACGCAATGGACGGCTCATGCGGGGGACGGAAAGACGCAGACGCGCCGCCGGGTCCCCCTCCATTGCAGCAAGAGCCCTTCTGCTTTTCGGCTTCTTCCAACAGCCCCGCGCAAGCCCCGCAAGATCGCGGGATGGCGATCATATGCGCGACCGGATAGCGAAATCGGCTGCGGCGAGCCTTACTCGTTGGACTTCAGGCTTTCCACCATGTCGATGCGGCGCAGCTTGCCGCGCATGGCAAGGGCCACGATGCCCGAGAACACCATGGTCAGCGCGAACGCGATGACGAAGCTTGCCACATGGATGTCGCGGCCGAACATGACTTGATCGACCTCGGCGGTGGTGATGACGAAACCCTCCATGAAGATGCCGAGCACCAAGCCGATCGCGGCGCCGATGACCGACAGCAGGATGGTTTCGCGGAAGATGTAGGCATCCACCTCGCGCGACGTGAAGCCGAGCACCTTGAGCGTGGCGATCTCCCGCGCGCGCTCGGTGATGTTGATGTTCGTGAGGTTGTACAGCACCACGAACGCCAACAGCGCCGCGGCCACCACGAGCACCACCACCACGCTGTCGACCGACTTGAGCATGGTGCGATAGCTGTTGATCGTCTCATCGCTGTAGGTGACGGTCTTCACGCCGTCCATGGAAAGCAGCTGATCGGAGAACGCATCACGGTCGACGCCGTCCCCAAGATCGGCGTAGACGGTGGCGAAATCGGCCGGCTTGCCCATAGCCTGCTCATACACGTCGGCGGTGACGTAGGCGTACTGCGCCACGTAGTTCTCCATGATGCCGGCGACGGTCACAGCGCGCCCATCCCCCACCAGGTTGCCGATGTCGTCCTCGTCGTAGAACGTCAGGGTGTCGCCAACGGAAACCCCCAGCTGGCTGGCAAGCTTCTCGCTGATTAAGGCGCCGCTCCCGTCGAGCGTGAGGGCCTGGCCTCCAACGCGCTCGCGCATCTGCACGAAGCGCTGCAGCTGCTCGGGATCCTGGGCGCACACCAGCTCGAAGCGATGCTCCGCACCGCCATCGGGGGCGCACGCGATCTTGTTCTCGGTGGAAACCCAGGCGAATTCCTGACCGTCGGAGCCGACCGCGGCCGAGACCGCATCCTTGGCGGCCGGATCGGCCTCGTCGGCGTCCATGCGCACGATGGTGTTGAAGCTATACACCTCGCCGTACTGCTTGTCGATGATGTCGTTGATGGCGTTTTGCAGCCCCAGGCCCGTGAGCAGCAGCGCCGTGCAGCCGGCGATGCCGATGATGGCCATGAAGAAGCGGCCCTTGTAGCGGAACAGGTTTCGAGCCGTGACCTTCCAGCTGAACGTCATCCTGCCCCACAACGGGCGGATGCGCTCAAGCAGGATGCGCTTGCCGGCCTTCGGAGCGCGCGGCAACATGAGCGACGCCGGACACTCGCGCAGGGTAGCCGCGGCTGCGAACCACGTTGCAGCCACGGTGATGCCCACGCCCAAGGCGGCGGCGCTTGCGGCCAAGCCCGGGTTCACGGGGGTGGGCATGCAGGGCACCATGTACATGATGGAGTACGCTTTCATGATGAACCAGGGCAGGAACTGGGATAGCAGCGCAATACCCACGGCCGCCCCCACGCCCGATGCCACCACCGCGTAAACAAGGTACTTCGACGTGATGCGCGCATTGGAATAGCCCAGCGCCTTGTACGTGCCGATGAGCACGCGCTCCTCCTCCACCATGCGGGTCATGGTGGTAAGCGACACCAATGCGGCAACCAGGAAGAACATGAGCGGGAACACCGCGGCTATCTGGTCCATGCGCCCGGCATCGCTGCGGAAGCTTTCCGCGCCAAGATTCTTCGAGCGATCGAGCACGTAGACGCTGACGTCCTTGTCGGCGATGGCGTCGATCTGGGCCTGCGCATCGGCAAGCTGCTGCTCGGCATCGGCGAAGCGCTGCTGCGCCTCGGCGCGCTTATTGTCAAGCTCCGCCTGCCCGCTTCGCTGCTCGGCTAGGCCGCTTTCGTATTCGGCGCGACCCTGCTCGTAGCTTTGCTGGCCGGCAGCGTACTGCGCCCTACCAGACGCCAAACGCTCTGAAGCGCTGTCCAACTGGGCCTGCGCGCTGTCAAGCTGGGCCTGCGCCGCGGAAAGCTGAGCCGCAGCCTGCTCACGCTGCGCATCGAGCTGCGCCTGCCCGGCTGCCAGCTGATCGGGCGCTCCTGCGGTTTGCGCATCGATCTGCGCGATGGCGGCCTCCAGCTGCGCGGCGACATCGGCCAACTGCGCCGCACGGGCCTGCTCGAGCTGCGCCTCAAGCTGGCTGCGCTGCGCCATGGCCTGGTCGTACTGCGCTTGAGCGGCATCGAGCTGGGCCTGCGCTTGCGCTATGGCCGCCTGTGCTTGTTCGCGCTGCTCGGCTAGCTGGGCCGTGCCGCTATCATGCTGGGCGCGACCGCTGGCAAGCTCCGCTTCGCCCTGGGCAAGCTGCGCTTGGCTGCTGGAGAGCTGCTGGGCCGCCGAGGATAGCTGCGCCGCGGCGCCATCAAGCTGGGCGCTCGCATCGTCGAGCTGCGCTTGGGCATCGTCCATCTGCGCGACGGCATCCGCCTTCTCGCGCTCGAATTCCGCGCGCTTATCGTCGAGCTCTGCCTGCGCATCGCGCTGCAGCTGCTCGATGCGCGATGCGGAGAGCTGCGGGGAAAGGTCGTTCAACCGCTGCGCCACTGCGTCGACGCGCTGCTGGTAAGCATCTTCAGGCCACGTTTCCCCAGCCGCCCCGCCAACGGTGAGGAATGCTTCCGTATAGGGATAATCGGCCGCAAACGCCCCTTCGGGCACGAAGACGAAGGACGAAAGCTCGCCCGACCCAAGGGATGTGGCTCCGGTATTGGTGGTGCACGTGTAATACGACGACCGCACGAAACCCGTGACGGTGAAGGTGCGGGTGGTGAACACGCCGTCCAGGTCCTGCGTGCCCTCGAGCAGCTCGACGGTGTCGCCGATGTGCACCGGGGACGTCCACACGTTATCGACGGAAAGCAGGCACTCATCATCCGATTCCGGCCAGTTTCCCTCTACCAAGATGGGCCGGTTCACGTAATCGTCGTCATCTGAATCCACGTGCAGGCCATCGTAGCAGCTGCTCGCCTTCGCCGCATCCATATCGAGCGAATGATAACGAAGCGTGTACTGCACGCCCGCTAACTGGGATATCGCATCAGCCTCATACGCGGGCATGACCCCCGAAACGCCCTCAACGCCACGCAGCATGTCGACCTGCTCATCGGACATGCCCAAAGACGACACCACGCGAAGATCGCACAGCTCGGTGGCGTCGTAGTATTCGTCTCCCGCTAAACGCATATCGGGGCCGGTCATGCGCAATCCCGCGTAGAAACCGCAGCCGAGCGCCGCCATCACGGCGATGGCGAGGAACCTCCCCCACGAATGCGTGATGGAGCGCAGGACCTCTTTGCGAAAGGCTCCCATGGCTACCACTCCAAATCTTCGGCGTTGCCCGGGCTCGGATTGATGAAGCAGCTCGCGACACGTCCCTCGCGAACATGGATGACGCGATCGGCGATATCGGCGAAGGCGGAGTTGTGGGTGATGAGGACCACCGTCTTGCCGGTGTTACGGCACGTGTCCTGAAGCAGCTTCAGGATAGCCTTGCCCGTTTTGTAATCCAAGGCGCCGGTGGGCTCGTCGCACAGCAGCAGCTTGGGGTTTTTCGCAAGCGCTCGGGCAATGGCCACGCGCTGCTGCTCGCCGCCGGAAAGCTGTGCGGGGAAGTTATCCATACGATGCGCCAAGCCCACCTGGGCAAGCACCTGCGCCGCATCCAGCGGATGCGGGCAGATCTGGCTGGCAAGCTCGACGTTCTCGAGCGCGGTGAGATTCTGAACCAGGTTATAGAACTGGAATACGAAGCCGATGTCCAGGCGGCGGTACTGCGTGAGTTGACGCTCAGAGAAACGGCTGATGTCGCGCCCATCAAGCATGATGGTGCCCGAGGTGCACGAGTCCATGCCTCCGAGCATGTTGAGCAGCGTAGTCTTGCCGGCTCCAGAAGGGCCCACCACCACCACGAACTCACCGGCTTCAGCGGTGAAGGTCATGCCATCGGCAGCGGCAACCTTCACCTCGCCCATCTTATACACCTTGCGAACATCGTTGAATTGCACGAACGCCATGTCCCCACCTTGCTCTTCGGGTGCTTTCCTTCCCCTGATTATACAAAAGAGCGCCCCAGCATAAATGCCGGGGCGCTCTAAGCGGTTCAAGCGTTAGCTTGATGTAACGTCAACCTTAGTTGGCGCCGAACAGCTCGATGGTATCGCCTTCCTTCAGCGTGACCATGGCCTTCTTCCACGTACGGGTCTGACCGACCTGATAACGCACGCGCTTGGGCTTCGGCTTGACGTTCAGGGTGTTCACCTTGACCACGGAGACGTTGAAGATAGCCTCAATGGCCTGGCGGATCTCAACCTTGTTGGAGTCCTTGGCCACCTCGAAGGTGTACACGTTGTTCTCCATCTGGTCGTAGCTGTGCTCCGTCACGATAGGACGGATGATGACCTCGCGGGGATCCTTCATTATGCGAGCACCTCCTCGATGCGCTTCAGGGCCTCAGCGGTGAACACCAGCTGCTTGTTGTCGAGCAGCTCGTAGGTGTTGGCCTCGGCGACGGGCAGGATGTTGACCTTCTCCAGGTTGCGGAAGGACAGCCACGTGGTGACGTCGTCGTTGCCGATGACCAGCGTGGTGCGCTGACCCTCGAAGCCCATGGCCTTGATGAACGCCTTGGCGTCCTTGGTGCAGGGCTTCTCGAACTTGAACTCGTCGACAACGGTGAACTGACCGTCGGCCACCTTGGCGGACAGAGCGGAGCGCATGGCCAGCTTGACTTCCTTGTTGTTCACGCGGAAGGCGTAGCTGCGCGGATGCGGACCGAACACGGTGCCGCCGCCAGCCCACTGAGGGGAGCGGATGGAGCCCTGGCGGGCACGGCCGGTGCCCTTCTGGCGCCACGGCTTCTTGCCGCCGCCGCGGACCTGGCCGCGGGTGAGGGTGTTGCTGGTGCCGGCACGCCAAGACGCACGCTGAGCGCGCACAACCTGGTGCATGACGGGCACGTTCGGCTCGATGCCGAACACGGAAGCGGAAAGCTCGGCGTCGCCGGCCTTCTTACCGCTTGCGTCCTTGATCTCGATAGTCGTCATGGTAGTGAAAACTCCTTATAGATAGTCCAGGTTACGCCATGCGCACGCGCACGATGCCGTTCTTGCCGCCGGGGATGGCGCCCTTGACCAGGATCAGGTTCTGCTCCTCGTCGACGCGCATCACGGTCAGGTTCTTGACGGTAACGGTGTCGCAGCCCATGTGACCAGGCAGGCGCATGCCCTTGAGCACGCGGGAAGGCGTGGCGCACATGCCCACCGAACCGGGAGCGCGGTGGAAGTGAGCACCATGGCCGCCCGGACCGCCGGCGAAGCCGTAGCGCTTCATGACGCCGGCGAAGCCCTTACCCTTGGAGGTACCGGTGACGTCGACCTTCTTGACCTCGGCGAAAGCCGCCACGGTCTGCTGGTCGCCGGCCTTGTACTCGGCGGCGTCCTCGACGCGCACCTCGCGCAGGTAGCGGGTAGGCTCGATGCCCTGCTTGGCGAAATGGCCGCCCATGGGCTTGTTGACCTTCTTGGCCTTGATCTCGCCGAAGCCCAGCTGCACGGCCTCGTAGCCGTCGGTGGCCTTCGTCTTGACCTGGCACACCGTGTTCGGCTCGGCCTGGATCACGGTCACGGGGATGAGCTTGTCCTCCTCGTTGAAGATCTGGGTCATGCCGATCTTCTTACCAAAAATAGCGTTAATCATGCTAATTGACACCCCTTACAGCTTGATCTCGATGTCGACGCCGGCAGGGAGGTCCAGACGCATCAGGGAATCCACCGTGTTGGGGGTGGGCTCCAGGATGTCGATCAGGCGCTTATGGGTGCGCATCTCGAACTGCTCGCGCGAATCCTTGTCCACATGGGGGCCCTTGACGACGGTGAACAGGTTGCGCTCCGTCGGCAGCGGGATGGGACCGGACACCTTGGCACCCGTCTTCTGAGCGGTATCGACGATGAGCTTCGTGGACTGGTCCACGATCTCATGATCGTATCCCTTGAGGCGGATGCGAATCTTCTGATTAGCCACTTTCATTTCCTCCGTTAAGCTTTCGGACGTTCAACGCTTAAGCGTTGCCGCCGGCCTTGCTGATAATCTCTGCAGCGACGTTCTTGGGAACCGGCTCGTAAGAGTCGAACTGCATGGTGTAGGTTGCACGACCCTGCGTACCGGAACGCAGATCGGTTGCATAGCCGAACATCATGCCCAGCGGCACCTTCGCGGAGATGGCGACGGAACCGGTGCGCTGCTCCTGGCCCTGGATCATGCCACGGCGAGACGGGATGTCGCCCATGACGAAGCCCGTGTACTCCTCCGGGGTCTCGACCTCGACGGCCATGACAGGCTCGAGGATGACCGGATCGGACTTGCGCAGGGCTTCCTTGATGGCCATGGAACCGGCAACCTTGAAGGCAGCCTCCGAAGAGTCAACGTCGTGGTAGGAACCGTCGATGAGCTCGACGCGGACGTCCTCGACGGGGTAACCGGCCAGAACACCCGTGTTGAGGGCTTCCTGGATACCCTTGTCGATGGAAGGAATGTATTCCTTCGGCACGACGCCGCCGACGATCTTGTTCTCGAACTCGTAGCCCTTGCC
>NZ_CAKTVU010000028.1 GCF_934630535.1 uncultured Senegalimassilia sp.
GTGGACCAGGCGGCGAGCGCCGCTCGGGCCTGCGTAAGCTGAGTTTTTACTCCCCATTGCATGCCAAGGCATTTCCGTCATGTCCGGGGAGTAAATTACACGGTGGCTTACATGGCGGTACGCGGCAGTACGCCGCGGCATTTCCCCTGATTACTCCCGTTTTCCTTGAGACGGCGAGATTCTTTACTCCCCATTAACGACCTGGGGAAACGCCGTTCGGAGACCGCCGAAAAGCCTATTGAGTTCGATTTGAGTTTCACGGACCCCAAAACGGCCCCGTTTCGTTCTCGGGGACAAAAATTGCGCGTCCACTCACTTGGGATAAATCCTTACTCCCAATCCCCCGAATACCGCCCAGTGCCTTGCCGTCTTGAAACTCGGGGGAGTAAATGGCGAAATCGCAGGTGAAAGGGAGTAAAAAGGCAAAGAAAAAGCCCCCGTCCCAACGCGGGAACGGAGGCCAGATTATCGCATTCACTCACCATTGTCGCTGGTGGCTTTGCCGTGACTCTCGTACGAAACGAAACTCAGCAGCACAGTACGGCACTCAAAAATGCAGGTCAGAACCCTGTCAGCCTACTCCCACTCGATCGTCGCGGGGGGCTTGGGGGTGATGTCGTAGCACACGCGGTTGGCACCCGGCACCTCGGCCACGATGCGGCTGGAGATCTTCGCCAGCAGCTCGTAGGGCAGCTTCGCCCAGTCGGCGGTCATGGCGTCGGAGCTTTCCACGGCGCGCAGGATGATGGGGCGCTGGTAGGTGCGCTCGTCGCCCATGACGCCCACCGACTTGATGTCGGGCAGCACGGCGAAGTACTGCCAGCAGCTGTGCTCGCTGTTGCGCTCGCCGGTCTCCTCGAACAGGCGCTGGTTGTACGCGTCAAGCTCCTCGCGCACGATGGCGTCGGCGTTCTTCAGGATCTCAAGCTTCTCGGCGGAAACCGCGCCGATGATGCGGATGGCAAGACCCGGGCCGGGGAAGGGCTGGCGATGCACGATGTGGTCGGGCAGTCCCAGCGCCGTGCCGAGCGCGCGGACCTCGTCCTTGAAGAAGTGGTCGAGCGGCTCGATCAGGTCGAAGTGCACGCCCTCGGGGAACGGGATGAGGTTGTGGTGGCTTTTGATGGTTGCCGCCTTGCCGCCCGTCTTGCGCGCGCCGGACTCGATGATGTCGGGGTAGATGGTGCCCTGGGCCAGGTACTTCACGCCGTCGAGCTGCTGGGCCACGGTGAAGAACTCCTCCCAGAACTGCGTGCCGATGATGCGGCGCTTCTGCTCGGGGTCGGTGACGCCGTCGAGCAGCTTGGCGTAGCGCTCCTCGGCGTGAACGTGGATGAAGTCGACGTCGAACTGCTTGGTGAACACTTCCTCGACCTGCTCGGGCTCGCCCTTGCGCAGCAGGCCGTGGTTGACGAACACGCAGGTCATCTGCTTGCCGACGGCGCGAGCGCCCAGCGCCGCAACCACGGAGGAGTCGACGCCGCCCGAAAGGGCCAGGATGACGCGGTCGGAACCGACCTTCTCGCGGAAGTCGGCGGTCAGGGTGTCCACCAGGTTGTCCATGGTCCAGTTCGGCTCAAGCCCGCAGATGTCGAACAGGAAGTTCTTGAGCATCTGGTTGCCGAACTCGGTGTGCTTGACCTCGGGATGGAACTGCGTGGTGTAGATCTTGCGCTCGGGGCACTCCATGGCGGCGACGGGGCACACGTCGGTGGAGGCGACTACGGTAAAGCCTGCAGGAACGTCCTTCACGGCGTCGAAGTGGCTCATCCATACGGTCTGATCGGAGGGCGTGCCCGCGAACAGCTCGCCGCCGGAGACGTGCAGCGTGGCGGGGCCGTATTCGCCCACCTCGGGGTGGTACACGCTGCCGCCCAAGGTGACGGAAGTGACCTGATGGCCGTAGCAGAAGCCCAAGATCGGCACGCCCAGCTCGTAGATGGCGGGGTCGACGCGCGGCGCGTCCTCGGCGTTGACGGAGGCAGGGCCGCCGGACAGGATGATAGCGGCGGGCGCCATCTCGCGCACCTCGTCTGCGGTGATGTCGCACGGGACGATTTCCGAGTACACGTTCAAATCGCGCACGCGGCGGGCGATCAGCTGCCCGTACTGTGCGCCGAAGTCGAACACGACGACTTTCTGAGAGGTTGAACTGGACGATGCGGTGCTCACTAGCGGCTCCTTCTTCGGTTGTATCACGCTGCGTCGGCCGCGCTTGCGGCTGCACTGTTCTCTGCGTTTTCGTAACGGCGATTGTACATTAAGCTGCGCTAATCCATACCTGTCGGCTGTGTATCTTCAACACAACGCTACGCAAGGTCCATGTTGCGTGCCGTATTTCACCCTTCAAACATCAAGGGCAGGTAAAGAAATCGTGAGCCCGCTCTGGTTTATCGGGGCCTGCGCGCCTTCCGCGCGCACGGCGCTTCGCCGCCTTCTACAATTTCGAATCCGTGCGGCATCGCAAGCTCATCGGGCCCGCGCCCGCACGCGTACGGCTCACCGAAAGGCGGAACATGATCATCGAAGCGTTGAAATCCCTATTGATCGGCATCGTCGAGGGCGTCACCGAATGGCTGCCCATCTCATCGACGGGCCACATGATCCTCGTTGACGATTTCGTGCAGCTCCAGGTGTCCACGGAGTTCCTTGCGCTATTCCTGGTGGTTATCCAGATCGGCGCCATCCTGGCCGTGCTCACGCTGTACTTCCATAAGCTCAATCCCTTGAGCCCACGCAAAAGCGCTGATGAGAAGCGCGCGACCTGGCGGCTGTGGGGGATGGTGGCCGTCGGGTGCATCCCGGCGGCAGTTGTGGGCATCCTGCTCGACGATTGGGTGAACGCCCATTTCTACAACAAGGTCACCGTTGCCGCCATGCTCATCCTGTACGGCGTGGTGTTCATCGTCATGGAACGCCGCAACCGCCGTCGTCTGCGTCGCGCCCGCGCCGCCGTGCAAAACCAGGCGCGCACCCGCGCAGAGCAGCCTTCCGCCCCGCGCGGCCGTCATGCCCGCGTGCAGGCTCCGGCGCACCCCGCGCCTGCGCATGCCTGCGCCGCCGATCTTGACGCGGCCGTCGAGCGCAGCATCTTCCGCATCGCCGATGTCGACGACATCGATTGGAAGACGGCCCTGAAGATCGGCTGCTTCCAGGTGCTCGCCATCATCCCCGGCACCTCCCGCTCCGGCGCCACCATCATCGGCGGCATGCTGTGCGGCTGCAGCAGGACCGCCGCTGCGGAGTTCACGTTCTTCCTGGCCATCCCCATCATGTTCGGATGGGGCCTGGTGAAATGCATCAAGTTCGCGGCCGCGGGCCTTGCCATGACGACCACCGAGGCGGTGGTGCTCGCGGTGGGCGTGGTTTCGGCGTTCGTCATGTCCGTGGTGTCCATCAAGTTCCTGATGGGGTACATTAAGAAGAACGACTTCACGGCGTTCGGCTGGTACCGCATCGTGGTGGGCGCGCTGGTGCTCGGCGTCTTCGCCCTGCAAACCGCGGGCATCCTGGCGTAAAGGCCTGCGGCTCGGCGCTTTCCCACCCGGCTCCGTGAGCTCACGCATTGCACGGGGAAAGGGAAGGGAAGCGGTGCTTAGCCAGTTCAGCAGCATCTTCACGCAGATGGTGGCCCTGTTCGCCGCCATAGGCGTCGGCTATATCTGCAAGAAAACGGGCGTTATGGACGCCGATTTCGACAAGAAGCTCTCGGGGCTTGTCCTGAGCGCCACGTTGCCGGCGCTGATCTTGGCGTCGGTGCTCAACGTTGACAGCTTGCCCGACCCTATGCTCATGGGGCAGATCATCGGGCTTTCCATGCTCAGCTATGCGTTGTTCATCCCCATCGCCTACCTGGTCACCTACGCGTTGCGCATCCCCGACGGCCGGCGCGGCGTGTACCGCTTCATGCTCATCTTCGGCAACACGGGCTTCATCGGCTATCCCGTGCTGTCCGCCATTTTCGGACCGCAGACGGTCGTATACGCGGTGGTGTACAACATCGTGTTCAACCTGCTGTCGTTCACCTTCGGCGCATGGCTCATCGCTTCGGACAACGAATACGGCGTCAAGGTGCGCATGAGCTGGCGTGATTTCGTCACGCCCTGCAACATCGCCACGCTCATCACCATGGCGCTGGCGTTTTGCGGCGTGCATGCCGTGCCCGTGGTCGGCCCCGCGCTTTCCACCATCGGCAGCTTCACCACGCCTGCCACGCTGCTCATCGTGGGCTCGTCGCTGGCGAACCTTCCCGCCGCCAAGCTTCTGGGCACCCCTCGCTTGTGGATCGCGTGCTTGGTGCGCATGATCGCCATCCCGCTGCTCATCTTCGCCGTCATGCGGCCCCTTGCCGGCGGCGCGTTGCTGGGGGTGGTCGTGGTGTTGGCGGCCATGCCCGTTGCCACCAACGGCACCATGTTCTGCTACCAGTACGGCGGCGATGCCAAGACCATGGCGCAGGGCACCTTCATCACCACCGTCTTGGCGCTGGTCACCATTCCGTTGCTGGCCACGTTCTCCGCTGTCTTGTAGCCGGGGTGGGGCGATCGCCTCATTTACCTACTTTATTCCTCAGATTTTGGCGAATCAGCTCGTGGTTTTGCTATCATGATGCGCACACGAGGGCTGCTTTCGTCCAGCACGGCACGCGTCTGGCACTCGACGCGTCGCGCGGCCATGCTCGTTACCGCTCAAGAAAAGGAAGGAACGCCGATGTCTGATCAGAACAGCTCGTTCGAGCAGATCCAGGAACATCGTGCAAAGATCGACGAGCTTGACCGCCAGATCGTCGCGCTGCTCAACAAGCGCGCCGGTCATTCGCTGGTCATCCGCGGCCTGAAGCCCGGTGCGCACCTGGGTTTGTACGACCCCAAACGCGAAGAGGAGATCTTCGAGAAGGTGGACAGCTATAACGAGGGCCCGCTCTACAACGATAACCTCCGCGAGATCTACGGTACTATCCTGAAAGTCATGAAGGAGACCCCGTCAGCATGAGCGAGCAGAGAATCGAAACGAAACTGCCGGATTACGGCACCCGCACCGACGAGATAACCATCTACGCCGGACCCTGCTCGGTTGAGAGCGAAGAGCAGTTCTTCGAAGTTGCCGAGTGCATCAGCGACCTGGGCCTCACCTGGATCCGCGGCGGTGCGTACAAGCCGCGCACCAACCCGCACAGCTTCCAGGGCCTTGGCGAGGAAGCCCTTAAGATCATGAAGGCCGGCGGCGAGAAGTACGGCCTGAAAACGCTTACGGAGGTCATGGACTCCGAGCACTGCGAGCTGGTGCATTCCTATGTGGACGGCCTGCAGGTGGGCGCCCGCAACTTCCAGAACTTCAGCTTGCTGAAAAACATCGGCAAGGTCACGAAGGACTCCCACAAGATGGTGCTGTTCAAGCGCGGTTTCGCGGGCACCATCGCCGAGTGGCTGGCGGCCACCGACTACATCACCATGGAGGGCAACGACAACGTGGTGCTGTGCGAGCGCGGCCTGCGCACGTTCGAGACGGCCACGCGTTTCACGCTCGACATCTCGGCCGTGCCCGTCATCCACAAGCAAAGCCTGCTGCCCATCTGCGTGGACGTGTCCCATCCGGCCGGCGTCCGCGACCTGGTGCCCAGCTTGGCGCGCGCCGCGGTCGCCGTGGGCGCCGACTCCATCATGATCGAGGTGCATCCCAACCCGCCGGCGGCGCTTTCCGACGGCCCGCAGCAGCTGACCCCGGCGCAGTTCCGCGTCCTGGTCGAAGAGCTGCGCGAGATCGCCGCGGTGTTCGGGAAGAAGATCGTCTAGCGCGCGAAGGCGTTTTGCGCAACGTAACGAAGGCGGATCGGGAAACCGGTCCGCCTTTTTGCGCTCGAAGCAGGCGCGCTTCCGGCAGTGCGGCGGCTCGCTCGCTCAGCGTTTGCCGTACGATATGGCGCGCTCGGGGCAGGCGCGCATGCAGCCAAGGCACATGAGGCATTTCTTGTTCGGCCAGGTAGGGCGGCCGTTTTTCATGACGATGGCGTTTGCAGGGCAGGTGCGCTCGCAGCGTCCGCAGCCCACGCACGCATCGCTGACGGTGAAGTTGCTGCAAGATAACACGCGGTCGAGCTCAACATGGCGCATAAGGCCATCGGTGCTGCTCGCCTTCCTCCACGTGCCCATTGCCGCCTCCCTCGTGCCGCCTGCGTTTTCGCCCTTCACGCCATGGTAGCGCAAAACCGCGGTTCCTCTCGAGGCCATCTCCCCGTTCGCTCGCGGAATCGAACGTTATTTGCCTATGCTGTGCATGCACGCCTGACCGCATGCCGCCGCCGTGCGAAAGCGGTAGAATCTTCAAGTTGCGCTCATTGCAGCGCGCATGGATCGTAACAAGTCTCCGCCGCCGTTTTCGCCGTTTCAGGTTCACGCCCGAAGCGCCCGTTTCCGGTGGCGAGTTGCTAACGCGAAGGAACGTCATATGCCCGTCGATATCACCACGCTCAACGGCCCGCAGCGCGCGGCCGTCGAATGCACCGAAGGCCCGCTTTTGGTCTTGGCCGGCGCTGGATCAGGCAAAACGCGCGTGCTCACGTACCGCATCGCGCACATCCTGGAGGATCTGAACGTGGCGCCGTGGGAGATCTTGGCCATCACGTTCACCAACAAGGCGGCCGCCGAGATGCGCGAGCGCCTGCAGGGCCTGGTCGGTCCGCGCAGCCGCGGCATGTGGGTATCCACCTTCCACAGCATGTGCGTGCGCATGCTGCGCGCCGACGCCGAGCGCCTGGGGTTCTCGAAGAGCTTCACCATCTACGACACCGACGACCAGAAGCGCCTGTACAAGGAGATCATGGCCGAGCTGGACATCGACCCGAAGCGCTTTCCCATAAACGCCCTGATGAACCGTATTTCCACGGCGAAAAACGAGCTGAAGGTGCCCGGCAACTTCGCCAAAGAGGCCAACGACCCGGTGGGCAAGGTGGCCGCGCGCGTGTACGAGAAGCTGCAGGAGCGCTTGAAGCAGGCCAACGCCTTCGACTTCGACGATCTGCTGCTTTATGCGTACCTGCTGCTGAAGAACCATCCCGACGTGCTCGAGGCCTATCAGCTGCGCTTCCGCTACATCATGGTCGACGAGTACCAGGACACCAACCACGCGCAGTATGAGATCACGCGCCTTTTGGCCGAGCAGCACGGCAACATCATGGTGGTAGGCGACGACGACCAGTCCATTTACAGCTGGCGCGGCGCCGACATCCGCAACATCCTGGAGTTTGAGAAGGACTACCCCCAGTGCACCACGGTGAAGCTGGAGCAGAACTACCGCAGCGTGGGCAACGTGCTGGCCGCCGCCAACGCCGTCATCGCGAACAATCAGCATCGCAAGGTGAAGAAGCTGTTCACCGACCAGGAGGACGGCGAGAAGATCCACGTGTACATGGCCACAGACGAGCGCGACGAGGGCCGCTGGATCGCCGGCGAGATCGAGAAGCAGCGCCAGAAGGGGCTGTCCTACAACCAGGTGGCGGTGTTCTACCGCACCAACGCCCAGTCGCGCATGCTTGAAGATATGCTGCTGCGCGCCGGAGTGCCGTACCGCATCGTCGGCGGTACGCGATTCTTCGATCGCGCCGAGATCCGCGACGTCATGGCCTACCTCACGTTGGTGGTCAACCCCGCCGACGACATCGCGGCCAAGCGCGTTATCAACACGCCGCGCCGCGGCATCGGCAAGTCCACGGTGGAGCGCATCGAGCAGTTCGCGCGCGAGATGGACATGACGTTCATGGAGGGCGCCGAGATCGCCATCGCCGACCCCGAGCTGCGTGCCGCCACGCGCCGCAGCGTGGGGGAGTTCGTGCAGATCATCAAGGACGCGCAGTCCTACTCGGGCGATCTGCGCAAGTGCATCGAGGCCGTCATCGACAAGTCCGGCCTGATCAGCGCCTTGCAGGCCGAGAGCACCGACGAGGCGCGCGGGCGCGTTGAGAACATCCAGGAGTTCCTGTCCGTAGTCGATGAGTTCGTGGACACCCACGAAGAGGAGGACGCCGATTACGCGGCTCCTACGGTTGGCGAGCAGGGTGGGGAAGGCGAAGGCGCCGCCGAGCCCGTGCGCGTGCTGCGCGGCGATTCGCTGGCCGACTTCCTGGAATGGGTGCGCCTGCGTACCGACCTCGACACCATGGACGAGGATGGCCAGGCGGTCACCATGATGACGGTGCACGCCTCGAAGGGCCTGGAGTTCGATTGCGTGTTCGTGGCGGGCATGGAGGAGACGCTGTTCCCGCATATGAACAGCGTCGGCGACGCCGCCGGCATCGAGGAGGAGCGCCGCCTGGCATACGTCGCCATCACGCGCGCCCGCAAGGTGCTGTTCCTCACCTGCGCCTACACGCGCCAGATCTTCGGTCAGACGCAGGCAAACCCCGTCTCGCGCTTCATCCATGAGATCCCCGGCGAGCTTCGCCAGACCATGGGCGTGGGAAGCCAGGGCTTCTCCGGCACCGGCTGGGAGAAGCGCGGCAGCCGCAAGGGCATTTCCGGCAGCGGCGTGGAGGCCGGCGGCGGCCGCGTGTTCGGCCGCTCAAGCGCCAGCGCCCCCGGCGGCAGGTCCGAGCGCGAGCGCCGCGAGGCGCGCACGAGCCGCATCGGCGCAGGTCGTTCGGTGTCGGGCGCTTATGTGTGCCCCGGGGCGGAGAAGAAGGCGGCAGCCAAGATGACCTTCGCCGCCGGCGACACCGTCGACCACAAGACGTTCGGCCGCGGCAAGGTCACGAAGGTGGACGGCGACACGCTCTATGTCCGCTTCTCCAAGTCCGGCCAAACGAAGAAGCTGCTGAAAGACTACGCGCCCATCGTGAAAATAGGGTAGGGCGAAAGCGGCTACGATCGGGCTGTCACGCTGCAGCCTGCATACGGAAGCGCCCCGCATACCTCGGTGGTTTGCGGGGCTCTTCGTTCGTTGAGCAGGGTTGAACAGGGCGACCAGGGGGGCGGGAGGTGTGTTCGCGCTTGGGCGCCGCGGGGTGGCGGGGCAAGCGGCCGGTGGCGTTGACGCGGGTCGGCTAATGCCTGCGCGGAAGGCCGCCGCCCCTTACTTCCCGCACATGTGCGATTCGCACCAGGCGCAGGCGTCGGGGGTTGCCGCCAGGCCGCCCAGGGCCGATTCGCGCAGCTCGAAGGGCAGGCTGCGGCCCACCTTGTACATGGCCTCCACCGTTTGGTCGAAGCCCACCAGGTTGCCGATGCCGGCAAGTGAGGTTTGCGCGCTGACCAGCGCCGTTGCCGCGCCCGAGGCGTTGCGCTTCTGGCAGGGCACCTCCACCAGGCCCGCAACCGGGTCGCACACCAGACCCATCATATTGGTGAGCGCGTTGCCCGCGGCGTTCAAGCATTGCTCGGGCGTGCCGCCCTCAAGCTCCACGCATGCCGCCGCGGCCATCGCGGCCGCCGACCCGATCTCGGCCTGGCAGCCGCCTTCGGCGCCGGAGACCGTGGCGTTGCGGGTGATCAGATAGCCCACGGCGGCGGCGCAAGCCAGTGCGCGCTGGAGCTGCTCGTCGGAATACCCCTTCGCCTTCTGCAGGGCCAGTAGCACGCCGGGAATCACGCCGGCCGATCCGGCAGTGGGGGCTGCCACGATGCGGCCCATGGAGGCGTTGGTCTCCAGCACCGCCATGGCGTAGGCGCAGGCGCTGGCGATGGGCTCGCCGAGCACGTCGGCGCCCGAATCGCGCACCTTCGCGATGCGCTGCGCCTCGCCGCCTAAAAGCCCGCCCATGGATGCGGCGGGCGCGTCGAGTGGCAGGAATGCGGCGTCTTTCATGACGCGCAGCGCGTAAGCAAGGTATGCGCTTGTGCCATCGGCGTGGCCTCCGGCCTGCTGCACGGCGGCCTCGCGGCGCAGGAACACCTCGGAGATGGCGGCCTTTTGAGCAGCGCAAAGCGCAAGCAGCTGCGTTCCATTCGTGAAATCGAGAGCACGCAGGCGTTCAAGCGCCGCTGCCTGCTCGGTCTCCCCGACGGTCGCCTGGGCCTGGCCGAGTGCTGCGGCGGGGATGACGCGCACGCCGCGGATCAGGGGATTTTCCAAGATGGTCGCCTGCGCATTGTCGTCGATGCGCTGATCGGTTTCCAGCACGGTCCATGCCGTGTCGCCGCGCTGCTCGCGGTACATGCGGGCCGTGGCGATGTTGACGCCGTGCGCCGAAAGGCTGGTGGCGATATGCGCGAGCACGCCCGGCAGGTCGCGCTGCTGCACCACGATCGAGTGGTTCTCGCCGGTGATGTAGACGTCCACCCCGTCGATCTTGCGGATGACGGCAGCGCCGCCGCCCACGCTTTCGCCGCGCACCTCCATGCGCCCGCCTTCGGCGGTGTCGATGACGATGTCGATGGTGTTGGGGTGCTCGTAGTCGTCGCAGTCGGGAAGGGGGGTGAACGTGAAGTCCAGCCCCGCCTCGCGCGCGTGTGCGAACGAGCTGCGGATGCGCAGGTCGTCGGGCGCAAGGCCGAGCATGCCGGCGACCAGCGCCTTGTCGGTGCCGTGGCCGGTCAGCGTATGCGCGAAGCTGCCGAGCAGACGGAACTCCACGTGCGTCGGCAGCTCGCCGGCCAGCTTGCGCGCCATGTACGCGATGCGCAGCGCGCCGGCGGTGTGGCTGCTCGACGGCCCCACCATCACCGGCCCGATGATATCGGTCAACCCAATCGTCTCCATGCCCGCTCCTTTGCGTGTTGCCGCCTCATGCGGTCGTTTCCGTTTCCGTACACTATACCGGCTTGCCGTCTGGGCGCGTAGCGGTTTACGCATGGTTAACGGTTCCAACACGTGGGGGAAACCGTGCCCGATGCGCCCGGCGCCGCGCGCGACGGCCGTTTGCGCTCGGTTCGTGGCTGTTCGCTAGGGTTTTGGGCATGTGCACCAAGCGGGGGTATAATAATTGGTCGGCGTCGCGTCTTTTGCGAACGCTTCGCCGAAAAGGGTAGGACGATGAAGGGCCGGGCGCGACCCGGCTAGCGAAGGAGCGATCACATGGCGGCACCCATCCTGGTGTTCGGTCACAAGAACCCCGACAACGATGCCATCAGCGCAGCTGTTGGCTATGCGTACCTGAAAAACGAGCTGGCCAAGCGCGCCGGTTCCGACGCCGTCTACGAGGCGTGCCGTCTGGGCGGCCTTCCGCCGGAGACCGAGTGGATCTTGGGCGAGAACGGCATCGAGGCGCCGCGTCTGATCGAGTCCCTTTCCGAGGGCCAGCAGGTCATCCTCGTCGACCACAACGAGGCCCTGCAGTCCGCCGACGGCCTTGACGCCGCCGAGATCGTCGAGATCGTCGACCATCATCGCCTGGGCGGCCTGGTCACCGCGCAGCCGCTGCGCTTCAACGCCAAGCCCGTGGGCTCCACCGCCGCCATCGTGGCGCGCGAGTTCGAGATCGAGGGCGTTGAGCTGCCGAAGGGTATCGCCGCGCTGCTGCTCGGCGCCATGCTCACCGACACCGTCATCATGAAGTCGCCCACCACCACCGACTTCGACCGCGACATCATCGCCCGCACGGCCGCTGCCGTGGGCGTCGACCCGGTCGAGTACGGCATGTCCATCTTCAAGTGCCGTTCCAACCCCGCCGAGCTGCCCGTTGACAAGCTGGTCAACGCCGACGCCAAGGAGTTCGAGCTGTCCAACGGCAACAAGGTCTACATCGGCCAGTACGAAACGGTCGACCTGCAGGCCGTGCTCGGCCGCGAGGCCGAGATCCGCGAGGCCATCAAGGGCCTGGTCGCGGACAAGGGCTACCAGTTCGTGCTGTTCTTCGCCACCGACATCCTGGCCGAGGGCAGCCAGTTTATCTGCGAGGGCGACACCGACTTCGTCAACCGCGCCTTCGATATCGACTGCACCGGCAAGTCCGTCTGGATGCCCGGCGTGCTTTCCCGCAAGAAGCAGGTGGCCGCACCCATCCTGGCGCTGTAGCCTCGCGCTAGCATACGTCATCGCACAAGGAAGCCCCCGCGCACCCGCGCGAGGGCTTCCTGTCGTTTCCGGGCACTTTGGGGACGTAGCGTTATCTGTCAGGTTTCTGCTGCTCGACCTTTGCCTGCCCGTCAACCGATCTTGCTCCGCGATTCGCGTATCCCGGCACCCGTTTCTTCTTGCGAAGCCTCATTCCTCCTTACGCGTCCGCTTCCCCCATTCGCCGCTTTATGAAGTCGAGTAAAAACGCGTGGAACTCGGCGGCTTTCTGGCCGAGCGGGTGCTTGGCCGTTTCCACCACGATATCGCGTTCGAACCCTGCATCCGCGATCGGCGCCAGCACCACGTCCGACCCTTCCAACGCACCCCAGCTGCGCTCGGGCCAAAACCCCACGCCAAGCCCCAGCGCGATGAACTTGCGCACCACATCGGGGCTGTCCGACTCGAACACCACGTTCGGCGCGAACCCCGCCTTCAGGCATAGCTCGTCGCATACGCCGCGGAACCCTCGCGTTCCCGCCAAGCACACGAAAGGCGCATCGGCGAAATCCGCCAGGCAAATCGATCCGCCTTTCGCTTGCTCCTTGGGGATGGCAAGGCATATGCGCTCGCTGTGCACCTGGGATGTGCGCGCATCCGGTTTCGCCGCGCCCCCGGATGCCACCGTGCGCACCCGCACGTCCCAGCGAGCTTCGCTGTTGGCCTGGTTGATGACGAACGCGGCTTGCGGCACCGTTGCGCGAAACGCCGCGATCGCGTCGACCGTCATGGACGTGGCGGCCTCGACGTCGATGCGCACGGTGTTGCGCTCCTGGCCCTTCGCCTGCGCTATGGCCTGGGGAATCTCGTCGAACGCGGCAAGCAGCGGGGCGGCTTTGCTCTCAAGCGCCTCGCCGCAGGGGGTCAGCCGGATGTTGCGCCCGACGCGCTCGAACAGCTTGGCGTCAAGCTCGCCCTCAAGGCGGCGGATAGCCTGCGTCAGCGCCGGCTGTGCCACGCCAAGGCGCTTGGCCGAGTTCGTCATATGCTGGGTTTGGGCCACCTCGTGAAAATAACGCAGCTGCAACAATTCCATGCGCACCTCCTTGCCGTTCAATGTGACGATAACGCGCAGATTATGGAAAACGCTTAACCTATAACGTAGACAGTTTTACCATAGCGAATCGCCGGGGGCATGCGTCCTCGATGAACCTGCAGAATACCACCAAGGGAGATGACGGAAATGGCAGAGGCGCTTGAGGCGATCATGCTCATTTGCTTCGGGCTTTCGTGGCCTATGAACGCGTACAAGAACTTCAAGGCCCGCACGGCCGCGGGAACCAGCTGGCAGTTCATCCTGCTGATCACGCTCGGCTATTTCGCCGGCATCGCGGCGAAGTTCGTGTCCGGCACCATCAACTGGGTCCTTGCCGTGTACTTCATCAACGTTGTCTGCATCGCCGCCAACTGGGTCGTGTACTTCCGTAACCGTGCCATCGACCGTGAACGCGATCGCCTGCGCAAGGAGGAGGACGCGCAGGACGCCTTGGCGCAAGCGCGTGCTGCCCGCTAGTGGTTGCCGTCGCCTGTATCCACATGGTGGTTTCAAGCATTCCTTGCGTTGTCTTAGGCGCTGACCTATATCTATATATATGAGCGTTTTCGGAAAGCCGCCCTTGTGCGGCTTTCCGCGTATACCGGCGAACCGACATCCCGATCGAAAGGGGAACCCGTGAAACCCGACCGCTTGCTCGATCTGTTCTGCGAACTGGCGCGCATCGAAAGCCCATCGCGCCATGAGGCCCTTATGGCGAAACGGTGCAAGGCCGAGCTGGAAGGGCTGGGGTTTACCGTCCGCTTCGATGATTCAGCGGAGCGGACGGGTTCCGACACGGGCAACCTCATCGCCTTCCGAGCCGGAAGCGTCCCCGGTGCTGTGGCGTTGTGCGGGCATATGGACACCGTGCGTCCATGCAAGGGAATCGAACCCGTGGTGGAAGACGGCGTGATCCGCAGCGCGGGCGACACCATCTTGTCAGCCGATGATAAGGCCGGCGTGGCCGCCATCTTCGAGGGCCTGCGTAGCCTCATCGAAGCGGGGGAGGTGCTTCCCGATGTGCACGTCATCCTGACCACCTGCGAGGAGATGCACCTGCTGGGGGCCGGCGCGTTGGATACGTCGTTCTTGCCTGAAGGCACGCCCTGCTACGTGCTCGACGCCGACGGAGATCCGGGCACCATCATCAACCAAGCGCCGTGCCACTGCACGTTCACGGCGACCTTCCGCGGAAAGTCGGCGCACGCCGGCGTCGAGCCCGAGCGCGGCATCTCGGCGCTTGCCATGGCGGCCCAGGCGGTGTGCCATATGCCCTTGGGCCGCATTTCCGCGCACACCACGTCCAACGTCGGCGTCATCGAGTGCGACGGCGCCACGAACGTGGTGCCCGGCACCTGCTGGTTGTCGGGCGAATGTCGCTCCACCTCTCTTGAACGCGCCCGCGCTGAGCGCGCCGCCATGGACGAGGCCATGCGCGCCGCCGCGGCGCAAGCCGGCGGCAGCGTGGACATCGAGTGGCGCACCGACTATCTGCCCATATCCTATGCCGCCGATCATGCGCTGGTCGAAGGCGCCGTGCGCGCGGCCCGGGCAGCCGGGCTTCGCCCCAGCCTTGCCTCATCGGGCGGCGGCGCGGATGCCAACATCCTGGCCGGGCGCGGCGTGTCGGCGATCACGCTCGCCACGGGTATGGCCAACTACCATTCGTGTGAGGAATACATCACCGTGGACAACCTCGACGGTTGCGCCCGCTTGGTCGAGCAGCTGGTGCTCGAGGCGCGCAAATAGGGCGTCGGCTACGTATAACGCCCAGCTTTGCGGCGGGGAAGGGCTTCGTCCGAGCTGCCGGGAATGCGCAAAACCAGCCCCCGCACCGTTTCGCAACTTTTGCAACAACTTTTCGCGAATTTGTGTGCAAAACGTGCATCGGAGTACCAAGAAACGTTGCATGACCAGCCGAAACAGGGTACAATAGAAATAGACACACCCGGGTGCGTGGCGTTTGACAGCCCCTATACCCGGTGATAAAGTTCCAACTCGCGCTCCGAAAGGGGCAGGGTTTTCGCGTGCGTATCAGCTGAACGCACTTGGAAACCCATGAGTAATGCGGCGGTGGTCTCGTACACCGCCGGAGGCAAATACAGAAGGAGAAGATTTTGCCTACCATCAACCAGCTGGTCCGCAAGGGCCGCAAGAAGTCGGTCGACAAGAAGAAGACGCCGGCTCTGAAGGGCAACCCGCAGAAGCGTGGCGTGTGCACCCGCGTGTACACCACCACCCCCAAGAAGCCGAACTCGGCACTGCGTAAGGTCTGCCGTGTGCGCCTGGTCAACGGCATGGAGGTCACGGCCTACATCCCCGGCATCGGCCACAACCTGCAGGAGCACTCCATGGTGCTCATCCGCGGCGGTCGTGTTAAGGACCTCCCCGGTGTGCGCTACAAGGTCATCCGCGCCGCGCTGGACTGCGCCGCCGTGGACAACCGCAAGCAGGCTCGCAGCCGCTACGGTGCCAAGCGCCCGAAATAAGTAACCGCTAAGCCGCGCGGGTTGCATGAAAACGCCTCTCCCGAAAGGGTCGGGAAGGCGGCAACCTAATGGGAAGGAGAAAGCTTCCCCGAAGCGCGCAGGAATCAGAAGGAGTTTTACATGCCGCGTCGTGCAGCAGCAGTCCGTCGTGAAGTTCAGCCGGACGCCGTCTACAACAACCGCCTTGTCACCCAGTTGATCAACAAGATCCTGCTGGACGGCAAGAAGTCCACCGCCGAGGGCATCGTCTACGGTGCTTTCGAGCTGGTCCAGGCCAAGACGGGCGAGGATCCGCTGGCTATCTTCAAGAAGGCCATGGACAACGTCCGCCCCACCCTCGAGGTCAAGCCGAAGCGTGTCGGCGGCGCCACCTATCAGGTGCCCATGGAGGTCAACTCCCGCCGCGCCACCACGCTGGCCATCCGCTGGATCGTGGACTTCTCCCGTAAGCGCAAGGAGCACACGATGAAGCAGCGCCTGGCCGCCGAGATCATGGACGCCGCCGAGAACACCGGCGCCTCCGTGAAGAAGCGCGAGGACCTGTACAAGATGGCCGAGTCCAACCGTGCGTTCTCGCACTACCGCTTCTAGGGCGTGACCTAACATGGCTAAAGCTAACGATCTGAAACTCACGCGTAACTTCGGCATCATGGCCCACATCGATGCCGGTAAGACCACCACTACCGAGCGCATCCTGTACTACACGGGCAAGACGCACAAGATCGGCGAGGTGCACGACGGCGCCGCTACCATGGACTGGATGGTCCAGGAGCAGGAGCGCGGCGTGACCATCACCGCTGCCGCCACCACGTGCTTCTGGAAGAAGGACGACGAGACGTACCGCTTCCAGATCATCGACACCCCCGGCCACGTGGACTTCACCGCCGAGGTCGAGCGCTCCCTGCGCGTCCTTGACGGCACCGTCGCCGTCTTCGACGCCGTTGCAGGCGTGCAGCCGCAGTCCGAGACCGTGTGGCGTCAGGCCGAGAACTACGGCGTGCCGCGCATCGCGTTCATCAACAAGTACGACCGCGTCGGCGCAGACTTCGAGCATGCGATCCAGACCATGAAGGATCGCCTGCATGCCAACGCCGTCGCCGCTCAGCTGCCCATGGGCGCCGAGGACAACTTCTGGGGCGTCATCGACCTGGTCACCATGACCGCATGGGACTTCAAGGCCGACGAGAAGGGCATGACCTACCCCGAGCCCATGGATGCCATCCCCGCCGAGTTCGCCGAGGAGGCCGAGCTGGCTCACCAGGAGCTGGTCGAGGCTGCCGCCGACTGCGACGACGAGCTCATGGAGAAGGTCCTCATGGAGGAGGAAGTCTCCGTCGAGGAGCTGAAGGCCGCTCTGCGCAAGGGCGTCATCTCCTGCAAGATCAACCCCGTGTTCGTGGGCTCCGCCTACAAGAACAAGGGCGTTCAGGAGCTGCTCGACGCCGTCGTCGACTACCTGCCGGCTCCCGTCGACGTTCCCGCCATCAAGGGCACCACGCCCGGCACCGGCGAGGAGGACGAGCGTCCTTCCGACCCGAAGGCCCCGTTCAGCGCCCTGGCGTTCAAGATCATGACCGACCCGTTCGTGGGTAAGCTGACTTACCTGCGCGTGTACTCGGGCTCTCTGGACGCCGGTTCCTACGTGACCAACGCCACGAAGGACAAGAAGGAGCGCGTCGGCCGTCTGCTGCAGATGCACTCCAACCAGCGCGTCGACATCGACTCCTGCTCCGCTGGCGACATCGTCGCCGTCGTCGGCCTGAAGAACACCACCACCGGTGACACCCTGTGCGACGACAACGCTCCGATCATCCTGGAGTCCATGGAGTTCGCCGACCCGGTTATCGACATCGCCGTCGAGCCGAAGACCAAGGCTGACCAGACCAAGATGGAGATCGCCCTGCAGAAGCTGGCCGAGGAGGACCCGACCTTCCGCGTGTCCACCAACCATGAGACCGGCCAGACCATCATCGCCGGCATGGGCGAGCTGCACCTTGAGATCATCGTCGACCGCCTGATGCGCGAGTTCAAGGTCGAGGCCAACGTCGGCAAGCCGCAGGTTGCCTACCGCGAGCGTCCGGGCCACGAGGTCCTCTCCGCCGAGGGCAAGTTCGTCCGTCAGTCCGGTGGTCGCGGCCAGTACGGCCATGCGGTCATCAACATGTACCCGCAGGAGCCGGGCAAGGGCTACGAGTTCGAGAACAAGATCGTCGGCGGCGTCGTGCCGAAGGAATACATTCCTTCCATCGACAAGGG
>NZ_CAKTVU010000029.1 GCF_934630535.1 uncultured Senegalimassilia sp.
GGCAAAGACGCCACGTTCTACAAGAGCGCGACCAATGCCGATGAGCTGAAGCACGTGTTCGACGACATCTCCAAGGAAATCTCGAAGGGCTCCGGCTATCCCACGAAGACGAGCGAAGGCTTCGAGCACGAAACCGGCTACATCGCCTTTGATGACCAGCTGGGCGATTACATGCAGGTGACCGACCTGTCCAAGCTCGTGTACGACGGAACGGTGTACGGCTGCAAGTCCAAGACCACGGACGGGAACGTCGACACCTACCATTTCAGCGGCGACGTGCATTCCGGTCTGGCCGCTGCCGACCTGAAAGACGTCGTGATCACCGTCACGCGTTCGGACAAACCTGCGGTGGGCGACAAGGTGCAGGTGAAGGTACCCGCGTCCTTGATCCCGCTGCGCAACTTCGCCATCGATTTGGCGAAGGACACCATGAGCGTCTCGAACACCACGCCGATCTCGGTGCTGTACTCCTCTGGCGTGAAGCCGGCAGCGCTCGATCTGCTGGAGAACCCCGATGACGCCATGAAGGCGTATATGGCGAAGAACACCGACTCCGAAACGGGCCAGGTGAACTTCTACGCCAACAAGTGGACCGGCGAGGAAACGGGCGACGCGGTCGCCACGTTCGAGCCGGCAACGGGCAATAGCTACTATTACTTCACGCAGGATACGCCCATCTACACCGATGAGGCATGCACCACGTCCGCGATGTCGGTGGAGAGCGGCTCTACGTACTACTACAAGCACAACTACTACGCCATGGAGGATGGCAAGCCCGTCGCGAAGACCGAGCATGTGTCCTTCCCCGGCGATGCCGCCGAGCAGGTCGAAGGCGCTATCGGCAAGGATTCCGCGGGTGCCTGCTATCTCAAGTCCGGCACGCCGCGTTTGACCTACATCAACGAGCTGCACAAGGTCAAGGAAGAGAACCGCACGGCAACGGCTACGGACGTGCTGAACCCGAAGTGGAGCGGCACCGAGCAGTCCTCCGCGGAAGCGCTGATCAACGCCTATCTGGGCAATAACGGCAAGCTGAGCATGGATGTGCCCGGCACGCTGACGGTGACGAAGCAGCTGCAGCTGCCCGATGGGTACAACGCGGCTGATTTCGCGGACGATTCCTTCGAGTTCACCATTGCGATGCAGGATGCCGCCGGCAAGAGCTTCAACGCCGTGGTGAAGAACGCGAACGGCCAGCAGCAGGGCAAAAAGTTCGTGCTGGCGTTCGGCCAGGACGGCCAGACGAAGCATTCCCTGAAGCCGGGCGAGACCCTGTACGTGTACGGGCTTTCCGCAGGCTGGGACTATAAGGTAAGCGAGACGCCGCGCGATGGCTTCAAGGCAGAGGCCGACGGTGCTGAGGGCAAGATCGCTGCTGGCGAGACGAGCACGGTAACGTATACGAACACGTATGCCGCATCCGGCACGCTGGATGGCGAGACGTACCTTAAGGGCGAGAAGAAGCTGACCGGTCGCGAGTGGTTGGCCGATGAATTCACGTTCATCATGAGGGATGCCGATATATCCGTTGAGGCACCGATGCCGTCGCCGCCGACCGATACCCTGGGCACCAGCAAGGGTGAGACGCGTGTTGTGGTAACGAGCAAAGACGCCAAGGAAGGCGACCCGGTGGGCTTCCATTTCGAGAGCATCGACTATACGAAGCCGGGCACGTACACGTACCAGATTTGGGAATCCGATGAGCCTAGCGCCTTGAAGCCCGGCGTGTATGCCTCCCAGGCGTTGTACCAGGTCGTCGTGACGGTAACCGACAAGAGCCACAACGGCAAGCTGACGGTGGAGTCCGTGATGACGAAGCTGAAGAGCGACGAGGGCGCGAAATGCGAGGAGCCCATCGAGAACAATACGGTGTCGTTTGTGAACAAGTACGATCCCGATGTGGTGGAGTGGGCCCCCAGCGGCACGAAGACGTATACGGACACGACGGGTGAGAACCCCCTTAGGCCGGATATGTTCCACGTGATCGTTCGCACGTACAATGCCGAGGCGCCTTTGCCCGATGGCGAAGTCGTGACGGGTACCGATCTCGCTCGCGGCGAATGGCGCGGTGTTGTGACCAGGGTCGAGGCGGGCGGCAACATTGCGTGGCCGCCGGCGAAGTACGAGAGCAAAGATCTTGACCCTGAGAAGCGCGCTGCCACCTTCGAGTACGAAATCCTCGAGGTGGTTAAGGTCGGCGATACATGGCTTGCTGCGAATGACTCTCAAGCGTTCGGTTCCCGCTTGCCTGGCATGGTGTACGACTCGACGGTATGGACCGCGAAGGTCGCCATCGAGGAAGATGGCGGCAATCTTGAGCTGAAGGGTGTCGAGTACTACGGAAACGACAGCGAAGGGCTGGAGCCCAGCACTGGGTTCCTCTTCAATAACTCTTATGAGCCTAAGCCTGCTGAGCTTAAGGGCGATACGGCGATTCGCGGCACCAAGGTGCTGACCGGCCGCGATATGGCGGAAGGCGAGAAGTTCGGCTTCAAGCTGAGCGCGGCCGATGAGGCTACGCAGAATGCTAAGCTCGCCGGCAACATCGTCATCCCGGAGGGTGCTGACGAAGCTGTGGTGAGCGGTGCGAAGGCGGGCGTTGAGACCACGTTCTCCTTCGGCGAGATGACGTTCAGCAAGCCTGGCACGTATTCGTTCGCGGTGCAGGAGAACGAGTACTGCGGCAAGGGTCTTGACGCACCAGGCGCCGCAACCGGCGGCATCGTGTTCGACCGTCATGTCCACAAGGTTACGGTCAAGGTGGCCGATAACCACAGCGGAAAGCTGATCGCCGAGGTGAGCTACGACAACGGGCCGGCGAACTTCGTGAACGAGTACAAGCAGAAGAAGCAGTTCTCCGGCATCACCGTCCAGAAGACGCTGAACGGCCGCGACATGGCAGCCGATGAGTTCTCCTTCAGCATCCACGGGGTGGATAAGGAAGGCGCGGTTGCCGCCGCCGAGGCCGAAGATCGCTTGGCGGATACCGACCTCAGCTTCACCAACGCTGCGCGCGCCGATGGCGCCGCGTGCGAAATGGCGAAGATGCAGGGCGTCAAGTTCACGCAGGCTGATATCGGCAAGACGTTCGCATACGAAGTGCGCGAGGTCGTGCCTGCTGAAGGCGATCGCAAACCCGGCGTCACCTACGACGACAGCGTGCATACGCTCGAGATCACGGTGGGCATGAGCGACGATGCCGACAAGCATCTGACGCTAACCACCAAGCTGGATGGGGAGGTTGTTGATCATGCGACCGAGCCCGTGGCTGTGGCGTTCGTGAACGGCTATGAGGCCGATTCGACCAGCTACGACACCGCCACCGCCGGCCTGAACAAGGTGCTCGAGGGCCGCGATTGGATCGATTCCGATGAGTTCACGTTCGAGCTGAAGGCGCTCGATGGCGGTCCGCTGCCCAAGGGCGCTGTTGGTCCCGATGTGGCCTACATGACGGTGACCAAGGCGAACGCGGAGAGCTTCGGATTCGGCGAGATCGAGTTCAAGTCCAAAATGCTGGGGGACGCGCCCGACCATAAGCGCACGTTCACCTACGAGGTGCGCGAGGTCGTGCCCGCTGACGGCCATAAGCTGCCGGGCATCCAGTACGACGGCAACGTGGCCACCATCAAGGTGACGGTGTCCGACGATGGCTCTGGCAAGCTCAAGGCCTCTGCAGTTGCGGAGAACGTCACGTTCGTGAATCGCTACGCTGCTGAAATCGATTACACGGCGGCGGGTGGCCTGAACGTGGCCAAGACCCTGACCGGCCGCGATATGGCCGAGGGACAGTTCAAGATCAAGGTGACCCCTGGCGATGAGGCGTCGGCGTATGTGCTGGGCCTGCCGCTGGAGGGCGCTGAGATCGCCATGCCCGCAGCTGCCGACGGCGTGCAAGCCGTGAAGTCCGTGCTGGGTGATCGGCAAGTGGTGCTAAGCCAGAGTGACGTGGGCAAGCCGTATACCTATAAGGTTGCCGAGGTTCAGGCAACGGTCGATGGCTATACCTACGACACGACGGAGTACACGGTAACGGTGATGGTCTGGGACAACCCGGAGAAGGCCGCGTTGACGGTCACCACCGAGGTTGCCGGACCTGAGGGCATCAAGACGTACGTGTACGGCGCGGATCCGTCTGCTGCCGGCACGGGCCCCGCAGTGGTTCCCTTCGCCAACACGTATGCCGCCTCCACCGATAACCCGGGCGGTACGGCCGCTCAGGTGACGGCGACCAAGGCGCTCACGGGACGTCCGCTTTCCGCCGACGAGTTCACCTTCGCGGTGAAGTACGCAGCGGGCGGGGACGACCTGCGGACGGCTGAGAACGCGGCCGATGGCACCGTGACGTTCGACGGCCTGCATTACACCACCGAGATGCTTGAGGGCTTGGTGAAGGACGGCAACGCCTCCAAGACCTCCGACAAGGGCGTCACCTCGTGGACGGTGAGCTACCTGGCTTACGAGAAGACCGACGGTCTGCCCCAGGGCGTCACGGCGCAGACGCAGCCGATCCCGTTCACGGTGACGGTCGTCGATAACGGCGACGGCTCGCTTACGGCAACGGCGAACTTGGGCGACGGCCTGAAGTTTAAGAACACGTACTCCACGGGCGACCCGGTGCAGGTGGGCCTGACCGGTATGAAGATGCTGCAGGCGGCACCCGGGCTTGAACCGGCCTCCATCGAGGGCAAGTTCACCTTCACGGTGACCTCCGACGATGCGGCGGCCCCCATGCCCGAACGCACCACCGCCAAGAACGCGGCGAACGGCAGCGTGGACTTCGGCACCATCGAGTTCACGTTGGACGACCTCAACCGCGCCCTGGGCGTGAACGACCAGACGGCTACCGCGGATGCCGACAAGGCCGAAGCGGATGCCGCGAAGGCCGCCGATGCCGATGCATCGAAGGCCGTCGCAGACGCCGGCAAGGCCGCCACGGATGCCGATAACGCTTCCGCCCAGGCAGCCGACGGCGGCGACAAGCCCGCTGCCGCTGACCAGGGCAATAAGCCCGCGGCAAGCGACGGGCAGGGTGCGGGTGCCGTAGCGGCTCCCGATACCGATAGCGGCACGGTTGACGAGGTTGCCCCCGGCAACCAGCCGGCCGACCAGCCGGCGAGCCCGGAGCCCGAGTCCGGCAAGCCCCGTTCCCACGTGTTCACCTATAAGGTGACGGAGAGCGGTTCCGTGCCCGGCGTGATCAACGATGCCGCAGCGACCAAGACGGTCAGCTTCAAGGTGACCGACGACGGCAACGGCAAGCTGACGGTCGAGCGCCAGGGTGCCGCAGCTAACCTGGCGTTCTCCTTCACCAACACCTACACGGTGGAGCCCGCTAGCTCCAGCGTGACCGATCAGGTGACGGTGACCAAGACGCTGACGGGCCGCGATATGGCCGCCGGCGAGTTCGCGTTCGAGCTGCTCGAGCGCGGAGATGTGGTAGCGACCGGAACTAACGCCGCCGACGGCAGCGTGGCGCTGAGCCCGGTGGAGTACACGTATCCCGGCACGCATCGCTACACGTTGCACGAGGTCGGGGGCGGCACCGTCGCCAACGGCGTGACCTACGACGGCGCGACGTACACCGTGGTCACCACGGTGGAGGACAACGGCGACGGCACGCTCAGCGTGACCCATGCGCTGGAAGGCGCGCGCGAGGCGACCTTCGCCAACGCCTACCAGGCAGCGCCCACGACCGTGACCATCGGCGCCTCCAAGACGCTGGTGGGCAAGAACCTTGAGGACGGGCAGTTCACGTTCGTGCTGACCGCGGCCGACGGCACCGAGCTTAAGGCGAAGAACGCCGCTGACGGCAAGATCGCCTTCCCGGCGCTGACGTTCGACAAGCCCGGCACATACGAGTTCGCGCTCACCGAGTTTGACGATGCGCAGGCGAACGTGACGTACGACAAGCGCGTGTACAAGGTGACCGTGACGGTCGTCGATGACGGGCTCGGCCACCTGAGCGCAACGGTGGCAGGCGATGCCGACGTGCTCGCGTTCACGAACACGTACACCGAGCCTCCGACGCCTGCGCAGCCCACGCAGCCTGGCGGCAAGACCTTCACGCCGAGCGGGTTGGTCGGCAAGGTGCTGACGCAGACGGGCGACGACAAGCTTGCCCTGGTCCTGCCGCTTGCGGCAGTGGCCTTGGCGGGCGCGGCGTCCATCGCGGCGCTGTGCATCATGCGCCGTCGCGGCAAGCGCTAGCGCAGTCGCTTCCGGCGAAGGCCGGATAGGGAAACCCGCTGCCGCACCTGCGTAGGGCGGCGGCGGGATGCAAGAAGAGGGCCGGGTTGATACCCGGCCCTCTTCGCGTTTCGTTATGTTTGTGCGTTGTCGCGGCGCTGCGGTTGGCGGCGCCGCTGCTCGGCCCTGCGGTTGCCTTACGATGCTACGTTGCGCGGCGTTGCGGCAGCTCCGCGCCGCCGCCTCGCGCGCGTCCCCGTTGCTACACGGGCTTCACCTCGACGCCGGCCTCGGTCAGCGCGGTGTGGATCTTGCCGGCGAACTCGAGCGCGTGCACGTTGTCGCCGTGGATGCAGATGGTGTCGGGCTTCACGGTGATGAGCTTGCCCGATGCCGACTCGATGGCGCCCTCCTTCACGGCGCGCACCACGCGCGCCACGGCGAAGTCCTCGTCGGTGATGACGGCGTCGGGGAGCTTGCGCGACACCAGCAGGCCCTCGTCGGTGTAGTTGCGGTCAGCGAAGAACTCCTGTGCGGTGCGGATGCCCTCCGCCTGGCCAGCGCGGATGAGCTCGCTGTTCGCCAGACCCACCAGCACCAGGTCCAGGTTGGCGTCCTTCACGGCAGCGGCCACGGCTTGCGCAAGCTCCGGGTCCACGGCGGCGCGGTTGTACAGCTGGCCGTGCGGCTTCACGTGGTGCATGCGCGCGCCGGCGGCGTGGCAGAAGGCTTGCAGCGCGCCGATCTGATACAGGATGTAGTCGTATGCCTCATCGGGCGACATGGCGATGTCGCGGCGGCCGAAGCCCTGCAGGTCGGGGTAGCCCGGGTGCGCGCCCACGGCAACGCCCGCATCGGCGGCAAGCTTAACGGTGCGGCGCATGACCGCCGGGTCGCCGGCGTGCATGCCGCACGCCACGTTGACGCTGGAAACCAGCGGGATGACCTGATCGTCAAGCCCGAGCGTGTATCGCCCGAAGCTTTCCCCCAGGTCGGAGTTGAGATCGATGCTCGGCATGTTCAACACTTCCATTTCCATATACATGAGCGTGCGCGGTTGCGGCATGCCGCAACCGCGCACGGCGTCGGTTCGGGTTGTTCTCCCTCGGGCAAGCCTCAGGCGAATCGGGGCGATAGCCCGGCTAGCCCTTCAGGTCCACGTTCTTGGTGTCCGTGATCAGCATGTAACCGGGGGCGTGCGTGATGGCGAACGGCGGCTTGCTGTTCATGACGATGGACTGCGGGGTGACGCCGCATGCCCAGAACACCGGCACCTCGCCGGGGTTGATGTCCACCGGGTCGCCGAAGTCGGGCTTGGCGATGTCCTTGATGCCGATGACGGAGGGGTCGCCGATATGCACGGGCGCGCCGTGCACCTTCGGGATGGCGCCGGAGATCTGCACCGCCTTCACCACCTGGTCATAGGGGATGGGGCGCATGCTGACCACCGTGTTGCCGCTCATGGAGCCGGCCGGCTCGCACGCCAGGTTGGTAAGGTACATGGACACGTTGCGGCCCTGCGTGTTGTGACGCATCTCGATGCCCGCCTCGATCAGCTCGCTCTCGAAGCTGAACGAGCAGCCGATGATGAACGCCACCAGGTCGTCGCGCCAGTAGTCCACCACGTCGTCGACCTCGTCCACCATGACGCCGTCCTTGTAGATGCGGTATCCGGGGAAGTCGGTGGCCACGTCGCAGTCCTTCGCGCAGATGTGCGTCATGCGCTCGCCCACCTCGGTGACCTCCAGGATGGGGCAGGGCTTGGGGTTGCGCTGCGCGAACAGCAGGAAATCATAGGCCTGCTCGCGCGGCAGGATGATCAGGTTCGCCTGCGCGTAACCCGGGCACAGGCCGCTCGTGGGGGCGGCGAACTTGCCTTCGCGGATCAGATGGCGCGCCTCGGCGGGCGTGGCGTGGAGCATCTGCTCCCACACCTCGGCGTCGACGCCTTCGGGCTTTGCAGGTACCGGCATTTCGATTCCCATAACGCTTCCTTTCTTCGATCCCTACACTTCGCCTGCAAGGAACTGCTCGATGAAGCCCGTGTCGGCCAGGCCGGCGCGGAACGTCTCGTTCTCCATGATGGCGTATTGGAAGTCAAGGTTGGTGTTCACGCCCACGACCACCATCTCCTCGAGCGCGGTGCGCATCTTGGCGATGGCCTCGGTGCGGTTGCGGCCCTGCACGATGATCTTGGCGATCATGGAATCGTAGTACGGCGAGATCTCGAAGCCGTCGTAGGCTGCGGTGTCAACGCGCACGCCGTTGCCGCCGGGCAGGTGCATCTGCGAGATGGTGCCGGGGCTGGGCATGAAGTTCTTCTCGGGCGTTTCGGCGTTGATGCGGCACTCGATGGCGTGCCCGCGTAGCGTGATGTCGTCCTGAGTGAAGGACAGCGGCTCGCCGGCGGCCACGCGGATCATCTCGCCCACCAGGTCGGTGTGCGTGACCATCTCGGTGACGCAGTGCTCCACCTGGATGCGCGTGTTCATCTCCATGAAGTAGTAGTTGCGCTCGGCGTCCATCAGGAACTCGATGGTGCCGGCGGACGTGTAGCCCACGGCGCGCGCGGCCTTCACGGCGTCGTCCATCATGCGGCGGCGCAGGCCCTCGTCGGCGTCCAGCAGCGGGCTGGGGCTTTCCTCTATCATCTTCTGGTGGTTGCGCTGCACGCTGCAGTCGCGCTCGCCTAAGGCCACCACGTTGCCGTGGTTGTCGGCGATGATCTGCACCTCCACGTGGCGCGGGTTCTGCACGGCGCGCTCCAGGTACATGGTGTTGTCGCCGAAGGCGTTGACGCTTTCGCGCTGGGCGATGTTGAACATGTCGGCGAAGTCCTCTTCGCTCTCCGACACGCGCATGCCCTTGCCGCCGCCGCCCGACGACGCCTTGATCATGATGGGCCAGCCGATGGTGCGGGCCTGCTCAAGGGCCACGTCGACGTCGTGGACGCCCTTCTTCGTGCCGGGCACCACGGGCACGCCGGCATCCATCATGGTGCGACGGGCCTGGCTTTTGTTGCCCATGCGGTCGATGACCTCGGGCGTGGGGCCGATGAACACGATGTCGTTGTCGCGGCACAGCTTGGCGAATGTGGAGTTCTCGGACAGGAAGCCGTAGCCGGGGTGGATGGCGTCGGCGCCCGTGCCCTGGGCCGCTGCCAGGATGGCGGTGGTGTTCAGGTACGAATCGCGCGCCGGCGCGGGGCCGATGCACACGGCCTCGTCGGCCAGGTAGGTGTGCAGCGCGTGGCGGTCGGCCGTGGAGTACACGGCAACCGTCTTGATGCCCATGGCGCGGCATGCGCGGATAATGCGCACGGCTATCTCGCCGCGGTTGGCTATGAGGATCTTGTTGAACATGGGGCTCGCCTGGCCTTACGCGTTCGCGCCGGTGGAGATGCGGAACAGCGGCTGGTCGTACTCGACCTGCGTGCCGTTGGCCGCCAGCACCTCGGTGATGATGCCCGGCGCGGGAGCCGTGATCTCGTTCATCATCTTCATGGCTTCCACGATGGCCAGCGTCTGGCCGGTCAGCACCTCCTGGCCCACCTTCACGAACGGGTCCTCGTCGGGGCTGGGGCCGGCGTAGAACGTACCGACCATGGGGCTGCGGACCACGCTGGCGTCGTCGTCGCCGGCCACGGGCGCGCTTGCGGCGCCGGCCACCACGCCGGTGGCGTCCTCGCGGGCGTTGAGCAGCTGGCCGACGCGCTCGGCCATGAGGGGCAGGGCGGCGCCGGACAGCGCGCCGGCGGCGGGCTTGCGCTCGAGCTCGATCTCCACCTGGCCGTCCTTGAAGCGCAGGGCCGTCAGGTCGCCCTCGTCCATGATGCTGAGGAGGTCGAGGATGTTCTCGCGGCGCTGCTTCATGGCGTCGGCGGTGCCGTTGGTTTCGTTCGTGGTCATGGGGTGCTCCTATCGGTTCGACTCGCTTGCGGGCTGCTCTGCGGGCTGCAAGCGTTGTTGCTCGGTTTTGCTCAGTTCGATCCACAGCTTCTGGCTGCCGGATGCGTGCGCGCGGGCCTGCGCTTCCAGGATGGGCGTCAGCCTTCGCGCCGTCCTTCGCGGCGAGACGCCGCCGTAGCAGGGGCGCCTGACTATCTTGGCGAGCGCCTCCATGCGGCGCGCCTCCTGGCGGTACAGGTCCTGCGCCTGCTGCACGGTGACGGGGGCGAAGCGGATGACGCGGCCCGGCGTGCACTGCACCAGCTTGGGCAGGTCGACGCTGCAGACGGTGCCGATTTTGGCGTAGCCGCCTGTGGTCTGGCGGTCGGAGAGCATGATGATGGGGCGGCCGTCGGCGGGGATCTGCACGGCGCCCAGCGCGATGCCGTCCGAGATGATGTCGCTGCCGTTCACCGTTTCGATCTCAGGGCCGTCCAGGCGGAATCCCATGCGGTCGCAGCGGCTGGTGGTGGTGTAGGCCTGGCCGTAGAAGGTGTCCACGCCGTCTTGCGTGAACATGTCCTCCTGCGGGCCGGGCACCACGCGCAGCGTGATCTCGGGGTCGTCGAAGCCGTAGAACGCGTCATCGCGGTCGACGGTATGCGAGCCCAGGTTGGGGATGAAATCGATGTTGCGCGTGCAGAACGGCAGGTAATCGCCGGTGATGAGCGCGCGGCCCTTCCATCCGCCGATGCCGCACTTCAGGTTGGTCGAGCGGCTGCCCATGACCTCGGGCGCGTTGATCGATCCGCCCGCGATGGCCAGGTAGCCGTACATGCCCGTTTTCGGGGCGCCGAAGGCCAGCACGCTGCCGCGGTGCACGGCCAGCGCGGTGTACATGGGCGCGGGGCGGCCGTCGAGCGTGGGGCGGAAATCGCCGCCGGTGATGGCGACGTAGGTGCTGGTGGTGAAGCGAAGCGTTGGCCCGGCCAGGCAGAACTCCAGGACGGGGGCGTCGGGGTCGTTGTCGACCAGCAGGTTGGCGGTGTGCAACGCGCGGGTGTCCATGACGCCTGACGGGCTGAAGCCGCTGCCCAGGAAACCGGTGCGGCCCCGGTCCTGCACGGTGGTCAGGATGCCGGGTTTGATGGCGGTGACTCCCATGCTAGGCCTCCTCTACGATAACGTCGCACTCATAGCCGCCTGCGGCGATTTGCGCCTCGATGGCGTCGTACTGCTTCTGCGTGATGGGCTGGAAGCGAAGGTACTCGCCGGCGCGGTACAGGATGGGCTGGGCGCGCTCGGGGTCGTACGGGCGCACGGGGCTGCGGCCGATGATCTGCCAGCCTCCGGGGCTTGCCAGCGGGTAGATGCCAGTCTGCGCGCCGCCGATGCCCACGCTGCCCGCGGGAATCTCGGTGCGAGGCACGGAAAGGCGAGGCGTGTGCAGTCGCGGGTCCAGGCCGCCCAGGTAGGCGAAGCCGGGCAGGAAGCCCAGCATGTCGATGAGGTAGTCGTGCCCGCAGTGCAGGCTGATGACCTCCTGCTCGGACATGCCGGCATGGTGCATCACGGTGGGCATGTCGGGGCCGAACTCCCCGCCGTAGCAGACGGGGATGACCACGATGCGCTTCACGCCCGCCTCGGCGGCGGTCAGGTTGCGCAGCTTGCCCTGCACGCGCTGGCACAGCTCGTCGTAGCCGATGACGCACGGGTCGTAGGTGACCATGAGCGAGCAGAACGTGGGCACCAGCTCGGTGACCCCGGGGATGGGGTCGTCGGTGAGCGTCTGCGCGGCAACGCGGATCATGCCGCTGGTTTGCGGCGATATGGTTTTGGCGAACTCCAAGTTGATAGCGGAGTCGCCAGCGATGGTGATGTTGAATCCAGCCACTGTTCCCCTATGCTTTCGGATTGCGTACCTGCCTATGGTAGATGATGTTTCCCCTCATGCTAAGGCAATTAGCCGCAAAAAGGCATTTTGGTAATATACTTGCAACCTATTTCATGGATAACGATGAAGCCGCGGAAACGCGGCAAAAGGCGCGGCTGCGCGGGTGGGTATTCCGGTTTGCGGGAAGGTCGATTCCGCTATCTTGGAGTGCTTGCGGCGTCGTCTCGCCGATTGCAAGATAACGGGAGCGAGGGTCTCTGTTGGTTAAGAACGTCATATTCCTGGCGGTGTTTTTGTTCGGCTACACCGTGCAGGCCATCACCGGCTTCGCCGGCAACATCTTCTGCATGCCGGTGGGCACGCTCACGCTGGGGCTGCAAAGCTCGGTGTCCATTTTGAACGCCACGGGCTTTCTTGCCTGCACGGTGTTGGCGGTGCTGAACATCCGCAGCATCCACTGGCGCGAGCTCGGCAAGATCGTGGGCGTCATGCTGCCGTTCGTGGCGTTGGGCGCCTGGCTTGACTCCGTGGTGCCGTTGCATGCGTTGCTGAAGATATACGGCTTGGTCATCCTTGCCGTGGGCATCAAGAACCTCGTGCAGCGCAAGCAATCGTTCCTGCCGGAGTGGGCGTTGTGGGGCGTGTTGGCGGCGGCGGGCCTGATCCAGGGCATGTTCGTTTCCGGCGGCGCGCTGCTGGTCATCTACGCGGTGCAGAAGCTCACGGACAAGGAGCAGTTCCGTGCCACGCTGTCGGCGGTGTGGTCCATCCTCAACCTGCTGTACGCCGGTGTGCAGCTGTGCCAGGGGCACTTCACCCACGAAGTGTGGATCATGGTGCTGTGCTGCATCCCGCTCATCGTGCTGGCCACGGTGGTCGGCGGCAAGCTTGCCAAGCGCATCAGCCAGGAGCGCTTCCTGAAGCTGACGTATGTGCTGCTGCTGGTCATCGGCACCGTTTTGCTGATTACGTCGTAGTTTCGTATCTCGAAACGAAAAGCGGGGGCCGGTGGCCCCCGCTTTCGCGTTCATGCTTGTTTTGCCGTTGGCTTTGCGCGGTTAGTCCTGCTTGACCACCAGCACGTCGCAGCGGACGTTGCGGATGAGGTACGTGGAAACGCTGCCCACGAACACGTACTTGATGTTGCTCAGGCCGCGCTCGCCGCAAATGACCAGGTCGGGCTCGTTGGGCTCGATGAGCTGCTTCTGCAGCGTGTCGGTGATGCGGCCGGCACGGACGAGCAGCTGCACGGAGGGGATGTCGGCGTTGTTGCGGGCCTTCTCCAGAAGGTCGGCCAGGTCGGTCTCGATGCGGATCTTGCCTTCGTTGCACAGAAGCTCGAAGTCGACGCCCGAGGCCTCATAGGGCACGGAGTCGATGACGTGACCGAACGTGAGCTCTGCGTTCTCTTCCTCCGCCAGGGCGATGGCGCGTTCCATGACCGCTCGCTGGGTGGATGCGCCGTCGAGTGCTGCGAAGATGCGCTTGTAACCGAAAGCCATGATAACCCCTTTCGTTGTGCGCGGCGCTTGGGCGCCTGCGCGGATGTTTTCAGGTCGGCTCGAGCGTGTGCCACGAGATCACGCGCCCGTGTTCTGGGGTTATTGTACCGCAATGTGCGCCCGCCGGCGGTGACGGTTTGCTTTCGGCCCAAGGTGCTGCCCCGGGGTTTTTCGGTGGGGAAGCGGGGTGTGCTCAGGCGGGCTGCGCGCGGCTTCTGCCGATGGCCTTTGCCGGCGAGCTTGTCCGAAATGCGGTTTTCGTGCTCCGGCTAACTTTGTTGGTTGCCGCGCGGGCGGCAACGCGGTGCGAAAGTGCTAATCTGGACGGCGAACTTATCATCGTGCGTTATGCGCACCGGCATGCAAGGAGCACCTTATGATCGACGAAAGAATGTATGGCCTGGGAAATGCGCCCTCTGCGATCCGCGAGCTGTTCGCCTACGGTTTGAAGCGCAAGGCCGAGATCGGCGAGGACAAGGTGTTCGACTACTCCATCGGCAACCCCAGCGTGCCCGCGCCGCAGAAGGTGGCCGACACCATCGAGGAGCTCATGAAGCTGCCGCCGGTCGAGCTGCACGCGTATTCCCCCGCCGCCGGCATCCCCGCCGTCCGCCAGACCATCGCCGACAGCATCGCTCGCCGCTACGGCATCCCGGCGAAGGCTGGCCGCGTGTACATGACGGTGGGTGCCGCCGCATCCATCGCCATCAGCCTGGGCGCCGTCACCAACGCCGGCGACGAGGTCATCGTCCCCAGCCCGTACTTCCCCGAGTACAAGGTGTGGATCGAGACCATGGGCTGCTCCATCGTCGAGGTGCCCACGCAGGTTCCCAGCTTCCAGCTTGACGTGGAGGCCATGGGCGCTGCCATCAACGAGAAGACCGCGGCCGTCATCATCAATTCGCCGAACAACCCGGTGGGCGCGGTGTACACGCGCGAGAACCTGGAGGCGCTGGCAGCCATGCTGGAGGCGAAGAGCGCCGAGATCGGCCGCCCGATCTACCTGATCAGCGACGAGCCGTATCGCGAGATCACCTACGGTGTGGAGGTTCCCTACGTTCCCACCATCTATCCTCGTACTTTGGTGTGCTATTCGTATTCCAAGGCGCTCAGCCTGCCGGGCGAGCGCGTCGGCTACGTGTACGTTTCCGACACCATGGATGCCGAAGAGGCCGACCGTGTGTTCTTCGCCGTCGCCGGCGCGGGCCGCGCGCACGGTTACATCTGCGCGCCGGTGCTGTTCCAGCGCGTCGCCGCGGCGTGTGTCGACGAGCCGTCCGACGTGGAGGCGTATGCCACCAACCGTCGCATCCTGACCAAGGCTCTGGACGAGATGGGCTACGAGTACGTGCAGCCCGACGGCGCGTTCTACCTGTGGGTTCGCGCGCTTGAGCCCGATGCCCAGGCGTTCAGCGACCGTGCGAAGCAGCATGAGCTGCTCATCGTGCCTTCCGATAGCTTCGGCGTCCCGGGTTGGGTGCGCATGAGCTACTGCATCGCCCGCGAGACCATCGAGAACAGCCTGCCGGCGCTGAAGGCGCTCAAGGAGTCTTACGACGCCGAGTAGCGTTTGCTTGATTTTGCGGTAGAGGCGCGAGCCGGGTGGGGAGCCCGGCTCGCGCTTTTTTGCGTTTGGTGCCCTATGCCCAGGCGCTTGCGAGGGCGTTAGCGACGGCGGGGGCTTTTTCGGCAGAGACGCTGTCGCTTCGCAGGATAAAACGCGCGAGGGGTGCGCCTACCATGCTTGCTGTGCTTGCCTGCGGCTCGGTGCCGGTCGGGGTCGCGCTTGGTGAAGCCGCGCCGGCGAAGCTCGACAGCGGGGCGATGCGGATGCCGGCGGCTTCGGCCGCGACGGCAAGCTCGCGCTCGCCTCGTTCGCTTTCCAGCTGCATGATGAAATGCAGGCCGTCGTTGAGCCCGGCAAACGCAACCCGTTCCCTGAAGGCTTCGCGCAAGGCGTTGACCAGGGCATCCTGCGTTTTGCGCGCGTGGGTGCGCAAGCGGTTCACGTGGCGGTCGTAATGCCCCTGCTCGATGAAGCGAGCCAGTGCCAGCTGGTCGAGCGGGCTGACGGTGCTCGCGTAGAAGCCGAGCTGTTCGCGGAAGCGCTGCGCCAGCTGCGGCGGCAGCACCAGGTACGCCATGCGAAACGCCGCGCCCAAGCTTTTGGCGAACGAATTGAGGTACAGCACGCGCTCGGCGACGTCGATGCCGAACAGCGAGGGGATGGGCCGCCCTGCCATGCGGAACTCCGAGTCGTAGTCGTCTTCGATCAGGTAGCGATCGCCTTCGCGCGCCCAGTTCAGCAGCTCGCGGCGTCGAGCCGCCGTGGTGACGATCCCCGTGGGGAACTGGTGCGACGGCATGATGTGGGCGACCGATGCGCCGGAGGCTTCCAGGGCTGCTACGTTGATGCCGGAATCGTCCAGCCTGATATGCGCCACCTGCGCGTCCTGTTGCTCGTACATGCGTGTGAGCAGGGGATATCCAGGGTCTTCCACCGCGTAGCGCCTCGTGCGCCCCAGCAGCTGCACCAACAGTTGATAGAGCGTTTGCGATCCGGCGCCTATGACCACCTGGTCGGGCGACACGTCCATCCCACGATACTGTCGCAGGTGGTCGGCGATGGTGCTTCGCAGTTCGGGCGACCCCGCTGCAGAAGCGGCCTCGGCAAGCGATGCCGCCGATTCGTCCGAGAGCGTCCGCCGGACGGCTTTCGCCCAAGCGGAGTAGGGGAGTATGGTGGTCGCCAGCGTGCTGTGCGTGAAATCCGCGAGTAGCGGCGCGTTGAACGGCGTGTTTTGCGGGTGGGGTGCGGCGCCGGTTGGTGGGGCGGCGTGGGCGGCGGGCGCAAGCTCGCATGCATAGTAACCGCAGCGTTCGCGTGAGCGGATGTAGCCCTCGGCGGTGAGCTGGTCGTATGCGGCCTCGATCGTGATCAGACTGACACCCAGTTGCTTCGCAAGCGCGCGTTTCGATGGCAGTTTTTGCCCAGGTTCGATTCCCCCGTGTGCGATATCGTGGCGGATGCAGCGATACAGGTATTCGTAAAGGCTCAGGTCACCGCGCGATTCCATATCATAGAAGAACACTTGTTCGCCACCACTTTCCCCGATTGTTTCACGTGGAACATCTGGTCATATAAAAAGAAATAGTTTTGGGCATACTACCATAACCAGATGAAGCGTAACCTTCGGGCATTCACATTCTTAGAGAAGGAGTAGGAAATGACCGAGCCTCAAACCGCCGAAGAGCGCGTTGCCCTGAACCGCCAGCTTGCCCAGATGCTGAAGGGCGGCGTCATCATGGATGTCACCACGCCCGAGCAGGCGCACATCGCCGAGCAGGCGGGTGCTTGCGCCGTCATGGCGCTCGAGCGCATCCCCGCCGACATCCGCGCCGCCGGCGGCGTGTCCCGCATGAGCGACCCGAAGATGATCAAGGGCATTCAGGAGGCCGTGTCCATCCCGGTTATGGCCAAGTGCCGCATCGGCCACTTCGTGGAGGCCCAGGTGCTGCAGGCCATCGACATCGACTACATCGACGAGTCCGAGGTGCTGTCCCCGGCCGACGA
>NZ_CAKTVU010000030.1 GCF_934630535.1 uncultured Senegalimassilia sp.
CTACCATATCCCCATATCAGAGGCTATTTCATGTTATTACGTCACCAGTGGTGAGGCTGTCTGGGGAATATGAAAAAGGAAGGCCCGCCAAGACCTTTCCGATCTTGGCGGGCCATGCTGTAACGCTATTTTTGATACAGCCCCTTCGCATGCGAAGGATGTTCCGCGCGCTTACTCGTCCAGAGCAGCCGCGATCTCCTCGGTGATGTCCATGGTGTGGTACACGTTCTGCAGGTCCTCAAGCTCTTCCAGCTTGTCCACCAGACGCATGACCTTCTTGGCATCGTTGGCGGTGACGGTTGCGGGCGTGGTGGCTTCCATGGTCATCTCAGCGCCCTTGACCTGCACGCCCTGCTCTTCCAGAGCCTTCTTCACGGCCATAAGGTCGGACGGCTGGGTGTAGACGATCCACTCCTCGTCGGCGTCCTCGTAGTCGTCGCCACCGGCTTCGATGACGGCCATCTCGAACTCTTCCTCATCGGCAGCGGCGCCGTTGGGGCCCATGGGATGCTTCTTGTCGCCCGTCTCGATCTCCTTGGAGACCATGATCTGGCCCTTGCGCTCGAACATGTAGGAAACGGAGCCGGAGGTGCCCAGGTTGCCGCCCGCATGGGTGAATGCGGCGCGCACATCGGCAGCGGTGCGGTTGCGGTTGTCGGTCAGCGCCTCGCAGAGGATGGCCACGCCGCAGGGGCCGTAGCCCTCGTACACGACGGTCTCGTAGTTCGCGGCGTCCTTGCCGGAACCGAAGGCCTTGTCGATGGCGGTCTTGATCTTGTCCTTGGGCAGGGAGTAGCCCTTGGCCTTCTCGATTGCGGCGGCCAGCGACGCGTTGTTGTCGGGGTTCGGGTCGCCACCCTCCTTGGCAGCAACGGTGATGTTGCGCGACAGCTTGGAGAACAACGCGGAGCGCTTAGCGTCCTGCGCAGCCTTGCGATGTTTCGTGGTTGCCCACTTAGAATGCCCTGACATAGCACGTCCCTTCGAATTACAGCAAATACCAGCTGATAATTCTAGCACCCTTGTCAACTATCCCGTTTCACCCACCCAACCCTTCATAGGTATTGCAGACGGAGAATGCGGGAAGACCAGGCGAAATAACCTCATCCAACAGGTGCATCGCCCGAAAACAGGCCCGAAAATCGTGACAAAACCGATATCTTGTCGCTTTTTTCCCAACACCTTGTTGGATAAACTACCATGGGAATCGAACGAAACGCATTTGCGACGTGCTCCGCACGCCAAGCGCGAAGCCCGCCGCACCACCTTGCACTACCTGAGGAACAACGATGGGAAACGTATCCGCCGTCGACATCGGGATCGATGTCGGCTCGACGACAACGAAGATCTGCGCGCTCGACGCGCAGTCGCATAACCTGCTGCACACGTCGTACGAACGCCACGGCGCCCGCCAGGCCGAAAGCGTCCGCGCGGCGCTCCAAACGCTGCAACGCCTCTTTCCGCAGGCAACCCTGCGCGTCGCGCTCACCGGCTCCGGCGCAGCGCCCATAGCCGACAAGCTCGGCATGCCCTTCGTGCAGGAGGTCGTCGCCAACGCCTGCGCCATCCAGGCGCTCTACCCGCGCACGCGCTGCGCCATCGAGCTCGGCGGCCAGGATGCCAAGATGATCTTCTTCCGCGCAAACAAGACCACCGGCGCGCTCGACGTCGCCGACATGCGCATGAACGGCAGCTGTGCGGGCGGCACGGGCGCCTTCATCGACGAGATCGCCTCGGTGCTCAACCTTCCCATCGAGCGGTTCGACGAAGCCGCCGGCCGCGGACGCACCGTCTACGACATCTCCGGCCGCTGCGGCGTGTACGCGAAAACCGACATCCAACCCCTGCTCAACCAAGGGGCATCGCGCGATGACCTGGCCTTATCGGCGTTCCACGCCATCGCCAAGCAAACGCTCGGCGGCCTTGCGCAGGGCATCGACGTGCGCCCGCCCATCATCTTCGAAGGCGGCCCGCTCACGTTCAACCCCACGCTCGTCGACGTCTTCAAGGAACGGCTCGACCTCGCCGACGACCAGGCCATCGTCCCCGAGCACCCCGAGACCATGGTCGCCCGCGGCGCGGCGCTGTCGCTTTCCGGCATGTTCGCCGACACGCCCGCGACCATCGACCCGGCGGCCGCCGCGCGCTCGCTCGTCGGCTTCACCAGCGCCGACGACGACCACGCCCCTGGCAAGCCCTTCTTCGACAGCGAATCCGATCGCATGGCGTTCATGCAACGCAACCGGCTGCCCGAGGAGCCGCACGGCCCGGAAAGCGCCGCCGCGAAGGCGCACGTGCGCAACGGGCGCCTTCGCGCGTGGCTCGGCATCGACTCGGGCAGCACCACCACCAAGCTGGCGCTCGTCGCCGACGACGGCCAGCTCATCGACAGCTTCTACGCCAACAACGAAGGCGACCCGCTCGAAGTCGCCCGGCGCGCGCTCGTCGACCTGAACAGCGGATACGCCTCCGCCGGCATCGCGCTCGACATCGCCGGCGTCGGCACCACCGGCTACGGCGAGCTGCTGTTCCACCGCGCCCTGCACGCCGACTACCACACCGTCGAAACGGTCGCCCACGCCCACGCCGCCACTCGCTACGTACCCGACGCCAGCTTCATCCTCGACATCGGCGGCCAGGACATGAAGGCCATCTGGCTTTCCGACGGCATCATCGGCAACATCGTGGTGAACGAGGCCTGCTCGAGCGGCTGCGGGTCGTTCCTCGAGAACTTCGCGCAAACGCTCGGCATCCCCACGGCCCAGATCGCCGACTCGGCGTTCTCCAGCAAACAGCCCGCCGTGCTCGGCAGCCGCTGCACCGTGTTCATGAACTCGAGCATCGTCAGCGAGCAGAAGAACGGCCGCACGCCCGCCGACATCATGGCGGGCCTGTGCCGGTCGATCATCGCGAACGTGTTCACGAAAGTCGTGCGCGTGCCCAACCTCGACAGCCTCGGCCGCCACATCGTGGTGCAAGGCGGCACGTTCCGCAACGATGCGGTGCTCTGCGCCCTCGAGCAGCACATCGGCCGCCCCGTCACGCGCGCGCCCTACCCCGGGCTCATGGGAGCCATCGGCGTGGCGCTGCTCACGCGCGACCACATGGCAAAACAGGCCGACGAACAGGCGAAACGCATAGAAGGCGAAACCAGCCCCCGCGCCGCCTGCCCCGCTGGCGCGCCGGAGCAGGCCCCGACCGCCAGCACGTTCATCGGCTTCGAGGCGCTCGGCGCGCTTTCCTACCAGCAGCAAGCAAACGTCGCCTGCCCGTTTTGCGCCAACCGCTGCAACCGCACAGTTATCTCCTTCGCCAACGGCACCGCCTTCGTCACGGGCAACCGCTGCCCGCGCGGTGAAATCGTAGGCGACCCGACCGACCCCGCCACGCGTTCGGCGCTCAAAGCCGCCGATAAACGCGCGAAAGCAGGCGAGAATCTCTTTGAAGCGCGCCAAAAGCTCCTCTTCCAGGACTGGCCCATCAAGCAGATCGCGCCCGACCGCGGCATCACCATCGGCATCCCGCGCGTCCTGGCGTTCTGGGACACCATGCCTTTCTGGAACGCGCTGCTGCGCTCGCTCGGTTTCGCCATCCGTCTTTCCCGTCCGTCCACGCGCGCCATGTTCGAAGAAGGGTTGCCCCAGGTCACTTCCGACACTATCTGCTTCCCCGCGAAGCTGGTGCACGGCCACATCCACGAGCTCGCGCGCGCCGGCGTCGACCGCGTCTTCATGCCCATCATCACCACCGTGCCCAGCGAGAACACGGCATCCACCAGCATATCCATGTGCGCCGTGGTGAAGGGCTACCCCATGGTGGTGAAAAGCTCCGACGACCCCGCTAAGCGCTGGGGCATCCCCTTCGACAGCCCGCTGTTCCACTGGTACTCCACCGAGGACCGCGACCACCAGCTTACGGATTATCTGGAAAGCACATTCGGCATCCCTGCCGACCAGGCCATGCGCGCCATCAAGCAAGCCGATAAAGCCCAGCGCACGTTCAAAACGCTGCTGACCGAGGCCGGCGCGCACGCCATCGAGTCCGCCCGCAGCGCCGGGACCTACGCCATCGTGCTTGCCAGCCGTCCCTACCACAACGACCCGCTCGTCAACCACAACCTGCCCAAAATGCTCTCCGACATGGGGCATTCCGTGCTGCCGCCCGATGCCGTCCCCGGAATCGCGGACGTCGACCTATCGGCAAGCCGCATCGACATCGTGAACAACTTCCACCAGCGCATGCTCGCCAGCGCCGTCATCGCCGCCGACTCCCCCGCGCTCGAGTACGTGCAGCTCGTCAGCTTCGGCTGCGGCCACGACGCCTATCTCTCCGACGAGGTCTGCCGCCTTATGAAGGAGCGCTCCGGCAAGCAGCCGCTCATCCTCAAGCTCGATGAATCCGACGTCGCCGGGCCGCTGCGCATCCGCGTGCGCTCGTTCATCGAGACCGTCGACGAGCGCCGCGCACGCCAAGCCGCCATCGAGCGCGCCGCAGGCGAAAGCGCGTCCGCCTGCCTCCCGGCAACCGCCGCCAACCACCCGCTGCCCGACCCCTACCCCGTCAAGTACGTCAAGGCCGACCGGCGCATCAAGACCATCCTCGTGCCGAACACCTCGCACGCGTTCTCCCTGCTCATGTCGGCGTCGTTCGCCCGCCAGGGCGCGCAGGCCGTTTCGCTTGGCATCGGTCGGGAACGAGCCATCGAGCTGGGGAAACGATACGTTCATAACGACATCTGCTTCCCCGCGCAAATGACCATCGGCGAAGCCCTCGCCGCGCTCGACAGCGGCGAATGGGACCCGCACACCGTCGCCATCGGCACCGGCAAATACATCGGCGACTGCCGCCTGACGCATTACGCGGCGCTGCTGCGCAAGGCGCTCGACGACGCCGGCTACGACTACGTCCCCATCATCACCAACGATGACAAGGACGCCCACGACATGCACCCGGGCTTCAAGATGTCGCTCGGCAGCGCCATCCGCGTCGCGTTCGGCCTGCCCATGATCGACGCGCTCGAGGACCTGCTGCGCAAAATGCGCCCCTACGAGCTTGAGCCCGGCAGTGCGAACAAGGCGTTCGACCAGGCCATCGAATGCGTCATGACGGGCATGCGCGAGCACGGCGTCCGCGGCGCCGTCAACGGTTTCAAGCAGGCCATCGCCATCATGGGAACCGTTCGCTACGACCGCGCGAACCCGCGCCCGCAGGTGCTCATCGTGGGGGAATACCTGCTGAACTTCCACCCCGGCGCCAACCACGACATCGAGGACTACCTCGAGTCGAACGGCCTGGAGATCATCGAGGCGCGCATGACCGACGTCATCCGCAAAACCTACTTCTACCAAAACGCGCAGGCGCGCGAATTCCACGTCTCGCAGCCCTTCGCCACGAAGGCGTTCAACCGCGTGGCGAACCAGCTGTTCGAAATCGCGCACGACGTCTGCGACGGCATCGCGAAGGCCCACCCGCTTTACGAGCCCGCGTGCCGCATGCCCGAGCTCGTACGCGAAAGCGACCCCATCATCCACCACACGTTCGATGCCGGCGAAGGCGTGCTCATCCCCGCCGAGATCTTGCACCACGCCGCGCGCGGCTGCCGCGCGTTCGTCATCCTGCAGCCGTTCGGCTGCCTGCCGAACCACGTGGTCGGACGGGGCATCGTCAAGCAGCTCAAGGCGCGCTACCCCGACGCGAACATCCTGCCGCTCGACTACGACCCCGATGTCAGCTTCGCCAACATCGAGAACCGCTTGCAAATGCTCATCATGAACGCGAAGGCGCAACACCAGCCCGCGCAAAAAGCCGGAAGCACCGGCGCCGAGGACCAGGAGTAGCCATGGCACGACCAAGGAAAAGCGAACGAGGCACCGCCGACATCCGCCTTGCCAACGCGTTCTGGACCCTGCTCGAGCATCATCGACTCGTCAACATCACCGTCGGCATGGTCGCCGAGCAGGCCGAACTCAACCGCGGCACGTTCTACTACCATTTCAAAAGCATGGACGACCTCATCGACCGCGCCATCGAGGACGAGGTCCTCGGCAACGGGTCCATCTTGCAGAACATGCTCAGCCTCATCGCGGGACCATCGACCGCCAACGGCTTCGAAACGTTCATCAAGCAGGACATGGAAAGGATCGCCCTGCTCATCAAGCAAGGCGGCATGGACTCGTTCTCCATTAAGATCAAACGTCTCATGTTCGGCACTTGGAAGGCGATCCTGTGCGATGAGGGCGAAGAGCTTTCCCCGAGCACGCGTATGATCATCGAATACAGCACCAGCGGCGTCATCGGCATCATCGCCTACGGCGCTCTCCACGGAAGCGGCGAAGTGCCCCCCGAGTTCTTCCTCTCGTTCGCGAAAAACAACTCGGATTTCCTTGCGAGGCAGATCGGGATCGCCCAAGGCATTCCCCACGAAGCCGTGCTCGAGCGGGTCCGCGCCACGCTGCGCATCGCCGGCATGAACAACCGATAGCAAAAACCCGCCCGAAAACAAACATGCCCGACGCGCGCCAAGCACGTCGGGCATGTTGACGTATAGGCAACCTCGAAGGCCCTTCCCGAGCGCTTCGCACCCGGTCACGGGCACATCGTCACCCGCGGAAACCCGCCAAACACGGGTACATCGACATCGTCTGAAAACGGTTCGCCATCACTTCATCGCCGTAATGCGCAGCGAAGAGGTGCTGCACGGCGCCGACGGGCTCGGCGCCGGCCAAACGATTCATCCAACAATCGAGCGCCGCGAACGTCACAACCGTATCCACCAGGAAAAACGCCAGCAATCCCCATGCCAACGGCGCACGCCATGCAGCGGGGACCGTATCGGCTGCGCGCTGCATCACCGGCAACGCCAGCTTCACCCACGCCACGCCGGCAGCGCCCCACACAAGCGCGATACCCAAGCACGTATGCCCGCCCAGGTTAAACGGCTGCAAAGAATAATCCCAGGCCACAATGCCGAACGCGTTCTCCCAGAACCATCCGGCGAACCACTCGAACGCAGCCCCGACAACAGCCGCCACCCCGAACAGCACGCCGCCGCGCGCATCCGACAAGCGAGCGAGCGCCAACGTCATCAGAACGCCGCCAACGCCGTAAATCGGGCTGAAGGGCCCCCACAAGAACCCGGCGCGGTTCTCCCATCGGCCATCAACGAAATAGCTGACCACCGTCTCGCCGATAAGCCCCAACACGCTGCATACCGCGAAGATCCACACCAGATGATACAGGTCCAGCTTGATCGCCTCGGATTTCGCGGCGTCGCATAAAGCCGCATCGTCGGCCGCCCTGAGCGAAGCGCCGGCGCCATCGGGGGTATTGACCGCAGCGGCCGCCCCCTGCATCAGCACGCGATCGCGATCTGTCGACCGCGACGAGTCCAAACGAAACATGTTGCCTTCTTCCCCTTTCATTTCTCCCCAACTGGCCATTATGGCACACCCCGCCATGCCCGCCCAAGGCGCAAACCACCGGTAAACAACCCGTTATGTTCGAAAGAGCCGCCGCTCACCGAGTCGCAAGCGGTCCCGCGATCTGCTACCAAACCCGCCCCAAAACGCCCGGCTGCCGCTGCATCGTTGACTTCGCCCGAAAGCAAACCCACCATATAGCTGGATTTAGTTCGCAAACCGCAACCGCACACGCCAAAGGGGGCTTCATGCGCTACATCAACTGCTTGAACAACATCTCCGCCAAGGGAACCGACCTGCTCGGATCCGACTACCAGCTCACCGACGACATCGCGCAAGCTTCCGGCGTGCTCGTTCGCAGCGCCGCCATGCACGACATGGACCTGCCCGAAGGCCTGCTGGCCGTCGCCCGCGCCGGCGCAGGCGTGAACAACATCCCGCTCGACAAGTGCGCCGAAGCCGGCATCGTCGTGTTCAACACCCCCGGCGCCAACGCGAACGCCGTGAAGGAGCTCGTCCTGTGCGGCATGCTGCTGGCAAGCCGCGGCATCCTGCCCGGCGCCGCCTGGTGCCGCGAGCATGCCGACTCCCCCACCATCGGCAAGGACGCCGAGAAGGCGAAGAAGGCCTTCGCCGGCCAGGAGATTTCCGGCAAGACGCTCGGCGTCATCGGCCTGGGCGCCATCGGCGCGCTGGTGGCCAACGCCGCCATCGACCTGGGCATGAACGTGCTTGGCTACGACCCCTACGTTTCCGCCGAGGCCGCCTGGCGCCTGTCCCCCTCCGTCGAGCACGTCACCAACCTCGACGACGTCCTGCATCGCAGCGACTACGTCACCATCCACGTGCCCGCCATGGATTCCACGCGCGGCATGATCGGCGCGCATGAGCTTGAGGTTGCAAAACCCGGCTGCGCCGTCATGAACTTCAGCCGCGACACCCTAGTCGACAACGCCGCCATGGCCGAGGCCCTCGAGGCCGGCCGCGTGGCCACCTACGTCACCGACTTCGCAACGCCAGAGGTCATGGCCATGCAAAACACCATCGTTCTGCCGCACCTCGGTGCCAGCACCGCCGAAGCCGAGGACAACTGTGCCATCATGGCAACGCTGCAGATGAAGGATTACCTGGAGAACGGCAACATCAAGAACTCGGTGAACTACCCCGCCTGCGACATGGGCCCCGCCCCCGCGCAGGGCGGCCGCGTCGCCGTGCTGCACGCCAACGTGCCCGACATGCTCAGCCAGATCACCGGCGTGTTCGGTGAGGTGGGCGCCAACATCGACAACCTCACGAACAAGGCCCGCGGCAACGCCGCCTACACCATGCTCGACCTCAACGCTCCCGCAACCGACGAGCTTGTCGCCAAGCTCACGGCCATCGAGGGCGTCCACCGCGTCCGTATCGTGAAGTAGCGAAGCAGATTCCGTCGCATCATACGAACGGGGCGCAGCTTGAATTCAAGCTGCGCCCCGTTTTATTGTTTAAACCCTAGCTCAAGCAACCGCCTAGGCAGCTTATTCGCTTGCCTCGATCGTTCCACCGCCCACAACGACATCGCCATCGTAGAGCACCAGCGACTGCCCCGCCGCCGGACGCGCGACCGGCTCATCGAAGCGAACCACCAGCTGATCGCCTTCCATAACGGCCTCGCCCGCTTGCGCACGTTGGCGATAATGGGTCTTCGCCGTAACGCGCAACGGCTTATCAAGCGCCGCCACCGAGATCAGGTTCACGTCCCCTGCGCGCACCTCGCGCACGCCCAGCTCGCTTCGCGGGCCCACCACCAGCACGTTCTCGACGGCATCTTTGCCCACCACGTACAACGGCTCGGGCGCGGCGATACCGATGCCCTTGCGCTGTCCGATCGTGTAATGAACCAACCCGCTGTGCCGCCCGAGCACCTTGCCATCGACGTCAACGATATCCCCAGGCTCGAACGCCGCAGGAACCGTCGGCTCCTTGCCGTCATCGCGCACGGCATCGTCCCCGAACCCCATGTACCGGGCAATGAACGACGCATAATCGCCATCGGGCACGAAGCAGATGTCCTGGCTTTCCGCCTTATGGGCGTTTCCGAACGAATGCTTCTCCGCCAACTCTCTCACCTGCGGTTTCGTCAGCTCTCCCAGCGGGAACAGCATATGCGCCAGATCGTCTTGCGTCAGGTGATACAGCACATAGCTCTGGTCTTTCGCCTCGTCCAGCCCGCGGCGAAGCTCGAAGCGGCCCGTTCGCTCGTTGAACGCCCGACGGGCATAATGGCCGGTCGCCACATAGTCGAAGCCAAGCTGCGCACGACGGCGCTGCAAAGCGGCGAACTTCAGATACCTGTTGCAGTCGATGCACGGGTTCGGCGTGCGGCCGCGCAGGTACGCATCGCAGAACCGATCGATCACCTCGCAGCCGAACGTTCCCGTGAAGTTGAACGTGAAGTGCTCAAGCCCCAGCCCGAACGCCACCTGACGGGCATCCTCCACATCGCTTTGGCTGCAGCAGGTGCTTTCGCCCACCACGCACGCGCCCCCGGCGCCGGCAACCTCGTTGTCGAACAGCTTCATGGTGACGCCCGTGGCATCATAGCCCGCATCGCGAAGCAGCAGCGCCGCCACCGAACTGTCCACCCCGCCGCTCATCGCAACCAGCACACGCTCTTGCTTTTCGCCATTCACCTGGGATTACTCCTTCAAACAACCTACCATCGCGAAGCCCACGATCCCGAACGACCCAGCTCCAACCATCAAGCTAGATATAGTCAGCGAACTTGACCGCGGGCCACACGGCATTCGGGTCGCACTCTTCGCGATCGATGCGCAGGCAATCGTGGCAACGCCCTTCGCGACAGCGCATCTGCCGCGCCTCGTCGATCAAGGCGCGGAACAGCGGCGCCATATGTCCACCGTCCTCCACGAAGTACTCAGGATGCCACTGCACGCCCATAAGGAAGCGGCAATCCTTCGCCTCCACGCCTTCCACCAGGCCATCAGGCCCATATGCGGCAGCCGCCAAATTGGGAGGCAGCGCGCGAACGCCCTGATGGTGCATGGAATTCACCGCAGCGGAATCGCAACCTAAGATCTCCCCGAGCTTGCTTGAGCGCATGATCGAAACCGTATGGGTAGGATGACCGTATTCCTTTGTTTGCCAATGGTTCACGCGCCCACCGGCTTGCGTCTGCACGCCCTCCGACGGCACAGGCACATCGTCGGCGGCGCACATGCCGTCGAACTGCTCTTCCAAATCCAGGTACAACGTACCCCCGAAGAACACGTTGATCATCTGCATGCCACGGCAGATGCCCAGCAACGGATAGTCGAACTGATACGCGTAGCTGAGCAGCAGATACTCCACTTCCTCGCGCTCGGGCGTCAGCTCGGAAAGCTTGCCATAAGTGATATCGCCGCCGTAGCGCACAGGACTGATATCCTGGCCGCCCGACAGCACGAATCCGTCGATGCGCGGCAGCAGCGACTCGTACACGCTGACATCGCTGGTGAACGGGACGATCAGCGGCGCCCCTCCCGCAGCAACGATGGCCTGCGCATAATGGTTGTTCATACGAAGAATGCCCTCATTGGGGTCATACGTCGGCACGATGCCGATGACCGGCCGCGATGCACCCATCGCTTTCGTGGCAATCTCGTCAATGCTAATGGGTCGTTGCGCGCTTTCCATAACGCCCCCTACAAAGTGCCGAAGACGCGGTCGCCCGCATCGCCCAAGCCGGGAAGGATATACGCCTGATCGTTCAGCCCGTCATCCAGCGCGCACGTCCAAATGCGGACATCCGAATCCTCCTGCAAAACAGCGCGAACCCCCTCGGGGGCAGCCACCAGCACCAGGAATCGGATATCGCGGACGCCCTGTTCTCGCAGATAATGAATAGCCGAGAGCGCACTACCGCCCGTAGCCAACATGGGATCGATCAAAAACACCGTCTTGTTGGCAATGCCCCTCGGCATCTTCGCGTAATACTCGTGCGGCTGATGCGTCCGCTCATCGCGTTCCATGCCAAGAACCCCCACTGCAGCGGAGGGTATGGCGGAAAGAACCCCGTCCAGCATGCCCATGCCCGCACGCAGGATCGGAACCACGGCAAGATCCTCGCCCGCAATCCGTTTTCCGATTGTGCGCTGCAATGGGGTATCCACCTCGACGGGCTCCGTCGGCAAATCGCGCGATGCCTCATATACCTCAAGCATGGCAACTTCGTGCACAAGCTGGCGAAACTGGGAAGGAGCCGTGGATGCATCGCGCATGATCGACATCTTATGCGCGATAAGGGGATGCTCGAGCACATTCAGGCGCTCATCGGTTAATCGCATCTCTTCCATCCCAAGGCTCCTCTCAGACTCCAGCGATCTTTGACTGCATATCATACGCTAAAGCCTAGCAACCGAGCACCGTCAACCGGTGTTCGGCCATCAAACTATAACAAAATTTTTCCATTCGGAAACAAGTTGCAACAATTTCTCGGGCTCCGGAGCCGATGCGGCACATAACACCAGGCGAAAAGGGGGATTTACAGCCTATTCCCACCGATTTGATGCTTGCAACAACCACCAACGCATAGTCGAATCAAGCCGTTTTGCCCGTTTTCATAACAAAACAATGTGGACATTCAAGTGTTTCTTGTTATAGACTGTGCAAGTAACAAGCGTGGATACCTATGCGCCAACATAGCTCCCGCTTGCATCGACAACAGAAAAAAGAACCCCCTAGCGCCAACTAGGGGGTTGCCTAAGTGATCAGGTATCGACCACTCACTCACAGGTGATATTTTACCACTTAGAACATGCGCTCACAAGGCGTTCTTGTTTTTGCACCCTTTTTTTCATTGTCGAAAACGGAATACATTCGACTAGAAAGCGACTGCATTTGCGCAGGTCGCGAAGGGTGCTATTATGCCTCAACCGCAAGTAGATGCGGCGGTCCCCCACATGCAAGGAAGCGAGTGGGAGGTTTTCCGCACGCTTATCACGCACGACGACCGCAACAGCTACTATGTGGTCTCGTCGGACGCCAGCGGGTCCTGGGAGGACACCGCAGTGAAAAGCGAATCTTTGCCGGCTATGGGCTTCAACACGAAGTCCGCCTACTACATGACCCACAACGGGTTCACTTCGGCATGCCGCAAATCAGAGCAAGTCAGGCAACTGAATGCCCTGTTCTTCGATCTCGACTGCCACGATCAGGACCTTCAGCAAACTCGCGCTATCGTGAGCCAAACGCTCAGCACGCTCCAAAAGGCCGTTGGGGAAGGCATCCTCCCTCAACCCACTATGACCATCGACTCCGGTCGAGGCGTACAGCTGTTCTATGTTCTCACTCGGTCCATTCCGTACCGAGTGAATGCAAACGGCCAGGTCAACATCAAATCCGTAAAGCTCTTCGAAAGCGTGCAGAAACGCATGGCCTCGTTGCTCGATTCCGTCATCTCCCCCATTAAGGGCATTTCGGTCGATCGCGCAACATTCGACGTTTCCCGCGTTTCCCGCATCCCTGGAACCTTTAACGCAAAAGCAGGGCGTTTCGCCTCTCTTGCCAACTACTCCTTCGATGCACTGTACAGCTTGACGGAGCTTTCCGGCTTCGCAGGTACGCACTTGACGGAAACCGACCGCAAACACAATCTCAGGCGTGCGTTCAAAAAGACCGCATCTGTCCTGAATTACCAGCCGATGCTCAACAGCCGACTCGCTAAAATCATCGAGCTTCAGAAGCTTCGCAACTTCAATTGCGAGGGGAATCGCGAACTCATGTCGTTCGTGTTCTACAACACGGCCGTGCAAGTATACCCACATGAGATCGCCTTGCGAAAACTAAAGGGTTTCAACAGCGATTTCATCAATCCACTTAACCAAAGTGAGCTTGCCGGAATCGTCAAATCGGTTGACTCCGTGACTAATCTGCGCGGCGAGCAAGGATATTACCTCATCGGTGCTCATCGCCTTCGCGAGCTCCTTGGCATGTCGCTTGAAGAGGAGATGGCTGTCAACTTCTTTGAATCGAAACGATCGATTCTGCGAAAAGAAGCGAAACGCATAACCAAAGAAAAGCGCGAGAAACGAAACGCTCGCATTGTTGCCTTGTTCCGCCAAGGTTCGTATACGTATGCCTCGATAGCAAAGCAAGTTGTGTGCTCAGTTAGGACTGTGGCTGCAGTCATTAGCTCGTACAAGCAAAATCAACGTCATCCAGTCTTGGTAGACATCACCCGTTATAACAAGAAAGTACTAGATGCATGCAATTTTTTGTCATACGAGTTTAAGCAGTGCTTGTTACCCTCTTATCTACCGATTCTTGTTACTTCTTCCCTGGGTGCTCTCGTGACATCTATGACAGAAACCCTCCCGACAAGCGTTTTTGTCACTCGTGTTCGGGAGGGTTTCTTCATTGCTGCTCGTAGGTATCTCTATACGAGGCGTTTAGTCCAGTGATTTTTCAATTGAGCGTACCAAGGCCTTGATTTCACCGAGTAGCTTGAAATCCGCCTCTCCTTCTGCGTTCTCTGCGTGTCGAAGAGCATTTCTAGCTGTTTTCAGGTAGCCGTTCACATCTTTGGCTGCTTTCGGTTCTCGAACTGCTTTCTCGAGTGTTTTGGTTTGCGTGGCTGTTACCAGCTCTTCGATTGGCTGTTCTTGCTTGGAGGCTTTTGCTGCTTCAATAAGGGTTGTTATCTCCTCTGCAGTCAATTCTCCAGTGTGAACCGCGTTGATGACGCTTTCTTGCTGTATGCTCGGCAGCTTCGACAACGCTTCTGCTTGGGATTGCGTGATGCTTCCTGCATCTAGCAGATCATTGCCTTCCTTTGACAGGTTTCTTGCTATGTTCAGCAATACCTGAGCGGTTCGTTCAGACACTCCAAAGTGTTCTGCAAGGTAGGTTTTCGTGTTAACGCCCTTTAGGGATGGATCATCCTTGCGCCATTCCACCAGCTTGTCTGCTAGAACCCTGAAGCCCTGAGCGCGTTCCGATGGTTTGATGTTTCGTTGGCCGATATTGCTCGAGTGCATGATGAAATTGGCTTGTTCGTCGGAAACAGCACCAAGCTTGTGGCACCTGCCCGGAACCATGCGCCATGCGTCGCCATACTTTTCCGCAAGCAGCTTACATGCGCGCCAACGACGCTCGCCATCGATGATTTGGATGCCGTCTTCCGTCTCGCGCAGGATCAGCGGTTCGACTTCCTTGCTGTTCCAAATCAGACCAGCAAGGTTATTCACGTCCTCGTCGGTGATGGTGTAGCTGTTGTTGGGGTTCGGCTTTAGGTTGTCAATATCGAACCAGTCAAAGCCCATTTCGGCCAGCAGCGTATTTCGACGATTGCTGTTAGCCATCTTGTCGGTGATGGCGCCTTCTTGGTTGTCCCTGGCTTCGAATGCCGCAAGGCGCATTTGCTCATCGGTGAGCTTTTCGTAACGCGGTGTCACGTTGGCGATTGCTCCTCCGTTGTTCTTAAGAGCGGCTTGTAGCTTGTTCCTAGGCATTCATTTCCTCGATTTCCTGGGCCAGCAGTCGATACGAAATCGCAGGCTTGCTGTTGGGGTCGTACTTGATGAGGGGCTCCATTGCCAAGCTTGCCTCAGGAACCACGGTGCTCTTCTCGATCTTCGTATTGAAGTACTCGGCGTTCGGGATGGCTTCTTTCATCATCTGGCAGCCGTATTTGTACGCGGAGGTGTTTCGCTCGATCATCGTCTGCAGAATCTTCCAATGCTGCGGTAAGCGACGGCGTTCCCTTGCCGTGCGGTTGATCGTGTCGATTGTTTGCGAAAGGCCTGCGATGGCATAGCCGTCTACCTTGATGGGGATGATGATGTGCGAAGCGTTGTTTCCGGCTTCAAGCGCGACGATGGCGTTCGTGGTCGTCATGTCCAAGCGCGGGCCGCAGTCGATGATGATGTAATCGAACTTTTGCTCCCCGCTTCTGGCAGTTTCATCGATAAGGTCTTCGATCGCGTACAGCAGTCGCGTGTCCACGCCGCCGGCGATTTCCGCCTTCAATCGAGTATCCGCGTCCGCGAATCGGAAGTTCGAGGGTACGCAAAAAACGTTCTCATAGCCGGTCGTGCGCATAACTTCGCTCAGCGACATACGCGGAGAGCTCGGCGTTGCCTGATACAGGACGTCAGCAATGCACGCTTCCTCCGAACGGGGGTCATACACGCCCAGGCTTTGGCTGACGTTGCCCTGGCCGTCCATGTCGATAACCAGAACCTTGTAGCCTAGTTCCGAAAGGCAAACCGCAAGACAGGTGCTTGTGGTCGTCTTTGCGACGCCGCCCTTATAGCTCATGATGGAGATGATAGTAGGCTTGTCGGCGGATTGGGTCAGTTGGCCGTTCAGCAACAGATCAGCGAGTTGCGACTTGTTGAGCCCGCGACGCTCCGCCTCCTTCTCTAGTTCTTCTACGGTTTCCCTACCTAACGACAGAGATTGCTGCTGCTTTTCTCCGCCGCGCACCTTTGCCCTGCTGGCCATTTGTGCTCCTGTCTGATTCTTAACACGAACATATGTACGATTGGATTTGAGGACTGTGCAGAATCTGCACACTGACTATTTTACTGACTTTCAGTGCTGTATTCAAGCTTTTATAACATGTATTAGAGTGATTCACACAATTATTTGTTACATTACGTTCTGGTGTGAACTTGAAATCATTTGAGAAATCAGGTTATATCGTGGTCCGCGTTTTCTTACTGTGCAGAATCTGCACAGTAAGAAAACGCGGACCACCGGACCACCGGACCACCGGACCACCGGACCACCGGACCACCGGACCACCGGACCACCGGACCACCGGA
>NZ_CAKTVU010000031.1 GCF_934630535.1 uncultured Senegalimassilia sp.
CCATTGTCGGCCTAATCTACGGGAATTGCATGCAGCAGGGGCTCTCAATGTTTTTATGTCCTGCTCATATCGTCTTTTCCCTGACCCTTTCCAAAACAAAAAGCGCGGCACCGGCTCCCATGCGTTTCTCTCGCACAAGGCCGGTGTCGCGCTTCCGCTGCGCTAGCTCGTAGTCGGCCAGCTTCCGCGCCCGCTCGCATTCCGGCGGCTGCTACTTTGCTCCCAGCTTGTCGCACATGAAGGCGTTCGCGGCTTTCTCGGGCGCATCGTCAAGCGGGGCCAGCTCGATCAGGGGCTGTCCGGTGCGCTTGGCGTTGCGCTCAAGCGCGCGGGCCAGCAGCCAGTCCGCGATCTGCGGGTTCTTCGCCAGAAGCGGGCCGTGCAGGTACGTGCCCAGCACGTTCTTGTAGCGCACGCCGTCCTGCTTGGTCTCCTCGTTGTTGCCCAGGCCCGTGTTGGATACCACGGTGCCGAAGGGCTCCACGCCCTCGTCAAGGTACGTGCGGCCTGCGTGGTTCTCGTAGCCCACCACGGGCTCGTCGGCCAAGGGGCTGCGCAGGGCGATGTTGTTCACCAATCGGTCGCCCGAGGTGCCGGGGCGCCCCGTGGTCATGCCTACCAGGCCCAGGCCGGGAACCTTCTCTCCGTCAACCAGCCACTCGCGGCCCAGCATCTGGTAGCTGCCGCAAATGGCCAGCAACGGGCCCATGTCCTGCACGTATGCGTCAAGCTGGTCGCGCATGGCCACGATGTCGGCGCTGGCCAGCTTCTGTTCGCGGTCGGGGCTGCCGCCCATCATGATCAGGTCGACGCCGGAAAGGTCGATGGCGTCGCCGTGGTTCACGCGGCGGACCTCCGCGGGGATGCCGCGCCACGCCAAGCGCTGCTGCAGCACGCGCACGTTGCCGCCGTCGCCGTACAGGTTCAGCAGGTCGGGGAACAGGTGCGCGATGACCACGGGGTGCTGGCCGCTTGCCGCCCCCTCGCCGGCAGACGCGTCGTCGGCGCCCTGCTTCCCGAAATCGCGCGGCGCGGGCGCTTCTCCCGCGGCCGGCTCCACTTCGCCGCCTGCGGCCACGGCGGCGTCTAGCGCGGCCTTGCAGCCCGGCAGCGACGTGTAGTTCGCGATGATGTACGCGCTCACCTCGCGCGGTTGCTGGGCGATGCGATGCAGCAGGTCATCGGCGCTTTCAACGGTTTGGGCGTCGATGCCGGCGTACTTCAGGCGCACGGCCATGTCGCGCCCGCGGATGCCGCCGGCGTACGCCGTCAGCGAGCCCGCCTGCGCCAGCTCCTCGAAGTCGATGTCCCATAGCCACGACACGTCGCGCCCGTCGGCCTCCCTGTCGTTGATGAAGAAGGCCACCACCTTCGGCGCTTGGTCTTGCGCCACGATCTTGAGGTTCTGGTTAAAGCCGGTGGGGTTCTTCGCCAGGTTCAGCAGGACGCGACGGCCGGCAAGGTCGTAGGTCTGCAGGCGCCCGTTTTGCGGGTCGAACGCGTCGACGGCCTTCTGCAGCGCCTCGTTCGTGCACCCCAGCAGGCTTGCGGCCACGCTCACCGCGGCCAGGTTGTACACCATATAGGCGCCGCTGAAGCGGGCCTTCACCGAGAACGCCCCCTCGCGCCCGGCATCGCCGGCACCGGGTTTGGCAAGCGAGAACGCCAGGCCGTCGACGCCCAGTTGCACGTTCTCGGCGGCGAAGTCGAGCGCAGGGCGCGCGAAGCCGCAGTTCGGGCAGCGCCATTCGCCCAGCTGGCCGTATTGGCGCCAGTCGTACTCGAACATGGTGGAGCAGCGCTGGCACATCGTGGCGTCGGAAACGGTGTTCTGCGCCAGGCCCATGCTCTCGGCCACGCCGAAGGCGATCGACCGCGTGCCCTCGCGGCCTGGCAGCTGCCCGACGCGGTCGGCGATGGATGCGCACAGCGGGTCGTCGGCGTTGTAGACCAGCACGGTCTCAGGCGAGCTGCCCAGCGCCTTGACGATGCTGTCCTGGATGCGGTCGATCTCGCCGCAGCGGTCAAGCTGGTCGCGGAACAGGTTCAGCAGCACCACGTAGTTCGCGCGCAGCTGCGGCAGGATCTTCGCCAGCCACAGCTCGTCGCACTCGAACACGCCCCAGTCGGCCTTGCCGGCATGCAGCAGCGCCGTGGACACGCCCGAATCCAGGTTCGCGCCCGTGCGGTTGCAGACGACCCGCTGGCCCGACGTTTCGAGCACGTCGGCAAGCAGGTTGGAAACGGTGGTCTTGCCATTGGTCCCCACCACGCACACGCTTCCGCGCTCAAGCTTGCCGCGCAGGTGCGCGATAAGCTGCGGGTCAACGTACAGGGCCATTTTGCCCGGGAAGTTCGCGGCGGGGCGGTGGAACACGTTTTTCAGGCCCCAAGTGGAGACGCCGCTGACGGCGCGGGCGGCGGTGAATCTCAATCCCATGGTTTCCTCGCTTACCTTCGTAGATGCTTGCGCCCAGTATATCCCGCGCTCGGGCGGTCGCCGCGCATCGCCTCCTTTCAACGTTAAAACACGAGAAACTTTCCCTACGGCTTGGCATGGTGAAATCGGGTTTTGCTATAGTGGATGTTTGCGCGATCGCATAAGGATTTCGCGCGCTTTGGAGAAAGAAGGACCTGTGGAAAACAACGTAACCAAGGCGGTGGGATATGGATACTAGCCAGATCATATCCGTCGCCATCTTCGTGGTGGCCATGATCGTCATCATGACGGAGAAGGTGCACCGTGCGCTCGTCGCCATCACCGGCGCCATGCTGCTGCTCATCCTGCACATCATGCCGTTCGAAACGGCTATCGGGCACATCGACTTCAATACCCTGGGCGTGCTGTTCGGCATGATGCTGTTCGTGGCCGTGGTGAAGCAATCGGGCGTGTTCGAGTTCCTGGCCATCAAGTGCGCGCGCGTGGCGAAGGGCAACCCTTGGACCATCATGGTGCTGTTCGTGCTGCTCACGGCCGTGCTGTCCGCCTTCCTGGACAACGTCACCACCGTGCTGCTCATCGGCCCCATGACCATCACCGTGTGCCGCCTGCTCGACATCGATCCGGTGCCGTTCTTCATGACGCAGATCCTGGCGTCCAACATCGGCGGTACGGCAACGCTCATCGGCGACCCGCCCAACATCATGATCGGCTCGGCCGCGGGTTACACCTTCGCCGACTTCATCGCCTATGACGCACCTGCGGTCGTCATCATCTTGGCTGCTGTCATCGGCCTGTTCTACATCATGTACGGCCGTAAGATCTCGGCGAACGAGGAGCACCGCAAGGCCATCATGGAGCTTGACGAGAACGACTACATCAAGGATCGTCGCCTGCTCAAGATCAGCGTCGCCATGGTCGCCCTCGTGGTCGTCGGCTTCATGACCCACGGCGCGCTGGGCCTCGAGTCCTGCGTCATCGCCCTTGCCGCCGCCGGCCTGATCCTGCTCATCTCCGGTGAGAGCATCGAGGAGGCGCTGCATGGCGTCGAGTGGACCACGCTGTGCTTCTTCGCCGGCCTGTTCATCATCGTCGGCGCCATGTCCGAGACGGGTGTCATCGGTATGCTGGCGCAGGGCCTCATCGACGTTACGGGCGGCAACCTCATGATCACCATGCTGGCGGTGCTGTTCGGCTCGGCCGTCATCTCCAGCTTCCTGGACAACATCCCGTTCGTGGCAACCATGATCCCCATCATCCTGGCGCTCGAGGCCGACGGTCTCGACGGCACGGCGCTGTGGTGGGCGCTGTCCCTGGGCGCATGCCTGGGCGGCAATGGCACGCTCATCGGCGCATCCGCCAACGTGGTGCTGTCCGACATCAGCAAGAAGTTCGGGCATGAGATCACGTTCATGCAGTTCTTCAAGCGTGGTTTCCCCATCATGCTGTTCACGGTGGCCATCGCGGCCATCTACATGGTCATCCGCTTCCCGGGTGGCTAAATGATTCCGCCGGCCTGCCGGCCGGCGAAACTGCTCGACGTTGCGGGGCCCTGCGGTACCCGGCCTTCGCCTTCGTCTTCGGCGGCATGACCCAAAGGTCTATGCCACCTTGCTTCAGGCGGATTCCGGGCACCGCAGGCCCCGCTGTTTTTGGCGGCGTCTCTGAGATTTCCCGCCTCGAAGGCCTGGAACGCGAAATGCGTTCCAGGCCTTTCTTTTTCCCGTAGGCACGCCGCCGTTTCGCGCATTGTACTCATATGGGTATTTCCCGCAAAGCGTGTGAGGTCGCTTGCATGGGGGACGGGGGCAGTCACAATGGCCGTATGGATAACAAACGCACAGGCTACGGGCGCGACCGTTACGGCGCGGGCCGGGCAAACACGAACCAATCATCCAACGGCAGGCGTGCAACCGCTGCGGACGTGCGCGCTCAAAGCCGCTATGCGCGCGATAGCTACGGCGGCGAACGGCCCTCCGTCGATCAGGGCGAGCCGTCGGTGTGTCGCCTTTCGCGCGACGAGTACGCCAAAACCCACAAGCACAAAAAGCACGGCAAGCTGTTCTATGCCGGCATCGCGGCGCTGGCCGTGGTGGTCATAGCCGTCGGCGCGGCGTTCGCATACGTGCAGGTGCTTTCCGGCAACCTGCACGCCGGCTTGGGCAATGTGGGGAAGTACCTGGTCAAAACCAACATGACCAAAGAGCCGTTCTATATGCTGCTTATGGGAACCGATGGCTCCGAGGAGCGCGACGAGTCCGGCGATTTCGGCGACAGCTATCGCACCGACAGCATCATGCTCGCACGCATCGACCCTGTGAACAAGAAGGTCACGCTGGTCTCGCTGCACCGCGACACCATGGTCGACATGGGCGAATACGGCGTGAACAAGCTCAATGCGGCGCACGTGTTCGGCGGCCCCGCGCTCTCGGTGCAGACGGTGTCGAAGCTGGCGGGCGTCGACATCTCGCACTACGCCGAGATCAACTTCGACGGCTTCCGGGATATCGTGGATGCCCTCGGCGGCATCGAGGTGGACGTGCCCATGACCATCGACGACGAGGACGCCGGCGGGCACCTGGACGCTGGCTTGCAAACGCTCAACGGCGACCAGGCCCTTATCCTGTGCCGCGCGCGCCATGCCTACGATGAGATCGGCCCGGGCGACGAATACCGCGCCGCCAACCAGCGCCTGGTCATGTCCGCCATCGCCAAGAAGCTGCTGTCCGCCGACGCGGCGTCCATGGCGTCCACCGTGCAGGCGCTGTCGAAGTACGTCACCACCGACCTGGGCGTCACCGACATCGTCGGGCTCGCGCAGGCCATGCAGGGCCTCGACCCGTCCACCGACATCTATTCCGCCATGGAGCCCACCACCTCCGAATACATCGACGGCGTTTGGTACGAGGTGAATAACACCGCGGAGTGGAAGGCCATGATGAAGCGCGTCGATGCGGGCCTGCCGCCCACCGAGGGCGACGTCGTCGACAAGACCTCGGGCACCATCTTGGCAACCACCGGTGATGGCGGAGCCACAAGCGGCGGCACGGCGGGCGAGGGCACGGGCGCGGTCAAGCGCGGCGGCAGCGTGGCCATCCGCAACGGCAACGGCCTTGCGGGAGCCGGCCTCGACGCCACCGAGCGCATCCAGAGCCTTGGATACAGCGTGAACACCAGCAATGCCGACAACTTCGATTACCAGAACACCGTGGTGGTGTACAACGATTCTTCCGATAAGGAAGCGGCCGAGGCCATCGTGAAGGCCCTCGGCGTGGGCAAGGCGGTGCAGAACTCGAACACCTACCTGTTCGAGGAGGACTTCCTTATCGTTCTAGGAGCTGATTGGAAATAAGCGTCGCGTCCGTTCTCGGACGCTGGCGAAACGGCGAGGGCCGCTGCGAACTGCGCAGCGGCCCTCGTTGTCTTTCCGACCCTCGCTGGTTTTTGCGCGACCCCGCGCGCTACCCGACCTGCATCGATCCTCGCGCAGTCCCGGGCGTTACCCAGTCACGGCGATGCTCCAATCGCCCAGCAGCAGCCCCTTCGCCAAACCCAGCACGGCGATATGCGCGGGGTAGTACGCGTAGAAGAACCACTTCATGGACCTGCCGCGCCCGCCGTTGTACGCCCACAGCAGCGGGATCGTGGCGCTGCAGCCCGCCAGCGGATACAGCGCGAACGCCAGGTTCTGCAGCGTAGGCAGCTCCATGACCTGCATAAGCGCCGGCAGCCCTCCGGTGGCTATGGGCAGCAGCGCCGAGTACGCCACGCGTTGCCTGCGGTCCTTCACCACATGCAGCGTGAGCACCATGCAGGGCGCCAGGACGCCCCAATCGCAAAACGCCGTCAGGGCAGTGACCAGCGCGAATACCAGCCAAAACAGCCCGCGGCGCCGCATATGGTCGTACGCGTACAGCAGGCACAGGCACACGAACAGCGTGAACAGCACGTTCATCTCATGCGCCAGGAACAGCCCATAAGGCACTTGCGCTATCAGGGCGAATATCAGCAGCCGTCGACCGTAGCGCCGCACGCTCGACGTATGGCGATACCCTTCCACCAGCAGAAACGCCATAATCGGAAACGTCAGGCCGCCAAGCGCGAACAGCGCGCACAGAAGCCCGGGCGGCAGGTAGTCCCAATATATGTAGCAGGCGTGATTGCACGTCATGCCGGCGATAGCCAGCACTTTCAGGGGAAACGCGGTGAAACCGCGTTGGGGGCGCGGCTTTGCCGCGGCGGATGTTCCGGCTTGTTGTATCATGCGCACAGTATACCCTACGTGCCGGCTCGGCGTTTCGCCTTCGGCACGCGTCCCCCGCGGGGTACGCCCCGCGAAACCTACGCTTGCGGCCCGCCCGCAAAGGATAGGAGCAACCATGGCAGCAATCATCAATCCGCGCAAGGTGGCCATCGTCGGCTGCGGGTTCGTGGGCTCGGCCAGCGCCTTCGCCCTCATGCAATCGGGCCTGTTCTCCGAGATGGTCCTCATCGACGTCGACCGCGATCGCGCCGAGGGCGAGGCCCTCGACATCGCGCACGGCATGGCGTTCGGCAGCCCCATGAACATCTACGCGGGCGACTACTCCGACATCGACGACGCTGCCATCACCGTCATCACGGCCGGAGCGAACCAGGCGCCCGGGGAAACGCGCCTTGACCTGGTGAACAAGAACGTCGCCATCTTCAAGTCCATCATCCCGCAGATCGCCGAGCGCGATTACCAGGGCATCCTGTTGGTGGTCTCGAACCCCGTGGACATCCTGACCTACGTGGCCCTCAAGCTCTCGGGCATGCCCGCCAACCGCGTCATCGGCAGCGGCACTACGCTCGACACGGCGCGCTTCAAGTACGCCCTGGGCGAGCATCTGGGCGTCGACCCGCGCAACGTGCACGCCCGCATCATCGGCGAGCACGGCGATAGCGAGATCGCGGCATGGAGCTTGGCGAACATCTCCGGCATCCCGCTCAACGATTTCTGCGAGCTGCGCGGCCACACCGACCATCAGCGCAACATGGACCGCATCGCCGAGGAAGTGAAGAACGCCGCCTACGAGATCATCAAGAAGAAGCGCGCCACCTACTACGGCATCGCCATGACGGTCAAGCGCATCTGCGAGGCCATCACCCGAGATGAGAAGCCTATTCTCCCCGTTTCCAACTACATCGACGGCGAGTACGGCCTGCACGACATCGTGCTGTCCATGCCCGCGGTCGTCGGCGCCAGCGGCATCGAGTACCAGGTGCCCATCAAGATCAACGAGACGGAAACCGAGCAGCTCAAGGCCTCTGCCGCCACGCTGCGATCGGTCATCGACAAGCTGGATCTCTAACGCCCCATGCCCGCTCGGCGCCGCCTGAGTCCGGCGGCGCCGGCAATTGGCGGGCGGGCGGCGTCGCCTTGCGCGCCGGACCTCCTTCGTGGCGCCTTTCTTCTGCGCCTCGGCCCGTCGGGCCCGGCGAGCCGGCGTCTCTTCGCGCCTTCCGCATGTCCATCTTCTCCGGCTGTACGAAGCGCGTGGTTTCCGCTCTAAACGCTGACCATTCCGCTTCCCCGTTCACAACTCCATCACACGGAGATGCCCAAACAGGGTGCCCTCTGCCACGGTTTGCTAAAATGCTTGGTACTTACGCAGAAAGAAGGTGCTCATGCTGTCTGGAGATATGGAAAAGCTCTATCCCTCCGCCAAGACCTTGGTGAAGGAATGCGTTGCCAGCCGCCTTCGTGCGAAGGATGCAACGCTCTACGGCTTTTCCGACGAAGCGCAGGAATGCGCACAGAATTACATGGGGTGGACGGATTTGGCAACGAATCCGCCGTATCCCTTGCACGAGATTCAGGCATTCGCTGATTCCATCATCGCCCAGGGTTTGAAGTCCGTGGTGCTCATCGGCCAAGGCGGCTCTACCCAGGCGCCCATGACCATTACCAAATACCACAAGCCGGACTCCTCCCTGGTGCAGTTCCGCACGCTCGATTCCGACTCCCCGGTTCGCGTGCGCGGCATCCTGTCCGAGATCGACCCTCGTACCACGCTGTTCATCGTGTCCTCCAAATCAGGCGGCACCATCGAGCCGCGCCTGGCGCTGCGCGCCGTGCGCGATGCGCTGGCCGATCAGATCTCGGACCAGGAAATGGTGCAGCATCTGGTGGCCATCACCGACCCCGGCTCCAAGCTCGAGCAGCAGGCTCGCGAGGAGGGCTGGGCCGCGGTGTTCTCCGGCGAGCCCACCGTGGGCGGCCGCTTCAGCGCCCTGTCCGTGTTCGGTCTGCTGCCCGCAGCGCTTGTGGGCATCAACCTGCAGGAGTTCATGCAGCACGCCGTCGAGGCCGAGCGCGCCTGCAGCGAGGACGCCATCGACAACCCGGCCATCGGCCTTGCGGCCTTTCTGTACGACAACTACGTGCAGGGCCGCAACAAGTTCAGCTTCCTTACGCAGAAGCGCGGCCGCGTGCTCGGCCTGTGGATCGAGCAGCTGGTCGCCGAAAGCGTCGGCAAGAACGGCCAGGGCATCCTGCCCAACATCGAGATCGACACGCTGTTGCTCAAGAACGACCCGGGCGACCGCAGCGTCATCATGTATCAAACGAAGAACGACCTGTGGGACGAGCGCCACAACTTCGAGATGAGCCTGTCCTACATCGACCCCACCATCCCGCGCGCGGCGTTCAAGGTCGAGTCCGTCTACGAGCTGCCCGAGCACTTCATCATGTGGGAGTACGCCATCGCCATGTGCGGCTACCTTATGAAGGTGTGCCCGTTCGACCAGCCCGACGTGGCGTCGGCAAAGGCCGCGGTGCTCGACATCCTGCGCGACGGCCAGCCTGAGCCCGACTACGTGCAGGACTTCATCGACGACGTGCACATGGGCCAGGTCGAGGTGCGCCAGGCGCCGTGCTTCAAGGACTGCACCGACGTGCGCGCATCGCTGCGTGCGCTGCTCGCCAGCATCCAGCCGGGCGATTTCTTCGCGCTCAACGCCTTCCTTCCGTTCACGGGCGAAGGCCGCCGCGAGGCGCTCGAGACCATCCGCCACGGTGTCGCCGAGAAGCGCCGCGTGGTGTCGTGCCTGGAGGTCGGCCCGCGCTACCTGCATTCCACGGGCCAGCTGCAGAAGGGCGGCCCGAACTGCGGCGTGTTCCTCATCCTGTCGGCGGACGAGCTGAAGGACATCCCGCTGAAGGAAGAGGCCGAAAGCCTGGGCTCTTTGGCGAAGGCGCAGGCATCAGGCGACCTGGTCACGCTCGCAAGCCGCGGCCGTCGTTGCGTGCATCTGCACCTGCCCGACAACTCGGGCGTCACCTTGCGCGCGCTGGCGGAAGTGGTGTGCGACATCTTGGAAGAGCTGCAGCAGGCGTAAAGCCCCTCGGCTCAACGGCTGAAACCCAACGCGCGTCGGCAATCTCGCCGACGCGCGTTTTTTGGAATCAGCCGGCGGAAAGCAACGTAAACCTTAAATGAAAGGGCGTCGTATGATCGAAGCGCTCGACATACAGGTAAAAGGCATCGTGCAAGGGGTGGGTTTTCGCCCCTTTGTGTATCGTTTGGCGAAGAAATACCAGCTCAACGGCTGGGTTCTCAACGCTGTTGAAGGCGTGTTCATCCACGCCGAGGGCGAGGCGAACCTGCTGGACAAGTTCGTCACCGAGCTGCACATGAACCCCCCGTCCGCCGCAAAGGTCAAGGAGATCGACCTCAAGGAGGTGCCGCTGGAGGGGTTCAGCTCGTTCGACATCCGCTTCTCCGACGACCATAACGCCCAGCAGACCACGCTGGTTTCCCCCGATCTCGCCACCTGCGACGACTGCCTGGACGAGCTGTTCAACCCCGCAGATCGCCGTTACCGCTATCCGTTCATCAACTGCACGAACTGCGGCCCGCGCTTCACCATCATCGGGTCGCTGCCCTACGATCGCCCCGCAACGTCCATGAAGGATTTCCCCATGTGCCCGCGTTGCGCCGACGAATACGCCGATCCGCTTGACCGCCGCTTCCACGCGCAGCCCGATGCCTGCTGGGATTGCGGCCCGCACATCAGCTGGGTGAACCTTGCGCAAGGCCAGCAGGCGCCGCAGTGGGGCAATACCCGTGAGGAGTCCGACGTCATTTTCGCGGAAGCGGTCAAGCTGCTGCTCGACGGCGGCATCGTGGCGGTGAAGGGTCTCGGCGGCTTCCATCTGGTGTGCGACGCATCGAACCCCGATGCATTGGCGAAGCTGCGTCAGCGCAAGCGCCGCCAGGGCAAGGCGTTCGCCGTCATGGTGGCGGGCGCGGCCGACGCGCGCCGTGTGTGCCATGTCGACAAGGCGGAGCAGAGCGCCCTGGAATCCACCAAGCGCCCTATCGTGCTGCTGCGCAAGCGTGCCGAGGCGCAGTTCGCCGCCGGCCTGGCCGACAACCTTCCCGAGCTGGGCATCATGCTGCCCTGCACGCCCGTCCAGCACCTGCTGCTCCACGATTTCGCGGAGGCGCTGCGTGCCCAGCAGGGTGATTCCGCGCTTCCCATGCTGGTCATGACCTCGGGAAACCTGCATAACGAACCCATCGTCACCGACGACGATCAGGCGCTGGTCAAGTTTGCCGGCATCGCCGACGCGGTCCTGGGCAACAACCGCCGTATCCTGTCGCGCTACGACGACTCGGTGCTGCGCGTGGTTCGCGTGGGCGACGAGCAGGCCATCCAGTTCGTCCGCCGCGCCCGCGGCTTCGCCCCGCTGCCCATCGCGCTCGACTGTCCCCAGGCGCAGCCCAAGCAGGAAACCCTGCTGGCAACGGGCTCGGAGCAGAAGGCCACGTTCACCCTGGTGCGCGCCGCCGCATCCGATGACCAGCGCCCCGATGCCTTCGTCTCGCAGCACATCGGCGATGTCGAGAACGCGGAAACCTATGACGCCTGGCTCGAGGCCGAAGACCGCTATCGCCAGCTGTTCCAGGAAACGCCGCGCCGTCTCGCCTGCGATGCGCACCCCGAGTACCTCGCAAGCAAATGGGCCCGCGAACAGGCGCAACGCAACAACCTGTCCTTGACCGAGGTGCAGCACCACCATGCCCACATCGCCTCGGTGCTGGGGGAGAACGGGCTGTTCGGGCCCGTATGCGGCATCGCGTTCGACGGCACGGGCTACGGTGCCGACGGCCGCGTGTGGGGCGGCGAGGTCCTGCTCTCCAACCAGCAGGCCTACGAGCGCTTCGCCAACTTCGCCTACGTTCCCATGCCCGGCGGCGCTGCGGCGGTGCGCAATCCGCTGCGCATGGCCTACGGCGTGCTATACGAGTTCGACCTGCTGGAGCATCCCGGCGCGGCTGACGCGTTGCTGGCGCTGGGCGAGCAGGCCGAAGTGTGCGACCAGATGATCGAGCGCGGCCTGAACACACCCTACACCTCCTCGGTCGGGCGCCTGTTCGATGCGGCCAGCGCGCTGCTCGGCGTGTGCCGCCAACCGTCCTACGACGGTCAGCCCGCCATCGAGCTCGAGGCGGCCATGGGCGCGGTCCCCGAGGGGCTGCCGGCCACCGACGCCTACCATATAGATGTCGTGAAGAATACGGCCACCGAAACCAGCACCGCACTCGACACGTCGGTCCTGCTGTTCGACGCGGCGCCGGCGTTCAAGGCGCTCCTCGACGACATCGCCTCCGGCGTCCCTGCGGCAACCATCGCGCGCCGTTTCCACGATGCGTTCGTGAACGCCATCGTTATGGCTGCTCAGCTGGTGCAAAGCCTGTACGGCATCACCACGGTCGCGCTGTCAGGCGGCGTGTTCCTCAACCGCTACCTGCTCGAGCACGTCGTGCCGGCGCTGCAGGGCAACGGCTTCACCGTGGCGCTCAACCGCGACCTGCCGCCCAGCGACGGCTGCATTTCCTACGGACAGGCTGTGGTAGCATGGGCAGCAAGAAAAACGGACGAGACGGCGGGGAAGTAGCGGCTCGGAAGGCGCGCAAGCGCCTGACGGCGCATCCTCAAACGTCTCATCATGAAAGGAAGAAGGCAGCGAATGTGCCTAGCTATTCCCGCGAAGATCGCGCAGCTTGACGGCGACGGCATGGCCACAGTGGACATCCTCGGCGTCACGCGCAGCGTGTCCATCGACCTCACGCCGCAGGCGGGCGTCGGCGATTTCGTGCTCGTGCACGCCGGCTTCGCCATCGAGGTTGTCGATCCCGATTACGCGCAGGAAACCATCGACCTCATCAAGGAGTTCCCCGACCTCGCGGGCGACGAGCTGCCCGCCGCAACGGCCTAGGCAACGCCTGATCGGCCGATCGCTTGCAGCCTCGCGGCACGCAGGCGGTCGGCTTTTCGCATTTCACCCCTCATACCAAGGAATACGATCATGCAACCCGAAAACATACATCGAAGCCGCACGGTCGATGCCGGCACCATGCAAAACGAGCTGGCGGCGTTCAAAGACCCGAAGCTCGCCCGCGGCCTCATCGATTCCATCGCCAAGCTCGCGCCGGAAGCCGGCGTCACGCTCATGGAGGTGTGCGGCACGCACACCGTTGCCATCGCGCGCAACGGCATCCGCAACCTCATGCCCGAAAGCGTTCGTCTTTCCTCGGGCCCGGGCTGCCCTGTATGCGTCACATCGAACCGCGACATCGACGCCGTCATCGCCCTCGCGCGCATCCCCGGCGTGACCATAGCCACGTTCGGCGACATGACGCGCGTGCCCGGCAGCACGTCAAGCCTGCTCAAGGAGCAGGCGGCAGGCCGTAGCGTGCAGATCTGCTACTCGCCGCTCGACGCGTTGGCTTTGGCGAAGGCTAACCCCGATCGCCAGATCGTGTTCGTGGGCGTGGGCTTCGAGACCACCACGCCGCTGGTGGCCATGGCCATCAAGCGCGCCGCGGCCATGGGCCTGAAGAACTTCAGCGTATTCGCCGCGCACAAGAACATGCCCGGCGCCCTGGAAACGCTGGTAAAGGACCCGGACCTCAAGCTCGATGCCCTTATCCTGCCGGGCCACGTGGGCACCATCACCGGCACCAAGCCCTTCGAGTTCCTGGCGAAGGAATACGGCATCCCCGGCGTTGTCACGGGCTTCGAGCCCGTCGACGTGCTCCAGGGCATCGCCATGATCGTGCGCCAACTGCACGAGGGCAGGGCTGAGATCGAGATCGCCTACGCTCGAGGCGTCATGCCCCAAGGCAACCCCGTGGCCCTCGCCGCAATCGACGAGGTCTTCGAAACCTGCACCGCCAACTGGCGAGGTCTGGGCGATATCCCCGGCAGCGGATACCGTATCCGCGAGGAGTACGCGCAGTTCGACGCGCTAAAGCGCTTCCAGCCGGAAATCGAGCCGACCATTAACCCCAAGGGCTGTCGTTGCGGCGACGTCCTGCGTGCCCGCATGGAGCCCAGCGAGTGCCCCCTGTTCCGCAAGGTATGCACGCCCGAGAACCCGGTAGGGCCGTGCATGGTCAGCAGCGAGGGAAGCTGCGCCGCCTACTACAGATACTATTAAACGAACCAGGCAAATCATCGCATCGGAGGGCGGCACGGCATATAAGCTGCGCCGCCCTCTATCGTAAAAGCAGGGAACCAGGCTTCATCTCGGGGCAACAGCAGCGAAAAACGACCGACCCAGGGCGAATCCCGTGCTTAAGCGAGTGCTCAAGCGACATACCCGCAAGTCAGAGGACGAAAGCCATTTGATTCCCGAGCAAAGCCGCTTACGGGCGTCGGAGGCGGTTAATTACATCGACGCAGCAATCGAAAATCAATAGACCAAGGTTATCAGAGACCAAGTTTCCCATTGATTGTGCAAATAAACGGCACTTTGGGAACCATAGATTTGACCGCACAAATGCATGGATATTCAATTCGAACCGTTAATCATTCGAGCGAATCGGTTGAATCAAAGAAAATATCCAATAATCCAATGAAAAATGCATAAACGATTATTTCCTTCGTGTTACATAATTTTGTGCAGCTGAACAATGAAGTTGTGCAAAGTGCCTGAAAATACGTGTAAATCACCTATTGCAGGCGCACAACTCTGGTGATATAAATATCTCGTCGGCAAAACCGGAACACGAAATGAAACGAACTTACAGGGTTGCCAAGTGATCTTTCCCTCTCAGTGAATTTCAAATCAGAAGGCCGGTTGAGCCAAAAGGTACACAATAGGTAGTGTGCATCGTCGAAGGTGTAGGAAGCACCTTCAAAGAAAGGAGACAGTCATGGCGAAGATTGTCAACTCTTGGAACGACTGGGATCCGTTGAAGCGCGTCATCGTTGGCC
>NZ_CAKTVU010000032.1 GCF_934630535.1 uncultured Senegalimassilia sp.
CACTGCGAAGCACTGCGAAGCACTGCGAAGCACTGCGAAGCACTGCGAAGCACTGCGAAGCACTGCGAAGCACTGCGAAGCACTGCGCTCCTCAAAGCCTGCGGCTGAGGAGCGCAGTGTACTTTACCCTTCGATGCCTTCAAGACTACCGAAAGCATGGCGTTTTCCCTATGCGACCGCCGCCCTCAGCACATCACGATCTCCAGGCTTTTTTGTAGCTTGATTTCTGGGAGGATCGCCAACGTCCTCGTGCCGAGTTTTATCGTAGCGAAAACGCACGGTACAATGCCTGAAACGAAACCGACAGGAGAATCATGCCCGAGCAAAAGCAACAGCAGCAACCGGTTCATCCCAAACCCTTGCTCACCGTTCCCGAGCAAATCGCCCATCTCAGATCAAGAGGCGTGACTTTCGACCTTTGCACCGAAAAAGCTGCTGCAGCATACCTATCAGATAGGACATACTATTTCAAAATCGCTTCCTACCGCATTCTTTTCGAGAAGCGCGTAGGCGGACCCCGCAACGGCCAGTACGTCAACCTCGACTTCGGTCACTTGAAAGCCCTTGCGTCCTTCGATCGAGACCTGCGCTACACCCTTCTACCGCTCACCCTGGACGTTGAGCACGCGGCACGATCCAAGCTCGTCAGAAAGGTCACCGAGCTCGAGAACGAAGATGGTTACGCCATCAGCTGCGATTATATGTCGAGCCTCAATCACGGCGAGCGCCGCAGACGAGAGGGCGAAGTCGCCATGCTCGCGAGTGACGCTTTCTGCGGAGACCTTGTACGCAGATACGGGAAACCGTCCGACATGCCCGTATGGGTGCTCATGGAGCTCTTCTCCTTCGGCAGCTTCGCCAGCCTGTATCTTTTCTGCGCAAACCGCTGGGGCGACGAAGCAATGCGCGACGAACACTACATGCTCCGCCAAGCGCAATTCGTCAGAAACGCCTGCGCTCACTCTTCAAACATGGCAAACGGTTTCGCCAATCAGTCCTCCGACGTCGGAACGAACGCCATCGTCGAAAAAGCGCTTGCCGAAACCGGTATCTCGCACCGCGTTAGAACCTCGAAAATGCGCAACCCCCGCCTTAAGCAGATAACAACGCTGCTGTACCTGCATTCGCGCCTAGTTCCCGCAGGGTCCGGCCGAGCGCGAGCAATCGACAACATGGCAAACCTACAGCGCTCCATCGATTCGATACTCGCCCTGCTCCCCAATAACGACAAGGTACAGTCCTCACTCGGATTTCTGTCGAAGCTCATTGACAACTGGTTTTAACCCTGCATAATAGCGGTAGACAGAAAAACCTATTTGGTTTTGTAAGGCGGAGTCGCGCAAGCGGTTCCGCCTAGTTTTTTATCGGGTTATGTTTCAAAAAGGACACACTTTTTGAAACATAACCCGAAACATAGCCCACCAACGCGCATGTCGCACCTTTGTCGCAGTAGCTCGCAGCAACCAGCAGGCAAACAATTATCGACGTGCAAATCAACCAAAACGCAGAGGCCGCGGAGTTAATCCACGGCCTCAAAACAGTCGTCCTTCTATCACTTTCCCGATTTACCTATGACGCATCGGCAATCTCGTAGCCATCGGCCACGATCTTCACTGTCGCCGGAGCCTCCTTCTGCGACGTGTAACAATTGAGCACGATAGTCTCGCCGTTGAGCCAATGGTTCGCATACAGGCCCGTCGTCTCCACTTTGACGCCATTCGCATCGAACAGCTCGACCTTGAAGTTGATGTAGTCGAAATCGTATCCGGTGTTGTTCGAGACGGTTGCTTGGCCCGTGAAGGTCGAGTATTGTTCGGTAAACTCAAGGTTTATCGTGCCTGCCAGCGATTCTACTGCCGCCTTCTCGTTATTGTCGCGCTCCACCTTCTTGCCATGGCTGACCAACTTATCTAAGCTGTCTTGGCATGAGGATGACACTGTAAGCCCGTACTCGTCCACGAACGTTTTTAGCAGCGTGGTGCGCTTGTCGTAAGCTTTCTTCCAATCCTGCTGAAACTTATCGTTATCTGTCGCGCACAACTCTGCGGCTTCGCGCTGATCTTTCAGCGAATTGATGTATGCAATAGCATTTTCCTGCAGCTTACTATCCTCAAACTGCGAGCTCTGGTACTTCTCAACCTGATTCAGCTCGGCGTCGACCAACTTCTCATAATACTCGGTAGACTTGTCAGTCTTGGTGGACTTTTCCACCAAGGCATCGCGCGCCTCGTAGCCTTTTGCGAGCGACTGCATGAACGCCTCGTCCGCATACTGGGGCTGATCTTGGCCATTCTGCTCGGCGCAGCCGGCAAACATGGCTACGCATGCGGTCAAAGCGCAGGCCAGGGCAGCGACAAGTATTATCTTCGATCGGTTCATTATGGTCTCCCTGCTAGTTTGCCGTGACCGAATCGCGCGTATCTTGATCGAGCGCGTCCGGATAGGTCGTGCTAGCAAGTTCCGCACCGCTCTGGTCGACGATGCTCACAACGCAGCTGACCGGCTGCCCCGCGAACTGCTGGTACATGCAGGCGATCAGCCCCGCCTGCAACGGGGCGAAAGCTTCGCTAAGTCCGACCTGGCTGTTGCTAGTGGTTAGGGTCACTTTGGAGAACTGCTCATCGTAATCAACGGCTGTGAGGGTTGACCAGGTTTCGCTGTTGGGCATCTCATCAAGCTGCTTCGCCGTCGAATCATGCCAGGAGTCCACAAGCTCGTTGTACTTGTCTATGGGCATCGTCGCGGTATAGGAGCCGTCCTCGTTGGCGACGATGTCGGTGCAGCCCCAATCTTGAAGGTTCGCCTGTACATCCTCAGCTGCCGTATCTTGGAAGAATATGGCGGGGAACGTGACCGTGCGCGTTGTGATGGTCGCCTTTTCAACGGCGCTGTTCTTATCCTGCTCACTTGTCACGTTACCGGAATTCTGCGTGGCGCATCCCGCCAGTCCGGCGCATAGCGTGCACACCACCATTGCAGTCGCGATTACAGCACCTGCGCGTTTGCCGAAAACACCTGTTTTTCCCATCTCATTCCCTTCCCATCGAGATTAAGCAGAGCCAACAAAGATGTTAGCCGTATCGAAGGTTAGACCTCAACCCCTTCCTCGACCTCGGCAATCACGTCCTTGAGCCCCCTTCCGAACCGCGAACGGCGCGATCCGACCATCCAACCGAACGCCATAGGCTTCGAACCCCCTCGTGCCTTCACCTTCCCCGCCGCGTAACACGCAATTAACGCCGTAACACGAGCCTTATCGCATTTGAAACAAATCTGTAAACTGGCTTCGGTAGCGTTTCCCCTGTCATGTACGCGAGGAAAGGGTATGCGTTAGGGAGATTCCTCCCCCTTCGGTTCTCCCGGACGCATGCGCTCTCCCCAATGAGAAAGGGGAAAGGCCATGGAGGATTTCCTTACATCGTTCTTCATCACGCCGTTCACCGGACTTGCGGAGGGAATCGCCACCGCTACCAGCCCGCTTGACGTCATCGACGCCGTCGATGGCTTCGTATGGGGTCCCATCATGATCTTGCTGCTGCTGGGCACGCACATCTTCATGACCGTCCGCACCGGTTTCATTCAGCGTAAGATCGGCACCGGCATCAAGCTGTCCGTCACCAAGGACGACCCCTCCAACGCCGACGGCGACATCACCCAGTTCGGCGCGTTGACCACCGCGCTTGCCGCCACCATCGGCACGGGCAACATCGTCGGCGTGGGCACGGGCCTGCTGTTCGGCGGCCCGGGCGCCATCTTCTGGATGTGGATCACCGGCATCCTGGGCATCGCCACGAAGTACTCCGAGGTGTTCATCGGCGTGAAGTACCGCGTGAAGGATCACTCCGGCAACATGCTCGGCGGCGCCATGTACGCCCTTGAGCGCGGCTTCAAGAACAAGAAGGCCGGCCGCATCCTGGCCATCCTGTTCGCCCTGTTCGCATCGCTGGCAGCCTTTGGCATCGGCGCTTCCACGCAGTCGAACTCCCTGGCCGACGCGCTGTACAACACCTCGCTCATCGACGGCAAGGCCATCCCGCAGTGGCTGGTCGGCACCGTGGTAGTGGTGCTCGTGGCCATCGTCATCCTGGGCGGCATCAAGTCCATCTCCAAGGTGTGCGAGAAGCTGGTGCCCGTCATGGCCGTCTTCTACGTGGTGTGCTGCCTGGTCATCATCGGCATGAACGGTGAGTTCCTGGGCGAGGCCATCCGCCAGATCATCGTGGGCGCCTTCACCCCCGCAGGCGCCGCCGGCGGCGCGGTCGGCTCCACCGTCACCCTGGCCCTTCAGTTCGGCTTCAAGCGCGGCATCTTCTCCAACGAGTCCGGCATGGGCTCCGCCCCGCTGGTCGCCTCCTCCGCTACCACGAAGAACCCCGCACGTCAGGCGCTCGTTTCCATGACCGGCACGTTCTGGGACACCGTCGTGGTGTGCGCCATCACGGGCCTGATGCTCATGACCACGCTGCTGGCGAACCCCGAGCTCTCCACCGCCATCGCCAACGGCACCATCTCCTCGGGCGCCGGCCTTGCAACCGCCGCGTTCGAGAAGATCCCCGTGTTCGGCCCCTTGGTGCTGCTGGTCGGCCTGGTCACCTTCACGTACTCCACCATCCTGGGCTGGAGCCAGTACGGCAACCGCGCCATCAGCTACCTGCTGGGCAAGAAAGCCGTCCTCCCCTACTACATCGTGTTCCTGCTGTTCGTGTTCTGGGGCTGCATGATGGTCGGCGACGCCGCCGGCAGCGCCGCGGTCTCCAACCTCAGCTCCGTGGTCTGGAACTTCGCCGACGTGATGAACGCGCTCATGGCCATCCCGAACTGCATCGCGGTCCTGGGCCTGTCCGCCATCATCGCCCGCGAAACGAAGCACTACGTGTACGACCACAACCTGGAGGAGGTCGACAAGACCGAGATCCCGCAGTACCACGAGAAGTAAAGCGGTTTCAACCTCTCCAACACACGTCGAAGGGGCTCACGCCTGAGCCCCTTCTCTTTTTGACTCGAAACCCTACCTAATTCATTTACTTTATCCGAAAGGAAGCGCACTCCGCATGGAAAACCTTGGCTACTACAACGGGAAGTTCGGCCCCATCGAGGATATGGTCGTGCCCATGAACGACCGCGTCTGCTTCTTCGGCGACGGCGTGTACGACGCCGGCCCCGCGCGCAACTTCAAGATCTTCGCCATGGACGAGCACCTGAACCGCTTCTACAACAGCGCCCGCCTTGCCGATATCCAGATCCCCATGCCCCGCGAGGAGCTTGCCGACCTGCTCAATGAGCTGGTGAAGAAGGTCGACTCCCCCGAGCACTTCGTGTACTACCAGTGCACGCGCGGAACCGCGCCCCGCAAGCACGACTACGTGGAGGGGCCGGGCAACCTGTGGGTGACCATCACGCCGCAAGTCATGTCTGACGGCACGAAGCGCATCAAGCTGCGCAGCGAGCCCGACACGCGCTTCTACCACTGCAACATCAAGACGCTGAACCTGCTGCCCGCCGTCATGAGCTCGCAGGCGGCAAAGCGCGAAGGCGTGCAGGAAACGGTGTACTACCGCGCGAACATGGGCAACCGCGTGACGGAATGCGCGCACAGCAACGTGTCCATCATCCTGGACGACGAGCTGTGGACCGCGCCCACCGACGAGCTGATCTTGCCGGGTATCGCGCGTAAGCACCTGATCAAGGCCGCGAACAAGCTGGGCATCCCCGTGCACGAGCAACCCTACGACCTGGACACGCTACGCGGTGCGCAGGAGATCATCGTGACCAGCTCGTCGAACCTGTGCCTGTTCGCCGAGCAATTCGAAGGCAAACCCTGCGGCGGTGGGTCGCCCGAGGTGGCCGAGGCGCTGCGAGCCGAGGTGAACCGCGAGTTCGCCGAGGCCACGGCGGTTTAGCGGCGGCGGTGGCATGCGATGGAATCTATCGAAGGGATACTACTGCGTCACTCGGCGCGCGGTATGACGAAGCTGGCCCTGGAATTGCCCGCCGACTTCTGCGCCCGAGCGGCACGGCAGATCCTGTCGTGGCCGCTGGGCAAAGTGGCCCTGTTGACGGGCTTCGACGTGGGCGGCGCACCTGAAACCGACGGCCCTACGGGAACATATGTGATGGCGAAAGCCCTGATGAAGCTAGGGTTCACTCCGGTCGTGGTGTCGGAAGCGCCCGTGTGCGCGTACTTCAACGAGCTGCATATCCAAACGCGCACGGTCCAGACCGACGACAGCGACGACGCCATGGGCAGGCTGCTCGACTCGCTGGCGCCCGTGGGCATCGTGTCCATCGAGCGCTGCGGGCGCAACCTCCACGGCCGCTACTGCAATATGCGCGGAGTGGACATATCGAAGCGGACCTCCCCCACCGACGAGCTGGTGGTGCAGGCCGCGCGCCGCAACATCCCCACCATCGGCGTCGGCGACGGCGGCAACGAGATCGGCATGGGCAACGTGGCGCACGCCATCGCCCGCAAGCTGACGCTGGAGCCGTGCGTGGTGACCGTGGACAACCTGGTGGTGGCGACGGTATCGAACTGGGGCGGCTACGGCATAGCGGCCGCCATGGGCAGGTACGCCCAGGAGAAGCTGCTGCCCGAATTCGACCAGATCAACGACTTCTACCGCTTCATCGTCGAACGCGGAAGCGTGGACGGCACCACGGGACGCCGCGAGGCCACCGTGGACGGCTTCTCCCTGGAAACCGAGCGCGGCGTGGTGGAAGCGCTGCTTCGAGCATAGGCGCAGGACGGGCGAACAGGGGACGGAGGTGCGTTCGCACTCGCGCGAACGCACCTCCGTCCCCTGTTCATGCTGACCGATGTGGTCGATAAGCCCTATAATTACCTGCTGTGAAAACGCCGTCTGAGGCGGCAGGAGGGGGCAAAAGCCATGAGAAGGGTCCATGTCCAGACCGTCAGCTTCGCGAACATCGCCATAACGATCGCGCTAGCCATCACGTGCGCCATCCTGTTTTGGCAAGGACGCGCGCAATTCGATGTGCTGCAGCAAGCAACCGAAGCGTATATCTCCTGCGAAAACGACGCACAGCAGATGCAGGACAGGTCTGATTACCTGACCGAACAGGTTCGCCTGGTCACCATGACCGCCAAACCGGAGTACATCGACAACTACTTCTCCATGGCCAACAGCAACGAGCAGTTCGACGAGGCGTTTGCGAATCTCAAAAGCCGGTTCGAGGGGACCGATGCATACGAATCGCTGCGCACCGCGATGAACGAGTCGAACGAGCTGATGAGCACCGAGTTCTACGCCATGCGCCTGATTTGCGAGGCGAACGATATCGACCCCTCCCCGTGGCCCGAAATCGCATCGTGCCAGATCAGCGACGAAGATTCGCGCACATCGCACGACAGCATGATCTACGAGGCGCAGAATCTCGTCTCGGATTCCAAGTACCAGGAAGCGAAGGATTCCATCAACCACAACACCAGCGATTGCATCGCCAAGGTGACCGAAGCCACGCTCGGCAGCCAAAGCCGCGCCACATCCGTGTTCGATGGCATCTACGGCACGATCGGGACATGCGTGGCAATCTACACCGCCCTGGCGTTGGTCATTTGCGAGCTTGCCCGCCGTACCGTCGTGAAACCCCTGCTGAGCTTCTGCGACAGCATCAAGGCCAACCGGCTGTTCCCCGTGCAGGGCGCCGGCGAGCTGCAGGTGCTGGCGGAAACCTACAACCGCGTGTTCACGGAGAACGAGGCCACGCACATAATCGTCAAACACCAGGCCGAGCACGACCCGCTGACCGACCTGCTCAATCGCGGGTCGTTCGACAAAGCCCTGAAGTTCCATGATGACGGCAAGCATGACTTCGCGCTCATCTTGGCCGATGTCGACCAGTTCAAATCCGTCAACGATACCTTCGGCCACGCCGTGGGAGATCAGGTGCTCAAGCGCGTGTCCAGCCTGCTGCAAGTGGCGTTCCGCAGCACCGATTTCGTGTGCCGCATCGGCGGCGACGAGTTCGCCGTGATCATGACGGAGGTCACCAGCGACCTGCAGTACACCATCCAAGAGAAGATCGACTTCGTGAATAAGGAGCTGTCGAAGCCCATAGACGGCATGCCGCAGGTATCGCTGAGCGCAGGCGCGGCGTTCGCCGATCGTCACAGCCCCGGCGACAACATTTACAAGGACGCCGACGATGCGATGTACCACACGAAGGAAAGCGGGCGCAGCGGCTGCTCCTTCTATGGCGAGTTTTAGCGCCTGAACTGGGATAATGGGCAGATTACAGGCAACCTTGCCCATATCGTGCGACTGAACGCGCAGCGACGGGCCCTGCCGATGACATCGGCAGGGCCCGTCTGCTCGTATACCTTGTTTCGCAAAACGCCCTGCATATGAATGCACGGGGGCTGACGGAAGCAAACGATCGCCCATCCCGTCGTGCCGCATCGGGCGGATTCGCGATACGAATCTGCAAGGTTTCGGCGACCATGCTGCGGGTTCGATCAGGAGCCGAGGCCGACTGCGGCGCAAGGTTTCAACGACAACGCGCGGCGCTCCCGACAAGGGTTCTGCAAGTTCGCGTCGGTATGCTGGTTCGTTAAACACCTAGCGAACCAAGGAGGCGCCATGGGAACGGGCTTTGCAGCTTGCGTATCGAGAACACTTCATGAAGACGATTGCGGCAGGGCGCTGTCGCGAACACGAATCCGAATACTGCCGAAAAGCCAGGGAGCGAGCCATCCGAAATGCCCTGATGGGCAATCGATTCCCCATCCGCATGCGCGACAACATCGCCGCATCGTATCGATGCTCCGATTCGCCCTGATCGCCGTCTTGCTCGCATGCGGAATCGCCGCCGGATCGCCGCCGATTCCCGCCTTCGCCGAAAGCGAGGTCGGGCATTTGCTGGTAGGTGCCCGGATCGACTACGCCGGCTACAACACCACATGGATGAGCGTCGACGGAAACGCCGCATATTGCGCCACGCCCATGCTTGCCACCCCTCGGTCGGGACCGTACGCGAAAGCCCCCATCAACGCCCCGAGCGGCAGAAGCGCCGAAGCCGCCGCGGACCTGTGGTTCGGGTACGGCAGCCCCGGGTTCGACAAGGCGCTATGGCCTTCCACCTGGTACGATGGCGGGGAAATGACCGAGGCTCGCTACGCCGCGCTCACGCATATCCTGCTTTCGGACACGTACTCGTCCAGCAGCGCCTCGGCGTTGTACGGATGCAGCGAGTCCTTCCGGTCTTGGGCGCAACACCAGGTCATCGGGTTCGACTCTCACGGCGCGCTCATAAACGCCGCGGCGACCGGCCGCCGCATAGCCGAAAGGACGGCCGAAGTCCCCGCAGCGTTCTCGGCCTTCCAAATCTCCACCGGCAACGCCACCCAGTGCGTGGTGTCGTTCGATTACACGGCCCAGGGGTCGCTTGAGCTGACGAAGGTCTCATCCCAACCGCGCATAACCGAGGGAAACCCCTTGTATTCCCTGGAGGGAGCGAAGTTCGGCATCTTCCGCGATGAGGCTTGCAGCGACCTGGAGCTCACCATTGCGTGCGATGCGCAGGGGCGGGCAAAGGCCGACGCGATGCCTACGGGCACCTACTGGGTTCGCGAGCTGCAAGCCCCCTTGCATATGGCGGCAAGCACCAACGTCTACCCCGTGGAGGTCAAGGACCGCCAAACGGCCCAGGTGAATGACGGGAAAGTCGAGAACACGCCTCAAACGGCAAGGCTCGACACGTTGTTGCGAAAGCTGGACGCGGACAGCCGATCCGCCGCACCGCAGGGAGACGCAAGCCTGGCAGGAGCGGTGTTCACCGTGCGGTATTTCGCGCAATTGGAATCGCCCCCAAGCGAAGACGATGGCAACGTTGCAACAAATCCCCTGTTCACCTGGGAATTTCGCACTGATGAGCTTGGCGAGGTGCACCTATCCGATGCAACGAGCATGGAGCGCTACCACATAGGCGGCGACGAGCTTCCCTGCGATTCCATGGGGTTTTGCGCGCTTCCCATAGGCGTCTATACCATCGAGGAAACGAAAGCACCGCAAGGTTATGAGAAGCATCTAGGGACCGCCGTCATCACGGTAACGGCCGCGGGAGAGGGCGAACACGACTGCACCGTCTCCTTCACTTCGGGAGAAAGCGCCGATCAGAGCGTTGTCGTGCACGAGAGTGTTCTCCGCGGCGGCATAGCCGTGTCGAAAACGGATGCCGAGCTGCATGACGCTGCGGCAATGGGCGGCAATAAAGAGCTTGCATGGGCGCCCACCCTTGATGGCGTGCTTTTCGAAATCGTCAATGCTTCGCCCAATAGCGTGAACGTTAACGGGGAATGGAACGCTCCCGGGCAAGTTGTCGCCGTGATCGAGACGCAGTGGGATGAAGAGCGCAGGGAGCACCGAGCGCAAACCGGCGCCGACGCCTTGCCGTTCGGCACCTATTCCATTCGCGAGATTGCGGCGTCCAGCGGCTACCTCTTATCGGATGGAAGCCCTAGGACCGTAGAAGTGCACGCAGCAGGAGAGCTCGCCGAAGCAGATGCGAACGGGAACCCGCTTTCGTTCTCCAACCAGGTGATTCGAAACGATTTGGAGCTATTCAAGGTCAGGGAAGGCGATAACGAGCCTTTGCAGGTGGCGTTTTCCCTCACCAACCTTGCCACCGGCGAGAAACACGTGTTGGCGTGCGACGAGAACGGGTGGGCATCCACCGAGAGTCGCCATGCCAGGCACACGGGAAGCACCAACGGCAACGATCGCCTGCTGGGGACGGAACGCGTAACCGCAAGCGACATGGACCCGACGGCGGGCATATGGTTCGGTCGCGGCAGCGACGGCAATGCCGCTGCACCGAACGACGACCTTGCGGCGCTGCCCTACGGGCGATACCTGCTAGAAGAGCTGCCATGCGATACGAATGAAGGATACGACCTGGTCAGCGAGACAATCGAAATCAACCATGGCCCCTCCGAGCCATCGGTCATTTCGAGAACGGTGACAAATCGCCTCATTGAGAAGGAGGGCGATGACGGACTGGAAAAGGATGCCGAAGAGCCAAAAGAGGGCAAAACGCCCAAAGAAGCTGCAGGCAAATTGGCGGAAACCGGAGATTGGGCAGCGCTGCCGACAACGCAGCTTCTTGGCGCCGCCGCGTTAGCCGCGCTTGCCCTGGTTGCCGCACGCATAAAGGGCGGCAACCAGGCCCAAGGCGGACGCTACCAGCGAAGGAGGCGCCGCAAATAGCTAGATCAGGCTGACGAGCAGTTCGTGGATACGCAGGTCATCATCCAATTCCGGATGAAACGACACACCCAGCTGATTCTCATAGCGAACGGCGACGATGCGGTCATCCACAGTGGCAAGCACCTTGACATCATCAGATACCGCTTTAATGAACGGAGCGCGGATGAACGTCATCGGGATGTCGGCGGTTTCGCCATCCGGCACGCCAGGCAAGCCGGCGCAGGGAGCAACGGTGCGGAAGCTTCCCAGTTGGCGGCCGTACGCGTTGCGGCGAACCGTCACCGGCAGCGTTCCGATGGCGCCCGCCGCGGTTGCGCCTGCGGCAACGGGGCCGTTCGGATCGCCGGCGGCGGGAACGCCTTCTTCGACGTTTTGCGCCAGCAAGATCAGGCCCGCGCACGTGCCCAGAACCGGCATGCCGGCAGCCACGCGGGACTTCAACGTGTCGAGCATGCCCAGCTCGCGCAGCATCTTCGCCTGCGCCGTGCTCTCGCCTCCGGGCAGCACCAGGGCATCGTAGGG
>NZ_CAKTVU010000033.1 GCF_934630535.1 uncultured Senegalimassilia sp.
AACGACTGGAACAGCTCATCGGCCGGCGCAGGGTTATGCGCGTCGAATCGGTTGAACGAGAAGAACACCGGCTGCTCGGCGGCCGGCCCCGTCAGCTCGCACTCGGCCTCGTCCAAGGTCGGCAGCGCGATACAGCGCCCCAAACCCATGAAACGAGTAGGACGATCCTTGCGGTAATACACGAACTGATCGGTGAAGCCCTTCTGCATAAGGCAGAACGCATCGACGATATCGGCATTGAGCGGCTGGGTATACGAATAGATTCGGGTCATTCGACTTCTCCCTGATCGTCTAATGGGTCACGGTTTCTTATTATAGCGGTGCGCAAAAAGGCCCGAAGTCTTCGACTCCGGGCCGTCGTTCGGCGGCTTGTGGAAATGGCGCACTGCGCATTACGCGCCGATGCAGCCGAATTCGCAAGCGATGCGATTCAGGTCGGGCCTAAATCTTGTACATGAACTGGAAAACGTCCTCCCGCTGAATGGTGATCTGCACACCCAGCTCGGAGGCGACGCCCTCGAGCTTCTCCTGGACAACGTTGAAGTCTGCCTTCTCGGTGTCCAGCGTGGTAAGCATGGTCATGGAGAACATGTCACCGAGGATGGTCTGGCTGATGTCATCGATGTTGGCACCGCACTCGGCCAGCGCAACCGAAACAGCTGCAACGATACCGCTGCGATCCTTGCCCAGAACGCTGATAACGCACTTCATGTTCGAATCCTTTCACCCGCGCGACCGACGCGCTCGTTTCAGTATGTTCCCATAGTACCCGATTGTCGCGCGCCTTGTATTTCCAGGCGGTGTTTCACGTGAAACATCCGCAGCCAGCGGCGTGCGGCTTCACGGCCTAGGCGACGAAATCCCAAATAACCTTCGCGAAGAAGATGATCAGGACGACGATGGTGATGGGTCGGGCGACCGCGCCGCCGTTCTTCGAGAAGCTATGGGAGCCCAGGTAGTTGCCGACGATGTTGAATGCGCCCGCCACCAAGCCCAACACCAGCAACACCTGACCGTGCAGAAGGAAGACCACCAGCGCCGTAACGTTGGTGGTGAGGTTGATGGCCTTCGTGATGCCGGCGGCGGACTTGAGCTTCAGATGAGCCACACCGGTGAGCAGCAGCATCAGGAACGTGCCCGTGCCGGGACCGTAGAAGCCATCGTATATGCCCACGCAGAACGCCACCAGAGCGCAAAGCGCCGCGGTGCGTTTCGGCGAAAGCGGCTCTTTGTCCTGCTTTCCGAAGCTCTTCGACCTCATCACGTAGATGGCCGTGATCGGCAGCACCGCCAGCAGGAACACGCGCAGGAACGCATCGCTGGTGATGAGGACCAGGTTCGACCCAATGGATGATCCTGCTACGGCAAGCACCACGCAAACGCCCGCAAGCTTCCATTGGATGTAACCCGATTTCGCATAATGCCAGGTGGCGATGGTGGTGCCCATGGTCGAGCTCATCTTGTTCGTGGCGATGGCGGCGTGCGTTGGCAAGCCAGCGATCATGTAGGCGGGCAGCGAGATCAGCCCGCCGCCGCCCGCAATGGCATCGACATATCCCGCCAGAAACACGAACAAGCACACCAGCAGCATAGCCCCCGGGGCGATGCCGAACAGCTGTTGGCACACGTCGGCAACGGCTTCCATAACCAGGCCTTTGCGTTATCGGGTTTCGCGAAGGATGAGCGACATGGCCTCAGTGCGCGAGGCGCGTGCTGCATCGGTGCTGCCGGCGAACACGCCACGCACCGCGCTGGTGACCGTATGGCTGCCGGGCTTCTTCACGCCGCGCATGCTCATGCACATGTGCTCGGCCTCCAGCACCACCACAACGCCCTGCGGGTTCAGCTGCACGACCAAGGTGTCGGCGATCTGCGAGGTCAAACGCTCCTGCACCTGCGGACGCTTCGCGTAGACTTCGACCAGGCGCGCCAGCTTCGACAAACCGCACACGCGGCCATCCACCGCGGGGATGTAGGCGATATGGGCCTTGCCGAAGAACGGCACCAGGTGATGCTCGCACATGGAGTAGAAGTAGATGTCGCGCACAAGCACCATTTCGCTGCAGTGCTCATCGAACGTGGTGGCGAAATGCACGGCGGGGTCTTCCGTCAGGCCGGAGAACACTTCCTCATACATACGGGCAACGCGCGCAGGCGTTTCCTTCAGCCCTTCGCGGTCAGGATTCTCACCCACGCCCTCTAAAATCATGCGAACGCCGGCTTCGATCTTTGCAGTATCCATACGGTTATTTTCCTTCTAGCAGTGCTGAATACAGGTCCAGCAGCCCGACTTCCAGCTGCCGCAACCCCTCGTTTCGAACCTTAGCATGATACCACGCGCCACCAGCAGCTTCGCCAACCCCATCCCAGACACATCAGGGACGTAGAACTAAGTGTCCGGTTTTGCTGGCTTCTCGGAAGTCGCGTTCTACACGACAACGAGAAAGCTTGACACATAGCGCTACGTCCCCGAAACGTCAGCTTTAACCCAAGTCGAGCTCCAAGCCTACAGGGCAGTGGTCGCTGCCGAGCACCTCGTTGTAGATGCTGGCGGCCTGGATGCGCGGGGCCAAGGCATCGCTGACCAGGAAATAGTCGATGCGCCACCCCGCATTGTTCTTGCGCGCGTTGAAACGATAGCTCCACCAGGAATATGCGCCGACAAGGTCGGGATGCGTGCTGCGGAACGTGTCGGTGAACCCGGCATCGAGCAGCTTGTCGAACTTCCCGCGTTCCTCATCGGAAAAGCCCGCATTCCCGCGATTAGGACCGGGGTTCTTCAGGTCGATCTCGTTGTGCGCCACGTTGAAATCACCGCACATGACCACCGGCTTCGGCTGCGCGGATTCACCGGGCTGCGTCAGCGGAAGCCATTGCGTGGGCAAATGCCCGTCGCCCATAGGGGCAGATTCCGGAACCACATCCGCGCCGTTTTTGCCTTCGCCGCGGCCCGCCTCCGGACGCAGCACCACGTTGCCATCGGCGCCGGCGCGCTCCACCGGAACGCCTGCCGGGAGCACGCCCTCTTCCAAGCCCTTGCAAAAATCGCGGAACGCATCGTCCCATTCCATGCGATGGTCGATGCGCGCCAGCTCGTTTTGCGCGTTCGGCGTGTAGACGCAAACGAACCAATACTCGGGAAACTCGCACGCCACAATGCGGCCCTCGTTATCAAGATGGGAAAACCCCAGGCCATGAAGCACCTGCAGCGGCTCTTCCTTCGTGAACACCGCGGTGCCGGAATAGCCCTTCTTCTCCGCATAGCTCCAAAACTCGCGATATTGCGGCAAATCCAGCGTTGCCTGGCCGGCCTGCAGCTTGGTTTCCTGCAACGCCACCACATCGGCGTCGAACTGGCACACGATATCCTCGAAGCCCTTCTTCAAAACAGCTCGCAAGCCGTTCACATTCCACGAGATCATCCGCATGGAAAACGCCTCCTTCATAGGCAAATTCGTTCCGAAACAGTATAAGAAGCCCGGGAAATGCGGGCAAACGTCTTGCTTCGCACATGGCGGACGAAGGAAACCAGATAACCGCTACCGCCCAAGACGCCGGTGGAAAAACGGAGCTATATTCAACCGCTGTTCAGCCAAGAAGAGCTGCACGCTCTTTCCTAAACTGGACACTTGGCGACACGTCCCCTAAGTGTCCTGGTCAATACCTCGAAACACTGTACAACGTTATTTGTGGTACGGCTCCCCGTGGGAAATTTTCTGCGAGCGATAGAGCTGCTCCAGCAACACCACGCGCGCCAGGTTGTGGGGGAGCGTGATCGGCCCGAACGACAGCAGCTCGTCGGCGCGTTTGCGCACCTCATCGCTCACGCCATCCGAACCGCCGATGACGAACGCGAAGTTGCTCTTCCCTTGCAGCATCAGGTTGTCCAGTCGCTTCGACAACCCCTCGCTCGAGCGCTCCTTGCCGTCGATGGCCAGCAACACCACATGCGTATCCGCGCCAAGTTTCTCGATTTCAACGCAGATAGCAGCGCCCTCTTTATCGCGCGCGCCGTCCACGCCGCCTGCCTTACGCGGGTCGACGTCGGCGATCTCGCGTACCTGGGTTTTCGCATAAGGCTGCAGGCGCTTCAGGTACTCCGCGCAAGCATCAACCCAGAACCGCTCCTTCAACTTTCCAACCGCCACAACCGTGAACTTCACGCGTTCCTCCCAACCCGTTCAAAACGAAGGCAAGACGCCATCTCCAAATGATCCGAAACGATTCTCTCATTCCACAGCCCCAAGCACAACGAACCCGCCGCCACAAGGGCAGCGGGTTCGTCGACGACCGCGATCGGCGCAAGGGGGATGGGGAGGATTTCCAGGGAAGGGACGCCGATCGGGTCCTTGGCAGGGGCTGAACCTGCATCGCCAACGAAACAAGCAGCAACACGACGAGCACCAGGCCTTGCGTAAGCAGCCCATCGTTGCCCTTCGCCGCCGAACATGCAGCGCACCCGGCATGGCGCGGCTCGGAAGGCGAGGCCTCGCCTTCGTGCGCAGCCTTCGCCGACTCTGCATCCGGTTCGCTTTCGGCCGCTTTCACGCCGCTACGGCCGCGCAAGCCGCGCAGCATTCTCCTTATCGAGTATACCGCGCATCACGCCGCCAACATCCCCTTCGATCAAGCGAACGCCCCCTTATTTCGATGACCATTCAGCTTGACTTCACTCCCTTTTTGTCCACTTGCCCAAAAAGTTACACATTCGAAATACTGGGGTGTTTACAAGCCGTTACTCCACTGTTAAAGTTCATGCCACAATTTCATAGCGTCACCCCGTTGATATGTTCTGGATCGCAAGAAACAGGGCAAGCAGGGGCCTCTGGAGAATCCCAACCATGGGTGCCGAAGGGGCAAGGTGAAACGCAGGCCGCAAGACCTAACCGCGAACAGCTTCAGTCAAGCTGCAGTGGCGAACCGTTTCGCTGAAACTCTCAGGCAAAAGGACAGAGAAAAGTCAGTGACTTGTCGCAAACGTGAACGAAACTCAAACTCGGCGTTCACGAGAACTTTTCCCTTCCCTAATTCCATATTCCAGAACCCCATAGCTTTCGCCGAGCTCTCTTTCCGTACATCCTCAGGGTCTCGCAGAGGTTGTATCGGTCAAGAGTTTAAGTTAGGAGTGAGTTGTGGAAGGGTTTTTCGACGTCGTCAACAACGTGATCACCGCTATTGACGACTTTGTATGGGGCGTACCGCTGATGGTGCTCATCCTGTTCGGAGGCATCCTGCTGACGGTGCGTCTGGGCGGTTTGCAGTTCCGTCAGCTGCCGCGCGCTTTGCGCTACATGGTCAAGAACGAAAAGGGCGGCTCCGGCGAAGTCACCAGCTTCGGCGCACTGTGCACCGCGCTTTCAGCAACCATCGGTACTGGCAACATCGTGGGCGTCGCTACCGCTGTTGTGGTCGGCGGCCCTGGTGCCATGTTCTGGATGTGGCTGGCAGCGCTGTTCGGCATGGCTACGAAGTACTCCGAGGGCCTGCTCGCCGTCAAGTTCCGCAGCATCGATGAGAACACCGGCCATGTTCTGGGCGGCCCGTTCTACTACATCGAGCGCGGCATGGGCAAGCGTCTGCCTAAGATCAGCTGGCGTTGGCTCGCCAAGATCTTCGCGTTCTTCGGCATGTGCGTTGGCCTGTTCGGCATCGGTACTTTCACCCAGGTGAACTCCATCAACACCGCCATCACGAACTTCTTCGATCCCGAGAAGTCCTTCACCATCAGCATCCTCGGCATGGATTACTCCATCGCCACCGTTATCGGCGGTATCGTGGTCGCCGTGCTGGTCGGCCTGGTCGTCATCGGCGGCATCAAGCGCATCGCCAGCGTCTCCGAGCGCGTCATCCCCGTCATGGTAGTGCTGTACGTGGGCTTCTCCCTTGTCCTACTGCTCACCAACCTGGATAAGATCCCCGGTGCGTTCGTGGTCATCTTCCGTTCCGCCTTCGGTCTTGATGCTGCTGCCGGCGGTATGCTCGGCGCCATCTTCATCGCAATGCAGAAGGGTATCGCCCGCGGTATCTTCTCCAACGAGGCCGGCCTTGGTTCCGCACCTATCGCCGCTGCTGCCGCTCAGACGAAGGAGCCCGTGCGTCAGGGTCTGGTGTCGATGACCGGCACGTTCCTCGACACCATCGTAGTCTGCACCATGACCGGCCTTACCCTGGTTATGACCGGTGCTTACCTGATCCCGGGCCTCGAGGGCGCTTCCGTCACCACCGCCGCCTTCCAGGCTGGCCTGCCGTTCATTCCTCCCACCGTCGTGTCGTTCGTGCTCATGGCGTGCCTGGCCCTGTTCGGTTTCACCACCATCCTTGGTTGGGACTACTACGGCGAGCGTTGCCTTGAGTACTTCAGCAACGGCAGCATGAAGGCCGTAAAGGTTTACCGCTGGCTCTACATCGCCGCTGTGTTCATCGGCCCTTACATGACCGTTTCCGCCGTTTGGACCATCGCCGACATCTTCAACGCATGCATGGCCGTGCCGAACATGATCGCTTTGATCGTCCTCTCCGGTGTGGTCGTCCGTGAAACGAAGGACTTCTTCAAGCGTCTGAACGACGCTGGCGGCAAGGAAGAGGACATGGTTCCGCACAAGAATCATGACGACGTGCCGCCGATCGATCCCCTTACTGATCGCCTGGGTGCAAAGAACGCCCAGGAGGACCTCGCAGCAGCTGCACAAGGTTTCGCCACCGCATAGCAACTGCTTGCCCCTCATGCTGGCCCCGATGTTTCACGTGAAACATCGGGGCCTTATTTGTTTCTGCGAAGATGTTTCACACGAACTTGCAGCATATTTCAAACCGACTACCTTCAAAACCACAGCAGCAGCGTCATGTCATCCATTCGATGTCCCTCATCGCCTCGTAAACGCCACGAAGCGCCGTTCGGTTTCCTCCTTCCAGCTGAAATGCATCAATGCCCGTCACTAGCCAAGCGCCATATAACGCTTCGCCACCGAACCGCATATCATGGTTTTCCGAGCCCTGCAGCGGCAGCAATGTTCAACTGCTTAACTTACTGCATGCACAAGAAAGGCCACCTTCCGGTGGCCTTTCAATACTCTACTGTTTCACGTGAAACACTACTTCACGCCTTCATGTGCAAGCGCATCTGCAACCTTGCGAGCTGCAGCGGTGATGGACAGGTCGTTCACGTCCACCGTGATGTCGGCGTAGTGCTCATAGAGCGGCAGACGCTCGTCGTACAACTCCTTGAGGCTCATACCGATACCGCCCTTCAACACGACGCCGCGCTCCTGCAGGTCGCTCAGACGGTGCACCAGCTGATCGTAGGAGATCTTGAGGTACACAACCGTACCGATCTCTGCCAGATGCTTCATAGCCTCATCGGAGTACACGGCGGAACCGCCCGTAGCGATAACGCTGTTCTCCGCGTCGATCTTGCTGAGAATCTCGTTCTCAACCTCGATGAAACCCTCGGGACCGCATGCGTCGATGATCTTCTGCAGCGTCTTGTCGCACTGGTTCTGAATGACGATGTCGGCGTCGATGAAGTCCTTCGTCATGATTTTCGCCAACACGATACCCAGCGTGGATTTACCCGAGCCGGGCATGCCGATAAGAACAACGTTGTTCTTCTCCGCCATGGTAAGCCCTCCTTGATCGGTCATGTACGTTCGAATTGTATCATGCCTGCTCATGCGTCATGACAACGGTAACAAGCTGTTCTTATACGGTCTCTCCAACGGCCTCATCAGGCTTCTTGCGCTTCAAAGGAAACGTCTCGCTGATGATGATGGCCACGAAGATCAACGAGAAACCGACCAGCAAACGGAGGCTCAGCTGCTCGCCGTACAGCAGCACGCTGAACAGCACGCCGAACACAGATTCCAGGCTCAAGAACAGCGATGCCTGGGCCGGAGGAATATGCGCAAGCGAGACGTTCTGGATGCCGAACGCCACAATAGAAGCGAAGATGGCCAGGAACAGCAACTGACCGATAATATCGGGCGTGAAAGCAGCGAATCCTGGGAAGGTTTCAAACGCCGCTCCCGACAGCAGGCCCATGCATCCCTCGGCAACGAACTGCACTGCTGTAAGCGCCAGCACGTCGTGGAAACGGGAGAACTTCGAAACCAGCACCATATGCACGGCGAACATGACCGCGCACACCAGCGTCATAACCTCACCAAAGCCCATGGTCATGCCGCCCGACTGGACCGACACCAGCCAAATGCCCACCAAGGCAAGCACGGCAGCACCGATATTGAACACCGTCGGACGCCTGTGAGCGATGATCCACCACAAGAAGGGGACGATCACGCAATACGTCGCCGTAAGAAACGCGTTGATGCCTGGAGTGGTGTGCTCCAAACCAACGGTTTGCGTCCAGAATGCCAGATAATCGGCCAAGCCGAGGGCGGTGCCGGCAAGCACCATCTTGCCGCTGAAGGCCTTACGGACGCGCTTCCAAAGGATAGCGGTCAGCACAATGCCTGCGAACAGAAAGCGGAAGCCCAGCAACCATGCTGGCGGAATGACCGCTACCACATCCTTCATGGACACGAAGCTGTAGCCCCAGATGATGGTCGCCACAACGATAGCAACCTTGTACGCCCAAGAGGGCAGTTCCTTCTTCATGTAACTTTCCCTTTACCCCCGATTGCAACCCATAACCGGGCGCAATAAAGAAACGCCGATCTGCAGCCGCATAAGGCGACGCAGATCGGCGTTTCGCACTCAACGTGATTCGCTCTAAACGACGCGTCCGCTATCTTAGCAGACCAGCATCATCGAATAGCCGGACGGCCCGGACTCGGCGGCAAGCAAGCTGACGTAACCGACCGAAAGTCTAAACGTCAGTCTTTTGCGCCGTTGGCAATGCACGGAAGCTCAGCCAAGCCTAACGGGCTCCGCCACCGCCGCCGCCGAAGCCTCCGCCGCCACCGCTGGAGAATCCGCCGCCGCTTCCGCTGCCGCTGGATTCGGCCTGTATAGCCTCGTGAGCGGTTTTCACGGCCTGGTTGAACGACGAGGAGAGGAAGCTTCCCACATCGGGCATCCCGGCGCTCGCACCGGTCTCGTAGGAGGTATACCAGCCCCACCAGGGCACGTAGGTGTCTCCATACGTGTGATCGACCGTGAACAACTGGGGCTGCGTCTTGCGAAGCTGCTCGATGGCCTGCTTCGCAACGCCGAACAGATACGCGTACACCATGAACTCGCCCCACACCTTCACATCGGTGGGCGGACGCTCCTCAAGCGAGCTGAAGTCGCGCAGCCAATTGCGCAACGCCTTGCAGTGCGCAACCAGGTTGTTGCCATCGACGCTGCGTCGCGTCATATTGTTCCCGATGAAAGCCAGCGCCAAAACGGTGGGGATACCGCATATCACGGGCAGCATGTTATCGGTTATGAACCAAATCACCATTGCCACCGCAATCAATATGACAGCGAGCGCCCACGTCCAGGCGCGCAGATTATTACCCTTCTCCTCGAAGAACCCGTGCTTGTCCGTCTCCGCGGTCAGCACATCTTGCCAGTGTTTCACGGCGTTCACCAGCCGCTCAGGATGATCATCGCCGTATTTCTTGATGCTGCCGAACCACAGCGAGTTCTGGCCTGCCGCTACCTTGTCGAACAGCAGCTCGAACGTTGCCTTGTCGATCGGGTCGCTTATGGCATCGACCTCCACCATCTTCGTGATATAGAAGTCGTTGACCGTTTTCATGCCGCCATGCTTCGTCGGCGCCATATACGAACCGGAATCGATGCGAACGGCACCCGTTTGCGCCAGATGCATAATAGTTGCCGTAAGATCGTCTGTGCTCGTCCTGTCCCAACGCCACAAGCGGCCGATAACGGCCGGATGCAAACCCTTTCGCGGCACATCGCGCCAGTATTGCTCCGTAAAGTCAGGCTTATGCTCCTTGCCATGACGGAAGAACATGACAATAGCCCAGATCAATGCCGCAACGCACACGGCAACGCACGCCACGGAGAACGCCAAGGACATCATGCGCTTGCTGTTCGCCGTATCAGCCCAGGCCTTCTCCTCCTTCAGCACCGTATCCAGGCGCTGCTCGCCGGCATGCAGGCGCTGCGTGCTCAGCGACACGTTCGTCAGCCATTTAGAGGGGATGCAAACGCGCATCTCGGCATATTCGCCGGTTTCCACACGGGGAACCGTGCATGTGACCGAGCCGTCGGCGTTAATGGAAACGTTGCCGCTCAGCGGACCATGGCCCCATGCGCGCACGTTCTCACCAGGATCCACCGTGACGCCCTGGGGAAGGGGAAGCTGAAGCGTGGCCGTCACGTTCTCGGAAGCAGCCGACCACTCGGAGCCCAGATACTGCCAATACACCTCGGAGACGTCATCGTACACCTGGGCCATATTGGTGATGGTGTAATCAAGCTCTACAACCACACGCTCAGGATGAGAGCCGAAGAACACATACACCGTGTTCTTCGGGCTGTCCAGGGAATAGGAGTTCCGCCCCGGGCCGCCTTTCTCGCGCCACTTCAGCTCGAACGGCACCTCGGGCAGCGCCGACATCGACCCTTCAGCGGAGCCGGAATCATCGACGCCCATCATGCGAACACCGTTCACGGAGAATTCCGCGTTCGTAGGCAGCAGGTTTAACGACCACCAAATAGCGGAATACGAGCCGTTGAAATCGAACGTGCGCTGTTCCACCACGTGAAGCGTTCCATCGGTTTCCAGCTGAGCCTGAATGTTCACTTGCGGCATGGTGTACGACTTCGCATAGGCTTTGCCCGGCAAAGCCGCTAACGCACATTCGCAAGCAACGACCACTAGCACAGCCGCGATCATCCATGCAACGCGACAACGCGCTTCCTCCCGCTGGCTGCCTGAGAATTGAGGTGTCCTTGTGTATTGCATCGAGAATGCTCCTTGCAAGTTTCCGACAGTCAAGGTATTATATCTACCCGCACC
>NZ_CAKTVU010000034.1 GCF_934630535.1 uncultured Senegalimassilia sp.
TTCGCCGAGAGTACTGCAGCGCCAGGCTGCGGGAGGGCAGGGCGTCGCGCTCGCGGAGGGCGCTTTTCTTTTTGCGCTGATAAGGCCCGCAGGGGGATCGTCCCCTTGCGGGCCTGTTTGCGTTTGGGGGATGCCGCGGCCTCGCGCGCCGCACGCGCCGTGAAGGCCCGCAAGGGGTATCTCCTTGCGGGCCCTTTTGCGTTTTGATGGGCTTTGGCCCTCCTTCGCCGTCTCGTGAGGAGCGTTGGAGGGATTGCAGCGAGGTTTTCCTTGCGAGCCCTTGCGCGTTTTCGTGCGCCGGGGCCGGCTTCGGCCGAGCGGCCTGCGCCGGGCGTATCCGCTGCACGCGCCCGGCGCGCCTGGGAACGCGCCGCAAGGCGAGGGCGACGGCTTGCGCGGGGGGCTATGGGCCTTTCCGCGTCTTTCGGGGAGACCTTCGCCTTGAAAGCAGCCCTGCGTGCTCCGCCTTGCGACGGGTACCGGAGGGATTGCGGCGTGGCTCTCTGTGCTGGCCCTTGCGCGTTTTCGAAAAACCTCGCCTTGCGAGCACGATCTTCCCCGTCTTTTGCAAGGAGTTGCGGAACTTGCGAGGCTACGGAACCGGTAGGCCATCATTTGCTTGCGCGGTTTTAGATGCGCTTTAGGTTGCCTTCGCGCTGTATGCGCTCCGTGTAATCAGCCCTGGTCTTGCCGGGGCTTTTCTTGAATTGGCCCTCCTTGAGGCCTTTGAAAGCCCTTTTGCGTTATCGCTTTCCGTTCCCTTGACGTTCGTGCGCAGCGCGCACCTGCACGTTTGGTGCCGGCTTCCTTGATCGTTTTCCCGTTCTTTTGCGGGCATCTTCGGGTTTAAAGGGCGGTTGCTCGGGCCTGTTTGCTTGCGCGTGCCATCGGTGGTTTCCGTGAACGCTTGGGGCTGCGTATCTTATCGCGAGGGTGCGCGCTTTGGGCTGGGTTTGAGAGGTTTGCGTAAGATGCCATCCCGCGTGGGCCTAGTATCGTGTTTTGGCTTCGCTAGGTCCACGCTGCAGTTGGTTTTGCGGTCGGTTCTATGACTGGCATTTCCGGTGATACACTTCTGGATGATGCATAATCGACATCCATTTTGGATGCTGCGTAGAGATCGGGGGTTTGGATGGCAGTGGTATCAGATACCTTGGAGGATGCTGCGTTGGCTTTGGCCGACGGTCGAGCTTGCATATTGCCGACCGATACAGTGTATGGCGTGGGAGTTGCGGTTCATGCAGCATCTGGCCCCGCAATTCTCTTTGACGTTAAGCGGAGGGATGCGGGGAAGCCTATCGCATGGCTTATTGGGTCGATTGATGACCTGCAAAGGTATGGCAAGAATCTTCCGCCAGCTGCCTGCGCACTTGCTCGGCGGTTTTGGCCGGGAGCCCTTACCCTTATCGTTGAGGCTTCAGATGCGGTACCGGTATCTTATGCATCGGAGTCGGGGTCCATTGGGCTGCGCATGCCTGCAAACGAGACGACCCTTGCCTTGATTCGCCGGACAGGAAGCCCGCTTGCCACGACGTCTGCCAACATCAGCGGTAGAGCTGCGGTGTCAAGATTCGAGTCGCTTGACGAGGAGTTGCTGGCAAGCGTGGGGTGTGCCTTGCAAGACCCCGTTGAATCGTTGCACAGCGGGGTCGCTTCTACAGTCATCGACTGTACTGGCGGTGATTTGACTTTGGTTCGCGAAGGCGGAATTTCTTTTGAGGACCTGGTATTCCAATCATAAGGATTGCGTGGGTAATGTTTTTGAGCAGGTGCGCACAGGCATGCAGGTGTACCATCGGCTCTGCAGGCATCTATCAGTGGAAGGCGTAGATACATGAACATCAGCATTGCAAGCGACCATGCAGGTTTTGATCAGAAGCAGTTGCTGGCTGCATATTTGAAGGAACTTGGTCATAACGTCATCGACCGTGGGCCGGATTGCGACGACCGCGTTGATTATCCGGATTTCGCGGAGGCTGTTGCGCATGACGTTGTCAACGGCGAGGCTGAACGCGGGGTTTTGGTGTGCGGCACCGGCATTGGTATGGCTATCGCCGCAAACAAGGTTGACGGAATCCGTGCGGCAAATATCGTATCCCCCGCCTTCGCTGCGTTGTGCCGTGAGCACAATGACGCAAACGTCATCACTCTTTCGGGCCGTTTCGTCGACCTGTCCGCTAACAAGGAGATTTTGAGGGCGTTCCTTTCCACTGAGTTCGGCGGAGGACGCCATGCGGGCCGTGTCGAGAAGATCATGGCGCTTGAGAAGTAACAGGGTAATCCGCGATTTGTTCAATGCAAACGGTCGGCTATTCGCCGGCCGTTTTCCGTTTAAGGCCGTTTCGTTACCGGATGGTTGCGAGGATGTGCATACCCTGTGGGTTCCTGCGGTATGTGCTAGAGTACGCTTGTAACGATTATTCAAAAGGAAGGGTGTCCTCATGGCAATCGATCATGTGAAGCAAACCGATCCGGAAGTGGCAAGCGCGCTCGAGCAAGAGCTGTCTCGTCAGCGTTCCTCCGTCGAGCTGATCGCATCGGAGAACTTCACGTCTCAAGCTGTGATGGAGGCCATGGGCAGCGTTCTCACGAACAAGTACGCCGAAGGCTTGCCGGGCAAGCGTTACTACGGTGGTTGCGAGAAGGTCGATATCGTCGAGAACCTTGCACGCGATCGCGCATGCAAGCTGTATGGTGCAAAATTCGCGAACGTTCAGCCGCACTCCGGAGCAAATGCCAACCTTGCCGCGTATTTCGCAACGGTGAAGCCGGGCGATACCGTTATGGGCATGAGCTTGGATAACGGCGGTCACCTGACCCATGGCAGCCCGGCAAATTTCTCCGGCAAGCTGTACAACGTCGTGTCCTACGGCGTTGATCCGGAAACCGAAACCATCGATTACGATGAGATGGAAAAGCTGGCAAAAGAGCATCAGCCTAAGCTGATCGTCGGCGGCGCCTCTGCCTACCCACGTATCATCGACTTCGAGCGCATGGCGGAAATCGCCCATGAGGTCGGTGCTTACCTTATGATCGACATGGCTCATATCGCCGGCCTGGTTGCTACGGGCGCTCATCCCTCTCCGGTCCCCTATGCCGATATCGTGACGTCCACCAGCCATAAGACCCTTCGTGGCCCGCGCGGTGGCTTCATCCTCACGAACAACGAGGATCTGTTCAAGAAGATAAACTCCGCTGTGTTCCCGGGCAGCCAGGGCGGTCCGCTTATGCACGTTATCGCTGGTAAGGCCGTTGCCTTCGGCGAAGCGTTGCAGCCGTCTTTCAAGGAGTACATCGACCATGTGGTGGAGAACGCTGCCGCAATGGGCCAGGGCATGACCGACGGCGGCCTTCGCCTGGTGTCCGGCGGAACGGACAACCATCTGTGCTTGGTCGACCTGACTCCTGCCGATGTCACCGGCAAGGATGCCGAGAAGCTGCTGGAGAGCGTTGGCCTCACGGTGAACAAGAACACCATCCCCAACGAGCAGCGCAGCCCGTTCGTTGCCAGCGGCATCCGCGTGGGCAGCGCCGCTGCCACCAGCCGTGGGTTCACCAAGGAGGACTTCTACGAGGTGGGCCAGTGCATCGCGGCAACCGTGTTCAACGCTGCAGACGAAGCGAAGCTGGCTGATATCAAGAAGAAGATCGACGCCATGTTGGAGAAGCACCCGCTGTATCCGGGTTTGGAGTACTAGCAATCACCAAATGGTATAAGCCGACGGCCGGGCAAGGTGTCCTTGCTCGGCCGTTCGTGCATGGAAGGGGAGAAGGCCGATGTCTGGAAGCACTGATCGTCGTCCGAGCTGGGACGAGTATTTCATGACGCTTGCCAATGAAGTTGCCACGCGCACCACGTGTCTTCGTCGTGCCGTCGGGGCGATCATCGTCAAAGATCGCAGAATCCTTGCTACGGGCTATAACGGCGTGCCCACGGGGTTGGCGCATTGTGCGGAAACGGGTTGTCTGCGACAGCAATTGAGCGTGCCCAGCGGTCAGCGCCATGAGATTTGCCGAGGGCTGCATGCAGAGCAGAACGCGATCATCCAGGCAGCGCGTTACGGAATCAATATCACGGGTGCCTCGATCTACATAACCACCCAGCCATGCGTGGTATGCGCGAAGATGCTCATCAACGCTGACATCAAGGAAATCATCTATTCGAATCCCTATCCGGATGAATTGGCCATGTCCATGCTGCGCGAGGCGGGTATCAAACTACGCGTTTACGATGACGCTATGCAAAATAATGCAAATGCATAAAAACCGAACACTATCACGGTTTTGTTAATAATGGAAAAAGTAGAACAGGGTAAATAGCCGGCAAAATCGAATAAAAATAAGCCGTTTGCCAACGTTTTGTGGCGATTGCGGAGTTTAGAGGCCCCCTGAGTAGTTCTACGTTATCATAAGCCCTGGTTTTCTATGCGGGAATTGTGATCAACGAAAGGTTTGGGTGAAACGCAGGTAATGGTTGCGGCCGCTCTACTCGGTGTCATAACTGGCTTTGTCGGCTTTCTGCCGTTATTCGCGGCTCTGCGTTTGGCTCGGAAGCATCCTTCGGTATCGGTCGCCAATGCGGCGCTTTACGGCTTGGGAGGCACGTTCGTGTCCCTTGTCGTTGTTGCGGTTGCTTTGATCGTGTGCGCCCTGGTTGCGCGTCCGTATGTGCTTCCTTACGGCATGGCCGAAATCGTTTCGCTTATCGTGTGCACCGCAGCGTACGTGTGGCGTAAAAACGTGGCACGGTAATGTTGGATTCGTTCACTGGAAAGGCTGGGATGATCTGAGATGGGCGAGGCGCTCAACAAGTTCGTCGAAGAGGCACGGCACCTCTCCGAAACTTTCGATTCCCACACCGTATTCTCTATCGGCGGTTGGGACATCAGCCAGTACACGCTGTACATGTTCTTCATTTTGGCGTTGGTGCTGATGGTTGTTCTGATCGGAGGCCGCAAGCTTCAGCTGGTCCCGAAGAATAAGTTCCTGAACACCGTCGAGTATGGCTACGACTTCGTGAACACGAGCATCGGCCAGGACGTTATCGGCGAGGGTTTCAAGAAGCACATCCCGTTTTTGTGCACGCTGTTCTTCTTCATCCTCATCGCTAACGTTGTGGGTCTGATCCCGGGTGCGAAGGCCACCACGGGCACCATCTCCATCACGTGGGCGCTGGCAGCCATCTCGTTCGTGTACTTCAACTTCTATGGTCTGAAGACGCTGGGCGTGTTCGGCTACATCAAGAGCCTCGTGCCCTCCGGTGTTCCCGGCCCTATGGTCCCGATCATCTGGTTCCTGGAGTTCTTCTCCATGGTCATCCGCGTTCTGACGCTGGCCGTTCGTCTTTACGGCAACATGCTGGCAGGCCATATGGTTCTGGCCGTGTTCTCTTTGGCAACCACTGTGTTCCTGCAGCAGGCTGTTTTCAGCATGGACTTCGTTACCGCGCTGCCTGCTGTCGCATGGTTCGTTTTGCTGGTCCTCATGTATGCGATGGAGTGCCTGGTGGCGTTCCTTCAGGCATACGTGTTCACCATCTTGTCCGCTTCCTACATCGGCATGGCGGTTCATCCCCACTGATGATGTGCGGACCGGCGGTGCAAGCCGCCACCCGTTCTGTTTGGCACCACAGCTGACATGAATAGATCAGCTTGGGCATATTGGCATGAGCACGGAGAAGGCTCCGGGTTCAACGAAGGAGGTAATTATGGAAATCACGCTCGCTGCGCTGAAGGTCGTCGGCTATGGCCTCGCCGCCATCGGCCCCGGCATCGGCATCGGCGTTGCAACGTACGGCCTGTGCGTGTCCGCTGCACGCCAGCCTGAGATGAAGGGCACCCTGATGGGCTACTTCTTCATCGGCGCTGCTATGTCCGAGGCTCTGGCACTGCTGGGCCTGGTCCTCTTCTTCATTGGCTAACAGGTTTTCGACTCAAGCAAGACCTATAAGCTAAGGAAAGGAGGCAAGCGAGTTGAACGTTAAGAACAAAGTGCTCCGTGGTTGCGGCAGCGCCGCCGTCGCATTCGGCGCGGCAAGCGCTATGCTTCCTGCTCAGGCATTTGCCGATGAAGGCAGCGGCGTTGCGGCTATCCTGCCGCAGATGGATGAGTTCATCCCCATGCTCGTTGCGTTCATCATCTTGTGGATCATCCTGGCGAAATTCGGTTGGCCGCTGTTCGAGGGCATGCTTGTCAAGCGCGAGACCACCATCAAGGACGCTCTCGAGCAGTCCGAGAAGGCTCGTGTCGAAAGCGAGCGCGTGCTCGCCGAGTACAAGCGCCAGCTGGAGGAAACCAAGGCGCAGTCCGCGCAGATCATCGCCGATGCCAAGAAGACGGGTGAGGCTGTCAAGGCCGATATCACCGCCAAGGCCCAGGCTGAGGCTGCCGGCATGATCGAGAAGGCTCATGCTGCCATCGAGGCCGACAAGAAGGCCGCTATCGCCGAGCTTCAGGGCTCGGTGGCCGACCTGTCCGTTGCCGTGGCTTCCCGCCTGATCGGCGAGGATCTCAACGATGACGAGCACCGCAAGATCATCGAGCGCTACGTGAACGAGGCGGGCAGTTTCAATGCCAACTAACCGCCATGTTCAAAAGGAAAAGGTTGCAACCTATGCATCCGTTCTGCTGGATGCCGCTTTGGCGGCAGGCGGCCAGGATGCGGTGCTAGAGGTTCGCGACCAAGCCGAGCGCATTATCCGCATTATGCGTTCGAACATGGATCTCTCTAGCTCTTTGCAAGACAGCTCTTATACGCCCGAGCAGAGGAACAGCCTTGCGCGCAACGTATTCGCGCAGGCACATCCTGTCCTTGTCGATGTCTTGGCCGTCATGGCCGAGCGCGGGGACTTCGCGTTGCTCTCGCGCGTATGGGAGAGCTACGGAGAGCAGGTCGAACGCAAGTTGAACGTCACCGTGGTCGACGTAACGACCGTTGTGCCGCTCGACGATCACCTGCGCGAGGTTATTACGAAGAAATCCGAAGCCGACTTGGGCACCAAGGTCGTTTTGCGCGAAAGCATCGACAAGTCCCTGATCGGCGGCATTTTGATGAGCGCCAACGGCAAGCGAATCGACGCCAGCATGACGTCGCAGCTTGAGGCGGCTCGCAACGTGCTGAAACATTCCACAGATGGAGGTGAATGCTAGTGACTGAAATCACCGCACAGTCTATTGACGCGGCGCTGCGTAAGCAGCTCGATGCGCTGAACACCAGTGTGGAATCCCGCGAGACGGGTTCTGTTATCCAGGTGGGCGACGGTATCGCTCGCGTTGATGGCCTGAAAAATGCGATGGCAGGCGAACTTTTGGAGTTCACCAGCTCTACCGGCCAGGTCGTTTACGGTATGGCACAGAACCTCGAAGAGGATGAAGTGGGCGCCGTTTTGCTGGGCGATGTCGCAGCAATCAAGGAAAACGACGCGGTCAAGACCACCGGTCGTCTGGTTGAGGTTCCGTCCGGCAAGGCCCTGCTCGGCCGCGTCGTGAACCCGCTGGGCATGCCGCTTGACGGCAAGGGCGAGATCAAGGCTGAGGGCACTCGCCCGGTCGAGTTCAAGGCTCCGGGCGTTATTCATCGTAAGCCTGTTCACGAGCCGATGCAGACCGGTATCCTGGCCGTCGACTCTATGATCCCGATCGGCCGTGGTCAGCGCGAGCTGATCATCGGCGACCGTCAGACCGGTAAGACCGCTATCGCCGTCGATGCCATTCTGAACCAGAAGGGCAAGGACATGGTCTGCATCTACGTTGCCGTGGGCCAGAAGGCCTCCACGGTGGCTAACGTGCAGGAGACCCTGGAGAAGCATGGCGCGATGGACTACACCATCATCGTTAACGCTTCCGCTTCCGATTCTGCTCCGCTGCAGTACATCGCTCCTATGGCCGGTGCTGCAATGGGCGAGTACTTCGTCTACAACGGCGAGGACGGCAAGCCTGCCGGTCCGGAGAACCCGGGTCGTCACGTGCTCATCGTCTACGATGACCTGACCAAGCAGGCTGTGGCTTATCGTCAGATGTCTCTGACCCTGCGTCGCCCGCCGGGACGCGAGGCTTACCCGGGCGACATCTTCTATCTGCATTCGCGCCTGCTGGAGCGTGCTGTGAAGATGAACGAGCAGAACGGTCTCGGCTCCATGACGGCACTGCCGATCATCGAGACCCAGGCCGGCGACGTCTCCGCCTACATCCCGACGAATGTCATTTCCATTACCGACGGTCAGATCTACCTGCAGACCGACCTGTTCTTCCAGGGTCAGCGCCCTGCAGTCGACGTGGGCATCTCCGTGTCCCGAGTCGGCGGCTCCGCGCAGATCAAGCAGATGAAGCAGGTTGCCGGTACGCTGAAGCTCGACCTGGCTGCATTCCGTGAGCTGAAGGCCTTCACCCAGTTCGGTTCCGACCTGGACAAGGCTACGCAAGATCAGCTGACCCGCGGCGCTGCCATGACCGAGCTGCTGAAGCAGAACCGCTTCTGCATGATGGATGTCTACGACCAGGCCGTGGCAATCTATGCTGGCGGCAAGGGTTATCTGGACGACGTTCCGACCGAGGACATCGTGCGCTTCCGCACCGAGCTGCTGGAGTTCCTGCATGCATCCAAGCCGGAGGTGTTCGACGAGCTGGCTAAGGCCGGTAAGTGGACTGGTGACGTCGAGAACCTGACCAACGCTGCGATCGAGGCTTTCAAGCTTCAGTTCGCTCCCACGGCGTAAGGTAGGTAGAGATGCCCAACCTTCACGACATTGAAAGGCGTATCGGCTCCGTCTCTTCGACGAAGCAGATCACGCGTACCATGGAAATGGTTGCTGCTGCGAAGATCCGCCTTGCTGGCGAGCGCGTGGCGGCGGCTACGCCGTACGCCGAGTCCATGGTCGAAATGTTGGCCAACGTTGCCAAGCGTGTAGGTGGCTCCGAGAATGCGCTGTTGCGCAAGCATGACGAGGTCAAGAACGTGCTGATCGTCGTCGTCGTGTCGGACCGTGGTCTGGCCGGCGGCTTCAACAGCAACGTGCTGCGCCAAGTCGATCGTTTGATGAAGAGCAAGCAGGCGGCCGGCGCTGAGGTTAGCGTGGTTGCCTGCGGCAAGAAGGCTATCGGCTATTACACGTACCGTCGTGTCGAGCCGGTTCTCGCCTTCGCGGGCCAGTCTGCCGACCCCACGGTAGAGGCTGCGGACGAGATCGCCGCATATGCGGTCGATGCTTACGCCAATGGATCGATCGACGAGGTCATCGTGGTGTACAACCACGCTAAGAATTCGGCAGAGCAGCAGCTTCGCGAGGAGTTGCTGCTCCCCGTCGACACGTCGGCCATCGAAGCCGCAAAGGCCGAGAGCGCCGATGAGTCCGCGGGCGAGAAGCTTGAGGGCGATGTGATCTTCGAGCCGAGCCCTGAAGCTGTTCTTGACCAGCTGCTGCCGGCGTATGTTCGCACTACGCTATATCATGCGCTGATCGACTCGGCAGCTGCTGAGCAGGGCGCACGCCGCAACGCCATGATGTCGGCAACGGACAATGCCACCGAGATGGTTAACACGTTGACCAGATTGTATAACCGCGTACGCCAGGGCGCTATCACGACCGAGATTTCGGAAATCGTCGGTGGCGCTGCTGCTTTGGAGGATTAAATGGCTGAACATTTGTTTACTAAGGAGGAGGTCGAGGCCAGCAAAGGCGCCACGGGTCGCATCGTGCGAATCGTCGGTCCTGTTGTTGACGTCGAGTTCCCCCCTGATCAGCTGCCGGCGATTTACAACGCGCTGACGGTTGACGCTAAGACCGAGGCGGGCGACCTGCACGTCGTCCTCGAGGTCGAAACCCACCTGCCGGGCAACATCGTCCGTTCCGTCGCCATGAGCTCGACCGACGGTCTGATCCGTGGCCTGGACGTCTTGGACACGGGTCATCCCATCATGATGCCCGTCGGCCAGGAGACCCTGGGCCGCATTTGGAACGTCATGGGCGAGCCCGTTGACGAGAAGCCCATGCCCGAGGTTACCGGCTACATGCCCATCCATCGTCCTGCTCCCGAGTATGACGAGCTGGTCACGAAGACTGAGATCTTCGAGACGGGCATCAAGGCCATCGACCTCATCGAGCCGTTCGTCAAGGGCGGTAAGACCGGCCTGTTCGGCGGCGCCGGCGTTGGCAAGACCGTTATCATCCAGGAGCTCATCAACAACCTGGCTCAGGAGCACGGCGGCACTTCCGTGTTCACCGGCGTTGGCGAGCGTACCCG
>NZ_CAKTVU010000035.1 GCF_934630535.1 uncultured Senegalimassilia sp.
ATTGTCGGCCTAATCTACGGGAATTGCATGCAGCAGGGGCTCTCAATGTTTTTATGTCCTGCTCATATCGTCTTTGCCCGAACGCAAAAGCGCCCGCAAGCACGACGCTTGCGGGCGCTTCGTTTCCCAGTTCGAAGCTACAGCGCGAAGCCGATAGCGTCCAGCACGTACTTCGGCACCATGAAGCGAACCGTCTTCTGCGGGTCCACCATCTGGCACACCTGCACGTCGGCGACCAGCGACAGCAGCATGACAAGATCGGCCTCGGACTCGTTGGTGCGCGATGCCAGCAGGTCGACCATCTGCTGAACGGCCAGCTCAGCGGCCGCATCCAGCGATTCCGCGGACACGATGATGCCGAAATGCGTGTCGTTCTCGATCAGCGGGTTCACCAGCTTCAGCTCGGGCAGGGCCGTCAGCGTGACGGTGGCGTAGCCTGCAACCTCGGCGCCGGAGACGCTGACCTCGCCGTCGCCCATTGCCGCGTGCATGTCGCCGCAGCCGAACAGCGCGCCGTCGACCGCTACGGGGAAGTACAGCGTAGCACCGGTGGTGATGGCCGTGTTATCCATGTTGCCGCCGTGGCTACCCGGCGTGCCGCAGTTCACCGGCTCGCCCTCGGGAGCCACGCCGATGACGCCGATCATGGGGCGCAGCGGGATGTTCAGGCGCTCGTCCCAGGCCAGCGTGTTGCCCTGAATCTTGCAGTAATGCGTTGCCCACTCGGTGAAGCGATTGCCGCAAACGCCCTCGTCCTGACCGGTGGCGGAGCAGGTCTGCTCATCGAACTCGATGTTCTCGATGCGCACCTTCAGCGCGCCGCCCGCCTTCGCGCCCTCGACGAACACCGGGCCGGTTGCCGGGTTGATGGCATCCCAATCCAGGTCATCCATGGTGTCCTGAGGACCGGTCAGCTGGTTGCTGAAGCAGTCCTTCGTACGGATGCGCACCGTCTCGCCGGACTTCACGGTCAGCACCGGCTCAAGATCGCGGTCGAAGGAGAACAACGTCTTGTCGTCGTTAAGCTCGATCATGGGTTTCCTTCCTATCCATGTAAGGCCGCGGCACCGCGCCGACGGCCGGTCTTTCGATATCGCGCAACGCCACTTCGCCCGAACGTCGGGAGCGGAAGCTATTCGTCGCTCTCGTCATAATACTCGGGGTCGGGCAGAAGATAGGCGGCGAACAGCATAATGCCCGCGGAAACGACCAACGAGGCGACATCGACGGGGTCGGTGAAGGCGGATGCGGAAGGAGACCCGCAAACCGCCGCCAAAACGAACCCGGCAACCAGCACCGCCGCGCCCGCCAGCACGCCGAAGGACGCGAACAGCCGCGTGGGGCGCCAACGCAGCAAGGCGCACGCGCCCGCCGCCAGCACCCAGCTTGCCGCCATGATCCACGTGCCCGGCTCCAGCAGCATGGCCGCCATCCGGTCGATCACCGCGTCGCTTGCGAAGGCCGCCGTCGAGAAATGCCAGGTGGCAAGCACATCCCACCCCATGAACGAGGCGCTTCCCAAACCTGCGAGCATGAACCCGCACAGCACCTGGAACGCCGCGGTCGCCATCGCCGCAACCGGGCGCAGCGCAAAACCCGCCGCAAGCGGGCCAAGCGGCCCCAACCCGATCGCGCCGGCAAGCGGCGTCGCCAGCGCGGCGTTCGCGGTCGTATCGCCCGCGCGGCCCAGGTACCACCACCATACGCCGGCGCCCGCCAGCAGCACGCAACCCGCAGCGGGCACGCCGCACATCACCAGCATGGCCGACAGGGAAACGAACCCCAAAAGCGCCCCAAGGTGAGGGCGAAAGGCGCCAGCAAGGGTGATGAGCAGCAGCAATCCCCAGAACAGCGGGTTGGCGAACCCTTCGGTCTGCGAGATGTTCTGCAGCGACAGAAACGCCAGCAGCGCCGATCCCGCCGCGCCGCACGCGTGCGAGCCGAAGAACAGCAGCCTGGGCGTGATGCGATCGCGCAACGGGATGCCAGGCTCGCGCGGCTGCGGCTCGGGCTCCTCTTCCTCCGCCGGACCGGCCACGATGTCGGCTAGCTCCGCGCGGCCCTTCGCCGGGTCGCCCAAAAACAGCGAAAGCTCCTCCGCAAAATCCGCCACCGATTCGTAGCGCTCCTCGCGTTCGGGGTCCAGCGCGTAGAAGATGGGGTCATCCGCGGCAGGGTCGAGGTTGTCCCAGCACAGCGACGGCAGCACCAATTCGCCGTCTTCTATGGCCTCCTGCGCCTGGAACAGGTTCGGGGCCAAGAACGGGTTCTCGCCCGCCAGCATCTCGTACGTCACCGACGCAAGCGCCCACTCGTCGCACCGCGCGTCAAGGTTCTCCTGGCGCATCTGCTCAAGCGGCATATAGCCGATAGTACCGCCGCCGGCCACGCCGAACCCCTGCGCGTCGGCCAAGGTTGCCAGACCGAAATCGGTCACCTTGACCTGGCCCGATGCGTTGATGAGGATGTTATCGGGCTTGATATCCAGATGCAGAACGCCGTTCGCGTGAGCAACCTCGAGCGCGTGAGCCACCGCGTCGAACACGGCGGCGACCACGTCGAGCGTCAGCCGATCGTCGTGGTCGCGCAGTAGCTCGGTGAGCGTCATGCCCTCAACGTATTCCATGATCAGGTACGCCGTGGAATCCTGGATTTCGAAATCGTGCACCGCAACGATGCTGGAGTCCGACAGCACGGCCGCCGTGCGGGCCTCGTCCAAGCCGGGGATGCGCGAAAGCGTGCGCACCAGCGGACGGCTCGCAGGGTCTGCCGTATCCGTCAGGCTAACCGACTGACCAGGCAGAAGCTGGCTGGGGAACGCGTCTGCACGCAATGAGTCCGCAGAGCCGGAGTCCGTTCGGCGGGCGAAAGCGCTCGCCAACTCGTCTAGCTCGGCAGATTCCGCGGCATCCTCGGAGCCCGCAAAACCCGCTTCCTCTGGCAGATCTTCCCACGGGGGAACGTCCGCCGGATCGACGGCGCTCGTCGAAGAGGCCGCCGAACCCGCCGCGTGCGCACTCGGTGCAATCGCACTTTCGCCATGTTCATCAGGGGAAACGTCAAGCGCATCAGCGCCGGGAAGAGTAGCGCGCAACAACTCCGCCTCGGACAAGGGGATGCACTTGATGGCGACCTTGCGCTGGATGCGCGTATCCCATGCCACCTGCACCGTGCCGAAGCCGCCCTCCCCCGCCTTGGCAAGGGGCTTGTATCGATTGAGTATCAGCTGCGTTTTAGTCATGCGCACATTATATTGCAGGGGCCTGCGCGCCACAGGTACATCAAATCCATTCGCTACAATCGGCCTAGGCAACGACAGAAAGGCCGCCGTTGAAAGACACCCGCACGCTCCCGCTTCCCCAGCGCATCGCCGCAGCATTAGCGGCTCTGGCGCTGGCGTTCTCGTTCGCGCTTCCCGCAACGGGCTGCTCCATCAGCATCGGCGATAGCTCCGCCGGCAACGGCAGCTCCGTCAGCAGCACGTACGGCGGCTCCGGCGAGGGTGCGCAATCCGCCCAGGCAACCATCGCCGACATCCCCGCCTATACCGGAGCGCTGTGCATCGACATCAACCACGGCGAACCCGGGTTCACGGCCCAAGACGAGGCGCGCGGGACGTTCATGCAGTTCAGCGACCTGGATTTCGAAGGCCGCTGCGGCCCCGCCTTCGCGAGAATCGGGCCCGATACCATATCCAACGAGAAGCGCGGCGACATCTCGCAGGTGCATCCGAGCGGCTGGGTACAGCGTAAATACAGCTTCGTCGACGACGGCATGTTGTACAACCGCAGCCATCTGATCGCGCACCAGTTGTGCGGGGAAAACGCCAACGAGAAGAACCTGATCACGGGCACGCGCACGTTCAACGCAGTGGGCATGCTGTATTACGAGGAGCTGGTTGGCGACTACGTGCGCAGCACGGGCAACCACGTGCTCTACCGCGTCACCCCGCTGTTCGCCGCAAACGACCTGGTGGCGCGCGGGGTGCAGATGGAAGCGAAGTCCCTCGAGGACAACGGCGAAGCCGTGCAGTTCAACGTGTTCGTGTACAACGTGGAGCCGGGCGTGGCGATCGACTACGTGACCGGCGAAAGCTGGGAATCGTCCGAAACCCCGCAGGTCACCAGCAAAGGCAGCGCCACCATCACCACCGCGGCAGCCGCGCGGGCGGATAAGGCAGCTGCCGGGAGAAGCGCAGGCGGCGGCACCGACAGTGGGACCGCCAGCGGCAACGGGGGCAGCAGCAGTGGCGGAACCGGCGGCAACCAAGGCGCGTCCGAGCAGCAGGACTACATTCTGAACGTGAAGAACAAGAAGTTCCACAAGCCCGACTGCTCCGCCACCAGCAACATCTCAAGCGCGAACAAACAGGACTTCACCGGCACCCGCGACCAACTCATAGCCAAAGGCTACTCCCCCTGCGGCATCTGCAAACCGTAAGCTGGCATAGGGAAGATGCTTGAGGCGACAAAGCAGAGCACACCCAATGCCGACTTCTTGGACCCATCAAACATGCCGCAAAAAGAAACGGCGAAGATCCCATCTCCGCCGTTTCTTTTCATGCTAAGAGCTATTTCAAGCCAGCCTCGCGAGCAATCTCAACACCGATTCGGTGCGGAACTCCGACAACCAAAGCGTTGCCCATGCAGAAAGCTCGGCGACCATCGCTCATACCCGTATCCGTCCAGCCCTTCGGAAAACCCTGCAGCTGATCAAGCTCATCAGGGACGAGGCGGCGGAATCGGCCATCCACCTCAACAACGTGCTTGAAGCGAGAAGCCCCGATGCCGCCTTCGCCAGTCAAGATGGTGCGCGACGGCCTATCGAGCGCATCAGGGAACGTCATCGAGCCCTCGGAGTAAACGTACTTGAAGCCCGTCTTCTTATCCACGCGCTCCTCGCGTTTGCCGCCCTTCAAGTACTTCCAGGCTTCGAACTTCTCATCCGGAATATAGAACTGCTCAGGGACTTCGCTCTCCGGAACCAGCACGTTTCCAAGCGCACCAAGCTCGCCCTCGTACTTCTCCGTCAGGTCAAAGGTCAGAACCTTGTAGTCCTGCATCACACCTGCGGTACAAAACGGGGATTTCTTACCGGCAAGATCGAAGTGCTGGGAAATGTCGTAGGGATCATGCTGAATCTCAAACTCGGACACCTTCTCCGGGTCTTCCGTAGGAAACGCACGCGCCATCACGCCGTTTTTCGCGCGGTCGGACAAATCCCAATTATCGCTGGTCATTTCAGCGAAAATGTAAACGCGTTTACGTCGCTGGTTGAAACCATACTCGCCGCTGTTCACAACATGCCATTCAACCGAATAACCCAGGTCAGCCATGCAAGAAAGGATAATCGCAAAATCGCGCCCGCGCTGCGTAGCCGGGCTTTTGAGCAAGCGATCAACGTTTTCGAGCAGCACATATTTCGGCTCTTTCAGATGCAAGAAGCGATAGATGTCCCACCAAAGAACGCCCTTTTTACCTTCGATTCCACGCGCAGCGGACAGCGGTTTCGCCACGCTGTAATCCTGACACGGAAAGCCGCCCACGACCATCTGAACGTCAGGGATATCGATTTTCCCAGCCTCATAATCATCAAGGACCTTGTTGATGTCCTGGTTAACGCAGCTGCCTTCGCCAAAGCGCTGCTCATAGCAACGCCAAGCGAACTGCTTGCCTTCAGTTCCCGGAGGCTCCCATTGATTGGCCCAGATAGTCTTAAAAGGTCCCGCTGCCGGGAGATTGAACTCAGGATGCTCGAGGCTTTGGTAGCCTTCAAGGCCAAGGCGAAATCCGCCAACGCCAGCAAAAAGCTCGGCCACCGTAATCATGTCAGCCTTACCGCCATTCCTTGTTCCAGCCATTATTCAGAACCTATAATTATGACCAACGATAACCGATCGATCAAGGAAAAATCCAGATCTATTTGCGCTACTCAGCTTTTTTTCACAACAGCGGCCGAGAGCTCAACCGCCGTTGATACGACAGGGAGCATGACATGACCAAGTCTAGCCATAGGTACACAGCAGAAGACATTCGAGAGCGTTTCACCGCAGCAATCGGGAAAACCGCAGGTGAACTTGACACCAAGGGCATCCTTTCCGGCTCGACCGCGCATAAAAACAAAGGGCGCATCGGGGCCGTTATCGAACAATCTGTTTTAGGCTACCCCGCAGATAATAGACAAGAGCCCGATTTGGTCATCGATGAAACCGAATGGGAACTAAAAACTACTGGACTTATCGCCGCGACCCGTAGCGACTCTTGGCGGGCAAAAGAGCCTATGTCGGTTACCGCCGTCTCACCAAACCGAATCGTTGGCGAGGAGTTCTCAACATCAACATTCTGGCACAAGGCCGAACGACTCCTAATCGTCTACTATCTATACGTCAAACCCGGAAAAGGCATGATGCCGAGCTATGCATCTTTCGAGATAAAGGGATTTGACCTGCACGAATGGAACAGCATAGACCGAAAACGTCTTGAAGCCGACTGGACAACGATACGCGATTACGTTAGAACGGCACTAGCCGGAGACAAAGAAGCGCTATTGCCAGGACTATCAACCCTAATCAACCCACGCCTCCTTTATTTGGACACTTCGCCTAAGTATCCTCACGCTCCACGCTTCAGGCTCAAGTCTTCACTTGTCACGCAAATGGCAAGGGAACGGCTGGATGATAACTTAGAGATGATTCCCGATACCTACGAAATTGAGTCGTCCGACCAATTCAACATGCATCTTGGAATCATCGCTTCTCAACTACGCGATAAAACCCTGGCCGAATACGCCACAATGTTCAATTTGCCTTTCGACGCAGAAGGACGCAGGGACAACAAGGCTTTGGCTGAGCAGATTATCGTTCGCCTTTTCACCGGACAACCAGGCAAAATCTCACAAGTGCCTCTCTTTGTAAAAGCTGGATTCCAGCTTAAGACGGTTGTTCTCACCGTAAGGGGCGGAAGAACCGAAGACATGAAGTTATCGCCCTCGATCGACTTCGATGAGATGTGCGATCCGGATACGGAATTCGAAGACTCCTCGTTTGCCAGCATCTTCCTTGATTCAGCAATTATCGTTGCGGTTTTCAAGGAGCCATATGATAATTGCCCTCTTCACGCTTGCCAATTTCAAGGGTTCAAACGATTCTGGCTTGGCAAGTATATCGATGAGGCGCAAAAACTATGGAGCCAAATGCGCCGCTTGATTTTCTCTGGCACATTGATTGATGAACCTATATGCGATAAGAGCGGCAACCAGCGATTCACCCCGAAAACCGGCATCCCAATGACCGCTCCAAACTGGCCAAAATCAAGGGATGGCGTACTGTTCGTACGCGGCTCGGGAAACGATGCGACCAAAAAGCCCGTTACCGTAAATGGGATTAGGATGTATCACCAGAACCTCTGGATAAAAGGAACTGATGTCGCCATTCATCTCGGCATGACAGATTACATCGGATAACGCGCCACCCTAGCATTTTTTGGGATTCGATTAATAAGGATTTTCGCAATGCGATGATCATCATCAAACCCGAGCACGGTCATCGCGCGTCTTAAAACAACGTCCCCTGCCCCAACGCTGCCGGGGCTGCCGGTTGCTCTGGGGCGGCCGCTAACGCGAGCCCTTCGCGGTTCGCTAGCTTTTGCCAGTTGGCAACCAGGCTGGGCCACGGCGCGCGCAGCCACCAACGCGCCTCGGCGAGCTTCAACGCCAGGGGCATGCGATTGTGCACGGGCTCAACGTTGGCGTTCGGGCGCGTGGTCACTACCGAGAAACAACCTTGGCCGCATACCGTTGCCAGCAGCAGCGGCGTGCCTTCGCCGCTTTCGAAGCGATACTGCTGCTTGATTTTCCGCCCCGTTTTCGGGCTGCGCACCGTTTGGGTTGCATGCGCTTCGAAGAAACCGCCCGTCACCACGATGCCGCGGCCCTGCGCGATCGGCTGCTCCCACATGCCCGGGTTCGGCCCCATCGCCGTTTCCAGACGCGTGTTATACACGGGGCGTTGTTGCCATTCAACGGGAAATCCCCAGGTCAAGCGCTCAACAACCAGCTGGCTTTCCGACCCGCGGACAATCACGTCAACGCCAGCGCCGGGGAACGCGTCTTCGCCCGGCTCCACCTGCGCAGCAGCGCCTTCGCCAACCATCGGGCGCGCAGGCCAATCGGGCTGCGCGTTCACAGGCGAATCCGCCTGCAGCTCGCGCACGACTTCTGCAACCTCATCCCACGTAACGACCGTGAACCTTCTGCACACAATGGACCCCTACTCGAAAGGATTCCGCCAGACCACCGGCTCTACTCCGAACTCTTCCTTAAACTGCTGCGCAAGCCCGAACGTCACGGGCTTGCGTTGGTTGACCTTCACCGCAACACCCTTGTCCTCAAGCGCACGCAAGTGTTTCCGAGCCGCCTGCGTCCCCACCTTCAAATAGTCGGCAACCTCTTCAACGCTCGCGTCGCCAAACATCCCGAACGTCTCATACTGCATGAGCATGAATACGATTCCCTGCTCCTGCTTCTTCTTGAGGTCTGCACGCTCGATGACATCCTCCATCAATTCGCGAAGCTCGCCCTGCCGTCTTCGAGCGCAATCCAAACGATCGATGACATCCAGCTGGGCCTTCCGCACAAGGCTCATCATCTCAATCACGAAAAACGTCAGCTCACCCTTGTTCATCGGATTCTCAACGCTGCGGAAAGCTTTGTAGTACTGATCGCGATGCTCCAGAATCACCCGGGAAAGCGACAAAACCGTCGGCTTCGACAGCGACCTGTCCAGCATCAGCGAGCACAGATATCTTCCCGTTCGACCGTTGCCATCATAGAACGGGTGCGCGTATTCGAACAGATAATGCGACGCCAACGCCGCGTACAGCGACGGAAGACCCTCGTCTTCGACCAGCGCAAGCATCGACTTCACGGCCTCGACGATCTTCTCCTCGGGTTCCAGACCCCGGTGAATCACGTTCACCCCTCCGGCGATAACGTCAACGCCGTCCTTACGAAACAGCCGGCCATCAGGCACATGCGCGTCGTCAAGTTCCCCGTCCATCACTCTGTCGTAAATCGCACGAACGCCTTCCGGCGTTGTCGGCCCCTCTGCCTTGCCGGAAGCGATATCCATATACAGAAGAGCGAGCTCCTTGAAACGACGTCGAGAGGCATCGTTCGACACCGACTCCAGCGCATCCTTGATTTGACGCCGCGTGCTATGGATTCCCTCGATGGCGTTCGTGAATACAACCTCGTCGAAGACCAGCCCTCGCAAAACGGCATTCGCGGCAAGCAGGTTCATCCCGTTCAGCAGCGCCGTCACCTTGCGCTCCGTGCGCAGCACCTGCTCGGTAAGGGCCGATAGCTCTTTTGGAACAGCAAGGAACAGCTCGCCCGCCTTGGTTTCGTAGCCAAGCCGAAACGTCCCCACCGAATCGCGGCGGCGCGCTTCCTCTGCGGCAAGGTTGGCTTCGCGGTTGCTTGAAGAGTCCATATAGAAGACCTTCGCAAGCTCCTTGTAATCCATGCACGCCCCCTTCGATTCAGGTTATACGTTTTGGCGATTCGTATAACATTCCAGCCTATTTCGATTCGAACTTTATACGTTTTCGCGATTCGTATAAAGAAGGGGCTTGGAATCCCATTTACTTTATACGATTTCCGGGATTCGTATAATTTAACGCGCGATTTCGAGCGCTTCTTTATACGATTTCGCGTTCCATATAAAGAACGGGGCTGTATCAAAAGTGATTTTGGTACAGCCCCATTCTTATGCCCAAGATTCCGAGGCGGCGCAGCCCGCCGCGAA
>NZ_CAKTVU010000036.1 GCF_934630535.1 uncultured Senegalimassilia sp.
TTCGCGGCGGGCTGCGCCGCCTCGGAATCTTGGGCATAAGAATGGGGCTGTACCAAAATCACTTTTGATACAGCCCCTTTTTTTTTGCGCTTTGAGCTCGGCTTAGCTTGCTGGCTTTTGGAAAGAAACGGGGGCGGGAAAATCGTTGGGGGAAAGCGAACATCCGTGTGGTAGTATGTCCACGAACAAATGTTTGAACGAGTAAGGCGGGCGGATGACGGAACCTCGAACAATCTTAGGCATAGACCCTGGCTTGGCGAATACGGGATGGGGCGTGGTTCGGCAGGACGGGCCGCGCATGGAGTGCGTGGCGTACGGGTGCGTATCCACGCCTGCTGGCGTGGAGCTGTCGCAGCGTTTGGCGAAGATCCACGAGCAAATCTCGGCGGTGATCAGCCGGTTTCAGCCCGTGTGCCTGGGAATCGAGACCGTGTGGTTCGGCCAGAACATCACGGCCGCATTCGCCACGGGGCAGGCGCGAGGCGCCGCTTTGGTGGCGTGCGCCCAGCATGGGCTTTCGGTCGGCGAGTTCACGCCTCGGCAGATTAAGATGGCCGTGGTGGGCACCGGCTCTGCCGACAAGGCGCAGGTGCAATATATGGTGAAGAAGCTGCTGAACCTGCAGGTGGAGCCGAAGCCCGATCACGCTTCGGATGCGCTTGCGGCGGCAATCTGCTATACCACCCACGAAGGTTACGGGGGAGTCGGCGGCGCCGACGCGATGGCGAAGCTCGAGGCGCGCGGCCGCGTGATGGCGGGTGCGGGAACGGGCGGTGCCGCCGGTGCGGCGGCTCGTAAGATCTTGGAAGAAGGTGCGCGATGATCGCATTTCTGAAAGGCATGCTGGCGGGCAAGACCGCCGCATGCGCGTATATCGATGTGCAGGGCGTCGGCTATGCCGTCGGCATGTCCCAAGGCGCGCTTTCGAAGCTGCCGGCAGTGGGCGAGCCCGTGCAGGTGCATACGTATCTACAGGTATCCGATAACGGAATCGCGCTGTACGGGTTTTTAACGCTTGAGGAGAAGGCGCTGTTCGAGCGCTTGATCGGAGTCAGCGGCGTGGGTCCGAAGGTTGCGCTGGCGGCGCTGTCCTCGTTCACGCCCGAAGCTTTGGTGGCGGCCGTGCAGGCGCAGGATGTGGCCGCGGTGCAGAAGATCCCGGGCGTGGGCAAGAAGACGGCATCGCGCATCATCCTGGAACTGAAAGGCTCGTTCGACCAGGGGTTGGCAAGCTTGTTCGATGCTGCGGGCGCGCCGGCTTCGGCGGCTGCCGCTGCGGCCGAACGCCTGAAAGGCGCACGCGAGGCGTTGCTGGCGTTGGGCTTCGCCTCTGCAGAGGCAGATGTTGCGTTAAAGGGCGCACCCGAGGACGCAGATGAGAACGCGCTGATAAAATACGCCTTGAAACGTTTAGGTAAATAACGCGGTAAATGGATGACGGAGCTTGAGCTTTGGCTGATGGAGTGAAAATAGAGGGAATGGTGTTCGAGGCGGGTTCCGGTTTTGATGGCGGATCCGCGTCGACGGCTCCCGCAGGTGCGACCGACCCCTCGCAGCGTGCGGTCACGCCGGATTTGACCGAAGACGACCTTGCGCTCGACCGCAGCTTGCGACCGAAGCGTCTGGGAGATTATCTTGGCCAAACGAAGGTCAAGGAGTCGCTTGCCATTTTGATCCAAGCTGCGCAGGAGCGCGGCGACGTTGCGGATCATATCCTGTTCTCGGGACCTCCGGGCCTGGGTAAGACCACCCTTGCCACCGTGGTGGCAAACGAGCTGGGTGCGAACATCAAAACCACCAGTGGTCCTGCGATCGAGCGCACGGGGGACCTTGCCGCGATTCTCACGAACCTTGAAGAGGGCGACGTGCTGTTCATCGACGAGATTCATCGTCTGAATCGCATGGTGGAAGAGGTTTTGTATCCCGCGCTTGAGGACTTCGCGTTGGACATCGTGGTTGGCAAGGGACCGGCGGCTCGTTCCATCCGTTTGGATCTGCCACGATTCACGCTTATCGGCGCCACCACCCGCACGGGGCTGCTTACCGGGCCCTTGCGCGACCGCTTCGGCATCGCATTTCGCCTGCAGTATTACACGCCTGAGGAGCTGGCTTCCATTGTGCAGCGTTCTGCTTCCATTTTGGATGTGCCCATCTCTTACGATGGCGCATTGGAGATCGCGCGCCGCAGCCGTGGCACGCCTCGTTTGGCCAACCGCATGCTCAAGCGCGTGCGCGATTGGGCTCAGGTGCGCGGCAACGGCGTCATCGATGAGGACGTGTCCGCGCAGGCGTTGAGCTTTTTCGAGGTGGACCCGCTGGGACTGGACGCGGTGGATAATCGTATTTTGGAGCTGCTGTGTGTGCAGTTCGGTGGGCGTCCGGTGGGGTTGACCACGCTGGCTTCGGCGTTAGCCGAGGACCCGGATACGCTTGAGGACGTGTACGAGCCGTATCTGATGCAGCAGGGCTTGCTTATCCGCACGCCGAAGGGCCGTCAGGCAACCGAGCGGGCGTACGAGCACCTGGGTATCTTCCACGAACCCACGAATAGCTAGGAGCGGCCGATGTTCGAGCAAGACTATCTGATGAAGTTGCTGCTGGCGTTTTACCAGGCTATGTTCAAAAGCCTGCGACGCGTTACCGACGAGGACGAAGACCCGAAAGAGGCGGCCGATACGCTGGACGAGGTTGTCGGGAATGCCGTTGGGATGGACGGTGCCAGCTTGCTGTCGCTGACCCCGGAATCCGTCGTCGGCGTGCTGCAGGTGTCCGGCACCGATCCGCGCGTGACGGAGTTCATTGCTCGCAGCTTGTTGCTTTCGTCCGAGTATCTGACGCAGGCGAAGCAAGGCGCGTTGGCGTCGTTGCGCGTGGAGCAGGCGCGGGCGATCGCGGATGCATATGGGATCGATTTGCCTGACGACCCCACTGACCTGTCCGATTTGAAGGAAATGGCCGAGCAAGCTAACGCCTAGTAGGGGCAACGATGGGAGTGGATATGGCGAAGATCGTAGCGGTCGATACCGATTTCGAAGATAACAACCTGGAAGAGGCCATGGCCCGGGATGCGGGCATCGAGTTTGAGGTCACGCGCGGCCGCACTGCTCAGGCGGTAATCGATGGATTGCTGGAGACCGGCGCCGATGCAGCTGTGACGTCGTATGCGATGTTTCCGCGCGAGGTGTTCGAGGCATGTCCGAATCTGAAAGCGGTCAGCCGCACGGGGGTCGGATACGACGAGATCGATGTGGAAGCCGCTACCGAGTACGGCGTTGCCGTTTGCAATGTGCCAGGCTACGGTACGGAAGTGGTGTCTGACCACGCCATTACGTTGGCGCTTTCGGTTTTGCGCCGAATCAACGAGCTTGATGCCGATATGCGCCGCGGCGTGTGGGATTATGCGCGCACGCGTCCGTTAGGACAGTGCCGCGGCCGCGTGTTCGGTGTCGTGGGCATGGGGGAGATCGGCAGAGCGGCGGCCAAGAAGGCCGCTGGTCTGGGCTTTGAGGTGGTGTGCTGGTCTCGTAGCTTGAAGCCTGGACGGCGTACGCCCGAAGGCTATCCCGTTCTGCGCCTGGACGATTTGCTGCAACAAGCCGATGTGGTGAGCCTGCATACGGCGCTTACTCCCGAGACGCATCATCTGATCAATGCCGAACGCCTTGCCCTCATGAAGCCGGATGCCGTGCTGGTGAACACCGCTCGCGGCGCCGTGGTGGATACCGTGGCGCTGGCACAGGCGCTTTGCGAGGACAAGCTGTGGGGCGCAGGTTTGGACGTGTTCGAGCAGGAGCAGCCCTTCGACTTCGATCATCCCATCATGAAGGCGCCGCACACCGTGCTTTCGGCGCATGCGGCGTATTGGTCGGAGGAATCAGGACGCGAGCTGCGCGAGCGAGCGATGCAGGCGGCTATCGACGCTGTGCAGGGGCGCGTGCCGGTTGATTGTCTGAATCCCTGCGTGTTCGATTCTTCTACGAAGTAGCGCTTGACGATGACGTAGCGTCATCCACTAACATAATTATTTTTTGGCAGAGTAGATGTCGGTTCATGGGGTGAAGCAGGACATGGGACAACAAGGCAGCCAAGACTTGATGACGGTTGGAGAGTTGGCTTCGCGCGTTGGCGTGACGGTTCGAACCATCCAATACTATGATCAACGCGGGCTGCTGCATCCCACATGCAAGGGGGAGCAAAATCTTCGCCTGTATTCCTCGTCTGACGTCGACCGTCTTAATCGCATAATCACGCTGAAATACCTGGGGCTTTCGCTTACCCAGATTCAGGAGGGCGAAGGGAGCGACCCCGACGTCGAGCTGACCGCCGCTTTGGCGAATCGCGAGGCGGAGCTCGAACGCGAAAGCGCGAGGATTCTTCGGGATATGAATGCGTTGCAGAGTTTGCGCGCGCATCTTGCTGTGGCCGATCATGTGGATTGGAGCGAATCTGCATCCGCCGTTGGTAGCGTGCGGGATCGTGAGGACATGCTGTGGTCTGCCATCACCGGCGAATCGCTTGAAGGTTGCCCGATTCCCGAGTTATCTCGCGAAGAGGTGATCTGCTGGCATCAGCTGATGGGTGACACGATCGAAGCAATGCATGATGGCGTTTTGGCAACCGATGAGCGCGCACGAGCGCTTGCAATTCGTTTTTCCAGCTTAGGGGGCATGCCCCATGCCCTTGCCGGTTTGAAGCGCTTGGCAAACCAGCGCAGCTCGGGGCCAAAGCAGTACGGTCGTGACTTTTATGCCGGTATTCAACGGCGCACGTTGAGCTTCTTGCAAGATGCGCTCGATTGCTCTCGCTCTGATACGCGGGAATAGCCGCATAGGTAGTCTTATCGTTGTATTGACGGCGACGTAGCGTCGCTCGGTACCGTTTCCCCCTGAAGTGATAACTCGATCAGAGGGGGAGACGATGATCGTATCGTGGATGACCACGAATCGATGCAACTTGAAGTGCGCGCATTGCTATCAAGACGCAGACGAGTGCGATAACCGAGAGCTGTCGACCGAAGAAGCGCGCGCGATGATTTCCGACATTGCACGTGCCGGTTTCAAGGTCATGATTTTCAGCGGCGGTGAGCCGCTTATGCGCGATGACATTTTCGACTTAGTGTCTCATGCCGCATCGTGCGGACTCCGACCGGTGTTCGGCAGCAACGGAACCTTGATTACGCAAGACGTCGCGCGAAAGCTGAAAGCGGCGGGTGCGTGCGCCATGGGTATCAGCATTGACAGCCTTGACGCGCAAAAGCATGACAAATTTCGCGGAGTCAACGGTGCACATGCGGCAACGTTGGCGGGAATCGAAGCCTGCAAAAGCGTCGGCCTGCCATTCCAGGTTCACACCACTGTGGTTGATTGGAATCGCGACGAGGTGTGCGGCATCACTCGGTTTGCTAAAGAATTGGGCGCGATGAACCATTCGGTGTTCTTCTTGGTACCGGTTGGGCGTGGCAAGGACATCTCTGACGAAAGCATCGACGTTGAGCAAAACGAACAGCTGCTCGCTGACATTTTGCGCGCCGGTCGTGATGCTGATATCGAGGTCAAACCTACGTGCGCGCCGCAGTTTATGCGCATTGCCGAGCAGATCGGTGTGCAAACGCGCTATACACGAGGCTGCTTGGCGGGGCTGACGTACTGCGTGGTCGGAAGCGAGGGCATTGTGCGCGCGTGTGCGTATATGACCGAAGATGCCGGCGACGTGCGCAAACAGCCGTTTGATGAGATTTGGCGTACCAGCCCGGTGTTCCAAGAACTGCGCACGCAGGCATATAAGGGCGCGTGCGGAGCGTGCGATTATAAGGGCGTTTGCGGCGGATGTCGTGCTCGTGCCGCGTATTACCACGACGGGGACATTTTGGGGCAGGACGATTATTGCGCATGGGGTATGAAGAGCGCAGCACGGAATGCGTCCGGCGTATCGGTCGCTTAGCGGGACAAGCTAATCCAAAAGGAGCAAACAATGAATAAGGTTGCAAAAGGGGTCGTTGCGCTTTCGTGCGTGTTGTCTGTAGGCGTTGGGTCGCTTTCTCTGGCTGGCTGTGCGTCGCAAGGAGAAACCGCTGCGTCAGATGCGGGCAAAACGGAGGCGTCGGCAATGCAAGGCGCGTATACCTTTACCGATGATTTGGGTCGCGAAGTGACGGTCGCGTCGCATGATCGCGTGGTTGCCGGCATGGGCAGCTTCGCAAACGTGTGGGAGCTGGCAGGTGGTACGCTGGTTGGCGCGTCCGACGACGCTTTCTCCGATTACCACATTGCGTCTGATGCGCAGAAGATCGGCGATTTTTCTTCGCTTGATGCTGAATCGATTATCGCGCTCAACCCCGATTTCGTGATTTTGACGGGGTCGAGCAGCGGCCGCGGCGGCGGTGTTGCGCAAACCGAGTTGGCCGATACGCTTATGGCGGCGAATATCCCCGTGGCGTATTTTAAGGTAACCACGTTCGACGACTATCTGCGCATGCTGCGTACATGCTGCGATATCACAGGCGACGAGCAGGCATATGCGCAAAACGGTCAGGGTCCGGCAGATAGGATCGCCGAGATTTGCACGAAGGCGGAAGGAAAGCAAGCTGGCAGCGCCGTGGTGCTGACCACGTATTCGGGCGGCACGCGCGTGCAGTCTTCCTCGACGCAGACGGGAACCATGCTTGCCGATTTGGGTGCACAGAACATCGCCGATTCCGATAAGGGCCTATTGTCCGATTACAGCTTGGAGGCCCTGATTCAGGACAACCCGCAAACCATCTTCCTTCTGCCTATGGGTAATTCGGACGAGGCGGCGCAGCAGGCGCTTGCCGAGCAGACGACGCAGAACCCGGCATGGGCGCAGCTTGATGCGGTGAAGAACAATCGCGTGGTGACGCTTGATCCGAAGCTATTCCAGTACAAGCCGAATGCTCAGTGGGATCAGGCGTATCAAGTCCTGTTCGACGCGCTGTACGGCGAATAGGTTGATTCGTGCGCGGGAATCGACTCAAAACGGTTGCGGCGACGGATTGTGCGCGACATCGCTTTCGCCTGATGCTGCTTGTTCTGCTTTTGGCGCTTGCCGGCGTGGTGTTCGCCGGTCTGGCGCTGGGATCGTCGTCTATTGGTGCGAACGACGTGGTTGCGTACGCTATGGGCAACGCGTCCGACATGGCTGTGAACGTGCTGGCGAACGTGCGCGTGCCGCGTGTCCTTGGGGGCGTGCTTGCCGGTGCGGCGCTTGCCGAGGCGGGCGCGCTTATCCAGGCAACGCTGAATAATCCGCTGGCCAGCCCGAACATCATCGGCGTCAACGCTGGATCCGGCTTGTTCGTTTTGCTGTTCGCATGCGTGGCTCCGCACGCGCTGGGCGTGTCGGCGGCCGGTGCGTTTGCGGGTGCGCTTGCCTCGGCGTTGCTGGTGTTCTTCGTATCGTCGTACGCGGGAGCCTCTCGCCTCACCATCGTGCTTGCCGGCACGGCGCTCACGTCCATATTCACGGCCGGAATGAACGCGATCCTCATTTTCAATCCGGATGCCTATGTGAACTCATCCGGATTTTTGGTCGGTAGCCTTTCGGGCGTGATGACGTCCGAGCTGGTGATTCCCGGGTGTGCGATCTGCATCGGGCTGCTTGTGGCCGCAGGTCAGGGAACGCGTCTTAACATCTTGTCGTTGGGGGATGAGGGTGCGCACGCGCTGGGGTTGAACGTGCGGCGAACCCGGCTGACGTTGCTTTCGCTTGCGGCGCTGCTGGCGGGTGCCGCGGTTTGCTTTGCCGGGCTTATCGGGTTCGTCGGGCTGGTCGTCCCCCATATCGTTCGCTTCTTCGCCGGTCACGACAACCGTCGCGTATTGCTGCTGTCTCCTGTTGTCGGGGCCATCGTAGTGTGCGCGTGCGACACCGTTGCGCGCACGCTGTTCGCGCCGTTTGAGATCCCTGTGGGAATTTGCATGGCGCTGATAGGCGGCCCATTCTTCATTTATTTGATTCTTCGTTCGCGGAAAGGGGAGGTCGATGGGCGATCTTGAGTTCGATGACGTCGTATTCGGGTACGGCGGCAGCCTTTTATTCGACGGCTTTTCCGCGTCGTTTCCGAAAGGGAGCATCAGCTGCATCGTCGGGCCGAACGGTTGCGGGAAATCAACGCTTGCGAAACTTGCCATGGGGCTGGTGAAGCCGACGTCGGGGCGCGTGCGCGTTGCCGGGCGCGATGTGTCATCGCTGGCTGCTCGCGATCGAGCGCGTCTTTTAGGCGTGTTGGTGCAGCAGCAAGAGGCGCCGATGATGACGGTGCGCGAGCTGGTGATGTGCGGAAGGTTCCCGTGCTGTGGATCGTTTTCGCGCTTGAGCAGGGAAGACGAAGAACGCATCGATGAGGCGCTTTTGCTTGCCGGCGTGTCTGAGCTGCGCGATCGTCCGCTGCAGAGCTTGTCGGGCGGGCAGCGGCAGCGAGTGCGCATGGCTATGGTGTTAGCGCAAGATACGCCGATCATGCTGCTTGACGAACCAACGTCGTTCATGGACGTGGCGGCATGTTTCGATATGGTGCGGCTGATTCGCCAGGTTCGGCAGCACGGCAAGACGGTTGTCGCGGTGATTCACGATTTGAACCTGGCGCTTTCGGTTGCCGACCAGGTGTTTGTGATGGAGCGAGGACGCTTGGCTGCGCAGGG
>NZ_CAKTVU010000037.1 GCF_934630535.1 uncultured Senegalimassilia sp.
ACCAGTTCTCTTGCAATTCTTGTTCGTGAAGGGCTATCCAGGCCAGAAGCAGTTTCTCTTGCTTTGGCGGAATCTTACCGCCAAGCAGCTTTCCCTGCAACGAATACGAAGCGTCCATGCTGCCGTAGTACACATGGACATGAGGCAATGAATGTTGCTGGTCATCGTCGAAATACATTCTCACGACAATCCCGTAAAACCTGCTGAGCTCGGGCATACTCCGTCCCCTTCCCGGGCGGCATGTGCCGCCTTCCCGTGGTGAAGAGGATCTTGCGAACGTGGTATGGGCGAAGGCGGGACCCTTCGCCAGCTTGGGCACGGCAGACGGCCGAGCGTTCGCACTGGCTCATTGCGATTATTATATAAGCGAACGCCTGTACTGTCAATACAGACGTTCGCTTTTCTTGATATCGCAACGTTTATCAGGGGGGAAATGCCTACCCGCTATTTCGCCTTCAGGCTGGCCATGACCAGCGCCTGGCCGAACAGCTGGCCGCCGCCGTTTGCCACCGCGAACTTTGCGCGCTCAGGGTCGTTCACGACCGATCCTGCCAGCTCGTGCACCCCGCGCTCAAAAAGCGCCGGCGTCATGACCACGCTCGGGCCCACCATCACCGTGGTGGCGCGCCGCGTCAGATCGAGCAGGCGCGGCGCGGTCTTGTTGATCAGCGTCACGCCGGTGATGAACGCGTAATCCGCCTGCGGCATCACGTACTCGCACCCCGGATCGGGCGTGTCCAGGCCATCGCGGCAATTCCGTTCCAAAACAGCGAGGTTTGCGTACTCGGCGATATCGGCCACGTTCGGAAAATGCCCCACCACCACGACGTTCGCGTCGCCCTTTTCGGCGATTTGCGGTTTGTAAGCGCAAATCGCGTCCTTCCGCCCGTTGCCGCCGGGCTCGTCCTCGCCGTGGTGCTCGGAGGGGTCGGCGAACTCGCAGCCCAACGGGGCGAGCAGCTCGCGACGCGAATACCACGCGTTCAGCGCCGCAATGCCCAACGTTGCCTCCTGAAAGCACCAGGACTTCGACAGCTCGGCCACCTGACGCAGTTCCATGCCGCGCAAATCCATCTTATACGTGCGCTTCCCGCCTCCGCGCACGGTGAACGCCACGCCCATGCCGCAATCCGCCTCGACATAGGACCAGTTCAGCCCCAAGCAGTAATCGCGCACCAGCACGCCCTCGGGAATGCCTGCGATCATCTGGTTGTACAAATCCCACGCGGTCCCCGGCGTTTCCGTACCCGGAAACGCAATCGCCGTCGCCCGCAAACCCGCCTGATTCTGTTGCGCTGCCATAACGCCCCTTCCTTAACGACATCGAAAATGCCAGCTTATGGCTATTCTTTCATCAGTATTATCGCCGCTCGCCTATAATGTAACGCATCATAGGACGAAAGAAGGGGTCAGCGTGCTGTTTCTACTCACCGGAGACGTGCAAATCGGGAAAACCAGATGGCTGGAGAACTTATGCGCCGGCCTGCAAGCCGCCGGCACGTGCGTGGCGGGCGTGGTGGCACCTGGGCAATGGGTGCCGCGGCCCGAAGGCCAGCCCGGCGGCAAGCACGGCTTCGACGGGGCCGGGCGCTTCGAGAAGCTGGGCATCGACAACGTGCTGCTGCCGCAGGGCGAACGCATCGAGTTCGCACGCCGCCGCGACCTGGCCGCCAAGAGCAAAGCGTTCACGGAAGGGACGCAAGCGAAGGCGGCGAAGCTGGGCTGGGCCATCTCCGACACCGCGATCGCGCAAGTCAACGCCCACTTCGCCGCACTGGCAAAGCAAGCCGGCATCACGCCGGCCGATAGCGGCATGCCCGCGCTCCCCGCCAACGAAACCCGGCTCGCCCCGCACGCGATGCTCGTGGTGGACGAGCTGGGCCGCCTCGAGCTTCTGCACAGCTGCGGCCTGACCAACGCGCTGGCCATCCTCGACGCCGGCCCCACGCCGCAGTTTCCCCATGCCATAGCCGTGGTGCGTGAGACGCTGCTCGACGAGGCGCGCAGACGCTTCGAACCGCGCTGGGGCAAGGCGACCGTCATCGGCCCCGACGACGCGGCCCGCAACCTCGTGCTCGAAACGGCGAGAGCCGCCGGGGGCGCCCACTAAGCCGCGCGCACGCGGGAAACCGCCGGCACAAACCCGGCGTGCAAGCCCCCCCGCAAACGCCACGACCAGGCACCATGCGCCATGCGTCGCACATTCGGTTCGCCTACGCCCAAACGCGCCCGTCTGCTGCCGCAAAACGCAGATCCAAGCCTCATCGGGCACAAGGGCAAACCTCGCAGAAACGGGCAACCTGACAGCATCGCGCAGAACAACGCCGCAAGGGACTGACCCCGGAGGAGTTCCGGAATCAGTCCCTTGCTGCGTAGTTCTTATTTAGGCCGTCCAAGTTTTGGGGGCGCAGTTCACGTACAGTCGGCTCTCGTGGTTTCAAGAGGCAAAACATATCGCCATCAAAGGTTCCTCTGTACCACTGGTTCGCAGATATGCCAGGCGGAGCTTCGGCACACACTCGTCTGCCCCGCCCGGCATCGCCTTTGCGTTAGAGCACCCACGCCTCGCTTTCGCGCTGCAGCTCCAACATGCGGCGGTATCTACCATCGGGCTTCTCACGCAGCTCTGCCGGGCTTCCCTGCTCCACCACGCAACCGCCTTCGAGCACCACAATCTTGTCGGCATTGTCAACCGTGCGCATGCGATGTGCGATAACGAGAACCGTCTTGCCTTGAAGCAGTTCAGAGAGAGCAGCTTGCACGTGCGTCTCGTTTTCCACGTCAAGTGAGGCCGTTGCTTCATCGAGCAGCACGATCGGAGCGTCTTTCAGCAGGGCGCGCGCAATCGAGATACGCTGGCGTTCACCACCGGAAAGCCTGCTGCCGTTTTCCCCGATCATGGTGTCGTAGCCGTTGGGCAAACGCTCCACGAACTCGTCGCAGCGCGCCGCCCTCGCCGCAGCGAGAACCTCCTCGTTCGTAGCATCCTTCTTCCCGAGACGAATGTTCTCACGCACGGTGTCGTCAAAGAGCACCACGTCCTGGAACACCTCGGAGAATGCAGAAAGCAGCGTTTCCGGATCGACGGTAGAGACGTCAACGCCGCCCACGAAGATCGCGCCAGAGCTTACGTCCCAAAAACGTGAAGCGAGCTTGACAGCCGTGCTCTTGCCCGAACCGGACGCGCCCACAAGCGCTGTCACCTGCCCTTCCCGCGCCTTGAACGATACGCTGCCCAAGACGTCCTCGCCGTCGGCGTATGCGAAGCCCACGTCTTCGAAGACCACGTCATGGCCCTGAGGCTCGAACGAGGTGCTACCCGTCTGGACCGGCTCGTTCTCGATGGCGCGCATGCGCTCCAGGCTTAAACTCATGTCCATCAGCTCGGCTACAGCCTGCAAAACAACGTTGATGGGATCGTAGACCCTCGTCACCGCCAACAGGTATACAAAGAACACGAGAAAGTCGACTTGCCCCGTCACGAGCAGCATCGTCCCCACCACGATGACGGATGCGATTCCCAAACGCAGGAAGCCTTGGGCAGAGCATACCGCCACACCCATAGCCAACTCGGCATCGATCTTCTCTCTCTCGAAACGATTGATGCGGCAATCAAGCTCATCCTGGAATGCGCCCACCTTGTTGAGAGAGCGTATCTCACGATGGCATTCAAGGTATTCCTGCAGACCATCGGCAAACGAAAGGGACGCCGCGTTCTTCTTCGCGGTATGTGACTTCTGGATGCGCGCAGTCAGAAGCAACGCCGCGAGCGCCACGGGAATGGGCCAGAGAGCAGATGCCGCCAGCCTCCAGTCGAACGCGAACATCATAGCGGCGAATACCAGCGTCGAAGCGCCCATGCCGAAAATCTGCGGCATAGTGTGCGAGAACAGGCGCTCCTGATCGGAGCAGTCCTTCATGATAACGCTCGTCAAGTCGGACAAATCGCGCCTTCCGAAAAACGAGAGCGGAAGCAGGCGCAAACGCTCCGCGATGGCGATACGCTTGCGGGCGCTTTCTTGGTAGACCACCGTGTACGTCGCGCGATATTCCCACATCTGCGTGACGAACATCACAACAAGTGCCGCCACAATGCCCGCTGCGTAGAGCGCCATGCCCGGCAGGCCAACTGAAGGGTTGTCCAAGTACCTGATGAAATCGCTTGCGACGAAGTACAGCACCACGATGGGCAGCATCAGCATCAGGTTCGCCAACGCACAGAACCCAGCACCGCGTATAAAATCCTTCATGCCTTGATCGGTCAAGGCAAAAGCATCTTGAATCCTACGCCACATGGCTGTCACCCCCTTCAATCCTCCACGTCGCGCTCGTTCGGTAGTCTCGCCACATGCGCGCATACAGTCCGCCTTGCGCGACAAGCTCCTCATGGGCGCCCTGCTCCGCGACAGAACCATGGTCGATGACGAAGATACGATCCGCATTCACGACGGTTGACAGACGGTGTGCGATCATAAGCACCGTCTTGTCTGCGCAAAGCGTTGCAAGAGCGGCCTGGATCAGTGCCTCATTTTCGGGGTCGGCAAACGCCGTCGCCTCGTCGAGAACCACAATTGGGGCTCCCTTCAATATGGCACGCGCAAGCGCGATACGCTGACGCTCTCCCCCGGAAAGATACACGCCGGCTTTTCCTACTACGGTGTTCGCGCCATCGGGGAATTTGGCAATGATGTCATCGCACTGGGCCGCATGAAGAGCCGCGAGCACCTCGGAATCACTCGCATTGGGGCGGCCCGCACGCACGTTATCAGCCAAGCTTTGCTTGAACAGTCGATCGTCTTGGAACACGAAAGAAACGGCACCCATCAGTTCCTCGGCGGGAATTCGTCGCACATCCACCCCGCCCACCAAAACGGAACCCTCATCTGCGTCCCAAAAGCGCGGGACGAGCGACGCGAGCGTCGACTTGCCGCCGCCGGACGGCCCGACAAGAGCCACCGTCGCCCCAGCGGGAACAGAAAGCGATACGTTGCGAAGCGCCGGTTCCCTGGAACCAGGGTACGAGAAGCTGACGCCCGAAAGCTCGATGCTCGCCTCCTTCGGATGGAGAGCCTTGGCAGACTCCACCTCGGCGATAGGAGCGACTTCCATGATCGTGCTCATCCGCCGCAGCGCGTCTTCGGCGATCATGACGGCCTCCGACGAATACATGACCTTCGACATCATCGTCGTCGTCATCGCCGAGAAGAACGCATAGAACAGGAAGTCGATCAGGAAAGCCGGGAAATCAGGTGCGACGGCCGCAAGCGCAATACCCGCAGGTACGAGCACCGCGAAAGTCGAGTTAATCGCAACCAGCTGCACGACTTGGGGTCGTCGGCAATACTCGGTATAATTCGTCGCCATGTCGCGGTAGCCGACGATCGCCTCGTGGAAGGCCCTGAACGAAAGCACCGTCTGCTGAAATACCTTTACCACGGGTATGCCTCGAACGTATTCGGTTGCCGCGGCGCTCATGCGCATGAGAGCCGCCTGGTACAGCTCCATGAAATGGCGGCCGCCCTTCGCGTCCTCGCGCCCCATCATCCACCACATCGCGGCGAAGGAAACGGCGATGGGGACAAGGCACAGAAGCCCCATCCTCCAGTCGAACAGGAACGCCACGACGAAGAAAATCACCGGGGTGGCGAAAGAGCCGACGAAATCGGGCAGCTTATGGGCGATAAGGTCTTCTGTCTGGCCTGCACACCCGTCGATCACGCGGCGCATCTCCCCCGACGAGTGCGCACTGAAATATCCCATCGGGATCCGCGCCACGTGGCGAACCATCGCTTTGCGCATATTTGCTGCAATACGGAAGGCCGCAAGATGCGAAGCCATGAGCGCGCCAAAATACACGATAATGCCCAACACGGCGAAAACCACAGCAAGCACAGCCCACATTGCGGCAGATGACGCTTCTGCCCAGTTCGGGTACACCGAGATCAGGTCGCGGACCACGAACCATACGCAAACAAGCGGCATCACGGTGAGCACGGCGTTCAGCGCCGAAAGGCCGCATCCTACATACGCCAAGACCCGCCGCTTGCCAGCAAACCCCAACAGCTCGAGAATCGCGTTTTTCTTCTTGGCAGGACTTTCTTTTCCCACGTCCTTTCCTACTTCTGTCGTTAGAATACCGTCTTCCCGGGTCATTTCCATAGTTACCTCCCGGTCGTTAATCTACATGCCAAGCTTGGCAAAGTGCTTCGAGAACACCTTGGTACCGATGAAGCCGCCGACGAGGCCGCCAGCGATGGTGGCAGCGCCGGTAACGACGCCCATCGGGCTTAGAATCGAGTTAACGAGCGTTTGGCCGTACTCGAGGGTCATGCCGGCCTGAACGCACATCTCGGCATAAGCCTCGCCCATCATGAGGATGAGAGAGATCTGCCCCAGCCAGAAGCAGAACGTGAACGCGGCAAAGGCGCAGATAAGCTTGGTCTTGGTGCGCTTCTGCGGATCGCCTGCGATAAGGTCTGCCACGATACCGCCCACAACAATGCCGACAGGACCGCTCCAGAACATGCCCATCAGAAGGCCGACAGCACCAACGATGATGCCCATGATGGCGATCGCGCCACGCTTCGGGACGCGATAGGCCAGGTACATGAACACGGTACCAGCGAACAACGCGCCTACCGTGTGAGTAAACCAGCACAGGTTGGCATTCGCGCTAAAGATAATCGAGAGCACCATGAACACTAGGAACAAAAGGATGCCGAACACGGCGATAAAGACGAAGTCTTTCGGGTTCAAGCCATCACGTTCCTTGGCGGCAGAACCGATTGTTGCTTTGCTTGTCATTGTGAAACCTTTCTCTTGTTACTGTATTTCTGCAAACCCGAAATTAAGCTTCAACTTCGGAAGCGTTGCCTTGTTTAAGGGGAAGCGCTCGGCGATGCGCCCGTCTTCGACCAGGGCTATCTCATCGCATGCCGAGCAGAGGAATTCATAGTCGTGCGAGACAACGCAGACAGCGATTCCCGCATCGCGCATGCGCGCGATCTGGGCATCTATTCGACGCATGTTGCGATAATCCAAGCCACTCGTAGGCTCGTCGAGAATCATCGCGCGGGCGCTCGAAAGCAAGCCGGCAGCGATGGAAAGCCGTTGGCGCTCCCCGCCTGAAAGGGAGAGCGGATGCCTGTCGGCAAGACCCTCGAGGGCAAGCGCAGCCTTTATTGCTGCAATCCGGTCCTTATTACCTAGGCTGTCTTCCGCGCCATCCGAAGAGCACGCGCTTGCAAGCTCATCGTCGACTGTGCTGCTGAACAACTGGTATCCCGGTTCTTGCATAACCAGGTACACGCGCCCCGCCCGTTTCCTTGCGCGAAGCGGCACGTCGTCGACCTCGATC
>NZ_CAKTVU010000038.1 GCF_934630535.1 uncultured Senegalimassilia sp.
GAAAGGGCCTGACCCCGGTTCGAAAGAATCGAGGCCAGGCCCAATATTGTCTATTGACAATGTCCTGCTCATATTAAGAAAGCGGGCCGGACATTGCTGCCCGGCCCGCGTACATTCGTGGAGCCAACGACCGGATTCGAACCGGTGACCTGCGCTTTACGAGAGCGCTGCTCTACCAGCTGAGCCACGTTGGCACACGGCTTCTTGCGAAGCGCGAATATGAACTATACCGAAGAGCCTGCCGTTTCGCAAGGGGCAAATGCAACTTTTCGAGCGAACGAGCGGGCATTCGCGGTTTCTCCACAGGCTTGCGCCCTAGCGTTGCAGCCCTCGAGAGTCGCACAGGAACGCGCTCAACCGCTGCGGTCATCACTCCCGAGAACCGCGCAAGGCGAGCCCTATCGCCGCCGTCATCGCACCCGAGAACCGTCCCAGCGCGCCCTACCACTGCGGCAACCACGCCCGGGAACCGCACGGGCGCACGTCTTCGCCGGCTACTCCTCGTCCTCGGGAGCCTTCACCACCAGCACGGGGACCTGGGCCTCGCGCAGCACATAGCTGCTCACGCTGCCCAGCATGCCGCGCAGAGCGCCCAGCCCGCGGCTGCCCATGATGATGAGCCCGCAGCCGTTCTCCTGCGCGTACTTCACGATCTGGTCGCCCGGATGCACCTCGGGCAGCAGGCAGACGCGCTTCTCGTTCATGAGCGGGCGAATCACCCCGTCGACCTGCGCATGCAGGCGCTCGGAAGCTTCCTCCGTTGCCTCCTCCATGGCTTCTTGCATGCCCATGGGGACGACGCTTTCGGTCAAATCCACGCCGCGAGCCTCGAGCTTTGCCACGGCGGTTCGCTCCAGGTCGACGATCTGGACGACGTGCAGCGCAAGCCCGGCGTCCTCCTTCGCGAAGCGCACGGCCTCGTCAAGCGCCGCGCAAGCGGAATCGGACCCATCGAACGGGACCATAACGGCATCGTAGAGCATTGCAACCCCCTTCTTTAACCGATTGAACCTGTTCGGGCGATACCACGCGCGCGTAGCGGCGGGCAATAAGCGCCGACCGTCACCGTGCGCCAGGCAATGCCCCGACCACGCATCCCGCATGTCACGCATGCGCTCGCAGGCCGCAGGAGCGGCTTGGCATAAACGCCGCATCCCCTTCCCTACCAGGTTATATCCCCAGTATAGCAAGAAGCCCCGCGGCAATGGCCGCAGGGCTTCCGCAAACACCGCTCGCGCAAGCGGCGTTGCCATGTTGTAACGTTTTGCGAACGCGGCGGGCGAACCGCCCCACGCGCAAGCGAAATGTCGGCTACACCTCGAGGTGCTTGAACGCCTCGGGGACCTCCTTGAAGCCCTTGGACTTCACGGCGCCGACGATCAGGCCGATGATCAGCCACACGATGCCGACGATGTAGGTCATCGTCTCGAAGCCGGTGAACACGTATACCAAGATGCCGATGCCGATCCAGGGGCAGATCAGGTACTTCACGATGTCGCCGAAGGTGTTGCGCTTCTTCTCGCGGATGAAGAAGAACAGGAACACAGCGAAGTTCAGCAGGATGAACGAGGCCAGAGCGCCGAAGTTCACCAGGCCGGCAAGCTGGGTCATCTTGTCGCCCATGGGGATGGACAGGCACAGGGTGACCACACCCAGGAACACGGCGGAGAACCAGGGGGTCTGGTACTTCGGATGAACCTTGCCGAAGGCCTTCGGGATAACGCCGTCGCGGCCCATGGAGAACAGCAGGCGCGAGGAGGCCATCTGGGCGTTCATGATGTTGGCGATGCCGATGGCGATGATGTTGATGACCAGCATGATCTTGTAGAAGACCGGGCCGCCCACCAGCATGACGGAATCGAAGAAGCCCATGTCGGGGTCGGTGTTGGCCCAGTCAGGCTGCACGATGGCGGCGATGTAGGTCTGGGCGACGAACACGACGATGATGGCGCACAGGGCGATCAGGATGCCGCGGCCGATGTTCTTCTCGGGCTCGTGGGTTTCCTCGGCCAGCGTGGACATGCCGTCGAAGCCCAGGAAGGAAAGCGCGGCCAGCGAGATGCCGGCGGCGATGAAGTGGGCGTCGACCTGGCCTTCCTGGTAGATCGGGTCGAGCACGAAGGCGCCGGCGCCGCCGCCGCCCATGATGAAGTTGCAGCCGAGCGCGATGAACGCGATGACGGCCAGAACCTCGATGACGAAGATGACCCAGTCAACGCCGCGGCTCATCTGGATGCCGCGGATGTTCACGAACGTGTTGAAGGCGATGAAGACCACGGCCCACAGCCATGCCGGGCTGTTGGGGATCAACGCGGTGCCCCAGTTCATGACCATGACGATGAGCAGGGACGGGACCAGGATGTAGTCCAGCAGGATCAGCCAACCGGCGATGAAGCCGACGTGCGGGTTGATGCCGCGCTGCACGTAGGAGTACACGGAACCGGCGATTGGGAAGCGACCGGACATGCGCATGTAGCTCATGGCGGTGAACATGATGGCCACGAAGCCGATGATGTAGACCAACGGCGTCATGCCGTGGCTGTTCAGCTGGATGGAGCCGAAGATGGATTGCGGGGCGATGATGACCATGAACAGGACGCCGTACATCACCACGTCCCAAAGGCCCATCCCGCGGCGCAGCTCTTGCTTGTAGCCGAACTGCTCGATGTTGTCCCCGGCGTTACCCTTCGCCGGAGCTTTTTGCTCTGCCATTTCCCTTTCCTCTCTTTCTTGCGGGGAAAACAAGCATTGCGCAGGGCCAGGAGCGCGATTCCCGGCTCTACGCAATAGTCCGTACTTTAGCACGTTAAAGCGCACCAGTAGGGCGAATATGGCAAATCCTAGCGCTGCCATGCGTCTTTTTGATGCCGAAAGGCGTCTTTGCACACGCGCAAGGCACGAAAAATGCCCGATTTCCTGGGGAAACCGGGCATTTTTCATCAGATGTCGAAGTCTATGGCAGCGGGATTGCCGTCCATTTTCACACTCGCTCGCTGAGGCGAACGGTAGATTTCCAGCGATAAACGGTTGCGCGAACGCGTGGGATTTTGCGCATTGCGCACTGCGATCCGGCCATGTCTTGCCGTTTGACCGGAAGCACCTTACCGCCGTAAACGATCGCCGCGTCCGCGAGCCGACCGGCCAGCGCCTACGGCTGCGGAATCAGAACGGGGAACTCGGACAGCTTCGGCGTCCCGATGCGCAGCGACACATCGACCTCGCACGGCTCGCAGCCCTGGCTCACCTCGACGTCGCTTTGCACGGACATGTACATGTAGGTTTCCACGGCATCCCAACCGGTGACGCGCATCAGCAGACGCTGCAGCTCCTTCGAGCCGTTCATAAGCGCCTGCTCGTAGTGGGTGCCGCTGCAGTTCACGTACCACTTGCCGTCGGGGCCGAAGGTTTCGAGCACGGGCCAGTTCAGCTCGAAATCCTTCACCAGCTGCACGCGAACGGTGATTTCAGCGGGAATCTCGATGCCGGTGCCGCACAACTCGGCGTCTCCCATGGTGGCGTGCACATCGCCCATCTGCAGAAGCGCGCCGGGAACGCGCACGGGGAAGTACAGGCGCGTGCCCTTGGTAATCTTCTTGTTGTCCATGTTGCCGCCGTGGCTGCCCACGAAGCCGTCGATGACGTCGGGGCCGGACGGCGCGGTGCCGATGACGCCGATCATGGGGTTGATCGGGAAACTGACCTGGTTGAACGTGGCCATACCGTCCTTGATGGGGATCTTCTTGGTGCGGTAGCCGGTGGTCTCGAACAGCGGGCCGCAGTGGTCGTCGGTGGCGATGGTGCCCTCGTCGGCAACCTTCACCTCGTAGATGTCGACCACCAGCACGTCGCCGGGCTCGGCGCCCTCGATGTAAACGGGGCCTGCCGCCGGATTGGCGAAACCGTAGGTGTAATCCAGGTCGGCCATGGTGGTGTTCTCGTCGGGAATGCGGTTGCTGAAGCAGTCCTGCGTGTTGAACTGCAGCACCTCGCCGGGCTTTGCCGTGGCACAAGGCTTGTTGTCCTTGGAGAATTCGTAAACCTGATCGGTGATAATCTGCATGATGCCCCCTTCTTCATGGTAGCGAACGCGGCTTGCCGCCGTTTCGAGCGATTGTACGCCAACGACCGCAGGCGCGCCATGGCGGACGGCAGCCTGGCGAGGCTGGCACGGCGCCCGATGCGAAGGCGATGTCCTCGCAAGGCGAGCCGGTATCCGGCGCAAAGGCCGCGAACGCAAAAGGGGGCGCGCCTCCGTATGCGGAAGCACGCCCTTTCGACGCGTTGAGCACGTTATATAGGCACATGAGGCTCACAGCTCGAGCACGACGGCCTGCTCGAGCTCGATGCCGCTGCGCTGCGCCAGCGAATCCAGCAGCTCCGCCGCAGCCTCGGGCTCGAGCCATGCCATGCCGCAACCCGCGGAAAGCTGCCGCGGGATGGGCGCAAGGCGGCCGCGAAGGCCCCCGCCTACGGCCGCCTGCTTGAAGGCGAGCGCGTCAGTGGTGGTATGGAACGACGCCACCGCAGTCTTCACCTTCTGCCGTGCCATGGGTTAGGCGATCTCGATCACGAAATCGTCGCCGACGCGCTGCGCCGTGGCCGTGCGCTTGCGCTTCTTCGCCAGCGAGCAGATGTTGTCGCGGGCCACGGTGTTGCTCACCGTCACCTTGATGGGCTCGGAGCCGCCCTTCTTCATGGCGTTCATGGTCAGGATGACCGGTTCGGGGCAGGAAAGCCCACGGGCATCAACTTCGATCATTTGAAGTCCTTTCGCTAAATGAACTGGGGAAACAGGATTACAGCTTATACGCTACGCGGCGTTCTTCTGCTTGCGCACGTTCACGATGGCGATGACGAACAGCACCACGATGCAGCACACGAGCACGATTTGGCCCGCAACGCTCGGGCCGCCCAGGACGGCCGCCTTCTCGGCGGTTGCGGCGGAGGCGGCAGCGCCCGCCAGGCCGAAGTTGTGGGCGAAGGCGGCGCCGATGAGCATGCCGACGAAGGTGACGGCGGCGTCGCAGGAGCCCTGGCCGGCCAGCGTCATCTGACGCAGCGGGCAGCCGCCGGCCAGCGTGGCGCCGAAGCCCACGGCGTACAGGCCGAGGATGTTCCACAGATGCTGGGAATGGGCGATGGGCTGACCGTCGAAGCTGAGCTTGAAGCCGCCCGTGGCCAGGTTGAACACCACCATGACCACGAACAGGCCGACGATGGGCAGCATCAGGTCGAAGTCGCGCATGAGGAAGATGTTGCGGACGGAGCCGGCGAAGCAGATGCGGACCTTCTGCGCCAGGGCGCCGATCACCAGAGCGGTCACCAGGGCGATAAGCACCGGAGCATGCTTGGAGCCCGGGCCTGCCTGGCTGACGGCGAACACGCCGGCGAACACGCTGATGCACAGGCCGATGATCAGCAGCACGGGCAGGACGGCGCCGGCCGTCTTGTTCGTGTCATGCTCGCGACCCAGGGAGTAGCCCTTCTTCAGGAAGAACGTGCCCGTGGCGACGCCCAGAACGAAGCCGATGAGGCCGACCCAGGCGTTCAGGTCGCCGGCTGCCATGCGCAGCACCATGCGAAGCGGGCAACCCAGGAAGATAAGGGCGCCGATCATCATGATGAAGCCCAGGACGAATCGGGTCATGGGGGAAGAGCCCGCCGTGGAGCGATACTCGCGCGTGGCCAGGGCGATCAGGAACGAGCCGACGACCAAGCCGACGATTTCGGGACGGAAGTACTGCACCGTCTCGGTGGTCTGCAGCTTCATGGAGCCCGCCATATCGCGGATGAAGCACGCGGCGCACATGGCCATGTTGGCGGGGTTACCGGAGAAGGCCAGAAGCGCCATTCCAAGGCCGACCAGCACGCCGACCAGGGCCAAGCCCTTTTTGCTGTTGAGGAAATCCAAGGAAGTCCCTTTCTATATATAAAGATGAATCGTTCGCATTCGATCCTCCGTCGCGCATGCGCACGCGCGGGCCCACGAGCCTGCGGGGACGACAAGGCAGAACGCCCAAAACGCCATTCGAAACGGAAAACAATGCAAGCCGCGTCAAAGCGCGGCGAAATCGACGCCCAGCAGAATGCGTCGGATGCGGGCAGAAAGCCCGTGACAGAATGATTGCGCTAGCAGAATTCGCGCAAGCAATGCCGTATTGTAAAAAGAGGTTGCTTTCCTGTCAAAGTCAGCGGGCGCTAATCTTCCCCGAGCGGTAGACGGGGCGTCTGCGAAAACTTTGCCTATAGGGTTTGCCGCGGATTTGCCTATAGAGGAGGTCGCAGGATTGCCTGATAAGGCCTCCCGCATCTTCGCTGTAGCATCGCAAGCAGGAATCGATCGCATTGCCGTTGCGTCACCTACGGAGCCCTCATAGTGCTACCACAGCATCGTCCTGAAGCACCATCCATTTGTGATGGTTCTGTGATGGATAATCATTTGCTTGCATCACGGCGGAAAGGCGCGTATAGTTCTTTCTCGCAGCTTTTCCAAAACATTCGGTTCTGAGAAAAGCGGGTCACATATTGCGGGGTGGAGCAGTCTGGTAGCTCGCCGGGCTCATAACCCGGAGGCCGTAGGTTCAAATCCTGCCCCCGCGACCAAATGTTCAAGCCGCCCATCGGGCGGCTTTTTTGCTGCGTGGTTTTCATTTCTCCTTCTAGGTCGGTAATCAGAAACAGCCGCAGCGAGGTCGTCATCGGCAAGGCCGGCATGCGCCACCAGGAGGTCTCCGAGGCCCCGCTCGAGGCCATCTGAGAGGCGCTCGCCAACGCACTGCGAAGCACTGCGAAGCACTGCGAAGCACTGCGAAGCACTGCGAAGCACTGCGAAGCACTGCGAAGCACTGC
>NZ_CAKTVU010000039.1 GCF_934630535.1 uncultured Senegalimassilia sp.
TACTCGCCGCGGCGATGATCTTTCGCGGCCTTGATGACGTCGAAGAGAGCGGTAAGCGCGAAGGCCCCGGCGGCGGTCCCGCCCAGGAAAAGGTAGATGGCTATCAAGTTGCTGAAAACCACGCAGCCCCTTCCTTATTGCAGCCTTGCTCGTTTTGCCAACGATAATCTACCATATGTTTTGCCCGAGAGGCGCATTTGTCGCACGACAATTTAGATTCCGCAACGATTGCGCATCCCGGCGCGGTGCCTTTCCAGCTCGTCTGGAGCACAAACGGCAGTTGGTGGTCAATTGAGCGAGTTGTGTGCGCTTGGTTTCTTCTCGTGCTCTCATGGAAAATTTGCGACCAGGCCTTTTGCTGGCAGAGGTGCCCCAGCTGACCTCACGGGGCGCGAAAACGCCGGTTTTCCTCAACAACTCGCTCAGTTGACCACGAACTTGGGTTTCGCTTCCCCGAAGATGTGCTTGATTATAAATTCAGAAAAAATGCGGTTACTCATGTCTTCAAATTTCGGAAAAGTGCGCTAATGCGCTTCTGTCAGCATGCCGAATTCCACGTGAAGGCGCATGGTGGCGAACTCGCGCGCTTTTGCGCGATGCGCGGCGACGAAAACCGTTTTACCAGGTAGCGATGCAATATTGGCTAGGACGGCCGCTTCGGTCGCGTCATCGAGCGCGCTCGTAACCTCGTCGAGCACCATGATGGGCGCATCCGAGCACACCGCACGCGCGATAGCCAGACGCTGCAGCTGCCCCTGGGAAAGACCTTGCCCGTGCTCGCCGATCATCGTGTTAAGCCCCAGCGGAAGCTCTTCCACGAAGTTCCAAGCACACGCCACTTCGCACGCACGCTTTACCTGGTCGTCAGTCGCATCAGGGGTAGCGAACGCCACGTTCTCGCGGATTGACCCAGCGAACAGGAAATTGTCTTGCGGCACATAGGCAAACACGCCAGGCGGCACCTGTGATGCGGCGCAGGGGGGAACGACGGACGCGCTCGCAGCGGCGTCGATAAGAAGCGTGCCCGCAGTGGCCGCGCCTGCGGGGGCGTCGGGCGCGGCGGCTGCGGACGTCACGGCACCTTCGGCGAGCTCGTACGCGAAGCCGTCCGCATCGTAGGCACCTAACAGCAGCTTGAACAGTGTGGATTTTCCCGAGCCGGATGGGCCTTCCACCACCACGAAGGAACCTTTGGGAACGAACACGTTTGCGCAGGCCAAGCTTACGGGATCCTCCTCGGGGGAAGCTTCCGTCCCCCCTGCGGGCGCAGGAGCACCTTCCGCCTCCTCGTCATCGTAGGAAAACGCCAGATCGCGCATCCTCACGCCTGAGAGTCGCTGATAGAATTCCTCAGCCGTCACGGGCAAGCAGCCTTCCGAGCGCGGCAACTCCGCCACCTCCATCAGGCGCTCCGCCGACGCGAGCGTCTGATACAGCTGCGGCAGCATGCCCGATAAGCTGGAAACCGGCGCCTGAATGCGCGCCACCAGCTGTAGCACCGCCATGAGCGTGCCGTAACTCATGGCGCCGTGCAAAAGCTCGAACGCGCACCACGTGAGCGCCACGGCATACAGCGCGTTGAAGAAGAACGAGAAGCTCGCGTTGGCGGCGATCGAATACCCGCGACGACGCATCTGCGCGGCGAAATGGTCCTCCTGCAGCGTGTTGGCGCGCGCACTCGTGGCGGGCTGAGCCCCGAACGAGCGGATGACCAGCTGATGCTCGAGCGCCTCTTGCAGAAACACGCGCACGGCGCCTTCCTTTTCCTGCACGGTTTTGTGCAGCGCCTTCAACCGTCCGCGCAGCGTGCGCGCCAGCACGAACGAGAGCAGCGCAGCGGCGGCGAACAGGGCCACCATGGGCGGGCTGATCAGCGCAAGCACCGCAATGGCGAACACGAGCTGCATGAGCATGGACACGAAGCTCGGGATGATGGTCGCCACGCCGTTCGATACAACCTGCACGTCGGAGAACATGCGGTTGGAAAGCTCGCCGGAATGGAAGCGCAAAACGTTGCCAAAGCGCGCGGCGAAGATGCTATCGAGCATCGATTTCCGCAGTTCAAGGGCGAAACGGGCCCGAATGCGCTCCTGGGTGCTGTTGATAGCCGGGCGAAGCACCAGCTGCGCGATGATAACGCCTGCAAGTACCGCCGCGCTTGCCAGCAAGCCGTCGACGTTTCCCGCGACCGCCTGGTCGATAACGGCGCGGCATGCCAGCGCGAAACTCACGAGCACCGCCGCTTGCACCGTGCACAGCACCGACAACGCCACGATGCGGCCATGCTGCGCCTTCGATTGCGCGAACAGCCACGCATAGGTGACCTTGTCCTGCTCGCTCGCCTCAGCCCCGCGCATCAATTTCGCCCCGCTTCGCTCATGGCATCGCGTTTGCGCAGGCCGCATGCCACAAGAGCGCGCTTGCCCGCGCGCCTTACCGCAGCGTTTGCGCCCTTGCACACCTTGCGTGCGGGGAACAGTGCCACCCACAGCTTCGAATACGCATGGTATCCGCGGGAGGTCTCGCAATCGATGCGGCGGCCGTCGCGATAGAAGCCCCGCAGCACGCCGAGCACATCCTCGCGCGGGATGTATTCCAGCATGACGCAGTTATCTCCGCAGATCACGTAGCCTTTTTGGGGGCCGTTTCCGTAATGCCCCACCACGCGATGCAGCACGTACTTCTCACCGCGGCGGTAGAGCGCCACATCGTAGCGACGCAGCTCGCGCTCGGCTGGCACCACCATCATCACGTCATGGCGGTTGCGCAGCATCGGCCACATGGAAACGCCCACAGGCGGCCCCATGTAGAAGCCCTCGGATGCGAGCACGTCCTCGATTTTGCGCGGCTCATCAGGTGAGGAAGACCCATCTGCGTCAGGCGCCGCCGTGGGTATGTCTTTTTCGCACGTCATGAATCGCTTGCCGAATGGAACCTAACGGTTAGGCTCCTACTCCTCAAGCAAGTCGGCATCGCGAAGCTTACCCAAAAACGCCGCGACATCGGCGCGAGCCATGTCTTCGTCGACATCGTATTCCGCCAGCAGAGCCCGGACCAGCGCATCTTCCGTGGTATCCGCACCGAGCTGCTCCCATAGGAACGCGCCCGTGTCGTTCAGGCGAATCATGCAGTGGCGCTCCATGCTGGCCTCGCCCACCGGCACGACCACGTGCTGGCTACCCACTTTGTTCACGATGAAACCGTCTTTAATCTTCATGCCCAGATCCTTCGCATCGATGCATTCGTTCGCGCCCATTATCGCACAGCGTCATCTGGAACGCCGCGTCAAAGGCGGCAGGAGTCGGCGTGCAACGCAGCACGTAAAACGGCGCGCTGTTCACCAACCTATCGAGCAAATCAAGCTGTCGAGCAGCCAAAACGGGATCATGCGGCATCAGAATCTGATTCATGATGCGCGCGACGATTTCCCCGTCATCTTCCAAACGGGACAGGCGGTCCGGCTCGCCCGGCTCGCAGCGCTCGATAAAGCAAACGGCGCGAAGGGGAACGCTCGTGTTTTGCCCCCAGTTTTCCTTGCCGCAGTATGGAGTGCCGTACGCGATGAACTCACCCACCGGCTGGTCGCAGGCGGTCTCGGCAGCTTTCCCACCAGGCGTCTCACTCGGCGCCCCAGCGCCTTTCGCCTCGACGGCTTCCCCATTTCGCCAGCGCAGGATGGGCTTGTCGCCGTTCACCACCGTCACGTCATCGCCTAGCGCGCGCATCCACTGCGCGACGTGCGTGCTTTTGCCCGTGCCGCTTTTTGCTGCGAACGCGAAGCCGCGGCCCGCATACGAGACGATTGCCGCATGGAGCAGAAACGCGTTGTAGTCCAACATGCGCGTGCAAATCTTGCGGTAGAGCGCAAGCGACTCGCAATACGCGGGCGAGAACGCGCCCTCGTCACTGTTTTCCGCCGCAATCTCCTCTGGCGTCGCCGATACCGAAAAGCTGCATTCATCAGGTGCGACGTTGACGACGTAGTCCGCGCAAAGCCGCTCGGAGAACGCATAGCGGTTCTCGATGGCGACAAGAACCTCGGCTATTTGAACGCAGAACATAAACTTCGCTCCTTGGGAAGGCGACGGCGGCGCGGACAGGTTGCAGGCAGCTAGCGGGCTGCACGCAGGCGCCGACAACCGCAACAACTCCCGAATTGCACGGTATGTAGGCATTTCTCGAATCGTGATTATCGCTGCTATATTATAGGCGCACAGGAAGAACGCACGACTGATTGTCAGGTTCGCAAGTAATTTCCACGTGCGCGCATGCTGCAACGAAGCAACGAGAGGAAGAATCCGTGGAGCTTTCCGCTGCCGAAGAATACGCGATCAGAATCATCACCGCTGAAAGCGCCCTTCAACACGCGAAGCGTGACGAGGCTCCCACGGCCAGGGCTTCCGCCTCGCCTGCAGGCGCGCCAGATGGCAAGGTGAGTTGCCCGACCCCCGTCGTACCTGGCGCAAGCCACCCCACCCTCGCTCCAGGCGGAACCGCCACGCCCGAGGCAAATTGCCCGACCCCCGCCCCTCTCACTGTCGCACTTTCCATCCCCGATGATCTGTGGCCTGCCGTGCGGGCCGAGCTGGAGGCGCAATCTGTCATCGGCTATCCGGCAAACGCCGTCGAATCCCTCGGGCTCTCCCCCGCCGACCAGGCGGAATACCTTGCGCGCGCGGGCAAGAACCTGTCGGGCTGGTATCGCCTCATGATGGCGCAAGACAGCGTGCTCGCCGAGTTTCGCCAGGCAGGCATCCCCGTTGCCGTGCTGAAGGGCGCGGCCGCTGCGGCAAATTACCCGCAGCCGAACAGCCGCAGCATGGGCGACATCGACCTCATCGTGCCGCCCGACCATTTCGAGCAAGCATTTTCGCTCATGGAGCGCTTGGGCTGGGAAAACGATATTGAGCTTGAAATCAATCCGCGCCACGCGGGCTTCAAGAAGGCGGGCTGTCCCGAAATCGAGCTGCATCGCTATTTCAGCACATGCACTAACAAGCAGCAGGCACATTTCCTTGACCAGGCCATTTACGACGCCATCCCGCGCGCCGAATGGACCGATGTCGTAGGCTTCAGCGTGCCCGTGTTGCCGCCGCTCGAAAACGGGCTGGTGCTGCTTGCGCATGTCAACCAGCATTTGGGATCAGGGCTGGGGCTTCGCCAGATTCTGGATTGGCAGATGTTCGTCGACGCGCACTTGACCGACGAGCTTTGGGAGCGCGGCTTTCAACATGCGGCGCAGCAGATCGGCATGGAGAAGCTGGCGGTCACCACAACGTGGCTTTGCCGCACCTACCTGGGGCTTCAGACGTCGGCAACATGGTTTGGCGAAGCCGACGCGCAGCTTGCGAGCGACCTTCTGCTCTACATCATGCAGAGGGGGAACATGGGGCGCAAGATGGAGCGCGGCGCGCAGGCAACCCGCACAGTGCTGCACAGCTTCCGCAGCCCCGCGGCATTGGTTCGCTATCTTTACGAGGGCGGGCGCGCTCATTGGGCGCCGGCGCGCAAGCACGCGTGGCTTGCTCCAGCCGCGTGCCTCTACCAAGTGGGGCATGTTATCCGCAAGGGACTCTCGCGCAACGCGAGCATGAGCGAGCTCGTCACCGACGCACGCACCGCTCAAGAAGACATCGACCTGCTCAAACGCCTTGAGGTCACCAGGATGTAGGAAAGCGAAGGCCGGGGGGAAGCGACCGCCGCTTTAGACGAAGATTGGGAAAGCGGCTACGAAATTAATGGCCAGAAAACGAACGGCAACCCGAAACGGTGACCCTAAAATAACCGCCGCCCGAAACGAGCTTCGGGAAAATTGAAGCCGCCAATAATAAAGGATGCTAAAAAGCGGGTTCCAGAACGATTTCTGGAACCCGCTCCGGTTGTTCCGCTGCCGAGCAGTAGGCGCGAGAAGGATAGGTGGCTTAGTAGTAACCCGTCCACTTGGAGCCATCGGGCTCAGTTTTGACACCAGGATCGGCGCCACCGGTCGGGTCGCTACCTGCAGAATCGCCCGACCCCTTGTCGGATGAACCGTCATTGCCTGCGTTCGAGCCGCTCGGCTGGTTGCCCGAAGTGGAGCCAGAGCCGCTCACGCTCGGAGTGTCGCCGCCAGAAGTTGACGTGTCAGCGGAGGACTCGCCCGTCGCGGCATCAGGGGAATCCCCATACACCTCGGACGCATCAACCTCGTTGTCGGCCGTGCCGTCGCCCGACGCTTGCATTACGCCTACGTCCTTAGAAGATGCGTCAGAGGCAGCTGCAACAGCGCTGTCCGTTTTCGACGCCGCCTCATCTTGGCTCGACGCCCGACACCATCAAAACGACGAGAATCGCAACGACAATCAAGACCACCCGCCTAGCGGGTGGTTTGCTCTTTGGGTATAACCCAAGGAAGGCCGGCGCGCGCCTAAAGACG
>NZ_CAKTVU010000040.1 GCF_934630535.1 uncultured Senegalimassilia sp.
TTCGCATGGTGGACTGTCGGGGACTCGAACCCCGGACCTTGGGATTAAGAGTCCCCTGCTCTACCAACTAAGCTAACGGTCCAAGAAAACACACTATGTCAAACAGCTGCGCGATGGGGTGGGTGAAGGGATTCGAACCCTCGACCTCCAGAGCCACAATCTGGCGCCCTAACCAACTAGGCCACACCCACCAAGGCGCGAGTAAGTATTATACGCACTTCCAAAATCTGTGCAACCCCCTTTTCGAAACTTTTTTTGAAAAGGTTCTCAGAGTGGTTTTTGCAACCTCTTCGTTAGGAAAACAACCTTGCAGCCCGGCATTTGAGACAGTGCACCGATGCGCCCGCTTCCGCTCTGCTACACACGAGGCATCGCCCAGTCTCGCCGACGGCCGAGCGAAGCGCGAACGGACACCCTTGCTCACACGGTCATGGCAAGGCAACCCGGTTTCCATGCCCCGGCTTTTCGCTCCGGAAAGAATGCATAGCGACGATTCGGGCGTTTCCACCATATGGCGAAGGAGCGCCACGATCCCGGCCCGCCGCAAAACCGTGATTGGTGGACCCTTTCTTGCAGACAAGAACCGAGCAGCCCCATGGGAACACGGATATACATAGAAACGGAGCTTCCTTCCTCATTCGGCCTATTCAGCCGAGGCTGGGGAACAGATTGATATACAGAATTCGATTGCAGGTTTTTGTGCAGATGCACTACGGTTCACATACCGTTAATCATCCAGCACCTACCGTTCGGGTTACAATATGGTCATTCCCGTTGAATACTTGGAGATGCTCATATGGAGACATTCCTGCTTATATTGCTCATGCTCGCCGCCGTTTTAGCGTCGTCGGTGATCGATCAGCTTGTGCCTAAAGTATCATCGCCGCTCATACAGATCGGCCTAGGCCTCGCCATCGCCGTGGTCGCAGGGCGGCAGATCGATCTGCTCTTCGACGAATCCGAGCTGTTCTTGGTGCTGTTCATAGCGCCGCTGCTCTTCCATGAGGCCAAGGAAGCGAAGAAAACCGAGCTATGGCGCAACAGGCGCTCCATCTTGTCGCTGGCAATCGGCCTGGTCTTGGCGATCATCGTTGCTGTGGGCTTTTTCGTGAATGCGATGATTCCCTCTATTTCGCTGGCTGCGGCGTTCGCGCTGGGCGCGGCACTCGGGCCAACCGACCCTATCGCCGTGTCCGCCGCCTCGAAAGATGCCGACATCAGCCCGCGGTGCAAAGCGCTGCTCAAAGGCGAATCGCTTATCAACGACGCTTCCGGTATCGTAGCCTTCCAATTCGCCATAGCCGCGGCAATGACCGGCGCCTTCTCCCCCGCTCACGCTATAAGCGAGTTTCTAGTCGAATTCGTCGGCGGCATCGCCTTCGGCTTGATACTGGGCGTTATCGGCAACGGCATCATTCGCCTTGTGCGCTCCTGGGGGCTTGAAAACACCACGTTCCATGTCTTGTTCGAGGTGTTCACCCCGTTCATCGTGTTTTTGGCAGCCGATCAGCTTGGCGGAAGCGGCATCTTGGCAGTTGTTGCTGCGGGCCTTGTGAACGTGATCTCGCCGCGCACGGCCGGCCCCTCGGTTTCGCGCCTGAACATCGTCTCCACCAGCGTCTGGCGCGTCATCTCCTTCACGCTCAACGGCATCGTGTTCGTTTTGCTGGGCACGCAGTTGCCACGCGCCATGCAAACCACTTGGAGTAATGTGGCGATCTCAAACTGGACGTTGCTCGGATATGTGCTGGCCATCAGCCTGATTCTTATCGCTGTTCGATTCGTTTGGGTGCTGTTGATGGAGCGCGTGCATCATCGACATGTGGCGCGACGCAACGAAAAGGCCGCTAAGGAAAAGAATATCGCACCCGAGCCGCGCAAGTCACTTGCCCATGACGTGCATTCTGCCGCCATCATGACGCTCGGTGGACCGAAGGGCACCGTTACCCTGGCGGTGATTCTAACCATCCCACAGGCTATTGCGCAGCGCCAGCTTATCCTCTTTTTAGCATGCGGCGTTATCGTGGTCACGCTTCTGCTGGCCACCTTCGTGGTGCCGATTCTGGCTCCGCAAAAGAAACGCGATAACACCGAACGGCTCAAGCGCGACGTCCAAGCGAATCTCGACATCCTGCGCGTCGTGATCGAGGAGCTTTCCGCGCGACAGACGCCGGAAACGCGCGCGGCAACGCAAATCGTCGTTCGTCAGTACAACGACCGCATCAAAAGAATCAAGGAGCTCAATGGCATAGAGGACGAGCCCAACATGAAGCTGCGCCTGCGCACGCTGACCTGGGAACGCGAATTCGCCCAGCATCTGATCGATACTGAAGAGGTGGATCGATTCGCCGGCTATCAGTACCTCATGCGCCTTGCCAGGATGGAAGAGCTTATTTTGCACCAGCACTCTTTACGTGCGAACCTTCGACAGCATTTCATACGATGGAGGACGTTCGGCCGACGCAGCTTGCAGGAAATCGCGCATAAGGTCCCTGGAGCCGAACTGAGCGAGACCACGCAAGCCACTCGAGCCCTGCAAATCAAATGCTATGAACACGTAGTGGGCAAGCTTCATGAAGAGTTGGCTGGAAACTCCCCCGCCAACGCCGAGGACATCTCGAAACTGCTCATTGAATATCAGCGGTTGCTGAGAACGCTGCGTGCAGCCGCTCCTTCCATTACCACGTTCACAACCACGCAGGATAAAAGCGCCGACGTTGAACGACTTGGTTTGGAAATCGAGCTTGAACAGATCCAAACCCGCTACGACGATGGCGAGCTTTCCCGTATTGCGGCAAAACGGCTGCGAGAGAACGTCAATCTCATGCAAATGGACTTGGAAGACAACGTATAAGCAAAAAAAATGGGGCTGTATCAAAAGTGATTTTGGTACAGCCCCATTCTTATGCCCAAGATTCCGAGGCGGCGCAGCCCGCCGCGAA